>JAXLRY010000050.1:0-7315 GCA_046330895.1 Mycobacterium sp. | reverse complement strand
TGTCGGTGACCACCGCCCTGGAGCGGCTGTTGGCCGTGGAAGTCGAGGCCACCGCCGTGCGGCGCCTCGCCGGGCGGCTGCGGTTCGCCTGCCTGCCCGAGCCTGTCACGAAAACTGTGTAAGTCTGAGGTGACTTAACTACGAATAGTATTCTAGCACAACGGAATCCGTCCCGGGAATAGCCTGGCGAGTGTGTTCAATGCCACGGTCCAGTTGTGCGTTCCGGTTCCGGAATAGCCTCCTCTCTCGCTTGAAATGTTGCGCAATCCGAGATACAGCAACTTCATCGCCGCCTCTTTGTCGGGGAAGTGCCCCCGGTTCTTCGTGATTTTCCGCAGTTGGAAGTTGATCGATTCGATGGCGTTTGTCGTGTAGACGATCTTGCGTAATTCGACCGGGTAGTCCAGGAACGGTATGAAATCGCCCCAGGCGTTTTGCCATACATCCACCGCGCCCGGGTACTGCGTCCCGAACTGTGTGTCGAAGTCCTTGAGCGCCAATTCAGCGGCCTCGACGGTGGCGGCGGTGTAGATCGCCCGCATGCCGGCGGCGACTTTGCGGCGGTCCTTGTAGGACACAAATCGCATAGCGTTGCGGATGACGTGCACCACGCATGTCTGCACCACCGTGTCGGGGAACACCGAGCGAATCGCATCGGGCAGCCCGGTCAATCCGTCACAGCACGCGACGAGGATGTCGCGGACGCCGCGGTTGCGCAGGTCGATGACGACCTTCTGCCAGAACTTCGCGCCCTCGGAGTCCTGGATCCACACGCCGAGGGCGTGTTTGCGGCCTTCCAGATCCACACCGATAGCCAGATAGGCAACCTTGGTGGTGATCACCCCGTTGTCCTTGATCCGCAGCCGCAGACCATCGATGTAGAGGATCGGATACACCTCATCGAGCGGGCGTGACTGCCAGGTCTTGATCTCATCGACCACCACGTCGGTGATGTTCGAGATCAATTCCCGCGACACATTGGCCCCGTACACCTCGGCCAGATGCGCCTCGATATCCCGGGTGGTCATCCCGCGTGAATACAGCGACAGGACCACCGAATTGATGTTGTTGAGCCGGCGGACCCGCTTGGGCACGATCGCCGGCTCAAACGAACCATTACGATCCCGCGGCGCATCAATGGTCACCGGTCCGTTGACCGTGGTCACCGTCTTGGGCGTGGTGCCGTTGCGGGAATTACCCGAACCGCGCCCGGCCGGATCACCGGCCTCGTAACCGAGGTGATGGGTCAACTCCGAATTCAACGCGCGCTCCAACACAGCCTTGGTCAACTCGTTCAGCAAACCGTCGGCCCCGTCGATCGGCGTCCCGGACTTCACCGCATCCTTGATCAACGAGTCCAGCGTCTCCTCGCTGAACGTCTCAGCCAACCGTCGTGCCGCCGACTTCTCTTCCGCCGACACCTGCGTGATCTTGCTCACAAAACACTCCTTCTGCCCGCCCAAACGGCGGTCCGATGATGGACCACTCCGGACTTACACAGTTGGAATGACACGCCCGCCTGCCCACCCCGGCCACCCTCGCCGACTTTGACGTCGACGCCGCCGCCGGCATCGACCGCGCGCTGATCAACGAACTGGGCACCTGCCGATACCTCGAATCCGCGACGAACATCCTGCTCATCGGCCCGCCGGGCACCGGCAAAACCCACCTCTCGGTCGGCCTGGCACGCGCGGCCGCCCACGCCGGCTACCGCACCTACTTCACCACCGCCGCCGACCTGGCCGCCCGCTGCCACCGCGCCGCCATCGAAGGACGCTGGGCCACCACCATGCGGTTCTTCGCCGGACCCACCTTGCTCGTGATCGACGAACTGGGCTACTTGCCGCTTCCTGCGGAGGCCGCCTCAGCGCTGTTTCAGGTTGTCTCCCAACGGTATTTGAAAACATCGATCGTCATCACGACCAACAGGCCCGTCGGCGCCTGGGGTGAAATCCTCGGCGACACCACCGTCGCCGCCGCCATGCTCGACCGGCTCCTGCACCGCTCCGTCGTGGTCAACCTCGACGGCGAGTCCTACCGACTCCGCGACCACCACGCCGCCGCCGAATCCCTGCGCCGCGCCACCACCGGCACCCGCCAACGACTACACTGACCGCTGCTCACAGGTGAGGAAATTCAACGAGCACACCTGGGGACTTTCGATGAGCGCCATCACTGGTCCCGTTTCCGGGTTGTGCTCGCGTTGCGGGACCGCACCGCCCCGAGTGTGTTCGCCGGTCTGGATCGGATCTTCCGCATGATCGGCGGGGCTCCGACGTATGTGCTGACCGACAACGAGAAGACCGTGACGACCGGGCATATCGCCGGGGTGCCGGTGCGCAACCGGGCTGCGGTCACCTTCGGCCGTTACTACGGGGTCTCGGTCCAGACGTGTGAGCCGGCGGATCCGGCGACCAAGGGCGGGGTGGAGAACGCCGTCAAGCTTGCCAAGGACGACATCGTGCCGAAGGAGACGAACCTACGGCCTGTCTACGAGTCGTTCGCGGCGGTGGAGGCGGCGTGCGCGCAGTTCACCGCGACGGTCAATGCCCGCAACCATCGTGGGACGGGTCGACGGCCGGTGGACATGCTGGCCGAGGAGCGCAGGGTGCTGCACGCGATCCCAGAGCTGCCACATACTGCCGCTCTGGGGGTGACGCGCCGAGTCCCGGACAACACGGCGATGATCAGCTTCGAAAACGGCCAGTACTCCGTTCCCGACACCCTTGTGGGACAAACGGTTTGGACCCGATGCCACCCGGGAACCGATGAGGTGATCATCTGCGCGATCGATGACGGTGGACCCGCCGAGGTGGCCCGGCACCGCCGCACCGGCCCGGGTAACCCGGCAGTCGATCCGGCTCACTTCCCCGGCCACACCGACAAGACCCCCGGGGACTACCGGGTGCGCCCGCGCAACGCCGAGGAGACGACGTTTCTGGCGTTGGGCCCCGGGGCAGGGGTGTGGCTCACTGAAGCCGCCGCAGTGGGAACCGAGCGGATCCGCCAGAAGATGGCCCACGCGGTGGAGCTGGCGGCACTGGCCAGCCGCGCTGATGTGGACTGGGCGCTCGGGCACGCCGCGGTGCACGGCCGGTTCGCCACCGGCGACCTGGACTCCATCCTGGCGGCCAAAGACACCGACCCGACCCGTCGACGCGGCAGTGAGCACACCTCGCTGGCTCAAGGCACCGGCGGCTGGGACTTGTTCGGCAGAACCGTCATCACCGAAGGAGGCAACCAGTGACCACCACCACCGCCACGATCACCAGCGCGCCGCTACCGGCGGAGGTCGAGACGTTGATGCGCACTCTGCGGTTGCCGCACGCCCGCGCCGTCGCCGCCGACGTGCTGGCCACCGCCCGCTCACAGCGCTGGGACCCCGCCGAAGTCCTCAAAGCGCTGCTGGCCGAGGAGACCGCCGGCCGGGCGCGCTCCATGCTGGCCACCCGCCGCAAAGCCGCCGGCTTCCCCACCGGCAAAACCTTCGAGGCCTGGGACCCGGCGGCCTCCTCGATCCCGCTGCCCACCCAGCAGGCGCTGCAAACCCTGGAGTGGGTGGGTCGGCGGGAGAACGTGGTGGTCTGCGGGCCCGCCGGGACCGGCAAGACGTTCTTCCTCGAAGCGTTGGGGCAGAAGGTGATTGAAGCCGGGATGCCCGTGGCATGGTTCACCCTCGAACAGATCGGGGTGCTGGTGCGCGCACACCGCGCCGATGATTCCCTGGGAAAGGCCATCGCCAAGATCGTGCGCGCGGAGCTCATCGTGATCGATGACGTCGGCCTACTGCCGGTCGGCGCGGACGCCGCCGAAGGCCTCTATCGCATCGTCGAAGCCGCCTACGAACGCAAATCGGTGGCGATCTCATCGAACCTTCACCCCAGCGGATTCGATGAACTGATGCCCAAGACCCTGGCGACCGCCACCGTCGACCGGCTACTGCACCACGCGCACCTGTGCCAAACCAGCGGCGACTCCGTGCGCCTGGCCCAAGCCCTGCAGGGGAAAGGAGTCAAGCCCCTGAACTAGAACCCGGCCGGTGGCGGCCACCCCACCATGGGCAGATTCATGGCCGCCACCGGGCAGTTCTTAATGACCACCTACGGGCAGCGCACCTGTCCGCCCACGGGCAGCTTCAGATGTCCGTTGACAGGCGAGTCAGCGCCTCGTCGGTGTACCTCGTCTCAACAGACCTCTGTGATCTTGAAGTCCGCCACCACGGCCACCTTGTTCTTGCCCGTCGTAAGCACGTACGGGATCAGGTTCTTGCCGTCGACGCGAAACGCGATGAGCACGCCCGCGTCGCTCACCCCGCTACCCACGCGCTTCACGTTGAGCGGCGGCGCTGGGATGAAGGTCGCGTTCTCGGTCTCGGACATGGACGGTTCCCCTCGGTAGGTGTGCGCGGGGACGTAGACCGCCCCCGCTCATCGACCGTATGGGCGCGGTGAGCGGGTGTGGGACGCCGCGACAGTGCTGTGACGGGATCGAGCCCTCGCGGTTAGGGTTCGGGGGCTACAGAGGAATCCAGGTGGGGAACCACGGCGGGATGCAGTGGTAGCCGTCGTCGTACGGGTAATGCTTGATCGAGACCGTGACCCACACGACCGCCACCGCCACCAGCACCGCGCCGACGACCGCCAGAACCGTCCTGCCCCAGATGGGGATTCGGTACAGAAGGGCGTACGCCACTCCAGACAGGACAGAGGTGATGAGGAACGCTTCGGGGGCGTCCACAAATGTGAGGACTCCGCCGTTTATGGACGGGGTACCGATGTGGCAGTAAGCCCACATCCGAGCGAGCAGGACGAACACCGCGTAGGCCGCCATCACCCCCAGCAGCGGCCCGATCCACCATCCCGCCCAGCGCATCAGGGGAGGGCCTTGATCTGCGGCACGTTCTGCCCAGCCCGTTGAGCGGCGTCGAGCTGGTTGACCACGTCCATCAGCCCGGTGTGGAACTGCTCGGCTGTCATGTTCGGTCCGTACTTGTCGTAGAGCGCCACGCCCGCGCGCATCGTGATGTTGTCACCGTCATCGTTGGTTCCCGTGGCCTCGGTGTTGAGACCAGTGACCCATATCAGATTCTCAGGCGGAATCCCCACCAGCCGCCCAATGTAGCCGTAGTGGATGTTGGAGTAGACGTCGTACAAGACGGCCTTCTTGGTGCCTGGGATTTGGAAGTAGTGATTCGCGTCGAGCTTGTCGTCCGACGCGATACCGAACAGATCCTCGATCTGATGCTTGTGGTCCCACACCCCACCTGAGCGGACTTTGTTGTAGAAGTCCCGGGCGGCGAAACCCGCGTCAAGCAAAGACACTGGCGGCGTGAGTCTGGTCTTCAGCTCCCTCGCCGTCGCAGAGTCCCTGTTCGTGGCGATCTCGTTGAAGATGTACCTCTCCGCGGCGCTGAACCGTTCGGAGGGCTCGGGCGGTGTGGTCACCGTGTCCAGCACGTAAGGCAGGCTGCCGGGTGTCTGGTCGACTGTCGCCGTCGGCGCGCCGATCGCGTTTGAGAGGGCGGTGGCGAGGCTCTGATCGACGGTGTTCGCGGTCGCCAGGATCTTGGCGACGTCGGTTTCGAGCTTCGCCTTGTCCGCGGCGGCGGTGGCCTCGTTGGTCGCGTCGGTCGCGGTGACCGCGCCCGTCTCGTAGTTCACGTCGAAGTGCTTGTTGTCGGCGTCGCTCTGCATCCGACCGAGGTCGCCCCTGACGTTCTCCACCTCGTCGGCGGCGGCGAGCAGCGCCTGGTTCAGCGACTCCATCTGTTCCGCGTGGTTGGTGAGGAACGTCGCCAGGGCGCCGACGGACGCCTTGGCCGCGTCGCCGGTCTTGCCCTCCCAGGAGGCGATGATCGGCAGCTTCCCGAGTCCGTCGGCCACCTCCTGGGCGGAGGCGCCCTTCTTGGTCAACGCCTTGGCGACGTCGCGGATGGCCTCGGGGTTCCACTTCGCCACGTCGGCGAGGGTCAGCGTCATCAGAGGTCGAGCGCGGAGGACTGCGCCGTGTGTCCTGGGGCGCGGGTGCGCAGTATCCCGAGCGCGCCGTCCTCATCGACGCTCTGGTAGGCGTCGGCGATGGTGCGGAAGGCGTCGCGGTGGTGCGCGGTCTCGTTGGACAGGAGCGCCGAGCGGACCTGCCAGTCGGCGAGCGCGGCCTGCAGCGCCAGCGCGGACGCCCCGACCCACTCGACGGAGCTGTCCTCGATCGAGGCGTGCGCCGACGCGTCGGCGTTGTGCAGGTCGGCGTGGTGCATGTCCACATGGTTGGCCGACATCCTCAGATCGACAAGGTCGACCCTCAACCCCTGCGGTACGGACTCTGGCACGCTGTCCCCCATCGAGCGCTGTCACTGGTTGGCGTGAATATACCGCCGAGCGCGCTGGTGGATACGCTGCAAGGTGTGGACGCCCAGACCCGCGCATGGTTGGAGCCGATGGTTCGGGAGTTGCAATCGCGGCCCGACGCCGTGAAGGTGCTGACTTCGGTGGAGACGGGGAAGTTGCCCATGCAGGCGCTCGCGGTGACCGGATCGCTCGGCGACGGCGCGGCGACGGAGGCCGACTTGGACTGGGTGGGCGTGGGTTGCCTCTTGCGGGAAGCGTTGGGGTGGTCGGACTACCCAGCGGTGCCACCCGCACCTTCGGCCTGAGTAGAGGCGCTGGAACGCGGCATGGGTTTCGGTCGCGGCTCCAGCCCCGTCGCCTCTCGGAATCCGTCCGCCGTCTTGCACTTCTTGATCAGCCACGTCACAGACGGCCACAGCACCGTGGCGGCGAGGCACTCGGCGATGACGATGCGGACCCGAACAGAGTCATCATCCAGGCGGTCCACGGCGAATCGGTAGCGGTCGTCCTGAACGAACGTCCAGCCGTCGAGGCAGTCGCCGGAGAACATGCGCTGTAGGGCGCGGCTGCCAACCTCGGGCAGCGCATCGCTCAGACCCGGCGGGTTCTCGAACATGTCGCGCTCCTCGTCGGTGAGCGACTCCAGCGCCGCGTATCTGACGGTGGGCGTATCGGGGCGGCGGTTCGCGTGTTCGTGCCACAAGTGTCCCCGCGCGTTCTTCACCAGCACGGTTGTCAGGCGCTCCCGATCAGCGCGTCCCAGGAGTTCGCTCGCTGTGCCCGACTCCCGCAGCACCGCCTCCATCTGCTCGCGCAACTGTGGCGCGCTGCGAAGAGCGCCCCGCACCCGGCGGTCGGATTGGGCGGCGGCGTCCACCGACCCCGCGAGCACGCACCCCACGAGCGCGACCACGTACTGCAGTCAACGACGGTTGAAATCTGACCCCTTATCGACGGGTGAATTTTGA
>JAXLRY010000049.1:0-2918 GCA_046330895.1 Mycobacterium sp. | reverse complement strand
GCGACGACGTCGTTGTGCAGCGCGAACCCCACTCCGCTGTAGCGGCCCCGGGTGGTCTCTTCGGTGACGATGGTGTTGTAGCGGAAGTCGGCGTTACCGCCGCCGCCGTACTCTTCGGGCACGGCCATCCCGAGGAAGCCCTGCTTTCCGGCCTCGAGCCACAGGCTGCGGTCGACGATCTTGTCCTTTTCCCACTGATCGTGGAACGGCGCCACGTGGCGATCGAGGAACGCGCGGTACGACTCGCGGAAGAGTTCGTGCTCGGGCTCGAAAAGCGTGCGCTGAAATTTGATGGCCGCGTTGTTGTCCGACCCCAATTTGCCGCCCATGATGACCTCCGGGAGTTGCCGCGCGGATTGCTCCCGCCGAGGATAACCAACCGGGCGGTTGGTTGCCTAAACGACCTCGATCGTCGTGGTACCGATCCCGATCCCCTAGGTCGCGAACCGGTCCAACCCGGCAGCGAGCGCCGCGGGTATCCGCGCCTTGATCCGGGTGCCCTGCTCGGTGTGTTCGGTCGCATCCACCTGCCCCCGCGAATGCAGCAGCGCCACCATGTCGCCGCGGTCATACGGAATCGTGACGTCGATCGCGACCTCACGGGGCTCAAGCAATTGACCTATGCGCGTTCGCAATTGGCCGAGCCCCTCTCCGGAATGCGCCGACACGAAAACCGCACCCGGCAGTGCGCGCCGCAACTGCGCCAGCATCAAGTCCGACGCGGCATCAATCTTATTGACTACCAACAGTTCTGGCGCCGGGGCCGCGTTGCGCTCGGATTGGACCTCACGCACGACCTTCCACACCGCTTCGATCTGGGCCATCGGGTTGACATCGGATCCGTCGACCACATGGACCAGCAGATCCGCGTCGACCACCTCCTCCAGCGTCGAGCGGAAAGCCTCCACCAACTGGGTGGGAAGGTGCCGGACGAAACCCACCGTGTCAGTGAGCACGACCTGTCTGCCGTCATCCAACTGTCCACGGCGCGTTGTCGGTTCGAGCGTCGCGAACAACGCGTTCTCGACCAGAACACCCGCGCCGGTAAGCGCGTTGAGGAGACTCGACTTGCCTGCATTGGTGTAACCGACGATCGCCACCGATGCCACGTCACTGGTCAGTCTGCGGCTGCGCTGGGTATCACGGACCTGCTTCATGTCCTTGATCTCTCGACGCAGGCGAGACATCCTCTCGCGGATGCGGCGGCGGTCGGTTTCGATCTTCGTCTCGCCCGGCCCGCGCAGGCCCACTCCACCACCGCTGCCGCCCGCACGACCACCCGCCTGACGGGACATCGATTCACCCCAGCCACGCAGCCGCGGCAGCATGTACTCCATCTGGGCCAATGCCACCTGTGCCTTGCCCTCGCGGCTGCTGGCATGCTGGGCGAAGATGTCGAGGATCAATGCCGTCCGGTCGATGACCTTGACCTTCACCACCTTTTCCAACGCCGTCAGCTGCGCCGGGCTGAGTTCACCGTCGCAGATCACCGTGTCGGCGCCTGTCGCGACGACGATCTGCCTCAACTCCAGCGCCTTGCCCGATCCGATGTAGGTCGACGGATCCGGCTTGTCACGACGCTGGATGAGCCCTTCGAGGACTTCGGATCCTGCGGTCTCGGCAAGGGCAGCCAGTTCGGCAAGGCTTGCGTCGGCATCGGCTGCGCTCCCCTCCGTCCAGACTCCGACCAGAACCACGCGTTCCAGACGTAACTGCCGGTACTCGACCTCGGAAATATCGGTGAGTTCGGTGGATAGTCCGGCGACACGGCGAAGGGCCGCGCGATCATCGAGCGCGAGTTCGCCGATACTCGGTTCGTCGTTCGGCGGGATCAATTCAGTGTTCTTCATAGGCAGGCATCGATGGTGTCACGCGGTGCCAACGTCGTGCACCTGAATAAAGTCCCCGACGAGTCACACGTTCTCCGGTAGTGCCGCCCACCAGTCATCGCTGATCTCGCCCCTGGCCACCAGAACCGATGGTCCCCGCAGCCGGCTACTGGTATCTCCGATCTCGACGTCGACCTCACCCCCCGGTATTCGAATCCGCAGCGTCCCGGTCTGCCTGCCTGCGTGGTGCAGGGCCGCGACCGCAGCAGCCACCGTTCCGGTTCCGCATGACCGGGTCTCCCCGACACCCCGCTCGTGTACCCGCATGGACGCGACGTCATTCACGGGCGCCGTCAGTACCTCGACGTTCACGCCCTCTGGAAATTGCCGTCGATCGAATTCGACCGGTGCACCGACCTCCAACGCCGCGAGCGCCTCGCCGCTGAGAGCCGGATCCAGACATGCCAGGTGCGGATTGCCGACATCCACACCGATCCCCGTGAAGCGGCGCCCGCCCACCACCGCCCACCCGGAACCGAGGACGTTCACCTTCCCCATCTCGACGGTGACGTCGGCGGTCACGTCACCGGCGTGATGAACGACCACGGGCCGCGGACCACCCCGCGAGCCCACGACGAACTCGCGCCGCCGCTCCAGTCCGCTGGAGCACAGATAGTGGGCAAACACCCGCACCCCGTTGCCACACATTTCGGCGATCGAGCCATCGGCGTTGCGGTAGTCCATGAACCAGTCGTCGGCGGCGACACCGTCGGGCAACCGGTCGAGATCACCTCCGCCGGCCAGAGCTCCCGCGGTCGTGACGCGCAGCACCCCGTCGGCGCCCAGGCCCTGCCTGCGATCGCACAGCGCTGCGACAGCGGCGGGATGCAGAGTCAGCTGCGCGTCAAAGTCGGCGAGCAGCACGAAATCGTTCTGCGTGCCGTGCCCTTTGGCGAAGATCACCTGCTCAGGATACTTGCCGCCACCGTGCTACCACCGCCGCGACAAGATCGTCGGCGGAGCCGTCCAGCCAGCGAATCCGGTGGTCGCGGCGAAACCAGGAGCGCTGCCGGCGCACATAACGGCGGG
>JAXLRY010000048.1:0-3004 GCA_046330895.1 Mycobacterium sp. | reverse complement strand
GACTGGTTTCGCCCGAAAGCCATGCGCGACTTGAAGATCCGCGTCGATGAGCTCGCCAAGCAGTATGTCGACAGGATGGTGGCGACCGGACCCGAGTGCGACTTCGTTCAGGAGGTCGCGGTCAACTACCCGCTCTACGTCGTCCTGTCGCTGCTCGGATTGCCCGAGTCCGACTTTCCGCGAATGCTCAAACTCACCCAGGAGATGTTCGGCGGCGATGACGCAGAGTTCCAGCGGGGCAACTCGACCGAGGACATCCTGGCCGTGCTGGTCGACTTCTTCCAGTATTTCTCGGCCCTTACGGCCTCGCGCCGCGCGCATCCCACGGCGGACCTGGCCTCCGCAATCGCCAATGCGAAGATCAACGGAGAACCGCTGTCCGATGTTGACACCGCGTCGTACTACGTGATCGTGGCCAGTGCCGGTCACGACACCACGAGTGCCGCCATCTCCGGCGGATTGCTTGCGCTTCTGGAGAATCCGGCCGAACTTGCCCGCCTGTCAGCAGACATGGGTTTGATGGGAACGGCCGTCGAGGAGATGATTCGCTGGGTGGTTCCGGTCAAGGAGTTCATGCGCACGGCGCAGGCAGACACCATCATTCGCGGCGAGCGCATAGCCAAAGGCGAATCGGTCTTGCTGTCCTACGTCTCGGCGAATCGGGACGACGAGGTGTTCGCCGACCCGTTCCGGTTTGATGTCGGCCGCGAACCCAACAAGCACCTGTCGTTCGGGTACGGCGTGCACTTCTGCCTCGGTGCGGCTTTGGCCCGGATGGAGATTCGCAGCTTCTTCACCGAGCTGGTCCCGCGGATCAAATCCATTGAACTGGCCGGTGATCCGGAATTCATCGCGACGACATTCGTCGGCGGTCTCAAGCATCTACCGATTCGGTACTCGCTGCGGTGATCCCGAAGGGCACACGAACTCCGCCGCGCGATGCCCCAGCATCACGATCGTGGCGTGCGGTCCGCGGCTCAGCGGCGCCGGCAGCACGGAGCCATCCACCACCCACAGCCCTTCGACACCGCGGACTCGGCATTGCGGGTCGACGACCGCCCACTCGTCAGCATCCGAACCCATCGGCGCGCTGCCGCAGAGATGCTGCGAAGTGGACCATTCCGGCTGCCCCAGAGCAGCTTTCGATCCCATGATGTTCATCAGCAACTGATGTCCCCGTCGCAGATCGGCGACGTCTGCCGGATCGCTGTCGTACCGATGCTCGACCTTCGGCGCGGCGGCCGGATCGTTCGACACCAGTGAGATCCGGGTACGCGATCGTGGACGCATCAGGGCCACGCCGATGTGCACCGGGTCCGCCACGAGCGGATCGGCCGCTCGTGTCATCGCTCGGAATCCTTTGGTGTACGGGCGAACCTCGAGGCTATCGGACACGAGCACGACTTCCAGGACAGGCCGACTGATCGAATTCATCATCGGTGTGGCCGTTGTCGGGACTATCCACTCCGGGTGATCCCAGCATGTTTGTCCCACAGGAAGATCCCTCATGACTTCAATGCCCGCAGCCGTCAGCGCGCCCGCCGGCCCGATACCGGAGAGCATCAGCAGATGCGCTGTCGCAATCGCACCCGTCGACAAGACGATGCGGTCGGCCGCCAGGTAGATCCGCCCATCCGGCCCGAGAGCATCAACACCCACCGCCCGTGAACCGTCCATCCTCAACTGCAACACTCGGGTCCGCGTACGCACCACCAGATTGGGCCGGCCGGACGCTGCGCCCAGGAACACGTCGCCGGGGCCGATGCGCACGCCGCGGACAATGTTCAGGGGAACCGCCCCCACCCCCCGCAGGTCCTTGCCGCCCACTGGTTCGGCATTCAGGTCGGGCAACCAGGGATAGCCGGCTTCGATCGCCGCATCGGTGAATTCCCCGGACGAGCCGGCCAATTCAGTCGTGCGGCGGACCCGGATGCGGGTGGGATCGGCGTGCGCGACCGCGTCGAGATCGCTCGTCGTGGCACTGAAATGCGGTTCCACGTCGCGCCAGGACCAACCCGGCACGCCAGTGGAATCGAAGTCGTCCGGCAGCGCACGGCAGAAGTAGCCGCCGTTGATCGCGCCCGATCCGCCGAGGGTGCAACCCCGGACCAGGGAAGCCGACCGGGGCGGATCTTGCGTCAGCAGGGTCCGGTAGCGCTGAACAACAGGACTCGCCGGCCCAATCGGCAAATGTCCCGAATCACGCACCATCGACTCGATGTCCGGCCCGCCCGCACCGGCTTCCAGCACGGTCACCCGGCAGCCCGGATCCACCGAGAGCCGCTCCGCCAGAACCGATCCGGCGCTGCCCGCGCCCACGATCAGGACATCACTGTGCGAAATCACCGCGTTGAACGCGTGCGGCCGAATCCGATCACGTCTTGATGTGGGGCATCAGCGGACCGAGAGTTCGCTCGCGCAGCACTCCGGACCACAGCCCCGCACCGTAGGCGAGATCGTCTAGACGCCTCAGCAAGACATAGGACACCACGCCGATCGGTCTGCCTTCGCCGTCGGGATCCCTGCTGTGGGCGATCCAATCGAGCACCCCGTCGACGACCGCCGCGAGGAGCACAGCCTGACGGCAACGGCGAGAGATGAGCGCCGCGACAAGTGCGATCGGCCAATAGTGACGGCAAATCGCCGCGGCAAGTTGCCTGGCGGCCGTTCCGATCGTTCGCAACGCAAGCATCACGACGTCACGGGGCCGCGCATCGGTATTCCGCATCGTCTTCGCCATTCGGCGCGTGGTGAATGCCGCGAACACCAGGGAGGCGAGGAGGCTCCAACCCGAACCGATGGCTATCAGCAACCAGACCATCAGGCTGCTCACCTGAACCACCACCGGCGCGGAGTTATCAGGATGGCGTATCGACAGCGCCGCGGCCGACTGGCCGTAGAACGCCTTGCGCTGCATCCAGCTTCGCAGCTGAGTTCGGTGCTCATGGGCGACCAGGGCTATGGGCTCGTACCGCAACCGACTCCCCGACGTGATCAGGCGCCA
>JAXLRY010000047.1:0-3795 GCA_046330895.1 Mycobacterium sp. | reverse complement strand
GGTGGAAGTTGGCGCGACTGCAGCCAGATCGCGGTCGCCCGGAAAATCGGGCGAACATCGGACTGCGGCATCCGGCGGGGACGGCCCTTCATCCGGTCCGCGATATGCGCTTCCCGGGCCTGCTTCCACGCCGCCGCTTTCGCTTCCTGGCTCGGGATCGGGTTCGCGGCCTGGAACTCGCGCGACGCGGCCATCACCCATGAGCGGTACATCTGCTCGTAGCCGGAACGGAAGTTCGCCAACGCCGCGTCCGGGATCGGCACCTTCTGCCAGAACGCGATCACCTGCTCAGCGGACCGGGCCGACGGCGGGTACTCGAACGTGCCCTCGTCATCCCACAGGTCGAGCGTCAACGGCTCCGCGTGCTGCTTGTGCGCGAACTGACCGCCATCGGTACGCGGCTGCTGCGCGGTGACGAAACCTTGAACCGGTGCCATCGCTGGTTACTCCTGACTGCCCTCGTCCCGGACCCGAAGTCGCAGTGCGCAGCTGTCATTACATATTCGGTTGACACGATTTTCATGCCCGCAGAGGAACTGCAGAGAGCGTGGCCACCGGCTTGATCTGGAGTGTCATTCCTCAATACATTCCCGGCATAAAAGGGCGGGCCGTCATCGGTTCTTCCAGCTTCATACATGTATGGGAGATTGCTGGCTGGAACGATTACAATCATGGACGAGGAAACGACATCTTCAAGCATAGCCCTCGCCTCGGATGCGTCCCCTTCAACGTAGACGCTGAGTCGGTTCTTCGGAGTATCAAGACTCACACGCGGGATCTTGAAAGACGTTGAACGGCTAGGCGGAAATTTATCGCCGATCATGCGTGCTGCGGCGTTGAGTTCAGCCTCGGTCCATGTGACCCTGTGGATTAAGACTTCCGAGCCGCGCGGCGACTCGGCTAGAATGAGTTTGAGGGTCTCCTCGTTGAAGGCGTCAGTCACATTCAAATGTGGTCTGGCGCCGTCGAAGTAGGCGCCTCCAAACCCTTCGACGACTGCCGCCTTGTCCATTATCGCCAGGAACGGACCCTGTGCGCGCGCGAGAGCCAGCCCGTTGTCCTGGTCTGCGATTGCGGGATCAATCCCGTCAGCGGTCGACGGGGCATGGCCTGGGGGTGCAGGCATGGCGAGGATAGGGGTTGACGAGGCAAGAAGTCCCCCCAAGAGAGAAACAGTGACAACCCCGACTGCAGCCTTCATGGTCAAGTTCAAGAATTGCTCCCTCTCCACCTGAAGCATGGGATTGCTTCTCACAGTCTGCGTACCAAGATGTGAATCTCAACCCTCCACGTGGGCGAGTGTAGCAGCGGCCTAGCTGGCTCTTCAGGATTGAGTCCGTACTCGTGGTCAGAAGCAGTCGGTCTCGAGCAGGCTCCGGCGATGTAGTTGGTGAGCTTGCGGGAGCCGAGGGTGGAGCCCGCGCCAGCGCTCGCCTCACCGCATCAAGCCGCAACGCCGTGAAAGACGGAGGCTAGGACCCCGTCAACGACCACCTGACGTGGCGTACGTCCCCCAATCGGGGGACAGCCGCTGCACGCGGATCACGTCTCACACGCCTGCGGACCAGGCCAGGATCACGTCTCTGACGTCGATGCACCGGTCCGGCAACCCTTCCAGCGCTTCGCTGACCTCATGCGGACCCGGCAGACCGAGCGGCCAGCCGGTCGACGGGAGCGAACCGACCCGCATGAAGCCGCACCCCGCTCCGGTGCACTGCTGGATGACGATGTCCCGCTCCCCCTGATGTTGCAGCGCAGCCCACAACTGCATGTCGTGCCGGTGCACTCGGACGTTCTCGTGACCAGACAGAACTGCCGTCGCGTCAACGGTCATGTCGCTGCTGCTGGTCGTCAACACGTTCGACATTGCTTCCAAACCTCTCTCGCCGGTACCGGCGTAGCTCCGAACGCCCCCGACGGACATGCGGGGCGACCGGTGGTGTGTCGAACCCAGAGTTGCGCAACAGCCAGTGCTGCACGTCCGGTTTCGGTCCGTCACCAAGCCAATGCGGCAAGCCGTAAAGAAGCCGGGCGTTCCCGATGATCGCCTGCGCCGTTTTCGGGTCTTTCGGGCCGGCGACGTCGAACGGGTCGGTGGCGGACGCCCACTCCCAGCGGTTGTCGTTCGGGCCGGTCGGGCGTTGCACGTCGAACGTCAGAAACTCGGGAGTGCAGTGGTGCGGGGCCGGAAACCAGTCGTCCCAGCGGACGATCGCCATCCGCGCGTCGACGCCCGCGCGAACCCGGTCCATGCTTTTGAACGCAGCCCGGGAGATCGACTTCTTCATGGAGCGGTGGATGACCTGGCCGAGACGGTCATGCGCGCGGTCGGGACGGCGGGCGTCGACGAAAACGACCATCGTGGCCTTGCCCGTGTCGTTGGCGAGAAACTGGCTCTTCCGATTTGAGGGTGTAGCCGGTTGTCGGCGTGGGGGCGTGTCGGTGTCGGGTTGATGGGTCGAGGTCTTCCGATGATGGGAGTTACGACTCTGCCCACTCGAAAGACCTCGACATGTCTGACACTACGTTCACGACCCCGGACCTGACCACTTTCACCGGGGTGGACGATCTCGGCCTGATGGTTGTTGGCCAGCGGTTGGAGCCGGGTCGGGCGGTGTTGTCCTGCCGGGTCCTGGAGCCGGATCAGTGGTGTCGTTGGTGCGGGGGCGAAGGACGTCCACGGGATTCGGTCACCCGCCGGCTTGCGCATGCCCCGTTTGGTTGGCGTCCAACGGTATTGGAGATCCAGGTCCGCCGGTATCGATGCCGCGAGTGCGGGAAGGTGTGGCGCCAGGACACCAGTGCCGCCGCCTCGCCGCGGGCGAAACTGTCCCACCGGGCGGTGCGCTGGGCGTTGGAGGCGCTGGTCACTCAGCATCTGACTGTGGCACGGGTCGCCGAGGCCTTGAACGTGGCCTGGGACACCGCCAACGACGCCGTCTTGGCCGAGGGCCGCCGGGTGCTGATCGAGGACCCGCACCGGTTCGACGGCGTCACCGTGATCGGGGTTGACGAACACTGCTGGCGCCACACCCGCCGCGGCGACAAGTTCGTCACCGTGATCATCGACCTGACCCCCATCCGGGACAAGAGTGGCCCGGCTCGGCTGCTGGACATGGTCGAGGGCCGCTCCACCGAGGCGTTCGCGACCTGGCTGCGCGATCGCGATCAGGCCTGGCGTGAACGGATCGAGGTGGTCGCGATGGACGGGTTCACCGGCTTCAAAACCGCTGCGGCACAAGAACTGCCGGCAGCTGTGGCGGTGATGGACCCCTTTCACGTGGTCCGCCTCGCCGGGGAAGCGTTAGAGGTATGCCGGCGCCGGGTCCAACAAGCCACCACGGGCCACCGCGGACGCAAAGGCGATCCGCTGTACGCCGCGCGCCGAACCCTGATGACCGGGGCCGACCTGCTCACCACCCGCCAACAACAGCGACTAAGCGCGGTGTTCGCCGTCGAGGAGCACGTCGAGGTCGAAGCGACCTGGGGCGTCTACCAGCGCATGATCGCCGCCTATCGCGAACCCGACCGCACCCGCGCCCGCCACGCCATGCGGAACCTGATCACCGCGATCAGCGCCGGCGTCCCCGCCGACCTGAAAGAGATCATCACCCTGGGCCGGACCCTGAAGAAACGCGCCGACGACGTCCTCGCCTACTTCGACCGGCCCGGCACCTCCAACGGACCCACCGAAGCTCTCAACGGCCGCCTCGAACACCTCCGCGGCTCCGCCCTCGGCTTCCGCAACCTCACCAACTACATCGCCCGCTCCCTACTCGAAACCGGCGGATTCAG
>JAXLRY010000046.1:0-4281 GCA_046330895.1 Mycobacterium sp. | reverse complement strand
GTGACCACCACCGGCGACGGCTCGCTGTCGTGGAGCAATGCAAATCTGGCAGTCGACAATGCGACCATCCGGATGATCTACCAGCGGAACTATCACTGGGGCGTCTGGACGATTCGCACGGCACCCGCGGGTACCAAGATCACCAACAGCCGCACCGGCCACGGTATGTACGTCTCCGTCGACAAGGTGTACGCCTTCTGAGCCGGCACCCGAGCCTGGTTTCGGATCCACCTCAACCTGCCCTCACACCTGCCCTCACACCCGGCCTCACGCCCGGCCTCTGGCGAACGAAAGCATGGAGATCGGGCCGCATCACCGTCACTTAGTTTGAAATCGCAAACATCTGCCGAATATTTTTCGGGTGTTTGGGAGGGATTGCCGCAATTGTTCCCATTGGCCTTGGATCGGCGGCAAAATGTTTGCTGGCATAAGACCTGGCACTCATGGAACCTGCCCGTCCGCTGCGTAAACCCTGTGAGACAACTCACGGCAATGTGTCGCATAATCGCCGGTTGGACGCCATATTTGACAACGCGTGTTGTCCGCGGGATCGGCTCGCTGCAAGTGTGCGGAGGCTACCCGATGAGTTGTTGCTAAAACTGGGCGCTCCCTGAATCGCTGTTGTCTACCAACCACTTACATGCGGCCAGCAGTAACCTGACTGCCGCGACCCTCGCGTCAGCGAATTTGCCGGATTGGTAATTCCCGCCTTCGGAGTGCCGAATACTAGGTGTCGTCGGAATGTCGGGCGACCTGGGGATGTCATGGATTCTGGTTCATTCGGTGTGCGCGTAGGCTCTGCAGCCTTTGCTTTGGGGCTCGGTTGGACGATTGCCAGCAACGCCGGGGTGGCGTTGGCCGACGACTCGGATTCCGGTAGCGGTGCACCGGATTCTTCGCGCGCGGCGAGCTCGTCACCCTCGAAAGCCTCTACTCCGCCGTCGTCCTCGGGGCGTTCCCGTCCGAGCTCAGCGCGAGGCGTTCTTCGGCCGCAGGTCCCGGCTCCAGTCGCAGTCGATGCCGCGCAGACGCCCGATGGTGCTGTCGACGCGGAAGTGCCGTCGGTAGGCGCCTCGCTGTCGGCCGCGCAGACCTCGGGCGCAGCGGCGCACACCAATGACGCGCGACCGAGTCGGCAGCGCTCAGGTTCACCCGACCGGCCCTCCGGAGGGTTGGCCCCCGCGCCCGCCGAGGCTCCCACATCGCTCGCTGGAAGCGAGTCGATCAGCGATGTCGCGTCGGACTCGAACGACACGGCGGGAAGCACTGGGCAGGCAGCCGCCCCGTCTCCTGCTGCCGCGGCGGTGTCCGCGTCCGCCTCTTCGGCGGCGACGCCACAGGCTGCGAGCATTGCGGCGCAGCCCACACTCTTCTCGGGCTTCTTGTCGCTGCTGGGCCTCGGCGGATCGAACGGTGCGGGCTCCCCGATGGAATTCGTCACCGCTGCCCTGCAGTTGATCCGACGTGAAATCAATCGGATGTTCAACAACTCGGCACCCACCGCCGCACCCGCACTGACCAGTGCCACTGAGCCGGGCATCGTGCACGGAGTCATCGACGGCGTCGACGCCGAAGGCGACCTGTTGACATACGAAATCATCAGTGGTCCGGCCAACGGCACCGTCATGGTCGATGCCGACGGCAACTTCACCTATGAGGCGGACGAGGAATTCGCGGCTCTCGGTGGCACCGACTCATTTGTAGTCAAAGTTGTGGATGCCGGCTTCCACTTGAGCTTTTGGAAGCCGACCTCCGCTGAGGTCCCGGTGACGGTAGTCGTCAACCCCGGCGGGAGCTCACTGCGAGGCGCGGCCGCGGCGGCGGCGACTACCGGTGGTACCACTACCACCATAACCTGGGACTGGGGGAAGAACCCGGTCATCAACTTCGATCCGGCGAAAGACAAATTGGACTTCGGCTGGATGGGCGCCGCCTCGTTCGATGTGACGGAGAAGAACGGTTCGACCGTCATCAGCGTGGTGGACAACCAACACAGCTACACGCTCAATGGTGTTTCGCTTAGCCAGCTTTCGATGACGAACATCGTCGCCAAAGACGCGGGCACCACCACAAAGTGGCAGACGCTGCTCACGGCCCCGGCTCAGCCCAGCATCTCGATCGGCAACGCCGCTAAGAACGAGGGCAACAGCGGCACCTCCAACATGACGTTCACGGTGACGCTGTCGAAGGCCTCGACCAAACCCGTCACGGTCCAGTACGCCACATCCAACGGCACCGCCACGGCCGGCCAGGATTACACCGCTGCCACCGGCACCATCACGTTCGCGGCCGGCGAGACGTCCAAGACGATCAACGTTGCGGTCGCCGGCGACACGACGGTGGAGGCCGACGAAACGTTCACCGTGACGTTGTCGAATGCCAACGGCGCCAACATCTCTACCGCGTCGGCCACCGGCACGATCACCAACGATGACGCCAGCAGCGGTGGCACCGGTGGTTCGGGTCAGAATTCCGGCAACGCCGGTGATGAGCGGTGGGGCGAGGCGTTCTATGCGCCGTACGTCGACATGGCGGCCTGGCCGCCGCCGGATCTGGTGAACATCGCCCAGCAGCAGGGTGTTTCGTTGCTGACGTTGGCCTTCATCCAGTCCAATGCGAGTGGTCAGGCGGCGTGGGGTGGCTACGCCGGCCTGACCCCGGGTTCATCCGAGGACCAGGCCAAGGCGATCGACGCGAGCATCGCCGCGTTTAAGGCCGCCGGCGGCGACGTCATGATCTCGTTCGGCGGGGAGAACGGGACCAGCCTGGCTCAGTACTACGCACAGCACGGGAAGTCAGCTCAGGAGCTGGCCACCGCCTACGGTGCCGTCATCGACGCCTACGGGCTGAACCGAATCGATTTCGACATCGAGGGTGCGGCGGTCGCGGATCCCGCCTCGATCGCTCTGAATGCACAGGCGCTGAAGATCCTTCAGACGGCACGGCCCGACCTCGAGGTCTGGTACACGCTACCGGTCCTGCCGAACGGCCTGACCGCCGACGGTATCAACGTGGTGGAGCAGGCACTGAAGGCCGGGGTCAAGCTCGACGGCATAAATGTGATGGCGATGAACTTCGGCGCCTCGGTGGCGCCGACCACCGGTCCCGGTGCCAAGACCATGGGCGCCTACTCCATCGATTCCGCTCAGTCGACCTTCAACCAGATGACCACACTGTTCAACAAGTACGGACAGAACTTCGGTTGGAATCAGGTCGGCGTGACCCCGATGATCGGGGTCAACTACACCCAGGGCGAGGTCTTCACCGTCGCAGACGCCCAAGCTCTCGAGGACTTCGCGCGCACCAAAGGCATTGGCATGCTGTCGATGTGGTCGGTACAGCGCGACGTTCCGGGAAGCATCGGTCAAGCCACGCCGAGCGCTTCGGGCGTCAGCGATCCGGCCGGCAGCTTCGGCAACGTCTGGAAGGACTACGGGACCATCAACCCGATGAACGTCGGGAACTCCGGTGGGGGCGGGGGCAGCACTCCGGTTGAAGGCGGCACCACCACCGCCATCGGGTGGGCGTGGGGCCAGAACAAGGTGCTGAACTTCAACCCGGCCAAGGACAAACTGGACTTCGGGTGGATGCAGCCGGCCCACTTCGACGTCTCCGACGCCACCGGCTCGACGGTCATCACCATAAAGGACTCGGGCGGGCAGACCTACACCCTGAGCGGGGTCAAGCTCACCGACCTGCAGATGGGCAACATCGTCGCCCTCGACGGCGATACCAAGACCAAGTGGCAAAACCTGATTGCCGGAGCGCAGCCGACGACGCCGACGATCTCCATCGGTAGCGCCTCGAACGCCGAGGGCAACAGCGGAACCGCGAACATGGCATTCACGGTCACGCTGTCCAAGGCCGCCACCAGCCCGGTGACGGTGAACTACGCGACATCCAATGGCACGGCCACTGCGGGACAGGATTACGTAGCCAACACGGGGACAATAACTTTCGCCGCCGGTGAGACATCGAAGACCATCAACGTCGCGATCAACGGCGATGCGACCGTGGAGTCAGACGAGACCTTCACCGTGACCCTGTCGAATCCGTCTGCGGGCGCCACCATCAAGATCGCAACAGCGACCGGGACCATCACCAACGACGACGCCGACTCGACCAACCCCGGGTCGCCGGGCACGTTGTACAAGGTCACGACGACGGGTGCCGACATCGTGGGCTTCGACCCGGCAAAGGACAAGCTGGATCTCGGTGACGTCTCGGTGCACAGCTTCATCGTGGTCGACACCCCCGAGGGCGTGGGATTCCGCAACCCCT
>JAXLRY010000045.1:0-4810 GCA_046330895.1 Mycobacterium sp. | reverse complement strand
TGTCAATAGTGGAATGTGGCTTAGCATGGGGTTTGTGAGTCTTCGATTCGCCGCGCTGGGCCTGCTCGCCCAGCAACCCGGCAGCGGGTATGACCTCCTGAAGCGCTTCGAGCACTCGATGGCCAACGTCTGGCCCGCGACGCAAAGCCAGCTCTACGGCGAACTGAACAAACTCGCCGCCGCCGAACTCATCGAGGTCGCCGAGGTCGGCGCGCGCGGCCGCAAGGAATACCGCATCACCGTCGCCGGACGCACCGAATTGCTCCGCTGGATGACCGACGCTCAAGACGACCCCCCGTACCGCAGTGCACAGCTGTTGCGGGTCTTCCTGCTGGGCGAGATGTCCGCCGAAGACGCTCGCGATTACATGAAATCCATTGCCGAACAGGCTTATTCGGAACTTGAACGACTCGAGGCGCTGCGCGAATCAATCGACTGGGATGACACCGATGCCGACTTCTACGGTCGCGCGGCACTGGAGTACGGGCTGCGCGCCGAGGCCATGGAGGCCGATTGGGCGCGGTGGGTCGGCGACGAGATGGACAAGCGCTCGCAGCATTAGTCGTTGCATCACGATGGGTTCCGATATATCGTCAACGTATCGGACCGGATTCCATGGTCCTTGACGAAAGACTCTTCACACATGAACCCAGAACACATGAACCCAGAACACATGAACCCGGAATACCCCGTCGGATTCGGCTTCGGCGCCATGCCGATGCATCACCACCCGATGCACCACCACCCGATGCATCACCACCCGATGCATCACCCAAGCCGTCGCGAACATCGCAACCACCTGCGGGAGCACCGCAACCACCTGCGTGAACATCTGCACGCCCACGCCGTGGCGGGCGACCCACCATTCGGCTTCGGTCCGCGGGGCGGCTTCGGGCCGGGTTTCGGATTCGGCCCCGGACCGGGCTTCGGGCCCGCCGGACATCGTGGGCGTCGAGGCGGGGGCCGCGGTCGCGGACGTAGCCGCCGCGGCGACGTGCGCACCGCAATACTGGCACTGCTCGTCGACCGGCCGATGCACGGCTACGAGATGATCCAGGAAATCAACGAGCGCAGTAACGGCGTGTGGAAGCCGAGTCCCGGCTCCGTCTATCCCACCCTGCAGATGCTCGGCGACGAGGGTTTGATCACCGCCACCGAAACAGACCGCGGCAAAAAGCTTTTCGAGCTGACGGACGAGGGCCGCGCCGCCGCCGAGAAGATCGAGACCCCGCCTTGGGAGGAAATGGCCAACGGTATCGAGCCCGGCCAGCTGAACCTGCGGACCGCCGCGGGTCAGCTGTTCGGCGCGGTCGCCCAGTCGGCACACGCCGCCAGTGACGAACAGCAACAGCGGATCGTCGACATTCTCAACGCGGCGCGCCGCGAGATCTACCAGATCCTCGGCGAATCCGACTGATCACCCTTCTCGCGTGAGCAGGCACAAAGGTCCCCGGACGCTCGGCGTGTCGGGGAACTTTGTGTCTGCTCGGCGATTAAACGTCAACCCAATCCAGCGTGCGTTCAACGGCTTTGCCCCAACCCGCGTAACCGGCCGCGCGTGCTTCTTCACTGGCCATGGGAGACCAGCGCCTCGCCTCCTGCCAATTCGCTCGTAGGTCATCGGGATTGGCCCAGAACCCCACCGCCAGGCCGGCGGCGTACGCGGCGCCGAGTGCGGTCGTTTCGGCCACCACCGGACGCACCACGTCGACTCCGAGCACGTCGGCTTGAATCTGCATGCACAGCTCGTTCGCGGTGACTCCGCCGTCCACCTTGAGTACCTCGAGATGGACGCCGGAGTCCGCGGCCATCGCATCGACCACGTCGCGACTCTGGTAGCAGATCGCTTCCAGGGTCGCCCGGGCCAGATGTGCTTTGTTGTTGAAGCGCGACAGACCCACGATGGCGCCGCGGGCATCGGCCCGCCAGTAGGGCGCGAACAGGCCGGAGAAGGCCGGGACGAAGTAGACCCCGCCGTTGTCGGGGACTTCACGGGCCAGCGCTTCCACGTCGGAAGCCTTGAGGACGATGCCCAGCTGATCCCGCAACCACTGCACACCGGATCCCGTCACCGCTATCGAACCTTCAAGCGCGTAAACGGGTTTCGCATCGCCGAACTGGTAGCACACCGTGGTCAGCAGCCCGTTGTCGCTGCGGACGATCTTCTCACCGGTGTTCAGCAACAGGAAATTGCCTGTGCCGTAGGTGTTCTTGGCCTCACCCGGGGCAAGGCAGACCTGGCCGACCATGGCCGCCTGCTGGTCCCCGAGGCTCGCGGTGATGGGCACCGCTCCTTCGACCGGACCGTCGGAAAGGGTGAACCCGTACGGCTCGGGACTCGAGGACGGCCGGATCTGCGGCAACATCCGCCGCGGAATCCCGAAGAAGGACAGCAGTTCGTCGTCCCAGTCCAGCGTCTCCAGGTTCATCAGCATGGTGCGGCTGGCATTGGTGACGTCGGTGATGTGGACGCCGCCTCGCGGTCCCCCGGTCAGGTTCCACAGCACCCAGGTGTCGGTGGTGCCGAACAGCGCCTCACCACGTTCGGCGTCGCGCCGGACCTCGTCGACGTTCTCGAGAATCCATTGGAGCTTTCCCCCGGAAAAGTAGGTGGCGGGCGGCAGACCGGCTTTGCGCCGGATGATGTCGCCACGTTCATTGCGATCCAGGGCGGCGGCGATGTGGTCGGTCCGGGTGTCCTGCCACACGATCGCGTTGTAGTACGGCCGTCCGGTGGTTCGGTTCCAGACCACGGACGTCTCACGCTGATTCGTGATTCCCATCGCCGCGATGTCACCGGCGGACAGGTGCGTGTTCGTCAGCGCCGATGTCAGCACGGCGCGGGTCCGCTCCCAGATCTCCACCGGGTTGTGTTCCACCCAACCCGCCTGGGGCAGGACCTGCTCATGCTCGAGCTGGTGCCGGCCCACCTCAGCACCTTTGTGGTCGAAGATCATGCAGCGGGTGCTGGTGGTGCCCTGGTCTATCGATGCGACGAAGTCGGCCAACTGTGCTCCTCGGGTGCGACGCAGTCACGGTCTCGTCCATGATGGCTTACATGGGTCGACAGATCGCGAACATCTCGGACATCGCCGACATGCCGAGGGGTGGCCCGCATGCGTCGTGGCTTGACCGGCTGCTTCAAACCGACCGCGACGAGTACCTCGACCGGGATGACGTCGACGAGAACGTCAAGCGCAGCGTCATCCACGCCCTCGACGTCATGGGTGTGCTCTTGCGTGAACACGAGCGCAACGCCGAACAGGTCCTGAACGAGGTCGCTACGGTGGCTGACCCTCGAATCCTGGAACTCGGCGCCGGACACGGACAGCTGTCGCGCAGGATCCTCGAACAGCACCCCACCGCCACGGTCACCGTGTCCGATGTGAACCCGCACTCGGTCGCGGCTATGGCTGCGTCCGATCTTGGCGAGCATCCCCGTGCAACGGTCCAGACCATGGACGCAACCGCCATCGATGCACCCGACCGCTCATTCGACGTCGCTGTGTTCGCCTTGTCGTTTCACCATCTGCCGCCGCCGCTGGCGTCGCGGGTAATCGCCGAGGGGACCCGCGTCGCGGACAAACTGCTCATCATCGATATGTCGCGCTGGCCGTCCGTGCTTCATATCGCCAAGCTTGCGACGATGGCTCCGTTTGCACTGGTGTGGCCATTCGCGCACGACGGATTCATCAGTTCCCTGCGTACCTACAGTCCGTCGGCCATCCAGGCGCTGGCCGCATACGCGTCGCCCGATATCGCCGTTGAATTCGGTCCGGGCTCCTTCGATCGCCAGGTGGTAATCGCCCGCCGAGACCGCTGATCTGGTTGCATCGTCACCGTGGGCGAAGACGTCAAGCAGACCAATTACAGCCGCGCGCACCGGATGGCTTATCGCCGCAAGGTGCAGCTCAGCCTCGATGTGTTCGAAACGATGCTTGCGGAGGCAAGTTTCGATTCCGAGCAGCCCCTGACCGGAACCGAGATCGAATGCAACCTGGTCGACGCCGAATATCAGCCGGCCATGTCGAACCAGGAGGTGCTGGCGTCCATCGCCGACCCCGCCTATCAAACCGAATTGGGCGCCTACAACATCGAATTCAATGTTCCGCCACGTCCGCTGGCAGGACGGACCGCACTGGATCTGGAATCCGAAGTCCGCAAGAGCCTGAACGCGGCCGAAACCAAGGCCAATACGGACGGCGCCCACATCGTGATGGTCGGGATCCTGCCGACCTTGATGCCCGAGCATCTGTCGGGCAGCTGGATGAGTCCGTCGATGCGCTATCAGGCCCTCAACGACTCCATCTTCACCGCGCGCGGCGAAGACATCCTGATCGACATCGCCGGGGCCGAACGGCTCAGCATGTACTCGGAATCGATCGCACCCGAATCAGCTTGCACCAGTATGCAATTGCATCTGCAAGTCGCGCCCGACGAGTTCGCCGCGCACTGGAACGCCGCCCAGGTGCTGTCCGGTCCGCAGCTGGCGCTGGGCGCGAACTCGCCGTACTTCTTCGGCCACCAGCTGTGGGCCGAGACCCGCATCGAGTTGTTCATGCAGGCCACCGATACTCGCCCTGAAGAGCTCAAGTCTCAGGGCGTGCGGCCCAGAGTCTGGTTCGGGGAACGGTGGATCACGTCGATCTTCGATCTGTTCGAAGAGAACGTCCGCTACTTCCCGTCGCTGCTGCCCGAGATGTCCGACGAAGACCCGGCCGCCGAACTGGCAGCGGGCCGCACACCACGGCTACCCGAACTGCGCCTGCACAACGGCACCGTCTACCGGTGGAACCGGCCCGTCTACGAC
>JAXLRY010000044.1:0-5847 GCA_046330895.1 Mycobacterium sp. | reverse complement strand
AAATTCGAGATTCGTAGTGATGATCAGACTGCGTTTCTCGTAGGCGTCGGAGATGACCTGGAACAGCAACCGTGCTCCGTCGGGATCGATCGGCAGGTAGCCCAGTTCGTCGATGACCAGCAACTGAGTTTTGGCCAGCGTCGCCAGTTCGCGGTCGAGGCGGCCGGCGTCTTTGGCCCGGCGCAGCGTCATCACCAGTGATGAGGTGGTGAAGTAACGCGCGGGGATGCCCCGGTGGCAGGCGGTGGCCGCCAACGCGGTGGCGAGATGCGTTTTGCCGGTCCCGACATCGCCGAACAGGACCAGATCCTGAGCGTGGTCGAGGAACTCCAGAGCGGCCAACTGCTGGCGGCCGTAGTCGGCGGGGAAGCTGACCGCACTCCAGTCGTAGCCGTCGAGGGACTTGCACGCGGGCAGCCGGGCCGCGGTCAAAAGACGTGCCCGTCGTGAGCGTTGCCGGGAGTCGTTTTCGGCCGTCAGCATCCCGTAGAGGTGCTCACGCTGCTTCGGGGTGGCTTTGCGCGCCCATTCGTCGAGCACCGCCACGGTCAGGTAGGCCTGTCGGCCGGCGGCCACGATGTCGGCGACGCTGGGGTTGGTCATGCCGGTACCGTCGCCGTCTGGCCGGCCGCCGCGGTGGTCGTGGCGAGGGTGTCATAGACCCGCAGGTCCACGGTGGAGGCCAGGGGCTCGGCGCCGGCGGCGATACGGCGGGCCAGCATGCCGATGGCGGCCGGTTCGGGGTGCCCGCCGATGATGATCGTCTCCGCGGCGGCCACAGCGTTGCCGAATCCGGCCGGGCCGGTGGCGGCGTGGATGGCGGCGAGCATGTCGCGGCGGTCGCGGGTGGCCGCGGAATCGAGCCAGTCCCGCACCGGGTCGCTGACCTGGGCACGGACCACAGAGTTGCGCCAGGTTCCGGGTTTGGCCACCAGTAGCGGCAGTAACGCCGCGGGATCGAAGACGGTCTCGGGGTGGTGGCCGTAAACCCGTGGCAGTGACATCACCGGGCGGGCGTGGTCGTCGAGGAACTCGATGCGGTCGAACCGCACCCCGACGGTCACGCTGCGGCCCGCCATCGCCGGCCCGGCACTGTAGGTGTGGCCCTCAATGACCAGGTTCCCGGTCTTGTCGGTGCGCCGAGCCTGGTAGCGCACCGGGTCGAACCCGATGCCGGGCAGCTCCAGCAACGCCGCCTGGTCGGCCCGAAACAGTTCGCTGATCGGCGTCTGCTTGCGGTAATGATCAGCGGCGGCGACCTCGTCGCAGCGGGTCAGCAGCATCGCGTTGAGCCCGGCCAGGCTCGCGGCTTTGGGCTCGGGCACCATGAGGTTGCGGCGCAAGAACCCCACCGCGTTCTCCACACTGCCCTTCTCGTGCCCGGAGTACGGATTGCAGTACCGCGCCGCCGACCGGTAATGGGCCTTGAACGCCGCGAACAGGGCCGATTCGCTGATCTGCTGCCCGCGGCGGCGCCCGGCACTGGTGGCGTTGTCGAAGATCAACTCGCCGACCGCGCCACCGATGTGCTCGAAGATGGCGCGCAGACCGTGGCACAGGCATTCGCTGGTCTCACCCGGATAGGCCTGCGCATACCGCATGTTCGAGAACGGGAACGTCACCACCAGGATATGCAGCACCTGCATCACCCCGGCGATCACCGCCTGAGCCTGCCCGAAATCCACCTGGGCTACCCCCGGTGACCAGGTCAGCTCCGAGTACCCCTGGGCCGCCGAACGCCGCGCAGCCTGATACGCCTTCACATAACGCTGCACCGGCGAGTACGAGCCGCCGTAACCGTGCTCGTCGACCAGCCGGTCGAAAACCCGCTTGGCGGTGTGGCGCTGCTTGCGGGGGCGGCCCGCGTCCTCAGTCAGCCAGCCATCGATCACCGACGTCAACTCCGTCAGCACCGAGGCACCCGGGCGTCGACGCGTCACCGGCGGCTTCGGTGAAAAGTCCTGCACACCAACGTACTTGCTCACAGAATCACGGGATATCCCGAGATCCTTGGCGATCTGACGGCCCGAAACGCCGGCGGCGTCCAAACGTCGGATCTGTTCTTGAATCGTCATAGCGATCGTCATCTACTTTCCGGTTCTCCCCTCGCATGCCCGCCGCGAGGACCGCAGCGACACCGCAGGAAAACCTATGGGTGGGTTTGACCACGCCACCACAGCGCACCAACACCGGACTGGCCGGATTCTTAGCGCTCACATGGCCGGAAACCAGCCACTGAACCGGCAGGAAAATCCCGCCGAAACGGCCTACCTACATGCGATCACAGACACACGGTTCTCACCGGCGAAATGCCCGGCGGTGGCGACTGGCGCCATCTGGCGATCTGGATCGAGGACGCATCGGGCCGGGTGACCGGCATAGACCTTCCGGCCGGAGCCAAGACCGATCGAGGCGTCGGCGACGGCTCCTCGATCGCCGAAATCCGGGCTGCCTATCAGGCTGACAGCACCATTTCCAACACGACATCGCAGGGCGGCGACAGCCTTCGGGTAGATCCGAACGATTCCGGCGACGGTTCGTTCCTCGGGTTCTACCTGGAGGGCGACACCGTACGCAGCGTGTCCGTCGGTCGCATCTCAGGTTGGGAAGGGTGCGGGACCTACTGAGTGCCAATTCACCCGAACGACCGACACCCACACCCTGCACGGTCGGACGGGACTTTCCCATACTCCGGGCATGACTCGGGGGATTCTTTCGCTGCGGGCCGTCGTCTGCCTTCTTCTGGCCGGGTGTTCCCGGGGCAGTGATGCACCCTCGGCCGCACCGTCAGATACCCCGGCTGCTCAGCCGAAATCGGTGCCGACCGTGTTGATCCTGGATGCGTCCGGATCGATGACCGAAGCCGATGCCCCCGGACCGCGTATCGACGCCGCCAAAACCGCAGCACATGGTCTGCTCAAAGCCCTGCCCGATGACTCCACCCTCGGGCTGCTGGCCTACGGCACCGCCATGGGGTCGGCCATCGACGCCATCTCCCCCTCCGGCTACACCCCCATCTCCCGGGCCCTGCAGACCGGCGCCGACGCCCTGCCCGACGGCGCCACCGCCATCGTGCTGGTCTCCGACGGCGAAGACACCTGCGACACCCCACCGTGTGACACCGCCACCAACCTCAAGAAAACCCACCCCGGCCTGACGATTTCCACCGTCGGCTTCAAAGTCGACGGCACCGCCGCCGACCAACTGCGCTGCATCGCCGAAACCACCGGCGGCGTCTTCGTCCAAGCCGCCAACGCCGACCAACTCGCCGCCCGCCTACTGGCCACCCAAAACATCGACCAAGCCAACCAATCCCTGTCGGCCACCGGAATATTCGGCATCAACCTCGGCACCAACATCACCGACATCCGCACCACCCACCCCGACTTCCCCGACGCCACCACCACCGGAACCCGCCAACCACTACACTGACCGCTGCTCACAGGTGAGGAATTTCAACGAGCACACCTGGGGACTTTCGATGAGCGCCATCACCAGCCCGGCCACCTCGACGGGGTCCGCTACCTCGGCGTCGATGAGCACAAGTGGAAGCACTGCCGCGGGCAAGGCGACGCAGCCTTCGTCACCGTCATCGTCGATCTGACCCCGGTCATCGACGGCACCGGCCCGGCCCGGCTACTCGACATGGTGGCCGGTCGTTCGGCCGCGGTATTCAGGTCGTGGCTGGATGCCAAGGATGCGAATTTTCGTAGCCGGGTCAACGTGGTGGCCATGGATGGGTTCGCCGGCTACCGCACCGCCACCGCTGATGCCCTACCCACCGCGCGGGCGGTGATGGATCCATTCCATGTAGTGCATCTGGCCGCCGACAAGCTCACGCTGTGTCGCCAGCGCATTCAACAGGACATCTGCGGGCATCGTGGCCGTACCGGTGATCCGCTCTATGGAATCCGCCGAATCTTGTTGACCCGCACCGAACTGCTCACCGACAAGCAAAAAGCCAAGCTCACCACGACCCTGGCCGCCCATGATGCTCATGCCGCCGTCGAGGTCACCGCCTGCTACTACCAGGACCTCATTGCTGCCTACGCCAACCCGGACCGGCGGGCCGGCAAGCTGGCGATGTTCAAGTGCCTCAAACGGATCCGGACTGGGCTGCCGAAGGGATTGGAGGAGTTGGCGCAGCTGGGCCGCAGTCTGTGGCGGCGACGCCACGAGATCTTGGCCTACTTCGACGTCGGCGTCTCCAACGGGCCTGTCGAAGCCATCAACGGCCGCCTGGAACACCTACGCGGAATCGCCCTGGGATTCCGCAACCTCGACCACTACATCCTGCGATCACTGATCCACTCCGGCCAACTTCAAGAACGAATCAACGCACTCTGAATCCGGAAGAGCCCATGCGGTCCTTCGCAGATTTCAATGGAACTCCCCGGTGGTGACGGCGTTTGGTTGGCGCCTTCACCGTCACTATCGGGGCCCGCAGTTCCTGATCGACACGACGAACACAGGGCGGATACTTTTACCTGGCCAAAACCGGATACCCCGACTTGGCCACCACTGGCTACTTTTTCATGGCCACGGACACCGAGTCGATTTGCTGAAGCAGACCTCGTCCCCCGTAACGTCACTGGTGGCCTGCTCCGCTTTCAAAAACGCCGAAGGCCCACGTCCGCCGTTGGTACCACGCACACCGGTCGCGCAATGGCCATTCGGGCACTGCCCTACGCTGCTATCCATGATCCGGGGAATCACGTCACTATTGGCCGTCTTGAGCTTGCTACTCAGCGGGTGCTCGAACGACGGCGGCCATCCGATTGTGCCCACCCCTGCCAGCGCCACCCCAACGGGACCCAGACTGCCGTCCCTCCCCGAGGTTGAAGCCTCCCCACCCGGCGGCGCCGACGGCACGATATCCGGACACTGGCAACGGTTCTGGAGCACCCTCGCCTTCGACTACCGCGACGACCTGGTCATCGGCACCGACGGATCGGTGTTCGCGGCGGAGTACACCCTGCCGCCCCACAACGAACCGATCCAGCCAACGGACATTACCATGACGGGCACCCTGGCCGGTGAAGTCGTCACGGTCGTCAATGCCCAGGGGTATTGGACCGATACCAGCAACTATCGTGTCACGCCGCTGGGACCTGACACAACGTTCACCGCCCGGCTTGAACAGCATCCGGACGGGCCGTATCTGCTGACCACCGGGTTCGTCCACGACGCGAAGAAGAACACGGACGCCAATGTTCCGTGGTGCAACTCCAATGTCGCGGCAGTTTCATACCTCGATTGCCTGGGGTAATTCGCCGTTACTGAGCGCGCCAACGTGTCCTACGCGATCCTCACCCGGCTCAGCGCAGGGGGTCAACCCAACGAACACCGGCGAACCGGCCGAAATCGGCGTCCGAAGAACAAAGTTCGGCACCGTGCTCCAACGCCAGAGCCGCCAGATGCGCATCGCTGGTCAGGTTGCCCGCCGTCCCCGCGGTACCCAGCAGTTCGCGCAGCAGCCAGGAGTGCCTGGCACCTGGATGCACCACCACGGCGCACGGCTGGTCAAGCCAGCCGTCGACGACATCGAATGCCTCATCAACCGTCAGCGGGCGAGCGAAAATCACCGCCCGCGTGGACAACCGGACAAACCCGACCAGAACCTGCCAAGCGAAGGCGACGGTCTCCGATCCCGATAGCGTCTCGTCGAGCCAGGACCGCGCCGCCTCGTGCCGCGGCGATGATTCATCCAGCGCGTAAATCAGGACGTTGAGGTCGAGCAGCTTCACTTGCGCAACGCCAACTTGCGGAGAATCTCAGCATCTTCGTCGGCCGCGACCAGTGCGAGCGCCTTATCCATATCGATGTCGGCGCGCAGTCCCATATCCC
>JAXLRY010000043.1:0-7111 GCA_046330895.1 Mycobacterium sp. | reverse complement strand
CGCTTTCGTGTGAAGCCGGAGTTGACGAGCTTGCGCCGCACCAGATGTGGCGGATCGTCCATGTCGATCATGTACGGCATACCGGGCTGATCGGGACGTATGCCACCGGTGTTGGAGAACGTCTCCGGCGAGCGCTCGGCGTCGATCACCGCCTGGTAGGTCGACGCGGCCGCCAGTCCGTTGCGATCGCGAAAGACTGGCGCATTGGCCCGCATCCAGCTGTACGCGGCGCGCGCGCCGCCATCGGCGAAGAACGTGCCGTCCGTGAAGTCGACGTCCGGCGCGGAGCCGGATTGAGCGTCTGTTGGAGCACCGGGCATTGCTTACCTCCCCACTAGAGTGGCGTCATGGCGCAATCGCAGCACACCATCGCCGGAACTGTTCTCACCATGCCGGTACGGGTTCGCAAAGCCGACGTCCACACCGCGATGTTCTCGGTGTCCGCCGATGCGGCACAACACATGATCGACTACAGCGGGCTGCGAGTGTGCAGATTCCGTCCCGGCCGCGCCGTGGTCACCCTCATGCTCGCTCGCTACACCGACGGAGATTTGGGTCAGTACCACGAGTTCGGCACCTGCGTCATGGTCAATCCGCCGGACTCGCATGCCTCCGGCATCAAGGCCCTCGGCGACGCGGCGGCGTTCATCCACCACCTTCCGGTCGATCAGGAGTTCACCTTGGAGGCCGGCCGAACGATTTGGGGCTTTCCGAAGATCATGGCGGAGTTCACCGTTCGTGAAGGCGACCGCATCGGATTCAGTGTGAGCGAGAACGGGCAGTTGATCGCGAAGATGGAATTCAGCCGCGCGCTTCCGATTCCATCGTTTCGGTCCAAGCCGCAGGTGCTGAAGACCTACACGTTCGCCGACGGCACCCCACGTGAAGTCCCCTGGGAGATGAAGACTTCCGGGGTCCGGTTGCGTCCCGGCGGCGCGAGGCTGCAACTGGGCAATCATCCCTACGCCGACGAGCTCGCGTCGCTCGGACTGCCGAAACGCGCGATGGCATCGGGATCCGTCGCGAACGTCGATATGACGTTCGGGGATGCCCGCATCCTGCGCTGACCGGATGGTCAACCTAGACCAGTGAGGCAAGCTCGCGGATCTGCTCGGCACTGCGTCCCGAGACGACCATCATCGTGACGCCCGCAGCCTCCCACTCCGTGATCTGCTTGCGGACGTGGTCGATGTCGCCGACGATCGCGGCGTCGTCGACCAGCTCGTCGGGAATGACCTTCGCGGCTTCGTCTTTGCGGTTGCTGCGGAAGAGCTTCGTGACGTCGTCGACGACCTCGGCGTAGCCCATCCGCCGATAGACGTCGGCGTGGAAATTCGTGTCCTCCGCGCCCATTCCGCCCATGTACAGAGCTAGGAACGGCTTGATGGCCTCGAAGGTGGCGGCCCTGTCGTCGGTGATCACGACCTGGGCGGTCGCGCAGATCTCGAAGTCCTCGCGGCTGCGGCGGGCTCCCGGCCGGGCGAACCCTTCATCGAGCCACTCGTTGTACATGTGGGCCAGCCGGGGCGAGTAGAAGATCGGAAGCCAGCCGTCGCAGATCTCAGCGGCCAGCGCAACGTTCTTCGGTCCCTCCGCTCCCAGCATGATCGGGATGTCGGCGCGCAGTGGGTGCACGATCGACTTGAGGGACTTGCCCAACCCCGTCGTTCCTTCGGCGACCAAGGGCAGCGGGTAGTGCGGCCCCGCGCTGGTCACCGGCGCCTCGCGCGCCCACACCTGTCGGACGATGTCGATGTACTCACGCGTGCGGGCCAGCGGCTTCGGGAAGCGCTGCCCGTACCAGCCCTCGACGACCTGCGGGCCCGACACTCCCAGTCCCAGGATGTGGCGGCCACCGGAGAGGTGGTCGAGCGTGAGCGCCGCCATGGCGCACGCGGTGGGTGTGCGGGCGGACAACTGCACCACCGATGTGCCCAGGCGCAGCTTCTTGGTCTCACGGCCCCACCAGGCCAGCGGCGTGTAGGCGTCCGAGCCCCACGCCTCGGCCGTGAACACCGTGTCGAAGCCGGCTTCCTCGGCCGCGGCCACGAGTTCTGCGTGGTTGGACGGCGGCTGCGCGCCCCAGTATCCGAGTTGCAGTCCCAGCTTCATCGATGCCGCCTTTCCGTCGTGAACAGGCATCCTTGCCACGATTCTTAGAACCTGTTCTACTCGATGGTGTGACAACCAGCCAAAGCAGCCCAGCCTTGAGCGATTCTCACGATCCACCTCTTTCCGCGCCGCTGAGACTGTCGTTCGACTACACCCGTTCGGTGGGTTCGACGCTCGGCTCGTTCTTCACCGCACTTCGGGAACGACGCGTCGTGGGCGTCCGCGGGTCCGACGGCCGGGTCCTCGTACCGACCGCCGAGTTCGACCCGGTGACCTACGAGCAGCTCACCGAAATCGTACCGGTGAGCAGCGTGGGAACGGTGCTGTCGTGGACGTGGCAGCAGACCCCACTGGAGGGGCAACCACTGGATGAGCCCTTCGCGTGGGCGCTGATCAAACTCGACGGCGCCGACACCGCACTCCTGCATGCGGTGAAGGTGGCGTCGTCCGCCGACATCAGAACCGGCGACCGGGTGCGGGCGCATTGGATCGACGAACGGCAGGGCGCCATCACCGATATCGCCTACTTCGAGCCGGGTGAGACGCCGGAACCGGCCGCCGAAGCCGACGACCGCGACCCCGTGACGATGATCGAAACGCCGGTGGCGATCGAGATCCAGCACACCGCATCCGTCCAGGAGAGCGCCTACCTGCGCGCCCTGCGGGATGGCAAGCTTCTCGGCGGACGTACCGGCGAAGCCGGCAAGGTGTATTTCCCTGCGCGCGAAGTCAATCCCGCCACCGGCCAGGCGTTGGACAACTTCGTCCAATTGGCCGACACGGGGACGGTCACGACGTTCGCGATCATCAACATCCCGTTCGCGGGGCAGCGGATCAAGCCCCCCTATGTCGCCGCCTACGTGCTGCTCGACGGAGCCGACATTCCGTTTCTTCATCTGATCCAGGAGATCGACGCCGCCGAAGTCCGGATGGGCATGCGCGTGGAGGCGGTGTGGAAGCCGGAGTCGGAGCGCGACTTCGGCATCGACAACATCGAATACTTCCGCCCCACAGGCGAACCCGATGCCGACTACGACAGCTACAAGCACCACCTGTGAGGGACGGGAATTGACCATGCGTGAAGTAGCAGTCGTCGGGTTCGCGCACGCACCGCATGTGCGTCGCACCCAGGGCACCACGAATGGTGTCGAGATGTTGATGCCGTGTTTCGCCGAACTGTACGCCGAGTTGGGGATCGACCGCGGCGACATCGGCTTCTGGTGCTCCGGTTCGTCGGATTACCTTGCTGGGCGCGCCTTTTCGTTCATTTCGGCGATCGACTCGATCGGCGCCGTTCCGCCGATCAACGAGTCCCACGTGGAGATGGACGCGGCGTGGGCCCTGTACGAGGCGTACATCAAGCTACTGACCGGCGAGGTCGACACCGCACTCGTCTACGGTTTCGGTAAATCCTCGGCCGGCACACTGCGCCGCGTACTGGCCATGCAGACCGACCCCTACACCGTCGCGCCGCTCTGGCCCGACGCTGTCTCCCTGGCCGGCCTGCAGGCGCGCATCGGGTTGGACTCCGGAAAATGGACCGCCGAACAGATGGCGCAGGTGGCGCTGGACACGTTCGCCGTGGCCGAGCGCACGGACGCCGAGAAGGGCGCAACGTCCGTGGGTGAACTCCTCGACCGGCCGCTCTTCGCCGACCCGTTGCGCAAGCACGACATCGCTCCGATCACCGACGGCGCAGCCGCCATCGTGCTCGCGGCCGGCGATCGAGCCCGAGAGCTGCGCGAAAGACCGGCTTGGATAAGCGGTTTCGAACATCGAATCGAAACCCCGGTGCTGGGCGCCCGCGACCTGACGACGTCGCCGTCGACATCGGCGTCGGCCAAGATCGCCACGGGCGAGGATACCGGATCGATCGACGTCGCCGAACTCTACGCACCGTTCACCCACCAGCATCTGATACTCACCGAGGCAATCGGCCTGTCCAGTTCGACGAAGGTCAACCCGTCCGGGGGCGCGCTGGCGGCCAACCCGATGTTCGCGACGGGGCTGGAGCGGATCGGATTTGCCGCGCGTCGCATCTTCGACGGATCGGCTCAGCGCGCCCTGGCACATTCCACGAGTGGCCCTGCGCTGCAACAGAATCTGGTTGCCGTTCTGGAAGGGAGAGACTGATGGCGGGCCGACTCGCCGCGGTGCTGGGCACCGGGCAGACGAAATACGTCGCGAAACGCACGGACGTCTCGATGAACGGTCTGGTTCGCGAAGCCATCGACCGGGCCCTGACGGATGCGGGTTCAACGTTCGACGACATCGACGCCGTTGTGGTCGGCAAGGCGCCCGACCTGTTCGAGGGCGTGATGATGCCCGAACTGTTCATGGCCGATGCCATGGGAGCCACCGGAAAGCCCCTGATCCGGGTACACACCGCCGGATCGGTGGGCGGCTCGACAGCGGTGGTGGCCGCCAGCCTTGTTCAGTCCGGGAAGTACCGTCGCGTGCTGGCCGTCGCGTGGGAGAAGCAGTCCGAATCAAATGCCATGTGGGCGTTGTCGATCGCCGTCCCGTTCACCAAGCCCGTCGGAGCGGGCGCGGGCGGCTATTTCGCCCCGCACGTCCGCGCATACATCAACCGCTCGGGGGCGCCGAACCATATCGGTGCGATCGTCGCGGTCAAGGACCGCCTCAACGGCGCGCGGAATCCGCTGGCGCATCTGCATGAACCCGACATCACCCTCGACAAGGTGATGCAGTCTCCGATGCTGTGGGATCCGATCCGGTTCGCCGAGACCTGCCCCTCCTCCGACGGCGCCTGCGCCGTAGTGATCGGCGACGAGCAGGCCGCCGAACATCATGCGGCCCAGGGAAATCCGATCGCGTGGATTCATGCCACCGCACTACGCACCGAACCCCTGGCGTACAGCGGCCGCGATCAGGTGAGCCCCCAGGCCGGGCGCGACGCCGCCGCTGCGCTGTGGCGGGCCGCCGGAATCAAGAGCCCGATCGACGAGATCGACGCCGCGGAGATCTACGTTCCGTTCTCCTGGTTCGAGCCGATGTGGCTGGAAAATCTGGGATTCGCCGCCGAGGGCGAGGGATGGAAACTCACCGAGGCCGGGGAGACCGCGATCGGTGGCCGTATTCCGGTCAACCCGTCGGGAGGCGTGTTGTCGTCGAATCCCATTGGCGCGTCGGGAATGATCCGATTCGCCGAGGCCGCCATTCAGGTGATGGGCAAGGCCGGCGATCATCAGGTTCAGGGCGCTCGCAAGGCGCTCGGCCACGCGTACGGTGGCGGTTCGCAGTATTTCTCTATGTGGGTCGTCGGCAGTGACAAACCAGAAGGAGCGGGATCATGACGCGAATGAAGTACAGCTGCAGCATTTTCATGACCCCACTGGATCAGCTGATCGAGCTGGCGAAGACGGCGGAGGAAGTCGGATTCGACTCGATCGCTCTGCCCGACTCGCTGTTCTACATGGAGACCGCCGCCGAGGACTATCCGTACACACCCGACGGGTCACGGATGTGGACAGCCGACACACCCTGGGTCGACCCGCTTATCGCGGCCGCCGCAATGGGAGCGGTTACATCGAAGCTGCGGTTCTACACCAACGTGCTGAAGCTCGGGTCCCGCAACCCGCTGCTGCTGGCCCGCCAAGTCGGTTCGGTGGCCAACATGACAGCCAACCGATTCGGTTTCGGTGTTGGAATCGGCTGGGCTCCTGAGGAATTCGAGTGGTGCGGCGTACCGTTCGCCCGTCGGGGCAAGCGGGTGGACGAGATGATCGAGGTGCTGAAGCTGGTCCTGGCCGGCGGCATGGTCGAGTTCCACGGCGAGTTCTACGACTTCGATCGCTTACAGATCAGTCCAGCCCCCTCGGAGCCGGTCCCGTTCTACGTCGGCGGCCACACGGACGTCGCACTGAAGCGGGCAGCACGCGTCGGCGACGGCTGGACCAGCGCGATGATGACCCTCGATCAGCTCACGGAGACCATCGGCAAGCTGGACGCGCTTCGGGCCGAATTCGGCCGCGACAACCTGCCGTTCGAGATTCAGGCCGTCTGCATCGACCGGTTCGGCGTCGACGGCCACCGCGAGCTGGCCGAGGCAGGCGTGACCGACAACATCGTCATCCCTTGGGTTTTCGACGGTTTGGGATTCGAAGCCACGCTGGAGGAGAAGAAGGATTCGCTGAAGCGGTTCGCCGACACCTACATTCACTCCGGCTGGCAGGACTAGCCTCGCGCCGGCAGCTCAGATTTCGGTCAGCCCGGTGAGGTAACGCTGCGCCAGATCCTGATACGCCTTCGGGTTCATGTTGACCCAGTTCTCGGCGCCCGTCCCTGCGATCGGTCCCTTCACCTTCGCCGGTGCGCCGGTGACCAGGACCTCGGCCGGGATCTGAGTGCCACCGACCACCAGCGAATGCGCCGCGATCAGGCTGCGTGAGCCGATCACGGCCCCGTCGAGCACCGTGCAGTGGTTGGCCACCAGTGCCTCGGCGCCCACGTGCGCGCCGTGGACTGTGCACATGTGGGCGATGGTCGCTCTGGGACCGATGTCGACGGGAATTCCCGGCGGGGCGTGCAGCACCGATCCGTCCTGGACATTGGCGCCTTCTCTGATGACGATGGGCGCGTAGTCGGCCCGGAGTACCGCGTTGAACCAGACCGATGCGCCGGCCTCGACGGTGACGTCTCCGATCAGGGTGGCCGTAGGGGCGATGAAGGCTGTGGGATCGACCTTGGGTGAGCGGCCCTCGAACGAGTAGATCGGCATCGTTCAGATATACCGCGTCGGGGCCATTTCTCGCAGCCAGGCGCTGGTCTTATTGCGCGACGACACGGCGAAACTGTAACGTGTTCTAGTTAGAGAGACATGGAGGACCCGACGTGACAAGCGCAATTCGCGAGATCGACACCGGGGCGCTGCCGGATCGGTATGCGCGCGGCTGGCATTGCCTGGGCACAGTCAAGGACTTCTCGGACGGCAAGCCCCATGCGGTGAACGCATTCGGCACCAGGCTGGTCGTCTTCG
>JAXLRY010000042.1:0-7299 GCA_046330895.1 Mycobacterium sp. | reverse complement strand
GCAACGACACCGTCACGACCCTGATCAGTGATTGGCAAGGCACCACCCACCACCAAGTGGTCAACGCCACCGGTGCGCTGTCCACCACGTGGCAAGACCCCTACGGCGCAACGCGCGGAACCCCACCCACCGCGTGGACCGGCGAACGCGGCTACGTCGGAGGCACCAAAGACGCCACCGGACTAACCCGCATCGGCGCCCGTGACTACGACCCGGCTTTGCAGCGTTTCATCACTGTTGACCCGGTCCAAGACCTCGCCGACCCGCTGCAATGGAATCCTTACATTTACAGCAACAACTCACCTGTCACGAAGTCTGACCCGACTGGGTTGAAGGCTGGTTGTAGTGATTATTTCCAGTGCGGCTACCACATCCCGAAGAAGGCGAAACCGAAGCCGTGTAGCGGCTATTACAGTTGCGGCTACAGCATGCCGGTGCATGCTCAGCTGAAACGGTACCCGACTAAACGCATCCAGCGAGAAATGAAACAACTTGGCCGGAAACGGTTGGGGGGTGCTTCCGGGTCGTCATCGGTGGTCGGTCCGCATCCTGACCGGGCAGTCGCGAACGCTCGAGCAGCGAACCCCTCCCAGCAGTGGGGCTGGGGGCCGGGGCAGCTACGACCATACGACTACGGCGAGTCATCCCTGCAAAGAACTCAACAAGACATTACCGAAGAACTCTTGGGCATCGCAGACGCCAAACGCTGCGCAGGCGGCGACGCCGCGAGTTGTGCATGGCTTGCCGTTGCCTTCATACCGCTCGGCAAAATCGCCAAAATAGCCAAAATAGCGGCTACCGCCGAAAGAATCGCCATTACCGCAAAGGGCGTAGACATCGGTGGGGCAAAGTTCGCTCAGAGTAGTTTCAGGGAGGCATTCAGCACGGGCAAGGACACACCCGCGCTCTTTAGGGGCCGTACGATTGATGATGTAGCGGATGATCTGAGGTCAGGAGTGGCGTCTCCAGGGGATGTTCCGATTGATGTCATCGTGCGTGATGGCAACACTTTGATCCTCAACACCCGTTCGTCGCAGGCGCTCATTCGGGCAGGTGTTCCGCGGAGTGCGTGGAATGTGGTTGACCGCACAGGTCAGGCCGCATATGAGGCTCGGCTCACTGGGCAGTTAACGCACAACGGGCTGACAAGCGCTGGGACTGATCTGCCGTGAGCGGTCTCGGCTTAAAGCGTGTGCTTGGTCCCCTGTCTCCGCCACCCTCTGCATTCACGGAGGATGTTGTGTTCACTGATGCCGACGGTGATGCCGTGCTTCGGTGCCGATACGAGCGGCATGGGTCGATGTTCGCCGGAGGGCTTCGATTTCATCGAGTGAGCGCCTACAGGGCCCGCTCTGAGAGCCTCTGCACTGCGTGGCACATTGAAGACGCTTATGACACCTTGGTCGAAGTGGAGCAGTCCGTCTGGCTGAGTGAGTTGCGGGCGGTTGCGCCGGGGGGGTCTTGGGGCCAGAGGAAGGTCCGGCACTTCCTGATTTTCGTCGATTCGGCGGGTGCCTACGAGGTGGCTGCGGAGGATGTTGAGTGGCTGCCAGAGCACCCGGCTTCGTGATGCCGGTGAGCGCTGACGACCTCAGTCGTGTTGTGTCGCATGCGTTGCGGCATGAGCCGTGGGTGTACGAGCTCGAGTTGGATGGGCAGGGCTGGGTGACGTTGGTGTCGCTCGTGCAAGCGCTGCGGGTCGAGCGGGGCTGGGGGTCGCTGACAGTCGCGGATGTTGAGGCGATGGTGGCGGGTTCGAGCAAGCAGCGGCACGAGATCCGGGACGGCCGTATTCGCGCGTTGTACGGCCATTCGGTGCCGGGGCGGGTCGAGCGGACTGCCGCGGGGCCTCCGCGGTGGCTGTTCCATGGCACGTCCCCGTCAGCGGCGGAGGTGATCGGGGTAGATGGGCTGCGCCCGATGGGGCGCCAGTTCGTGCATCTGTCGGTCGACCGGGACACGGCGCGAGCTGTCGGCTCGCGCAAGTCCGACTTACCGGTCATCTTGCGGGTTGACGCCCGGGCAGCGGCCGAGGCCGGGGTGGCGTTCTATGCGGGCAACAAGATGGTGTGGTTGGCCGACTTCGTGCCGCCGAAGTTCGTCGCCGCGGACGACGGTTACCGCTCGGACTAGCCGACTTCGTCGATCCCGACGAGGCGGTCGCAGTCACCCGCGATGGCCACACAATGGGCTACATCATTCCCGCTAAGACCAACCCTGCAGTTGGCCGCCGGCAAGTTGCCGCCCACCGTTGATACTGTCCACGGCGCCGGTGTTCTACCACCAGGTAAGCGAGCGGGTGTTCGGCGACCTGGGCACCAAGATGGCCGGCAAGCACGCGGTCGTGCAGGTCGCCAAGCGCATTCCGTTCGTGGGCGGCCCCGTGGGTGCGGCCACTGACGGCTACTTCACCTACGCGCCGGGGCAGTACGCGCGGCGCGAGTTCGTTCGCCGACGTCGCTGAACGACCACGGCATTCCCGGTCGCCCCCCACCACGTCATTCCGGCGAACGCCGGAATCTATCCCGGCAACAGGCGGAGCCAGGGTTTCGCTCGATCCATCACGCAGGGCCAGCTTCGACGGTGGCGGCATGAGATCCCGGCGTCCGCCGGGATGACGGAAGACCGTTGATCGACCACCACTCAGTCGGGCAATGAACCGCGCAGCTTGTCGGTCAGCCGGTGCATGGCGTCGATGAGCTCGTCGCCGCCCTCGATCGCGAACGGCAGTTGTACCTGCGCCAGCCATTCGGCGGCGTACATGTCGGGGTTGCTGGTGGTGCCGAGCAGCAGGCAGTCGTCGCCGTCGGCCACCAGTTCGCCCATGGTGCCGGGCAACCAGGGACGCACCCGCTCCGGCGTCGTGCGCGGAAACCGCACCCGGGTCGGGTAGTCCCAGCTCTGGCTGAGACTGTGCTCCAACTGCGCGACGGCGTCCAGATCGGCCGGTACGTCGGCGCGCGTGGGCAGTAGGTCGAGCACGGTGATGCGGTCGACGCGGTAGGTGCGCACCTGGCCCTCGCGGATCGCGCAGAGCAGGTACCACAGCCCCCGCCGCACGACCACGGCCCACGGGTCCACCTCGGCCGTCCACTCGTGGCCCGCCGCACTGCGATAGCCCAGCCGCACCCGCCGGCACGCCGCCACGGCCTCGATCAGTCCGCTGGTCACCGCCGGGTCGGGGCGCGGAAAGTCCGACGGTGCGGCCGCGATGTGCTGCCACAGTTGCCGGGCAGGACGGGCCACCGAGTCGGGCAGCGCGCGCAGCAGCTTGCCCACGCCCTCACCCACCGGCGAATCGAAGGGTGCCCCCGCGCGCGAGTCGACCACCGCCATCACCAGCGCCAATGCCTCGGCACCGCTGAACGCCACCGGTGGTAGCCGGACGCCCTTGCCGACCTGATAACCGCCGTAGCGGCCGGGTGTGCCGAGCACCGGCACCCCCGCGTCGCGCAGCGTGAGCACGTAGCGCCGCACGGCGCGCTCGGTGACGCCCAGCCGGTCGGCCACTTCGGCGGCGGTGATACCGGGACGGTTGTGAATCAGGTCGAGCGTGCACCTGGCAGCGCGCAGGCGGTGGGACTGTCGTCCATGGCCACCAGCGTAGGCGGATCACGGAAGGCGCACGTCCGGGTTCTGCTCGTGGTCGGCTACCCCTGCACCACCCGCATCGACGCCACCCGGTCGCTCCAGGCACCAGATCCATCGTGTCTTGAAAGACGTCGAGGCTGGCCCCTGGAAGCCGGCGTCGTCGAACAGCGTGACCCGCAGCCCGCGAGGCACCAGCAGGGTGCTCAGGGTGTCGGCGCCCAGCATGGTCTGACCCAGGTCGGGGTAGTCGCCCACGCTGAGCAGCGTGGCTCGCACCCACGGGGCGTCCAAACCGACCACGTAGTCGATCACCGGCACGCCGGCGCTCAGTTCGTACACGATCAGCGACGAGATGCGGTCGTTCCAGTCCATCGGCACCGCGGGGGTGTCGGTGGTGAAGTCGATGAACGCGCCCTGAAACCACGCGTGCTCGTAGCCGCGCACCGCCAACCCGTCGGGCACCTTGAGCGAGCTGAGCTGGTCGTTGCCGATCAGGATCTGGCTCTTGGCGTCGTCGTAGCGGCCGACGGTGAGCTTCTGGGAACGTCCGGGAATGCCCTGCCACTCGGCCGCGTAGTCGGCGTGGGTGAAGATCTCGACCATCTGTGAACCGTGCAGGTTGCGCTGCGGAATCGCGAACCCGTCCGGCATGCTCAGGGCGAAGAAGTCCGCCGCTGAGATGCTGTCGATCACCGCCGAGATGTGCGCATCGAGGGCGTTGAGGGTCTGGGTGAGCTGCGCCGTCCACGAGTTGAGGGTGGCGTTGCCGGGCGGATTGACGAAGTACGCCGGGTGGGCGAGCACGGCGTCGACGTCGTTGCGGGCGGTCTGCAGCACGATGCGCTTGCGCATGCAGTCTTCGAGCACCTCTCGGGCGCGGGCGAGGTCGAACCAGTTGGGCTCGTCGGGAAACACCAGGGTGTCGTACGACGCCGCCTGCACCGAGTACGCCTTCGGGCTCTCACGAACCGAGGTCGCGAACGCCTTCAGCCGGTCGAGCACCTCTTCGACGGTGCCGACGTACGAGATCTGGTCGCCCGACCCGCCGCGCTGGTAGATCGACACCCGCACGTCGCTGCGGCTGCGCAAACTCTCTTGGCGCTTCTTGAAGTCGCCCGAGATCTCGCCGCCCGCCACGATGCCGTCGAACGACGCCTTCAGGCTGATCGCCAGCTCACGCTCTTCGGACTTCACCTCGGACGTGATCGACAGCACCGCCATGAACTCGCCGCCCGACTTCACGCCCCTGATGAACAGGTCGCCGTAGCGCTGGCGGAACTTGTCTTGCTTGCCGTCGCGCACCAACTGCTGGGCGTCGGCCACGGGCGCCGGATCCTTCACCCGCACGTAGGCGGCCTGCACGTCGGCCCGCGCTACCAGAAAGGTGGCTGTGGAGTTGAACCGCGACTTCTCGGCGAAGCCGAACTTGCCCTCGGCGCTGAACAGGCCGTAGCGACCCTCGGCACTGACATTCACGTTGAGTTGCTCGTAGAGCTGCTCGGCGGTGGTGACCAGATTGGTGTCGTAGGTGGCCTCCATCCCGGCATCGCCGACGGCGGCGCCGGCTTCGGTGAACGTGACGCTGCGAGCGAGCCCACCTGGCCGGTGAGATCGTCCATGCCGATGCCGAGTTCCATGCCGTCACGAAACGGAATGGTGCGTTGAATACTCATGTCTCCCCCTGGCGGTGAGTGTGTGCGGGTCGGGCTGCCCACATCGATGGTCAAGCGCCTCAAGGGTCTCGGCAATGAGTACAAGTGCCATGCATCAAACCTCGCTCGAGGCAATCGGCTCGCCCGAAACACGCCTTAACGTTACTAAATCGTTACCGTTTCGATTTGGCGCGTGCCACTTCCCGTGATCTAAGAACATATTTCGGGCGATTGACGCGCCCATCTCTGGGTTTGGAATCATGGTAAATCTGGTTGAGGAGGATGCCATCAACAATCAGCTAGGATATCGAGGGTGGGATGCCAACTGGAGAACCGTCCTACATACGGCCCTCTCCGCTTCAATCGAGGGTTGGGCGGCCGTGCGAGGTGCCAGCGAGGGGGCGATTCTCGCTGGCCGCTTTACCGGCTCATCACATTTGACGGTGTGGTGAGTGTGTGGGCGTGATGGGCGCGTCGGTCACGGGTTAGGGGTCGAGGTCTCCCGAGGATGGGGGTTCTCACACCAAACCATCCGGAAGACCTCGACGTGCCTGACGCTACCTTCGCTTGCCCTGACCTGACCACGTTCTGCCGCGTCGATGAGCTTGCCTTGGTGGTGGTCGGGCAACGCTTGGAGCCGCGGCGGGCCGTTTTGGCGTGTCGGGTCGTGGAGCCGGATCAGTGGTGTCGGCGCTGCGGCTGCGAGGGCGTGGTGCGTGACACGGTGGTGCGCCGGCTTGCTCATGAACCACTCGGTTGGCGACCGACCGTGTTGGAGGTCACGATCCGCCGTTACCGCTGCACCGGCTGCGTGCACGTGTGGCGCCAGGACACCACGAGGGCGGCCGAGCCGCGGGCGAGGCTGTCGCGGCGGGCGCTGCGGTTGGCGCTGGAAGCGCTGGTGGTGCAGCACCTGACCGTCGCCCGGATCGCTGAGAGCTTGGACGTCAGCTGGAACACTGCCAACGATGCCGTGTTGGCCGAGGGCAAACGAGTGCTGATCAGCGACCCGGCCCGGTTCGACGGTGTCAGCGTGATCGGTGTCGATGAGCATGCCTGGCGGCATACCCGCAAGGGCGACAAGTACGTCACCGTGATCATCGACCTCACCCCGGTGCGGGACGGCACAGGCCCGGCGAGGCTGCTCGACATGGTTGAGGGCCGCTCCAAACAGGTGTTCGCCAACTGGCTCGACCAACAATCCAAGCAATGGCGTGACGGGGTGCAGATCGTCGCGATGGACGGCTTCACCGGCTTCAAGACCGCCGCCGCTGAGAAGCTGCCCGACGCGGTGGAGGTGATGGACCCCTTCCACGTGGTGCAGCTCGCCGGCGATGCTCTGGATCGTTGCCGGCAACGCGTCCAGCACGAAACCCTCGGCCATCGAGGCCGCTCCGGCGACCCGTTGTATGGCGCCCGCCGCACCCTGCACACCGGCGCGAGTCTGCTCACTGACAAGCAGAGAACCCGACTCGACGCGGTGTTCGCCGAGGAAGACCATGCCGCCGTGGAGATCACCTGGCAGGTTTACCAAGACATCGTCACCGCCTACCGCGACGCCGACCCCAAAGCCGGCCGTCGACTACTGAACAAGGTCATCGAAAGCATCGCCCGCGGCGTTCCCGCCGCCCTGGCCGAGCTGCGCAAACTCGGCTCGACCCTGAACCGCCGCGCCGGCGACGTGCTCGCCTACTTCGACCACCCCCGCACCTCCAACGGCCCCACCGAAGCCATCAACGGAAGACTCGAACACCTCCGCGGATCAGCCCTCGGCTTCCGAAACCTCACCAACTACATCGCCCGCAGCCTGCTCGAAACCGGCGGATTCAGACCCCAACTACACCCTCGATTGTGAAGAGCCACTATTCCGGAAGTAGTATCCCTGGGTCGTGAGATACCCCCATGGGGTAGCGGGCGAGTTGGTGGGGGTATGCGACCCTGGTGCATCACGGTGGTACAATATTTGGTACCGAGGTGAGGGGGTGTGAGATGTCGACGATGAGTGCGAGCGAGGCGCGCAAGAACCTGTTCCCGCTGTTGGGACAGGTGAACGAGG
>JAXLRY010000041.1:0-8279 GCA_046330895.1 Mycobacterium sp. | reverse complement strand
CGTGGTGCGGCTGTGCAGGCTCAACTTGTCGGCCGGTGCGTTTAGTCTCCACGCAGATTGAACTTCCGGACCAGGGGCTGTGATGGATGACGGGATCGAACCGAGACTTGTGGAGGTTCTCGATGTCCCGAGGCTTGGTGCGGTCGTTCGCGGCAATGCGGGCTCGTTGCCGTGGCGTTTGGTCGACGAGTCGGGTGCCGGCGTAAACCACGTCAATCTGTGGTTGGCCGACCTGTTCGCGTGCGACAACTCGCCTGCGACGCTGCGCGCCTATGCGTACGACCTACTGAGCTGGAGTCGTTTCCTCGGCGCACTGCAGGTTTCGTGGACTCAGGCAACGCGGGGCGAAGTCCGGGACTGGGTGAGGTGGTACCGGTGTCGCGCGAACCCGCAACGACGCCGCGGATCGAGTGCGGATACTCATCGGCCGACCCCAGGTTCTGTGAACGAGCGGACGGGCAAGGCCTACCTGGAGTCTTCCTACGCGCGGTCGTCGATGAATCGCAGACTGTCGTCGCTCAGTGGCTTCTACGAGTTCGCCCTGGAGTCGGATCTCGGGCCGCTCATCAACCCGGTACCGAAATCGCGCGACGATCTCACTCGACTCGACGTGCACCGCCAGCACTTCGATAACCCGCGCCCCCAAAAGCGCGCGCCTTATCGGCAGAAGCTAGTGGAACGTGCGCCGCGCGCGCTCAGCGACGACCTGTACGAGGAGGTATTTGCATCGCTGAGAACAAACCGCGACCGTGCCATTGTCGCTACGGCGATCTCCTCTGGTTTACGCGCCAGTGAACTGCTCAGCATGCGGCGGGGGATGCTCCATGCCGCCGACCAAACCGCCGATGTAATACCCAAGGGCGGGAATGGAAGTCGTGTCATGGTCCGTATCAGTCCCACTGCGTATCTCTGGATCGCCCGGTACCTTGCTGAGCGCCCCGTGGGTCCGCCTGAAGAGCCAGTCTGGCTGACATTGCGCGGCACACCGCGGCCGCTGAGCTATTGGGCAATGCGACAGATCCTTGAACGCAGCAACGCGCTGCTGGGCTCCAACGTCACGATGCATGACTTCCGGCACACCTTCTGCATGCGTCTCGCCCAGGACGAGAACATGACCATCGCGGAAATGCAGGAGCTGATGCGGCACGCGTCGATCGCCAGCACCACACGCTACCTGCGACCCACCGTAGCCGAACTCGTCGACAAACTTGATCAGCACTGGAATAGACCCCCGTCACCGCAGCCCACGCCGGCGAAAGGCTATGCGGCAGAAGATCTCCAAGTTCTTTTCGGTCGGGCATTCTGATGGCGCGGGTGCTCACGCGTGCCCAGTCGCTGGCGAGTTCGTCTGCGTTTGCCAACCATCCAGTCGAAGTACTGCCTTCGCTGTCCCCGACGCCCGAGGACCATCCGTGGTTCGGAAACACTGTCACCTGCGCCGAACGTGAACGCATCATCACTGCGGGACTTCCGCTCGTGATGGCACGGATGAGTGAGAAGTACCGCAGCGAGGCAGTAGCCCGCAGCGGTGCACGGCTCTGGCTGAGTCGCCTATTGGACTGGCTGGATGGCTTTGTCGGCGACAGTTATCAAGACCGTTGGATCGCCAGCGATTCCGATCGCCAGCCGAAGGCGTGGTGCCCAGCCTTATCAACCGGATCGCATACACGGCTTGGGGCAAGGCTGTCGATCAACGCACTCATAATGCTGGGGGTCATTCGTCCCGGCCATGACTGGTTGATCGAGAACAAGCAGGCGCGGTTCTACCGTGACTGGACGACCACGCACGAACCGAAGGCGTGGGATCGCTACTTCGCCGCCGCGGAGCACGAGGGCGCACCGGAAGTGAAGAAATGGCGAACCGCCACCCACCTGGTACGTATCAGCATCTGCAACGGGCTGCCAATCACCGAGCTGCACAGCCAGCATGTGTTGGCCTACCGAGACTTTCTCGTCTCGACCGGCAGGATGCCGGGGGATCTTCTCGCCATGTGGCACTACGGACGCCGCGGCGGACTGTTCGCCGGTGAAGCCGACGACCTGCGGCACTACCTCATCGCCAAACGTCTCAGTCCCACCGAACTGGTCGACCGCTTCAATGTGCGAGCTCCCAGCGTGCGAGGACTGTTGATCGCCTACCTCGCCGAGATCGCCGTCGGTCAGGACTACGCCAGCCTGGACGGAACCAGCCGAAACCTGGTGAAGCTGTTCTGGAAACCGATCGAAGACGCCAACCCCGGCATCGACACAATCAGTTTGACGAAGGCCCAGGCATCCGCCTGGAAAGAGTGGTTGCGCACCAAACCGGATGGGACTCCGCGCCGGCACGCCGAGAGCATTCTGGGAGCGGTCCGCAGCTTCTACCTCGACGTGGCTGCCTGGTCCCACGAGGATCCCTCGACGTGGGCCCATTGGGCTGTCTCATGCCCGGTCAGCATCCGCGACGTCCGAGGCCAGCAGAAGCGCCGGGCCCAGCGGGCACACCGCATGCATGCCCGCACCCGCACCCTCACCCCGCACGTCGATGCACTCGTCGCTGCAGCCCGGCGGGCGTACGTGCAAGCAGCAGAGCTGCAAGCGGTCGCGACGACAGCGCCGTTCGGTGAACCGTTCGCCGTGCACGGGAGCACCTACATCAAGCACACACCGGGCAAGCGGGCCGACCGAGTGCGCATCCATGTTCTGCAGGATGGATCGGAGAAGCGGGTTGACATCCACTACACCGTGACACGGGCCTTCATGACCTGGACGATCATCGAGGTGTTGCGCCACACCGGTATCCGGATCGAAGAGATGCTGGAGCTGACCCATCTGAGCATCAAGCAGTACCGCAAACCCGATGGCACCGTGATACCGCTCCTGCAGATCGCACCGAGCAAGACCGATCAGGAGCGGATATTTCCCTGCAGCCCGGAGTTGACCACCACCTTGGCGCGACTGGTCGAGTTCGTCAGCATCGATGGCCGCGTTCCGCTGTGCTGCCGAATCGACACACAGGAACGCCAGGTGTCGGCGCCGATGCCGCATCTGATCCAGATCCGAGAGGGTGGACGGTCGCGGGTAATCAACCAGTGCACGGTCCGAAAGTGGTTATCAGAGCTGGCCAACAGCATGGCCTTGAAGGACGCTGACGGTACTTCGCTGCATTTCACGCCACACGACTTTCGCCGGATCTTCATCACCGACATCGTCAACGCCGGGTTCCCGATCCATTTGGCCGCAAAGATGGTGGGCCACAACAATATCGAAGTCACGCGCGGCTACACCGCGGTGTATCAGAAAGATGTCTTCGAGGCATATGACCGGTTCATCGACAACCGTAGACAGGCACGGCCATCGGCCGAATACCGTGAGCCCACCCAAGCCGAATGGGACGAGTTCGTCGAACACTTCGGCCAGCGCCGGATCGCGCTCGGCAATTGCCACCGCCCCTATGGATCTGACTGTTCCCATGAACATGCCTGCATCCGGTGCGATTTCTGCGAGGTTGAACCGGCCCAGGCCGCAAGGCTCGATGAGATCCGTGACAACCTTCGCCTCCAGGTGGTCGAGGCCCAAAAGAACCGGTGGCTGGGCGACGTTAACCAATTACGCCTCACCATTGAGCACGCCGACCGCAAGGCGGCGAGGCTGGCAGCCCTCACCGAGGCGGCCCCGGTACTCCTTGCCGCGCACACGTCCTGACGCGAGCAGTAAGGGACCGTCCTTCTGACAGCTAGGTGCAGCAGTTGGGGTCGAGGACGACGCAGAGTGCCTGCAGGGCTTCGGGTTTGACGCGGTGAAAGACGTTCATGCCGCGCCGGTCGGAGATCACCAGCCCGGCTTTGCGGAGCTGGCCCAGGTGGTGGCTGACGGTGGATTCACTCAGGTCGAGCACCGCGGCCAGATCGCCGCTGGTCTCTTCGCCGGGGCGTGAGCTGAACAGCAGCGACATCATCTTGACCCGCACCGGGTCGGCGAGCGCCTTGAGCCGCATCGCGACCTGCAGGGCATCGGCGTCGCTGATCGGGCCCGCGGCGACCGGGGCGCAGCACACCGGGGCGGACATGTCGATCACGGGCAGCGCTTTGGGCATGACCCCATCCTGCCACCTGTCTTGACATATATCAAAAAGGTGGCATCCTGAGGTCGACGCGCCAGTTCGATATATGTCTCATCCCTAGTGGGAGGTCCATCATGTCCCGTATGCAACTCGCCCTCAACGTCGATGACCTCGACGAGGCGATCACGTTCTACACCAAACTGTTCGGCGTCGACCCCGCCAAGGTCAAGCCCGGCTATGCCAACTTCGCCGTCGCCGAGCCGCCGCTGAAGCTGGTGCTGCTGGAAAATCCCGGTAAGGGCGGCACCATCAACCACCTCGGCGTCGAGGTCCAATCCAGCGACAAGGTGCACGCCGAGATCGCCCGCCTGACCGGCGAGGGGCTGTTCACCGATGAGGAGATCGGCACCACGTGTTGCTTCGCCACCCAGGACAAGGTCTGGGTGACCGGGCCGGCCGGAGAGAAATGGGAGGTCTACACGGTGCTGGCCGACTCCGACACCTTCGGCACCAGCCCACAGCACCTCGACGATTCCGCCGACGGCGAGGGTGGGGTGTGTTGCGGCGGAGCCTCCAAGGAGGCTGACCCCGCCGCAGCGTCCTGTTGCTAGCCGATCGCACCTGCCGCGGCCGTGGTCACATGGCCGCGGCAGGCGCATGATCGGGGCATGGACCGCGATGCCATCGCTGCCGATCTGGAGCGCGCGCGTGTCACGTTCCACCAGCTACTGGCGGCCGCCGGCCCCGACGACTGGGATGCGCCGACGCGCGGAACCCGGTGGACCAACGAACAATTGCTGTTCCACATGGTGTTCGGCTACATGGTCGTGCAGCGGCTGCTGCCCCTGGTGCGGGTGATGGGCCGACTACCTGACCGCGTCAGCGGGGCATACGCCCGGTTGCTCAACGCCGCGACCACGCCGTTTCATCAAATCAACTACTACGGATCATGCGCCGCCGCCATGGTCTACAACCGGCGCAGGATGGGCGCCAAACTCGACCGGGTCATCGACTCACTGCAACACCGGCTCGCCCGCGAGACCGACGACACCCTGCGGCGCGGCATGCATTTCCCGCCGGGATGGGATCCGTTCTTCTCCGACTACATGACGCTGGAAGACGTCTACCGCTACCCCGGGCGCCACTTCGACTTCCACGCCGCCCAACTCACCTTCACCTGACGTTTCATTTGCCAACAACTTCGATATCCGTCAATATTGATGTATGTCGAAGTCGCAGGAGTCGTTGACCGACGGGGACGCGTGCTGCCCACCCGGGGCGCTGCTGCGCGAACCCCTTACCGCCGCGGACGCGGCGGACATGGCGGTCAAACTCAAAGCGCTGGCCGATCCGGTACGCCTGCAGCTGTTCTCCGCGATCGCCAGCCACGCCGGTGGTGAGGCCTGCGTCTGCGACATCTCCGCCGACATCGAGGTGTCACAACCGACCATCAGCCACCACCTCAAAGTGCTGCGCGACGCCGGGCTACTGACCTCACAGCGCCGGGCCTCCTGGGTGTACTACGCCGTGGTGCCCGACGCGCTGGCCAGCCTCGCCGTCCTGTTCGGCATTGACGCAGCCGCCGGGGTGTCGGCATGACCGACACCACCACCCCGGCCCCAGCGGTCGTGGGCAAGCTCTCCACCCTGGATCGGTTCCTGCCGCTGTGGATCGGCGCGGCGATGGTCGCCGGGTTGCTGCTGGGCCGCTGGGTTCCCGGCTTGAACACCGCGCTGGAAAGCGTTCAGCTGGACGGGATTTCACTACCCATCGCTCTTGGCCTGCTCATCATGATGTACCCGGTGCTGGCCAAGGTCCGCTACGACCGCCTCGACACCGTCACCGGCGACCGCAAGCTGCTGCTGTCCTCACTGGTCCTGAACTGGGTGCTCGGCCCCGCGCTGATGTTCGCGCTCGCGTGGCTGCTGCTGCCCGACCTGCCCGAATACCGGACCGGCCTGATCATCGTCGGCCTGGCCCGCTGCATCGCCATGGTCATCATCTGGAACGACCTGGCCTGCGGCGACCGGGAAGCCGCCGCCGTCCTCGTGGCGCTCAACTCGATCTTCCAGGTCATCATGTTCGCCCTGCTGGGCTGGTTCTATCTGTCGGTGCTGCCCGGCTGGCTCGGCCTGGAACAGACCACCATCGACACCTCCCCGTGGCAGATCGCCAAGTCCGTGCTCATATTTCTGGGCATCCCGCTGCTGGCCGGCTACCTGTCGCGCCGGCTCGGCGAGAAAACCAAGGGCCGTGACTGGTACGAGGCCAAGTTCCTGCCCCGGATCGGGCCGTGGGCGCTCTACGGGCTGCTGTTCACTATCGTGATTCTCTTTGCGCTGCAAGGCGACCAGATCACCCACCAACCGTTCGACGTCGCCCGCATCGCCCTGCCGCTACTAGCGTACTTCGCGATCATGTGGGGCGGAGGCTACCTGCTCGGCACCATGCTCGATCTCGGTTATGAGCGCACCACCACCCTGGCGTTCACCGCCGCGGGCAACAACTTCGAACTCGCCATCGCCGTCGCGATCGCCACCTACGGCGCCACCTCCGGCCAAGCCCTGGCCGGCGTCGTCGGCCCGTTGATCGAAGTCCCGGTCCTGGTCGGGTTGGTCTACGTGTCCTTGGCGTTGCGCAACCGGTTCCACCACCACACCTCCCAACACCTTCCTGCCGACGGCTCGACGACGAGAACGGAACCCAATCCATGACTGACAGCCCCGTCACCCACGAGCTTCGCCACGATCTGTCCATCGACCAGCAACTCGCCCTGAAAACCGCGGCGACCCGGCTGGGCGGTGAGTTCGATGGCACCTTCGGTACCGAAACCATCGAACGGTTCTTGCATTCGTCCTACGACCAGTTCGCCGGCCGGGCCACCATTCCGAACTTCCTGCCGCTGTTGGCCGAACGGTTCGCCCGCCAACGCCTGCACGCCCTGGCGAGAGTGGAAGGAAAGATCAGCGACGGCAAACCGACCGTGTTGTTCCTGTGCACCCACAACGCCGGCCGCTCGCAGATGGCGCTGGGCTACTTCACCCACCTGGCCGGTGACCGGGCCGTCGCCTGGTCCGGTGGATCCGAACCCGGCAACGAGATCAACCCCGCCGCGATCGCTGCCATGCACGAAGTCGGTATCGACATCACTGGCGAATACCCCAAACCCTGGACCGACGAAATTGTGCAGGCGGCCGACGTCGTCATCACCATGGGCTGCGGGGACGCCTGCCCGATCTTCCCCGGGAAACGCTACGAGAACTGGGAACTGCCCGACCCCGCCGGCCAGGGCCTCGACGCCGTCCGCCCGATCCGCGACGACATCGAAGAACGCGTCCACCGTTTGTTGGCCGACCTGAACGTGCCCGTCACCCGGTAGCCGCGAAAACCTCAAGGGAACACACCGAATATGGCTGACACATCAGTGTTGTTCGTCTGCGTCAGTAACGCCGGAAAATCGGTCATGGCCGCCGGGCTCATGCGCCAGATCGCCGGACCGACCATCCACGTCAGCTCGGCGGGCACCCGCGCCAAGACCGCCGTCAACGACCTCTCGGTACAAGCCTTGGCAGAAGTCGGCGTCGACATCAGCGACCATCAGCCCGCCCAACTCACCGCGCAGATGCTCGACGACGCCGACCTGGTCGTCATCGTCGGCAGCCAAGCCCACCTCGACGAGTACTGTCCCGGCGTCACCATCCAGCGGTGGGATACCGACGAACCCTCCTTGCGCGGCATCGACGGAATCGACCGCATGCGAATCATCCGCGACGACATCACCACGCGCGTCCAGGCCTTGGCCGCCAACCTTTCCACCGCGATCACACCACCCACCGGCCAGCCATCCCGATCCAACGCGCGTATTGAGCGAAGCTAGATGTATGCGTGTGGAACTTCTCACGAGCCCGGGATGTCCGAATGCGGCGGCGGCTCGGCGCTTGCTCGCCGAGTGTCTGTCTGAGGTTGATATCGCTGAAGATGTGGTGGTGGAAAGGGTCGGTGGATATCCATCGCCAACAGTGCTCGTTGATGGTATGGATGTCATGAAGCCGGGCACTGAGCTGGCAGCTGATGCGTGCCGATTGGACCTTCCGACCAGGGATCGCGTGCTGGCGGCGCTTCGGAGTGCGACGCCGTTGACGTGATCGATCCGGGGTCTTACCCCGATGTTGCGGCCCCGAGTTCAGCTGGCTGCCGTGGTCTTCTGGTTGCGGGTGTGGGCCAGCCGGTGGGAGTC
>JAXLRY010000040.1:0-9454 GCA_046330895.1 Mycobacterium sp. | reverse complement strand
ATTGTGGCCGCACTCATCTCGTAGCACGCGCGCAACTCTGTGCCGATAAGCCACATTATGTCAAGTAAAGTACTGCATTTTCATCTGATGAATCACGCAGTAATCGTGTAACTGTCACCTACTAACTCGGTACCGATGGACGAAAGAGCCTGGACACCGGGGGTTTTCGGTGGATGTGAACGAGTATGCACGACCCCTTCTCGAGCTGGCCGCCGAGACACGCGTCGGCGAACCTTCGTTTTGCGATGGACCTACCTGCGGCGATGTGGTAATGATTCATTAGATGATTCAATGATGCATCAGATGAGACAACCCCGGAGGCTGAATTGCCCGTCGACAAGAGCGGTCGCGTGGTCCTGGTCGGGTCAGTTCCGCTGCTGCATCCGGAGGCTCAAACCGTCGAAGACATGCTCGACGGCTGGCGCAACCAGCAACTGTGCCGCAACCTCGACCACGAGACCATCGGCAAGCGAATCTCCCTCGTGCGCCGCTTCATCGACCACTGCAACGAGTACCCTTGGGCCTGGACACCGGCGATGGTTGAAGAGTTCTTCGCCGATCTTCGCGGCATCAAAGGCCGAGCGCAGTCGACCGTCCGCGGGTACCAGAACGGGCTGCGGCTGTTCTGCTCGTACATCGCCGACCCCGACTACGGCTGGGATCGGGTGTGCGAACAGCACTTCGGCACCCACCCGGCGCAGGTGTTCTTCGCGTGGAACACCGCTACCCACGTCCAGGACAACGAGCAGAATCCGCACAAGCGGCCCTTCACCAAAAAGGAGCTGCAGGACTTCTTCGATCACGCCGACGAGCAAGTCACCCTGATCGCCAACGCCAGTAAGAAAGGCTGGCTGCCGGCTTACCGCGACTCGGTGATGTTCAAGGTTGCCTACTCCTACGGGCTGCGCTTCAACGAACTGCGACACCTGCAAACAGTCGATTTCTCCCGCAATCCCCGCGCCGCCGAATTCGGGCGCTACGGCGCGGTCCTGATCCGGTACGGCAAGGCCAAAAAAGGCTCGCCGCCGAAGCGGCGCACCGTGTTCACGGTGTTCGACTGGACACCCGAAGTCATCTCCGACTGGCTCACCCACGGCCAACCGTACATCGACGACGGCATCGATCTGTTTCCCAGCGAACGCGGCAGCCTGATCGCTGAGACCACGCTGCTGCGCCGCTTCCGGCGCTACTGCGACGAACTGGATCTGCCGGCCGGGCTGGATCTGCATTCGTTTCGCCGCTCGCACATCACCCACCTCATCGAGGACGGCTGGGACGCCAAGTTCGTCCAAGACCAAGCCGGCCATGATGTCGCCAGCACCACAGCGCTTTACACCGGCGTCTCCAGCGACTACCGGACCCGTACACTGCGCCGCATGCTCGATCAGACCGTCAAAGATGCGCTCTCCTTTGGGGAGGAATCATCGTGAAACGCGAAGTCGACTACACCTGGCGCCTGGCCGAGCTCATGGCTGCCCATGGCATGCATAACAGCACTGATCTGATCCCCCGCCTCGCCGAACGCGGCATCCAGCTCTCTCGACCGCAGGTCTACCGTGTTGTTCACCAACGGCCCGAACGTGTTTCGCTGCAATTGATGGCAGCGCTCTGCGACATCCTGGGCTGCGGCGTGGAGGATCTGGTGACCGTCACCGCCACCGACGTCCGGCGCCGAAAGACCGCATCCGGGGCAGCCGCTACCCCGCCGCCGAACGTCGTCGAACTCAACAAGTCGGTCCGGCCACGACGCGCCCGAGTCATCACCGATGGCTCCGATTAACCCCAAGCCACGATCCACACGCCGCGGACGCCCACCAGTCACCACAGGGCACCAGGAATGCAGCCGCTGCCAGCGCAAAGCCAACCAACTGCGCGTCTACTGGCCCGGCGACCAGCTGTGCCACAGCTGCTTCTACACCGCGATGCGCACCCACGGCCTCTGCCCCAACTGCGGGCACGACGGCGTCTTGCCGGGCCGTCTCAACGGCGCCGATCCGCGGCCGGCTTGCCTGACTTGCGCCGCTATCCCCGGTGATTACACCTGCCGCACCTGCGGCCACGAAGGCGAGATCCACCGCCGGGGCGAATGCGCACGGTGCGCCCTGCGCGATGACCTGTGCAAGATCCTGATGCACCATCCCGCAGACCCCGCCGCCATGGAAACCCTGCTCGAAGTGCTCTGCGGCGTCGACCGGCCCGAAAGCATCCTCACCTGGAAACGCAACATCCAGGTGCTGCAGCTGCTCGGCGGAATCACCTCCGGCGCAATACCCCTCACCCACGACGGCCTCGATGCGGCCGGCCCCGGACGACACATCGAACACCTACGCAGCATGCTGGTGCACCACGACCTTCTCCCGCCACGCGACGAGCACCTGGCACGGTTCGAACGCTGGCTCGCCACCAAACTCGACGCCATCGACTCCCCGCCAGTGCGAGGGCCCGTCGAGCAGTTCGCCACCTGGCATCACCTGCGCCGCTTGCGCAGCGAGTCCAAGCCCGGCCAGGGCACCGACGGGCCCAAACGCGCAGCGCAACAAGAGATCACCGAAACCATCAAATTTCTGACCTGGCTCGAGCAGACCTACGCCCGCACCGCCTCAACCTGCAGCCAGCAGGACGTCGATGAATACCTGGCCTCAGGTCCGACCACCCGCCATCTGATCCGTACGTTCTTCGTCTGGGCCAGACGCAGCAAGATCAACACCTCGGTGACCATCGAGCACCGGCAAGCCAGAAAATCCCCGACGATCACCCAAGATCAGCGCCTCGCGTGGCTCAAAGAACTCCTCACCGGTGACTCCGAAAGTCTTCCCTACCGGATCGCCGGCATCCTGCTGCTGCTCTACGCCCAGCCCCTGACCAAGATCGCCGGACTGCAAACCACTGCTGTCATACGGATAGGCGCCGAGACACGTATCGCGCTGGGCAAAGAACCCACACCCGTTCCTGAACCGTTTGCCTCCCTGCTGCACCACCACCTCTACAACCGACCCAATCAACGCACCACCGGTGGAGCTGTCGCCACGCCCTGGCTATTTCCCAGCAGCCGCGCTGGCCGTCACCTCGACCCGCAATCGATCATGCATCGGCTTCGATGGCTCGGCATCGAGCTGCTGGGCTCACGCAACACAGCCCTTCGAGAACTCGTATCGCAGATACCGCCACCGGTCGTCGCCGAAATGCTCGGCTACAGCGACCAAATCACCCAAAAACACGCCGGTGAAGCCGGCAACACTTGGATGCAATACGCATCCCTCATCGCTAATGGGACCAATGCCCCGCACAAACCGACCGGAGGCGCCGTGACCACCGACAATCCCGGCGATAATCGGCCCGATGTGGTTGACGAATCCGACGCCGACTCGGCCGACGACGCGCTGTTCGACCTCAATCCCCCAGTTCGGCCCTACGACATCCACCTGGAATCCCTAAGTGCAGCCGCCACGGCGCTCAGCGAAGCGCAGGACGCCGTCCGAGCAGCCGAAGAACAGCTAGCCCAGGTCATGCTACGAGGACGTCACGCAGGCCTTTCATGGGCGAAAATAGCTGACACACTGGGTATCTCACGCCAAAGTGTCTACCAGCGCTGGGCGTCACGTCTACGCGAAATCGAAGATCCCGCACTGCCCGTCTCCGAGCCAGACGACCAACCCGAGATCCTATTTGATGTTTAGTCGACGTCGTTTGCTGACCGAAACCGCGGGGCACGAGTGATATAGACACGCCTGGTCGTGTTACTGCGCGGTGTATGCACCATCGACGGGAAGCGCGACCCCGGTGACGTAGCTCGATGCGTCGCTGCAGAGCCACAGCACCGCCGCGGCGATCTCGTCTGCTCGGCCCAGTCTACCCATGGGGATCGCGGCCAGCGATGCGTGCGGGTCGAGTTCACCGCCGGCGACCATTCGCTGCACCATGGGTGTGTCGATAGTTCCTGGGCACACGGCGTTGACACGCACCCCAAGTGGCGCGTATTCGAGCGCGACGCTCTTGGTCTGCCCGATCACGCCGTGCTTGGTGGCGTGGTAAGTGGAGCGTCCGTTCCCGCCGACGAGCCCGCCGAGGGACGAGCAGTTGACGATTGTCCCTGAACCCTGCAGGCGCATCTGCGCGAGTTCGTATTTCATCGAAGCCCACACCCCACGCAGGTTGACCGCGACGAGCTGGTCGAAGGCATCGGCAGTTTCCTGCGCAGCACCCAAGGGTGGGAGCATGATGCCGGCGTTGTTGAAGGCCATATCGAGGCGCCCGTAGGCGAAAACTGTTGTGTTTACGGCGTTCTTGACTTGCTGCTCGTCGGACACGTCGCAGCCGATCGCGGTCGCCGCTGCACCGGCGTCGATCAGTTCGGTGACCAGCCGCGCTGCGGCGTCGGCGTCGCGGTCGACGACGGCGACGGACGCGCCCGCCTCGGCGAACGCACGTGCGGTGGCGGCGCCCATGCCAGCAGCGGCACCGGTGACGAAGGCGACCTTCCCAGTGAAGTCGTACGTGATCATGTGTATGTCCTAGATGCGTGAATCATATTGGTAACCAGCGGTTTTAGCTGATACTGTGTCACGTTCCCCTCAGGCTTGAGGGGTCTCAGCGGGGGTGGCGGGCGTTCTCACCCCGCCGCCCGGTCGGTGTTGCTATTTGCCGCTGTAGACAGGAAAGACGCTGGCCTGCCCGTAGTCGCGCTCGTCCAAGTCCCGCAAGACTTGCATGTCCTCGTCGGTGATCGTGAAGTCGATCTCGGCGTTAGTGCGCATGTGGTCAGGGTTCGCGGTCTTCGGCAGCGATACGGCGCCGAGCTGGATCGTGTACCGGATGCAGAGCTGCGGCACGCTCACGCCGTACCTCGCGGCGATCGCCGTGACGTCTTCGTTTTTCAGAATCTCCCCATGCGCGATCGGCGAGTAGGCCTCGACCAGGATGTTCTTCGTCCGGCAGTAGGCGATCAGTTCGGCTGGGGTGTTGCCGGCGTGGACAAGGATCTGATTGACGTGCGGGATCACAGTGCCGTGCTCGATGATGTTGTCCAGGTCGGCTTGCTGGAAGTTCGACACCCCTATCGAGCGGAGCTTGCCCGCCTGGTACGCCTCCTCCAGCGCCCGCCACGCTTGGACGTTGCCCTCGGAATAGTCGCCGCCGCGAAAGTCGTTCCACGGCTGCGGCGAGTGGATGAGCATAAGGTCGATGTAGTCGATGTCGAGCTTGGCCAGGGACTCCTCGATCGCGGCGACCGCACCGTTGTAGTCCTTGATCTCCGCGGCGAGCTTGGTGGACACGAACAGCTCATTGCGTGTGACACCGCCGGTGCGAATGCCGTCGCCAACTCCGCGCTCGTTGCCGTAGGCCTGGGCCGAGTCGATGTTGCGGTACCCGATCTCCACAGCGTCACGGACGGCCTGGCTCGCCTGGTCTTCGTCGATGAGCCAGGTGCCCAGCCCGAGCTTGGGGATCGTCACACCGTTGGACAGGGTGTACGTGTCGGTCAGGATGCTCATGCGTTCTCTCCGTTCTTCGGCAGCGTGCCGTAGTGCTCATCGGTGACGGGCTCGAGCCATTCGTTGCCGACGCCTTCGCCGGGCGTGATGAAGGCGACGTGGGAGAACCAAGAGTCGGCCTTTGCGCCGTGCCAGTGCTTGGTGCCGGCCGGCACGCGGATCACGGTGCCTGGCGTCATGCTGACGGGCTCCTGGCCTTCGGCCTGGTACCAGCCGCTGCCCGCGGTGCACATCAGAATCTGGTCGCCGCCCCCGTTGGTGCCGTGGTGGATGTGCCAGTTATTGCGGCAGCAGGGTTCGAAAGTCACGTTGCTGACCGGAACACTGCCCGAGGCCAACGGGGCTAGGTAGCTCTGGCCGATGAAGTACTGGGCGTAGGCGTCGTTCGGTTCCCCGAGCGGAAAAATCTGTTCAAATCCGTTGTCAGTCATGGCTATTCCTTAGTTCTCGTTCTCGATGATGTTCTTGAGGACCGTGGTGGCGCCCATACCGTTGGGCCAGCCGGAGTAGAACGCCAGCTGCAGCAGGGCCTCTTTGAGCTCCTCGTCGGTGACGCCGTTGCGCCGCGCGAAATCGAGGTGGAAGCGGAGTTGGTCCATCTTGCCCAGGGCGGTCAGCGCGGAGATCGTCACGAGGCTGCGGTCCCGTTTAGACAAGCCCTCGCGCTCCCACACCTCGTCGAAGAGCACACGGTCGGTGTAATGCACCATGCCGGGCGCGAAGTCACCGAAGGCATTCTGTCCGCCGGTCCAGCCGGTGTGTTTTTCGGTCATGTGATCATTTCCTTCCATCGTGGATATGGCACTCGTCAGTTCTGCGGGATGACGCGCAGGGTGGCAGCGACAGCCGGCTCGGCGAGCATCGGCCTCAGATAGTTGTCGCCGTAGCGGGCGTACTTGGCGCGGTAGACGGCGTCGACAGCAGGGCGGACGGCGCCACCGGCTGGGGTGAAGGTGACCTCCCTCTGATGGTTGCCGAACCGGATCGCGCCGAACGGATGTTGCGTCGCGTGCCGGTACCAAGCGCCGTCACCGCCGCGGTATGACCGCACGTACAGGTCGCCGTCGACGGCTACGACCCAGATCGGGACGTACCCCCGCAGGGTGCCGTCGACACGGCGGGTGCTGATCTCGATCTCCTCGGCGGAGCCGAACCGCTTGAGAACATCTGCAGGCCAGGGCCGTGCTGATCCAGCCGGGGTCCGATCAGTCATCAGAGCTCCTCGTGGTGTTCGGTGGTGCGGGGCAGGGACAAGGTGAGGATGGCGGTCAGGGCGGTGACGGCGGCGGCGATCAGCAGACTCGCGTGCACCCCGCGGACGAAGGTGTCGGGGTGCGTAAGCAGACCGCCAAACACTGCGATCGCGAGTGCTCCGCCGACCTGGCGGCTGGTGTTGAACACTCCGGATGCGACGCCGGCCTGGTGGTGCGGGACGGTGTCGAGCAGCACCGCGGTAGCCGGTGGTGAGACTGTCGGGCCGCCGAGCCCGACCAGCACCATCAGCGCTGACAGCAGCCACAGCGGAGCGGTGGCGGGCAGCAGGGCCACCGCGGCGAGACCCGCGGTCATCAGGGCCAAGCCGGTCGCGATGATCGTGCGGCGGCCGAAGCGCTCGCTGATGCGGGCAGAGAACGGCGTGAGCACCAGACCAACGAGCATCATCGGCAGGAACACGATGCCGGTGTGCAGTGCGTCCAGCCCCCGGTGCTGCTGCAGGAACAGGCTGACCACGAACGGCAGGCCGAAGTAGCCCACCATGAATGCGAAACCGGTTGCGGTGAGGACGGTTACGGTGCGGGACCGAAACAGTTCCAGCGGCAACATCGGGTGTGTTAACCGCTGCTGCGCATAGATGAACACAATCAGCGACACCGCAGCGACGACGAAAGCGACGATGACCGCCGGGTCGGTGAACCCGCGCGAGCCGGACTCGATGGCGCCGTAGGTCAAACCACCCATTGCGAGGACACCAGTGAGCTGACCCGTCGGATCAAGCGGTGCGGGACGCCGTGCGGAGGCAGCGGTGCGGGTCAGCAGCGCAAGGGCGATTACGCCGACTGGGACATTGATGAAAAAGATCAATCGCCAGTCAATCAGGGTCAGCACTCCGCCCAGTACCGGGCCTGACGACGATGCGACGGCTCCGCCCATCGCCCAAATGCCGACAGCCCGGCCGCGGGCCACAGGATTGTGGTACGCCTGCCGGATCAGCGCCATCGACGCCGGCATCAGCGCGGCCGCGGCCGCTCCCTGCACAAATCGTGCAGCCACCAGCACGCCGAGCGTCGGGGCCAAACCGCACGCCACCGAGGCGAGCATGAACAACGCCATGCCGCCACCGAACGCCCGCTTAGCGCCCAGCCGGTCCGACAGCGAACCGGCGGTCAGCAGTAAGGCGGCGAACATCAGGGTGTAGCCGTCGACCACCCACTGCAGCCCGGCCACACCGCCGCCCAGATCGTGCCGGATGGTCGGCAGGGTAACGTTCACCACGACCGCGTCCAGGGTGATGGTGAAAAAACCCAACAGCGCGGCCACGAGGGTGGAGCTGGCATGCCGATTCGCGTCGTCGTCGATGCCGATGCCGATGCCGATGCCGAGCGCCGATGCCTGGGTCTTCACCTGAACCAGAGAACCCCTTCTCGGTCGCACGCGGCAGGGCGAGCCAAAGGGGGTACAAACACGACCCCCATCACGGAGCCGACTCGTCGTACCGTCAAAAGGGTGAACAGCAGCGGCACCCCGGACCGGGCCGACATCCGCGACTTTCTGGCCACCCGCCGGGCCCGGGTGACCCCCGAGCAAGTCGGGCTCCCCGCCGGCGGAACCCAGCGCCGTGTTCCCGGACTCCGTCGCGAGGAGGTCGCCGTTCTGGCCGGGGTGAGCACCGATTGGTACACGCGACTGGAGAAGGGATACATCAAGGGTGTCTCCGACGAGGTACTCGCCGCGGTCGCCCGCGCACTGCTGCTCGATGACGCCGAGACCGCCCACTTGTTTCATCTGGCCCGCGCCGCCAAGCCCCCGCACGCTAGACGCCGCCGCAGTCCCGCACGGCTACCCGCGAGCCTGCAGCACTTACTCGACGCGATGACTGGTGCAGCGGCATTCATCCGCAACGGCAGACTCGACATCGTCGCCGCCAACGCCCTCGGTCGGGCGCTGTATGCACCCGTGCTCGACGAGCCCGCGTGGAAAGGGAACATCGCCCGGTTCAACTTCCTCGACGAACGAGCCGCGGCATACTTCCCCGACTACGCCGGGTCGATGGACACCACCGTCGCGCTGCTGCGCACCGAGGCCGGTCGCGATCCGTACAGCAGGGAACTCACCGAGCTGGTTGGCGAACTCGCCACTCGCAGTGAAGATTTCCGTATCCGCTGGGGTGCCCATGACGTCCGCAACCACAACACCGGGCTCAAGCACTTCAACCATCCCGTCGTCGGCACCATCGACCTCGCGTACGACTCTCTCGACGTCCGGTCTACCGGAGACGATCGATACGTCCTTACCGGCTACACCGCCGCTCCCGGCAGCGAGGCTGACGAGAAGCTGCGCATGCTCGCCAGCTGGATTGCGCCAACCAATCCGCCGACACACCCCAACGAACGACTCTCGAGCAGCTCTCCCCTGTCTTCCGGAGCCGCTGAGCCAGAAGATCATTCAGCCGGTCCCGAGACCTGACCGCTGACGACCGACCTCCGGAGTCACACGTCGCCGACGTCATCGCGCACCGCGCTCAACGTGTCATCAGCAAACAAATCGCACACGGCTCGCGGCGCACCGACGAGCACAGTTCGTTACGCCACAGCACCCGGACCGTGGACCAACCGCCAACCCCCCCGGCCCACCAACCGCCACCGGCAGGCACGAATCAGTCAGGAATACGGTGAATTCAAATACTGAGGGTTACCAGTAGACGAGGCGAAACCCCCCATACCCCAAGGGGCTTCTGAACAGCC
>JAXLRY010000039.1:0-9821 GCA_046330895.1 Mycobacterium sp. | reverse complement strand
GCGCTGGCGACCAACGTCAAGCCGAAGTTCGCCGTCGACGCCATGGTCGCCACCATCGGCCGCTCGCTGCGCGACTGACGTCCGCGCGTTTGAGCGGGCCGCGGCGGCTGCCGTAGACTCTGCTGCGCCCGGTGGCCCGGGCACGCCGCCTTAGCTCAGTCGGTAGAGCGATTCACTCGTAATGAATAGGTCGGGGGTTCGATTCCCCCAGGCGGCTCCATCTACCAGCGGAAACGGTTCGCAGCCGGACCGCCGGAAGCCCCGAAATCAGGGTAAGTCTCCACTTTCCTGATACTTTCACTCTCCACTTTCCTGACCAGCGAACCTGTCGAGGGTCGTCCTCACGTCAGGGCCGTGCGTCTGCCGCTGGAGATAGTGGGCCTCGGTTGTGGCCAGCTTGGCGTGAGAGAGCTGCTGCTGCGCCAGCGCCGGGCCGTGCTCATCCCGGACCACCGTGGCCACCGTGCGCCGGAAGCTGTGAGGCGTCACCCAAGACAGATCCTCGGGGAGCGCGGCCCGAAGCGCCCGCCGCAGATTCGCCAGCGACATCCACCCACCCGTGCGGCTGGTGAACACCGGACCATCCGGCCCCGTCTCCCCGAGCAGCCGCGTGAACGCCTCAACCCCGAACGCCGGCAGATCAACCGTGTGCGGGGGAGCGCCCGCCTTCCGCTTCTCCTGCCGATGCAGTGCCTTGCCGGCCACCCGCTGATGGTCGACGAGCGTGCCCGAGAACGTCGCCGTCGGCGGGTCGGCCAACAGGTCGACCTCGGGCCACTCAATCGCAAGCACCTCGTTGGGCCTCGCGCCCGTCGCGGCCAGCACCTCGACGAACTCCAGCAGGAGCCGACCGGGCTTGGGACCGCCAACACCGGGCCGCGAGCTGTAAGTGATGATGGCTGCCCGCACCTCGGCGAACTCAGCTGGCGTCAACGCCCTGGCCGGCTTTCGGGTGGCCTTCGCCGTCTTGGTCTCCACAATCGGATTCACGGTCAACACGTCGAATCTGACGGCCATCGAGAACATGCCCCGCAGGATGATCCGGAGATAGCCGGCCTGCGACGGAGCTGATTCGGCGACGGCCTGAATGTGCGCGTTCGCCCGTGACGTCGGCAGTTCGCTGATCCGCAGCGCACCGAGCTGGGCGGCGCCATGCTTGGACCAAACCTGTTGGTACTGGCCAACAGTCTGCTCGAGAATGCCGTCCTCGACGGCCTTTGCAGAGATCCACGCTTTGAACAACTCAGCCAGTGTCGTCTTGCCGGTAACCGTCTGCCCGGACAGCGGCGCCCGGCGCTCGGTCAGGTGCCGCTGCAACAGGCGCCGAGCATCCTCCGCTGACTTCTCACTCGACCGCTCGACCCGCCGGCGCTTGCCGTCAGAATCGCGGACGTACGTTGTGGCGTAATACTTTCCGCCGCTTGAACGTTCACTGAGCCGACCATGCTCCCCCGGAGCCATCCTCTGTCGGGGCATTGTTCAAAACACCTCCTACTGTTTGGATCACAGCGCTCAGTCGATGGATCTCATCCCTGACGGTCGATACCTCTAGGAGTGCGGCCTCCCTCAGCACCCGGTCATCGGCGGATGTTGCTTCGGCCCTGGCCTGCAATGCCGGCAATCGCAGCATCAGATCCCGCCGCTTTCGCACAGCGTCAACCAGCTGTGCGCCCTCGGAAAGCCCCCACGCGACCCGCGAGTTTGTGTGCGACGAGACGACGGTGCCAGTGAACCAAGTCAGCGCATCCCAGCTCGTCGCCGTCCATCCTGGCAGCACCTCAACCTCGCCGTCTGGCAACTCCGGGTAGAGCAGCGCAACGGGCGGAACACCAAGGGCAGCAGCAAGGATGATCAGCTCCGCGATGTCGAGTGTCTTCTTGCGACCGCTCTCGTAGTTGGCGATCTGGGCACGGCTAATCGGGTAGCCGAGCGCCATGGTCGTATCTGCCAACCACTGAGCAGAGCGATTTCCTCGTGCGCTCTTGATCGCGGAGGCGACGCGTACGTGCGTCTCAGCATCCCATTGTCCCATAACGACACAGGATAGCGGAGACTTGCGCGGATTCGACACCACCTTTATGGTTAGCTACGAATCGACACAGATTCCGGTGCAGCGATGTCAAAACAACACAACGAAAGGAAGCCATGAACGACTGGAAGGCGACCGCCATGAAACTCGGCGGTGTCGGCCGGTCCACCGTGTTCGAACTCTGGAAGTCAGGAGAACTGAAGTCTTGCTGCATTGGGCGCAGACGCTTCAGCACCGACAACCAGATAGCCGAATACGTGGCCCGGCTCGAAGGCGCGGCCTGACATGCGGGACCGACCGCAGCAGGATCACGCCGACTTGGGGTTGATCGACGACGACAACACCGAGGACATGCGAAAGGCGCCGGTTGCACCCGACGCCCTTCAAAAGAACCACCACGTAGTCACCACAACCACACAAGGAGTTCTAGACCAATGAAAGCACAGATTGACAACAACTATCCGCCGGTCGATTCGACCACTTGCAAGTCCTGCGGTTGGATCGGCCGGCACTCGCCGGACTGCGAAATTCGCCGCGCCGCCGAGCAGGGATTGAACGACCACTTCGGCGAAGAATTGCCGCCGGAGTTTGGGTGGACTGCCGCGGCCATCGCCGGGGAGGCACTCGAAAGGCGGTTCGCACATGTCCGGATGCCAGAGGGCGCCAGCTGCTCGCAGTACTGGGCGCAGGACTTCGACGACCCGGAGCTCTTCTGGCGGGACCTCGACTGGCCGTCGCATTTCCACGGTAGCGCCTGCGGCAACGTCACGGCCCGCCAGTTCTCCGACGAGCGCCCCTTGCATCACCAAATCAGCGTCGGGTTCGCCGACATTTACGGCCAGGACCATTCCGTAGAGATCTCGCCCGTGATGGCGCTCCAACTGGCCACCGTGCTGCTGCGGGTCGCGTTCGGCAGCGACGTTCAATGACCACCATCGAGGGCCATCGGGAGGGGGCCGGCCTTCGGGCCGGTGTCCCCGCCGACCTCGTCGAGTGGCGAGTTGCGGTTCCCTGCCGGGTTTGTGGCCGGTATCTGACTGACCCGCAGAGCGTGATGGCTGGCGTCGGGCCGCGGTGCGCCGAGGTGATCCAACGTGGATAGCCGACTATCCGAGTTACGCACGGCCGTAATCAATTTCGCGGCCGAGCAATCGGGGTTCGCGTTCGACCCCCGCATGCTCACCGCGGCGGATACCGGTGACATCGGCGAAACCATGGTCAACGGAGACAGCCTCGACATGCCCGCGGTGATACTCGTTGCTACGTTGCGCGCCGGGCGTTGGTGAGCACGGCTGATGGCCGGTACTTCCAGACAAGTTGCCTACTTGCCCGTGTACGAAATGCTCTTGCCGCTGCTGGGTGATCCGGGCCTCGTGCCCGGCACCCCGCAGTGGTGCGCCCTGGCTGATGACAATCCCGACAAGTGGCGTGCCGTGCTGTGGTCCGCGGTCTGGTGGGCGTTGTCCGAGGACGTTCGCCAGGCGAGCTTGGTAGATGCCAGCCACGAAATCGCGTGTGGCACAGACATGAATTGGCATGCTCTCGCACGGCGCGTGGTCCAAGGCCGCGGCAGTGCGTACATGCCACGACAGCCCAAGGAGGTTGCCTAACCAATGGCCGACGATGAAGTCGACGTATTCGACGAACGCGAAAGCCTCTCCCGTATCCGCGATTACGCCCGGATGCGCCTCGTCTCACCCATCGCGGTGCTGTTTGGCGTGATCCTGCGGGCACTGACCGGAGCGCCGATACACGTGATGATCCCGCCGATGGTCGGCAGCCCTAAACCCCTCAATCTCGTCGTCGTCACCGTCGGGCCATCCGGGTTGGGCAAGACAGCATCCGATGATGTCGCCGAACAGTATTGGCCCGCCGACATCCCCGTCTATCCGCTCGGAACCGCAGAGGGAACCGTGCAGGCATTCGACCCCGACGACGACGGGAACCCACAGGTGCCGAACATCATCTTCTCCAGCAGCGAGATCGACAACTGGGCTGCCCTTGGAGAGCGCGCCGGATCGATGACATTCCCGGTCTTGCGCCAGCTCGTCACTGGCGACACCGTTGGGATGAAGAACGCCAGCAAGGCCCACACCCGCGTTCTCAACAAGCGGTCCTACGGTGCCGGTGTCAGCCTCAGCGCCCAGCCGGGCAGCAAAGGTGCCGCCGTCCTGTTCGCCGACGCACCCGGCGGATTCCCGCAACGCTGCCTGTTCGGAACAGCCACCGACCCCCAGGCTCCCGATGATCCGCCGACCGGCATCGAACCATACAAACCGGCGGAAGTGCCCGACTTCACACCCAACGCCGGCCAGTACTACGAGATCCCGTTCCCCGATTCCGTCATCACTGAAATCCGCCAGCAGCGCCGCAACGAGCTGCGCGGCGTCACCGGAACAGATCCGCTCGACGGGCACCGGAACCTAACCCGGTGCAAAGTAGCGGCCGGATTGATGATCCTCGAAGGCCACGCCGCCGTGACCGAGGACGACTGGCGCATCGCCGGCCGAATCCTGGCCGTGTCCGACCAGACCCGCGGCCAGCTGATGGCAGCCACCGAGCACGCCGCCCGGGCCGCGAACCGGGCACGCGCACACGCCCTGGCTGACCGCGACGAGATCGTCGGTGACCGCAAAGTGCTGCGTGCCAAGCAAGCCATACTCCGATGGCTCGGTAAATGCGGACCGCAGCTCGCTGCCCGCGATCTCCTGCCGAAGCTCAAGGCCGACATTCGGGCCGACTTCGGTGCGGCCGCCGCCGAGTTAGCTGCCGAAGGTCTGATCCACGAAATCAGCGTCAAGAACGGTGTTCACTACCGGCTGGCTGCCCAAGGTACAGCTGTACCGGTGGTACAGCGCCCAAACGAGCAGTTCAATGACGCTGTACCGGCCGTACAGCGCTGTACCGCCGCCGCTGTCACGGACCTCGATTCTCGCAGGTCAGCTGAGCACCGGCAGCCGGCACTGTCGTGTCCGAAGTGGCTCGAACACCACATCGATGCACTCCTGGCCGAGGGGTGCACTGCCATCAATTCGTTTGCTGTGATACAAGCCGGACAGGTCGAAGGGCACTCGGCTGAAAGTATCCGACAGGCTGCTAGCCGCAATCCCCGCATTGAATCGGTGCCGACCAAGGGTGATGCCGTCAGCGACCGGATCTGGCTTCTTTCGCCCCGCGACGAAGACCCCCAACAGGCACTGGATCTCGACGCCGGGGAGGCCTCGTGAGCGACACCTACACCGATCTGCTCCTAGCCCTCGCCGGTGTACCCGCCCTGCCCGGTGCCCGTTGCCGCGGACGCTCCCACCTGTTCGACGAAGCACCACCCGGTGAAGATCCCGAAGTCACCGGGTACCGCCACCAGCACGCACTGACCCTGTGCCGAGGCTGCACCGCCCTGGCCTCATGCACCGAATGGGTCGGCTCGCTGCCGAAATCGAAACGGCCGCCCGGGGTCGTCGCCGGGCAGGTCCGCGAATCAGGCTCACGGGCAAAGGAGTCGGCATGACTACCAAGGTGCAGGTCCGGTGCCGACGTTGTGGAGCTCGGGACACGCACGCGAAGTCTGGGGTTTGCATCTTGTGCCGCGCCGACGACACGCCCGCCGTGCAATGGCGCGACCCTGACGGGCTGCTGTGGGTCGGTGGCCAGGTCGCGCTGACCGCCGACGCCGCGCGCAGGCTGGCCCTCAAGATCGTCGACGCTCTGGAGGCCCGGCCGTGACCGGCCGACAACCGCCCGGCCTGCTCGCCGCCGGCGGCGTCGTCGTCCTGTTCGGCGACCACGCCAAGCACGCGCTACTGATCACCCGATTCATGATCGAGCGGCAACGCAAACGGCACTTGCCCCACCCGCCGGAATGGGACGAACTCGCCGACGCGTTGACCGCAGCACTGGCCGCATGTCCGCAATGTCCGCGCACGGACACTGCCGCTCCTGTCGAGTTAGACACTGAAAAAGTCATGACCACAACAGAACTCGCCCGCCGCGACGGCTGCACACCACGCCACGCCCGCCGGATGGCGACCCAGCTCGACGGCCAAAAAATCGGCGGACGCTGGTTCGTCCCCACCGCCGCCGTCAACGAACACCTCGAAGGAAAACTATGCCCCGATTCCTGACCCCCCACTCGGCCGGCGTCGACATGGACCGGCCCCACCACCACATCCGCTCCACCGTCAGCGACGCCACGCCCGAAATCCGGTACCGCGACCCGCTGGCCGCCCACCTAGCCGACGCCTCAGCCGTCGAACCCTACGCATCCCTATCGACCGCCTGGCTTGCGCTGCGGGCACGCTGGGCAGATTTCACGCTCACCTCACGGCCCTGCCGTGACGCCCTCGTCAAATCTCTTGTGGACGGTGACAGCGACCCCGCCCCCTTATTCGCACAAGCACTGGCCGAAGAAAGCGCCACCAACGGCGACCGCGCCGAAGTTCTCCAACATGTCGCGGCGGGCGTCTGCGGCGCACTCACCCGGCTGTATCAGCCTGCCGCTGCTAAGAATTACCGCACCGTCGCTGCCGCGTTCGACACCGCAGCCAAGCAGCACGACCACGAACGCCTCGACGAACTGTTGCCCGCCTTGTGCGCCGCAGCCCGGCTATGCGGCGCCGACCAAGACGTTGCCCACGCCGCCGCCGACCGACTCGCACTCGGCCTGACCATCGACCCCGGCCGGGCACACCTGCGGCACATCGCTGCTGCGTTCACTGCCCCCGACCGCTGGCACCGCATCCCCGAACTCGGGGCCCGCGTCCGCGCTGCCGCCGACCCGCTTACCGAATACCCGACCATGCCAGCCCTCATCCGCTGCGTCGACCGCGACCGCCGGTTGACGTGGCACGACCCACTCGACGGCAAGTTGCCTACCGGATGGCGGCCCGCCCTAGATGGCTGGCTCGACGAAGCGCCAGCGTTCATCCAATGAGCCGCGACCCGGGGCCGGGACGGTTGGTCATCAATGTCGGAACCCTTTCAGCCGACGGCCACCCGGGACCAGCCCGCGCCCCGGGTCGCCCCCGCAGTAAGTGGGTGAAAGCCTGAATGCCGCAGCGCCCCTGCCTCGGACACAACGGCCCATGCCCCACCCACGCACTGACCCGCAACCCCACCGCCCGCTGCGACACATGCAGAACCAACGCAGACAAAGCACGCGGCACCACCACCCAACGCGGATACGGAACCCAGCACCAACAACTCCGCGCCACATGGGAACCAACAGTCAAAGCCGGCAACGCCGTCTGCCCCAAGTGTCACCAGCCCATCAAACCAACCGACACGTGGGACATGGGACACAACGCAGACCGCACCGGCTACATCGGACCCGAACACGCCAAATGCAACAGAGCCACACGAAGCCGTGCCTTTTAAGCAACGCCCACCGAAAGACCCATGGCTAGCCTTGCGCGCACCGTCTCAACGGAAACCGAAAAACCACTCATAGGAGGCCCGTGATGCCACCACGTAAGCCCGTCGAGCAGAAGCGGCTGACCGGTCGTTCACCGGGCCGGGATGCGGGCGGGCGGGCGTTACCCGAGCCGGTCGTCGTCTTAGCCCAGGCCGTTGGCGCACCGGAACCGCCGTCGTCGTTGAAAGACGCGGGCCGTGATGAATGGCAGCGGCTATGGACGGCCGGCCGCAGTTGGCTGTCACCCAATCTGGACTTGTTCGTCATGGAGCGGCTGTGCCAGAACCACGACCTGCGTGCGGCCATGCTGACCCAGATTGAGCGCGACGGGCTGACTGTTGAGGGCTACAAGGGGCAACCGCGGCCGCACCCGCTGCTTTCAGAAGTTCGGGCGGTGGAAGCCGAGACCCGCAAGCTTGAGATTGAGTGCGGGTTCACTCCCGCGTCTCGGTCGAAGCTGGGCTACGCCGAAGTCAAACGCGTGTCCAAGATTGACGAGATGGCCCGGAGGAGACGGGCTACGGAGAGCTGATGGCACACTCCTATACCGAGAGCGGCAGCCTGCGCCTGACCACCAGCCACCCCCCGTACCGGGTGACCCGACGCCACAGAAAAGCCCGATGGGACATGTCGGTTTCGGTCCAGCGTGCGGATTTTTCTGTGTTTTTGCCACCTGGCCGCCGGCTAGGGGCGATGTTGTCGGGCCTTCGTGCAAGACTCCGCGCCGTGGCATTTGAATTCGTAGAAACGCAGTATGAAGGCCAGGACCATCGGCACCGCGACGGCGACTGGTATGAGATTAGTTCCGGAGGTGTCCTTGCGGTTCACTACGCCGACGCGACCAAGGCCGCGGAGTACTACCCGCCGCACGCCTGGTCTCGGCTCATCGCAGACCAGCCGCCGGGGCGGCCTCAGACCAATGTGGCGGTGTGGGAACCACTCTGGACCTAGCTTCGCCCTAGCTCGGATGTGAACTGACGAACCCGCCGGGTTCTCATAGCCTGGTGCTTCCTCTCCACGAGCCGCCCTCGGTTTTACGGCTGGGGGCGGTTTCGTTTGTTCTAGGGTGAGCTGTCCTGTACGGGCGAGGTTGTGTCTGCGTGGTATCCGCGTGGACAGCGACACCTATGAAGAATCGTTGGGTTTGTCAGGGCCAACGTGTACATTTTGTAGTAGGAGACCTAAAAAGGTTCCGATCCGCCTTCGGCCCCGCTTTACCGGCGGGGCCGTCGTGCATCTACGGTCGCCAGATGTAGAACTTCGACTGCATCGGTTCGAGGATGCTCCATAGCCGTGCTGCGGCCTCTGTCGCCTTCCCTGAGCGCTCGTACAGCACGTCGGTCCGCGCACGGAAAGAGATATACGAGACTAGGTCAGCGGCCTGGACCAACCTGCTATGACACGAATCGGCGAAGTGGATGGTATCGACTATGGTCGTCAGCTTTCGCGGCATGGTTCCGCCAGTGCTGAACTTCCGGAAAACCCTCAGATTGGCGTGGTGTCTATCGGGGCCGTCGGTCTGATCGCAGGTCACCAGAACCATCCCGTCGCGGGCCTTCACCACCTCATGAACTCTTTCCAGTGCGAAGGTAAGTGCCCACTCATGCGGGTGGTCTGATCTGTCGCCGTATCGCTCACGCTGCCGCTTGCGGTCAACCCCAGTGCGGATTATGGCCGCACCATTGACGGCGGCGACGGCTCGAAGGGCCTCCTCATAGATCCCCAGGCGAGCTCGCAGCATGGGATGCATAGATTCCCAGTCTTCGGTTCCTTGGGCGAGTGCGTGGCCGTGGAGTTCGACTGGTTTGCCCTCAGGCTTGGATAGTTGAGGGAAGTCTTTGATCGCCTTCGACACGACATCGTCCAATGCGAACTCGAGTGTCTGAGCGCTCAATGCCGGAACAATCAGGCCGGCAATCCAATACTCAGAGTCATCGTGTGACTCATCGAGGTACGCCAGGTGCACCCGTCAGACCGTAGTGGGCGATGTTTTCCAACCAACTAAGCAACACGCGGCTCTTTTCGTTGGTCTCCACTTTCCTGATACAAACGTCCGCAAATCGAGCTAGATTCGGCCGAACGGCACCGGACTGCGCTTCGCGTAAGCCGTTGTCTCCCAATACTTCTACGGACCACTGCGGACGGCGTAGGCCGCCACAGATACGAGAATAGGTCGGGGGTTCGATTCCCCCAGGCGGCTCCATGTGACCGGCTCGCCGACCGTGAAACGTCCGCGAATATCCGCGGATTCTCTCGCAGCGGATTCACGTTCGGCGCGCGTGTCCCTCAGAATCTCTCGACTTTCACGGCTTGGTCGCGCTGCGGTGGGCCGCTGTCCGGCGTGGTGAGGATGAGACCGACGCCCTTTGCGTAGTACTTCCG
>JAXLRY010000038.1:0-9874 GCA_046330895.1 Mycobacterium sp. | reverse complement strand
GGCCCCAGCCCTCAGCCGAGCCCGAATTGTCATGGCACACCGCATATCCGACGTGATCGATGACGCCGAACGCGGATCGCGCGATATTGCCCGGATCCGCCATGTCATAGGTGCGACGCTCGGTGAAACCGGCGCCCTTCCAGGTTCCGTGCAGCCAGTCGGAGTCGCCGCCGTAGCCGCCACCGATGTGGATCGGCACGGGGAGTTTGGATTCCACGTCGATGCGAACAGGCGCGCCGGCGGAATCGGTGGCCTCGATGGTCGCGCCGGTGGGAATGCGGGTTCCGGGCCGGTAGTGGATCTTCGCCCGCGGCCAACCGAGTTGCTCGACGCGGCCGTCGCGCCAAACGCGGGTGCAGTCGTTGAGCGAACGAAACCCGTTCGGCTCTTCCTGGATGATCAGCACGATCGCGAAGTCATCGAAGGCGATCGGTAGATAGAGCCACCACATGCCCTCGAACGGCGGATCGGACGGCCGTCCCGCGGGCTCGGCCACTCCGACGGGGCGGATGCCCCATGAGCGGTCTCGGCTGCCGATCCAGGTTGCGGGGTCGACGGTGATCTCCTCGTCGTCAATCACCAGATATCCACTCCACGAACCCAATTGAGCGAAGCGCTGCGCATCGAGCGTCACCCGGTGGCCAGCGCGCAGGATGTGCGACTGCTCCTGAACCACGGGGAACAGACCGTCCCAGGTGAGATCGACGGCGATCCCCTCGGTCTCAGCCATGACGATCCGTACGCTCTGCAACGGATCGATCACATCCACCCGGTAGCCGTTGACGTGCTGGTGCAACCGATCCTGGTCGATCGCATCGCTCAGGTGGACCGCAGTCTGAGTATCCCCGCGCCGCACCAGAACGAAGGCATCCTTGACGCCCAGATTGGGGTAATACCCGATTCCGCTGACGAGGAAGATGTCGCCGGTTCGATCGTGGGCGTTGAAGTACGACCGGTCATAGAAGTTACGGTCGGACGACCCCGGCCACGCAATCGGTTGCGGCAGTTGGTGAACAGGATATTCGTCGAGCGGTCCGAGCATCACGCCTCCTCGAGGAATCGCCGGAGAACTCCTGCGTGGTAGAACATGGCCTCGACGTCGTCGGGCTTCTCGATCTCGCCGAAATGGACCCGCCGTGCTCCGGTCCGCATGAACACGCAACACCAGATCACGCCGGAGTAGACGTAAAACCAGCGCAGGTCACCGAGTTCGATGCCGGTCAGGGACTGGTAGGTGGCGCGGACATCGCCCTCGCGTAGCACGTCGGGTAGGCCGGGCAAAGTGGCGAGGCCCGCGATCTCCTGAAACACCATGTGCGCGAATATGATCCACGCCACATCGAGCTCTCGGGGGCCCAAGGTCGCCATCTCCCAGTCGAGAACGGCGACGGGCCGGAAGTCGTTGTACAGCACGTTTCCGATGCGCGAGTCACCCCATGACAGAACCGGCTCGGCGGAAGCCGCGTCGACCGGAAAGTTGTCCTGCAGCCACTCCAATGAGCGTTCGACCAGGGGGGAGCGCCCGACATCGGGAACCGCGAACTGATACCAATCCTTAAGCCACTGGAAGCGGCGGCCCAGGGGAGTGTGGCCCAGGGGAGCGTCGCCGGGCGGATCGACCTCGGCGAGGAAACCAAAAGTATTGGCGGCGTTGGGAATCGAATGCAGCTTGGCCAGGATCTCGACGGTCGCATCCTGCAATTCGCGGCGGCGCGTCGGCGGCGCATCGGCAAACCAGTTACCACCGAACGTGTACGGCATCACGTCGGGCGGAACCAGCCCGTCGACGTGATCCATCAAGAAGAACGGCGCACCCAGAACGCCGCCCGTGGCGTCCATCCACCGCAGTCTGGGAACAGGCACCGAGGTGAGCTCGGAGACGAGTCGGATGACGTCGTACTGGTGATCCAGCCGGTAATTCGGGAACACCGGAACGTCCGCCGCCGTCGGTGCGACCCGAGCGACCCAACGCTGCTCGACGGGCTCGTCGCCCTGCATCCAGCGGCCGGTCAGAATGATTGTCTCCGAGGACATTCCGTTGGAGTCGATGCCGCTCTCGACCGTGATGTCCGGTGCGATGCCGTCGGGCATGACGGTGGACAGCCAATTGGACAGCAACGCGGGGATGGTGCTGACGTCACGCCCAGAACGCTGGATGTGATCGATATCGGTGTCGATGGGCGGGTGGTCGGGCACGCCGGGCCTCCTCGGGTTTGGGCCTCCTCAGGTCAGAAACCTGGCTGCTTCGTCGGCAAGGTCGAGCAGTGGCTGCGGCAGGGCGCCGAGCGCGAACGTGATGCCCGCGGTGAGGACGATGACGGCCACCGTCAGCACGCCCGGTGGCGCAACCGTGGGGGCGTCGTCCGGCGGATCGGTGAAGAACATCAACACGATGACCCGCACGTAGAAGTACGCGGCGACAGCGCTCGCGAGCACGCCGATCACCACCAGTGGAATGGCCCCGCCCTGGCCCGCCGCCTTGAACACGGCGAACTTGCTGACGAAGCCGCTGGTGAGAGGAATGCCCGCGAATGCAAGCAGAAACAGCGAGAAGGCAACGCCGACAAGTGGATAGCGTCGCCCCAGCCCCGCCCATCGGGCCATGTCGGTCTCTTCGCCCCCGGTCGCATTGCGTACCACGCTGACGACCGCGAACGCGCCCACAGTACTGAACCCGTACGCGAACAGATAGAACAGCGTCCCGGACAGTCCGGTGTGACCGCCGCCGATGACGCCGGTGAGAATGAAGCCCGCATGCGCCACAGCCGAATACGCCAGCATCCGCTTGACGTCTGTCTGGGTGATGGCCGTGATGGTTCCGACGATCATCGTGACGATCGCGATGGCCCATAGCACCGGCTCCCAGTCCAGGCTTATCCCGGGCACCGCGACGTAGAAGACCCGCAGCATCGCGCCGAATGCCGCTACCTTCGTGCCCGCCGCCATGAAGGCCGTGATCGGTGTGGGCGCGCCCTGGTACACGTCGGGAACCCACGAGTGGAACGGCACCGCACCGACTTTGAACAGCAATCCGGCGGCGATCAACGCGGTGCCGATGAGGGCCAACCGGGTGTTGGCGCCATGGCCACCGATGGCGGCGGCGATACCGGTGAGGCGCAGCGTGGTGGTGGCGCCGTAGAGCAGTGCGGCGCCGTACAGGAAGAACGCCGACGAGAACGCGCCCAGCAAGAAGTACTTCAAAGCCGATTCCTGCGACAACAGACGCCGCCGACGGGCGAGTCCGCACATCAGATAGAGCGGCAGCGAGAAGACTTCGAGGGCAACGAACATCGTCAACAGGTCGCCGGCGGCGGGAAACAGCAGCATGCCGCCTACGGCGAACATGGTCAGCGGGAACACCTCGGTTTGCACGACGCCCGCCTTGACGGCGGTCTTCTCGGCCACGCTTCCGGGTACCGCCGAGGCCTGTGCCGTGAACGAATCCAATCCGGATCCCGCCGGTGAGTTGCGTTCGGCGATCAGCAGGACGCCGAACACACCGATGAGCAGGATCGTGCCTTGCAGAAAGAGTGCTGGAGCGTCGACGGCGACGGCACCCGCCACAGCGGAATGGCCGACCGACCCGTGCAGGCCGCGCCCCACGCTCACCACGGCGACCAACGCGGCCACCAGACCGCCCAGGCTCAGCGCCAGTTGGCTGACGTAGCGACTCCGGTGGGGGAGGAAAGCTTCGACGAGAACCCCCACCACTGCGACGCCGAACACGATCAACATCGGCGACAGCTGGAAGTATTCGATGCTGGGAGGGCTCATCGGCGGGTCGCCTTCTCGATCGCCGGGACGGGTTCATGCTGCCCGATAGAGGTCAGCGTGTGGCTGACCGCCGGATTGATCACGTCGAGTGCGACCTTGGGATAGACACCGAGGACGATCAGCAACGCGATGAGCGGCGCGACGGCGAGAAGTTCTCGCGGCCTGAGATCTATCAGACGTTCGTTGCCCTCGGTGAGCGGGCCGGTCATCATCCGCTGGTACATCCACAACACGTAGATCGCGGACAGCACCAGGGCTGAGGCCGCACACACCGCGAACATCGGGTAGCGGGTGAAGGTGCCGATGAGGACCAGGAACTCACTGATGAACGGAGCCAGCCCCGGCAGCGACAGGGTGGCCAGGCCGGCCACGAGGAAGGTGCCCGCCAGAATCGGCGCCACCTTCTGAACGCCGCCGTAGGCGTTGATCGCCCGGGTGCCGCGGCGACTGACGAGGAAACCGGCGATGAGGAACAGTGCTGCCGTGGAGATTCCGTGGTTGACCATGTACAGCGTCGACCCGGACTGACCCTGGCTGGTCATCACGAAGATGCCCAGGATGATGAAGCCGAAGTGGCTGATCGAGGTGTAGGCGATCAGGCGCATCACGTCGGTCTGCCCGATCGCCAGGATGGCGCCGTAGACGATGCCGATCACGGCCAGCGCGATGATCGTCTGCCGGAAGTAGGCGGCGGAGTCGGGGAACAGCGGCAGGCAGTAGCGCAGCATCCCGAACGTGCCGACCTTGTCCATGATCGCCATCATCAGTACCGCCGACGCGGGGGTGGCCTCGGCGGCGGCGCCCGGCAGCCAGCGATGGAACGGCCAGAGCGGGGCCTTCACCGCGAACGCGAACATGAAGCCGAGGAACAGCGCATTGGCGATCCCGGGCTGGATCACGAACTTTCCGGTGGAGACTGCGTCGACGATGGCGCGAAAGTCGAACGTACCCGCCGCGAACGCCTTGGAGTTGGCCGTCACGACGTAGAGGCCGACGACGGCGGCCAGCATGACGAGCCCACCGAAGAGGTTGTACAGCAGGAATTTCACGGCAGCTTTGGGGGCATTTGCGCCGCCGAATCCGCCGATGAGGAAGTACATCGGGATCAGCATCGCCTCGAAGAACACGTAGAACAACAGGATGTCGAGCGAGGCGAGCGACATCAGCACCATGCCTTCGACGGCGAGGGTCAGCGCGATATAGCCGTGCGGGCCGCGACCGGACAATCCCGGTCGATCGTCGGCGTCATGCCAACCGGCGATCATCAACAGCGGAACCAAAATCGCCGTGAGGACCACCAGGGCCAGTGCGATGCCGTCGACACCCAGGATGTACCCGGTGCCGAACGACGGTATCCAGGGATGGTTCTCGACGAACTGGAACTGTGCCCCGGTTGGATCGAACCGGTCGGCCAACACGAGCGACACGATCAGTACCACGAGTGAAACCACCAACCCGGTGTACTTCGCCAACTGTCGCGCCGAGGCGGGCAACGCGATGACGACCGCCGCGCCGGCAAGCGGCACCGCCCACAGCGCCGTGAGCCACGGAAAGCTCGTCACCGCGCTCACCTCCACATCTCGGTGAGAAGGACGGCGGCAACAACGAGTGCCGTACCCGCGAGCATCGTCAACGCATACGAGCGAGCGAACCCGGTCTGCAGCCCACGAAGCCCGTCGGAGATCCTGCCGACAAGACGAGCCAGTCCGGTGACCGAGCCGTCGATCGCCCGGTCGTCGATCACAACCAGTCCACGGGTGAGGAGCTGTCCCGGACGCATGAATACCGCCTCGTTGACGGCGTCGCCGTAGAGGTCGCGACGCGCGGCGACCGTCAGCGCCGACACGTTCTCCGGCGCGGTCTCGGGGATCGTGCGCTCGGCGTACTGGCGGTAGGCCAGGGCAACGCCGATCCCGACGACCCCGAGAGCGGCGGCCGTCATGACCCAGGCCGGAACGACGTGATGTGCCTCGTGGCTGCCGACAACGGGCTCCAGCCAATCGCGCAGGGTCCCGCCGATGGTGAACAACAGTCCAGCACCGACGGAGCCGACCGCCAGCACGATCATTGGCCAGGTCATGACCGACGGTGACTCGTGCGGGTGAACATCGCGATCCCAGCGCTCGGTTCCGAAGAACGTCAGCAGCATCACCCGCGTCATGTAGAACGCGGTAATGCCCGCACCCAGCAGTGCCGCGCCCCCGAGCAGCACGCCCCGAACGCCGCCGTTGTTGAACGCGGCCTCGATGATCGCGTCCTTGGAGAAGAATCCGGCGAACGGCGGCACTCCGATGATCGCCAGATAGCCCAGCCCGAACGTCGCATACGTCACCGGCAGAACCGCACGCAGCGCGCCGTAGCGCCGCATGTCGGTCTCGTCGTTCATGGCGTGCATCACCGACCCGGCCCCGAGGAACAGGCCGGCCTTGAAGAAGCCGTGGGTCAGCAGATGCATGATCGCCACCGCGTAACCCGCCGGCCCCAAACCGGCTGCGAGCACCATGTAGCCGATCTGGCTCATGGTCGAAGCCGCCAGCGCCTTCTTGATGTCGTCCTTCGCGCAGCCGATGATCGCCCCGAACAACAACGTGACCGCGCCGACGACGACAACCGCCGTCTGCGCCGTCGGCGCCAGATCGAAGATCGGACCCGACCGCACGATCAGATAAACACCCGCGGTCACCATCGTGGCGGCGTGGATCAGGGCGCTGACGGGCGTGGGACCCTCCATGGCATCGCCGAGCCAGGACTGCAGTGGCACCTGTGCGCTCTTGCCGCAGGCCGCCAGCAACAGCATCAGACCCACCGCGTTCAGCGATCCCTCACTCATGGCCGGTGCCGCGCTGAACACGTTGGCGAACGTGACCGTGCCAACCGTCGCGAACAACACCATCAACGCGACTGCGAGACCGATGTCGCCCACGCGGTTGACGATGAACGCCTTCTTGGCGGCCGCCGCCGCGCTCGGCTTGTAGGACCAGAAGCCGATCAGCAGATAGGACGCCAAACCGACGCCCTCCCAGCCCATGTAGAGGCCGAGATAGTTGTCGGCAAGGACGAGCAGCAGCATCGCGGCGACGAACAGATTCAAATAGGCGAAGAAGCGCCGTCGTTCCGGGTCGTGCGACATGTACCCGACGGAATAGATGTGGATCAGCGACCCGACACCGGTGATGAGCAGCAGGAAACACACCGACAACGCGTCGAGCTGAAGCCCGAAGTTCACCCGAAGCACACCGACCGGGACCCACGAGAACAACACCTCGTGCACCAGTCGGGTGTGCTCCGGCCGCCCCAGCAGATGAAAGAAAAGCACGACGCCGCACAGAAAAGAACCGACGACCGTGGCGCAGCCGAGCAGGTGGCCCCATGCGTTGGCGGCGCGTCCGCCCAGCAACAGGACCACGGCGCCCGCCAGCGGCAGGGCGATGGTCAGCCAGAGAAGTGTTGTCATGTCAGGCCCATTCAGTGCCGCAGCAGGTGGGCGTCGTCGACATTGGCGCTTCGTCGCGTCCGGAAGATCGTCATGATGATCGCCAGACCGACCACCACCTCGCAGGCGGCCACCACCATCGTGAAGAACGCGACGACCTGGCCGTCCAGGTCGCCATGTACCCGCGAAAACGTGACGAACGCCAGGTTTGCGGCATTCAGCATCAACTCGACACACATGAACATGACAATGGCGTTGCGCCGCAACAGCACCCCCGCAGCGCCGATGGTGAACAGCAGCGCCGACAGATACAGATAGTTGTCTGGGTTCACTTTTCGCCGCTCCTGCCGGGTGAGGTCCCTGCGTGAAGTATCGGGGCGACCGAGTGCTCCGCGTCCGAACCGTCGGGCAGGCGTGCCGGCGTGTCGACGGCGTTGTGACGGGCATAGACACCGGGATTGGGCATCGGGGTGGGATGTCCGCCCTTGGCGAAGCGCTCCACCGCCATCTCCCGCTGGGTCTTTCGCCGTTCGAAACGCTCGCGATGAGCCAGAACCATCGCCCCGAGTGCCGCGGTGATGAGAAGCGCGCTGGTGAGTTCGAAGGCCCACAGGTCCCGGGTGAAGATCAGCATCGCGAGCCCCTGAACGTTGCCGCCCGCGTTGGCCCGTTCCAGGCCGATGAACCCGGTGGTTGCGGCGCTCCCGATTCCGGCGATCAGCAGGATGCCGAAGCCGAGCCCGGCTGTGATGGCGGCAATCCGTTGGCCGCGAATGGTTTCCACCAGCGATTCCGACGAGTCGACGCCGATGAGCATGAGCACGAACAGGAACAGCATCATCACCGCGCCGGTATAGACCACCACTTGCACCACGCCGAGAAACAACGCATCCTGCGAGACGTAGAGCACCGCCAGCGCAATCATGGTGGACGCCAGGGCGATCGCCGAGTACACGGCCTTGGGCGCGGCCACCACACCCAGCGCGCCGGCCACGGCGATGGCGGCGAGTATCCAGAACGCGATGGCTTCGCCCGTCATGGCGTGACCTCCCCGCGGGAGGTGACGCGGCCGAGGTAGTAGTCGTCATCGGTGGCGCCCGGTGCCATCGCGTGCGGGGGAGCGGTCATGCCCTCCCGCAGCGGCGCGAGCAGTTTGTCCTTGCCGTAGATGAGGTCGCCGCGGTTGTCGTCGGCCATCTCGTACACGTTCGTCATCGTCAGCGCGCGAGTCGGGCACGCCTCGATGCACAGCCCGCAGCCGATGCAGCGCAGATAGTTGATCTGGTAGACGCGGCCATAGCGTTCGCCGGGGGAGAACCGCTCTTCTTCGGTGTTGTCGGCGCCCTCGACATAGATGGCGTCGGCGGGGCAGGCCCAGGCGCACAGTTCGCAACCGATGCACTTCTCCAGCCCGTCGGCATACCGGTTGAGTTGATGACGGCCGTGATAGCGCGGCGCGACCGGTCCCGGCTTCTCCGGGTACTGCTCGGTGATCGGCTTCTTGAACATCGTCGAGAACGTGACGCCGAAGCCCTTGACCGCATCCAGGAATTTAGGCATCGGTGGTCTCCCTGGTCGTGTTCCTGATAATCGGCGGGACCGGGAATGCGCCGGCCTCCGGTTGCGGCGGTGGTGCGGCGTTGCGGCGGACCACCGCGCGCCGAATTCGGCCAACCCCGATCAAGGCGAGCAGCAGCGCCACCGCGGCGATCAAACCCGGAACGACGCCGTCCAGGTGCGCGGTGCGCAGGAGCGCGACCGCCATGATCCACACCAGCGAAACCGGAATCAACAGCTTCCATCCCAGCGCCATGAACTGGTCGTAACGCAACCGGGGCAGGGTCGCGCGCAGCCACATGAAGATGAACAGGAACGTCCACACCTTGGCGACGAACCAGATCAGCGGCCACCAGCCGGTGTTGGCCTGTTCCCAGAGGCTGATCGGCCACGGTGCACGCCAGCCACCCCAGAACAGCGTGGTGGCCAACGCCGACACCGTGGTCATGTTGATGTATTCGGCGAGCATGAACATCGCGAACTTCAGCGACGAGTATTCGGTGTGGAAGCCGCCGACGAGTTCGCCCTCCGCCTCCGGGAGGTCGAACGGCGCACGGTTGGTCTCGCCCACCATGGCCGTCAGGTACACCGCGAAAGACGGCAGCAGCAAAAACGCATACCACGTGTTCTCTTGCGCCGCAACGATCCCCGACGTCGACATGGTGCCCGAATAGATGAACACCGCCGCGAACGACAGCGCCATCGCTATCTCGTAGGAGATCACCTGAGCGCTGGACCTCAATCCACCCAGCAACGGGTAGGTGGAGCCGGATGCCCAGCCGGCCAACACGATTCCGTACACCCCGATGGAAGTGACGGCCAGGATGTAGAGGACCGCCACGGACATGTCCGTCAACTGCAGCGGGGTGTCATGGCCGAATATCGAGACAACCGGTCCCAGCGGGATGACTGCGAAGGCCAGAATCGCTGGGATCACCGAAATGACCGGTGCCAGTAGGTAGATCGGCTTGTCCACGCCCGCCGGGATCAGACCCTCCTTCAGGGCGAGCTTGATTCCGTCGGCCAGCGATTGCAGCAGCCCGAACGGCCCCACCCGGTTAGGTCCGTAACGGACCTGCATGCGGCCCAACAATTTGCGCTCCACCAGGA
>JAXLRY010000037.1:0-14897 GCA_046330895.1 Mycobacterium sp. | reverse complement strand
TCGTCGGCGGCGAGCGATTTCGCTCTGGCTGTGATGACCGGGGACTCTGTCGAGGACGCCTTGGCCGCGGCGTTGGGCGCACTGAAGGCGAATGCGGATGTTGTTGCCGCGGTGGGTGTTGCGGTCGGCGGAGCGGTGACGCAACTGCTGTCCGACACGGCCTTGTGGGAGGCGATCGACGGATCGGTGTCGGGTCTGATAACCGAACTGCTGGGTGATTCCACGGTGCAGGCGGCGCTCAACGAGCGCATCGCCGCTGTCGTGTCGGCACTCCTCGGCGGCGGGGCCCTGGGTGACGTCGTGGGCGCCCAGGTCGCCGACACTGTGGTCGGACTGTTCGTGAATCCGGTGGTCAGTGGCGCCCTGGTGGACCTTGTGGATTCGCTGTTCGGCGACTTCTTCGGCGCTCAGGGTGTTATCGCGGCGGTGTCGACGGCGGCCAGTGACATCGCGTTGGCGATGATCGGCGGTCAAAGTTTCGACGAGGCCCTGGCTGCCGCGTTGGGTGCGCTGAAGGCGAATGCGGATGTCGTTGCGGCGGTGGGTATCGCGGTGGGTGGGGCGGTCACTCAGTTGCTCAGCGACACCGCGCTGTGGCAGGCGGTCGACGGTGCCGTGGCCGGCTTGATCACTCAGTTACTGGGTGACACGACGGTGCAGACGGCGTTGAGCAACACGATTTCGTCCCTGGTGTCCAGTGCGCTGGGTGGCGGAGAACTGGGTGACGTGGTCGGCGCCCAGGTGGCGAACATGGTCGTGGGCCTGCTGACCAATCCCGTGGTCAGTGGCGCGATCGTGTCGCTTGTCGATTCGTTGTCCAGCGACTTCTTCGGTGCGCAGGGCGTGGTAGCCGCGGTGGCCACCGCGGCCAGCGACGTTGTGTTAGGGATGATCGGCGGTGAGAGCTTCGAGGAGGCGTGGGATGCGGCTCTGGGTGTGCTGAAAGCAAACCCCGATGTTATTGCCGCGGTGGGTATCTCGGTGGGCGGCGCGGTCACGCAACTGCTCAGCGATACGGCGCTGTGGCAGGCGGTCGAGGGTTCGGTCGCTGGGTTGATCACCGACTTGTTGGGTGACACCACGGTGCAGGGCGCGCTCAACGCGCGAATCTCATCGCTCGTCTCCACCCTGCTCGGTGGCGGGGCACTGGGTGCGGCCGTGGGCGGGCAGGTGGCGGACGCCGTCGTTGGACTGCTCGCCGATCCCGTCGTCACCGACGCTTTGGGCGCTGTCGTCGGGACCGTGCTGACTGACTTCTTCGGCGCTGAGGGTGTGATCAGTGCGGTCGCGAGTGCCGCGAGTGGATTCGCCCTGGCGGTGATGACCGGTGAGAGCGCCGAGACGGCGTTGCAGGCGGCAATCGAGGGGCTACGCGAAGCGCCGGATGTCATTGCGGCAGTGGGTGTGGCCGTCAACGGTGCGATGACGGAGCTGCTCGGCGATACCGCGCTGTGGGACGCGTTCGGAACAACTGCGGCATCTTTGGTCTCGGGGTTGCTCGGCGATTCGACGGTCCAGGCGGCGCTCGACGCCGGGATTTCATCGGCAGTGTCCGCGCTGCTGGGCGGCGGCGAGCTGGGCGAGGTGGTCGGGCCCCAGGTCGCAAGCGCACTGATGGGAGTGATCACGAGCGGGGCCGTAGTGGACGGTCTCGAGGCGTCGGTTCAGTCGCTGGTCGCCGGCTTCTTCGGGGCGGCAGGGGTGATCGGTGACGTCTCCGATGCGGTGAGCCAGTACGCGATGGCGGTGTTCTCCGGTGAGGATCCCGCGACCGCGCTGGAGGCGCTGCTGGCGAGTCTGAAGACCGCCCCGGCCGTCATCGCGGGGCTGGAGACGGGGATCTCGGCGGCACTCGATGTGATCAACACCCAGTTGTTGAGCAATCCCGTTGTTCAGCAGCTGCTCGGTTCGACGGTGACCACCTTGGTCTCCGAGATCGCCGGCGATGCTGTTGTTCAGGCCGCGATCGCGAACTACCTGGGTGCTCCCTACGGTGCGATCATCGCGGGTCTGCTGGCCAACACCGCGTTCACCGACGACCTGGCCGACATGCTCGGCTCGGCCGTCGTCGACTTCCTGAGCTTCCCGGGGTTCAACAACGCGCTTATCAGCACGGCCAACGCCGTGGTTGAGGTGATCCTCACGGGCACGCCCATATCGGTTGCGCTGCAGCAGGGGCTGGCATTGCTGCAAGCCAACCCTGCGTTCCAGGCGGCGCTCGACGCCATCGTGCCCGGTCTGGTGGACCAGATCCTGGCGAACGACGCTGTCAAACAAGCGATCGGTGCGGCAACAGAGGCGCTTGTGGACAGCTGGCTGGAAGGCCTGGGAATCACCAACCCATTCCTGAATCGGGTCATCGGCCAGGTGGCCGACGTGACGATCAAGTCGATGATGGGCCGTCAGGCGACGGCGAAACTGTTGAGCAACATCATGATTCAGGTTCTCGAAGGCGCGCCGGTAGGCCAGGTGTCAAATATGGTCACCCAGGCCTTGCTCGTCGACCCCGAACTGCAAGTGGCCCTGGGGCTGTCTCTGGGCGACGGAATCGGATCGTTGTTCGGTGACAACATCTTTGGCTACATGATCGGTGCCGCCACCGGCGGCGCCGCCGCGATAACGATCAGCGTGGTCGCAGGCATCATCCGGATCTTCGACGCGCTGTTCCCCCGGCGGAGCGGAGTGCAGGCCCACAATCACGGCGCATCCCGGATCGCCGAGTCCGGGGGCTACATCTACGAGGACTTCGGGCCCTATACGGCGAGCGCCCTGGTTCCGCGCGGTGGTGGGTCGGAAGCACTGCGTAGAGGATTCACCAAGGACGCTGGGCTGGCTTTCACCGACTTCTCGGTGTCGACGCCCACCGACAGCCCGGATTTCGTAGATGTGAACGTGGCGATCAACGACGCGAATGCCGAAGTGGGCAGCGGTGATTCGCCGCTGTTGGTCGCGTTCAGGTTCCGTCGCGATTGGCTGTTCCCGGCCGCGGGTCTGACAATCCCGACCGGCTCTGCGGCCCGCGCTGCTGCGTTCGCTCCGTAGGTCGGCGCGGAGGGGAGTTGTCCACAGATGCCGGTTCATCCACAGACCACTGCTCGCAAGCGAGAATTGTCACAGGGGCGCAATAGAATTCGGGCATGTTCGCTGCCGCTGTCGCCACCCTCGCCGAGGGTGTGGACGCCCTTGCGGGCGTTGATGCGTCGGGGTTGGGGATTGCCGATCAGTTACGGTTGCTCGACGTGCTGGAGACAGCCAAGCGGCGCCTGACGGCGGCGAGTCACACCGTAGCTCTCGCCGCTGCTAAGGCCGACGTTGCGACCGTCATGACCAAGGCCATCGCGGATCGGATCCGGGTGACCCCAGCGGAGATGCGTCGGCGTCTGCGGGACGCCGACCAGCTTGCGCCGCGGACAACGCTGATCGGTGAGCCGCTGCCCGCCGAGCTGCCGGTCACCTCGCTGGCGTGGCATTCCGGGAACCTCGACTGGAGCACATTCGGTTAATCCAAAATTCGTGCGGACCTGCCCAATGAGATCGCCCCCGACGTGGTGGCCGACAGCGAATCGTTCCTGGCGTTCCACGCCCAGCAGTTGCGCCCGGATCAGCTCGAGAAACTCGCCGTGCAGTTGGCGATGCGGGTCAACCCCGACGGAAAATTCTCCGATGAGGATCGCGCCCGCAACCGCGGGTTCACCTGGTCACCCACTCAGCACACCGATGGGATGAGTACCGGAAATCTGGTCGCGACGCCTGAAATGCGGGCGATGATCGACGCGATCCTGGCGAAATTCGCCGCCCCCGGCATGTGCAACCCCGACGACCAGTCTCCGGTCACCGACGGTGAAGCCACCCCAGAGGCCGCCGAACGGGACAAGCGCAGCCACGCCCAACGCCAACACGACGCCCTGGCCGCGATCTTCCGCGCCACCCTCGGGGATCCGAAACTCGGCCAACACAACGGCCTCCCGGTGACCGTGATCGCCACAGCCACTATTCAGGATCTGCAGGCCCAGACCGGACACGCCGTCACCGCCGCCGGCACCTACCTGCCCGTGAAGGAATTGATCCGCCTGGCCGCCCCGGCGTATCACTATCTAACGATTTTCGACGGCATCACCGGCCGGGCGCTGTGGCTGGGCCGCACCAAACGGATAGCCTCGCCCGATCAACGAATAGTGCTGTACGCCAAGGATAGGGGCTGCTCCCACCCGGGCTGTGATATGCCGGATACCTGTGCGAAGTCCACCACGTCGACGACTGGGCCACCAGGCGGACCCACCGACATCGACAACCTCACCTTCGCCTGCGCCCAGCACCACAAACTGCTCGGCAAAGGCTGGAAAACCCGCAAGCTCTCCAACGGCCGAACTCAATGGATCCCACCCCCGCAACTCCCATTCCCCAGCGCCACCAACGACTTCCACCACCCGGAGCGGTTCTTCTGCGAACCCGACGATCTGGACCAACGCACCGTCACTGGGCGGTGAATGTCCATGCGTCCTTCTCGCCGCCCGGCCACGGCTGACCGTAGGTGGTGGTGATGGTTGCGCTACCCGGGTGGTCGGCGGAAAACGTCCACATCTCGGTACCGGCACGACAGTGCCGTGGGTGGACTTCGGATCGGCGGGAGTCGCGCAGGATCAACGAGTCGTGCTGAAGGTTAGGCGATTTGGAGTTGTTCGGCTACCGGTTTCTCGGCTGTCGTTGGCGGCGATGACTTCGGGCTCGGCCATGGAGATCTCGAGAGGTAGCGGCGGTGACCGCCACTCGTCGTGGCCTCGATGACCACGGCGGTGGCCAGGCGCAGACGCCGCCGGGTGGAAGATCTCCACGACGTCAGCGCGGCGTTTGATCTCCTTGTTGAGCCGTTCGATCGGGTTATTCGACCAGATCTTCTGCCAGGCGCCGCGGGAACGCGGTGAAGGCCAGGACGTCGGCTTTGGCCTCGTTCATCATGGCGGCCACCTTGGGGAAACTGGCCGCCAGGAGTCGGCGACGGTGTCCCACTGGGCGACCTCGTCGGGGTCGGTGTGGGCGAAGAGGCTTACCGCCGCGGTCACCGCCGGGGCATGCTTGGCTGAGACCGCGCCGTGCAGATTGCGCATGAAATGCACCAGCGCTGCCAGGACGATCGGAGAACTGCTGGGCGACAGCGGATTTGAGCCCGGCGTGGGCATCGAGATGACCAGATGACCCGCGCCGCGGGCCTTGAGGCTGGCCAGGAACTCCCGCCAGAACTCGAAGGACTCGCTGTCCCCGACGTGCCCAACTCGGTGCCTTCGATGGACACCCCGGTCGCCACCACCAGGCTGACACCAAGGCCCCGACGCGGACCTTGCAGAAGGTGGCATCGGCGAACACGTACGGGAACTGGGTGGGCGGTTCTGTCGAAGGCCTCGACACACCCGGCACAGCCCGGACATGGTCAACCTCAAGCCCGAAACCCCACCACCCCGGGACTTACCCACCGGCACGCCGGCCCGGCAGTCGGTGACGCGATGGCGACGTGCCCGGTCTGGACCAGCACCGCGGTGTCGCTGATCTGCGCATCCTCGGTCCACCTGTAGCCGGTCGATGCATTGGCGCCCAGGATCACCCGCAACGTTTGCCCTGCCGCGAGGTCGATGTCCCGATGCACCCGCTTCTGATTGAGCAGGTCGTTATACGGGCTCTTCGAACCCGGCAATGCCTGGTCAGGGCTTCGGCGGCGGACGGAGGCGCCCCTGGCTTTCGGGAATCTGGATGTTGCGGCACCAAATTCGAAGAGCCAGGGGCATGGTCGAGCCTACGTCGTTGTTGTTGGGGCTGGAAGGACTCGGGGTGGCGCCGTGGTCAGGCGGCAGATCGCACCCGGGTGGTCGAGGTGATCACCACGACCCGAACGCGTCGCGGCCTGTCCGGATTGGGGATTGCCTTCGACTCGGTGAAGGGTCACGCGGTCACACCCCATGATGTTCGGTACGGGGATGATCCAATCATCCTGCGGTGGAACAAGACTCGTTACCGCTGTCGCAACGAGACCTGTGAACGGGCGAGCTTCACCGAAGCGCTTGCCGAGGTGCCGGCGCGGCGGCGCACCCGACACGGTTGCGCACCCAGATCGGCCGGTGCGCGGAGAAGCGGCGCTCGTGCTCGAGGTCGCCGACGATTCCGGGTGTCCGCCGACGGCACACGCCGCATTCATCGACCACGCGGACGCGGTGTTGGGCGACCCGGCGCCGGTGACAGGGCTGGGCATCGACGACCGCGGCAAGCGCAGACCCGCGAGCAGGCCAGCGGCCGCTGGGTGCGCACCGACCCCTGGGACACCGGTTTCGTCGACTTGGCCGCGACCAGGGCCTGCTCGGCCAGGCGAGCGAACCAGACGGCGGTCCGCCAATGGCTGGGCGAGCAGAGCGAGGCCTTCCGGCGGGGATCACCCATGTCGTCATCGACCGTCGGCAGCCATGCCGCCGCGGTCACCAGCAGGCTACCACGGAACTGGTCATGACCACTTCCATCTGGTCAAGCTCGCCAACGACGCGTGACCGCGGTGCGCCGCCGGGTCACCTTCGACGCCCACGGGCCGTGGCCGCAACAGGACCCCGAATGGGCCAACCGCCGCCGACTCGCCACCGCGAGACAACGGTCGCCCGCATCAGGCCACGATGTGGAACGCATTGATCGACAACGACCCGAGCGCTCAAATCCTGTCCGCCTACATCGCCAAGCAGGCGAGGAACTGCGCCAATCTACTGGCCGCGCCCGCGACCACGCGACGACGCCGAGATCCGCACCCGGCTCTACCGCTTCTACACCTGGTGCGCCGACACCCACATCCTCGAACTGCACCGCCTGGCCACCACAATCGAGACCTGGTGGCCGCGATCTGCATTCCTGCACACCGGCCTGACAACGCCAGAACCGAGGGGCTCAACGGCTCGCAAACAGTCAAACGCGGTCGCCTGCGGCTTCCGCAACACCGAAAACTCACGACGCCGGATACGCTTCCACGCACCGCACCCAGCGGGCCAACACCAGATTCACCACCGTGCACCTGCCCGCCAACTTCGAAGAGCCGTTATCGACACCTCAACGGTCTGAACCGAGGCGCGGGCGGTGGCGAGGCCTTTCCCGCGCAGCCCATGATCGAGAACATTGCGACGACCAGAACCGCCAACCGCTGCGCATGTACGAAGATGGACGGCCCAGTAGGTTTCGGTCACCGGGCGACGGAGAACACGGCGACGAGGCGGTTCTCGATACCGCCAGTATCGGCACGTACAGGCTCGTCCGCGGCGAACACGGCTGTCCAGCCGTCAGGCCCTCGGCGAACGCCAGTTCCGGAAATGGCGAGTCAAATCGATTGCCTGGTAAGGGTTTACCTCACTGGGATCCACAAGACCGTCAGCTGAGTCGATCAGGTCCTGCTCCGACACGAACCACAGCATCGGTCGGTAATGCTCCGCGTGATTGCCCTTACCGTCGTAACCGCGCCCGTCACCCACCCCGTGCTCGAAGTCGGGCCCGTACCAGATCAGGCCGTACGCCTGCCCGCCCGAATAGACAAGCGCACCACGGTCTCCCGCACCGGTGCGCACAAACGTCGCACCCGTCGTCTCGTCGAGTTCGGTCCAGAACCCGACGCCGTCGACCGGAGGTTGTGTCCCGGCCGTGTCAATTGATCCCGCAGGATCCAGAGCGACCTGATAGTCCGGCTCGCGTGGACTGCGCTGGTCGAGCGGTTCGAGGGGATGGGCCATCAACGGGTCCGCCGGGATGACCGCACCGTCGGGCCGGTCAGGAGCCGGCGATGCGATGGCATGCAGATCGGGTCCCCACGACGCGGAGGCGTTGATCGACTGCATCTTTCCGCCCAGCCCCATGGTGGCGCCACCAGTCGCGGCCGAGAGACCGTCGGGCAGGAACAGCGCGAACGAACGGGTCTGTTGCGGATCCGAGGTGGTCCGCCATGGCCCCTGCACTGATCGAACCGTCGGCTCCGAGTTCGGTCGCGCCCAGAACCGGGTTGTTGTCGTGCGATGCGGCGTACCAGTTGCCGTAGGACCAGAACAATCGCTGACCCGCCTCGTCCCAGAGCAGTCCCTCGGTCCAGTTGGCATTCGGGACGCTGCCGTCGGGCTCCTCCGCGGTTGTCTTGGATCCGCCATAGATGTCGCCCCAGTAGTCGAACGACGGTCGCGACGGTCGCGGTTTCGGGGTGAGACCGAGGGTATCCGGCGCGGCGACCTCGACAAGGGGATCGTTCGCGTACCGGTGGCCGGTGAAGAAGAATCGGCGCTGACCGTCCACTTCGCGCGATGCCATGGCCGCGCCGCCATAGGCGAGCGTCGCGTAGTCGCCGTCGCCGATCACCCCGGTGGGTACGCGGAAAAGCCCTTCAAAGGTGAGGTCTTCAGGGCGGAGGGCACCGACTGGATCGGGTGCGGGGTCAACGGGTAGCCCTGGAACACTGACCGATACGGTGCCGACTGCCGTGTGGCCGCTGGACCCGACGATCCCAAAGCTGAGTAGGTTGATCAGACCCGCGAGGCCGTGAATGTGGAATCCTCTGCCGGCGTCGCTGACGGCGACTTGGAACGAATCCGTCGCGCCGGTCTGGGCCAGAGACTGATCGAGGGTGTACGTGAAGTCGTCACCGGAGATCACCACCGACCCGTGTGCGGGATTCATGGCGACGCTGTAGGTCAGGCTGTCGCCGTCCGGATCGTTCGCGTGGAACTGGCCTTGGACGACGCGACCCACGGGGCTGGTATGCGTCGGGGCGAGTGTCGGCGTCCGATTGTTGAGCAGCGTTGCGAAGCCGTTGGGGCGCGCGCTGTTCGCCTGTGGGGAACGGGCTGGTGCCGAGCGTGTCGACGAGTGCCCGACCGAATCGCCGGGCGCCGCAGAGGCCGTGCCGCTGCTGAGGAAGGCGGCCGCCATGAGACCGAAGACCATCGCCAGACCGAGAATCCACCCGGCGAAAGTCTTTGTGGCCATCGCAGCCACCTCCACACGCTCGCACTGGTTGCGGGTGGTGCGATCATATGCCGCGAAGGGCGTGTCTTACCGACGATCAGGCCCCCCGACGATCAGGACGCACCATGACCTCGCACCTCGCCGTCCTCGCCTCGCTCGCCCTGGCCATCTTCTTCAGTCCCGAGACGCTCGTGCTGGGACTCATCATCGCCAGCGACAAGAAGGTGCCGAGACTGGCCGCTTTCGCCTTCGCGATCGGCGGCATTCTGGGCATCGCGTTCGCCACCGGAATCGGGCTGTGGATCGCGGTGGCGTCGGGATCCGAGGCGACAGTCCACCACCACACGTGGGTGGGATTCGCGGTGCGCGCCGTCATCGCCGCAGCCCTGCTGTTCATCGGCCTTCAGCGTGCAGTGAATGCGCTCCGGCACAAGCCAATTCCCGATGTTTCGAAGAAGCAGCACAAACCCGGCAAGCTGCGCAGCACGCTGACCGAACACTTTCCGAACGTCATGCACCGTTTGGATCCGAACGCGGACCTCCCGATCCGTGGACGACTGGCGCGGGCGGGAGGCGCCGGCTTCGCCATCTGTGGCCTGCACCCCAAGGTCTTCCCCATCGCGATCGCCGCGGGCCACCAGATCATGCAGATCACCGACCGCCCGGACCGCAGCCTGGGCTTCGTTGTGTTCGCTGCGATCGCCGTCATTCCGGCTCTTGTGCCGGCAGTGATCGAGGTGATCAGCCCGGGGGCCTCCAGCCGGACAAAAGACGCCTACGAGCGGATCATGAAAACCCACGGGCGGTGGATCACGGCGCTGCTGCTCATCGGTGTCGCGTTGTTCATCGGCCACGATGCGTGGAAGGTCATGCCCAACCGTTAGTCCCAGCGGCGGTGCAGTAGGGATTCGGCACCGGTGCAGAGCTGTTCGATCAACTCGGCCGCAGTCAGTACGGTCGTGATCGACGCGACACCCTGGCCGGCATTGACCGGTGCCACCCGAAAATCTCCGGACGCGGTTGCCTTCGCAAGATCTGCGAGCGCGGCGGGATCTTGCTGCAGTTCGTCTTCGTGCCCGTCCCATCGGTCGATGAAAGCGTTGCGCAGCACCCGTTCGGGTTGGTGCGCAGGCCACGGATATCCGGCCGCGATGTCGAACACCCTCGTGGTCAGAGTGTCGGTGTCCGTCGCTGTCAGCAATGCTTTGCGCGCACCGTCGGTGAGCATGCTCTCCGGACAGACCGAAAACGCTGTGCCCACCCAGGCCGCCGAGGCACCCGCGGCGAGCACGGCGGCCAGCCCTCGCCCGGACGCGATACCGCCGGCCGCGATCACCGGCACCTCGACCCGGTCCAGAATCTCGGCCAGCAATGGCAGTGTTCCGACTCGGAACTCGCCGTGCCCGCCACCTTCCAAACCGCGGGCGACGACGACGTCGACTCCGGCCTCGACGGCGCGCAGCGCCGCGCGAACGTCGGCCACCTGGGTGGCGGCGAGAACCCCGGCGTCGTGGGTGTGCCGAATCCACCCCCAGTCGTCGCCGAAACTCACCGACACGAGCGTGGGACGGGCGTCGAGTGCCGCCGACAAGAGTTGCGGTTCGGTCTCGACCGCCCAGCCCAAGAGGCCGATGCCGAAGGGGCGATCCAGACGCCCCAGTCCACGCAGTTGCGCTTGCAACGCCTCAAGGGATCCGGCACTGCCCATGCCGATCATCCCGAGGCCACCCGCCTGGGATACGGCCGTGGCCAGGGCGGATCCGGCGACGCCGCCCATAGGTGCGTTGAGGATCGGCGCCGTCAGCCCGACGGACCTGGACCAGGGTGTGGAAATCATCGAATCCGATCTTCCCTGAGGGCGGGGGAACAAAAGCACGGGCGGCCCCGTTACGCTTCCTAGCAACTTGAGTGAACCAGACTCAATACGAATTGACAGGCCCCGGCCTGGGGAGCACCCTTGAGTCCGACTCGCTCAATGCGAAACCTAAAAGTCTCGAAACAGGAGGATCAATCATGGCTCGTGCGGTCGGAATCGACCTCGGGACCACCAACTCTGTGGTTGCGGTACTGGAAGGTGGCGACCCCGTCGTCGTCGCCAACTCCGAGGGCTCCCGCACTACGCCTTCGGTGGTCGCCTTTGCGCGTAACGGCGAAGTGCTGGTCGGCCAGCCCGCCAAGAACCAGGCAGTGACCAACGTGGACAGGACCATCCGGTCCGTCAAACGTCACATGGGCACCGACTGGTCGATCGAAATCGACGGCAAGGACTACACGGCGCAGGAGATCAGCGCCCGCGTCCTGCAGAAACTCAAGCGTGACGCCGAGGCCTACCTCGGCGAAGACATTGCCGACGCGGTCATCACCGTGCCGGCCTACTTCAATGACGCACAGCGTCAGGCAACCAAGGAAGCCGGCCAGATCGCCGGTCTCAACGTGCTGCGAATCGTCAATGAGCCCACCGCGGCCGCGCTCGCGTACGGCCTCGACAAGGGCAACAAGGAACAGACCATCCTGGTGTTCGACCTCGGTGGCGGCACTTTCGACGTCTCGCTGCTGGAAATCGGCGACGGTGTCGTCGAGGTCCGCGCCACCTCCGGCGACAACCACCTCGGTGGCGATGACTGGGACGACCGGGTGGTCCAGTGGCTCGTCGAGAAGTTCAAGGGCACCAGCGGCATCGACCTGACCAAGGACAAGATGGCGATGCAGCGCCTGCGTGAGGCGGCGGAAAAGGCCAAGATCGAACTCAGCTCCAGCCAGAGCACCTCGATCAACCTGCCGTACATCACGGTCGACGCCGACAAGAACCCGCTGTTCCTCGACGAGCAGCTGACCCGCTCGGAGTTCCAGAAGATCACCCAGGACCTCCTCGACCGGACCCGTCAGCCCTTCCAGCAGGTCATCAAGGACGCCGGCATCTCGGTGGCCGATATCGACCACGTGGTTCTGGTCGGCGGCTCCACCCGTATGCCCGCCGTCACCGACCTGGTGAAGGAACTCACCGGCGGTAAGGAGCCGAACAAGGGCGTGAACCCCGACGAGGTCGTCGCGGTCGGCGCTGCCTTGCAGGCGGGTGTCCTCAAGGGTGAGGTGAAAGACGTTCTGCTGCTTGACGTCACGCCGCTCTCCCTGGGCATCGAAACCAAGGGTGGCGTGATGACCAAACTCATCGAACGCAACACCACCATCCCCACCAAGCGGTCCGAGACCTTCACCACGGCCGACGACAACCAGCCGTCGGTGCAGATCCAGGTCTTCCAGGGCGAGCGTGAGATCGCGTCGCACAACAAGCTGCTCGGCAGCTTCGAGCTGACCGGTATCCCGCCGGCCCCGCGTGGCATCCCGCAGATCGAGGTCACCTTCGACATCGACGCCAACGGCATCGTCCACGTCACCGCCAAGGACAAGGGCACCGGCAAGGAGAACACGATCAAGATCCAGGAAGGCTCCGGCCTGTCCAAGGAAGAGATCGACCGGATGATCAAGGACGCCGAAGCGCACGCCGACGAGGACCGCAAGCGTCGCGAAGAGGCCGATGTCCGCAACCAGGCCGAATCGCTGGTCTACCAGACCGAGAAGTTCGTCACCGAGCAGCGTGGCGCCGAGGGGGGTTCCAAGGTCCCCGAGGAAACGTTGACCAAGGTCGAATCCGCTGTCGCGGATGCCAAGACGGCACTGGCAGGAACCGACATCGGCGCCATCAAGACGGCCATGGAGAAGCTCGGTCAGGAATCGCAGGCTCTCGGGCAGGCCATCTACGAGGCCACCCAGGCCGAGCAGGCCGCGGGTGACGCCGGTGCGTCGCAGGGCGGCGGGGCCGACGACGTCGTGGATGCCGAAGTTGTCGAGGACGATGACAAGGACGCCAAATGACAGGCGAGAATCCGGACGAACCCGTCACCGTCACCGACAAGCGGCGGATCGATCCGCAAACCGGCGAAGTGCGCACGGGTGTTCCCGGCCCGGCCCCCAGTGGGTCGGCGCCGGGGGCGCTTCCCGCCGAAAGCCCCGAAGAGGCGGACAAGGCGGCGGAGCTACTCGCCGACTTGCAGCGCGTCCAGGCGGACTTCGCGAACTACCGCAAGCGCGCGCTGCGCGACCAGCAACTGGCAACTGAGCGCGCCAAGGCCGTCGTCGTGGGCCAGTTGCTCACGGTGCTCGACGATCTGGACCGGGCGCGCACGCACGGCGACCTCGATTCCGGACCGCTGAAGTCGGTGGCGGACAAGCTGACCGCCGCACTGCACGGGCTGGGGCTGAGCTCCTTCGGCGACGAGGGCGAAGACTTCGACCCGTCCGTACACGAAGCGGTTCAACACGAGGGCGACGGCTCGAATCCGGTGATCGGCACCGTGATGCGTCGCGGCTACCGACTCGGTGAGCAGTTGCTGCGCCACGCACTGGTGGGTGTCGTCGATGCCGCGTCTCCTAGCGCAGTTGGGGGCGACACGCCCCCGAACACCGGTGACACGAGCCCGCAGAACGCAGAATCAGAACAGTAACCGGGAGGAGGTGACGCATGGCTCAGCGTGAATGGGTCGAAAAGGACTTCTACAAGGAGTTGGGCGTCTCCTCTGACGCCAGCGCCAAAGAGATCAAGACCGCCTATCGGAAGTTGGCCTCCGAACTGCATCCGGACAAGAACCCGGGCGGCGCGGAACGGTTCAAGGCTGTGTCCGAGGCGTACAGCGTGCTGTCCGACGACGCCAAGCGCAAGGAGTATGACGAGACCCGTCGGCTGTTTGCCGGCGGGGGATTCGGTCGTCGTTTCAACGGCGGCGGAAGCCCAAGCGGCGGAGGCGGATTCGGCGGGTTCGCGGGCGGAGACAGCGGGGAGTTCAACCTCAACGACCTTTTCGACGCCGCGGGCCAGGCCGGCGGAAGCGGGATCGGCGATCTGTTCGGCGGACTGTTCGGCAGGGGCGCCCAGCCGCGGCCCAGCCGGCCCCGTCGGGGCAAAGACCTGGAAACTGAGACTGATCTCGATTTCCTGGAGGCGACCAAGGGCGTCGCCATGCCGCTTCGGCTGACAAGTCCCGCGCCGTGCACCAACTGCCATGGCAGCGGCGCACGCCCGGGTACCAGCCCAAAGGTGTGCGCCACCTGCAACGGCTCCGGTGTGATCAACCGCAACCAGGGCGCATTCGGTTTCTCCGAACCGTGCACCGACTGTCGGGGCAGCGGTTCGATCATCGAGAACCCGTGCGACGAATGCCGGGGGACCGGTGTCACGACCCGAACCCGCACCATCAACGTGCGGATTCCGCCGGGAGTCGAGGACGGCCAGCGGATCAGGTTGGCCGGCCAGGGTGAGGCCGGGCTGCGAGGTGCGCCGTCGGGTGACCTCTACGTCACGGTGCATGTCCGACCCGACAAGGTGTTCGGCCGCGACGGCGACGACCTCACGGTGTCCGTACCGGTCAGCTTCACGGAATTAGCCTTGGGCACAACGCTTTCCATTCCGACATTGGAGGGAAAGGTTGGGGTCCGGGTGCCCAAGGGCACCGCCGACGGCCGAATCCTTCGAGTTCGGGGCAGAGGCGTGCCGAAGCGCAGTGGCGGCAACGGCGATCTGCTGGTGACGGTCAAGGTTGCCGTTCCGCCCAACCTCGAAGGCCCAGCACTCGAAACTCTGGAGGCCTACGCGGCCGCCGAAAAAGCCAGCGGCTTCGACCCGCGGAGCGGGTGGTCCGGGAATCGGCCATGACGCCGGAGAAGGATGCCCGCGACGCCGCCCGGGAAGCACGGACCTTCCTGATCTCGGTGGCGGCCGAGCTGTCCGGCATGCATGCGCAGACCCTGCGCACGTATGACCGCCTTGGTCTTGTCCGCCCGCAGCGCAGTTCCGGTGGAGGACGGCGCTATTCGGAGCGCGACGTCGAACTCCTGCGCGAAGTGCAGCGGCTGTCCCAGGACGAAGGCGTGAACCTCGCGGG
>JAXLRY010000036.1:0-15301 GCA_046330895.1 Mycobacterium sp. | reverse complement strand
AATTGGCGCGCCGGTTTCGGCGTCTTGGCCTAAAACATGAAGCCAACTGGGATTGAACCACCCCGGGTTTGATGCACACCGGTTTATGGGTGTGCAGCCTCTGAGTGGGCCGCGTTTGTAGCGTAGTGGACGGTCTCGTACTCGATGGGTGGGATGCGGCCCAGTCGGTGCATGAGCCGGTCGGTGTTGTACCAGTGCACCCACTCGGCGGTGAGCAGTTCCACGTCGGTCAGACGGTGCAACGGCCCGCGGCGAAACGGTGAGTCGTCGCGGACGGCTTCGGTCTTGTACAGCCCTATGGTCGTCTCCGCCAAAGCGTTGTCGAAGGCATCCCCGACCGTGCCGATCGAGGCCACCAGCCCGGACAGCGCCAGGGTTTCCCCGAACCGCACAGAGGTGTATTGGGAGCCCGCGTCGCTGTGATGAATAGTGTTGCCCAACAACGGAGTACCTTCATCGGCGCGGAGCTGTGCGGCATGGCGGATCGCCTGACGCACGAACTTGTCTTCCTTGCTGGCCGAGCAGGTCCACCCCACGATCCGGCCCGCGTAGGCGTCGATGGCGAAAGCGGCGTACACGAACGCGCCGCCCGACAGGCGTACGTAAGTGAAATCCGCGACCAGCAAGACGTTGGGGGCCGGCACCCGGAACTGCCGTTTCACCAGATCGGCGGCCCGCGCTGCGGCGGGATCGGCGATCGTGGTGCGGACCTTCTTACGCCGGGTGACCCCACGCCAGCCGTGGGTACGCATGAGCCGCTCCACGGTGCAACGGGCCACCGCGATGCCCTGGCGTTGCAGGTGAGCCCACATCTTGGTCGCCCCGTAGAGCGACTCCGGTTTACGCCGACCGTGCTCGTCGGGCTCGTAGAAACCGGCCAGCACCTCGGTGAGGACGGTGTCCCACAACGCCCGCGCCGACGGGGGTCGGGTCAGCCAGGCGTAGAAGGTTCTCGGGGCGATCGGCACACCGTGCTCGGTGAGCACGCGGCAGATCGGAGCGACCCCGAACCGAGCACGATGCTCGGCGATGAACGCGCAGATCAGTGGTGTCGCGGGTCGCTCTCCCGCACGAAGAAACTTGTTGCCGCCTTGAGGATTTCGACGGTTTCCTCGAGCTCGCGGTTCTTGCGCTTGAGTTCGCGCAACTCCCGTGCGGTATCGCTGGGCACCCCGTCACGCTGGCCGGTGTCGACCTCGGCCTGGTTGACCCACCGGCGCAGCGATTCGTAGGACACCCCCAACCGCTTGGCCACCGCAGTGATGCAGGCTGTGCGGGTGTCGTACTCCTCGGCATGGTCGATAACCAACCGCACCGCCCGGGCCTTGAACTCGTCGTCGTACCTCTTCGCCATGATGCAAACAACCTTCCCTCGAAAGAAGGTGTGCACCAAACCCGGGGCGATTCACCGTTCCAACGGGCACTGGCCGACGTTTCTTCGGATGGGCAGTAGGCCAACACTGGTACCTGCCCAGCGCTCACCTGACAAAGTCAGTCCAAGCTGAATCCTAAACGGCGGAGCCCAAACAGCTCTACGGAGACCGGGCGGCGTCGCAGCCATCAACAAAACTGTCCAAGCGCGTACTCAGCTGCACCACAAACCCTAGGCACCGGACCCATAGCAGCAAGCCACTGGCGACTACCCGAGCTCCTCAACCGGCAGCAAACCAAGTCTCGGATACCTTCCGGTGCAGAAAGTCTCACGGCTATGTCGTATTGCGACATCCATAACTAACCCTGGGCGGACTCCACGCAGCGCCCCTTCGTGCTCGTCGACCGCACCAATACGGCGAGATCGAATATGCGGGTTTACCGGTAGGTGTCGCCGTGTTTGCCGCTGTGTGTCAACGGTTCGCCATCGTCTTCTTTCTTCCTCTCGCCCAGTCATATCCACGACCGCTTCGCGCGTCAGATCGGTCTACAGAGGGCGGTTGAGGCTTTTAGCGGCCGCGACGATGGCTGGGTGGTTGAGGTTCAGATGCTCGAGTTCGACGAGCTTGGGCCGTGCCCAACTAGCGATGACTGTCCAGTTCGGCCGATGGAACGACCACCATTGAACCGCCTGCCATTTTCGGTCGTCGATGGCAGAAGAACGCTGCGACCAGATGCGGTGCGCCCATTCGGAAGTGACGGCAAGGTTGCGGGTCACGATCTGCGTCGGCCGTAGTCCTAGCTCTACAAGGCGGTGCGGGTCATCAAGGTCGCAAATGCGCAGATCGTCGGGCAGTTCGTACACTCCGAGCGTCTTGCGTGCGCCACGCACAGCAGGAAATTCAAACATCGAGTCGGTCCAGCGTGAAAGGTTGCCAAACGCTTCGCCGCATGCGGCTTCGGTTTGGCGGGCTACGTACCAGACGTAATAGTCGGGGTGATCAGCCCGCCCACCGCGTTGCGGGCGATGTTCATACAGCGGATTCCCTGGTTCGCCGCGCGAAGAAGTATCAAGGTAGGGAAAGACGCGATAGACCAGCACTCACGCCGCCCCGCCCCACATCTCTGCGTCGAGCGCTTGAAGAACTCGAGCGGCGCCGTCGGTGAGCAGGACATCAAGGGGTCGAGCTCCCCCGAGGAACGCGTTAGCGCTTTCCATCCAGATGCGTGCCGACTCGCCTCCCCACACCAAACGCGCGCGCGAATACACGTGTTCGAGGTCGATGAGGGCTGGGGCGGCGGCCGGGCCGGGCCGCTCTTCGCCTGATGCCCAACGCGACGTCTGGGATGGGCTCACGCCAATCCACTTAGCGAGCTGGGCGCGCGAGAATACGTTTGCGAGGAAAAGAACCCGCTGTTCCGCTAAGGGATCGTCCGCGGCGACACGAGCCGTCCGCGCGGCCTTGACTGGAGTCGCCTTCTTGGTGGGCGCCCTCTTCACCGGCGTTCTGACGCCGGCATTCTTCGATGCACTCTTGGCCGCAGCCATCTTCTTTGAAGTCATATCAACACTCTACCCAATGTTTTTCATGGGCGCTGCCGAGTGCGACCGCGCAGAAACTTCCGTCGTCGGATATCGGCGCTGGCACTTGGGCCACCTACCACTTTCCGTATCCCGGCCTGCATTTCAGTCGACGGGCGCAGAGTCCCGCGAATCCACCGGGTCCGACGACCGCGCCCCCGGATTTTCAAGGTGAACCCTATGCTCCGACACCTTCGAACCTTCAAGGAAACATTCCGGGCGTCACCTGGTGGACACTCCGAATATTCATGGCTGTAACGGTTTCGTCGCCGTGACGGAATGCCAGAGGCGGGCCACAAGCCGGGAACATTTTCACGCCACCCTTGAGTCGGTTCGTGTCAGCCATTGCCGAGGGCGGCCAGTGACATATTGGAGCACCACCCAGCTGTCGGGCCTCACCTGGTTGCGTCGCCCCCGACATGAGCACTATCACCTTGCCGATCGAGTCGCCCGACGCAATTCTGGCTGGTCGGCTCCCCTGGGATCACAAGGACCCTTCTGATCGCGTCATCGTCGCCCAGGCGCTGCGCCGCAATCTCACGATCGCGACCCGTGACTCCAAGATTGTCGAGGCGGCCCTCACCGCCACACTGCCAGCCTGAGCTCCTCCCCCACCCGCGTGACCAGTGGTGACGAGATCCAACGGGCCCTCAACACGCTACGAAAGTCCTCGTTCCAACGGAGGCAGAGCCGTCATTGACGTCAGCAAGTCGCTCAACGTCCGGCCGGACTCCGGCGCTGTATCAACTGTGAAATTCCACGGATTCTGCGTCCACGGATCTAGCATTACGCCGTCGATTAGCGTCACGTGCTGGCTGAATTCTGCCAGATCGCGCAACCGCGAATCGGCTCCCTCCCAATTATTTTCGCCTACCAGGACCAGCGACGTCCCGAGCCCGGACTTCGCGGCGAGTGCGATGACGTCGTCGAGCGACGCGGGTGGGAGCCCGAATCCGAAATCGGAGAAGACCACCACGGAGGCCGGCGACCGCTCGTCGGCGACGCTGAGACGCATCTCAGCGATATCGGTTGCTGTCACGAGTTCTTTGAGCCGTGGCGCGATGTCGGCTGGGTCACTGACGACTGGACGAATCATCCGACCGGCGAGCGACTCCCACATCGGACGGAGACCGCCGGCGAGGTCGATCACGTCGAGCGACGGTGCCGGGTGCGGAGAAGCTGCCAACAGCCGAAGCACCAGTGCCGTGACCGCCGAAAGGGCGGCCCTCGAGTCGTTCGCGTCCACCCATATCGGGCGCCGCAACGGCGACGGTACGCAGACCGGGATGGTTAGGGGTCCGAGCTCGGTGACCGACAGTGAGCCGAGCCGCACCGCGTCACTCGGCTCCGGTGAACGTCGCCATGCCGACGACTTCCAGCTCGCCATCGATGGCGGGAGGTTGTCATCGAGCTCGCGCAGTTCGTTGATCAAATGCGTTGCGTCCCTGTCATAGTCGATTCTGGCGCGGGCGATGAGGTCGTCGTGACGCTTGTGCGCTGCGGCCGTAGCCGCGTTCCCCGCGGCAGTGTTCCGGGTGGCGGGATCTCCAACTGCCTGTGACAGTTCGTCGTCGAGTCGCGAGGACGCGTACTCTTGCGCCGAGAGGAAGGCCGCCGTGATCCGCGCGGCGTCCTCGTAGATCATCCGAACCCGTTGCAGCGGTTCGGCCGTCGGCCCCGACAACGGCTCAGATGGTAGTGGCTGGGGAGCTGCCGCGGGGGGACCGGGCGCCACTGGCATCGCGCTGTTCGTGAGCCCATGAGCCACTAGCAGTTCCGACAGCCCGCCCGCGTACCCTTGGCCCACGGCGCGTAACTTCCACTTCGTGCCGCGCCGGTATATCTCGAAACAGATGGTCGCCGCGAACGGGTCGGTGACCGCGAAGTTGACGTCGCCGATCGCGCAGTCGTACGCAGTCGGGCGCCGACCATCGGTGTAGGCGATGCACAGCACACGGTGGGTCGACACGCCGAGTCCGTCCAGATCGACGCGTAGCACCCTGTCTTGCAACGTAATACCCGCGGACACCGGCCGCCCTTCGACAACCAAGCCATCGGCGGGCTCGGCCCGACCCTGCTCATTCAAGGCCAGCGCAGCAATTAATGTGACATCGGTAGGAGGCCGGAACTCGACGACCTGCGGCGCCCAATCGATGTTTTGACCTGCGATCAGCACACTCACGGTTGCGGCTCCATCAGACCCACTCCACGAGATACGGAGCAGCCTCGCCCGGATGCTTTGCCTGGAAGCCGTCGCCGATCGCCTTCAGTTTCCACTCCGAACCGACGCGGAAGAACTTGGCCATCATCATCGCGGTGGTGCGCATTTTGGGACCCACCAACGTGTAACGCGCGAGTTCGGCGTTCGTGGTCGCGTCGACCAACCGACAGAACGCATTGCTCAACTGGTCGAACGTGTGGCCCTGATACGAGGTGACGATGAACATTACAGTGGTGACGTGTGCGGGGACGCGACTCAAGTCGACGGCGATGACCTCGTCGTCACCCTCCCCCTCGCCAGTCAGGTTGTCGCCCGAGTGGCGGATCGAGCCGTCCTTGGACACCAGCTGGCCGTAGTAGGCGACGTCGACGATCTGGTGGTCGGCGAACAGCACCGCCGATGCATCCAAGTCGACCTCGGGTGTGCGGTTGCCGAAAAAGCTGCCCTTCTTGATCGGATCCCAGCCCAGGCCCATTCGTACAGTAGTCAGCGGGACCCCGCCGTCCTTCTTGAGCGAAACCTGTTGCCCCTTCGCCAGACTCACGGTACGGCCCTTCGCGAGGCTGACCTCTCCCGGTTGGCTCGGCGGTGACGCAGACGGTGGCGGTGGCGGGGGCGGCGAAGGAGGTACCTGAGGCGGCGGCGGCGGTGGCGGTGGTGTTGCAGGCGGCGGATACGCCGACGGCGGCGTATCCGACGGCGCAGGTGGCGGCGGGGCAGCGTCGTCGACCGAAACCCCGTGGTCCTTCACCAGATCCGCGAAGCCGCCCGCGTAGCCCTGGCCGACGGCGCGGACCTTCCACGCGTCGCCTCGACGGTAGAGCTCCAACGCGATCACCACAGACTCAGACGACAGGCCGTCGATGCGGTATTCGAAGAGCCTTCGCCCCGACCCGTCGGCCACGCTGGCGACCGGTGCAGCCGAGGCGCCGAAGTTGCTGCTCGCGTTCTCGAGGGTGATGACGATCCGCACTCTGGCGATGTCAGTGGGAACGGCGCTCAACGAGACCGCGAGGCTTTCCGGCTGACCGGCGGCGCCGGTCTGCAGCCGGACACCCGGTGCCGTCGGCTGGTTGAAGAACACGAAGTCGGCGTCGGTGCGCACCTTCCCGGAGTCGGTCACCAGCAGCGCCGACAGGTCCGCCGGCGTCGATAGCGCCACGGAGATGACCACGTCCGCAGATGTGAGCGTCGCATTCTGACCTTTTGCCAGTTGATCGGTCAACACATGTCCCTTCTCGATGTCGTGCCATGCGAAACCCTATTGCAGCGTCTGCGCCCGGCAGATGGCTGGTGCACGCTCGATCTCGCGAACCAGTTCAGAATCTCTTCGGCAGCCGACGCCCCCGGTGCTTTCGCCACAGTCAGCGTCGGGATGGTCCAGCCCAGCGCGCATAATTCGCCGTGCGCCGGTCGGATCGCGGCGTCGGCGGACTGGAGCAGTCCCGCGTCGAGGGCGCCGTCGCCGGCGGCCAGCAGCAGCGCGGAGGCCGCCAGTTCCCCGCGGCCGATGAGCCGGCGCCGCACTTCGGCTACCGCGTGCGATTTGCAGAGCGTCGACGGCACTGAGTAGATCTTGCGCCCTTGCCGCGAAACCACCCATCCTCGCGGTTCACACCAGGCGTGCCATTCCTCGAGGAAATCGACCGGCAGCAGTGCTTCGTCGACTACTAGATAGCAGAACAGTTCCGCGGCCACGCGGAAGTTTCGCACCCACGTGTCGCTGGCCCGCGCCAGCAGCGCATCGGTGACAACACCCAACGGTGCACACGTCTCACGAATCCGCGAGGCGACCGCCTTACTCCATACCGGGTCCGGGACGCCGTCGACCAGGATGGTGCCACCGTTGCTCGTCACTACGAATCGATACGGTGCCCCCGGCAAGCTGATTCGGTTGAATTGCTCGACAGTCCGCGTTGTCGCCGGCACGACGTGGAATTCGGCCGCCAAAGCGGTCAGCCGCGCGACCGCCCCGAACGTCATGTAAGAGATCGGCTTGGCGTCGTAGATCTCCACGCACGCCACCGTCTTGGAATCGTGGACGAACCGCTTAGAGTAGATTAGCGTTCGGTCCAGATCGCTGGCGATCAACACCGTCGATGCGGTCATTCGGTGATGTCCTTGATCAATCCGACGCACGCGTACGTCAGCGATGGATCCTCGACCACTGCCACATTTCGCGCCGCCGCGAGCAACCGGATGTGTCGATGTTCGGGAGATGCCATGTCGCGTAGCACGATCAGCCACGGTACGCGTCTTAGCACCACCCGCGTTGTCTCCCCGATGCCCGGTTTCACGAAGTTCACACTGGCGATGCCGTACTGCTGCTTGATGCGCTCCACCGTGGCAAGCCCGGCCCATGTCGGTGTCCGGTCAGCCGCTGCCACGGCCGCCAACTCGTCCTTGACCGCCATCTCGACGCCATCGAACTGCTCCGTCACTGCGCTTAAGAAAGTGGCAGATTGATCGTCATCGGCCAGCTCTCGGTAGAACTTGGCGCCGTGGAACTGTCCCGGCGCGATGTGCCTGGCATTCAACACGGTTCGCGACACCAGGCCCGACACCGTCGAATTGAGGCACGCCGACGCGATGAGGAAGTCGTCCCGGGTGCCGAAGGTGCGCACGCACACTCCTGGGTCGGCCAGCACGGCAAGGTCGGGGTTGAACCATATCCCCGTCACTCGCTCGTACTCGACTAGCGCTTGCCCCAATTCCTTTGCGATGGAGCCTTTTCCGGTCCATCCGTCAACGAAGACAATCCGCTCGGGGTTGTGGTTCGCCGCCAGGTAGTCGAGCGCGGCGAAGTCGATGCCCCTGTCCCGCACAATGGATACGGCGTAGTGCGGCAGGTCCACGCCGTATTTGCGCAAGGCCCATCGGCGCATGAGGATGCCGATGGGCGTGCCTGCCCGCGCTAGTGACACCAGGACGACGTGGGTGCCACGCTCGGCCAGAACCAGTTCCGTGACGACGCCGACGGCGGTGGCCAGCCGCCCCGCGGTTTGCGCGAGCACTTCGGCGAACAGCGCACGGTACGTCGCGTCTGGCTGGTATTCGATGGGCAACGACTCCGCGTAATGCGCCTCGCCGTGCTGGATGGCCCGCTCGCGCTCCTCGGTCGGTGCTTCCAACGGCTCATCCGACAAATCGGTGAGCAGCCATCGCACGTCCTCGGCGGCGTAGGAACCGAAGTCCGGCCCGGTCAGCGGGTTCATCGCGACTTCGTCAGCGCGTCGGCGTCGGGGCCCTCGACTACGACGACGAGGACGTCGTAGCCGGCCGCCGTGAGCACGTCGACGATGCCGTCGTCGGCTTCGAGACGGTCGGTTGCCGCGAAGGCGTCGATGACGAGCACGGCCTGTGCGCCGGGCCAGCCGTTGTACATGTAGCGGGAGCCGCCTTCACCCTGCTCGCAGGGTTGGAACATGAACCCGGTGCGTAGTGGATATCCCGCTTCGTCGCGCACGTACGCCGGTGAGCGTGTGCTGGTCTGGAAGCGAGTGTCAAATCCTCTCTTGGCGAGCAAATCCGCGACGCGCAGCGGCAGATACATCAGCTCCTCGTGCCCGATGACGAGGACCGGATCGCCGGGGGTGAGCGCCTCGCCGACGGCCGCTGCCAGCGCCTCGACGGCGCTGTCGAACGGTGCGCGGTCTGCACGTTGAAACCCGTGCCGCCCCCCTTCAGGCACCGTGCCGGGCCAGTTCGCGGCTATTCGGCGATGCCGGCCCCGCCACGGACCGGATGGGTTCAGTATCGGCGCTTGCAGCGCGTTAACCGCCTTGGTCATACCCTCAGGCAGGATCACTCGGCCCGTCGACAGGCTGACGAAGTCGATTGGCGCCCCGGTCGACTTGGCCGTCGCCGTCACGCGCTCACGGTGAGATTCGGTGCGCATGTCGACCAGAGACGCGACCACATACTGCGGCCGAGGACACCGCGCGTGCATCGCGTCGATGGCCGCGAGCGCCGTAGTGCCCGTGGATATCTCGTCGTCGACGATCACCAGCGGCCGGCGGGAGTCGAAGACTGTCGCCTTCGCCGGTTGCACGGTGTGATGGGTGGCATGTGAATGACCTTCTTCGAATCCCGCATATATGTGTCCGGCGGGGGCGTCGCGGCGGGTGGTGTGCACGTAGGTCTCGGCGTCGAGTCCGTCGGCGACGCAATGGCCTAGGCTGGTCGCCGTTTCCGCCATCCCGAGCACGTCCGCGTTGGCGCCCGACAGCACCTCCCGCGTGCGGGCGGCCAGCCGCGCTCCCGCGTCCATTGCGACTGTGGGGGGGATGGCAATGTGCTTCCCCAGCACTGTCGACACCAGCAGGTGCGCTCGTTGCGGGTTTCGCCGCAGGCCGGGCAGAACCAGCTCGGTCGCCAGTTCTGCACCCTCGACGTGGAGGATCTCGAACCCGAAGACTTCTGTAGCCCAGGCATTCTTAAGGGTGTTCATCGAACCGCCAGCGCGGTGAGGAGGTCGACGATCGTCACACCGGGGGCCGCGACGCCGAATACCTGTGAGCGTCGAAGCACGTGTTCGGCCCACGCCCTGTGCGGGCGGGCCTCGTTCATCTTGTTGCGATACTCGGAGGCGCGTACTCCGCCCGCTGTTGATGCCAGCACATCGGCCGCATCGCGGTACTCCTCGTGGGTGACGACCGCCAGTGCGTGCACCGCAGCCACGTGGCTGGGGTGAATGACGGTCTTACCGTACATGCCGTTGGTGCGGTCAAGGACGAGCTCACGCAGTAGCCCGTCGAGGTCGCGGCTCACCAGGTGCTCGCGGAACCGGACGGCGTCGTGTTCGACGAACGGGGTCGCGCGCAGCATGGGCCGGAACAACCGCTCGTGGTCGGCGAAGTACTCCCAGACCGGCCCGGTGATGATGTGGCCGGTGCCGTCTGCGCGACCGAGATAGTTGACGATATCGCCTATCGCGCTGGCTACTACGTTGACGTCGTAGATCGTCAGATCCCGATCGCGGCGAATGCCGTACATGCCGCAGAGGTCGGTGGCCCCGACGCGCACGGCGAGCACGATCTCCCGGTGTGCCTCGAAGAGGGCGCGCAACGCGGTGAGTTCGATGTCGCGCGTCGGCCGGTGAACAACGTCACCTGTCTCCAGGACAGGCATGCAAAACAGCTTGCGATCTAGTTGCGCACCCGCATTGGTGACGGCCCGCAAGTAGGCCTCGCCGTCACGCGCCGTGAACTTCGGGAACACGAACCCTGACAGGGCGTCCACGCCGTCGGAAAGATCGTCACAAATCTGCCCGACACCCTCCGGTGTGCGCACGCGCACGAAAAGCTGTGCGGCGCCCGACTTTCCGGACCGCGCCAGCTCGTTGAGGACATCCACGACATTCTGTGTCGCCGTTCCCAGCCCTTGGTCGCTGACCGCGTCTTCGAGGTCGAGAACCATCGAGCAGACCCCATCGGTCATACGCCGAGTGACGGTGGCGGCGAGGTCCGTCCGATCGGCGGGCATGTACAACGTCGCCCCCAGCGACAGTCCGAGCAGCCGAGGGTCGGAGTGTTCCGTGAGCAGTTCAGGCTCGAGATGGAAGAGCCGCTGCATAGTCGCCGGCGCCAGATACCGAAAATGCTTGATGGACTTGGCGGTGCTGGTTCGCGGCGTCGCAGCAGTCATCGAACGGCCCCCTGTCGAATTCGATTGACTACATTGACGATGAACTCGGAAACTTCCCCGAGTGATCGGTGGTACGCCCAGTAATCGGGGTGGACGCCCTCGATCGCTCCGACAATCCTGTCGATTCTGTCCGACTGCGCGTCGAGCACGCTTCCCCATTCAGGGACCACCCCGCGGTCGACCGCCAACCGCTGGGCGTCGCGCAATCGAAATCGGACCTCACGCGCGCGCCGATCCGGCTCCGCACGCACGTCGCGCAGGAGCGCTAGGCGGTCGGAAACCTCGTCGACATCCCGCTCGGCCTCGGCGAGTACGGATCGCGCGCGCTTGGCGAGTTCGAGCGCGTCCTCTGGACGGTGTGCCTCACGAGCCGCGACCGCCTGCGTCAGCAGCGCCTCGGCACGTTCGAGATGGGCTTGGCTCGCCTTGTCGTTATTGACGAGGTCCGCGGAACTTCTGGCATTGAACTCGCGCAACAACACCGAGACGAGGGCAGGCAGCCCGCCGGCCCGGGTTCGAGCCGCGTCGATGCGCGTCCGCACGGACGCGACCGTGCGACGCGCCTGCTCTTCGCGCTGCGGCGCGGCGACAAGGGCTTCATTTAGAGCGACGATTGCTAGTCGAACGTCGTGAACAGCCTTCATGGTCGCCGCAATGTTCGTCTGCTCGCGCGCCGCCTGCAACCGGGCCGCGGCGCGATCCAGCTGTTCTCGCGCGCCTAGCACCGACGGGTAACCTTGCAAATTCGGCTCAACAGTCGCAAGCGACTGACCCGCCTCGTGGGCCTCGCGTATCACTGCATCGGCGTCGACTGTCAGCGACGACAGACTGTTGGCGGCCGAGTCGAGGATCAATCTGTTGCGTTCGTAAAAGGCGTCCAGTCCGGCGAGAGCGCTCTCCAGCTGAGTCGCCACCTCGGCGATCTCGGCGCCGGTTGCCCGATTGACGCAGGCGCTTTCGGCGGTCGCCGACGACATACGCCCCGCGACGGCGAGATACGCGGCAGACGCCTGATAGCACGCCGCTTGCACCACTTCCCATTCCTGCTCGAGCGCGGCGCGAGGCGACAACGCAGCAACCGCGGTCATCGCTACCTGGGCGATCTCCTGCCGCTTGTCCATGTCGAGAAACGTGCTGGTTAGCTGGGTCAGGGCAGCATCATTTCCCGAGTCAGAAGATGTGCGGCGAGACCACCTCAGCCACCAACTTGCCACGAAGCGATCCTAACCGCGAGCCGTGGCCGACCTCGTGGCGCCTTACCCCTCCTACTCGGTGAGCGCAATGCGTTACGGTTGTGGCCACGCGGGGGCAACAGCGCACCCCGGATCCACACCGGGTTTCGAAAGGGCAATCAAATGGGCGTCAGTCTGAGCAAGGGCGGAAATGTTTCCTTGACGAAGCAAGCCCCGAACCTCACCGCGGTTCTCGTCGGTCTGGGTTGGGACATCCGCACGACCACCGGCACCGATTTCGACCTCGACGCCAGCGCGCTGGCGTGCGGTGAGAACAAGAAGGTGCTCTCCGATGCACACTTTGTCTTCTTCAACAACCTGCGCTCGCCGGAGGGATCGGTTGAGCACACAGGTGACAACCTGACCGGCGAAGGCGAAGGCGACGACGAGATCATCAAAGTCGACCTTGCTGCGACGCCCCCCACCATTACGAACATCTACTTCCCGGTGTCCATCCACGAAGCCGACTCGCGCGGCCAGTCGTTCGGCCAGGTGCAGAACGCGTACATCCGGGTCGTCGACCAGGCCAACGGAAGCGAGCTCGCCCGCTACGACCTGTCCGAGGACGCCTCCACCGAAACCGCGATGGTTTTCGGCGAGCTCTACCGAGCCGGCGCCGAATGGAAATTCCGCGCCATCGGACAGGGCTACGCATCGGGGCTCGCGGGAATCGCCCGCGACTACGGCGTGAACGTCTGATGACGCGACAGCTCTAGTCGCTGGCACAAACACTCAACGGAAACGGTCCCTTCAGCGTGGTTGTACGCATTTTCGGTATATCGATCGTCGTCACCGCTATCTCGCTGGTCGTGGCTTTTCTTTACGGTGGTGTTGAGGCACTGATCCTATGTGCGATCCTTGGGGTCTTCGAGGTCTCGCTGTCCTTCGACAACGCGGTCATCAACGCGACCGTGCTGCGTCGGATGAGCGAGTTCTGGCAGAAAATTTTCTTGACGATCGGCATCTTGATCGCAGTGTTCGGGATGCGTCTCGTGTTCCCGCTGGCGGTTGTGTGGATCACCGCCGGTCTTGACCCGGTCAGGGCGCTCGACATCGCGCTCAATCCGCCTGCCGGCGATGCTGCTTTCTTTCCCGACGGATCGCCGAGCTACGAAACTGCACTGACGGCCGCGCACCCGCAGATCGCGTCTTTCGGCGGCATGTTCCTGATGATGCTGTTCCTGAACTTCATCTTCTCAGAACGTGAGATCACGTGGCTGTCCTGGCTGGAGCGCCCCCTGGGCAGGGCCGGCAAGCTCGATCAACTCGCGGTAGTCATCGCCGCGGTCTCGCTCATAGTCGCCTCGGAGTTTCTGGCCGACGACGCTCACCGCTCCACGGTGCTCCTCGCCGGGTTGCTGGGCATGATCACCTACATCACGGTCGACGGCCTAGGGTCCATGTTCGAAGTGCCCGAAGAAGCAGAGGACGCACTCGACGAACTCCCCCACGGAAAGACATCAAACGACGGCCCGTCGCAGTTCGCGGTGGCCACCGGGAAGGCCGGTTTCTTCCTCTTCCTGTACCTCGAGGTACTCGATGCGTCGTTCTCGTTCGACGGTGTCATCGGCGCGTTCGCGATCACATCCGATCCGATCATCATCGCGTTGGGCCTGGGATTCATCGGCGCGATGTTCGTCCGGTCCATCACGATCTTCTTGGTGCGCAAGGGGACGCTGTCCGACTACGTGTATCTCGAACATGGCGCGCATTGGGCAATCGGCGCATTGGCCGTGATCCTGCTGGTTTCGCTAAGGGTTCACGTCAACGAGATCATCACGGGTCTCATCGGAGTGGTGCTGATCGTCGCCGCCTTGATTTCCAGCGTCGTGCGCAACAAGCGCGAGGCGGCGGCTGACGATCACTCACCTTCTCCGGTCGGCTGATTCGAAAGGCGGTTCACGAATATGGGCATCGACTACACTAAGCGGCCCGGTGCGGGATCGCCGCCACCGCAGCAGCAGCCGTCTGCGGTCAACCTGTCGAAGATCAGCCTGACGAAGGATGCGCCGCGCATCAGTCTCACCAAACCCGGTGTGCAGCAAGGCGTGATGCGTGTGAACCTGAACTGGAGTGCGAACGCACGCGGAGTGGACCTAGACCTCGGTTGCCTATGGGAGTTGTCCGACGGCAGCAAGGGCGTCATCCAGGCGCTTGGCAACAACTTTGGCTCTGAGCACTCACCCCCCTTCATCGCGCTGGACGGTGACGATCGCTCCGGAGCGGTTGAGGGCGGCGAGAACATGCGCATCAACCTGGCTCGCCCCGAACAATTCCGGCGGATACTGATCTTCGCGATGATCTACTCTGGTGCGGCGAACTGGGCTGCGGTTGACGGCGTCGTGACGATGTACCCGACATCGGGCCCGCCGATCGAGGTGCGCCTGGACTCACCAGTGAGCGGCGCCAGAATTTGTGCCGTCGCCCAGGTGTATTACGCGGAGGGCGGCATTCATGTCAGCCGCGAGGTGCGCTATATCGACGGCAGTCAAAGCACCCTCGATCACGCGTATGGCTGGGGCATGGCGTGGAAAGCCGGACGCAAGGACTGACGCGGTCCGCCAGCGGCAGGTAGGCACAGCGTGTCGCCGTCACTCACGTCAAGCTCGTAGCACCTGGACGATGTCCGCGCAGAGCGCGTTTGCAAGCCATGTATCGCCGCAACAAACCCGCCGTCCGATCCCGCGCGCTTCGATTGCATCGAGCCCTCCACGGCGACGGTGGTTAGCGCACGAATGTCCTTTACTTGCAACGTGATCGCCTGATCGGGTATGGCCAGCCACATTCGCACTGCAGCGGCGGATCCAGACTCAGAGAGTTTATAAGACCAGCTCTGGCACTGATCACAATGCGCTGCACTGTTATCGGTGGGTGATCTAGGTCGAGTTCGATCGCGTCTCGGCGGCGTGTTTGCTCGCCTGAATCGTCGTCGTCGTCGAGACGGAGTAAGCGGACCGCGCCGTTGGCGCCGGTTGCCTGGCAATGTCAACTTGAACTGGCCCCGGTGTGGCGACCCGAAATGGCTCCACCAATTTGGGCGGGGGGCGTGTCTTGGCGGCCAACGGGTCTTCTGATGAGGCGCGTATTTTGGCGGTGTGCATGTGCAGCCGGCCGTCTACCGCGTGGTCGCTTCGGGCGGTGGGCCGTGCGAGTTGTACTTGGGTGAGGTGTCGGCGGCCGACGGCTTGGGGCTGATCGACGGCGCTGCGGCGGCCAGGGTGGTGCACTACGGCTCATCGTCGTACGGCG
>JAXLRY010000035.1:0-16079 GCA_046330895.1 Mycobacterium sp. | reverse complement strand
TTGGTGGCGCTGGTGCATTCCCTGTGAGCGACGATGCGCGCGAGGGACGAGCGGGCGGAGGAGCCGCAGCGTGGGTTCTGTGAGCGACGATGCGCGCGAGGGACGAGCGGGCGGAGGAGCCGCAGCGTGGGTTCTGTGAGCGACGATGCGCGCGAGGGACGAGCGGGTGGAGGAGCCGCAGCGTGGGTTCTGTGACCGCTACGTATTGTGTTGTCGGAGGCGGCATTTCGGGTCTCGTGGCGGCCTACCGGTTGCGCCGGGCGGTCGGCCCCGACGCGACCATCACGGTGTTCGACCCGGCCGACCGGCTCGGCGGCATCCTGCGCACCGAGCGCGTCGGCGGACAGGTGATGGACATCGGGGCCGAGGCGTTCGTCGCCCGCCGGCCCGAGATGCCCGAGTTGCTGGCCGACCTCGGCCTGGCCGGACGCCGGATCTCGCCGGTCGGAACCCGGCCGCTGATCTATGCCGGCGCGCGGCTGCATCCGCTGCCGGCCGGCACCGTCAACGGCATCCCCAGCGCCGCGGCGCCGATGTCCGAGCTGGTGGACGCGGCGACGGTCGCGAAGATGACCGCGGAACCGTCGCGCCCGCTGCGCTGGCGGGCCGGCGACGACCCGTCCGTCGGCGCACTGGTCGCCGACCGGTTCGGCGCCCAAGTGGTGGCCAGGTCGGTGGACCCGATGCTGTCCGGTGTCTACGCGGGTTCGGCCGCCGGCATCGGCCTGCGGTCGGCGGTGCCGACGGTGGCCGCCGCACTGGACCGCGGCGCCGCGAACCTGACCGATGCGGTGCGTTCGGTGCTGCCGCCCGGCCCGGCCGGCCCGGTGTTCGGCGCGGTCGACGGCGGCTACCAGGTCGTGCTCGACGCGTTGATCGCCCAAAGCGGGCTGCGCTGGCAGGGTTCAACCGTGGTCGAGCTGATGCGCGACGGCGGCGGCTGGAACCTGTACGACGACGAGGGCACCTGCTGGCCCGCCGACGGGGTGATCCTGGCGCTGCCGGCCCCGCGGCTCGCCGCGCTGACGGCCGGGGTGGCGCCCCGGACCGCGGGGGCCGCCCGGCGCATCGACGTGGCCTCCTCGGCCGTGGTCGCCGTGGCGGTACCCGGCGGCACACCCCTGCCGCAGAACTCCGGTGTGCTGGTGGCCAGCGGAGAACAGTTGCACGCCAAGGCGATCACGCTGTCCTCGCGCAAATGGGGAGCGCGCGGCAACACCGAGTTGCTGCGGCTGTCCTTCGGCCGGTTCGGTGACACGATCGCCCGCGACACCTCCGACGACCTCCTGCTGGCGTGGTCGCTGCAGGACCTTCGCACGGTGTTCGGTGTCGACGTGGACCCGGTCGACGTCCGGGTGCACCGCTGGCTGGACGCGATGCCGCAGTACGCGCCCGGCCACGGCGCGCTCGTCGCCGAACTGCGCGCCGGGTTGCCGCCCGGTCTGGCGGTGGCCGGCAGCTACCTCGACGGCATCGGGGTGCCGGCCTGTGTCGGGGCCGCCGGACTGGCCGTGCAATCGCTGTCGCGGCCCGTGGGACGATAGGACCATGGCCAAGCTGGACTACGACAAACTCAACGCCACCACCCGCTACATGATGATCTCGGTTTTCGCCGTCGAGCCGGGTGAGCTGGGGGACGACCGCGCGGACGTGATCGACGACGCCGCCACCTTCCTCAAACAGCAGGAGGAGAAGGGCGTCGTGGTGCGCGGCCTCTACGACGTGGCGGGAATGCGCGCCGACGCCGACTTCATGATCTGGACACATGCCGAGCGGATCGAGGACCTGCAGGCCGCCTACACCGGTTTCCGGCGCACCCTGCTGGGGCGGGTGTCCGAGCCGGTGTGGAGTGCCGCGGCGCTGCACCGTCCCGCCGAGTTCAACAAGAGTCACCTGCCGGCGTTCATCGCCGGCGAGCCCGCCGGGGACTACGTGTGCGTGTATCCGTTCGTGCGGTCACTCGAGTGGTACCTGCTGCCCGAGGACGAGCGGCGGCATCTGCTCGTCGAGCACGGCATGGCCGGCCGTGAGTACGCCGACGTGCGGGCCAACACCGTGCCGGCCTTCGCGCTCGGCGACTACGAGTGGATCCTGGCGTTCGAGGGCCCCGATCTGGGACGCATCGTCGAACTGATGTGGAAGCTGCGCTACACCGGGGCCCGCCGGCACGCACGCGAGGAGACACCGTTTTTCACCGGCCCGCGCCGCGGCGTCGAGGAACTCGTCAACGCGCTGCCCTGAGCCCGCGGTCAGGTGCGGTCAGGTCTTGGGCACCAGCGCCAGTGAGATCGAGTTGATGCAGTACCGCTGATCGGTGGGCGTCGGATAGCCCTCGCCGGAGAACACGTGGCCGAGGTGACTGTGGCAGTTGGCGCACAGCACCTCCACCCGCCGCATGCCGTGCGAATCGTCTGGCAGCAGGATCACCGCTTCGGACTGGCTGGGGTTGAAGAACGACGGCCAGCCGCAGTGCGAGTCGAATTTCTCTGTGCTGCGGAACAATTCGGCTCCGCAGGCGCGGCAGTTGTACACGCCCTCGGTATGCGTGTCGGTGTATTCACCGATCCCGGGGCGTTCCGTGCCGGCCCGGCGCAGGACCGCGAATTCCTCTGGTGTGAGCTTCGAGCGCCACTGGTCATCGGTCAACTGCACCTTCGGCGGGGGGAGTTCCCGTTGACTGCGGGTCGTCATCTGCCCACGGTAGCGTGCCGCAGCGGCGGCGTCATCCAGCGCGGATCGATCCCGTCGTCGAGACGGTTCTCGGACCGGGCGTCGAGATAGCGGAAGTACAGCACGCAGAACACCACGACCATCATCAGCGACCACCCGTAGGTGATCTTCATGTATTCCAGGAATCGCCCGGTGGTCGGCCAGCGCCACATCAGCCAGCGGTCCATCGTCAGGAATCCGTACGCGGCAAGCCAGGCCGGCCAGTTGCGCAGCACCGAGTTCGGCAGCACCACCGTCATCAGGAACGGGAACAGCATCATCGAGTAGTAGCCCTGCGCCAGCGACAGCACCAGCCACGAGGTCACCAGCAGCACACCCGACGACGTCAGCATCCAGAACCGCTGATCGCGTTCCCGGTAGTAGCGGTACAGCAGCCACAGGCTGGCCGCCGCCAGCGCCACGAACAGCACCCGCAGCGCAATGATGAGCCACAGCGGCAGGCCGTAGTAGGTGCCGTTGCCCAGGATCGACGAGTTGAAGTAGTCGCGGGTGCCCAGGATGTACGGCAGCGTGTTGCGCACGAAGCTGCCGGCGTCGGCGACCAGCGGCCAGGCGGCGGCGTTGAACGCGATCGGCACCGCGAACGCGGTGACCAGGGTGCGCCATTGCCGGTTGAGCAACGGGATCAGCAGCAGCACCGCCAGCACCGGTTTGACCACCAGCGAGAGGCCGATGGCCACCCCGGCCCACCACTGGTGCCCGACCTTGCCGGACAGCAGGAACCGGAAGAACACCACCTCGGCCAGCAGGATGCAGCCGTTGATGTTGGTGAAAACCAATGTGTTGGTGACGGATTCGGTGACGAACATCGCCGCGAGCAGCGCGGGCAGGGCGACCGACGTCAGCGAGAAACCGAACATCCGTACCAGAAGGCATGCCGCACCAATGATCGCCAGCGTGTTCAGCGCGACGAACCAGTTGTGCGCGGCGAAGATCGTGTCGATGTAGCCGAACGGAGCCATCAGCAGCGTGCCGCCGGGCGGGTACAGGTAGTGCGGGTCGACGTAGTCCAGGTGCTCGTTGTAGATGTCGACGCCGGCGCGGAAGTTGCGCACCGCCCGGTACACCGGAGCCCAGTCGTCGGTGATGTAACCGTTGCTGGTGAGCACCCAGCTGCGGTGGATGATCGACATGATGGCGATCGGCCACAACGCGGCGCGCAGCACCTCCGCGGTGCTCATGGGGGTGGATCGGGGCCGGAAGGCGCGAAGGACAGCCGTCACGCCGGAACCGTACACCGCGGACGCCGACGCATGGCTCAGGCGGGGCAGTACGTGTCCGTCTCCGGCATCTTGCCGGAGTCGAGGTAGCCGACCAGCGGCGCCGACGCGCACGCGGAGTAGATCGAGGCGCCGTGCCCGATGCCCTGCCAGATGACGCGCTTGCTGGCCGCGCCGGCGTTGATGATCGTCGCCGCGGTGGCCGCGACGCCCTCGTTGCCGGCGATGGGATCGTTCTGGACGCCCATCAGCAGCACGTCGATCTTGAGGTTCTTGGGGTCCTTCGGAGCGGTGCCGCTTGGCCAGTTCAGGCACTTGACCATGTTCAGCGCGGCGACGGTGCCGAACTCGGGATACGCCTTGTTCCAGGCGACGACGAGTTCGCGGACCCGGTCCGGGGTGGGCCGGTTCAGGGCGTCGCTGCACCGGTTGATGAACTGGCCGTCGGTTTCACGCAGCGACTCCGCCTGCGTGATGAGGTCCAGCAACGGCCCGGCGTCACCGGAGCGCGCCGACGCCAGCGTCTGCGCCAGCCGGTTGGTGCTGGCGACCCGGTCGCCGGCGGGGAAGCCCAGCGCGGTGATCACGCCGTTGGCCAGGGCGGCCACCGAGGTGCCCCCGGCGCCGTGGCCGGCCCGTGCGTCGGCCAGTAGTCCGTCGACGGCGCCCTTGGGATCCGGGCCCAGCGGGCAGTTGGTCGCCGCGCATTGGGTGGTGAACGCGTCGAGCGCGGCTTGCTGACCCCTGACCTGCTGGTCGGCGGCCATCTCGGAGCCGATGGCGTGCGGGATGGGGGAGTCGAGCACCAGCCGGGCGACCTTGTCGGGATGCGAACCCGCAAAGGCCAGGGCGACCTGGGCGCCGTTGCCGACACCCAGCAACGCCAGTCGCGGCACGTCCCAGCTGCTGCGCAGGCGTTCCAGGTCTTCCGCCGCGCGCGCGTTGTCGTAGGAGGAGTCGCCGGGCGCCAGCGCATCGGTGCAACTGGTGGTGGCGGTCAGGGTGATCGCGCCCAGGTTGGCCACCGGGTCGTCGCCGGACTCGAACTGCGCCTGGTTCTGCATCTCCTGCCGGTCGAACAGATCGCGGCAGTCCACGGCGCTGGAGCGGCCCATCCCGCGGCGGTCCACGGCGACGATGGGGCGGGTCTTCAGGACGTCGCCGCCGGAGCGGGACAGCCACTGCGGCAGTTGCACCGACGTCGGGATGTCCGAGCCGGTGGTCATCACCAGCGGCCCGGCGTCGGCCGGCGTGGCGCTGGTGCGCGCGCGTACCACCCCGATCGCCACGGTGCCGTTGGCGCCGCTGATCGGATCGAGGTCGGCGTCGTACGTCGCGCAGTCCAGCATGACTCCGGGCGGAACGGCGACGCCCGCGTCGCCGAACACCTGCGACGTGCACTGCGTCCAGGCCAGGTCTTTCTTGGGGGCCGCGATCTCCGGCGGCCCTTCGGGTGGCGCGGTGGTCGGCGTGGGTCCCGATCCGCCCGAGTGCCCGGAGTCGGTGGCATACCGCGGGTTGGCGCCGAGCAGCGGCACGCACCCGGACAGGACGGTGGCCGCCGCCAGGAGCGTCGCGGCGAACGGGACGGACCGATTCACGCAGACCACAGTAGCGAGCCGGGCGGAGCGGTCAGCTTCGTACGTAGCGCGTGTAGAGGTAGCCGGCTTCGTCGGCCAGCAGATGAGCACGGCGCATGCCGGTCAACACCTGTCCCGCGCCGGTGGTGATCCGCCGTGCCTGTCCGCCGACCAGGACGGGAGCCACCGTCAGGCACAGCTCGTCGAGAAGCCCGTCGTCGATGAACGTGCTGTGCAGGCTGGGGCCGCCCTCGGTGAGCACCCGGGGCAGTCCACGCTCGGCCAGCACCGCCAGCAGCGTCGTGAGGTCGACTCCGGCGCTGTCCTCGCCCGAACAGGCCACGACGTCGGCCGACCCGCCGAGGCGCCCGCGGACCGCTTCCTGCGCGGCCGCGGTGGTGAGCACCAGCGGCGGCACCTCGGTGTGGGTGAACACCTTCATGTCGCGGTCCAAGAGCCCGGACTGGGTGACGATGGCGATCGGCGGCACCTCGGACTGGCCCCGGTCGCGGCGGGCCTGCCGGGCCGCCGCCGACATCTGCGCGCCGCCGTAGTTCTCGACGCGCACCGTGCCGGCCCCGACCACGATCACGTCGGCCAGTTCACGCATCAGGCTGAACAGCGCCTTGTCTCCAGGACCGGCCAGGCCCCCGGTCTTCCCCTCGGAGGTCGCGCCGCCGTCGAGGCTGCTGATGAAGTTCGAGCGCACCCAACAACGCGTCAGGGCCTCGGGGTAGGCGTACAGCTGCGGCAGCCGCGATTCGGGAACCGGTTCGGCGGTGTCGAGCAATGTGAGTTGCGGCGCTGCGTCGGGTTGGGCCATGAGAACGATTGCAGCACGTCCGCAAGAAAGCCTGCGCGCGACGTCACGATTGCTCGCGTTGACTGTGTGGCTTCTTGCGAAATCCGGTCCGGAAATTCGCGACGACCCGCACAGTCGGCGCCCGGTGCCGACCGTCAGCCGATCGGCCGGGTCATCACGTAGTCGTCTTCAATCGCGTCCCCGACCCGGAACGACTTGGTCCCGCTGACCACGAAGCCGTGTTTGCGGTAAAAGCGTTGGGCGCGTTCGTTTTTCTGGTTGACGCCGAGCCACACCGTGCCGGCGCCGTGGTCGCGGGCATCGTCGAGCGCCGCGTTCATCAGTGCCGCGGCGACCGCGCCGCCGTGCGCGTCGGGCAGCACGTAGATCTTGGAGAGCTCGACCACCGAGTGCCTCGGCAGCACGCGCGCGACGTCGGGATCGGTCGGCGCGCCGCGAATCAGCATGGCGTAGCCGAGAATTCGCGTGTCGTCGCGCGCGACGAACACCGCACGGCCGGCGTCGGCCAGGTAGTGGCTGAAGTTGTCGGCCGACAGGTTGTCCGAGAGGAACGCGGCGACGTTCTCGGCGGTGACCGACGGAGGGCAGGCCAGCGGGAAGGTCGCGGTGGCGACGGCGGCGAGTTCGGTGACGTCCGCGGGAGTCGCCGCGGCGACCGTCACAGATTCCACTGCGCCAGATGGAGTCCGCTCTTCTTGTCGATGAGGACCACGTGTGACACCAGGTCGCGGTAGCAGTCCCAGAACACCGCGCCGGCTACGGTCGCCCCCTGCGCTGCGCCGGCGAGTGCCTTCGGGAGGTCGGCCGGGTCGTCGGTGGCGCGGGGCTCGTAGGCGTCACCGGTTGGCGTCACCCCGCGGAACTGGAAGGACACCGCTATGGCCGTCGGTGTCGGCACTTGGACCGCCTGCACGACGATGTTGGCGCGCCAGACCTGTTCGCGTGGCGGACGCGGGGGATACCCCCAACCGGCCGGGATGTCGGACGGGGTCACGCTGACCACCGTGACGTCGGCGACGAGGTCACCGTTGCGGACGCGCAGGGTGTCGCCGACGCGGCCGATGGGCGTGGCCACGGTGGTTTCGGCGGGCGCCGCCTGGGCCGACGGGGCGGCCAGCGAGAGAATCGGCAGGAGTGCGGTCAGGACGAACAGCCAGCGACGCATTGTCGCATGATGGCACATCGCGATGGCCGGGGTCGGCGGGTTACGACGGGATGAGCGCGTCTGCGTGGCGACCGTGAGCGACTTGCCGGGATACGAGGACGATCGCGCCGAGTTGGGCCAGTCCGACCAGGACGACGGGCCAGAGCAGTCCCGCCACGAGCGCGTAGGCCATGCGGTGTGGGACCGGCTGACGTCGAGCGTGATGGTCGGTTACGTCGAGCGCCAGCGTGGTGCAGACCAGCCCGCAGGCCAGGTAGAGCACGACCATGGTGGTTGACATCGTTGTCATCACTTCCTCAGTGCTGGGCGAATCTCATTGTTCACCTCTACCCATGCGGTTCTGGCAACAAACACACACTTGGCTGTGAAATTGTTATCTGCGGCACGGCAAGAGTCAAATTCCAGCCAAAAATGGTGTTCGGAGAAGTAAACCGCGAGGGTTGCTTTCAAGGGCGGACGGTTCGCGATGTGGTTGCTCGGCAAACCCGGCGGCTTCGCGGCCGCGGTCCCGGACGGTGTGCGTACGTGCCCCGAGGTCTCGCCGGCACGCGGTCTGCGCAGTGCTTCTTGATTCCGGCGACAGCTACCGGGGCGTTTGCTGCGAACGGTTTCGCCGTTCAGGTCACGGCCGGTTCGCAGGCCGTCGCCCGACCGCGTACAACACCAACGGGGTTTCCGTCTGAACGTTTGTCTGGGTTCCGATCATTGCGGCGATGTCATAGTCGAATGCGGATCGATGCGTACTTCGAGCAATAACTGCGTCGGCTGGTCGTCGGCGTGGGATCCCCGGCTGCGGCCCACCGGCTGCAATGCTCGTCGGATGACGACAATGCGGCAGGCCGCGACCCGGGCGCTGTACGAGGGCTCGTTGGCCGACGTCGGCGACCCGAACCCGTACAACGGGAAGTCACTGGCGCTGGCGCAGCTGTGGATGCGCGGCTACCGGCGAATGCTGCGGGTGAGGATCGAGACGGGGCCGGCGATGCAGGAATACCTACAGGGGCGCGCCCGCGGCTAAAGGGCCGATTTCGGTGCTGGGTGCGGATTTCCCTGTGCTTTCGAGGACCTGACTGCGGGCGATGTTGTCGGGCCTTCGTGCGAGACTCCGCGCCGTGGCATTTGAATTCGTAGAGGCCCGATATGAAGGCCAGAACCACCGGCACCGCGACGATGACTGGTATGAGATCAGTTCCGGCGGCGTGCTTGCGGTTCACTACGCCGACACCACCAAGGGCGCGGAGTACTATCCGCCGCACGCCTGGTCGAGGCTCATCGCAGACCAGCCGCCGGGGCCACAGACCACCAATGTGACGGTGTGGGAACCACTCTGGACCTAGCTTCGCCCTGGTCGGATGTGAACTGACAACCCGGCCGGGTTCTCGTATGCAATGAATTTACGGCCGCGCCGATAGCAGCGGGCGCGCTCGCCGGTGGCTGCCTGACGCCGGAACGCGTCCAGGTGCTCGGCGGAGACCAGCCCACAACCTCACTCATGGCATGTCACTGGTATCGGGCAGGCAGCCCACACGGCCCGCCGACGACGCGAACCTGATAGCAAGGCTTCGGCAGCAGTGCGCGCTCACGATCTCGTCAAACTTGATCACTGCGGCCACGTCGGTCATAGCTAACCGCTTCTTGGCGCGATCGCGGCCCGAGGTCGCCTTCCCGGTTTGGCATGTACGTGGCACGTGGCCTGTTCAGATTCTGAAAGATAGCCTCTGAACTGCGGCGATACTTGTGCGCGATACTGGGATTGAACCAGTGACCTCTTCCGTGTCAGGGAAGCGCTCTCCCGCTGAGCTAATCGCGCGGGGGTCGAAATCTTGGAGGTGGAGACGGGAATCGAACCCGTGTGCACGGCTTTGCAGGCCGTTGCCTCACCACTCGGCCACTCCACCGCTGGGGTTGATGCCTTAGCACCTTCGAGCGGATGACGGGATTCGAACCCGCGACCCTCACCTTGGCAAGGTGATGCGCTACCAACTGCGCTACATCCGCGTGCCACGGGCGAGATCGTCGCCCGTCGCGAAGCACGACGATAGTGCACTCGGGCTGGCAGGCACAAATCCCTTGCTTCGCATTGTGAAGCGTGTCGCGACCGGCCTTAGAAGAGGTCGTAGGCCTCGCGAGCCAGCTGGAAACCGTGGCCGTCGGCGTTGGTGCAACGAAGCCCGGCCGGTTCACTGGTGCACACGAATCCTGCGTCGGTGTGCGTTTGTCCGTAGCCGAGAGCCGGTCCGCTGCTGAGCGTGGTGTCCCCGGCGCAGACGAACGTTGCCGGTCCGTGCGCGTCCATGCCGATGCCTTGGCCGTAACCGGTGAAGCTCGGGCAGTCGGCGGGACGCGGGGGCGGCGACCAGTCGCGTTCGGCGATATCGCAGCGCAGATATCCCTCGTAGATGATGCAGCCGATATTGCCGCTCGGTGAGGTGAAGGAGTCCAGGTCCGCTGCCGCGGCCGGCGCGGTGACCGTGGCCAGCGCCGCGGCCGCAATGAGGACGGAAACGCGCTTCATCGGGCAAAAACTACCCCGCTGACGCGTCGTAGATGTTGCATCGGCGTCTGCCGGCTGACGGATTCCAGTCCGGAGGGGCCGCCGTGTTAGTCTTCGACCTCGTTCATCGGGTCTCGTAGCTCAGTGGGAGAGCGTCCGCCTCACACGCGGAAGGTCGCTGGTTCGATCCCAGCCGGGACCACCACACCTGACCTCGCATTTCAGCTCGCTTCAAGCCCTGGTTGATTTTTCGTGTCCGGTTCGTGTCCGGTTTCGATTACTCGATCGAGGACATTGGCGACCTCATCGAGTTCATAGTCGTACAGATCGGCGTAGATGCCGGCAGTGACCGTCACCGAGGAATGTCCCATCGTCTTCTGCAACCACCGCAGATCTGCGCCGCCCGAACGGGCCAACGAGGCGTACGTATGGCGCAGATCGTGGATCTTCAGCGGAGCAAGCTTGAGATCCTTCAAAGCCTTCTTCCAATGCGTGTGCCGGCGCCAGTTGTTGGCCCGCAGCATGGCGCCTTCCGGACTCGCTACCGCCGGCGCATCGAGCGGTCGTCCGTCTATCCGTGCCTTCAACGCCGCGGCAGCCTTGGCAGGAATCGGTACCGTTCGCTTGGAGGCCTTGGTCTTCACCGTCCCAATGATGATGACGCCCTCCACCTCCGGTGCTGACCGCCAAACGTGGATCCGGCCCCGGTTCAGGTCAACGTCCATCACACGCAGTGCGACCAGTTCGGACCACCGCAGGCCCGTGTACGCGAGGATCTGCACTACGTCGCCTTGATCGCCGCATGCGGCCGCCAGCGCCTCAACCTGACCGGCCGTCAGGTACCTGTGCCGGTCGCGCGGAGGAATCGGCGGCGCCGACACTGAGCCAGCCGGGTTGGCGCGGACGCGGCCGTCCTCGACGGCGATGGCCAGGATGGACCGCAGGAGCCGAAGCGTGGATTTTTTCGCCCAGGGGCCGACCGTGAGGTCATTCACCCACGCTGCGATCGCATCACGCTTGATCTCCCCGACAGGAGTGGTTCCGAACGCGGGGTTGATGCGCAGCTTCCAGGCCTGCTGATAACCCGACCAGGTCTTGGCCGACAGGGCCGGCTTCTTGAGCCCGACGTACTGATCCCAGACCTTCGAGAGAGGAATCCGGCCGGCTCGAGGGTCGAACCGGTTCTGACCAACCGCTGCCTCATGATCACGCTCAGCCTTGAAGGCCTTGGCGGCAGCCAGTGTCGGGAAGGTTTTAGACGTCTCGACCCACCCGGTGGACGAGGCAGCGTCTCGGACCTGAAAGCGCACCTGCCAACGGACTTCCCCGGAGCGACTTGTGCGGCGGCGGATCCCGGGCGGCGCGCTAGCCATTGGTGACCGCCGCAAATACGCGATCCAGGTAATCGGCCTGATCGGGACGAAGACTCATTGCGGCACGCACACGGGACCTAGCCAGTGATGTATTTCGCGCCGCGCGTTTTGCAGCTTCGAGTTCCTCTCTGGCTAAGGCAACATTCGAGACTGCTGCCCAGATCGCCGCCAGAGCGTTCGAAGCCTGGATATGGTTCTGATGCCAAACGTTTTCAGCAACGGCAGCCACATCCTCGAGTTCACCGACATCAACCGTGAGCTCGTCCGGCGCATAGACCCGGAACCTGCTCGGGTCGTGCTCATTTGGATCCGAGACGCGAGGCCAAAACCACTCGCCGTTCCAATGGTTGACAGCAAGCCGGCCGTTCCTAACTTGGGTGCACCGGCATACAAGCCGCCATCCGATGACCTCGCTGGGGTGACGGGTCCAGCAGAGTTCGGTGCCGATCCGCTGGACAACGATGCGACCTTTGTGCTCGCCGAGTCCGCGCTCGCCCGAATCGAATTCGGGAACTAGCTGTCCGCAATGCCGGACGCCATGCATCTCGATTTTCATTGTCTCCCTCATCATTTCGCCCACTATCGCCTCTGCCCGGAGACCCATGCCCGCAACTCGACGATGTCCCAGCGGCGCAGCTTGTCGCCGATAGCGTGGAAGGGCGGCCCTACATCCTCGCCATTCTCCCGACGCGCTGCCCAGCGGTTCAGTGTTGAGGCGGACACGCCTAGGAGCGGTGCTGCCTGCTCGGCAGAGAGCAACTGCGGAAAATCCGTTGGCAGCGAATTGATTTCGAATTTAGGGCCGTACGGCTGCAGTGTCGCCGCACCTACCCGAACCCCGGTCACAAGACAGCCTTCGCAGGCAAGGACAGCGGCACTGTGTCGGAGTTGATGGCCGAGACGTCCGCTTTCGTCGTTTTCCTGCCGGTGGCGCGGTCGTCTTCGCCGACCGCAATTCTGCCCACCACCAGGACAGAACTACCTAATAGAACGTGCATCGCAAGTTCTCCTTTCATTCGTTTGCGGCGTATGCCGCTAATGAAAGAGTTCTCAACGTGATCAGCAAACGCAAGAGGACCTGTTGTGGCTGGCTCGGGCGGGGTCGATCCACTCGTCTTGACGTCGTCAGCCTGCTGTGGGTTAGCGTCTATCGGCGTAAGTGCATTTGGTAGATAAAAAGCTTCTGAACAGGTAATTTATCGTGTCAAAGTGAAGGATGTGGCGCCAATATTCGCTGGAATTGCGGCTGCATACCATTGAGACCCGACATAGCTGCTCAGAAAGTAGTGTCCGGTCCCTGCTACACAATCCGAAGCATGAGCAAATTTTATGATGGACAAGCATTCCTCCAGAGTTGGAAAGCCGGTGTAAAGCTCGCCGGCACAGAGTGGTTCGGTGACGGAAACGACCCGGGGACCGCTGAGACGAAGTGGGACTTGGCGCCACGCGTCAATTACATCGAGGCCAACATTGGCTGCCTGTCGCGAGGTGAGGCAGTCTTCCTCGCTGCGATGGCCAGCTTCTACAACGACCGCATCGGCGGCCCCTTATTGCAGAGTGTCGTCGGATACGACGACGTCGGCATGGCGGACATCGCCGCTTCGCTCGACGAGCCCCGCAGGCGCGTTATCGGAAACCTGCTTCTGTCCTATTGCGGCTGGTAGAGGCGATGAGGAAGTTCCTGATCCGGAGTCTATTCCGGTCGACCGAGGAGGCTTTGAACCCATGAGTACATACAAGGAAGCAATGTTCCTCGAGAATTGGATCGAGGGTGTCAAAGTCGCCGGGCCTTCATTGTTCGGTGATCGCTCCGACCCAGATCTGGCGAACAGCAAGTGGGACCTGCGCCCGCGATTGACTGAGATTGAACGCCGCATCCTCACGATGTCGCGGGGCGAGGCCGTCTTCCTGGCGGCGATGGTGTGCTTCTACAACGACGAGGACGGCGCTGTGTTGTTGAAGAAGATCGTCGATCAGCATGACTTCGGCATATGCACGGTCGCCGCGGCTTTGGATGAAGATCGGCGACGCATCATCGCGGATCTGTTCGCAAACTATTCAGGTTGGTGACTGAATCATGCTGCGCTGGAGGGAGAGTGCATTGTGATTGAGCCGAATGTCAGACACCTAGCCGAAGATGCTTCCCTTCAATGGGGTCTGTTCACCCAAGCCCAAGCGGAGAAGGTTGGCGTGTCGAGGGGGCGGATCGACATGCTGCTAGAGAGTGGCCAGGTCCAGTCGGCCGATACCGAGTACGTCTACCGTTTCGCTGGGGCGCCGGTTGACGCGATGCTGGACGTGCTGAGGACGCAGTGGCTTGCGCTTGCGCCGGACCGGTTCTTGCGCGAGAGATTGCGCGGGCTGAAGGACGGCAGATGGGACACCGCGATCGTGTCGCACGTCTCTGCTGCCTGCCTGGTCCACGATCTGGGCACGTTGACGCCCTATTGGCTCGACTTCACTGTGAATGAACGGCCGGACTTCAACAGCATCCTTCCGGATTTTCACGTGAGGCCGGCAATGCCCGAATGGCAGTTGGTCGACGGACTGCCCGTCACAACAATTCCCCAGACCATCGCAGATCTCCATACCGAGGACGTTGACTACGGCCACATCGGTGATGTGGTTTATGACGCCCTAATGCGCTCATGCGTCGATTTCCGATCTATTGCAGATGCACTTGACGCGGTGACTGAACGGAGTGGTCGGGAGACGATGTTCCACATGCTCGACGTGGTTGGCGCTCCCAGGGACGTCGTCGAAGCGTTGGAGCAGGTTTCCCTGCGGAATTGGCAGCACGGAAACGGGCCTGCGATGGGGCGGAGCTAAGGCTCAGATTCCGGAGCCTCTGGCAGCGAGTCGTACGCGCTGCCCAAGTGGCGGTTGGTCAAGTTGAAGTATCTCAAGAGGCGGTAAAGCGAACGCTGAATGTCTGCGACCGCGTCCGAAGCGTATTGGCCTAGCTCTGCATCGGCTGGTTGCCAGTTTGACCTCAGGGTCACGGACAGAAGATCGAGCTGGTCTTCGATTTCTTCAACGATCGCCATGGCTCGGAGGAAGATCTCCTCTCGCGTGGGTAGCTCGGCACCATCTTTGTCCGCCACCAAGTCCTCCTTCTCGATCACCCGGATGACTAGTGTAGGTACGTTCCGCATGGGGCGGATACGCTCTGGCCTGTTTCGCCTGGGCCGTATGAGGTTGGCACCCGTGGCCGACTCCCTTGCTCCCGCGCTGAACGAAACCACCCGCGTATTCGGTGAGCGGGTCAGGAAGCGACGGCAGGAGCTCGGTCTCAGCCAGGAGGCTGCTGCCGTGCAGTGCGGGATCCATTGGACCCAGCTCGGCAAGGTGGAGCGTGGCCAACGCAGCTTGAGGCTGGAAACCATCGTCAAAATTGCCGCCGGCCTGGATATCGACGCCGGGCGCCTGGTGTCGAAGCTGCCGATGCCATAGTCCGAACGCATCGGACGATGCCTACGGATATCGCGGTATGCACTCCGTCAACGGCAACCACCGCCCCCGCGTGGAAAGGGTCAAACCCAGACCGAGGTCTACTAAAGTCGGCTAGACCCGGTCAGACGGGGTTTACGGGAGGGGAGGGCCTGCACCGCCATGTCTCAGCCCTGGTTATCTGCGGACGACATCGCGGCCCACCTCGGTGTAACGAAGGACACGGTCTATTCATGGATCGCTGACAAAGCGATGCCAGCCCACAAGGTCGGTCGCCTCTGGAAGTTCCAGACAAGCGAAGTCGATGAGTGGGTTCGCATGGGAGGCGCGGCGGCCAGTCGGGAGAAGGGGCCCTCGCCCGACCCGCCTACTGGCGGTACCCGGTAGGCCCGACATGTCAGCCGGTGGCGTTACGTTGAGCGACTTTGATCCGCGACCCAAGGAGGTGCACACGATGGCCAACGCCCGGAGAACCCCGCGCTACGCGCTGTCGTTCACCAGCGGCGCCCTCCTGATGCGGGAGGCTCTCATCGCGGCCCCCCTCTATCTGCGCGAGCACGACTGGCCCAAGGTCCGAGAGCTCATCGCGGAGGACAACCTCCTGCAGTCCCGCACGGTTGCAACTCGGCAGAGACGCGCGCGCGAGGTCGCCCAGCGTCTGGCGGTCCTGACCGACGAGGAACTTGAGCTGCTCGTCGACTCGACGACATCAGAGCGTGGGCACCTGCTGTGGGCGGCAGCTTGCCGGCGGTATGACCTGATCGCCGAATTCGCGGAGGAGGTCCTGCGTGAGCGATTCCTCCTGATGACCCCAGCGCTCGATCACAGTCACTTCGACAGCTTCCTACGGAACAAGGCGCTGTGGCACGACGAGGTGGCCGCTCTCAAGGAGTCCACAGTGGCCAAGCTTCGCTCCAATGTCTTTCGGATGCTCATCGAGGCGGGGCTGCTGTCGGAGAACGGAAACATCATCCCGGCCGTGTTGTCCGCACGCGTCTCGGAGATGCTTTCCGCCCGCAAGCCCAGCGACATCCGCTTCTTCCCGACCGCGAGGGGTGGACGATGAGCGGCGTCGGCCTGGGCAAGCAAGAGGAACACCTCTTCGCGGTGCTCAGCGGGAAACGGTTCCTGCAGATGGAGGGCTTGGGCAATGAGGTCCCGTTCTTCATCTACCCCTACCCGCCGGAGGACGCTCTGGCTGTCGCGCAGCTCAAGAAGCGGATCAAGAACAAGCTGAGCCACAA
>JAXLRY010000034.1:0-21838 GCA_046330895.1 Mycobacterium sp. | reverse complement strand
CGACGCGGCGTTGATTCGCGCAGCGGTGGATCGGGTGCGCGAATTGATCGACCACGCGGAGTTGACTACCGCCACCGGAACGCGGCGGGTCAGCGACGAGGACGTGGCCGTGGTGGTGCCCCACGTCCCCCAGGCCGCTGCGGTGCGGGCCATGCTGTCGAGCCATCCCGGTGTTCTGGTGGGCACTGCTGATGCCTTGCAGGGCTTGGAGCGCCCCGCAGTGGTGGCCGTGCATCCGTTGGCCGGTAAGCGGGTGGCCGACGAATTCAGCGTCAAGCCGGGGCGGCTGTGTGTGATGCTCTCCCGCCACCGCTGCCACCTGTCGGTACTGATTGACGATCAGACCGACGCCGTTCTTACCGCCGCCGAGGGCGAGGCCGTCGAACAGGCCCACAGCGTGTTGGCCGATCTGCTGGCAACCCAGCAGTTCTAACCGGGAAGGGAAGCGGCCATGGGCGAGAAGCTCACCCCCGCCTCGGCGTAGCGCACCGAAATCTGTCAGAGGCCGCGATTAGATTGGGGCACAGCACCAAACACAGGTGCACCCCAAAGGGCCCGATCTGAGGATCGCGCCGACGAACCCGAAAGGGAGCCACCATGAGCAACGCCCAGATCCGCCTCGACAACCCCGGCGCAACGATTGCCGCTCTGCCGGCCGTTCTTGGTTTCGTCCCGCAATCGAGCCTTGTGATCGTGTCTTTGGAACAGAACCGGATCGGCGCCGTGCTGCGGGTCGATCTGGCCGACGACCCGATCGGCAACGCCGCCCAGATCGCCGCGGTGACCGTCTCATCGGGAGCCGACAACACCATCCTCGTCGTCGTCGACAACGATGGTGCGCTGTGCCCGATGTGCAACGAGGATCATCGGCGCGTGGGCGAAGCCCTTGCGGCCGCCCTGGTCGACGAAGGTGTCGGAATGGCGGCGCTGTGGGTCGTCGATGCGGTAGCCGCCGGCGGCACCTGGCACTGTCTCGACGGGGTGGGCCAGGGCACCCGCGGACGCGTGGAGGACCCCAGCTGCTCGGCGATGGCCGCCGCCGCGGTCGTGGGCGGCCGCCGACTCTATGGCCAGCGCGAGGAACTGCTCGACGTGATCGCCGTGGACAACCCGGCCCGCACCGCCGCCCTCACCGGGCTGCTCGAGGACTGCAAGCGTAAGCGGGACAACGACTTGCGCACCAACCCCGACGAAAGCCAGTCCCGCTCGGTGGTGGATGCCATGACAGCCGTCGCGCTGGTGACTGGGGGAGCCGAGCTCGATGACAGCCAGATCGCCGACCTCGCGTGCAGCCTGGCCGACGGGACCGTGCGCGACGCCCTCTACGGGCTGGCCGTGAGCGCAGAGGCTGGCCGCGTGGAGGACACCTTTGCTTGGCTGTCGCGCACTCTGCCTGACCCCTGGCGTGCTGAGGCGCTGACCATGGTGGCGATGTTCGCCTACTGCCGCGGCGACGGGCCGCTGGCCGGGATCGCGCTGGAGGCCGCATTGCGGATCAACCCGGCCCACCGCATGGCCACCCTTCTCGACACTGCACTGCAGTCCGGGCTGCGCCCCAACCGGATTCGCGAACTGGCCGAAAGCCACCGCCGTACCGACACCGCCGACGAGCGGTGATCGGGAAAATCTGTCACACCCCAGCGCTACGCTAAGAGCAACGCACCACCCCAAGGGGCCCAGTCTGCCGGACTGTGCCGATGACCTTCCCAGGAGGGAACCCATGTTCTGTGCACTCGATCTCATCGCCAACATCGCCGAGGACGGGGAAGGCGTCGACTTCGACGTCGTGACCGCAACCGGTGTTCAGCACTGGCGCTACACCCTGACCGATTCGGGGGTGCTGGCGCGCACCGAGAAGCTGACCGCCCACCTTGCGGTTGCTTTCCCCGCCCAGCTCGACCGCCAGTGGGTGTTGGAGTTCTTGCTGGATCGCGGTGTCGATCAGACCGGCCTGGAACCCGCTGGCCTGTTCGCAGAGGCCGACACCTGCCAGGAGTGCGGAGACTCCCTGGCCTGGTGCACCTACTGGCTCAAGCGGTGGCCCCGCCTCAGTGCGGCCCGAGATGTGTGAAACTCCCGATGCCCAAACGGAACTGCACCATTGATGCCGCAGTGGCCGCGCTGGCCGGCCACCGTCTGGTGTCGGCGCAACAGGGAATAGTGCTGTGTGGGTGCGGATCCTGGTTCCGCAGCCCTGACGCCTTCAGCGACCACCAGGGCGAAGCGATCCGCGACGAATTGGCGGCCTATAAGACCTACACTCCTCTCACCGCCGAAGTGGTCCAGCGGATCGCCGCCGCCTACACCGGCGCCGCGCCCCGCCGGCGAAGCGCCGCAGTTGCCGGCGTGCTGGGCTGCTCGACGCAGTCCGCCACCTACTACGTGCACCTAGCACGTAAGGCGGGATACCTCGCCGCCCCCACCGAGCCCGGCGTGAACTGAACAACGGGCGGCGTTGTGGGAGAGACGATTTCTGTCATACCCGCTCCCTATACTGAGGCTACGCAACACCCCAAAGGGCCGGGTCTGCTGGATTCGGCCGCCGAGCACCAGGAGTTCGCCATGGCACATCGCCGCCGCACCACCCCCACGGTGGACCGGGCCGCGCAGGATGCGGAGAAGGTCCGCCGCCGGTATCGCACCGAGAACGGTCTATCGCCGGCCCAGCTGACCACTCGATCACTGGACGAGTACCGCGCAACCAAGTACCCCGGTCAGCGGGAGCGCCGAAAGTTCCGCCAGGAACTGCGTCCGGAAATGTACGCATGAGCACCGCGACGGTGTGGACGTTGACAGTCGATGATGGCGACGGGATCGCCACCACCGTTCATCCTTCGGAGGCGGCAGCGATGATCACGCTGCGCGACAACTACTCCGAGCTCGATCTGCCGGCCGACGACGGCGGGCTGGTCGACTACCTGACTCATTCAACATGGGAAGGCGGACCAGGCGTCGTGTTCTACATCGAGGCCCACGACATCGACCTGCCCGCTGCGGAGCCGGTGACAGACCCGTTCGCGGCCATCACCGAAATCCGCCGGCTGGCCGCCGCGTCGAATGTGGCCGTCAGCGTCGTGACCGTCGCCGATGTACTGATGCTCAAAGGCATCGAAACCGAGCCGACTGAAGCCCAGACCGAGGCCGTCGTGGACTCCTACGAATGGCGGCACTGGGGCGAGAACTGGCCGGACTGGTTCGAAGGAATGGACCTCACCAGCCACTAGCCCCACCGGCCCGATCCTCCAGTAATGAGAGCCGAGATCTGTCACACCCGGAACCTAAAATCAGTGCAGCACAACTTCAAGGATCAGGTCTGCCGGATCTGATCGCCGAGAAAGGAACCGAGATGAAACAATCTGCGGTCATAGTCGACGTTGACGGAACCCTGGTTGATGTTCGGGGGATCAGGCACCACGTCACCGGGCCGGCGAAAAGCCGGGACTTCGACGCCTTCCACACCGCATCAACAGACTGCCCGCCCATCATGGAGACCATCAACTGGGTCGAGCAGATGGCCGATGCCGGACACCAGATCATCGTTGTGACCGCGCGTATGGAGCGCTGGCGAACCCTTACCCAGCGCTGGATAGACCGCCACGTGACGCGCCCCATCGCGGACTTGGTCATGCGGGCCGACCGCGACTTCCGACCCGACTACGAGGTCAAGCGCGAGATCCACGCAGCCTTGACCGAGCGGTTCGACATCCACCACGCGTGCGACGACAACCCAAGCGTCATCCAGTTGTGGAACGAGGTCGGCATCCCCGTCAAGGTCATCCCGGGCTGGTCGGACTAACCCTCCGGCCAGCCCGGGCTGACGTGTCGCACCACCACTAAAAGAACGGGTCTGCTGGACCCGATCGCCGAAACCCCAAGGAGCACAACCAATGAAAGTCCTCACCGCTGTCAACACACCGCCCCACCGCCTGGACACCGACTACAGCTTCACCGACGACGGCGAGATCGTCGTCCCCAACGCCTCACTGGTGTGTGACAACCCCTCCTGCGGATGCGACCGCGCCGTCATGGGATTGAAGTCCCGCAAAGGCACCACCACCATGCGGGTCAGCGAACTCGAGGTGAGCGAGGCCGACATCGCAGCACTGCTTCAGGACTAAAACGACAGAACGTGGGACGGGCGGCTGGATATGGCCGTCCTGCGCCGGTGGTGGAACGACGCGAGGTTCATCGCCGAGAGCGCACCAGTCGGATCGCTGCTGCGAATCCGCGCCGAGGGCGAGGACTGGGTGGTCAGCCCCGACTAGGACGACAACGCAGCATGACCAGTCGACCGATGACCATGGACGTCTTGGCCATCACGGCCACCGACATCCTGCAGATGACCCCGGTCGACGGCGAAGCCGGGATCGCGGCAGTCATCGGCTGCCCCGCGTTGGCCCACATCGACCTTCACCACGATGTGGTGCTCTGGTTCGACGCCGCCCACACCGATCCGCAGCGCCGGCCGAATATGGCCGCGGTCTGCCTGCTGTGCAACTGCAGCGACCAGGACCCCGACGTCATGCCGATCCCCGCCGACACCGTCGTGCTGACCGGAACCGACCCGACCACCGGCGCCCCGGCACCCCTGCGAAGCGAGCAGTACATCGCTCTGGCCCAGACCCTCATGGCCGACTGAACTGCGAGTTTGGGCACCGAAAAGTGTCATACCCCACCTTTAGGCTCATACCTAGAAGCAACCGGAAAAGGCTGAGAGTGCTGCTCTTAGCCGCTGAGAGAACAGGATCCGATCAGTGGACAGCTTCCATGCCACCGACAACTGGGGCGACCAGCTCTGCGCCCATGACACCGGAGCAGGCGGTGTCCAGGTTCGCTACCTCGGCCCGCGCGGCGGACTGAAAGGCGTCATGGAACTGAGCGCCGAACAGAGCATCGCTCTCGCCGAATTCCTCGCCCCGCGGCTCAGTGCGGAGTTTCTCGCGCTTCGCTCAAACCCCGAAGGAAAGGAGGTCATGCAGTGAAGAAGACCAGCACCCGCGAAAGCGCCGATCAGAACTTGCAGACCATGATCGACGAGCACGGCTGGGCCGTGGTCGGAGTGTTCCCGACCACCAAGGACGACGGCGCCCCGTTCTCCTACACCGTCGGCCTGACCGACAAGGGACTGCCCGAATTGGCCGTCTACGGGCTGGATCCGGTTAACGGCGGCAGCATCCTCAACGCCGTGGCGCAGCGCATGATCGACAACGGCGAACTGCACGGCGGTGAACGCCTCGACGGCCTGTTGGACGGGGGACTGCCGCTGGCGGTCATCGACATGGGCGATACCTCCGATCTGAGCGCAGTACGCCGCTTCTACGGCGCGGTGCTGGCTGCGCGGCAGATCGTCTGGCCGGATCGGCAGGGCCGGATGCCCTGGGAAAGTTGGGATTGCCCCGATGAGGCGCAGCCCCTCAACAACTGGCCGCCGTTCTGAAGGGATGCGCGATGACGGTGCGTGAGGGCCCGATCCTGCTGGGCGGCTACGCCGCCAAGCAGTGCCCCGTGCGTACCCAGTTGGATTTCGGGCCTGCCCCCGCCGAATGGGTTCCCGCACCCGAAGATCAGGCACGCCTGGATGCCGGCGTCGACTTCGAAGCGGAGGTGTTCGCCGATCTGCTTCGCCGGCACCCCGGCGCGGTGTTGGTCGATCCGGCCGCCGACCGTGGCGGAGCGATAGCGGCGACGGTGGCCGCCATGGACGCTGGTGCGCCGGCGATCCTGGGCGGCTGGCTTCCCGACGATGTTGGCGGTGGCCGCAAGGGCCGCCCCGACATCCTCATCGCCGCCGGCGGCGGCTACCTGCCCGCCGATGTGAAGCATCACCGCAACCTGGAGCCCAAAGCCAAGACGACCGCTCATGTCGCCTCGCTGGATTCCCCCTCACGGTGGCAGCGGGTCGGGGGCTGGAGCGCAGCCACGCTCTACCGTGTCTCGGACGGATTGCAGTTGGCCCACTACACCCGGATGCTGCAGGCCTGCGGCCGCCACCCCGGCCCGCACATGCTGTGGGGGGCGGTACTGGGCACCACGGTGGTAGCCACCAGCGCGGATCTGGAACGAGTGCTCACCTGGCATGACCTCACCGAGCCGCTGGGCTTCACGTTCTCGCGCAGCCGCGGCAAGGCGCGCCGCTCACTGCTGGAACGCTACGACCACGAACACGCCTTCCGTGTCCTCGTCGCTGACGCCGCCCGCCAAGCCGCACAGGGCCGTGGCCGGCTGATCGTGGAACCGGTCGGCCAGGCCGAATGCCGCACATGCCCCTATCAGCAGATCTGTGCTGACCAGATGGGCCCCCACGAGCCCTCGACGGCGCTGACCGTCGGAGGACTCGATGTCCGCGAATGGGTCACGCTGCGTCGCATGGGGATCACCACCGTCGACGAGCTGGCCGCGCTGGACACCAGCAACGGAGACTTTCTCGACACCTATCACCGCGAGGTCTCCCATCGTGGTCGCGACCACGCCCGATCCCGGCTCACGGGAGCCTCGACGCGGGCCGCCATGATTCGCGACGGTGTCTCCGTTCTACGCACATCACCTCTCTCGGTGCCGGCCGTCGACATCGAAATAGACTGCGACATCGAATGGAGCGCAGACGGGCTGGTCTACCTGTGGGGTGCGCGGGTGCGGCTGGCCGGCGATGAGTCCACCGCGGTGTTTGTTCCCTTCGCCGACTGGTCGATGCGCGACAGCGCCGCCGAACGTGCCTTGGCCGAACGGTTCGCCGACTGGGTTAGAGGTATCCGCGACACTGCCGCCCTGGCGGGGCGAACGGTGCGGGTCTATCACTGGTCACCGGCGGAAGCCTCACGGCTGCAGCGCATCCTGGGTGCTGCAGCCGCCGACCTGCTCGACCCTGACAGCGGTGTGTTCACCGACTTGGAACAGGTGTTCAACGCCAGCTTCCTGTCCGTGCACGGCAGCAGCATCAAGGTCGTTGCCCCGTTGTTTGGCTTCACCTGGAGCGCCCCGGATGCCGGTGGCGCGCTCTCACAGACCCATCTCGACACGGTGCAGGCCGGGCAGACCGGTGCGGAGGCGTCACGCAACTGGCTGCTGGCCTACAACGCCGACGACACCGCCGCCCTGGCAGCCATCCGCGACGGCATGAAGAAGAGCTAGAAACCGGCTCGGGCTTACCCCTTGTTGAAGGCCGCCTCGTATTCCTTCTCCACGGACGGCGGTAGCTTTCCGGTCACCCGCAGCAGCAGATTGCCTTTGACGACCGTCCATTCGGTGCCCAGCGCCGGCATCGAGGCGTAGGTCTTCTGGATGTAGTCAGCGCGGCGCTGCGCGGCCTCCTGGTCCGGCCACTGCTCGACGGTGGCACCGCAGTCCGCTCCTGGCTTGCCCGATTCGCAGAAACCGTCCGACCGCGGATCGACCAGCACCACCGCGGCGCTGTAGCCGTTGGGCCGGCCCAGCAGGTGATTGTCGTCGTTGGTCTCAGTCAGCGGCACTACCTCGGTGATCTGCGGAACCGCCGCTTTGATGGCCGCGGCCGCAGACTCCGCAGTCGGGGGAGGCGGAGGCGGTGTGGATGACGCGGTGCTGTCCTGGGAAGCCGGCTTGGAGCAGGCGACGGCAGCCGCAGCCACACTCGCAGCAATGGTCACGCGAAGCATCAACGGGATATTCACGCCCACAGTTATAGCGCACCCCCGCCGAGACAACCCCGCACTAGTAGAGCCGCCGGTCCCACTGCATGTGGCCGATGGTGGACATTTCTTGTCGGTAGTCGTCCCTACACTGAGTCTCAGCCGGATAGCAGTTCCGGCGCCCAAAGGATCGGATGTGCTGCATCCGCTCGATGAGCAAGGAAGTGCCGAATGTCGTATTACGACTGCCTCGAAGGCCCGCACGGGTGCCAGGGCCCAGTTTCGGAGTATCCGTCCCTCAGCGGCAGCGGGATGACGTTCCCGCGCTGCGCAACCCACTACGACTCCTACGTCGCGCGGGTGCAGCCCCGACTCGATGAGGTGCGTCGCCGGTATCCCGTTCACGCCCCGGCCGACTTCGATCCCCTGGCCTGTGGTGAGCGTTGGGACGAGGAGGACTGAGCGCCATGGCCATTCATCGCGCGAGCGCTACCAATGAGGCCACTGTTGTGGTCTATCTCAATGACTTCCGCGACAGCATGCTCGGATTCGACCCGACCACCGCCCAGCTTCACCCGGCCACCCGGTTCAGCCTTCCTGCTCCTGCCGACGCCCAGGAGATGCGTGCGGTGTTGGAGAGCATCTATCTCCAGCTCAACGTCGGCGGAGACATCGTCACCGCCGCCGCCTACACCGAGCGGTACCGCTCCGAGGGCAACCGCTCGCTGAGTGTCGGCGATGTGGTGGTCATCGGGGAGACCGCCTTCGCGGTCGCCCGATTCGGCTTCGACACCGTCAGTAGCGCAGCGCTGTCCACGGCTCTCGCCGGAGCCTCATCATGATGATCGGCTGCCGGGTCTGCCGGCAGAGCTACACCCCAGCCCCCATTGGTATCGGCGGAGTATGCGAGCGGTGCGCCGAACAGGCAGTGCGGACCGTGGAGTTCCTCTGTGGCCGCGCCTCCATCTCTTTGCCTGAACACTGGTTTCATGTGTCCCCGTTCAAGATGGGTCCAGGAACCCTGCTGCGTCCCGGGGCGGCCCGCAACCCCGCCAACGACACCTTCTACGGACTGGGTTTCGGCCAGGACACCGGATTCCTGCGCGATATGCAGGTCCGCCGCGACGAGGTGGTGTGGCTCAGCCCCAGCCGTGAGGACGCCGAGTATTGGGCCATCGTGCTGCGCGCCGGCCACTGCTATGAAGTCCAGCCCACCACCGAGCCGCGGCCGTGGAACGGCACCGGCACCGACGGCTGGGTGGTCGAACGCGCCGTCGTGGTGCGCGAACTCAGCGTGTCTTGAAACAGGAGATTCCGTATGGGTCTGAACATCTGCTTTGTCAAACTCTCGACGATCACCAAGTGCCCGCAGCTGATCCTCGATGCATGGCACTTCCGCCAGGACGGCACTTGCCGATGTGACGACCCGGAGCACACGGTCATGGTGGGGGCCGGGTATCTCTGGGACGCCAAGGTGCACCGCTGGCGGTGACACCGCTTCCGGCTGCGCGTCGGCGCTCCCCGGATACGATTTCAGCCGAGAATCCGACAGGGAAAGGGGTGGGAGATGAATTACGGACCGGAACCCATTGCGCTCACCGATGTCATCGTGGCGGAAAGCTCCAACGCGCTGGAAGGGTTCATCCGTCAGGTTGCTGACGCGGCGATGGAAGAGCGCGGCGCTTGGCAGACACAACGCGTTCAAGCCATCTATGACGCTCTGCTTGAGAGCCGTCAGGAAATGTCGGCCGGCAACCACAGCCACCACCTGGCGATCATGCTCGCCATCGCAATCGACCAAATCGCCGGCGAAGCAGACGAATAACCCGTCCCGCTCACCCCCATCAAACTCCCGCCGGCTCGTCGCGCCGAGCCCCAAATCCTGTCGGTGCCTGCAGATATGGTGAACGAGTAAGCCGCACAACAGGTTCGGTGCAAACAAAAGGGAACGGTCTGAGGACCGCTCCGATGAGCAGGGAGCAGAAAATGGCGAACTATTACGGGCAGGGGCGAACCAACACGTTTGCCGTCCGATCTATCGACGCGCTCAAGGCTGCACTGTCCGACACCGACATCGAGGTGCTCGAACGGGCCGATGGGCGAGTGACGCTGTTCACCAGTAGCGACGGGGATGGCGACTTCTCGGTGTACCGCTACAACGAGGACGGCGAATTCATCGACGATGAACCCCTCTTCATTCCCGACATCATCGCTGGTCACCTCCAGCCTGGTGAGACGGCTGTGTTCGAGTCCTCGGGCTGGGAGAAGTTTCGCTACATGTCCGCCTGGGCAATCGCCGTGCACTCCGATGGCCGACAGGTCCGAGTCGATGTCAACGACGTCTACACCCTGGCAGCGCAGGAATTCGGCATCGACCGCACCGCCATCACCGATGCCGCCTACTGAGCCCTCAGAGGTGACACCACACCGCCGGGTGGTGTCACCTCCGGCTCGTAGCGTGACCACCGGCAGGAAGGAGCAGCCAATGTTCACCGTCAGCGCCGTCGAGGCGATCCGGTTCACCCAGACCGTCGAACGCCGATGGGTACAGCGCCTGCTCACGCAGGCCCAGCCCGAGCGTGCCGAGGAACTTGCGACATTCAACGACCGCGACCTTGCCGCCGAGCTGGCCGCCGCGACCCGTCGGTTCCCTGCGATCGCAGCGGCCATCGAAGCGCTGCTGGCAGGCGGCGGATCCCAGTTCAGTAAAAGCAGCGATTTCGCCGTCGGTATCCCCGGCGATGAGTTCAGCGCCAATCGGGCACAGGACCTGACACCGTGAGCGTCATTGCCATCACCCACACGCCTGCCGAGGGCACCCTTGTGTACGGCACCACCCGAGGGGATGGTTCCAGGGATGTCCTTGGTCCGGCCGGATTCCGTTGGTATCGGAGCATGGGGGCCTGGGGAATCGTCGGCAGCCGTGACCGGCGCCCCGACACCGCCACGATCGAACACGTCGCTGCCGCGCTCCGAGGCGCCGGCTTCACCGTCGTTGTCGACATGGACGCCGATGTCCGGGTGCCGGCGGATTCCGGCGCTGACGAGCAATCCCGGCGGGGAGGCAGGGCCACAGCATCTCGTGCCGCTACTGCACAGCAGACCATGGCGCGGACGGTCGCAGCGACTGCCGATGCCCAAGCCAGACGCCGCAGGGCCGAAGCCTCAGCGGACGCTGAGGTACATCGCCGACCCCCGGTAGCAGTGAAGATCCGTCTCGCGCGATTGCAATCCGCACAGCGGCGCGATGAGCGGTACCGGGATGGCTACCGCACACTGTCGAAAGCGACTGGAGCGGTGAAGGACTGCCCACCGGTTACCGGCGAACACCGTAAGCGATTGCTGACGCGGATCGCCGACCGTCAGGAGCAGATCGACTACTGGACGAGCATCTACGCCGCCCAGCAAGCCCAGGGGATCGCCACGGCGTTCAGCAGAGAAATGATCAGTCGGGGAGATGCGGTCTGTTATCGCAACCGCTGGTATGAGGTCACCCGTGTCAACGCCAAGTCGGTCACTGTGAAGATGGCGAGGGGGAGCGGTTCCATCAGATATCAGGAAATCAGCGAGCATCGTTGCGCCGCAACGACAGCCGAGGCAACGGCTAGGCAGTCTGGACCTGGGCGCTGACCCAGAGCAACGCCTCGGTCCGAGAACTGAATTCGCCGCGGTACTGCCGCTCGAGCGCCGCGGTCACCAACTTACCCACCCATGGTCCAGGCTTGAGGCCGCCGCCGGCCGCCGCCATCACGTCGCGGCCCTGGATCAGCGGCGACTCCGGCCCGGAGCCGATTCCCTCCGAGACTGCCGACCGAGCAACTCGGATAGCGGTTGGCTCGCCGAGCAGGGTGGCGTAGATCAGGTAACGGTCGAAGGTGAAGCCGCGCTTCGACAGCCGATCCGCGTAACGCTTTCTGGAATAGCCGCTGCCAAGGCAGGTCGCATCTGTCGCGGCAAGATCGGCGGCGACAAGCGAATTGGTTGATCCGACCACGGTGTGATGCAGGAAGTGCTCGCGATCCCGGCGCGACATGCTGCGCGACAGGATCGCTGCTCCGACGCTCACCCGGTCCTGGGTTGCCACCGTATGCAGCGACGTGAACGCCTGAGATGTGCGCGGATCCTTCAGCGCTGCGCGAAGTCCTGGAAGGGTGTCGTCCCATCCACTGTCTTGCAGAGCCCGCAGCGCAAGGTCAGGCCGGCGACTCTTGGAGTAGAGCTTGGCCCACTCTTCACCGGTGCGTTCGACGGCGAGTTCCTCGAAGTGCGGACGTAACCGTCGGCACAGCATTGCGGTGTCAGGGTGCAGCGTCATGCCGAACCGACCGGCCATCTGTACGCCCCGCAGGACCCGGAGCGGATCCTCGGAAAACTGCTCGGAGACATGGCGCAGGGTGCCGCGCTGTAGATCTGCGGCACCGCCGAAAGGGTCGATCAGGACGCGTCGCTGTGGGTCGTAGAGCAACGCGTTGACGGTGAAATCGCGCCGAGCGGCGGCCTCGGCGACCGTGAGTCCACTGTCCAGGTCCACGGAAAAGCCGCGATGCCCGGCACCGGTCTTGCTGTCTCGACGCGGGACGCTGACATCGAGATCGGAGACGACTCCCGGCTTGCTGACCTTGAGAACGCCGAACTGCCGGCCGACCTCATCGACGTGGAAACCGTCAATCCGGTAGCAGCGCACCAGCGTGTCCAGGTCGGTGCCGTGGACTTCGACGTCGATGTCCTTGGGATCCACGCCCAGGGTGGCGTCACGAACTGCCCCACCCACGATCAGCGGTGTCCCAGCACGGCGGGCAGGGGAGAGCGCCGCCTCGATCCCGCCCGGTAGGAACATCGTGAATTCCGTTGCGGTGCAGCCGTAGAACGCCATTGCCTCCAATGCTGTGGAGTCGCGTTGAAGCTGCGCGACAGCGGCGGCCGCCAGACGGTAACCGGCACGCGTGTCCGCCGAACATCGCCGTGGACCTCCCGCTTCGGTGCTCGAGCGGCACATCTGAGCGTCCTCTCCTCGATTACCGGTTCCGCCGGCCAAGCGGCTCGGATGTGAACAGCTTCAGAGCCGGTGGGAGAGGATTTCAAGAGGACCGCTTTGGGCGGTTGCGGATTTCGACGGCCCAGGACAGGTGTTCAACGCTCCCATTGGAGCAATGACCTACGAGCAAGGAAGAGCGGCGCTTACCGCGCTAGTTCTTCGGGACGATGATGTCGGTCAGCTTCCAGCCGATGCCGCGCCGGCGAAGGATGAAGTCAATGTTCTCGCCGTCGTCGTCTTTGACCGTCACCGCGAACTTGTCGAAGGACTGATAGCCCATCGACGCATCCGCGAGGGGATTGGTTCCGTAACTGCTGGAGTCACCCTTAGACGAGAGGCTTGACCCTGCCATCAACCGTGTGATGCCGGCCGGGGTGACGTAGGCATCCACCATTTTCTCGGCCAGCGTTCCGGCAAGCGCCGATCCAATCGCGGAAAACGGATTGTCGGCCATCTCTGGGTCTGCGGCCATCTCATCGGCCAGATGCGCGTTGAGCTGATCTTTGAGGCTTTGGCGCACGCTCGGGAACTCAATGAACTCCGAAAGTGCCGCGCCATCGCGCTTCTCAGCCGCCGACTTCATCTGATAGACGGTGAGATAGGGCGAACCCACCAGGTAGATGCCAGCCAGCACTGCCAAGGCTCCGACGACCCACCACAGCTTTTTGTGGTTACGCTTCGGTCCCTGCATCTCACCCCAGGCCATGCCATTCCAGTACCGCATTTGGCCGGGAACCCCCGTCGGATCCGGGTACCAACCCGGAGAAAACCCTGCTGATCCAGTCACGGACCCGACCGTATCAGCAGCCCGCAGTTGCAGTTCGCGTGTGCAGCCGGACGCCCAACCCGAGGTCTGGGGGCCATCGCGGCCGGTAGCGCCGGAGTCCGCAGAGCTGGCGATGGAGCGGTCCTCTTGAATTCGGCCGGCGGCAATCGGTGGGATAGCAGCTAGAGCGGCGATGGCGAGGAGACCACAGATGTGCCGAGGAAGTTCGGAGCCGGGAGGCCCGCGGCGATGCTCGGGGGACACCCGGGATGGGTATTCGCGCGCGGCGTCAGCGGTGGCGGAGCTGGAGCGTGCTGAAGCGGCGTTGAGCGATGGGATGCGTCAACGGCGCGATTTGGACGCCCAGATGGAGATCGAGGCAGTGGGATACGTCCGGACATGGCTTGAGGACAAGGGGATCAGCGAGATCCGTGTCGATGACGAGCACGAAACGCCCGGCTATGCATTGGATTTCGATGACGATGCGCTGGATTCGGCAATCAGCTGGCTGCCGCCCAGCATGATTCACAACCCAACGCATCCGGCCTGGAATCCCGTGGTGCGGCTCACCGACCTCAGACAGTTCCTTGCCGGCCACGGCGGAGAAGACCAACACCGCTACGGCCCCGGCGAGGCCCCGGTGCACCAAGCCGGGGACAGTGGTGCTGTCCCGCAGCAGGACGCCGAGGGACCCCGATGCACCTGCCATGTCGTGCGTGACTTTTCCGGCGGCCACTTCGGAAGCCTGGCCTCAATTGGGGCGGAATGCGGCTACTGCATTGCCCGCAACGAGCAGTACGAATACGAGGAATGGTGGGAGTCGCTCACCCCACAGGAACGCACTGCGGCGGAAATCAAAGGCCGCTGGTATCAGGCGCAAGAACGGATGCGCAGGCTCGGCCGGCGGCCTGGCGCCCCGCAGCCCCAGGACTGGCCCTTCTAAGCAGGTACTAACCGCCGATCGCTTGTAGCAGAGCGCCCCGTATCTGGTCCCAGTCGGCTCTCGGGTCTGAACCCCTGCGCAACTCGATGGTCAGTACGGGACGTTTGCGGTCGCGGCCGGCGTAGGAACCGAGGGATCCTGGCGTAGGTGCGAACTCAGTCGATGCCGTCACGGGCAGCCCGCTAGATGCCGCGAACCGGTCGGCGATCTGGCGGGCAGGCCCGTCGAAGTTGATGAACTGCTTGTCATGCCAGGAGTGCATCACGACGATCAAGTCGGGATTGATCTCCTCGATAAGGCGATAGACGGTGCGTGACTCTGGCTGCGACAGCGGTGCTCCACCGTTGGCAGCGTCGTTGGGATCGAAATTGGGGGCAGGGAAGTTTCGGTTGACATCGACGCCGTTGGCGTTGGTGCGCGTCTTGGCCTCGCGGCCATCCGGATTGGCGTCCTCGATGATCGTCAGCGTCACCCGGTCGGACAACCCGGCGGCGGTGAAGGCAGGCGGAAGCTCGGCGGTGGTGTAGCTGCCCTCCGCTTCGTCTCCGTGAATGCCGCCGATAAACAACACTCGCCGGGGTCCATGTCCGAGGGTCAGCACCCGAATTGGGCGGCCCTGCACCGAGGTTCCTTCCGTGCGCCACGCTCCAGGATCGGGGGCGCCGACAGGGCTGGAGGACGGCGACGCAGGAGTCGCTGTGGCCGCGGAAGTGGAGCTGCTGGGCGAAGTCGGCACTGTGCTGGTCGACTCCGCGTGGTTCGTACATCCCGCCGAGACGCCCCCTATCGCTAGGAGGATCGCCAAGGCCAATCCGGTCCTCACGTCGAGGGTTTCAGCACTGCGGGAAGCCCTCGGTTCCAGTGCTGACGTAGACAGCGGGAATGAAGGCGCCGCTGGCGATCTGGTACCAGAGGTTGCTCGAGCCGTACCCCGCGTTTTGGCGGGTATCGCCGATGGTCTGGCACACGATCCCCACCCGGGTGCCGTCCACAAGCGGCTGAGAGGTGATGCCTGGTGCTGCATTGCGCGGTGCGTTGCGCTGTTTGACCCCGCAGCTGCCGCCCTCATCGCAAGTTCCGGTGATGGTTCCCACCCACACCGGCGCGCGCACCGGTGTGGTGGTCTCGGGATAGGTCCTCGGCGAGGACGGTGGAGGCAGGACCGTCTTGGTGACGGTCTGCGTTGACGTGGAGGGCAGCGGGGCCTGGCTCACCGAAACAGACGTGGAGGCTTGCGGTGTTGGTGGCGGCGAGCTGGGCGGGTTCTGTCGCTGGGTCCAGACCAGCGCCAGGGCTCCGACGGCCACTCCAACGGCCGCGACGGCTACCCACATCGCCTTCGAGACCTGCTTGTCCGCCGGCGGTGTCGGCGGCGGCGAGGCTGCCGGCGGGGTTTGCGCGTGCTGGTTCGGCGTGCTGCGGGGTTGCTTCGGTGGCGGTGTAGGCGCCTGCATGGTCGGGCCGACCGACGTCGCCTCGGCCAGTGGTGGAGTGTCGCGGGCGGCCAGGGCCCGGGCGAAATCAGTGCAGCGGGGGTAGCGGTCTGCGGGGTTCTTCGACAAAGCCTTGGCCAGGATCGGATCCAGGGCGGCCAGGTCCGGCCGCGTCTTAGCTAGCGCCGGCGGTGGGGTGTTGAGGTGGTTGTTCATTGCGACGATGGGGTTAGAGGCAGGGAACACCGGGACACCAGTCAAGAGGTGATAAGTCGTCGCGGCCAGGGCGTACTGGTCGGCGCGGCCGTCGATGGCTTCACCCATGAGCTGCTCGGGGGCGGCGTAGGCGAATGTGCCGACGGTGAAGTTCGTGGCCGTCAAACCTGCGGAGTCATCCATGGTCCGGGCAATCCCGAAGTCGGCCAGCATGATTCGCCGGGCACCGTCATGGTCGGGTTGGGACAGAAGGATGTTCGCGGGTTTGATGTCGCGGTGCACTAGTCCACGGTCATGTGCGTAGTCCAGGGCGTCAGCGATGGCGGCGGTGATGGCGAGGGCTTCCTCCACGGGCATGCCGGCCGGGTAGCGGTCCCGCATGAGTTGGGCTGCGTCGGTGCCATCGACGAACTGGGTCGCGATCCACAGCGTCCCGTCGGTATCCCCCCGGTCATAGACCGTGACGATGTGGGGATGATCCAGCGCGGCGATGGAGTCCGCCTCACGGATGAAGCGCGCCCGAAAGGTCTCATCGTTGGAGATCTCCGGCTTGAGCAGCTTGAGGGCTTCGGTGCGGGGCAGTCGAGGGTGCTGCGCCAGGTATACCTCGCCCATGCCGCCCGAACCGAGCATCCGCACGATGGTGTACCCAGCGAAAACCTCGCCTGCCCCCAGCGTCATGGCGGGAATCCTATCTGCGCAGTCGACCGCTGATCGGCCGGAAATGGCAGGGTGGGGCTGCAACGGCGGACCCGCGTGCGCTTGAGATGGACCTGACACCGCGACTACAGGGGCGCGGTTGTAGCCGCGATGGCCCCTGCTGCAGGTTTGCGGTCATCTGCCCAGTTCACGGGCTAAATTTAGATGTCGGTGTCCAGCTCTAAACTGTCTGCACGCGGGTAGCCGCAGACGGTTTCACTCTGGCCTGGCCGGAGGCCCATGATCAGCGAAGGGGGAGGGCAACCAAAGTGGCCGGCGTCCCCGATGAGGCTGATCTGGATCGCACTGTGGTGATCGTCGCCTCAGACGGCAGCCACCTTCCCTCTGGAGTCGGGCTCACAGGGCCGGTGACCACCCTCGACAAGCTCGAGTCGCTGATCGTTTGGGCCCACGACAAGCGCGGATGTCTACAAGGCGACACCGCCCGGATCTGGGTGATCGGCGCTGCGGTGCGCCAGCTGACCGGTGAGGAGACCCCCGGCGAAGACATTGACGCCGCGGTGGGTCGTGCCCTGGCGGGTCTGGTGCCGCGTGGCTGGGAACTGTCCGGCGGCGGTGGCCGGTTCACTCTTTCTCGCGGCGCGAACTCAGGTCGGTTCACGGTCGAGTTGATCGCAGAGCCGCAGCCGTGGCTGGCCGCTGGGGACGACGTCGTCAGTGAGGATGCCGGCGAACTCGGGCGCCGATTGCAGCGGTGGACGGCGGCGGTCGGGGTGCTTCCCGACCGCAGCGCGGCCCGCTCAGCGGCCGCTGTCTTCGACGCCATCCAAGCGGGCAAAGCCCCCCGCCGCTCCGCCGCGATCACCGCGGCGGCACTGCCTGCCGGGGTGCATCTGAACACGACGATTCAACCCACCTGGGTCATGGACAACTCGATCGTGGACCGCGCCCTTGAGCAGGCCGAGGAACTGGTCCTGCTCAAGCAGAAATACCCGACGCTGGCCTCAGCGGGAATGCTCACGCTGGGTTCAGGCGAGCCGAGTCGGCTTGATGGGGACCAGGCGGCCGCAGCAGCCCGCGCCGAGAAGCGGCCCTTCGGACTATGGCTGGCGACGCTGCCAGCGGCCGCGACGCTCAATCTCCCTGAATTCCTGCCGCTGCCGCATCCGGCGATGCATCCGGAGAAGCCGACAAAGGCGTGGCTTAGCGGCGAGGATCTCACTGGCTTGAGCGCCGCCATTCGAGACGGTGGGGCGGGTCTGGCCACCGACGATCTTCAGATCAGCGCCGCGATCGTCTGGCCGAGCCAGGGCCGCCTGCTGGAAACCTGGGTCACCAGGTTCCGGGAAGCACTGATTGACCCTGAACGGCACACCCCGGCGTTGGCCGCGGCCGCACATGATTACCTCGCCGCACTCGGGGATCACTCAGCATGGTCAGGCCGCCTGGAGCACCACTACCAGCCGGCGTGGGCGTCGGCGATCTCCGCCCATGTGCGTTTCCGTGGGCGGCGGGCCGCCATGCGGATCTCCCGTGAGTACAAGCTGTGGCCGATCTACGCGCGCAACGCCGCCTTCATCTACGGGGTCGGCCTCGACGAGAACACTCAGCGGACTCTCGACCTCGCCGACACCCACACCCGGCTGGGACGTATGGTCACCGCCGCCCACATCGAAGTCACCACCGATGTTCTCGTCGACATCTTGAACACAGAAACCGACGACCAGCTCGCCGCGGCGCTCACCGCCGCGCTGCAAATTCCGTCCGCTCCGCCAGAGCAGCCGTCGTCGTCCGACGAAGTCGACAACGCGGAGGGCGCAGCGGAGCCCGCCGCCAGTTCGACGCAGGGACCGTCACCCCAGGAGGCTGTCGAGGAGCCGCCGGCCAAACAGGAGCGCGCGGCCAGGGGGCGCCGCCCTGCAAAGCCCGCAGTGGAGCTGGGTGGTGTCGTGGCCGCCGTCCTGCACACCGACGGGCTTTGGCTGCCCGATGGAACCTGCGTGGAATTGGACGAACCGATCCGGCATGTCGGCCAGGTGGCGCAGTTGGCCTGGCAGCACAACATCGGCTATCGGTTGAGCGAGAAATTCTCGGAGCCCGGCCAGGTTTGGGTCACCGAGGACGTGTGCCGCGAGGTCGGGATTGACGTCGAGGCCATCAGCCGGCGCGATCCCAACAAGTCGCTTCGTGAACTGACCGCCGAGTTGGACTTCGTCACATTGGCCGCCGACGAGGGGTGGGGATTCGGCGGCGCCCAGAGCGAGAAGGCGCAACTGGGCACCTGGACTCGCGTCTTCCGATCCGACAGCGAGCACCTCAAAGGCCCACTGGTGGTGCTGATCCCCGGAATGACCCGCAAGCAGGGCAACGACAATCCGATTCTGGTCGACGCCGAACCGGCGAGGATCGCGCGCAGGCTGCAGATGTTCGCCGATGGCCTGGGCTATCCGTTGAAGATCAACTCGGGCGTCACCGCCATGGACCTGATGTTGCAGCTTCGCCCCAAGACCCGATCTCCGCTGGAATGGCGCGATGTTGTCTTTGCTCCATCGCGAACGAAAGAGCCGTACGGAATCACTGACATTGAAAGCGATTTCGAGTGGTCGCGGAAACCGACCGACGATGAATCGGCGATGACCTACGTTCATGCCTACGACCGTGGCGGCTCCTACCCGGCCGCCATCGCCGGTCTAGAACTTCCCATCGGAGATCCGGTCCACCATCCCGACGGTGTGCCGTTCGACGCGAGCCTTCCCGGCTACTGGCAGATCGAAGTTCCCGAACCGCAAGACTGGCTGCTGCCGTTCCTGCTCAATCCGCGGGGCCACAAGTTCAACGGACCGAAGTGGGTCTGTACCCCCAGGCTGGAGCGGGCCATTGCGTTGGGCTACCAGCCGGCCATCCTCGAGGCTTATGTGTGGCCGCAGCACGGGCGGATATTGCGTGGCTGGTACGAACGATTCCGGGACATCGCTCTCAAACTGGACACCGCCGACGCTGACGACAAGGCCGTGCGCGATCAGGCCAAGATCGCTCGCGTCGCCGGGATCGGGCTGATGGGATCACTGCAGCATATGGAGGGCAAGACCGGGTTTAGCCCCGAGCGGCGCTATCACATCGTCTCCAAAGCCTCGGCCAGCATCATCTACAAGCTCCAGCAGATCGGGGCTGATAGCGGCCGCTGGCCGCTCGCACTGATCACCGACACCGTCTTGTACGCCTCCAACGATCCCGATCCCGTCTCGGCATGGCCCGGGGACGCCAAGTCATTCGGTCGCGGGTTCGGCCAGTACAAGCCTGAAGGCTCCGCCCTGCTCAACGAGCACCTGGAGTTCCTCACCGGCCACAACTATCGCGGCAAGCAGGCGTTGATCCCTCCGGATCAGTGGTGTGCCGAAATGCTCAGCGACACTGACATTTCCAGGGAGAACTGATGGTGCGTGGTGGCCGCAAGGATCGGAAGATCAACGCCGACGACATCGCCGAGCACGGGTCGGTATTCGACTCCAGCACCGGTAACGTCAACTCGGTCGCTAAGAAGCTGGGCGTCACCCATACTGCGGTGCGCCGGGCGATGCGTGAATCTGTGCAAGGTTTCGCCGACAAGGCATTTGAACAACTCGCCGGACGTAAAGCAGCCGTGGAGAACAATCCGTTGAGCATGTTGCAGGCGGTGTTCGGACCTGGGCCGCGCGGTGGCGCCGTCAACGCTCGGGCCGCCGCCAAGGCGCTAGGCGTGGCGCCGGGAACCGTGCGCCGGTGGGCGGCCGGCACGCAGAAGCCGTCCGCCGATCACCTCAAAGGGCTCAAGAATGCGGTCAACAGGGTCACCCAGACCAAGCGGGGCCGGCGCAACGTGACCCAGGGATATCGCAGCACCCGCAAGGGTCGCCAGGCGGCCCAGCAGGGCGGCACCGTGTGGGTGACCGGGTATCAAGGCCCGAGCGTCGTTGACCGCGACGGGACCCCCACCGCCTATGGATCCAACCGGTGGCGCACGGTACGCATGACAGTGAGCCCCGCGGACATAGACAAGCTCCTGCAGGCCTATGAGAACGGTTTGGAGGACCTCAAAGAGGCACTCACCGAGATCTATGACCGGACGGTCGCCGAGTGGGAGTTCTTGACCATCGACGACTTCGGAATAGAACCCCAATGACGATCGCTGGCGCCGATGCGATCGAGCCAGCACCAGGCCCGCGGTGGACACATAAGCGGCTGCTCACGATGCTCAAAGACTGCTATGGCGTAGGCCCGCGTGGCGGCGTCAATGTTCCGGCCGTGGCCGCCTACACCGGAGTCAAACCGTCGACGGTGTACCGCTGGATTGCGCCAGGACAGACCCAGTACCGGCTTTCGATTCCAGCGGGTCGACTCTCAGAACTCCAACTCGCGCCGCCCATGGATGAGGTACGGGCGTTGCAGTCCTACCGGCACGCGCTCATGGCGATCGGCGCCATCGAGGAGGGCCGGCCGTGGGCAGAGTGGGAAAGCCGCGGATGGCTCCTGCCGCACTACGTCGTCATCAACAAGCTGATCGGCAAACCGTGGCAGCAGATCCTCGTCACGCGGGCTTTCCCCTCCCGGCCGCGGCGGAACCTTCAGAAGCCCGAACCCGGGGCCGGGGACATCAATCGGTTGCGCGCCTGGGAGAACATGCGCGCCAATGACATTGTGCTCGGCTCGGTCGCGGTCCCGAATTACTTCTATGGGCAGGTGTTGGTGCGGTCGGTCATGGTTCACCAATGGTGTTGGCGGGTCTATCCGATGCGAAGCGAGCTTGCGATGGGCCGTACTCGTGTCTGGATGTCGGATGCGCCAGCAGTGAAGCTAAGGGCAGTGGCGCGCAAGGCCGGTGTCCCGATCACCCACGAATAGCAGGCCGGGTCGTCTCGCTCGGTATTGCCCGTTTCCGGTCGATGGAAGCTCGGGTGTCGGCATACTTGGCCGCGCAAGAAGTTGGGGGAACCGATTGTGAGGGGGCTGAACCATGATCGCGCGCAAATGGCTTGATCAACCAAACCTCAACCAGGCTCATCGCGACGCCGGCGGATGGCAGGAATACTGCGTGGTCTACACCGGGTACGGCCATCACACCGGCGACCGGCTGCGGGTCATCATGGAGATCAACGACCGCGGGCTAGCCGAGGAGAACCTGAACTATGTGCGGGCCCGTCAGGA
>JAXLRY010000033.1:0-22290 GCA_046330895.1 Mycobacterium sp. | reverse complement strand
CTCGGGCGCTACGGCCGGAAGTAGCGCCAACGGGGGCAACGGTGGTGACGGAGGTGATGCGGGGGCTGCGGGCGCGGGCGCGGCGGGCAAGGCCGGGGCCGGTGGTACGGCCGGGAGCCGCAATGGTGTGGCGGGTGGCGATGGTGGTGCGGGTGGTTCGGGTGGAAATGGTGGCGGGGCCGGTGCCGCCGGTGCCGGGGGCAGTGGCGCCCAGAGCGGTGTGGCGGGGTCGACGGGGTTGGCCACTAGTGGTGCTGCGGGTGGTGCCGGCGGGAAGGGGGGTAATGGTTATAACGCTGCTGCTGATGGCAATGGTGGTGCTGGGGGTAACGGTGGTTCGGGTGGTAAGGGTGGTGCCGGTGGTTCGGGTGGCACTGGTGGGACGAATTCGACGACCGGCGGTAACGGCGGTAGCGGGGGCAGTGCGGGGACTGCGGGTGGGGGTGCTTCGGGTGCTGCTGGTGGCAATGGTTCGGTGGGCAGCCGTAATGGGGTTTCCGGTGGTGATGGTGGTGCCGGTGGCAATGGTGGGAATGGTGGCGGGGGCGGTGCTGCGGGTGTGGGTGGCAATGGCGGCCTGAGCGGTGTGGCGGGGTCGACGGGGTTGGCCACCAGTGGTGCTGCGGGTGGTGCTGGCGGCAAGGGTGGTAGTGGCTATGACGCGGCTGCCGATGGCAATGGGGGGGCTGGGGGTAATGGTGGTTCGGGTGGCAAGGGTGGTGCTGGCGGTGCGGGTGGTACCGGTGGAAGCAATGCGACGACCGGCGGCAACGGCGGCAACGGCGGCAGCGCGGGGACGGCAGGTGGCGGTGCTTCGGGTGCCGCCGGTGGCAACGGTTCGTCGGGCAGCCGCGACGGCTTTGCGGGCGGCACCGGTGGTACGGGCGGCAACGGCGGCAACGGCGGTGCCGGGGGTGCCGCGGGTGCGGGCGGTAACGGCGGCCAGAGTGGTACTACGGGCACGGCGGGTTCCGCCACCAGCGGCGCTAACGGTGGGGCGGGCGGTAATGGTGGCGAGGGATACAGCCCCGGCAATCCAAGCCCCGGTGGCAACGGCGGCGCCGCCGGTAAGGGTGGCAATGGTGGCAACGGTGGCAATGGTGCCTCCGGTAACGGCGCGGCGGGCGGCTCGGGCGGTCGGGGCGGTGATGGTGGCGGTGCCGGCACTGGCGGCACGACGGGCACCGGCGGTGCTGCTGGGGCAGGCGGCAATGGTGGCGCCGGTGGCGACGGTTCGGTAGGCGGCTTCGCCGGTGGTGCTGCCGGTGCCGGCGGCGCGGGTGGTACCGGTGGTGCCGGCAGCAGGGGCGGAACCGGTGGTTGGGGCGGTAACGGCGGCGCCGGAGGCAAGGGCGGTGCGGCTACCGGCAACGGCAATGGCGGCGACGGCGGAACTGGCGGCAGCGCGGGTGCCGGTGGCGACGGCGGAACCGGTACCACCGGCGGTAGCGGCGGCAAGGGGGGCAACGGCGGTGCCGGTGGTCAGGCAGCCAACGGGGGTACGAGCCCGCTCAGTGCGGGCGGCTTCGGAGGCCGTGGTGGTAAGGGCGGTGACGGCGGTCTGGGTGGATTCCCGGGCCTCGCCGCCACCGCTGCCGACAACATCAACAATTCGGTGTACTTCGGTGGTGGCGGCAACGGTGGTTCCGGCGGTAAGGGTGGCGCTGGCGGAAACGGAGATACCGGCGCGACCGGCGGCAACTCCGGTTACGCGGGCGGCAATGGTGGCGGCGGGGGTCAGGGTGGTCTGGGTGGTGTGGCCAGTCAGATCACCGGGGACTACCACGGCCTGTTCGGGCCAAATGGCAATGGCGGTTCGGGTGGCGACGGCGGCGCCGGTGGTAGCGGCGGCACCGGCAGCACCGGCAGCCAGAAGGCTGGGGGTGCTGGCGGATCCGGCGGCAATGGAGGTGCTGCGGGCGCGGGCGGAGCACCGGGCACCGGCTACAAGACCACTCCCGGCAGCTCGAACCTCGCCATCGGGACCGGTGGTGATGGCGGTAAGGGTGGCGCAGCAGGGTCTGGTGGGAATGGTGGGCAGGGCGACGCCGGATTCGTCGGCGGTAAGGGCGGTAGTGGCGGCCAGGGCGGCACTGGTGGTGCCGGCGGCGACGGCAGCGCGACTGCCGGCTACGCACAGGGCAATAACGGCGGTGACGGTGGTGATGGCGGCGCCGGAGGTTCGGGCGGTGTCGGTGGCAGAGGTGGTACAGGCGCCAATGGCGGCACCGGCGGTAATGCCGGTGCGGGCGGTAAGGGCGGGACTGCCGGCGGCGGCGGTACCGCCGCGTATGTCGGTCCGGGCGCTTTCGGCGGTGCGGGTGGTGAAGGTGGTGCCGGCGGCAACGCGGGAGCGGTCGGCGCCGGCGGTACAGGCGGCGGTGGCGGCAACGCGGGATCGGCCGGCACCGGCGCCAACGGTGGTGGCGGAGGCAACGGCGGCATCGGCGGCAGCGGCGGACCGGTCGGCACCAATGGCGTCAACGGTGCCGGCGGTACCGGCGGGACGGGTGTTCAGGCTGGCGCCAACGGCACTCCGCTGGTGCAGAATGCGACCATTCCGGTAGAGCTGTTCGTGCAGAACGGCGTGTACCCGTACCCGCTGGTGAACATTTCCGTCAATGGCGGGCCGAACCACCTGGTGCTACTGGACAGTGGGTCGACTGGTCTCGTAATCGCTTACACGCCAACGGGTCTCGGGTCGGCTGTGTACTCCGGCGGGGGATTCACCTATGGCAGTTCGGCCCCTCTCTACTACGACACGTATGACACGACGGTCAGCTTCGGGGGTGGCGTGGTCACCGCTCCGACGGCAGTCAATGTCCTCACGCCCAGTTCGGTGACCGCGTTCCAGCTCTATTGGGCCGGCATTCCCATCGACGGCGTCTTAGGCATCGGCCCCAACAACGGGTATCCGGGCACCAGCACGGTGATCACGGCACTTCCCGGCACCCTGAATCAGGGCGCGCTCCTGACCGGTTCTGTCAACGAGTTGACGTTCGGTCCCAACTCGCAATCCGGTGTCTCGGTCGACGGGGCTCCGGTTGCGACATTGCTGGTGTCTTTCAACGATGGACCGAAGATCGCCGTATCCGGCGCGTACATCGACTCCGGTTACAACAATGGGTACATCGGATCGTCGGTGTACACCGGCCCGACGCAGAGCGGACGAGTGCCCGCTGGAACCAAGATTTCCGTCTACAACACTGACCAGACGTTGCTGTATTCGTACACGACAACGTCCACCAACGGGCCGGCGGTCATCTCCGGAAGCTCGTTCAACACCGGTTACACGCCGTACGGATTGGTGCCCATCTACACCGGGGCGAGCCCGAGTGGTTTCGGGACGACGGTTTTCAACACCTGACGCTCAGCATTTGGCATCCGCCGAGCGTTCCCGAGCAAGTCTCCCGGCTTGATTGCCGCTGACGATCACGCGGTTGTCCCGATCGATCACTCGAAGGTGTTTCAGGCCGTCGAAGGGATTTCCGGTTAATTCCCGAACGGTGCGAAGGTTGGCGTAAACCACGAGCACTGGGCGGTCCGGTTCGCTCGCAGGCCCCTGATCCAGGATTCGAAGAAATTCGGCCATTAGTTCGGGAGCGAGTGCGTTGAAGACCAGCACTACGAGAGGTCCGGGGGGCATCGGATACTGCAACGCGTTTGCGTGCACCGATTGAATGTCATGGCACCGCTGTTTGTCGGAGCGGTACGAAGCGATGTTGCGAACAGCCGCCTCGTGAAGCCCCTCGGCGTATTCGATGCCGATGATCCGGTGGAACGGCAAGTCGGATGCTAGGAACAGCACCTTGCCTTTACCCGAACCGATGTCCAGGAATGTGTATTCGGTCGGATCGACTTTCAATGACGCGGCGATCTTGTGGAACATCTCCTCGGTAATGCGGTTGCGTCCAGCACAGTGGTGTACGAGTCGGAGCTGATCTCAGTCCCCGGCGTGTCGTTGCCGAGTGATGGAAGGTCATCGCGTGATTCTTCGAGAGACCGTCCAAAGTCACTCGAGCAAAGGAATCAACGCGATGACCACTGTCCACGATATCGACCTGCCTGCTGTGTTGGCCGACCGACTCACCAGCGCCAGCCCTGATGTGTTGCGCGAACTGTTCGCCCTGTTCATCCACACCTTGATGGGCGCCGAAGCGGATGCCCTGTGTGGGGCGGGCTACGGTCAGCGCAGCAGCGAGCGCACCAACTCCCGCAACGGCTATCGGCACCGCCGATTCGACACCCGCACAGGCACATTGATCTGGCGATCCCCAAGCTGCGGACCGGATCGTATTTCCCGGACTGGCTGCTCGAACGCGGCAAACGCGCTGAGCGGGCGCTGACCACGGTGGTGGCCACCTGCTACCTGCTCGGGGTATCCACGCGGCGGATGGACCGCCTGGTGGAAACCCTCGGCATCACCGGGTTGTCTAAATCCCAGGTGTCGGTGATGGCCAAGGAACTCGACGCCGCGGTCGAGGCGTTCCGGACCAGGCCGCTGGATGCCGGCCCGTACACCTTCGTCGCCGCTGACGCGCTGGTGCTCAAGGTCAGAGAAGGCGGGCGCGTGGTCAACGTGCACGCCCTGATCGCCACCGGGATCAACGCCGACGGCTACCGCGAAATCCTCGGTGTGGACGTGAGCACCGCCGAGGACGGCGCGGGCTGGCTGACGTTCTGGCGGTCACTGACCGCCCGGGGTCTCTCAGGGGTCAAGCTGGTCACCAGCGATGCCCATGCCGGCCTGGTCGCCGCGATCGGGGCAACGCTGCCCGGGGCGGCCTGGCAGCGCTGCAGAACGCACTACACGACCAACCTGATGGCCATCACCCCGAAGGCCTCCTGGCCGTGGGTGCGGACCCTGCTGCACTCGGTGTTCGACCAGCCCGACGCCGAATCGGTTGACGCCCAATATGATCGGGTCATCGAGGCGCTGGCCGACAAGCTCCCGAAAGTGGCCGACCACTTGGAGGCGGCCCGCGCGGACCTGCTGGCGTTCACCGCCTTCCCCAAGGCGATCTGGCGCCAGATCTGGTCGAACAATCCCCAGGAGCGGCTCAACAAAGAGATCCGCCGCCGCACCGACGTTGTCGGCATCTTCCCCGACCGCAACTCCCTGATCCGCCTCGTCGGCGCAGTCCTGGCCGAACAACACGACGAATGGGCCGAGTCCCGCCGCTACCTCGGCCTGGAGGTCCTCAGCAAATCCCGAGCCGACCACAGCTCACCGACAGAACAGGAGGCCACCCCAGCGGCACTGACCGCCTGACCCAACCCGTCGAAGAATCACGCGACGAGCTCGTACACCACGCCCCTGGACTTGACCGGTAATGCATCGATAGATGCCATTTCCGAGGCTCGCGTCGGCGGCGGAAACCCCGACCTCGTCGAGGGTTATCTCCGTCGCTGTCTCAACGTTGTGACGTCGATCGAAAGCCAAGTTGAGCGGAATCTGCTTTCGCTGGCGATAGCGGAACAGCCGCCACTTCCAATCCTGCCGAAGCCAATCCAGCTTGTGTTCCGCGTCCCGGAACTCGGCAAATTTCGCTGTTACTTTGCCAATCATTTGTCTCCTGCGCGATCTCGCAACGTACTTATCGGCTCATCACCCCGCTAGTCGATGCCTTCGCGCTGTCGATGATTTCCGCCTTTACGGCGCATCAAATTGTCTAGCTTGAAGGCAACCCCGCTGAACATCGCGAAGACCAAGTAACGGACACCGAATACTTCCCGGAAAGAGGGTGCGGTGCGCGCGAAGTGACGCAACGCAGCCCAGTAGTGGCCGGTGAGCGCCAACTCTTCGGCATCCATCGGAAACACCGACACTTGGAGTCCGAGAGGTGCGGTCGCATGCACAGGTGGAACTTCGGTGAGTCCCACCGAGTACAGATATCCGGCGGCGGTGTCGAACTGACTTTGGTCGTAGGACAGCATTCCACCGAATGGACGCAGGTTGAGATCGATCATCCAGTGGTTCCCGGCCTGATCGCGGATCGCCTGTACGTTGATCGCGCCCGAAATCCCGATTCCCTCGCTCACCGCTCTGCCCAGCTTGAGCAAGGCTCGGTCCTCGACCACTTCGTAGGCAGTTGGTGATCCGGTGGGGTGCAGCGGTGGCGCAGCGCCTCGGTACGTGAGTTCCTGCACAGTTCCATCGGCATCGGCCATGGCGGCATACGACATCACGTCCCCGGCGATGAACCGTTCGAAGTAAAAGTCACCCGGGTCTTCGAAGGTGGCTGCAATGGATTCGATTTCCGCCTGGGTATCAACGATCCGAACACCCGCGCCTGCTGCGCCGGTCTTGTTCTTCACGACGACAGGTACACCTAATGCCCGCATCACTTCGCGGGGCGGAACTGATCCCGGGACCTGTTCGGGGATGCGCACACCCTGCTTGCGGGCAAGCAATGCCGCCCGCGTCTTGTTGCTGAACATCCGGCGTACTCGCAAGTCCCGTGCGACGGTCCGCGGCAGGAAGTCGTAAACGAAGTCGGGCATGGCGGCAAGAGTCGTCTCGGTCGCATACATCTCCACGACTGTGATCGAACCGAGAAGTTCAGCGAGTGCCTCCCAGTTCGGTTCACCACCGAGGTACAGGGTGTCGTCGTACAGCAACTTGTCGAGGGCGCGCGTCATCGGGCCTGTCGGAGCTGTCGTCGCACGAATCGTGCGATAGCCGAGGCGGCGTACCACGGCTGCAACTTGCTGGAAGCTGTGCCATTGCGAGCAGTCGTCGACGAACACGACCGCAGCGGATGAGGTAGGCGCCGGCCGCCCCGTCTGTGAGGCGTCGCCGTTGTCATAGTCATCTGGCACCAACGTGCGATTTTCGCTATACAACATCGACTCCTCTCGGAACAAACGGCCAACGTCAATTGACAGGCTATCCACGGCAAACGACAAGCTCGTTATCAGACATCCGCATTCATCCTCCTATCAGCGGAAACGCCGAAGTTGATGGCATTCCGGCAATGGCAGACACTGCACGGGTCAAGTCAAGGGATGCGGTGTACGGCCATACCGGGCTTGCTTCGGATCATCGCGTCGTATTGCGGCGTCGGATCATCGCGTCGGACAGGGGCAGGTCGGACGCCACTGGTCATCTCCGCGGCGCCACGTGTGAGTCCTTGCCACGGCGCAGATTGGACACCTGGCTCCCCCGGATGGACTCGAACCATCAACCGTCCGATTAACAGTCGGAAGCTCTGCCAATTGAGCTACAGGGGACCGCCGGCCCGTGGGTGCTGGTGCACCAGTTACGAACCGCAGGAGACTTTAGCCTACAGCGGGCGGTCCGCGCCAAGGGCCCGGCCAGGGGACCCTCGACTCGGCGGCATCAGGCAGGATGGAGGCCGGTTGTGTGTGGGAAGGGAGTGCCGTGATCGGGTATCTCGCGGTTATGGGTGTCGGCTACGTGTTCGGCACGAAGGCGGGCCGGCGCCGCTATGAACAGATCGTCGGAACGTATCGCGCGGTGGCCGGCAACCCTGCGACCAAGTCGATCATCGACGCGGGGCGCCGCAAGATCGCGAGCAAGGTCTCTCCCGATGGTGACTTGGCCACCTTCACTGAGATCGACGCGTCCACCACTGTCATCGCGCCGCGTCGTTCGACCAGCACCTAGTTTGGTCTCCGCATTATTCGGCGGAGGTTCGGCGTCATTCAGCCCGTAACAACCAATAAGCTGCTCAACTACGGTAATGACGAGTTGAGAGCGGGGCCAGCAGATGCTTGGTCGGCCTACGATCCTGGTTGCCCCGTGTGGCTTCAAGGGCTCGCTGAGCGCTGAACAGGCCGCGGCGGCCATCGCGCGGGGCGTGACCCGGGCAATACCGAATTCCAGGGTGCTGCAGGTGCCGATCCCCGACGGCGGTGAGGGATTCGCGGTGACTATGGCTGCCGCCACCGGGGGGTGGTTGAAATACGTCGACGTAACTGGTCCACTCGGTGACCCGGTCAGCGCACCGATGACTCGATTTGGAGGCAATCCGAGCACAGTGGTCGTCGAGATGGCGGCTGCGGCCGGGTTGTCATTGATACCGCATGATAGGCGCAACCCGCTCTACACCTCCACATACGGTGTAGGTCAACTCGTTTCGGCTGCGCTGGATTGGGGTGCCGGGAGGATACTGCTCGGCTGTGGAGACTCTGGAACGTCGGACGCCGGATCTGGAATGCTCAGCGCGCTCGGGGCTCGTTTGCTCGATAAGGGTGGTGATTTGATTCGACCAGGTGCGCTCGGCCTGGCAGATCTCGAAACGATCGATGCTTCCGGGCTGGACCCTCGTCTGAAATCGGTTGAGCTTCAGGCTGTCTGCAACATCACGAATGTGTTGTGCGGGCCTAGCGGGGTTGCGCGAATCTTCGGCCCTCAGAAGGGCGCGTCAGCAGAGGACGTGGAGATCATGGAGGGGGGCATCGAACGGTTCGCTGAGTTGGCGCAGAAGCACGTTGAGGATTGTGGACCTCGCGGTCCTCGGATCGCCTCAATGCCGGGCGGGGGGGCTTCGGGCGGACTCGGTGCAGCGCTCGTTGCGTACCTCGGGGCGAAACTATGTTCTCGTTTCGACGTTGTCTTCAATTACGTCCCGTTCGATGAGTCGCTGGAGCAGTCGGATTTGGTGATCACTGCGGAGGGATCGATCGACCGCCAGACAAGGCATGGAAAAATACCGGCCGAGGTCGCGCGTCGCGCGCATGAAGCTGGCCTGGTGGCGATCGGTCTGGCGGGCATGTTGGGCGAGGGCTACGAGCATTCCGTTGGTTCTGCCGGCGATGGGCTCGACGCTGTGTTCGGCATTGCTGGTCGTCCGATGGACCTCGACACCGGTATGAGAGAGGGCGAGGCGCTTCTGGCGGCTGGGGCAGAGCAGGTGGCCCGGCTCATCTCCAGCTTTTGGTCGGCGACCTAGATGGTGCGCCGGATCGCGATTGGGGTGTTGGGAACCGGTCTGACGATCCTGGCTTTCCACGCCCCTGGGAATCCCAGCGTCGCAGCACGCGTGGTAATCGCTGCTTTCGGCTGGGCCGTTGTGCTTTGGCTGCTGGGAAATGTCAAAGATCTCCATGTTGCGATCGGTGCCGCGGTTGTCGCATTCGTCGCCACGGGATTGCCATTCGGTACCAGCCTGCGTGCGGCCTTCAACGGTACGACGCTCACTATCGTTGCCGCGTTTGTGATCGCCGCAGCGGTTCGCCGTGTCAAGTTGACTGAGTATGCGATTGGGCGGCTCATGTCCAAGCCGCAAACGGCGTCGAGCGCCATCAATCGTGTTGCCGCTGCGACAACGGCGTCGGTGCTGGTTATTCCGGCAACTTCGGCGCGAGCCGCGATAACGCTCCCGGTGGTGGAGTCGATGGCTGAGCGCGCATCTCCAGAGTTCTCGAAGTCGATTCGAACCGTCGTTCCTGTCGTCGTGTTGACCTCGGCCGGTGCGTCGCTTCTCGGCGCCGGAGCACACATCATCGCCGTCGAGTTGCTCCAGCAGAGTGCGGGATCTTCGGTCAACTTCGTGCAATGGATAATGTGGTGCGCCCCGTACGCGCTGATTGCGACCTATCTGTCGGTCGTTGTGATCAAACACCGATACCTGACGAAGGCCGAGCGATCGCGCCCGCTGAAACCCGTATCGCAGACTGCGCCGGGCGCTATCACTCGCCGGCAACTCGGCGTCGCTGTTGTCTTGGTACTGGTGATCGCGGGTTGGATTACCGCTTCGTTCGTCAGCATGGATATTGCCGTCCCTGCGGTGATCGGCACGTTGGCGCTCATGCTCCCCCCGGTAAGGGCGATCACACCTGTGGAGGCCATGCGGGCCATCCCATGGGAGCTCCTGGCTTTCTTGTGCGCCAGTCTGGTACTTGCCGACATATTTGTTGCCAGCGGATCGGCATGCTACGTGGTGGGCCCGCTCATCGGAGGCTGCCAGAGCTTTTCGGATACACCGTGGGTGGTGGTGGTGCTGGTGATTCTCATCTCGCTATTCGCACATCTGTTCATCCACTCGCGCTCTGCGCGGTCTGCTGTCTTGGTGCCGCTCATTCTGCCGCTCGCCACAGTTACTGGACTTAATCCGGTAAGCCTGGTACTCGCATCAACGTTGGCGGCCGGCTATTGCCTGACGCTGCCTGTGTGCGCGAAGCCCCTGCTCATGTACGCAGGTCACGATTCATTTGATCGGGGGGACCTGCTGCGATTGTCGGTTTGGCTGCTACCGCTGAACGCCGGCCTTCTGTCGCTGACTGCGATTTTCCTGTGGCCAGTCATGGGATTACCAATCAAGTAGCCGACGCAGCAGAAAGGCTATTCCAGCCTCGATCGTGGAGTTGCATCGCCTTACTCGTTCTCCGGGCCGGATGTGCACCCACCGACAGTCAACGCTGGGTGTCGGGGTCATCATCACCTGACTCCAGCAGCTGATCCACCAGGCGGTTGACTGCGTCCTCGGTCCATTCCCGTTCTATTCGCAGATCGCGATCTACCTCGTCGCGCACCCATCGGGGCCACGACAGGGATCCGAACGACAGTAGGTCGAGGGTCCTCAAGACGAATTTCTGCGCTGTGAGCCATTCCCAAACATCTTGTGCCGGAGTGGGAACCGAGTGGCGAGGATGATTTCCGGTCACTGTCACGTGGCGTTCGCGACCGGCGGTGTCGACGTGCGGCATCAGCAGCGTTGCGGGCGAAACTTTCAGCGCGATGGCGAAGGCCACCAGGTCGTCGACGGTGACCCGGCGTTGGCAGTTCTCGACCCGGCGTACAGCCGCTGGCGTGAGCGGCCAGCCGATCTGCTCTAGGCGTTCGGATAGTCGCGTGAAGGTGATCTGCTGTCTTTCCCGCAGCAGTGTGATGTTTTCGGCGACGGTTCGGGCGGTGGGCCCATAGTCAGGTTCTCTGCCTGCCATGCACTTATGCTGTCAAACTTTGGCGGTCAGCGGCTCGTTATTGACGGTGGCATCGAGAGATGGACGGGGCATTGAAGGGGCGGCTCCGGATGCCGCCGGCTTACGCCAGAGGCCCTTCTGCCGCGACGGTCAGCGAACGGCGGAAGGGCCTCGGCGCGGGCCGAATCAAGTTCGTTCCGCTTGCGGCATAACGATTTTCGGCGCGGTGGCCCGGATCCACCCCTCTGAAAAGGGACCCGGACGCATCTGCCTGCCGCCTACGTCACTCGACTTTTCCGGCCTGCTCACTTGGCGCGCCGAATCGGATCCGGCGGCCAGTGCTTTCACTGTGCCGCACCGTCGCTGCCCTGTCTGTCGGTGAACCGGCCCATCGAGGGGTGTAATCAGTTTTCCTCCGATTGGAGGATGTGCTCGGGATGCAGCATCTCGGCGTACCGCAGTTGCTCGGGAACGCCGAAGCCGTCGACGAGGGTCTCCGCGACCGGCCGCAATGCGCGGCAGCGTTCGTTGATGCCCTGGGTGACTGCCTTGGCGCGTTCGGTGGACAGGAAGCGGTGCTCCATGTACCAGGCCTTGTTGTCCTCGATCACCGACAGTGCGTACAGGTCGCACAGCTGGTTGAGGATGTGGCGCGCGCCGCCGTCGGGGCAGCTGGCGATTCCGGCGACGAAGGCCTCGAGCACGATGCGGTCGATGTGCGCCTTCGCGGTCTCCAGCACGTGATCCTGAACGGCGTTGAAGGCGTCGAACGCCGACATCTCCTTCGACTTGGCCCGAATTCGTCGTGTCACCGTGGACAGCAGGTACTGCTCCCGATCCTCGAACATCTGAACTTGCGTGCCGCGGTTGAACAGGCTGCCCTGCTCTTCGTTGTCCTGCCGGCTGTCGAGGATCGTCTGCATGATTGTCTCTGCGGCGGTCCTCTTCATGACGCGGTCGCCGGCGAAGTTCGCTGCGAAGCGAACCCACTCCATGGGACTCATGCCCTTGATGTCGTCGGCGTAGGCGGTCAGCATCGACTTGGCCACCAGCTGGTACAGCACGTGGTTGTCGCCTTCGAATGTCGTGAAGACGTCGGTGTCGGCGCGCAGGGCGATCAGCCGGTTCTCGGCGAGGTAGCCGGCTCCGCCGCACGCCTCGCGGGCTTCCTGAATGGCTGCGCTGGCATGCCAGCTGTTGGCGGCCTTGAGGCCGGCGGCGCGGGACTCCAGTTCCCGCTGTTCCTCGGGATCGGGATCGTCGGCGGTCTGCAGGTCGTGGATTTTGGACACCAGTTCGTTCTGGGCGAACTGCAGGGCGTAGGACCGTGCGACGAGCGGCAACAGTCGCCGTTGATGAACCAGGTAGTCGAGGATCACCACTTCGCCGCCGTCGGGTGACTTGAACTGCTTGCGTTCCAGGCTGTAGCGCACGGCGATATCGAGTGCCACCCGCGCGGCAGCGGCCGCCGCACCACCCACGGTGACACGCCCCCGGATCAGGGTGCCCAGCATGGTGAAGAAGCGCCGGTTCTGGTTTTCGATCGGGGAGGTGTAGGTGCCGTCGGGTTCGACGTCGGCGTATTTGTTCAGCAGGTTTTCCCGCGGGATGCGTACGTGGTCGAACATGATGCGGCCGTTGTCGACACCGGGCAGGCCGCCCTTGTAGAGGCAGTCGGAGGTGGTGACGCCGGGGAGGTCGTTGCCGGCGTCGTCGCGGATCGGTACCGCGAAGCAATGCACGCCGTGGCCTTCGCCGCCGGTGATCAGCTGCGCGAAAACGGCTGCCAGGCGGGCGCTTTCGGCGGCGCCGCCGATGTAGTCCTTCCGGGAGGTGGGGGTGGGGGAGTGGATCACGAACTCTTGGGTGTCGGGGTCGTAGGTGGCGGTGGTTTCCAGCGATTGCACGTCGCTGCCGTGGCCCGTCTCGGTCATGGCGAAGCAGCCGAGGAGATCCAGCTCGATGAGGCGGCGCATGTAGGCCTCGTGGTGGCGCTCGGTGCCGAGGTTCTCGATCGCTCCGCCGAACAGGCCCCACTGGACGCCCGCTTTGACCATCAACGACAGATCCGACATCGCGAGCATTTCGATACTGATGACGGCCGCCGCGACGTCACCGGTGCCGCCGTACTCCTTCTTGAATCCGTCATTGGATGCGCCGAAGGCTGCGATCCGCTTCAACTGCTCGGTCACCTTCGCGCGCGCGACGGTGGTGTTGGGCGTGTAGTGCGGCCGGAAGAGTTCACGGGAAAGCTGTTCGCGCATCCTGTTTCGCACGTCAATCCATCGGCCGTCCAGGGTGTTGCGCAGATGATCCGCAGTCGAGGTCATACCCCGAAACTAACCTGGTCGGATCGGTTGGGCTTGAATATCGACATGACGCAACAAGCAGGAAAGTCGTCACGGCCGGAAATCGCGCTGCCGCACGACATGGATCACTCGCATTCCGACGTGACGGGAGGGTGGCTACGCGCCGCGACGTTCGGTGCGATGGACGGATTGGTGAGCAACACCGCCCTGATCGCGGGTGTGGCGGCAAGCGCCGACGCCGGCGCTGTCGTGGTGAGCGGTGTAGCGGGCCTTCTGGCTGGCGCTTTCTCGATGGCGTTGGGCGAATACACCTCCGTGACCACGGCCAACGAGCAGATCGACGCCGAGGTGCGCGCCGAGCGTCGGGCATTCAAGCAGCATCCTCAGGCGGAGAAGGTCGAACTCGTCATGATGCTGAAGGAAATGGGGCTGACGGAAGCGACTGCCAGTAAGGCTGCCGAAGAGATCCACCTCGATGAGGAGCGGGCTGTGAACGTCCACCTCGTGCAGGAGCTCGGTGTCGATCCGAGGGAGAAACCATCGCCCTGGGTGGCTGCGATCTCGTCGTTCTTCTTATTCGCCATCGGTGCGATCATCCCGCTCATGCCTTACCTGTTCGGAGTTGAAAAGCTTTGGCCCGGTTTGGCTTGTGGCGCCGTGGGATTGCTGTTGGCAGGGGGAGTTGCGGCCCGGTTCACCAAGGGTTCGGTGTGGTTCGGTTCCTTCCGCCAGTTGGCCTTCGGGGTGATCGCTATCGGTGCCACCTATGCAGTCGGCAAGCTGGTGGGAGGCGTGGTGTGAGATGAACCCGCTCCTTCGGTTTCAGTTCACGGCGGGCGATCTCGGGTGATGCCTTGATCAATTGCTCGGGTCGCACCAGTGTCTTCAGAGCCTTCGCTCTGGTCGTCTGGCACCTTCGCTATGACTACCTCGTGATGATGATCGCCGTCGCGGTTCTGCTGCCGACACCCGAATTCGACACTGCTATCGCGACGCTGTCGATCCTCGGCATCGGCGCTTCGGTGTTCATCGGTTTTCGCAACAGCAATGCGTACAGCCGATGGTGGGAGGCCCGCACTTTGTGGGGCAGTGTCATCATCAATGCGCGTTCGCTGAACAACGGACTCAGCGCTGTGAGCAACGGGTCGTCGTCTATGGATGCGATTCTGGACCGTATGCGACGTCGACAAGTGCGCCACGCCTGGCAGTTGTCCGCTGAGTTGCGCGGTATCGATCCGGTTCCGGGTGTCGCCGAGTTGACTCCCGAGGATCCCGAAAGCGCGAGCGCTACTGACTTGCTGAGCCGCCAGGCCAAGGATGTGCAGGCGCTGTCTTCAACCGGTCACATCGACCCGCAGGCACGAGTGATGCTAATGGCGGCCAACACCGGCACGGTGACCGCCCAGAGCGGGTTGGAGCGTATCCGCAACCAGCCCATTCCGTTTCTCTACAGACTTTTTATTCGGGGGCTGTCCTGGTTCTTCGCGATCACGGCATTCGCCCGTCTGGACGGCGGCAATCATGAGTGGAGTGACATTCTCGTCGGGTTTCTGCTCATGGCCACGTTCATCACTGCCGAACGTATCGGGTATTTGATCGAACAGCCGATGCGCAACTCCATCTTCGATCTGCCGCTGTATCGATTCTGCGCCACCATCACCGGTGACCTTCTCGGCGCGAGCCATGCGCTCGCCAAGCCGCGAGATGCCGCAAACACCCTCGTCTGGATGTGATGGCAGGCCGCGCGCTCACCCCCGTCGAAGTAGCACAAGCCGCGGTGATGGCTGCGATGAGCGCCACGATCTCCATTCTCGCCGTGGTGGTGCCCTTCGGGCAGGGTCTGGCGTTGCTGGTGACGGTCCCGATGGGTTTGCTCGGCTATCGCTACCGGATTCGGGTGCTGCTGGCCGCCGCGTTCGCGGCCGGGGTCGTCGCTTTTCTGATCGCGGGTATCAGTGGCTTCATGGTGGTGGTCAACTGCGCGTACATCGGTGGTCTCACCGGCATCATCAAACGGCGCGGGCGGGGTACGCCGACGGTGATCGCGGTGTCGTTCGTCGCCGCGGTGATTTTCGGGTTCTGGATCATCGGTGCGCTGACCGTGCTGGTGCGGCTGCGGACGTTGACGTTCGAGGCGATGACGGCCAACGCGGACGGCGTGGTCGCCTATATGTCGAAATTCGAGTCGATGCGTCCCGCCGCGGAGGACTTCAAGCGCATGTTCACTGCGGCCCTTGCCAATTGGCACGGGCTGATGATGCTGTACGCGATCCTGTCGGTGATGACCGTCTCGCTGGTCGGGTGGTGGATCCTGTCGCACGTCTTGGAGAGATTGCGGGTCATTCCCGACGTGCACAAGCTCGACTCGCTCAGTGACACGGGCGCGCCGGGGCCGATTCCGGTGCGGTTGGATTCCGTTCGCTTCAGGTATCCGCATGCCGATCACGACGCGCTCGCTCCGGTCAGCCTCGATGTCGAGGCAGGTGAACATGTGGCCGTCACCGGAGCCAACGGGTCGGGCAAGACCACGATGATGCTGTTGCTCGCGGGCCGGGCGCCGACGTCGGGGACGATTTCACGGCCTGGGGGCGTGGGTTTGGGGCGGCTGGGCGGCACCGCTGTGGTGCTGCAGCACCCCGAGAGCCAGGTGCTGGGAACCCGGGTGGCCGACGATGTGGTGTGGGGGCTGCCGGCGGGCTCTGACATCGACGTCTCGGGTGTTCTCGCCGAGGTGGGCCTGGCCGGGATGGAGGAACGGGACACCGGTGGCTTGTCGGGTGGCGAACTGCAACGGCTCGCGGTTGCCGCGGCGCTGGCGCGGAAGCCGTCGTTGCTGATCGCCGACGAGGTCACCAGCATGGTCGATCAGGAGGGCCGGGAAGCTTTGATGGGGGTGCTGTCCGGTCTCACCGAACGGCACCGGATGGCGTTGGTGCATATCACGCATTACACGGCGGAAGCCGATGCGGCCGACAAGGTCGTGAACCTCAGTGAATCCCTGGACAACATGTCGATGGTGGAGAGCGCCGCGGCGCCGGTTCACGCGGGCCCGTCTCGGGTGTCGACCGGTGTGCCCGTTCTCGAGGTGGAGCACGTCAGGCACGAGTACGGCTTGGGGACGCCCTGGGCCAAGACGGCGTTGGACGATGTGAGCTTCACCGTCGGTGAGGGCGAGGGCGTGCTGATCCACGGTGACAACGGCTCGGGCAAGTCGACGCTGGCGTGGATCATGGCCGGACTGATTGCGCCCACATCCGGGTCGTGCCTGGTGCGCGGGCGTCCGGCGCAGAATTGCGTCGGCGATGTCGCCATTGCGTTCCAGACCGCCCGCTTGCAGTTGATGCGCAGCCGAGTTGACCTGGAAGTGGCTTCGGCAGCAGGCTTTCCTCCTGAGGACCGGGCGCGGGTGGTGTCCGCTTTGGCCACTGTCGGTCTGGACGGGTCTTTGGCGCGACGGCGAATCGACCAGCTCAGCGGTGGTCAGATGCGTCGGGTCGTCATCGCGGGACTGCTTGCCCGCCGGCCGCAGGCGTTGATCCTCGACGAACCTCTCGCCGGCCTGGACGCGGCGAGCCAGCACGGGTTGTTGCGGCTGCTGGCCGATCTTCGTGAGAACACCGGATTGACGGTCGTGGTGATATCGCACGACTTCGTGGGTCTGGAGGATCTGTGTCCGCGGGTTCTTCACCTGGGCAACGGCGTCCTGGCGTCGTCGGGTGATGCCTGATGGCGGATGCCTCATGAGTCGCGAACGGCAGGCCCGCCCGGTCGTGTTGTTGCGGCCCGTGCCGGGAACGTCGCCCATCCACGAGTTGTGGGCGGGCACCAAACTGATCGTCGTCTTCGCGGTGTCGTTGCTGTTGTCGTTCTATCCCGGCTGGATTCCGATCGGTCTTGTCGCGGTGCTGCTTGTCGCTGCGTTGCGGATCGCACGCATTCCGCGGGGTGTGCTGCCGTCGATTCCGTTCTGGCTGTGGATCCTGATCCTCATCGGCGGCCTGACTGCCGCAATGGCAGGGGGCAGCCCGGTGCTGCACGTCGCCTCTTTGGAGCTCGGGATGGGCGGGCTGCTGAAGTTCCTCCGGATCACGGCGCTGTCGCTGGTGCTGTTGGCTGCCGGGGCGATGGTGTCGTGGACCACGAATGTCGCCGACGTCGCCCCTGCCGTGGCCAGGTTGGGCCGCCCGTTCAAGTTGTTGCGGGTGCCGGTGGACGAATGGGCCGTTGCGCTGGCATTGGCGCTGCGGGCGTTTCCGATGCTGCTCGACGAGTTCCGCATGCTGTATGCGGCACGACGGCTGCGGCCGCGCCCGGTGCTGGCGACCCGTAGGGAGCGCAGGCGGCGGTGGGTGATCGAGATGGTCGACCTGCTTGCCGCTGGTATCACCGTCGCCCTGCGGCGCGCCGACGAGATGGGGGATGCGATCACCGCACGCGGTGGAACCGGCCAGATTTCGGCGGGACGGTCGGGGCCGGGTATCTCTGACTGGATCGTGCTGGCGATCGTCGGGGTGCTGTGCGGGGTGTCGGTGGGGGTGGAGTTGGTCGGGCTCTGATCTCAGTTGTCGGCGGCTGCGTTGGCGGCGCGCTGTGCCTGTGAGAGTGCTTGGCCCACAGGTGTTCTGCCGAGGAACATTTCGTCGAAATAGGGTGTGAGCGCTTGGTAGCCGGCGGCGAATCCGGCACCGCCGGGTGCTGGGATCCGCCGTTCGAGCGCCGCGAAGAACGGTGTGACGTCGATGTCCCGGGTGTTCCAGTAGTCGAAGTACACCTTCTGTGCCGGGAGATTCGCGGGGATCGCGGCGCCGCGGCGGCCCACGAACTCGTTGCCCTGTGTGCTGCCCAGCCAGGCCAGAACTTCTCGTGCGGCGCCGGCATTTTTTGACGCCGCATTGCCGGCTGCGACGATGCCGTTCGTCACGCTGACCCTGCCTGTGGGTCCCGCCGGCAGCATCGCCACCCCCCAGTGGAAGCCGGCTTGGTCGGCGATCTGTGCCAGGTTGTACGTCCCGGATTGGAACAGCGCCATCCGGCCGGACAGGAACTGGTTGCGGGAGAAGTCGCCGTTGTCGTTGGTGTCGGAGGCCGGTGGCGACACCTGGTCGGTGTTGATGAGGTCGACCAGATAGGTGAACGCCGTTGCCGCGGCCGGGTTGTCGAAGGCGAATCTGTCGTTGTCGGCGAATGTGCCGCCGGCCGATCCGATGTAGTTGAGGTAGATGGCCTGAATGTCGTTGGCCGCGTTGTACCCCCACTGCCGTCCGTGAGTGAGTTGCTTCAGCAGTGGTCTGAGGGTGTCCTGGGCGGGGTCGGGGTTCCAGGTCAGGTTGTCGAGTGTTGTTGTGTCGACGCCGTCGGCGGCCAGCAGGTCGGCGTTGTAGTAGAGGGCAATCCCTGCGTCCGTCAACTGGGGCACACCCCACAAGGTGTTGTTGCGGGTGAACTGTGTCATCACCGACGGGTCCCAGTCCGCTGTGGGGTCGATGGGCATGAGTCGGTTGTTGTCGGCGTATTCGGCGAAGTGTGCGTTGTTGATCCAGAAGATGTCGTCGGCGCCGCCGCCGGCCACATCGGTGCGCAGGGTGTCGAAGTAGCCGGCGTAGGGGACGACGTTCGTGCGCACCTCGATGCCGGGGTGGCTTTTGGCGAATTCCTTGAACGACTCTTCGTAGGCGGTGGCGACTTCCGGGTCCCAGAGCCTCACCGTGATCGTCGTCTTGCTGGTGTGGTCGCGTCCCAGCGCCACGACGGCGGCCACGAGTAGCAGCGCTGATGCGAGCAGTGCGCCAAGTGCGCGCTTGGACGTCACTTGAGGCCCGTGACGACGATCGAGCGGACGATGTGCCGTTGGAACGCCAGGAACAGGGCCAACAGCGGGACTATCGCCACCGTCGTCGCCGCCATGATGAGCGTCCACTGCGCGTTGTATTGCGTTTGCAGGCCCGCCGTCGCCACAGTGAGCACCCGCCACTTGGATCCACTGGTGATCACCATCGGCCACATGAACGAATTCCATTGGCTCACAACCGTTATGAGAGTGAGCGTGGCGATGATCGGTTTGCTCGAGGGAATCACGACGTGGACGATCACGTCGAGGGTGTTGGCCCCGTCCAGACGCGCCGCGTTGAGCAGGTCGGCGGGGATGGTGCGGAAGTATTCGCGAAGCAGGAAGATTGCATACGGCGAGCCGAACATCAGTGGCAGCACCAACGCCCAGAAGCTGTTGCGCAGCCCGGTCTCGGCCATCATCAGGTAGAGCGGAATCACTGTGACGGTTGCCGGGACCATCAGTGTGGCTATGTACAGCCAGAACAGGGCATCCCGGCCGCGGAATTCCAGCTTGGCGAACGCGTAGGCGGCCAGTATCGAGAACGTCAGCTGGCCCAGCGTGATCATGGCCGTCATCAGCGCGGTGACCAGCAGCGCGCGCCCGAAGCCCGCGTCGCCCAGCGCGGCGAAGTTGGCCAGGGTCGGCGGGTTCGGGAGCGCCAGGGGGGCGGACGTGGCGAACTGATGGGCTGACGTGAACGCTGTCAGCAGTCCCAACGCGAAGGGCGCCAGCGTGATGAGCGCGCCCGCCACCAGGCAGGCGTAGATGGCGCCGTTACGTGACTTCATAGCTGACTCGGCGCCGGAAGTACAGGTGCTGGCCCACTGTCACCGTGACCAGGATGACGAACAGCACCAGCGCCATCACCGAGGCCCGGCCGATGGCTGCCGCGCCGAAAGCCTCGGCATAGATGCGATGCGCGACAAGGTCGGTGTGGCCGGCAGGTCCACCGCCGGTCAGCGCGTAAACGGTGTCGAACACCTGGGCCGCGCTCACGATGCCGGTGACCGATACGAAGAACAGGGTGGGTCGCAGCATCGGCAGGGTGATGTGCCGAAAGCGTTGCCAAGCCGTCGCGCCGTCCAGCCTGGCGGCGGCGTGCACCTGCGGGGGGATAGCGAGAATGCCGGCGAGGAAGAACAGGGCGACATAGCCGACGTTGGTCCACACCGTGACGGCGGAGACCACGGGCAGCGCAAGTCCCGGATCGGTCAGCCACTCGATTCGCCGCCCCAGCACCGTGCTGACCGCCCCGTCGGTGGGCGCCAGAATCCAGCGCCACAGTACCGCGATGGCCAGTGGTGAGCAGATCCACGGCACGACGTACAGGGTGCGGAAGAGTCCGCTTCCGGGAAGCTCCTTTGCCAGCAGTGACGCGGCGGCCAGCCCGAGCACGATCTGTGCCGGGACGACCAGTGCGATGAAGGCCAGCGTGACAAACAGCGAGTTGCCGAAAGTTCTGTCACCCAGGACGGACCGCCAATTGTCCAGGCCCACATAGTGGATCGGGCCCAGCAGATCCCAGCGGTGGAGGCTCAGCCACACCACCACGAGCATCGGCAGGAGCAGGAAACACAGCACCCCGAAGAGGCTCGGTGCCAGGAGCCCGTAGCCGAGCAGGCTCGGGCGCGCGCGCCGGGTGGTCATGCCCGTTACGGTAGACCGGTGCCAGCGCCCAGGCTGAAATCGCCCACTGTGGACCAGGACTTCCTCGCGTTGCCCCGCCACCGCCTTGCCGACGCCGCGCTGACGGCCGCCAGGGAGGCCGGCGCGGACTATGCGGATCTGCGTATCCACTCGCTGACCACCGAGGTGGTGCAGTTGCGGGACGGGGAATTGGAGACCGCCGTCCTGGACCGGGAGATCGGTCTGGCCGTGCGGGTGATCGTCGATGGCACGTGGGGCTTCGCTTCGCACGCGGAGCTCGCGCCCGAGGTGGCCGCCGAGACTGCGAGGCGGGCGGTCGCGGTGGCGGCGACGCTCGCGGCGCTGAACGCCGAGCGGGTCCAGTTGGCCGATGAGCCGGTGTACAACGACGTCACGTGGGTGTCCGACTATCGGATCGATCCGTTCGAGGTGTCGACGGCGGACAAGATCGCGGTGCTCGGCGAATACTCCGGCCGCCTCCTCGCTGCCGACGGCGTGGACCACGTTTCGGCGATGGTGAACACGGTCAAGGAGAAGACGTTCTACGCGGACACGTTCGGATCCGCCATCACCCAGCAGCGGGTGCGGGTGATGCCGGTTCTCGAGGCGGTGAGTGTCGATTCAGCGGCGGGCAGCTTCGAATCGATGCGCACTTTGGCTCCGCCCACCGCCCGCGGCTGGGAGGCCGTCGCCGGAGACGATGTGTGGGACTGGTCGGCCGAATTGGCGGAGTTGCCGGCGCTGCTGGCCGAGAAGACGAAGGCACCCAGTGTCGTCGCCGGACCCACCGACCTGGTGATAGATCCGACGAATCTGTGGCTGACCATTCACGAATCCATTGGTCATGCAACCGAATACGACAGGGCGATCGGCTATGAGGCGGCCTACGCCGGAACGTCGTTCGCCACCCCGGACAAGTTGAATTCGTTACGGTACGGTTCGCCGCTGATGAACGTGACCGCCGATCGAACCGTCGAATATGGCTTGGCGACAACCGGATTCGACGACGACGGCGTCGCGGCGCAGAGCTGGGACCTGGTTCGCGACGGGATGTTCGTCGGGTACCAGCTTGACCGGGTGTTCGCGCCCAGGCTCGGTGTGGCCCGGTCCAACGGGTGCTCGTACGCAGACTCGCCACATCACGTTCCGATCCAGCGGATGGCGAATGTGTCTTTGCAGCCGGGTACCGACGATCTCAGCACCGACGATCTGATTGCCCGAGTTCAGAACGGCATTTATGTCGTCGGCGACAAATCATGGTCAATCGATATGCAGCGGTACAACTTTCAGTTCACCGGTCAGCGGTTCTACCGGATCCGCGACGGACTGCTCGATGGGCAGTTGCGTGATGTCGCCTACCAGGCGACCACCACCGATTTCTGGAATTCCATGGAGGCGGTCGGCGGGCCGTCGACGTGGCGGCTCGGGGGAGCGTTCAACTGTGGAAAGGCGCAGCCAGGTCAGGTGGCCGCGGTGAGCCACGGTTGCCCGTCGGCATTGTTCCGGGGAGTCAACGTGCTCAACACCGGCGTCCTGAACACCCGCACGGAAGCGGGCCAGGCATGATCCCCGCACAGCAGGCGGTCGAGCTCGCGTTGCAGGCCGCCGAACGGT
>JAXLRY010000032.1:0-23961 GCA_046330895.1 Mycobacterium sp. | reverse complement strand
ACAGCGCTCTCATCGCGCAAGGTGCTGAGAAACCAGCGCTGTTCCACCAACGCATCGCTGATCTGACGATAGGCGAGCAGACCGCTGTCCGGGTCCGCGGTGTTCGACAGCCAATCCAGCAGCCGCGGCAGCAACACCGACTGCACCCGGCCGCGCCGGCCGCTCTGATTCACCAGTGCGCCGAGGTGAGTCAGTGCGCTCTGCGGACCTTCGTAGCCCAGCGCGGCCAGCTGACGCTCAGCCGCGGCAGGCGTGAGACCCGGCGCCAGCCCCACCGAGGCGCCCACCGATTCGAGCAGCGGCTGATAGAAGAGCTTCGCGTGCAGCCGCGACACCCGCACGCTTTGGCGCTTGATCTCCTCGCGCAGGATCCCCAGCGCATCATGGGCCCCGTCGGGACGCATGTGCGCGGCGCGGGCCAGCCACCGCAACGCCTCGTCATCGCCGGGGGCGGGCAGCATGTGTGTTCGCTTGAGCCGCTGCAGCTGCAGGCGGTGTTCCAGGAGACGAAGGAATTCGTACGACGCCTTGAGGTTGGCGGCGTCGTCACGACCGATATAGCCGGCCGACCCGAGCGCCGCCAAAGCCTCCAAAGTCGATGACACATGCAAGGATTCGTCGCTTCGCCCGTGGACGAGCTGCAGCAGCTGAACCGCGAACTCCACATCGCGCAGGCCGCCGGTCCCGAGTTTGATCTCACGATCCCGCACATCGGCCGGCACCAGCGACTCGACCCGTCGGCGCATCGCCTGCACCTCTGAGACGAAATCCTCACGCTCACAAGCGGTCCAGACCATCGGCGCCAGCGCATCGACATACGCGCGACCCAGTTCGGCATCGCCCACCGCCGGACGAGCCTTCAACAGCGCCTGAAATTCCCACGTCTTGGCCCAGCGCTGGTAGTAGGCGATGTGCGATTCGAGCGTGCGCACCAACGCACCCTGCTTGCCTTCCGGCCGCAACGCGGCGTCGACTTCGAAGAACGTCTCCGAACCCAGCCGCATCATCTCACCCGCCACCCTGGTGGTGATCGGATCGGCGTTCTCGCCGACGAAGATGACATCGACGTCGCTGACGTAATTCAGTTCCCGCGCACCGCATTTGCCCATCGCGATGACTGCGAGCCGGGGCGGCGGGGCGTCCTTGCAGACGACACCCACCGCAACTTCGAGCGCCGCGCCCAACGCGGCGTCGGCCATGTCGGCGAGGTGCTCCCCGACCGTGTGGAATTCGAGCACCGGCTCGTCCTCGACCGTGGGCGCCAGATCGAGGGCTGCCAGGACCAACATCTGATTGCGGTAGAGGCCGCGCAACTTCGGCATGACCGTCGCCGGCACGGTTCCGAATTCGGCTATGCAGTCGGCGAATTCACCACGCCGGTCGTCGGCCGTCGGTAGCGAGATCTTGCCTCGCAGCAGACGCCATGCCTGCGGATGGGCGATCAGGTGGTCGCCGAAAGCAACAGATGACCCGATCACCGCCAGCAGTCGGCCCCGCAGAGCGCGGTCCGTCTGCAGAGCCTGGCAAAGTTCGCGCCAATCGCTGCCCAACGTTTCGGACAGCCGGACCATGGTGCGCAACGCCAGGTCGGGATCCGGCGCACGGGACAACGACCACAACAACTCGATGTGCGGGTCGGTGTCCCACCCCAGCAGAGCCAGATCCGCGGGAGCCGTCGGCTCGACCAAACCCAACCGGCCGGCACTGGGCACGCTAGGGCGCTGCGTCGCTGGCTTGGCCACGCCCACGACGGTAGCGCACGGACCTACAGCGAGAGATACTCCTTCAACTCGAACGGAGTGACATTGCCCCGGTAGGTCTCCCACTCCTTGTACTTGTTGCGCAAGAAGTAGTCGAAGACGTGCTCACCGAGAGCCTCGGCCACCAATTCGGAGTTCTCCATCTCCGACAGCGCGATACCCAGGCTGCTCGGAAGCTCCTTGTACCCCATGGCCCGCCGCTCTTCATGAGTGAGCATCCAGACGTTGTCCTCGGCCTGCTGCCCCAGGACATAACCCTTCTCGATTCCTCTGAGACCGGCCGCCAGCAGGACCGCGAAGGTCAGATACGGATTGCAGGCCGAGTCGGGGCTGCGCACCTCGATGCGGCGCGACACGGCCTTGCGCGGCGTGTACATGGGGACCCGGACCAGCGCCGAGCGGTTGGCCGCACCCCACGATGCCGCGGTCGGCGCCTCGCCGCCGTGGACCAGCCGCTTGTAGGAGTTCACCCACTGATTGGTGACCGCGCTGATCTCGCTGGCGTGCTCGAGGATGCCGGCGATGAAGGACCGCGCGACATCGGAGAGTTGCAGCGGATCGTCCGGGCCGTGGAACGCATTCGTCTCGCCCTCGAAGAGACTCATGTGCGTGTGCATCGCCGAGCCCGGGTATTCGGCAAACGGCTTGGGCATGAACGTGGCCCGCACGCCTTCGGCGAGCGCGACCTCCTTGACCAGGTACCGGAACGTCATGACGTTGTCCGCCATCGACAGGGCGTCGGCGTACCGGAGGTCGATCTCCTGCTGCCCCGGGGCGCCCTCGTGATGGCTGAACTCGACCGAGATACCCATCTGTTCCAGCGCATCGATGGCGTGGCGGCGGAAGTTGGGCGCCGAATCGTGGACGGCCTGATCGAAGTAGTTGCCGTTGTCGGCCGGGATGGGCTTCGAGCCGTCGTAGGGGCCGGGCTCGAGCAGGAAGAATTCGATCTCCGGGTGCACGTAGCAGGAGAAGCCCAGATCGCTGGCCTTGGCCAGTTGACGGCGCAGAACGTGACGACTATCGGCCCACGAGGGCGAGCCGTCGGGCATGGTGATGTCGCAGAACATCCGCGCGGAGTGATGCTTGCCTGAACTCGTCGTCCACGGCAGGACCTGGAATGTCGACGGATCCGGGCGCGCGACGGTGTCGGACTCCGACACGCGCGCAAAACCCTCGATCGAGGACCCGTCAAAGCCGATGCCCTCTTCGAACGCTCCCTCGAGTTCGGCGGGCGCAATCGCAACCGACTTGAGGTAGCCGAGCACGTCGGTGAACCATAACCGGACGAAACGGATGTCCCGTTCCTCCAGCGTGCGCAGCACAAATTCCTTCTGACGGTCCATGTCCGCGAGCGTATTCACCGGCTGTTAAATCCGTGTTACGCGGCTGCTGCTAAGACTTCTCAACAGTGCAGATCGCCCGGTGAAACCTTGTCCACCAAGTACTTCACGATCGCGTCGTCGACACACTCGTCACCGTTGAACACCGCCGTGTGCTGCGTGCCGTCGAAGCTGATCAGCGGCGCCTGCAGCTGACGGGCCAGATCGACACCGGCTTGATAGGGCGTCGCCGGATCATGCGTCGTGGACACCACGACAACGCTTCCGGCCGGCGCCGGCGAAGCAGAGTGGGGAGCCGAGGTGGGTGGCACCGGCCAGAAAGCGCACATGTCGCGCGGAGCGAAGCCCGTGAACTGCCCGTAGGACAGGAACGGGGCCAGCTGACGCGTCTTCAGATCCGCCGCCGCCCACACCGCCGGATCGGCCGGAGTCGGAGCGTCGACGCAGCGGATCGCGTTGAAGGCGTCCTGCCCGTTGTCATAGTGGCCGTCGTCATCGCGGCCGTCGTACTCATCGGCAAGCAACAGCAGGTCGCCCGCATCGGTACCTCGCTGCAACCCGAGCAACCCACTCGTCAGGAACTTCCAGTACTGCGGCGAATACAGCGCATTGATGGTGCCCGTGACGGCGTCCTGATAGCTCAGACCCCGCGGATCCTCCGTGGGGCCGGGCTTGGCGACGAGCGGGTCGACCAACTGGTGATAGCGGTTCACCGCCTGCGACGGGTCCGTACCCAGCGGGCAACCCGCCGACTTGGCGCACTCTGCGGCATAGTCGTTGAAGGCGGTCTGGAAGCCCACCATCTGCTGGACCACCGACTCGACCGGATCGTCGGTCGGATCGATGGCACCGTCCAAAACCATGGCCCGCACGCGGTCCGGAAACCGCTGCAGGTAGGCGGCGCCCAACTCCGTGCCGTAGCTGAATCCGAGATAGTTGAGCTTGTCATCGCCGAGCGCCTGCCGAACCCGATCCATATCCTTTGCGGCAGAAACGGTTCCAACACTCGCCAGGAACGGCTTTCCCAACTTGTCCACGCACTCCTGCGCATAGTCGACGTAGAGCTTCTCGATCGCCGCCACGCCGGTTTTGCTGTAATCCACCATCGGCTCGCGACGCCACGCGTCGAACTCCGCGTCGGTGCGGCAACGCACCTCCGGCGTCGAATACCCCACGCCGCGCGGATCGAACGCCACGATGTCGAAATGCTCGGTGATCGGATTCCCGGCCAGCGCCGTACCCAACCCGATAGCGGCATCGATCGCCGACGCCCCGGGGCCACCCGGATTCACAAATAGCGACCCGATGCGCTCACCACTCGCGGGAATCTTGATGACCGCCAATTGCACTTGTGCGCCAGTCGGATCCGCGTCATCGACCGGCACCGAGAGACGTCCACATTTCGAGCCGAATAGCTCGGTGACGATCGACGTGACGACGTCGGACTTCTCCCCCAGCACATCCAGGCAGCCATCCCAAGCCAACTTCGGCGCCGCCGTCTGCACATCGGGAGCCGCGCCGGCAGGCGCGATAACGCCGGTGGCCACAACGGCGGACAGGATTGCCGAGAGCACAGCCGAGCCCCACCGACCCGTGCTTCCCATGGCAGCAATGGTCGCATGGCAAGCGCCCGACGGGATTAGCGGCGGATCACACGTCGGTCTCAGAAACGCGGCACATCAGCAACGCGCGCCGGGCGGCGGCAGCGTGAGATCCAGGAGGTAGTTGGCCGCATACCCGTCCACACACGAATTGCCCTGGAATACGACGGTGTGCTGCGTGCCCTCGAACGTAAGTAGCGCTCCGCCAAGCTGTTTGGCCAGATCAACACCCGCCTGGTAGGGAGTGGCCGGATCGTTGGTGGTGGACACCACCAACACGGGCGGCAGGCCAGGCGCCGCCACCAGATGCGGCGTGCTCGTCGGCTGCACCGGCCAGAAAGCACACGCACTCAGCGGCGCATGCCCGGTGAAATCGCCGTAGCTCATGAACGGCGCGACCTGACGCAGCATGCGGTCCTCTTCGACGACCTTCTGACGATCAGTCACCGCCGGCTGATCGACGCAGTTGATCGATATCCGGGCATCGGTGGCATTCGTGTAGTGCCCCTGGGCATCCCGGCGCATGTACATGTCGGCGAGAGCCAGCATCGTGTCGCCCCGGCCGTGAGACAGCTCGGCCAAACCCTGAGTCAAGTGCCGCCACAGATTCGGCGAATACAACGCCATGATGGTTCCGACGATCGCGTCGCTGTAAGCCAGCCCGCGCGGGTCCGCCGTCATCGCCGGCTTGTCCACCAACGGGTCGACCATGGCGCGGTAGACATCGACGGCCTTCGCCGGATCGGTGCCCAGCGGGCAATCCGGACTCTTGGCGCAATCGGCTGCGAAGTCGTTGAACGCCTGCTGGAACGCCCGGGCCTGATCGATGTCCGCCTGAATCGGGTCGGCATTCGGATCGACGGCCCCGTCGAGAATCATCGCCCGAACCTTGTCCGGGAACGTCTCGGCATAGGCCGAACCGATCCGGGTGCCATACGAGTAGCCCAGATAGGTCAGCTTCTCGTCTCCGACAGCAATCCGCATCGCATCCATGTCCCTGACGACGTTCGCCGTTCCGACATTGGCCAGGAAGTCGTTGCCCATCTTGTCGACACACCGCTGAATGAACGCCTTGGTCTCGCCCTCGATGTGCTCGATGCCCTCAGGGCTGTAGTCGACCTGCGGGTCGGCACGCATGCGGTCGTTGTCGGCGTCGGAGTTGCACCACAACGCCGGAGTGGACGCACCGACGCCTCGCGGATCGAAACCCACCACGTCGAAATGCTGCCGCACCGTCGTCGGCATTTCCCCATAGATGCTCGCCGCCGCCTCGATACCCGACTCCCCCGGCCCACCCGGATTTATCAGCAGCGAACCGATCTTCGGACCGCTGGCGGGGAAGCGGATCATCGCGAGGACAGCCGTCGGACCATCCGGCTTGGAATAGTCGACCGGCACCGCGATCTTGCCGCACTGCCCGCCCGCCGGCATCGGCACCGCGTCGCCGCCGCTCGACGACGAGCACGGACCCCACTGCACCGGCTGGCCGATCTTCGGCTCGGCGACCATGGCGCGGCCGTCGACCATCCTGCTGCAACCCGCACTCGCCACGACGAGCACGGCGGACGTGGAGATCGCCAATGCGGCCCTCATCGCACGGGGGCGGATGGCACGGGGTCGGTTGAACGGCCTCATGCCAGACATGCTGCCATGATCCGCCCGGGTGCCCGCCGGACCGACCCGCCGGTGGGCTTCACCCGGCACCCTTCACCCGGCGTCCTTCACCCGGCAGCCGCGACCAGTTCCTTCATTCCAGCCACGAAACCGTCGGCCATGTCCCACAGATCGGGCAGAAGTTCCGGGCAGCTGATAAGCCCGACATTGAGCGTGCCGTTGAGCGACATCACCGTGATGTTCAGACCGGACCCGTGGAAAATCGGGCCCAGCGGATACATCCCGATGACCTCGCCACCGAGGAAGTACAGCGGCATCTGCGGTCCCGGCACATTCGAGATCACCAGGTTGTGCACCGGCCTCGCCTCGGTCAGACGACTGCTCGAATACAGGCGCATCGCCAACCCGAAGATTGCCGGCGCGGCAAACTGACTCCAGTCCTGCAACAGCGTCGCGCCGATGGCAGAGCTGTGTTCCTTGGCGGTGTTGTTCGCCTCGGCGATCGCCGCCAACCGCTCCGCGGGGTCCTCGATCTGCGTCTCGAGCTTCGAGAACATGCCGGACACCTGGTTACGCCCCGGCCGGTCCGACCGGTCGTGGACCGAGATCGGAACCATCGCGACCAGCGAGGATTCCGGCAGTTCGTCACGGTCTTGCAGATACTTACGTAAGACGCCCGCGACCAGCGCCATCACGACGTCGTTGACCTTGACGCCGAAATGATTCTTGACCAGCTTGATGTCCTCGAGATCCAACTGCGCGAACGCCACGTTGCGCTGACCGGTGATGCTCGCGTTGAACGGCGTGTGCGGAGCCGTGAACGGCGCCGTCATGGCGCGTCCGGTGGCGACCCGGCGCACCGTCTCAAACACCGTGTTGATGGTCGACGGCAGGACATTCGCGGCCAGATTGAGCGGCCGGGCGGCAACTCGCGCCAGCCCGCCCAGCGCGATGCGAACCTGGTTGGTGGTCCCTGAGCCCTCAACGGGTTCGGGAGCCGGCGCGTCGGGCTCGAGCGTGCACAACTGCGACATCAGGTCGGCCCCGGTGACGCCGTCGACCGCCGCGTGATGGATCTTCGTCATGATCGCCAACCGGCCGCCATTACGGGGGTCGGTGCCGTCGAGACCCTCGATAACCCACGTCTCCCAGAGCGGACGGCTGCGATCCAGCGGCAGCGACGCGAGGTGCCCGCAGATCTCCGAAATCTCGGCCCGGCCGCCCGGCGCGGGCAGGCCGATGCGATGCAGATGCCGGTCGACGTCGAAATGCTCGTCGTCCACCCACACCGGATGATCGAGATTCAGGAAGCTGTTGGCCAGCTTCTCCCGGAAGCTCGGCATGGCTTTGATCCGCTGCGCCAACGACCCCCGCAGCTTCTCGAAGGTGTAACCGCCAGGAATCGTCGACGTGTCGATCTCCAGGATCGAGCACACGTGCAACGGCTGGGACGGGGTTTCGAGGTAGAGGAAGCTGGCATCCAAGCCGCTGAGCCGCTGCAAATTCTGCATGTCGCCGATGTTAACGGTGTGAGCAAATCCACTCGTCGTGATCGCATGTATGGACTTGGCGAGTGGCAGACTTGAGTCGTCACGAACCCGGGGACCCGAAGGGCCACGAGGATCGACCCGACGAAAAATTGAGGACAACGATGTCTGAAAAATCAACGATGTCTGAAAAATCTGAGCAGCCCGTCTACGGCTCGTGCGCCCAGGTTCACGCCCAGGCCCGCACCCGGGTCCGCACCCACCATCTGCAGCAGTGGAAAGCCGAAGGCCACAAATGGGCCATGCTGACCGCATACGACTACTCCACGGCACGGGTGTTCGACGAAGCCGGAATCCCCGTACTCCTGGTAGGTGACTCGGCGGCCAACGTCGTCTACGGCTACGACACCACCGTTCCGGTATCCGTCGACGAACTGATACCCCTGGTTCGCGGAGTGGTGCGCGGCGCCGAACACGCACTGGTGGTCGCCGATCTGCCGTTCGGCAGCTACGAGGGCGGCCCCGCCCAGGCATTGACGACAGCGACGCGTTTCCTGAAAGAAACCGGCGCGCACGCAGTCAAGCTCGAAGGCGGCGAACGGGTAGCCGATCAGATCGCGACACTGACAGCGGCCGGCATTCCGGTGATGGCCCACATCGGCTTCACCCCACAGAGCGTCAACGGCCTCGGCGGATTCCGGGTACAAGGCCGCGGCGACGCCTCCGAGCAGACCATCCACGACGCCATCGCGGTTCAAGAAGCCGGCGCGTTCGCCGTCGTGATGGAAATGGTGCCGCTGGAACTCGCCACCCAGATCACCGGCAAGCTGACCATTCCCACCGTCGGCATCGGCGCCGGGCCCAACTGCGACGCCCAGGTGCTGGTGTGGCAGGACATGGCCGGGATGACAAGCGGCAAGACCGCAAAATTCGTCAAACGGTTCGGGGATGTCGGCGCCGAACTGCGGCAGGCCGCATCGCAATACGCGAGCGAGGTGGCCACCGGCGCATTTCCCGCTGAGGAGCACAGCTTCCTGAAGTAGGTTCGATAGCAGAACCTCATTTTGGAAGGTGCGATTTGGGCTCCAAATCAGGTGGATCAGGTCCGCAGCGCCACATCGAAGTCGAGCGCAAGTTCGACGTCGCGCAGGATGCGGTGACACCCTGTTTCGACGGTCTCGCCGCGGTTGAGCGCGTCGAACACCAACCGACACAGGCACTCGACGCGGTCTACTTCGATACCGCCGGTCACGACCTAGCACTTCGCCGAATCACGTTGCGGCGCCGAACCGGCGGGCCCGACTCCGGCTGGCACCTCAAACTTCCCGCCGGCGCCGACTCCCGCAGCGAGATCAGACTTCCGCTCGACGCACCCGGTTCGCCGCCCGCTGAGCTCGTCGACGTGGTGCTCGCGATCGTCCGGGACCGTCCCCTGATTCCGGTCGCCGGCATCTCGACGGTTCGCAACGTGACCGTGCTGTTCGGCGCAGACGACGCCCGGCTCGCCGAATTCTGCGACGACGAGGTGACGGCGCGCGCATTCGACCCCTCCGACGGCGCGGCCGGACCCGATCAGCGCTGGCACGAGTGGGAACTCGAACTCGGCGGCAGCAATGGGACCAAGTCCGATGCCCGTTTGCTAGATCAACTAGGGGACCGGCTTGTCGACGCCGGCGGCGCGCCCGCCGGACACGGGTCCAAACTTGCCAAGGTGCTCGATACCGGTCCCGCCGCGCCTTCGGCTTCACCGGACCCCGTGCATCGGGCTGTCGCCCGGCATGTCGAGGAGCTACTGGAGTGGGACCGTGCCGTACGTGCCGATGTCTACGACTCGGTACACCAGATGCGGGTGACGACGCGCAAGATCCGCAGTCTGCTTCAGGCGTCTCGTGACGTCTTCGGCTTGACCGACGACTCATGGGTTCTCGACGAACTACGGCAACTGGCCAGCGTGCTGGGAGTCGCACGTGACGCCGAGGTCCTGGCCGAACGGTACTCGACGGCGCTCGACGCACTGCCTGCCGAGCTGGTCCGGGGGCCGGTACGCGAACGCCTCGTCGAAGGCGCTCGGCGGCGGTATCAAACCGGGCTGCGCCGCACCTTGACCGCCATGCGTTCGCCCCGCTACTTCCGGCTACTCGACGCGCTGGACCAATTAGTGGCGGCGGATCCCGTCGAGCGGGGCACCTCGCATGCCCAGAGTCTCGACTCCGCATACAAACGTGTGCGCAAAGCCGCCAAGTCGGCCGCGACTGCCGCCAAAGCGGACCGCGACGAAGCCCTCCACCGAATTCGCAAGGGCGCCAAAAGGTTACGCTACGTCGCCGCCGCCACCGGTAAGTCGAAGGTAGCCGACCGTGCCAAAAGCATTCAGACCCTGCTGGGCGAACACCAGGACAGTGTGGTCAGCCGCACCCATCTGAGCCAGGAAAGCGCTGCCGCTCATACCGCCGGGGAAGACACCTTCACCTACGGATTGCTTTACCAGCGCGAGACCGACCTCGCACAGCAATGCCGCGACGAGCTCGACGCGGCGCTGGCCGCGCTACGGAAGAGCGTGCGCAAGGCACGCTAGCGCAGGGGCGGTCTTCGGCTCGACCAATGGGTCAGTCGAACCGATCACGACGGTCCGAGAGCGATTCCCCACGGGGCGGAGCCAACGGCGATGGGGTTACCGATGACGGCATTGGTGGCGGTGTTGATCACCGACACCGTGTCACTGTCCATATTGGTGACGTAAGCCCGCGTACCCGACGAGTTGAACGCGACGCCTTCGGGAAAGAAGCCCACGGCGATGGGGTTTCCCACCACGGTGTTGGTGTCTGTTCTGATCACCGACACAGTGGCACTGCCTACGTTGGCGACATACGCGCGGGTTCCCGCCGGGTTGACCGCTACACCGGCGGGCCAGGTGCCCACAGCAATCGGGTTTCCAATCACCGAGTTGGTGGCGGTGTCGATCACCGACACAGTGCCGTCGTTGAAGTTGGTGACGTAGACGCGGGTGCCCGCCGGGTTGACCGCGATGCCTTCAGGGAAATCGCCCACGGCGATCGGGTTTCCCACCACGGTGTTGGTGTCTGTTCTGATCACTGAAACCGTGTCGCTTCCGGCGTTGGTGACGTAGACCCGGGTGCCCGCCGGGTTGACCACAATTGCGTGGGGGCGGTCCCCCACAGCGATCGGGTTTCCCACGACGATGTTGGTGTCTGTGCTGATCACCGACACCGTGTCGCTTCCGGCGTTGGCGACGTAGACCCGGGTGCCCGCCGGGTTGACCGCAATTCCCTGCGGGCTGAAACCCACGTCGATGGTGGCGATCACAAGTTTGGTGGAGTACGCCCCGGCACCGCCTGAACCGCCGCTGCCCCCCGCACCAGAGGCCATTCCAACGGTCCCAAGACCGCCTGGTAACGCACCCGTCGTAGCGGTATCGATCACCGACACGGTGTTGCTGCCGTAGTTGGCGACGTAGACGCGTGTGCCCGAGGGGGTGACCGCGACCCCACGGGGTCCGGACCCGACCGCGAGGACGAACTCAGACTGGGGGTTGGGGGAAGACGCATTGATCACCGACACGGTGTTGTTGCCGTTGTTGGCGACGTACGCAGCGCCGGCCGAACCGTCGGTCGTGCCGCCGGCCCCGCCGTCGCCCCCGTCACCGCCGCGTGCGGGGCTGGTCCCGAAAAAGCCTCCGGCGCCGCCCATCCCGCCGTCGCCGCCCTTGCCGCCTTTGCCGCCGGATTCGAAGAACCCACCCTTTGCGCCGTTGCCACCATCCCCACCGTTGCCACCTGCGCCGCCGGCGCCCAGAAGGCCGCCGTTACCACCGGTGCCGCCGTTACCACCGCCGCCGCCGACAGCAGTGAGGAATCCGCCGACCGACCCTTTGCCGCCGTTGCCGCCCTCACCGCCGGAGCCGAACAATGAAAAGAGCCCGGCAGAGCCGCCGGCCCCGCCGACTCCTCCGGCACCGCTGAGAATCGCATCGCCGCCTGCCCCGCCACTGCCACCGTTGCCGATGAAGAGCCCGCCGCTGCCGCCGCTGCCCCCGCGACCCCCGAGCACACCGTTGCCACCGCTACCGCCGTTTCCGAACCCACCGGCGTTCCCGCCGTTACCCCCGCCATACCCGTTGCCGCCGTTGCCGATCCAGCCACCCTCACCACCGTTACAGCCACCGGCCGGGCAAGTCTGTGCGGTCCAACTGAAGCCGTTGCCCCACAGGATTCCGGCATTGGGGTGCTGCGCCGTGCCATCCCCGACCAGCCAGACATCAGCCACCGCAGACGCCTGTCGCCGAGGTTGCGGAAACGCTGCCCAGACCGAGGCAACGACTGCAGTAGGCCGCGGCGCGTACTCAGCCGACACCGCCGCGGCGAGCGGCAATACCGGCGGACGCGACGCCACAGGGGCTAGCCGAGGCAACGACGGACCGGAGACTCCGCCACGCACATCGGCAACACCCACCGAGCGCCTCACTGTCGCCGCTGCCGACGAGCGCACCGAGTGTGTCCTAGCGGGGCCTGCATGGGCACCGGCACTTGCCGACCTCGTCCCGGTCGGGTCGGCACCCGGGGAATCAGCGTTGTCGGCCCACGCCGTGCCCGCCATAGCGCCGAGCACACCGCCGATACCCAGAGCGATCGCCAGGGCTCCGATTCGCCCTACCGTTAGCGCAGAAACCCACCGCGATTCCAGCGAGGCCTGAGATTCTGCTTCCCCGCCATCTCGACCGTGTTTGATCATTTCTTCGACTCCTGAATCTAGGTTGCGGACTGGTAGGTAACGCCGGATTTCGGCACCGGGAGACTCGTTCACGTTGCTACTGAGGACACCCCGATCAGCACCACCGGCGAGGTACGGCATCGCCGGTACCGCCGCAGCGGCGGTGGCCGCGCGGAGTCTGGCCCGGACGTGCGCTCTGGTCATGAGGCTCTCCTTAGGTGGTCGCCGGGCTACAGCGGTCCGCACTCACAGATCAGTGCGGCGGTCCTACTCCTGTAAGAGCAGCGGACCTACTCCTGTCGCACACTTTTTTGAGACCCTTCTTCAGGCTCGGTTCCGCACGCCCAAAGCCCGCCCTACGACGGATTGCACGAGGCGCTCGCGATTCAGCTCGGCGAAGCCGGCGAGGGGACTGACCGCGAAGTGCAGCGCGATCGGGAACCGTCGGCGCGCGGCGGGGCGAAGCTCAATTCGACTTGCATCGGTGGCTTGTGTACGAGTTCAGGATCTGGCGGTGCCAGAGCAGACCGCGGATGCAACCAGCACGACGTCGGCCAATCACCACAAAGACCCGCTACTAATACGCGAGTGCGCCTACCTGTTCAGCGATTTGAGGCGGACGAGCTGGCCTATAAGCCGGATTCTGTTCCGCACCGCGAGGTGCGGCGGCGACCATCCATCTGGGCACACCGTCGCCGGGTGCCTCAAGCGGCCTACCCGCAAGCTCGGGCGAGCAGCCCTCGAACGCCTGCGCAGCCGCACTTGGTGCGGCCTCTTGGCCTTGCTTCGGGTGGGGTTTACCTAGCCACCCCGGTCACCCGGGATGCTGGTGCGCTCTTACCGCACCGTTTCACCCTTACCGCACTCCCCCGAAAAATCGGCGGCGGCGGCGGTCTGTTTTCTGTGGCACTGTCCCGCGAGTCGCCTCGGATTGCCGTTAACAATCACCCTGCTCTGTGAAGTCCGGACTTTCCTCGACCCACCAAAGTGAGCCGCGGCCGCCCGGCCAACTCGTCCGCGCCGACCAACACTACTCGCGTCAGGTGGCGCGAAGCGTTCATCAGGCGGCGTGGTGCCCCTCGAAGGCCACCGCGAGAGCGACTGCGACCTCGCTGTAGTCCACAATGTGACGGCCGGGCAGGACGGGTGGCGCAGTCGAGTGATAGCAGGCACCGGTCGGCGTCGTGACTCGCGCCGCGTGCCGCTCACCTTCGACGGCGTCCGCGCTCACCTGCCAACCGGCCGCTTCCTTCACGTAATTGCACTGCTCACAGAGCCCCAGACCGTTCTCGGCGGTCGTCGGCCCGCCGCGGCGATGCGGAATCGCATGATCCCGATGCCGAACCGGCGCATCGCAGTAGGGCGTGCGACACCGCTGATCCCGCAGTTCGATAAACGTCGCGAGACCGCGCGGGAAGACCCGGTTCTGCGATTCGAGCGCAATCAGTGCGCCCGACTTGGGGCTGGCGTAAAGGCGCCTCAGTGTGGCCCGCGACTTGGTGTCGAGTGCCGCGCTGCACACCATCTGGCGAGCGACCTCGGCAGGGATCGGGCCGTAGTCACTGATGGAAGCGGGAGTGGACGAACCGGCCAGCAGCGCGTCATCCGAGATGACCAGGTTGACCGCAACGGGCATCGGTTCGGCCACGCTTCTACCGGTGACACGGCCCACCAACGTGTCGGCCATGACCTGACCCCTGCTCCGGCCGTCGGCATTCGTATCGGCGGCACGCTTCAGCGCCGCATAGGCCGCAACACCCTCTGCCACCGGCAGCAGCGCCGTCAGGTACGTCATGGTGTCGGGTGCCGGGCGGATGGTGACGCACCGTTCCGACTTGGCCCTGGCGGCCCTGTCGACCACCGCGTGCGGGTCGAGCCGGTAGGCGATCGCCTTCGCCGCCGCCGCGAGGCGCCGGTCCCCCACGCCGATCAAGTTCGCGTCGTCGCCACACAGCTCAGCGTCGAGCGCCCGGCGGTCGTCGACGTCGAGACAAGCCGATTCCCGCACGACGATGGTGGCGCGCCATTCCGACAACACGCCACGTTCCAACGCCGACAAGGTGCTTGGCATCTCGTAGACGAGAGCCTTCGCGAAGCCGAGATGCCGGCCACCATGCACCGGCGAATCGGACCTCGCCAACGCCACTTCAGCGCCCAAACCCCGGCCCCGCCGATGGCCTGGCACACCCGAAGCGGCCTCGGCGGCCCGCCGCGATACCTCCAGCGCGGCGGCCGCTCGGGCCTGCCCTGCCGCGGCAGCCGCCTTCAGCCGCTCAAGCTCTGCGATACGCGTGATGAGGGCTTCTTCAGATGCATCGGATTCGACGACGGCCACCGCAGCGGCGAGATTTACAAATCCATCGAACATGTTTTCGATGCTAGATGAGCCCTCCGACAAGTCGAGCCGCTCGGCCCGCGCTCCCGCGGGCGGGTACTACCAGAGATAGGAGGTCTGGTTCACCAGTCGCACCGAGCTCCCGCCATCCGGGTAGAACTCGGCGATGCTCAGCGAGGCCAGATCCAGATGCAGTCGGTGCAGAATGCCGCTGCCGACATCGAGGGCCAGCTGGAGCAGCGTCTTGATGGGCGTCACGTGGGACACCACCAACACCGTCGAACCGGCGTGCTCCGCGATGATCCTGTCGCGGACGCGCTGCACCCGCAGAGACACATCGGCGAAGCTTTCACCGCCCGGCGGGCGCAGCGAGGTATCACGAAGCCAGTCGCCATGCAGGTCCGGATCGCGCTCGGCCGCCTCGGCGAAAGTCAGACCCTCCCAGGCGCCGAAGTCGGTTTCGATGAGGTCGTCATCGACTGTGAAATCGCGACCCAATGCGTCGGCGGCACATCGCGCCGTGTCCGAAGCTCGCTGCAACGGCGATGCGATGACCGCTGCGATGCCACCGCGCCCCGCGAGATAGCGCGCGGCCGCGTCGGCCTGACGGCGACCCAGTTCAGTGAGTTCCGGATTTCCCCGGCCCGAATAGCGCCGCTGCTTCGACAACTCGGTCTGTCCATGGCGCAGCAACAGGAATCGTGTTGGCGAGCCTTGGTTTCCGGTCCATGCGGATGGCGGTACGGCAACCGCCCCTCCGGGCGCGGCGGCAGCCTGAACGGGCTGGGCCGCTTCAATTCCCGCGGCGGCGTCCATCGCCTCATTGGCCAATCGGTCTGCGTGCTTGTTCTTCTCCCGCGGAATCCAGCGATACGCAATCGTCGAGAAGTTCGAGGCCAAAGCGCGGGCACGCTGGTGCAATTCGGCCATCGCAGCGTGCTTGACCTTCCACCGTCCGCTCATCTGCTCCACCACGAGCTTCGAATCCATCTGCACCACAACATCTTCAGCGCGCAGATCGACAGCAGCCTCAAGCCCGGCGATCAGGCCCCGGTATTCGGCCACATTGTTGGTGGCGATACCGATTGCCTCTTTACGTTCGGCCAGCACCGTCGCATGGTCGGACGACCACACCACGCTGCCGTAACCGGCCGGTCCGGGATTTCCCCGAGAGCCACCATCAGCCTCGACGATCACCCTCACCGTCGGCCGACACTCATTGATCGGGTCCGTTGAAACGCAACAGAATCGCCCGGCACTCGGGGCAGCGCAAGATCTCATCCTCAGGGGCGGCCGAAATGCGGGACAACTCGCCGCGGTCGAGCTCGATGCGGCATGCGCCGCAACGGCGGCCCAACAGCCTGCCCGCCCCCACACCGGACGCCACCCGCTGCCGGTCGTACAGCTCGATCAAATCGGTGCTCAACGCCGCGACCACCACCGCTCGCCGCGCCTCACGCTGACCGCGAATCTTATCGATCTCAGCCATGGCGGCATCGCAAAGCTTCTGCGCCGCAGCCAACTCGCCCTGCAGTGAATCAATGGTCTTCAATTCAGCGGCCTGATCATCGGACAGCTGTTCACTGCGTTCCATCACCTCGAGCAGTGAGTCCTCCAGATCACCGCGACGACGGACAAGAGTGTCCAATTCATGCTGCAATTCCTCGAGCCGCTTGGGATTCACGGTGCCGGACGCCAGCAGACCCCGGTCCTTTTCTTCCCGCTGCCGAACAGCCTCGATATCCGACTCGAAACGTGATACTTCGTCCTCGACGTCCGAGATGGCGATACCCAGCGCAGCCAGCCGATCGTTGGCCGCGCCGTGGTCTGCCTTCAGCCTGTCGTACTGCTGCCGCTCCGGAAGATTGGCGGCGCGGTGGCTCAGCCGGGACAGCTCACCGTCCAGTTCGGCCAACTCCAGCAGCAGACGCTGTTGTGTCACTTCAGCTTTCACGACATGCCTTTCGCGCATCGATATCGATGTTCCACGGATCAGTGCGGATGTCGGAGACCGACACCTCGAGAGAAGTACCGAATCGGGCCCGCAGCAGTCTGGCCGCCTGAGCGCACCACGGGAATTCGCCGGCCCAGTGCGCCACGTCCACCAGAGCCACGTCGCTGGAACGGCGATGTTCGTCCGCAGGATGGTGCCGCAAGTCGGAGGTCACATACGCCTGCACCCCCGCCGCAGAGGCCACCGCCAACAAAGAGTCGCCCGCTCCCCCAGACACCGCGACCCGGGAAATCGTCGCGTCCGGATCACCAGCCCCGCGCACACCCCAGGTGGTCTGTGGCAGCGCGGCATGCACGCGGGCCACGAAGTCGGCGAAACGTTCCGGCCTGGGCAGCGAACAGATCCGGCCGATACCGACATCAGCCGACGACTCCGCCGGGTCGAGGACGGCTTCCACATCAAGACCGAGCACCTCGGCCAGCGCGTCCGAAACCCCGGGGGTGGCCGCGTCAGCGTTGGTGTGCGCGGTGAAAATGGCTCCACCCCTGCGGATCAACCCGTGAATCAGACTTCCTTTGGGGGTACTCGCGGCCACGGTGTCAACGCCCCGCAACAGCAGTGGATGGTGCGCCAGGAGCAGCCCCCGCTCCCCAACCGCATCGACGACGGCGGCAGTTGCGTCGACCGCGACGGTCACCGAATCGACGACGTCATCGGGGTCGCCACAGACCAGCCCGACGGAATCCCAACTGTGGGCAAGGTGCGGCGGGTAGGCGTCGTCCAAGACCCCGATGACATCGCGCAGAACAACACTCACCGAAGGACCTCCGCGATCGCGTCGACCAGGACCGGCCATTCGGGCCGCACCGAGACACGCAGATGATTCGCGCCCAGACCGACGAACGTGTCACAGCGGCGCACGGCAATTCCCCTGGTGATCAGATGCTTTCGGACGAGATGCCCATCCGGCACGCAGAACAAGACGAACGGCGCACTTCCCTCGACGACGTCCAGTCCCAACTCTTTCAATGCGGCTACCATCGCGGACCTTGTGACCGCCAACCGCTCGGCTTCGGCCTCGGCGGCCGCCACCGCATCGGGCTCGCAGCATGCCGCGATCGCCTCCAATTGCAAAGTGCCCAGAGGCCAATGGGGCCGATGCGACGAGAGCCGGGCAAGGACGCCGGGATCACCAAGCAGATAGCCGATCCGAAGCCCCGCCAACGACCACGTCTTCGTCAGACTCCGCAGCACCAGTACATCGGGCAGACCCGCCCGCGCGAGCGATTCCGGCTCTCCCGCAATGGAATCGGCGAACGCCTCATCAACCAGGACAATCCGGCCCGGCCGTCGCAGCGCCAATATCGCGTCGCGAGAATGAAGGACCCCAGTCGGATTCGTCGGATTGCCCACGACGACCAGGTCCGCCCCATCCGGAACCGCCGCGTCGATCAGGTGAAACGGCGGTTCAAGAGTCACGTGCCTGAGATCGATACCCGCCGCCGCCATGACCGCGTCGGGCTCGGTGAACGACGGGCCGATCAACGCCGCCAGCCGGGGTCGCAACGCCGGGAGCAATGCGAAACCCTCGGCACCACCGGCAAGCAACAACACATGGGACTCCGGAAGACCATGACGCAACGCCACAGCACCCACCGCCGCACGCTCGTCATCCCAGGACGGATAGCGCGCTAGGTCGGTGAGACGCTCCGACAATCGTCGCACCAACCAGTCCGGAGTCCGATCATGACGAAGATTGACGGCGAAATCGAGCATGCCCGGCTCCGCCGCTCGATCACCGTGATAGCGCAGCCCGAGGGGCAAGGTCGACCCGCCCGCCTGCTCTTTCACCACGCCAAGCACAGTAATGCTCGTGACCAGGTGGCGGAGATTCGGATCGCCGGTGACCATCGGCGACCGGCCATCGGCGACAATGGCCAGGTGACGTGCACGCCGGGCCCCCAGCTGGTCATCTTCGATCTGGACGGCACCCTGACCGACTCGGCCGAGGGCATCGTGACCAGCTTCCGTCACGCACTCACAGCAATCGGCGCCGAGATTCCCGACTGTGACCTCGTCAGCCTCTGCGTCGGGCCACCCATGCACCTCACACTCGCCGACCTTGGACTGGGAGACAGAGCCGACGAGGCCATCGCCGCCTATCGCGCCGACTACACAGCCCGCGGCTGGTCGATGAACAAGCTCTACGATGGAATCGACACGCTGCTGACCGACTTGCACGCCGCAGGCGTTCGCCTCGCCGTGGCCACCTCGAAAGCAGAACCGACGGCACGCCGAATCCTCGAACACTTCGGCCTGGACCAGCACTTCGAAGTGATCGCCGGTGCCAGCCTCGACGGGCGGCGATCCACCAAATCGGAAGTCATGGCGCACGCTCTGACACAACTGCAACCGCTTCCCGACCGCGTACTCATGGTCGGCGACAGATCGCACGACGTCGAAGGCGCGGCCGAGCACGGCATCGACACCGTGGTGGTCGGCTGGGGCTACGGCGCCGACGACTTTCTGGAGGCATCCGCCGCGGCCGCGCACGTGGCGACGATGCCCGCACTGCGGGAGGTCCTCGGTGTCTGACGTTCTACACGTGACGTTCGTGTGCACGGGAAACATCTGCCGATCACCGATGGCCGAGAAGATGTTCGCCCACCAGATCTCCGAACGCGGACTGGCGGGCGTCGTCCGGGTCACCAGCGCCGGAACCGGCGGATGGCACGTCGGCGACGGCGCCGACGAACGCGCCAACCGGGTGCTCCGCCGCCACGGCTACCCGACCGACCACCGGGCCGCACAGGTAGGCGACGACCACCTGGCCGCGCACCTCGTCGTCGCGCTCGGCCGAAACCACCTCCGCATGCTCGGTGAACTCGGTGTCGAACCCGGCCGCCTGCGAATGCTGCGCTCATTCGACCCGCGATCCGGCGCCCACGCCCTCGACGTCGAAGACCCCTACTACGGCGACATCACCGACTTCGAAGAGACCTACACCGTGATCGAGGCAGCCCTGCCCGGCCTGCATGCATGGGTCGACGAACAGCTTGCCGCCCACGAAGGACGCGCAGGCTGATGCGACGCTGGCGAGCGCTGTTCCAACCCGGCTGGCTGGCCCTGGCCGTGGCCGTCGTCGCATTCGCCTACCTCTGTTTCACAGTCCTCGCGCCGTGGCAGTTGGGCAAGAACACCAAAACCTCCCGAGAGAACAACCAGATCGAAACGTCGTTGAACGCGGCACCGATTCCGGTGACCGAGGCACTGCCCCGGCAGGATTCGTCCGCTCCCGATCTGCAGTGGCGGCAGGTCACCGCGACGGGCCACTACCTGCCCGCCGCGCAAGTCGTCGCCCGCTTGCGAATGGTGGACGGCGAACCGGCCTTCCAGGTACTCACACCATTCGCAGTCGACGGCGGTCCCACAGTCCTGGTTGACCGTGGGTACATCCGCTCCGAACAAGGGTCCAAAGTTCCGCCGTTCGCCGCGCCGCCGGATGGCACCGTCAGCCTCACCGCGCGACTTCGCGACTCCGAAACCGCGCCGCTCGACAAAGCCCCCTTCCACCAGGACGGCGTCCTGCAGGTCTACGCCATCGACACCCGAATGGTCGCCGCCACAACACATGTCCCACTGGCGGGCTCGTACCTGCAACTCGTGGAGGGCCAGCCCGGCGGACTGGGACTCATCGCACTTCCGCACCTCGACGCCGGACCGTTCCTCTCCTACGGAATCCAATGGATCGCATTCGGCATCGCAGCGCCCCTCGGACTGGGCTATTTCGTGTACTCCGAAATCCGCGCACGCCGCCGCGAATCCGGACAGCAATCCGGTGACACAGCCGCCGAACCCGTCACCGCCGAAGACAAGCTCGCCGACCGATACGGCCGACGACGCTGAGCCCCAACGGAATTCCGGCCGCGAGAACCGCGGCGAATGTTTGAACCATTCGTGACAACCGCACAGCCCGACGGAGATCGTCAACACCCGGCAGGCGCCCGTCGCCCAACGTCGGCCTGATCTCCAGTTCATGCCGATACTGCGTCGGCCCACCGAGACGAATGCCCAGCGCGCCCGCAAAAGCAGCCTCGACAACACCCGCGTTCGGACTGGGATGGCGCGCGGCGTCACGTCGCCACGCACGGATCACCGCCAACGGTGAACCGCCTACCGCAGGCGCACAAAGGACCACCAGGGCACCGGTCAGACGCGCGGGAAGATAGTTGGCGACATCGTCCAATCGTGCTGCGGCCCAACCGAACCGGACATAGCGAGGCGACCGGTTGCCGATCATCGCGTCCAGCGTATTGACCGCACGATAGGCCAACACGCCGGGCACTCCCCCGACCGAAGCCCAAAACAACGGCGCCACATGCGCATCCGACGTGTTCTCGGCGACCGACTCCAAACCTGCACGCGCCAGCCCATCCGCATCGAGCACCGAAGGATCCCGACCACACAAGGCGGGCAACAACTCTCGGGCATCGCCGACCCGGTCATCGTCGAGCAAATCGGCCAGGCGCTCACCCGCGCCGGCCAGGCTCCTGCCCCCCAGCGACACCCACGTTGCAGCACCCACCGCGAGCACCGTCGTCCCACGGATCAGCAGCGTCGCGGCCACCAGCGTCCCAGTGTGCAGGACTCCTGCGATGCGGCTGTCGCGGTAGGTGAACCGCTCCAGCCTGTCTGCGCACCAACCAAAACCCGCGACCGGATGACCCCGGCTGGGATCCCCGACAACCCGATCGGCCACGTGACCGACCAGGATCCCGGCGGCGCGCGACCGTCGGCCTGCAATCAGCCCGGCACTCACCACCACATGATGTACTGCCCACATGTCGGATCGGATCATCACCGCCGGAACTGTCATCACGATGGATCCCGAAAAGCCCCGCGCAGAAGCGGTCCTCGTATCGGGTGACCGAATAATCACCGTCGGATCTCTGGAAGAGTGCCGGGCAGCGAGCCCGGGCGCCGAGGTCATCGACACCGGCGCCGCGGCACTGCTTCCCGGCTTCGTCGAACCGCACGGACACCCCGTCATCGCCGGCATCGCCACCCAGTCACCGGCCCGCTCCATCGCACCCTGGGATGCCCCGACCTGGGCGGACGTCGAGAAGCATTTCGCGGATGCACTCGCCGAAGTTCACCCCGACACACCGCTCTGGTTCGCCGGATTCGACGCACTCCTCCACGGCCGCCCGTCGCCCAAAGCCCCCGAACTCGACCAGATCTTCGGTGACCGCGTCGCGATCATCACGGACAACTCCGGCCACGGCATCTACTTCAACACCGCACTGATGAAGAGCCACGGATGGGACGTCAACCCTCCCGCCGACCCCGTCGCCGCCCACTACGGACGCAACGAAGACGGCAGCCTCGACGGCCAGGCGTTCGAACTGCCCGCCGTCCTGGAAGTCGCTGGCCCGCTCCTCGCCCAGATGGGCAACCCGCTGGTGAGCGCAGCGAACTACTACGCGTCGATGTCCCGCGGCGGCTACACCTCCACCTCCGACATGACCTACGGCCGAGACGTCAAAGTTGCCTATGAGGCGCTGGCCGCCGCTCCCTCATGCCCGCTGCGCGTCAGCATGTGGGAGGTTTCGACATCGGACAGCTACACCGAACAAGAAACATTCGCGGCAGGCGACGCCATGCTGACCAAGCAGGGCGTCAAGCTCTGGACCGACGGATCTCCGTGGGTGGGCAACATCGCCATCTCATTCCCCTACCTCGACACCGAGGCGACCCGCACAGCCGGGATCGACCCAGCGGTAGCCGGCGGCGCCCACAACATGAACTACACCCGCGAACAACTCGACGCCATCCTGGACAAAGCCGCCCCCCTCGGCTGGCAGATGGCGTTCCACGCCAACGGCGACCTCGCCATCGACCTCGCCCTCGACGCCTACGAGGCAGCACTTGAGCGCCACAATCTGGTCGGCAGCGATCACCGATGGCGACTCGAACACGCCGGCGCCGGCACCCGGCGCCAGTTCGACCGTGCGGCTCGATTAGGCGTTCACGTGTCGATGGCTCCGTTCCAGTACTACTACTGGGGCGACCTGCTGGACGGTCAGATGTTCGCCCCCGAGCACGGCAGCCCCTGGCAGGCCTTCGCCGACGCAGTGGCCTCCGGCGCGTGCGTGTCCCTCCACAACGACGGATCGGTGTCGCCGCCGACGCCGGTACTCAACATCGCCACCGCGGTGACTCGCCGTACCCGATCAGGAAATGTTCACTCCGGAGACCAGGCGATCACGCTCGATCAGGCCTTACGCGCCCAAACCATCGATGCGGCCCGCACGCTTCACCGGGACACCCTCGTCGGCTCGATTTGCCCCGGCAAGCTGGCCGACTTCACCGAATTAGCCGCCGATCCCTACTCCGTGGATCCGGCCGATCTCGCCGAATCCGCAGGGGTTCTCGGGACTTGGCTAGGCGGCGAGCGGGTGGATCTGGACGCCTTCCTGGCCGCCGTCAGCGCCGCCGATCCTGAGCCCCACGCGCACCTGTCGGCCCACGACGGTTGCTGTTAGATCGACTCTGTGGGTAATCCCTTGCGGGGATCCGATTCAGACTTAAGCTAGACGAACAGACCTGCGATCGCGACCATATGCATCGCCGTTCCAGGTCCCCGAGCCTAGCTAGGGGGCGCCGTGGCGACATTCGATCCAGTAAGGAACTGGCAGTCTCAGACTCCGCCCCCGGAATCGAAGATCGACTGGCCCCTCGTGATAGCTGCCACCGTCCTCGTCGCCGTCCTGGCGATTGTGGTGGCCCTGTATGTCTACCCGGCGTCGGAGAGCGGACGCTTTGACCGCTGCGTCCAGCAACGAGCCGAGATCTTCCTGGAGAAGACGCATTTTCCAGTCATTCCAGCCGTTTCGGAATGCACCGAGCTCCGCGACCAAGGCGCCCTAGCTAACTGATTGCGGATCAGCTGTCGGGCCGAGGCGCAGCAGGCGGGCACAAAAATTAAAGAAATTGGCGCGCCGGTTTCGGCGTCTTGGCCTAAAACATGAAGCCAACTGGGATACTTCTGCTGCCCGGCTGTGTCGATTTCTAATTTATGGGGGTTATCCGATGTCTGTGAATCGCCCCGACTTTGATGCACACCTTCTTTCGAGGGA
>JAXLRY010000031.1:0-25845 GCA_046330895.1 Mycobacterium sp. | reverse complement strand
CTGGGAGGCCCGGTACACCGCCTCGTAGGCCTCACGGAACAACGGCGCCAGCGGATCCAGCGGGGCCGGCCACGCCGCGAGGATGCTCTTCTCGATGGACAGCACGGCGTCCGGCATGGTCGTCGGCCACGGGTCGTCGGCCCGGAACGGGTTCTGGTCGGTCACCGCGGTGTCGGCCGCCGTGGCGGTCGAACTGCTCTTCGCGGCGGCGCTGGTCGGGGTGACCGCGGCGGCCAGGGTGACCGGGGTGCTGCTGGTCGGGTACGCCGGCGGGGTGCTGGTCGACAGCGGCAGCCCGGACTGACCGCGGTAGTGCAGCAGCTGGAACGGGTCGAGAATGTCCCACGCCGTCGTGAAGACCCACTTCTGCAGATCGAGCGCCTGCTGCTCCAGATTGAGCAGGTCGGCGATCTCGTTGTAGCCGTAGTAGATCACCGCGACCGGCTGGATGGTGATGATCAGGTTGTTCACGATGCGCTGGGTGGCGTTCTTGTCACCGGCGAACGCGGCCTGAAGGTCGCTGCCGATGTTCGCGAACGGCACCACGATGTTGACCCACGGGATCATCTGGCTCACCCGGTAGCCGGCCTCGAACACCTCACGGGGAAGCGGCTTGATGACGTCGGGGAATGCGTTGACGACGGCCTGTTCGAGCGTCCACACCGCGCCCGGCATGTCGTTGGGCGCCGGCTCCGGCGGCATCGGGCGCAACGGGTTGGGACTCCACGGCACCGACGGCGTGGTCGCCTCGGCGGTGGCGGACTTCGTCGACGGCGTCGGATCGGGGGTGACGGTCGTGTCGGCGGTGACCGCCGCCGCCGGGGTGCTGCGTCCGGTGCCGGCGAACAGGCCCTGCAACCTCTGGACCTGGGCGGCTTCGAACGCCGCGGCGGTGGGTTTGGCGGCCGCCGTCGCCGGCTTGGTCACCCGGTCGGCGGCGCTGCTGAGCTTGTCGCCCACCCGGGACTGCGGCCTGGTGTGCCCGGTGGACCGCGTCTGGGGCTTCTTGGGGCCGGCGTCGACCTGCGCGGAGTCGGTGGCGCTCGACGAATCGGGCTTGCCGTCGTCGGCGCCGGCGGTGCCCTGGCCGGCTGCGGCGATGGCCGCGCCCACACCCACTGCGACTGCGACACCGCCGACATAGCCGACGTACTTACTCGAGCCCATTTTTGCTGACCCCTTCGTTAGACCAAGGGCATCGTAAAGGCTGCGCCAGGTCAGAACCAGCCGGGGCGTATCTCCAAGGTCGTGCGGTCGAGGTTCTCCAGTAGCTGGAGCTGAGGAGTTGTGCGTGGCAACTCGTAGCGGAAGAAGTAACGGGCGGCCTGCCGCTTGCCGTCGTAGAAGTCGCCGGCTTGCCCGCCGGTGGCCACGAACTGCTCGAGCCACATCCAGGCGATCACGATGTGACCGAACGCCTCCAGATAGATGGCGCTGTTGGCCATGGCGGCCTCGACGTCGCCGGAGGCGAACATCGACATGGTGACCGCGACCAGCCGCTGCCAGGACGCGTCGAGTTGCCCGGCCAGATCGGCGGCCTCACCGCCGGCCTTCCCGGCTGCGGCCACCGTCTCCGCGATCGCCGCCCCGAGTGCCGCCAGGCTCGCACCGTTGCGCTGAGTCACCTTGCGGCCCAACAGATCCAGGCTCTGAATACCGTGGGTGCCTTCGTGGATGGGGTTGAGCCGGTTGTCCCGGTAGTGCTGCTCGACGTCGTACTCGCGGGTGTAGCCGTATCCGCCGAGTACCTGGATGGCCAGGCTGTTGGCCTCCAGGCACCACTGCGACGGCCAACTCTTGGCAACCGGGGTCAGGATGTCGAGCAGCGACGCCGCGGAGTCGCGCTCGGCGTCGGTCTCGGCGCTGTCCTGCCAGTCGACCAGACGCGCGCAGTACAGTGCCAGCGCCAGCGCACCCTCGACATAGGACTTCTGCGCCAACAACATTCGTTTGACATCGGCGTGCTCGACGATGGGAACCTGAGGTGTGGCCGGGTCCTTGCTGGTGAGCGGACGGCCCTGCGGGCGGTCCAGCGCATACTGCAACGACTTGAGATATCCGGTGTAGCCCAACGAGACTGCGCCCATCCCGACGCCCAGGCGCGCCTCGTTCATCATGTGGAACATGTAGACGATGCCGCGGTGCGGTTCGCCGACCAGATAGCCGACCGCGCCGTTGAAGTTGAGCACGGTGTTGGTGATGCCGCGCTGGCCCATCTTGTGGTTCAGGCCCGAGATCGCGACGTCGTTGCGCTCACCCACCGACCCGTCGGCCTCGACGAGGAACTTCGGCACCACGAACAGCGAGATACCCTTCGTGCCGGGCGGACCGCCGGGAATCTTGGCCAGCACCAGATGCACGATGTTCTCCGACATCTCGTGCTCGGCGCCCGAGATCCACATCTTCGAGCCGAACAAGCGGTAGGTGCCGTCGTCTTGCGGCTCGGCGCGTGTGACGATGTCGGCCAGCGACGAGCCGGCCTGCGGCTCGGACAGGGCCATGGTCCCGGTGAACCGGCCGGCCATCATCGGCTTGACGAAGGCGGCGACCTGCTCGGGGCTGCCGAACCTGGCCAGCAGGTTGGCGTTGGCCACCGTCAGCATCAGGTACCCCGACGTGCTGATGTTGGCTGCGGAGAACCACGAGAACCCGGCCTGGGCGACCGTCGTGGGCAGCTGCGCTCCGCCGAGCGACTGGTCCATGCCCATCCCGATGAGATCGGCGGCCGCGAACGCGTCGAGGGCTTGTTTGACCTCGGGGATCACCGTGACCGTGGTGCCGTCGAACGACGGCTCGTTCTGGTCGCTCTTCTTGTTGTGCGGGGCGAAGTAGCGGGTGGCCAGGTCCTCGCACAGGTCGAGGACGTCGCAGAACGTCTCCCGGGAGTGCTCGGCGAACCGGGCCCGCTTGGTCAGCTCGTCGACGGCCAGCCACTCGAACAACAGGAAGTCCAGGTCCCGGCGCGACATGATGGTCGATTTCATCGACTAGTCAGCGTACGCGGGCCGCCATGCCCGACACGCGGTTCCCGGGGGCTGGTCCGGGTGTGCTCAGCGCGGGCTCGTCGCACCTGATCAGAGACGTTTCCGCGGCGCGGTAGCGGTCTCGTGGAAATTTGCGCGCGCGTAGAACTGGCCCCGGATGCGCCGGGCCGGATGTTTCGGCTTTATGGTTTAGCCGTGCCTGAGTTGGATCGTCGCAGCCTGATGTTCATGGCGGGGTTCGGTGCGATCGCAGCCGCGCTGCCCACGCCGGTGGCCGGTGCAAACCCGACCCGCCCACAAGCCCCCGCCGACCGTGCGCCCGCGCCTGCCGCGCCCGCGCCCAGCGCCGCGACACCCAACTACCTGTTCCACGACGAGTTCGACGGCCCGGCCGGCTCGGCCCCAGACCCCGCGAAGTGGCGAATCGCCCAGGCGCGTGAGCTGATCAAGAACCCGGTGTTCTGGGACCGCCCCGAGAACATGGGCCAGTACCGCGACGACCGCGAGCACGTCTTCCTCGACGGCAACTCCAACCTGGTGATCCGCGCGACACGTAATGACGGCAAGTACGTCAGCGGCAAGGTGATCGGCAACTGGTGGGGCGGTATCAACACCACCTGGGAGGCGCGGATCAAGTTCGCCTGCCTGACGGCCGGGTGCTGGCCCGCGTGGTGGCTGATGAACGACCACCCGGAAGTGGGCGGCGAGGTCGACATGGCCGAGTGGTACGGCAACGGCGAGTGGCCGGCGGGAACCACCGTGCACGCCCGCCTCGACGGCACCTCGTTCGCCACCACGCCGGTGGGTATCGACTCCAACTGGCACACCTGGCGGATCACCTGGAACGACTCCGGGATGTACTTCTGGCAGGACTACGTCGAAGGCAAGGAGCCGTACTTCACGGTGCCGGCCAACTCGCTGGACGACTGGCCGTTCAACTTCCCCAACTACTCGATGTTCCCGGTGCTGAACCTCGCGGTCAGCGGCTCCGGTGGCGGCGATCCGCGGCCCGGCAATTACCCGGCCGACATGATCGTCGACTACGTGCGGGTCTGGTAGGAGGCCTCGCAGCCGAGCTCGCGGCGTTCGACGTTCTGGCTCAACACATTCAGCATGACCGCGAACTGATGCGCGGCCTGGCTGGTTCCGTGCGAATAGGGCTGCCAGCGGTCGATGGCGGTGCCCGCGCGCCGGATGCTCAGGTGGATCCGGTGGTTGTGGTGGCGGCGCAGGGGTGAGCCGGTCTCCTCGACGTCGATGTTGAGGCCGTCGAGCGGAATCCGCCGAGCATTCTTGTGATAGCCCATGACCAACTGCTGGCGGGTGGCGCGCAGACCGGCCCAGGTGGCCACCACGCCGTCGGCCCGGTCTCGACGGCCCTGGGCGACGTCGGCCACAATCGCGCCGACCATCGCCACGAGGATCGGCACGGTGACGATGGCAACCGCGATGAAGGCCGGACTGAGGTGTGGTCCCATGGCTTTTCCCCCGTAACGCGAGCGAGTCTTGGCCGAACTGTAAAGCGGAAAACCGCAGATGGGCGCGCATAACCGAAATATCGGCCCCGGCGAGCCCAATGACGTTGCGGCTCCGAAAAACTGGTGCCCGCGCTGCCCGACCTGCCCAGTTACCGACCGCCTTAGCGCGTGGTGCCTCTTTCTCTCGCGGTAGTGCGTCGGCCTGCAGATCCAGCAATCTTGTCAAGGCCTCCTGCGCGGCTACTGAGCCAGCTCTAGACTGACTAACTAATGAGCGCTCCCACCATCGACCCCGTCATCTCCGCCGAGCAGCCTCGGCGCAGCGGCGTGGCCAAGTGGATCCGCCGGCTGGCGGTGCCGATCATCCTCGGCTGGATCGGGCTGATCGTCGTGTTGAACATGACGGTCCCCCAGATGGAGGTCGTCGGCGAGATGCGGGCGGTGTCGATGTCGCCCAAGGACGCGCCCTCGGTGATCGCGATGATGCGGGTCGGCAAGGTCTTCGAGGAGTCCGACTCCGACAGTTCGGCGATGATCGTCCTGGAGGGCGATCAGCCCCTTGGCGACGACGCCCACGCCTTCTACGACGACATGGTCGCCAGACTGCGGGCCGACACCACACACGTGCAGCACATCCAGGATTTCTGGGGCGACCCACTGACCCGGGTCGCCGCGCAGAGCGGCGACGGCAAGGCGGTCTACGTGCAGGCCAACCTCGCCGGGAACATGGGCGAAACCCTGGGCAACGAGTCCGTGGAGGCGGTGCAGAAGATCGTCGGCGGTTTGACGCCACCACCGGGAGTCAAGGTCTACGTCACCGGCGGACCGGCGCTGCAGGCCGACCAGCAGCACGTCAGCCAGAAGAGCGTGCGGCTGATCGAGTTCGCGACGGTCGGCGTCATCATCTTCATGCTGCTGTTCTTCTACCGGTCGGTCCTGACGGTCGTGCTCGTGCTGACCATGCTGATCCTGGGGCTGTCGGTGACCCGCGGCGTGGTGGCGTTTCTGGGCTACCACGAGCTGATCGGGTTGTCGCCGTTCGCGACTCAACTGTTGGTGACGCTGGCGATCGCGGCGACCACCGACTACGCGATCTTCCTCATCGGCCGTTACCAGGAAGCCCGCACGGTCGGCCAGGACAAGGAGTCGGCGTACTACACGATGTTTCACGGCACCGCGCACGTGGTGCTCGCGTCGGGTATGACGATCGCCGGCGCCACGTTCTGCCTGACGTTCACCCGGCTGCCCTGGTTCCAGACCCTCGGCGTCCCGCTCGCGGCGGGGATGGTGGTCGCCGTCCTGGTGGCCTTGACTATGGGGCCGGCGATCATCACCGTCGCCAGCCGGTTCGGGTTGCTGGAACCCAAGCGTGCCATGCGGATTCGGTACTGGCGGCGGCTGGCCGCCGTGGTCGTGCGCTGGCCCGGGTGGATCCTGTTGCTCACCACGGCCGTCGCATTGATCGGGTTGATCATGTTGCCGGGCTACCAGCCCAGCTACAACGACCGCAAGTATCTTCCGGCCAGCCTGCCGGCCAACGAGGGCTTCGCCGCGGCCGAACGGCATTTCCCGATCGCCCGGATGAACCCGGAGATCCTGCTGGTCGAGACGAATCAGGATCTCCGCAATTCGGCCGACTTTCTGGTGATCGAACGCATCGCCAAGGCGGTGTCCAAGGTGCAAGGCATCGGGCGGGTGCAGTCGATCACCCGTCCTGAGGGAAAACCGTTGAAGTACAGCACGATTCCCGCCCAGTTCAGCATGGGTAGCACCATGCAGACCCTCAACCGCTCCTACCTGCAGGACCGGATGGCCGACATGATCGTGCAGGGCAACATGATGCAGGACACCATCAACAACATGACCCAGATGATCGGGTTGATGGAGCAGATGAGCGCCAACATGCACAACATGGTTGTGCAGATGGACAAGACCGCTGAGGACATGTACCAATTGCGGGACCACATCGCCGATTTCGACGACTTCTTCCGCCCGATCCGCAACTACCTGTACTGGGAACCGCACTGCTACGACATCCCGGTGTGTCACACCATGCGGTCGATCTTCGACGGGCTGGACGGCATCGACACCATGACCGACGACATCCAGCGGCTGCTGCCCGACATGCACCGGATGGACCAACTGATGCCGCAGATGGTCGAGCTGATGGGCCCGACGGTGGAGTCCATGAGGCGGATGCGGGTGATGATGCTGACGATGCAGGCCACCACCTCAGGTCAGCAGGATCAGTTGGAGGCCATGCAGCAGAACCAGTCCGCGATGGGCGACGCCTTCAACGACGCCCACAACGACGACACGTTCTACCTGCCGCCGGAGATCTTCGACAACGCCGACTTCAAGCGCGGCATGAAGAACTTCATCTCACCCAACGGCCATGCGGTGCGGTTCATCATCTCCCACGAGGAGGACCCGCTGTCCGCCGAGGGCATCAAGCGCATCGACGCCATCAAGACCGCCGTGTTCGAGGCCATCAAGGGCACACCGCTGGAAGGCTCCCAGGTCTACCTGGGCGGCACCGCGTCGGCGTTCAAGGACATGGAACAGGGCAACAAGTACGACCTGCTGATCGCCGGGGTGGCCGCCCTGAGCCTGATCTTCGTCATCATGCTGCTGATCACCAGGGCGATCGTCGCGGCCGCGGTCATCGTCGGCACCGTGGTGTTGTCGCTGGGCGCGTCGTTCGGGATGTCGGTGCTGCTGTGGCAGCACGTGCTGGGGATGGAACTGCAGTTCATGGTCATGGCGATGGCGGTGATCATCCTGCTGGCGGTGGGTGCCGACTACAACCTGCTGCTGGTGGCCCGGATGAAGGAGGAATTGCCGGCCGGAATCAACACCGGGATCATCCGCGCGATGGGCGGCAGTGGTTCGGTCGTGACCTCCGCCGGACTGGTGTTCGCGTTCACGATGATGTCGATGTCGGTCAGCGCCATGGTGGTCGCGGCCCAGGTCGGTACCACCATCGGACTGGGTCTGCTGTTCGACACGTTGATCGTGCGGGCGTTCATGACGCCGGCGATCGCGGCGCTGTTGGGCCGGTGGTTCTGGTGGCCGAGGGTGGTGCGCCAGCGCCCGGCCCGAACCATCGGATAATCGCGCGCCATCGAAGTTTGGGATCGGTAGCACAACCTGGGATGTGGACTTGCCGCGACGACATAGTTCAGTCCGCGGAAGGGAGTCTCCATGAGGTTCGCGGCCACGATAGCTGCCGGTCTTGCGGCCTGGGCAGTTCTGACAGCCAACCCGGCCCAGGCAGAGCCGACGATTCCGCCGGGGGTCGACCCGGATCCGGTGGTGGCGGTGCAGGACCTGCAGGGCCAGGTGTCGGAACTGCACGACAACTGGGGCGCACTGAGCCCGGCCGACCGGCAACAGCGGCTGAAGGCCCTGCAACAGCAGGCCACCCTGGTCGATGCCGAGACCCGCGCCCTGCCGCCGGGTCAGCAGTTGCAGGTGGAGGGCATGCTGCTGTCGACGATGTTCCAGCTGGCAGATCTGCTGCGGCAGCTGTGACAACGCTCGGCGTTACTGTCGGCGCAGCGCCCGGGACTTGAGGTCGGCAGAAAGCGCGTCGGCCGCCAGCAGGCTGGGCAGCAGTTCCGGCTCGGTCATCCGGGCCCGAAAGGCCAGTTCGATCGTCACGTCGTGGTCGGGACGGTACTCGACGGACATCGCGTCGCCGCTGCGCACGGTTCCCGGGGAGATCACCCGCAGATAGGCGCCCGGCTTGCCCGCCTTGGTGAAGGTCTTGATCCAGCCCTTCAGCCCGAGGAAGGCCTTGAAAGTGCCGCACGGCGTACGGGGTGAGGTGACTTCGAGGACCACGCCGTCGGTGCCGACGTGCCAGCGTTCACCGACCCGCGCGTGCGTCACCTCCACGCCGGAGGTGGTGAGGTTCTCACCGAAGATGCCGTTGGTCAGCGGCCGGCCGAGTTCGTTCTCCCAGTAGTCGAGGTCCTCCCGGGCGTAGACGTACACCGCCTGATCGTCACCGCCGTGGAGTTTCTGGTTGCCGATGGTGTCGCCGACCAGACCGCTGCCCAGACCATCGCGCATCGGACCGGGCGCCCGCACCAGGACCGTATCGGATGTCGGGGTCTTGTCGATACCTGTCGACTTGCCGCGCGCAGCCGGATCAGGATTCGGCCGAACCCGAGCTAGGTTGACCGACAACACATTTGCCATCAGGTCACCGTAGCGGTCTTGCGTAGTAGGGCCGGAACCGGTAGGCCACCAACAGCGGGACGATGACCCATGGCAGGTTCATCGGAAGGTAGACGCCCAGGTGCGGCGGGCTGTCCGGACCCAGGAACGTCTGCATGAAGTAGAAGTACATGTTCATGACGGCGCTGACGGAATAGACCAGCGCCAGGGTGCGCAACCACGGCCACGGCTTGAGCTTCCAGAGACCGACGGTGAGTATGACGAGCAACGGCAGTTGAACGAAGGCGTCGTAGAGCAGCGAGGCCTGCAGGGTGGGCGGCATGACCAGATGCTGGGGTTCCTGTTCGACGGCCCAGGTGTGCAGCGCCCGCAGTACCGGCCACGGGCTGTCCGGGGTCCGCGGCACGCCGATCGCCTCGGGCAGGCTGAGCGCGACCGCGTTGATGATCCCCAGAATGAATGCCGGGAGTAGAAGGTAGTCGAGCCGCCGCCGAGTGAGGCTGGAGGGCATGGTCATCGCGTCAATGTAATCGGCGTGTCAGCGGGTAGGAATGGAGCCGATGACGGTGTGCTTGGTCATGCTGTGAGGTGCCGCATCAAGCTGAGTCAGCAGGCCAGCCGCCGAGGCGACGGAGCCGAATTCGCGCGCACAACGGTTACAGGCACCAGGGATAGCACCGATCGCTCGGCGGAGGATTGTCTCCGTCCCAGATGTTCGACTCCGGCGGCGGAGGTGAGTTCCGCGGTACGTTGCCCTTCCCGTAGTCCACGCGGTACCAGGTGTGGCAGACGTTCATGTCCCAGAGGAACTCGGACCCGGGACCCGGGTAGCTCATGGTCTGCCCCGGACACCACACGAACGGGCCCTCGTTGGCGGCCTGCGCGGTGCCTGCGGCCACGCCGAGCCCGCTCGATACCAGGGCCGCGGTGGCGAGCCCGGCGATCAGGGTTTTGCTCATGATGTATCCCTTCGTAGCGGCTATCCAACCCCCGAACTGTTCACCTGACGATGGTGGCATCACCGCGGTCTCGTCGTCCTCAGATCTCGCTCATCCGCTCGCACACGGCTACAGCGTCGGCAAGTCCGGGGTGCGGGAGGGGTACAGGGCTGGGAGCCAAACCGTAATTCGACGGCATTCCGCCGTTCAATGTGAAGCCGATAACGGGAATCGAACCCGCGTATTCAGCGTGGGAAGATTTTCGACGTCCGAAACGGGTGAGCGACAAGCGCCAGACCGTGGGTTAGTAGCAGTAACGCGTTTGTACTGGTCATCTAGATCGCCAGGGCTGCATCGGCGGAGTTGGGTACCGGCGACTCAGCCCCGTGATCTTGTGCCGAGAAGGGACTTCCTGCCCTAGTGTCGGCGTCGGCGGTCGGGCATTGTTTCTGGCTAATTGGGCCCCCGCGAAGATGGAGTGGAAACGTGTACGCAAAGAAGTCACTTGGGGTGTTGCTTATGACCCTTGCCTTATCGCTACTCCTCCTGCCGGCCAAGGCTCTGGGCGACACAAATTCACTGACCTTGGATCAAACGACTTTTGCGCCTGGAGAACCGATTAATGTGCACTTCACGGCCGAGCCCGGACTTAACGACACCGCGTGGGTTGGAATAGTACCGTCGAACATTCCTCACGGCAGCGAAGTAACCAATGATGCGAACGACATACAATACCAGCAGTTAGTCGGGCAGACATCCGGCGTGTTGACCCTGACCGCTCCCAGTCAACCAGGTGCATACGATGCGCGAATGAACAATACCGATTATGCTTGGGAGAACGGCAAAGAGATCGCTTCGGTGTCATTTACAGTATCGGATGATCGATCGATTGGATAACGCACTCTCGGCACTCTTGATGCGGAACTCAAACTTCAGCCAACAGTTCCATCGAAATTGAGAAAATTGGAGGCGGTCCCATGAAGGCCGGTGTCCTATTGATATCCGTTGGAATGGTTGTTCTTTGGGCGGGATTGGGCTGTGCGACGCGGCAGAGCACCGCGACACCGCTTGGACCTCCCACCAACGAAATCGAGATTTCTTACGATGAGTTGCTGCGCGAGAAATTCGTCACGCGAGACGTCACCCTTGAAGTCGGCGATACCCTTACAGTGACCTTGGCCTCGAATCCCTCCACTGGTTTCAGTTGGACGGCTGAAACGCAAATTGGCGACGCGTCGGTCGTACAGCAGACCAGTCACGTTAGTGTGGGGCCGACCTCTCCAATGGTGGGTGCACCCGTCGCTGAAACCTGGACGTTCAGGGCCTTGAATGCCGGTACCACAACGATCAGCACGGAGTACAGCCAGCCCTGGCCAGGCGGGGTCAAGGCTGACTGGACGTTCAAGGCCAACGTCGCTGTGCACTGAGCTGGCAGCAAACGAGTCAACTTCGCGCCCACGGATCGCACTGTGCGCGGATTGGCAGACTCATGTTCCCGCCCTTACACCCGCCGATACTCAATCTGTCTGAGCGGTGTTGGGCCGGTCTCGCCGGCCGGCAGGGGATCGGTGCCGGCTGGGCACCCGCCTGTCGTCGTTGCTTGACCGCAGCCGACTTGTGGCAACGTGGTGATACCGGGAATCGAATGGATTCAAGTGTGTCCGAGTTGCTCAGCTGAGAGCCGATGACGGGAATCGAACCCGCGGGATTCTCAGCTTGGGAGGCTGCCTGTGGGCGATCCCCGCTGACTGGTTTCTGGCACCTCTCCCACGAGTATGGCTCGGCAAGCAGGTGTACTTGTCTCGTGTGGTCATGAGCTGCCGCCCCTTCGCTCGGTCTCAGTTGGTCATAGTGGCGAGTGCCTGGCGGCGCCGAGCTCGGCGGCGCCGTCAACCTTCACGAGCGGACGGTGGCCGAAATGTCACCCAATTCGGCTTCTGCGGAGCTAGAACAGGAGGATACCGTTGTGGTGTGTCTATGCAATCGGCGCGCTTCATCGGCGATGATTTTCTAGACGGGTGTCAGTCCTCTCAATGGGTGATGCAGGCTGACGACGACGACCTCGCCGTGATGCGTGTGCAGGAGGCGCTCGCCGTGTTGGGTTACGACCCCGGCAAGCTCGATGGTGTATTCGGCCCAATAACCGGTGACGCCGTCAGCGCCTTCAAAACCGATCAGGGATTGTCGCCGACCGATCCCGTGGTCGGACCGGGCACCTCCACGGCGCTCGACAACGCGATGTTTTTCGATCCGCCTTATCTGGACCCGGCTTTCGGGGAACTCGCACCGTACGTGGTGAACCAGACCGTCGAGCCGTTCGTGGGCTTCGAAGTCAACTATCTGCTCACTCGCCCGATCAGCTCGGTACGCAATGACGTCGGCTTCGCCATCCTGTCGCTGTTGCGGGCCGAGATCTGTTTGGCGATGGTGGCACAGAGCCGAACGGCCGGCATTCCCGATCTGAGGGTGGACGACAGTGCAAGGACCAGATTGGCCAATCTCGGCGGATCGGCCATCACCGTCCCGTTCACCGGTCCCGACGCCATCACTCGCGCGGCCGTCGGGTTTCGGGACGCCACGATCGAAGGCCGCCGCTTCCATACGAATAAGCAAGGCAAGAAGGCCCAGGTCACGTTGCGTGCGGCCATTGTTCACGAACTCATCCACGTGCGAAACATCGACAACGATCTCTTCACCGTCACCGAAGACGATCCGACCGTCTTCCTCGATCCCGCTGTTGCCATCAGTCTTTCGGCGTCCGGCAATTTGACCAGAGAGACCTTCATCCACTTCGCAAACGAGATTGTCGCAGCGCACGTTGAGTGGATCACCCGGCGCGAGGACGCCGGTGATCCCAACGCTGCGCGATTCCTCGACCCCGCCGCGCTCGCCGAGGCGATGCACTACTACTTCACCAGCGTCGACTCGGGATGGTTCCGTGACAACGGCTACATGGCGGCATGCGTGCGGGCCGGCGATATCGGGATCTACCGGCAGGCTGCGCTATGGCTGCGTGCCGCCACGCGACTCACGTTTTGCGACGACACTGATCTCCAAGACATCAGTGTGCAGCTGTTCTGGGCTGCGGCCGACGAAGCGGAGCGACTCGCCAACGATCCTGCCGCCCCGCACGTGCCCGCCGACGGGGTCCTCCCGCTGCCAAGCGATTACGTCTAGCCGCCCGCCCCCATCGATCACGGGATCGGGATGCCGTCCATGAACACCGTTCACTGCTACGGGTCTTGCTCGCTGATATCTAGCACGTGCGGAACTCGCGTCAGCTAGATCCGAGGGCTTCTGTCGGGGGTTGTGACCGGGGTAACATGCGGTATACGACGCCCGCACGTCACATGCGGGGTGGGTAGGCGGTCCGTCGACCGGAGGGGGCAACGCCCATGCCCGAATATGGCAGAGCCGTTGCGACACATCGTGATCCCTTCCACCTTGATGTGTTCATGCGTTCTCCCGAAGGGACGCTGCTCCACATCTGGGGGCGCAACGGCAACGCTGATCCGTTCGACAACGCGATGGATCTGGGCGGAGAACTGGACTCTGAGCCCATCGCGATCCCGCGCTACCACGAGCAGGTCCAGGCAGGCATGGATGTGTTCGCGCTGAGCAAGCCTCCCGAAGAGCCGCCCGAAGGACCGAGGTTGCGCCGGGGACCCAAGATCTTGCATTGGTCCTGGGATACCAAGGGCCTGTGGAGGGGGCCCGAAGAACTCCCCGGCTTCGCGGCCACTGCGCCCGCCGCCGTCGCGGATGACGACCGGTTGTACGTGTTCGCGAGAAGCGTGGACGGGCCGATCATCTGGTGGCTGAAAACCGGCAGTGACGAGTGGAACTACAAAGGCGCGCTTTTCCAGGGGCCGCGCTTCGCGGTCGGCGACCCGGTCGCCGTTCGGCGCACCGGCGGCCAGATCGACATCTACTTTTGTGCAAGCCTTTCCGACGCCGACCCCAATGACGACAACGACCTCCGCGTCAAGCTCGTGGTCGACACGCTCAAGCGGGCGGAGGACGGCACGCATTCCGTCACGGAGCACGAGCTCCGCACCGGCATCTTCACGTTCACCAGCCACGCACTGACCGTGTTCTCGCGAAATCCGATACGGCAGGACGTATTCGTCCGGGCAGACGACGTGAACACGGCGCACCTGACGGGCAACCTGGTCCATTGGGGTAAGGGCAATTTTGGAGTCGAAGGCCAAACCGACGACGGTTGGTTCGGACCCGAACTGATCATCGCCGGAACCGATCGTCCACAACTCGACCTCGATCCGGTCGTAGTCAACCGCGTCGGCCAAGCCGACCTGTTCTACCGTGACAAGGCGACGGGCGTGCTGCAACGCTGGTCCTGGGACGAGCGCACGTGGGCGCCCAACGGGACCGTCTCTGGCACCTTTCACAGCACACCCGCGGCCGTCGCGCGGAACAAGGACACCGTCGAATTAGTTCTTCGCACCGGCGATTACGAGGTGAGCGTGTGGTCGTGGGATCAAGGATCGCGCACCTGGAGTACTCAGAGGATCTGGAAGGCGAGCCAGTTCACTCAAGACCCGCCGAATGATCCGCTCGCAGGCGTTACCGACGACCACCCGCCTGACTTCTTGATCGTCCGACCCGACGACCACGTCGTGCTCGGAGTCAGCGCACCAGGCCATGCGGTGGAACAGACCGACCTGCAGGTTCCGCCGACGCTCCGCTCTGCGGGTGACGTCGTTCTGACGTTCCCGCCCCAACACATCGCCGAGCAGGTATCCAGACCGGGTGAGACGGTTGCGGGCGCTTGGGGGGCATTGCTGTCCGGGCCGACTCGCGTCGGGCTCAACGAGGTGTTTCGCCCGCCCCTCGACTCCACAGAGATGTTGGCTGCCTTCGATAACCGCTCGGTGGACCCCGGCGAAGCCGTTACGGCGATCGAGTTGCCACGCGGGCTGATCATCTCGCCCGAGACAACACTTGACCCAGTCAATCCGGTCGTGCGACATCCCGGCAACCCCGTCGGAAACGCGGGCACCTTTGGGGTCTGGCGCAGCAGGATCGAGGCGGGTGAGCACGACGGCGAGGTGCATCTCAGAGCGTTGCGTGCCGGCAGGGACGAGGGCTTCCCGGTCGCACTTCCCAAGTCCTACCGCGTCTTGATCGCCGAACTGTGTGACGGTGTGGAGACCGAACAACTGCCGACGGTGAAACGTCTCGAATTGAGCTGCCTCGGTGGCACATTGACCGCCTCGGGTAAGTGGGACACCTTCGAGTGGGACCACAACGCGGTGCTCGGCCGCGACCAGTCGGTGCGCACCGCGGTCAAGGGCGTCCTGTATCCGTTCGGCCATCGCGCGGTATGGGTCGAGATGAGCGAGCGTAGTGCCGATGAAGACATTGCCGTGCTTCGCAAGACGAGCATTCTCTACATCACCGAGCCCCTGAAGCGGTTCCGCGCGAATGCACCACCGGACCTGCGAAATGCGTTTCCGTTCGACGAAGTCGAGATAATAGGCGTCGGGGAGTACCGCAACCTGGACCCGGCGGACTGGACAAAGTTCCCGCGCCCGAGCAAGCAGTCCGAAGAACTCCGTGGGGAGTGCGGAGACCTGACAGACCGCATACATGCCTTGAAGGATCAGATATTTCTCGGTGGTGCCGTCGGCGGGCCCGGTGTGACCACAGAACTGCTCGCGCAGGGCGACGGAGAAGGCGCGGCGTTGGCCGTCGAGCGGCTGAAGTTGTGTGCCACCCGGGAGCGCCTCCAGGCGTTGATCGAACTGAACGATGAACTGGGACTCAGTACGGTCCAAATTCAGACGTTCTTCACACCGACGAACGAAGGTACGCCACTTCGGTTTCCCGTCCGATGCAGGCAGGCCGATGGTGATATCCACTTCTCGCTATCCCTGATCTTCGTCGCCGATCTCGACCTGAAGGGAGACTTCCGGCCCCCCTTCGACTCGTTGTCGAACTCCGACGTGGCCGCTCGCCTACAAGAGGCCTACACGAGCAGTGTTGGTGGCGTCGTTGATCTGCCGGGCGTTCCGATAAATCTGCTCCCCGATGCGCCCACGACAGTTACCGGTATGACAGGCCCCATCGAAGCCCAGAGTGCGGTGCACGAAGTGCGACGTCTCAACATCGTCGGTAACCGCCACGACCGGGGATATCTGCCATCCCTTGGGATCCCGGGTGACGCACAATCGTGGGCAGCCGAGGTGGGCATGCCCACGATTCGCACTTTGGTCGGTCAGGACCCGACGGCGCAGATCGCGTTCACTGAAGGTTATCTGCAGAACGCCCACGTCGATGTCCCGCTGCGACTGCTGAGATCGCTGGAGATCGACTTCACCGAAATAAAAGACCGGGCAGGCGGACTCGCCGGTCCCAAGATGGTGCTCGACCAGATCTCCCAGGCGAGCGGGCTGGGCAACGCCGACCCGAGCGCGTTGCTCTCCGAGGGCGCGTCCCTTCTCGGCTTCTCGCTGCGCGACCTCGTCGGCGCGACCGACAGAGTGCCAGAGCTCAAGAACATCGTGCGGACCGGCCTACCCAACGAGGTGCGGATGATCTGGAAGGACGTTCCGCTCAAAAGGGTGCCGATGTTCAAGGCGGGCACCGGTTCGACGGTGACGATCGAGGTCGTCAGCTCCGGGGCGAATAATCGCAGTGCCTGTACCGCAAGTAATTTCACCCTGCAGATTCCCTCGGGACCCGATGATCCCGCGGTGGTGAACAAGACCAGCTTGATCGAGATCGACTTCACGACCGTCACGTTCCGGCAGAGCACCGGAAACGCGCCGACCGTCATGGTAGACATCAGCGGCATCAGATTCGTAGGCAGACTGCGCCTTCTGGATGAGCTGCAGAGGGCAATCGGCGGCTTCGACAAGCTACCGGTCAAGGTCGACGTCGCGAAGGACAGGGTCGTTGCGCGCTATCAGTTGCCCTTGCCCGACGTCTCGGCGATGTCGTTCGTCATGAGCAACCTGGTCTTCAGTGCTGCGCTGACCATTCCGTTCGGTAAGGAACCGGTTGCCATCGAAATCGGGTTCGCCTCCCGTGAAAGACCTTTCACGTTGACCGTGCTGATGTTCGGCGGCGGCGGTTATGTGGACCTGGAATTGGACTACACAGGGCTGCGGCGGCTGGAGATCTCGCTACAGTTCGGTGCTGCGATCGGGATGAACTTCGGGGTCGGCAAGGCCGAGGTACACGCCTTCGGCGGTATCCGGTACGCACTGCAGGCGGGGTCACCGCTGCTCACCGGTTACATCCAGATCGGCGGCAGCCTCGACGTTCTCGGGCTGGTGTCGGTGGCGATCGAGTTGCGGGTCGAGCTCGCATACGACTTCGACCACAACTGGCTCGTCGGGCGGGCCACCATCGTCATCGACATCGACATCACGCTGTACTCGGACTCCTTCGAACTCGACAGTGGTGAATGGGTGATCGCCGGTGGCTCCGGATCCCACGAGCTTTCAGGCCCGGAGCCGTCGCCGTTCATCGCGCCGCAGATAGCCGATCCCACGGGCCTCGAGGCGTGGGAGCTCTATCGAGCGGCGTTCACGGAGGCGAGGGAGCCGTGAGCCGAATCCTCGTGATTGCCGTACCGGCGGGAAGGGTGGACAACGGCATCGCACGGTTGCGTGCGCTCGTCGTGCCGCAACTCGATACCGACGACCACCACGGATCCCCGTTGTCGGACTACGGCTTCCAGGACTGGCCGAACACCATTGACCAAGTCAAGACGGAATTCGTTGCACATTTCGCTCCCGACACGTCGACCACCTCCGTATCCAAGTCGCTCACTCTCGTGCCACACGCATCGACGAGTGTCTGGAACGGGTTCTTCTCGACAGCTGTCGTCCGGCCGCCGGTTTTCACCACTCACCGGGATCTCGACGTGAGCCCGACATCGACGGACGCGCACACGATCATGGCCGGCTACACAGCTGCGGCCGGCATGCACACCGGGGACGATTCGAACGCAGCCGATGAGGCCGCGGCCGTGGTCCGCGAGCAGTACGGCAACTGGACGGCACCCGCGAGAATCCCGCCGCCGCCTGACGACTTCGGTGTGTCCAAGTTGAGCGACGATTCGCAGAGCTGGCGCGCTCCCGATTTTCAACGCACGGTGTCGATGCTGCGTGAGCACCCCACCGTTGCGCTGCAGCTGGGTCTCATCCTCGACTTCACCCTGCCCGCTGCCGACGTCCCAGTCACCGCCGGCGACGGGTGGCACCTGATCAGCATCGGTTCTGCTCTCCGCAGCCGCATCCCCGCGACTGTCGAGATCGTCACACCGTGGACCAAGTTCCACTTCGGCCGCGCACTGTTCCTGCCTTGGGCAGCGCGGGGAAGCGGCATCAAGCTCGGCGTCGTGGATCTCACAGGGGCAAAGAAGATCTCGGCCAAGCCGGAAAGCATCTCCGGCCGCTGGGCGCTGGCCACGTTCGACGTCGCGGGCGCAGTCGCCCGCCTGCGTGAGGGTGCACAACGAGCGACGGACGGAACGGCCCCGAGCACACTGCCGGTGCTGCACTCCTCGGGGTTGACCCTGGTGCGGCGAGACCGCGAGCAACATCTGCGTGCGCGCTTGGAGAACAGCAGACGAGCGCAAGCGAATCGGTCCGGCGATACCTCACGCAGTTCTGGCCCCGACGTCGCCGACCAATTACTGACCGCCGATGATCTGACGCTCGGCTACCGCGTCGACATCAAGGAGCAGAGCGGCGACTGGACCTCTCTGTGTCAGAGGACGGCCACCTACTACCTCGATAACGTCGTCTTCGGGCCGGAAGCGCACCCCGAGGAAGGTCAAGTCAAGGCCAACGCCGCCTCCGTCGAGAAGGACAACGTGCTGCGTGCCGACGAAGCCGTGGTCCGTTGGTACGGGTGGAGCCTCGCATTTCCGCGTCCACAGTTCGACCGGTTCGGTGAGCGTAAGCCCGACAAGCAGGCTGTCGATGTGCCATTCAATTTCAGATGGGAATTCAAGCAGGTGCCGCATACGACGTTGACACCGTTGCGATTCGGTCGCGGATACCACATGCGGGTCCGAGTAGCCGACATGGCCGGCAGCGGGCTCGACGCGGGTGACGTCGGCGACGAACATCAGTCCGACTTGGTGGTCTATCGCCGCCATGAACCGGTACCCGCTCCCGAGTTCGCCGTTCCCGCAGACTTATTGACACCGTTGCCAGGTCGGAGCGAAACGGAGACCGCGTCGCTGCAGGTCTTCGGGCCGGGCGGCACCATCGACCGGCTGGTCATTCGCAGCGACCCCGCGGGCGAGACTCCGATGAACGTCGACCAGTTCAAAGCGGCGCACCCCGGATATCCGGCGAACGACACGAGGATCGTGCTGCCACCCCCGACGTCGATGACGTTGGCCGAGCAGTACGGCGTGCTGGACGGGGCTGACCTCGAGACATGGGGTTGGGTGCAGCGTGCGATGAGCGCACCGGCGGCCGACTCAGACGGCGGCTACAACTGGCTACCCGACCCCGCGGCGCTGCAAGTACAGGCATACGTCAGGAAGCATCTGGATTCGCCCGCGCCAGGGCACAAACTTCCCGACGAGTGGGGGCCGCGATGGCCGAACCTCGACGTCAAGATGATCGAGCTGCGGCCGTGGCACGACGGTGACGACGTCATCGAATGGGTAGACGGCGTCGAGACACCGCGAAGGACGCTCAACGCCCGAGTCGATGCGGGACTACAGGTCGAGATCGAAATCTCGTCCACCATCCGGGCAGGGGACATCGGCAAATTCGAGGTCAAGGACTGGGCGAACGGCGATGCGGAGGACCTGATCCCTGAAGGCCGCCATCCGATGGCCACTCCACCCCGCGTCGTCGAACTCGTGCACGCGGTGCGTCGCCCGATCAATCCACCCGCCTCGACACTGTCTGTGTGGCGTAGCAAAGGCGACCCATTCGCAGTGCTGATAGACGGTGACCAATCGGGCCTCGTCGCTCGCGGCCTGTTCGGCATTCACCGGGCCAGCACCGGTCAGGTCGATGTCGCAGCCGAGTGGCGAGAGCCCGTCGACAGCGAGACGCCCGGGCCCGTCGTCACCGAACAGGTGACGTCGTTGGCCGTGGGGCGCGACGTCGAAGCGATCGCCGATGGCGATCCGCTCCCGTCAGCCGACGACGGAACTCTGACGGTGTCCGCGTTCCGCCATGACTTCGGAGACACCCGCCACCGGATGGTCACCTACACCCTGACCGCGCTGAGCCGCTTCAACGACTTCTTCACAGACGGTGCCGACGAGGCGCTCAAGGCCCGATTCCAACACTCCACGACACTTCCCGTGCTCAGCATCCCGAGCTCAGCGCGGCCCGCCCCGCCCGTTGCGTTGTCGGTTTCGCCAGCCTTCACCAGAAGCGTCGTCACCGACGAGTCAGCGCAAGTTAGACGCATCCGGAGAGGGAACACCGTCCGCGTCGAGCTGGCCAGACCCTGGAATGTTTCGGGTGACGACGAACAGCTGGCCGTCGTCATCGCCTCCGACTCCTCAGATCGCTATCTACGCCAAGCTGGTCGATACCTGTCTCGGATCTACCGCGACCCGATCTGGAATACCGATGCCCCTGGCGGATATCTGCAGCGCGACATGTTCCTGGAGTTCGCCAATACGGCTACCTGCGCGCTGGACGAGGTCGATGAGTCGGCGATCGCGATATCCTTTCCCGTTTCCTTCAGCGAGGAAACGAACCGGTGGTGGGCCGACATCGACATCCTCTTAGCCGAGCCCGGGCCGTACAGCCCCATGGTGCGGCTCGCCCTCGCGCGCTACCAGCCGGAGAGCGTGAGGGACTGCGAGCTGTCCCGCATCGCGATGACGGATTTCGTGTCACTGATGCCCGACCGCACACTTCTCGTCGACACCACGGTCAGCGGTGGGCAAGTGACAGTGACGCTTCAACTCACCGGCGTGGAGCACCGAAATGCGCGCCCCAACAAGGTGATTGCGGTACTCGAGAGTTGCCCGCTACCCGAGGGGGCGGTCGGCCCGGTGAGCGACATCACCGCCGCCGAAGACGGCCACGTCGGACTGTGGCATCGCGACGGGATCACAGTGACGGGCTCGTTGAACACCCCGCTGCCGCCGATTTCCTACCGCCCCGGCACCAGTGCGCGCAGAATCGTGGTGCGCGAGTACGAGGACATCGAAAGCCCTGTGCCGCCGGCTCCCGAGGGGACATTCACCGCCGACCTGCAGCAGCGAACGGTGTTCCTGGACATCGTTGCGCTGCCCTAAGAGTTGATTCATAAGTCGGCTGGTGCGGACTGTTGAATCGTTGGGTTGTTGCTTGTCCGCCTGGTTCGCCGACGTCCCCAGGTGTAGCCGTGGGGTCTGTTGCGGGGTAGGGCGGGGCGTTCCCCTTGTCCGGCAGGGGCCAGGTTGCCCTGGCTGCCATCCTCACCAGCGCCCGGTGTGGTGGTCGGGTTGTGGTGGATGGTTGACCGGACCGGCCCCTCGTGCTGGGCCGTTTCCCGGGTGACCGGGACGTTGTGGATGCGCCCGGCGAGCACGGTGTCGTGCAGGCGCTGGCGAATGGTGTGGTCGATGCGTGCGGTGCGCGGGTCGGCGGGGTCGATGTGGGTGACGGTGGCGGCCATCGCGGCGGAAACGATGTCGCGGTCACCTTCGACGCCACAAGGGCAGGTGTGCCGGCGTTGGGAAAGGGGCTTTTTCGAGCGGGCGGCGCAGGTGCAGTGCTGGGACAGGGCGGTGGTGAATGTCGAGGCTGTGAGTAAGGCGCCCCCGGCGGCGGCGCACTCGCCGGCCAGGTGGGCCAGCATCCTGCCGGGGGTGAACGTGGCGACTCCGCGGCCCCACCGTCGTGCCCAGGTCCGCACATCGACGTCCTCGGTGATCAGGTGGGGGCCGTGGGTGGCGACGATCGCCAGGGCGGTGTGGCGGGCGAAGGCGTCCTTGCGTCGGGTGGTCGCCGCCGCGGCGGCGGCGTGATCGGCGCGCAAGTCCCGGTAGGACTGGCGGACAACGTCGTTGCGATAGGCCTGGATGGGGATGCCCGCACTGTTGGCGATTCGGGCGCCAGCGGGGGTATCGACGGTCTTGGCGGGCAGTCCGGCAGCGGCGCGGCGCTCGACGCGGGCCTGCTGGCTTCTGGAGAGCCGGTACTGGCTGGCGTTGGACGCCCGCCGGGAGCGGTCCAGGGCCCGCATCCGGTCGCGAGACTTTTTGGCCTCGCCAACGGTGGTCTGCCGCTGGGCTGTGGTGGCGGTGACGTGCGAGGTGAGCACGGTCGGCTGGGGGGTGTCGCGTTCGATGCTGACCACGGCGATGTTGGAGACGTTGCCGTCGACCCCGCCGATCCGGCCGGTCGGCGCAGCCGCCCGCAGCCCGGCGGTGGTGGGGCCGATCCAGCCTGGCCCCAGGATCGTCACGTGGGCCTGATAGCGCCAGCCGCCGGGGGCGCGGCGGTCCCGGACCCGGCACAGGTCGATCTTGTGCCAGCGCGCCGGATCGGCCAGGAAGTGGGCCAGCCGGCCGAACTGACCCGAGCCTTGCGCCAGGCGCACCGGCATCACCAGATCCCCGCCGGGCAGCCCGGTGTAGACCACCGCCAGTGGCCCGTCGTAGTCCCACCACGACCGCCGGTTCCCGGCCGGGGCGGGCAGAGGTTTGGGTTGGGTCACGACGCTGTGGCCGGACCCCATGGCGACTGCGGCGGCGACGGTGGCGCCGGGGCCGTAGGTGTCGAGGTGGCCCTGCAGCGAGCCGACCAGACGGTAGGTCTCCCATACCGGCTGGGATTTGGTGTGAGAGCGGGCCCGGCCGGGGATGCGGGTGAAGTCCCACCACGCCCCCACCCGGGGCGGCCCGTGCCGCCGGCCCCGGCTATCGCAGAACAGGAACCGTTCACAGGACTGCCACACCTCGTCGGCGATATGCAACGCGGTGGCCTTAGTGAAATGGGCGCGCATCCACCCGGCCCGCTCGACATGAACCTTGGCCCGGTCCTCAACAGCCTTGCGTGACAGGTCAAGTCGACGACGAACCGCCTGCGGGTCCCCGGCGCGCTCGTGGCGGGCGGACACATAGGCGCGGCTGGCCGCGGCGGCGTCGCGTTGCACCGCCCGGCGCAGCCGAAACGCTGCCTCCCAATGCTTCTCGACCCGGCGGCGCATCACCGCATCACCGCAGAGGTCCAACTCCAGCGCGATCACCGCCACCTGCTCGGGGCGACGCCAATTCGCGGTCTTCGACTTGCCCCGCCGCCGCGGCCCCGCGACAACAGCTCCCGCGGGCTCAGCATTGGCGTCGGTCCTCACACCCCGATTCTGTCGGAGGCCTCTGACAAATCCGGACAGGTGAGAATCACCAGACTCGGGCGGGCAGACGTCTACGCCCTGACCGGCATCACCGCGACCCAGCTCGACCGCATCGCCGCCAGCACTGACCCCGGGCACCGGCGGGGCCGCCCACCAGGGCTGACCCACCGCGACCGCGTGCTGCTGACACTGGTCGCGCTGCGCACCAACCTCACCGAACGCGCCCTGGCCGCCCTCTTCGACATCAGCCGGCCCACCGCCCACCGAATCATCTGCGATCTCACCGCCGCCGTCGCCGGGTTGTTCGTCCCAGACCAATTCGACAGCCCGACACCCTGCTCCTCGACGGAACCCTTATCCCGGTCCACGACCAGTCCATCACCCGACCGAGCAAGAACTACCGCCGCTCGGTCAATATCCAAGTGATGGCCACCCTCCACCGGCGAATCGTGCACGTAGGCAACCCCTGGCCCGGCAACCGCAACGACATCGTCATCGCCAAAGCCACCATCACCCTGCCCGCCGGCATCACCACACTGACCGATGGCGGCTACCGCTCCATGCCGGGCGCGACACTGCCACCCACAACCACCCCCAGCCGCCTCGCTGAACACCGCCGCCACCGCGCCCGCATCGAGCACGTCCTGGCCCGCATGAAGGACTGGCAAATACTGCGCCAATGCCGCCGCCGCGGCAACGCGATCAACCTTGCCGCCCGCGCAGTCGCCTACCTCTGGAACGCCAAGCTCGCACAAACACACTTATGAATCAACTCTTAGCGGAGCGCGCCAGAACCGTCTGTGAAGAATGCGCTGACGGCATCACTTACCTAGTTCTTTGTGCCCTACGCGAGTGGGCTAAGGCGGATCGACGAACTCGTTCGGTCCCGGGTAGACGCCGTCAAGGGGCACCACATGGGCTGCACTCGGGTCGTTGGCAAGTCTGTCCGCCTCATTCCCGGCGTCCCAGAACAGCCGCACGCTCATGTCCTGTATCTCGGTGACATCACTGAAGGTGAATTGCGTTCCAGCCCGTAACCATCGCGCAGTCTGACGGTAGATCGCCAGGTCACCGCCGCGCACACAGGCAGCGATATAGCCGTTGTCGCGAAACCAATCCAGGTTGGTGTCGGTGAAGTAGAAGTACGCAGCTTCGGCAAAGGCTGTGGGGCTGAGGAACTGCAAGGCGTCGGGGTTCCCCTCATCCTCCTTAAACCCGATCCACGTGATGTAAGAGGCGGCGAACTCGTGCAGGAAGTGGAAGAACGTGACCCTCGTCAGGATGCCGGAGGTCGCCGAGAGACTCTGCGCAAGAGGTGGGTCGACAAAGTAGATCGGGTCGTCTTCGGTGACATTTTGCAGGGGGTTGTCGGCATTGCGGAGATGGAGCAGTTCATGGATGAGCGATCCGCGCATCGTGACCTTGGACACCTTGCCGTGCGGATTCGGTCTGGAGTACCTCCGGCCCATGATCGTGATGTCTCGAAATCCTATGCACACGCGTGCAATTGCATCCGGACCGGTGAACGGAACAGTGATGGCCGACCCGTCTATGTTCGCCAGCTGAGATCTCGTGTCGTCGCTCACGCGTAGATCCGGTATGCCTGCCGTGCGGTTCTCCGAGACGATCGCAAGACAGATCTCGTTGCGCAGCATTTCCAGGTAGGCCCACCCGGTGTCCTTGCGGACCGTCTTGTTGGTGCAGTTCACCAGGAAATTGAGCTCGAACGCAATGAACGGTTCGACGACCTGATTCAACACATATGACGCGAGTTCTCCGAACCACGGATCGAAATACGGTGGGTCGAAGAACATCGCATCGTCAAGCGCAGTCGATGTTCCCGGTCCGACGACCGGGTCCGTCGGCGACAGTCCCTGATCGGCCTTGTACGCACTGACGGCGGTACCGGTATTTGGACCGAAGACCCCGTCGAGCCCGCCCGGATCGTAGCCCAGCACCCTGAGCGCCTCCTGGACGCGCATGACGGCGAGAGCGTCGTCGCCGCTCTCCATCACCCATTCCCCCGATTGACAACCATTGAGAAACTCGTCACCAATGAAGCGGGTCGATCGCATGGCCATACGTGCCGAGTATCCTGCAAGGTCGATTCTGAGCATGACTTTCGATGAAGTTGGGCAGTCGGAAAGCGGTATCCGAATCCGTGTAAGGCGTTAGTTGGCCGAGCTCCGCATCACATCGGCTCGTGCAGAACTTCCGGCGACGCCGGCCTTGGTACTTGCCCGATAGATGCGGCTTTCGACCGAAGTAAGCTGGGTGTTTGTGCGGGCGAGCTTTCTCCGGCATGCCGCGCGCCCCATCGACATCGCCTGATGGGGCCAGCGCCCGGGCGCGCTGCACATGGAACCGGTGGAAGCTGTTGGCTACCGCGGCCCGCTACCGTCGGCATCCAATCCCCCGGTGCATGCCGGCGTAGGCCTTCTGCTGGGCTTGTGAGGTTCGCAGTCGACGGCGCTACGTCAGTCACAGAACAACCTGAGACGCCTTTCAACGCGGGGCGCGGCCGAGAGTTAGGGTTCTGACCTGCGAAAACGTGGAGCCGATGACGGGAATCGAACCCGCGTATTCAGCTTGGGAAGCTGATGTTCTGCCATTGAACTACATCGGCCTAGTGCTGAGGAAGGATAGCAACTCCACCCCCGGTGGTCACACCCTCCCGGGACTCACCCCACCGACTCGTTGACGAAGATGCAGTCGTCCTCCAGTTCGTCGACCATGTCCGGAATCGACACGTTGAGCCGGCGCAGCGCCCGATAGGTCAGGTTCTGCGTCGACCGGCTGCCAAAGCCGTTGGCGAATACAGAGTTTCGATAGTCGCTGAGCCGATCGTCCAAAGCGGCGAAGCGCGAGCAGTCGAATCCCCTCTTGTTCGCCGTGTAGACCGACACCAGGTCGTTGTAGGCGTCGATGCCGGTAGTTGTCGCCGCGCTCGGCGTGGAA
>JAXLRY010000030.1:0-27024 GCA_046330895.1 Mycobacterium sp. | reverse complement strand
GCAGGGGCGCAAGATCTACACCGTGCCCCATAGCCTGTGCAAATCACGGGCTGTGGCCGAGATTCGCCACCGCCTCACCGAGTCCGGCCAACTCCACACCGACGCACCATTATTCGCCGCCGGTGATGGCGCTCTCGACGCCGAACTGCTGAGCTACGCCGATGCCTCCATCCGACCGGCTCACGGTGAGCTCCACTCTCTGGGCTGGACATCTGAGCGCACCACGGTGACCAAGGCCAGCGGCGCCTCGGCAGCCGACGAGATCGTGGCGTGGCTGCACCAGAGCGCCGAGCATACGAGATTTCCACCGTTGAAGAAAGCACCACATCAGTCCCCTATAACGAAAGGAACTGCGTGAGTACGCAACTGAGTAAAGGGCAGAATGGGCCGGTGACCGCTGCCGACCTGGTGGCGTCAGTACAGCTCGCGGCGCCGGCTGACCTGTCGGCTCTGCTGGTGACCGACAACGGGAACGTACGCACGGACGCAGACTTTGTGTTCTTTAATCAGCCCACTGGCCCCGGGGTGAGACTGGTTGCCGGGGCCACCGGCCAACCCGCCAGCCTCGCAGTCGCACTCAACGCCGTCCCCACTGACATTGCCCGAGTCCGCGTGGTCATCACACTTGATGATCCGAACTCTACCTTTGGAGCGACAGCCGCACCCGTAGCCCGGGTATCCGACACCACCGGCCACATCCTTTACGAGTACCGCATCGACGGTCTCACCAGCGAATCGATCGTCATTGCGCTCGAGCTTTATCGCCGCAACGGAGCCTGGAAGGTGCGGGCCGTCGGCCAAGGCTACGCCGGCGGATTCGCTGCTCTGGTAACCGACCACGGTGTCAGCGTCGATGATGCCCCGGCACCACCACCACCTCCCCCGCCGGCAGAACGCCCGACATTACCTCCGCCACCGCCGGCTTCCTCACCGCCGACCGGTGGTGAAATCAGTCTGGTCAAAGGTCGAACCGTGAACCTCGCCAAGGGGCAACATGTTTCTTTGCGCAAGGACGGCGGTGTCGCCCTGACACGAGTTCGTATGGGGTTGGGATGGGATCCGCTCAAACGCGGCATTTTCGGGGGCCGGGCGTCGAACATCGATCTCGACGCTTCAGCAGTGCTGTTCACCGGTCAGGAGCTGATCGACATCTGCTATTTCCGGCAGCTGAAGTCCAAAGACGGATCAATCAAGCATCACGGAGACAACCTCACCGGCGAGGGTGACGGGGATGACGAGACCATCTCCGTCGATTTGAGCCGAGTCCCCACTCACATCACCTCAGTGCTGTTCATTGTGACGTCCTACCGTGGCCACACCTTCGATCAACTCAGCAACGCATTCTGTCGCCTCGTCGATGCGACGTCGAAGGCTGAACTGGCTCGCTATACCTTGCAAGGCAGCGGCATGCGCTATACCGGCATGGTGATGGCCAAGATCTTCCGGTTGGGCGGCGAGTGGAAGTTACAAGCAATCGGGGAGGGAATGCAGGCCAAGCACCCCGGGCAAGCCGCTCCGCAACTCTCACGGTTCCTGTGAACAAAACCATGCGGTAAGGGGTTATCCCTCAATGGATTAACCTTCGCACGCCACGCCGTCGCCGTCGCCGTCAAGTCCCGTTCGATACCCTGGTTGACCGGCGTACAACGGTGCTGCGCCCGCCGCTTTGGCGGCGCGGCAGTTGGGGTAGTACGCCGCAGAAACGTCCAACGATGGTAGCGGAGTTTCCAGCGGAAGCGAAGGCGCCGGCGGGGATTCCGGCAACGGCTCAGGCTGGGTGATCGGCGTAAACGGCTCCGTCTCTACCGGTGTTGTTTCCGAGGATGTTTCTTCAAACGGCATGTCAAAATCGGATGCACCGCAGCTCGAAAGAACTTGGACGATAGCGTCGCGCTCGGCCTGCGTTACCCAAATTGCGTACACCGACTTGACTTTCACAATTCGGGCGACGTAGGAACAGCGATACGACTTGTCCGGTGGTAACCATGTGGCCGCGTCTCCGTCGCCCTTCTGCTGATTGAGATTGCCCATTGTGGCCTGCAGATTTAGAGGGTCGTTGGCGAAGTTACGGCGTGTGACCGCATCCCAGTTCTGCGCACCTTTCTGCCAGCTATCAGACAGGGCCACGATGTGGTCAATTTGAACATCGGCCGAGGTGTCCGCGCCCCGCTCGAACGCGATAGTCGCGCCCGAGTAAGGATCGTGAAGTATCCCGCTGACGATTGCACAGTCATTGGAGCCAGGCTTGAACACAATGTCTACAAGGTCGCGCCGCAAAATGTCATTGCGAGTGTCACATCCGTTTCGGCCCCCCTCCACGGTTACATCATCAGTCCACGCGTCACCGAAAAGCGCCCGGTCGTAACCTGTCTTGGGCGCACGTCCCTTGATGGGCAACCGGCTCAGCTCGGCCAGCGCGTCTGTTCTGCGATCGCCGCTGGGTGGCGAGGTGTCGACGGTCGTTGATGGAAGCGCGCTTTGAAGATTCGACGGCACGGAACTGGGCGTCAATGTTGGCGGTAGCGTCGAGGTAATTTCGGCCTCAGCTACCTGATTACGCTCCGCAGTGCCGCATCCCGTCAGTATTGCGACAATAACCGTTAAAAATATCGCCCCCAACATATTTCGTGCCGTCATTAACACTCCGACGCTTCCCGCTTTCTGTGCTCTAGCTGCGCTAGCAGCAATGCTCAGAAAAGATTAGCGGAGCCCGTCGGCGCAATTTGATCGCCACCTGCCGAGGCTTTCTCCAACCGCACAGTCTGGTCGCCGCATCATGATCTGTTGCACGCGTCGCGTGACCGCAGCATTGCCGCGATTCACGAACCGCCCATCAATAAGGCAACGGCGAGCGGTTTAATCTGGGCGTCGCGCGGCGTATCTAAAATGACCGAAAAAGCTACAGAATGGGTGCAGTGTCGGCGACCAGCGCCGATGCATCCGGTGCGGTGTCCCAGAATCCTGTCCCAGACCGACGAGAACGGGGACACCCTTAAAGACACAGACGGCTCCCGCCCAGGTCCGCAAGCGGCCCTGGTTGGGCCTGAGAAGCCCGTGCCCCCTGAACGATGTGAGGACCTGCCGGTGACGCTGCTGGGATACGCGCGAGTCTCGACGTTGCACCAGTCCCCTGACATGCAGACAATGGCGCTGACGGAGGCCGGGGCCGAACGGATCTGGACCGACCGCATGTCCGGCGCTCGCGACGATCGCCCCGAGCTGGCTGCGCTGCTCGACTACGCCCGCCGCGGTGACGTGCTCATGGTCTGGCGGCTGGACCGTCTCGGCCGCTCACTCCCCCACCTCCTCACCATCGCCAGCGACCTCCAGGCCCGCGGCGTCGAGCTGCGCTCCCTCACCGAAGCCATCGACACCACCACTGCCGGCGGCCGGCTGATCTTCCACGTCTTCGGCGCCGTCGCCGAATTCGAGCGCGCCATCGCCGCCGAACGCACCGCCGCCGGAGTCGCGGCAGCCCGCGCGGCCGGCCGTCACCCCGGCCGGCCCGGCCTCACCGCTGACATCATCGCGGCCGTCCAGGCCCTCGACGAGGCCGGCACTCCCCGCGCCCAGATCGCGCGCACGATCGGCATATCCCGATCCAGCGTCTATCGCTGCCTGGCGGAGCGCTCCCACGAAGCGCTGCTCGACGCAGGCGTCGCACCCTGACACGTCACGAGTCGGCGCTCTCAGGATGTGAGCGACTATTGATGCTTTCCCTCACTGCTGCTCGACCTCGGGGGCCTCCATCGTGGCGATCGCGTCGAGCAGAAGTTCCGATAATGGGTTGGCGTAGTTGGCGATCGCGAACTTGTACAAGGCAACCAGTTTTGCGACGGCGCCGTAATCGTCCGGCTCGCGCTCCATAACCGATTTCCACTCGCTGTACTCGTCGATCAGGTGCTCGATGGAGGGCTGAGCAAGAGGTGGTGTGGGCGTTCCCATTACGTCAGGTTAATGAGCACCCAACGATCTCGGGCCGCTGACGACAACCGGGCGTCCCACATAGAGAAATTCCAGTTCGGATTCGGAACGGATCGGCGGGGCAGTGTCGTGAGATAGGTATGACCACCATGTCTGACGACACCACCATGACTGACTCCAGCGACGACTACGACCCTCGCCAAAACGTGCTTATGGACTCCGATGACGCCCTCGCCAGTCCCGACCGCTACCCGCGCATGTGGAACATGTCGGCCGGGATGGCCTTCTTCCCGGCGGTGATACGCCCGGACACGCCGGACCGCCCGGAATACGTCAGCGTCCCCATGCCCAGTAGCACCACCACCGACCTCGAAACCCGTGGGGCCAGGATCTTCGCGGTGGCTCGGTGGAATGCACTGTGGGAGGCCGCCCAGTTCCGGCGCCGCTTCTTTCCCGACGACCTCGAAGCCGACACCGACGACTACGCAAGCTTGCCTCCCGACCTGGCGCGCATCGCCGATCTCGGTGACAACAACATCGTGTTCATTCCCCGCACGCAGACCCGCTACTACGACTACGCGCCGCTGTTTCATCTGCTCCCCCGCGCCACGTTGGACCGGTTCGGCCTGCCGATGCTCACTGCTGGTCAATGGCCGTTCTGGGCGGAGCTGACCAACCCGGACCCTTACCTGCCCGCCGACTTCGGCCAGCGGCTATCGCGGGCGTGGGGGGCCACGGTCTGGCGGCACCTCATGCCCGGATCACCGCAGATCGCCTTCACCAAGGACGACCCGATCCGCATCCTGGCGCACAACCTCGACTTCTGGGTTCCCGCGGTCACCGAGGCCATGGAAGACGAGATGCGGACCTGGCCGATCGTCGACACCGATGGCCCTACCGGCCCGGTACGGCTGAGCAACGGCGAGATCCTCGAAGGCGTCACCGCCGGCGGCCCCCGCGTGGGTGCCGACCTGTGGGCCGGCGAGGAGGAGGCCGCCGAGTTCGTCGAGCGCACCGTCGACGCCGCCGACAAGACCGGCCGGCTGCGCGACATCCTCGACGCCGTGGGCTCCCACCGGGTCCACGACGACTTCTCCGACCGGTGGTCACCAGCCAAGGAGGACTTCGATCGCACGCTCAACCACAAGCGGTCCAAAGTCACCGTCACCTTCGTCGAACTCGACGACACCACCCCGGTTCACGGGCCCGAGACCGAAGTCATCGGCCAGCTCGCCTGCAGTGACTTCCTGGCCCTGCTCAACCCCCGCGACCGCGAAGTGGTGGTCGTCCTGCGCAGCGGAGTCACCTCCCTGACCGACGTCGGCAAGATCCTCGGCTACAGCAGCCACAGCGCCGTATCGAAGCGGCTCGCACGCATTCGCGACCAGGCGGCACTCTTCTTCGACCAGAACTGACCCCGAAACGAGGAAGTGGGCTATCACCCCACCGCGCCACCAGCAAGGACCGCAGGTCGTGACGATGAAGGGCAAGGGCATACGGCAACTGGCTCCGGTGATTCGACATGTACTTCGACAGGTACTCAGACGGCAATTAGATGTTGTTCTATAACTCCTTCTGTCGCGGCAAGTATTGGCGTCGCCGCCGGAGGTTGACTCGCGGTGACCTGGCATGATGAGTTCATGAATCACGCACCGATCCCCGGCCAGCAGGCCGCCATTGAGGCGCTGCTGACGGTCTCCGCCCGCACCTCTCAGCGGGTCAACATCCGGAACAGCTTCGTCCAAGGCGGTGATCAAAAGCATCCCGTCCCCGGCCCGCTCCACAAGATGGTTCGCGCGCAGGACGACCGCGCACTGGACCTGTTCCTGCTGCACCGCGCCCTGGTCTCGGCGGAACCCTGGACCAGCCGGCCCCTGCTCTCGCGGGTCTGGGCCCGCATGCTGGGTGTTGAAACCGACCAGGACCACGGTGCCGCCGTCGTCTCACGCACCTGGCGGCGACTCGACCAGAAGTACGGCCTCATCACCCGCGGCAAGACCGGCCGCAGGGCGGTCTTCACCTCCCTGCGGGAGGACGGCAGCCGCGAGGACTACACCGCTCCGTCTGGTCGCGACGTCGCCAATCGCTACTTCCAGCTCCCGTTCGAGTACTGGACCGACGAGCAGGCCTGGTACCGCACGTTGACGCTGGCCGCGAAGGCGATGTTGCTGGTCGGCTCCACCCTCGGGCCGGGCTTCATCATGCCCGGCGAGCGGGTGCCCGAGTGGTACGGGATCAGCGAATCCAGCGCGCAGCGTGGCCTGGCGGAACTTCGCGAGGTCGGTCTGCTGAACCTCTCCGTCAGCTACAAGCCCACCCCACTGGAGAAGATCCCGACGACCGAGGTCTACAACTACACGTTGGTGCCGCCGTTCGGCCGCATCGAGAAGCGCCGGCTCCGCGTCGTCCCGAAGATCGCCAGTGCATGACAGCCCAGCACCTCCTTTCCGCTGGTCGAGCGGTGCATACCGCCGTCTGCGGCGGCAACGAATGGCCATCGTCACATCACCAAACCCCGGTGTCGGGTGTACAGTGAAAGACGTAAGCCCTGAGGCATTCCCGGCACCAGCAATGGTGTGTCTGGCCCCTCAGGGCAAAACGCTTTCTAGGGCCTGAACGATGGACGCCCACGAACTCCCGCTCGAAGAGCTGATCTCCCCCGCCCGCTACCAGCGGTATCGAGCGGCCGCCCGCGGCGACACGGCACGCGCCGCGCGGCTGTACATGTGGAACTGCGACCTCTCCGCGGCTTACTGGCCATCGATCGCCCTCGTCGAAGTCGCCATCCGAAACGCCATCGACTCGCAGTTGTGCTCCCACCTCGGCGTCACACGCGAACACGGCTGGCACCCCGAAGTCCTCGCCGACCGACCTCGCATCCACCTCACCGACAAGGAACTCGACAAGGTCAAGAAGTCGATCGACGCGTTCGACCGCAAGAACAACCCCGCCGGCCAGCCCCGTGTGGAACCCACCGGCGGCGACATCGTCGCCGATCTCAGCCTCGGTTTCTGGGTATCCCTCGTCGGCGAAGGCCTCCCCCGTCAGCACGCGAACGTCTACGACTACTTCACGAAGCTCTGGCGGCCATTCCTCTATAAGGCGTTCCCGCACTACGGACCGGGTATGACGTCGGCTGGTCCACTGCGGAACCACCTGCGCACATTCGAGCTACTTCGCAACCGGATCGCCCACCACGAACACATCTTCACCCTCAGTCCGAACCACCACCTGAACAACATCATTGCCCTCGCCGGATTCATCGACCTTGCCCTCGCGGACTACATCCGGGGCAACCAGCAAGTCACAGCAGTAACGAACCGGTACCGCAGCTTCGTCCTACAGGAATCACCCGATCTGGGTGATCCTCCGCCGGATCAAGAATGAAGACCCTGGTCATCCGCGAGGCGAGTGTGGAACTAGGCCACCCTGCCTACCTATCCTTCGAAGGTGACGGAAGAGAACGGAGACACCCAGGGCTGCAGCAGTGCACCTGCGGAATTCGACGACTGGCCCTTCGATGATCCATCCGTTGACGTAGCGCGTCTGCGCGAATCGCTGATGCAGTCCGAAGCCGACATCGCCGCCGGCCGCACGTTCGGCGAAGACGAGATCCGCACCCGCTACGGCCTTCCGCGAGAATGAGGTCGAAGTGATTCGTACGGGTGCCGAGCCTGACCCGGACGACCTCGATGTCGGCTACTCCCAGCTGGCGTCGGAGTTCAACAGCGAGACCGCCGACTGTGAACGTCGGACTGCCCGGGACCGCTATACGGGTCGGCCCGAACGAGCGTAGGAAGCAAAGAACCGCGCAATGCGGAGACTCCAGCATCAACATGCATACATGCCTTCTTACATGTAAGATTGCATGTAGACATGTTTGCATGCATATTGATAAGCTCCGGCCATGACTGTTTCCGCAGATAAGCAGTGCGAAATCCTGGCCGTGGCGCTGCAGAAGGGCGGCGTCGGCAAGACCACCACCACGATCAACCTCGGCGCGAACCTGGCCGCGATGGGTCTGCGCGTCCTCGTGATCGACATGGATCAGCAAGCGCACAGCACTAAGGGGCTCGGCATCGAACTCGACGCCGAGGACGCCTCCATGTACGAGGTCCTGCACCCGGACCGGGCGATGCGCGTCCCGCTGGCCAAAGTCATCGTTCCGACGCAATTCGGCATCGACGTCGCGCCCGGTCATCTCGCGCTTAAGGAGCTCGAGCGAACCGGGCTCGGATCGGGCGGCCAGTTGCGGCTCGCGCGCCAGCTCGACGACATCGAGGGCTACGACTTCGTGCTCCTGGATTGCCCGCCGGCATTGGGGGAGCTGACCACCGCAGCGCTCGCGGCGGCCGACTACGTGTTGGCCGTCCTCAAGGCCGGCCCCGACGAGGTGGACGGCCTGGTGGAGCTGGGCAACTCGATCCTCGACGTTCAGGAGACGCTCAACCCCGACGTGGAAATCCGGTACGTGCTGCTGGCCGACTTCGACGGCAATCCGAAGGCGAGCAAGGACGTGCGTCGTCAACTGCGTGCCGACTGGGGGGAGTGGTCTGACGGCGGGGCCTATCTGGGCGAGATCCCGCACACGGTGCGAGTTGTGGAAGCCAAAGGCAAACGCGTACCGGTCAACGTGCACGCCCCGGCCAGCACGGCGGCGGTGGCCTACCGCGAGGTCGCGGAACGCATCGCGGCAAGGCGGCACGCAGCATGAACGCCGCATCGAAACCCGCCGGATTGCAGGTCGGCTCCACCCGTCCGCTGTCGCGGGCAGAGCGGCGCGCTCAAGCCGCACGGGTCACCGCCGACGAAACCACCGTCAACGAAACCGCGCCGGCCGCGCTTGAGCCGCAGAACGCCGATATCCCGTCTGCGCCCGTGGTGGCATCACCCGGTGGTGAGCAGGACGCCCAGCCGACCGAGCCGGTTCGGCTGAAAGCCCGTCAACGCAAGGTGAAGAGTCCGTTCGCCACACAGCTGCATGCGGGAACCCTCGCGCGGCTCGAATGGATCAAGGCCCACGGGTACGTCATCACCGACACCGTCGACGAGGCCATCAATCGCTACCTAGACGACGCCGGCATTCCAAAGCCGGACCGCAACGACCGCATGCCCTGAGGGTGGCGCACGCCGCCCCCTAAGGGGCTGACGCAAAGTTGTCTTGATTCTCTCGTCGACGCTCCGGTCATCCGCTGAGGCCCGCGCGCCGTGGAAGTGCTTCCAGCACTGCACTTCCCTTGTTGTGATCTGACCGTAACCACACGAGTTGTCGGGATTCCGGCCCCTAAGGGGTCATTAGAGGCCGTGACACCATCCCCTGACAACCCGCTTCTCGCGGTGCCGTGCATTCGGCGATCGGCCGCTGCACCCCGCAGGTCTATACCTGCTCAGGCGAGACCTGGAACTGCCGCCACGCCACGCGACGGAAACCAGCTCTCGGGCCGGTACTTCCCCGGTGTACCGGAACCACGACGAGAAAGGTGTGGCCAGTGCCCTGTAAAGCACGCTATGCCAGCGCAGAAGAAGAGAGCGGGACGACAGCCAGCTCCAGGAGACATCTCCTGAACACCGAACAAGGAGACGCCCAATGAGCGAATCCATCCTGATCGTCGTGGCGATCATCGTCCTGGCGATCACGGTCCTGGGTCTGGCAATCTGCGTGCTCGCGGGCTACCTGGCCCGCATTCCCGACTGCAAGGTCACCATCGGCGAAGTCGGCCGAGCGATCGGCGCCATCGTCGGGGTGGGCTTCGAAGCGGTGGCCACGATCATCACGTCCGTGCGCCGACCGTGAGAAACCCGGCTCATGGGGGCAGCGGACTTCCTCGGCCTCGATTGTGGCGAAACGGTAGGTGGCGGCTGTCAAGGCCGGTAACCGCCGCTGCGCGGTCGACCTACGGTCGAGCCTGGACAGCCACCACCCACCGCGCAAACGGGCCAGTGCGAGGAAGCCGGGCGGGAAACGCTGGCCAGGCTCCAGGGGACCGAGCTACTCGGCCTGGGGCACCCCGGCACGATCCAAGAACTCGTTGAGCGCGGCATCCACGATGTCGGTGACCGCGTACCCGCGGTCCTTCAACACCTCCACGCGCTGCTGCGTGCCTGGACGCACATAGGTGTTCAGCGGCACCTTCTGCTGCCGCTTACGCAGCGGCAGCGCGCTACTGCCGGCGTCGGCCGCGCCGCCGTCGAAAGCATCACCAGCCGAATCGGGCATGCACGCATCCTACATGCATCACTAGAGTAGCTTGCACGCAAGTTGCTTGCATGTATGCACGCACGCTCTTACAGTGATGGCATGGAAACCCTCGGCACGGCCCAAGACGACGTGAGTACGGTCCGGGACTTCGCGTCCCAGGTCCGTGCGCTGTGTGCGCAGCTGACAGCCAATCCGTTCAACACCCCCGCCGCAGAGAAGCTCCTCGATCTGCTCCTGGAGGACGCCCCGGCAGTGGATCTCGCCTTCGAACGAGTGCTGCGGTCGGTGATCCACGGACCCGCATCGACCGGCGCCCCGATCCTGGACATGCTCGGCGGCCCACGCTGCACCGCACCCCGCACGCCGCGCTCGTCGTCGGCGCGGCGGCCTAAAGTCGGCCCTGATGAGCGCACCCTCGCCGCCGCCGAAGCCAGGCTCCACCGAGCACTGGCAGGCATGGCTGCAGCGGTACGGCGGTGACTACACCGATGACGCCGAGCGCCGCGCCGCCTACCAGGACTTCACGACGAACCTCGACACCATCCAAGCCGTCTTCTCCCAGTCCGATGACATGCACGTCGCCGGCTACCTCGAAGCCCACGAACGGGTGGCCAGCGGCGACGCAGACAGCCCCGACGACGCCGAGACATGGGTTCCAGGCGATCTCACCGGCCACGCGCGAGCGGACTGGCTCGAAGGCTTCCGCTCCCACTTCGAGCCGTAGGCCCCGGCCCTGGCGAGGAGGCGGTCGGAATCACCACGCTTTCCGGCCCGCACCGCACGACTGCGCCGCGTGCACTCCTGCACGTCCGAGACCATGCCGCCACCCGTCGATCCCGCAATTCAGCGCACCGTCCAGGCGGTCTACACCACAAATCTTGGGCTACCCGAGGACTGGACCACCGACCAGCGGACCGAGTTCATCCGCGACGAGGCCGACCGAATCACGTGGATGGCCCGTGCCCACGCCGCCACTCTCGGCGACCTGAGCATCCGCGACTGGACTTGCCGACACCACGGCCAGGTGCCAGACCCATTGACGCAGACTGCATTACGCGCCGAGGCCCGCGCCCAAGCCGTGCGCCAGGTCCTCAGCACCGAGCTATACGAATTGATCGTGACCGACGACTGGTGACGAATCGAGCCGCGGCCCCGCACGGACCTCGCTCCGCGCTGTTCCAGAAACAGCCGTGTGCGCCTTGGCGTGTCGCGCGTTTCCAAAACGGTTTCGATGCAAGGGTGTGCAGTATGGCTCGCCCAAGCAAAGGTGACCGTGCAGCCCACATGGTCAAAACCCATCCGGCCGTCACCCAACGCCTCGTCGAGAAAGCCGCCGCCGCTGGCTCATCCTCGGTTACTCAGTACGTCGCGGACGTGCTCGCCCTGTACGCCGAAATGCCTCAGCACGTCCGTGAACTCAACAACCAATCAGCGCTTACGGTTCCGCGCACACTCCCGCCGCTTCGCGGCGACGTCTATGGACGGATCATGGTCCGCCCGCATCGCGAAGTCTCCGAACGCCTCACAGCACAAGCGCCGGGCTACAAAGTGCCGCCGTACATCGCCGACATCCTCTCCGTACACGTCGGACTGCCCGAGCACGCCCGCACGCGCGACGACGCCGAGGAGGTTCTGCCGCTGGCGATGTGATCACCCCGCCAGGACCTCAAAACTTTGCTTGTCGGCCCCTGGCATATGTGACATCTGAATAGCTGGTGTGCGGATTCTCCCGCTGACATGACGAAGGCCCCGCGTTAGCGAGGCCCTGTCGGGGGTTTCGAACTGAGTTGGCGCTCGGTTCTGGGTCCGCACCCGATATCCCCGAAGGGACGATGACTTTGCCGGTCACGTCTCACGGTAGCGCACGTTCTACTGCGGTTCTAGATACGCCGCGAAAAGAGTGCGCGAATCGTGACCTCCACACCGGTTCTCAGCGCGCTAGCAGCGCGCGACCGGCACCACTCGGCGCTGCACTCGACAGCGCCGCTTCCAGCAGCCCCCATGTGGCTCGTGCGCACGCCAACGAGCGTCGTCGTGACTGGGTGACGCGCGCCGGCTCCTGCGCACCGTCTGCGCCGATGTGGACCAGTCGCGCCGGCTGGCTCGACGGGCTGTCTCGGTGGGTGCACTCCCCGGCGTTCGGACAGCTGTGCGCTGAGGCGCGGGTGTCGATCACCACGGCCACGCTGTTGTCGATCGCGGCGGTGATGGCCGAGCACGCCGATCACAGCACCGGCCGCCACGTCGCGGTCACCCGCGCGACAATCGCCGCCAAGGTGGGCTGCGACGTGCGCACCGTGACCGCCGCCTGGCGCGTGCTGAGGGTCTCCAGATGGGCCGTGGAGGCCCAACGCGGCCACGGTTCGACAACCACCCCCAGCGTCGGCCGCCGACCCTCGGTGTACCACCTGGTACCGCGTCGCGAAGCCCGTCCAGCGACCCCACCACTCGTGCATGATTTCCACCTACCGCCGTCAGGCGGTGTTGGTTCTTCTTCTCCCGTAGGGAGTTACTCACCAAGCGGGCGCGCGAGCGCGCCCGCCAACCGATGCTGCGACAACACGCGACAAGCCCGGCCGCGGCGCGCTACCGCGCGACCGCTGGCCACCCAGAAACTCGCCGCGGGACTGGTCGCGCTCGCCCACGGTCTCGACCGCGCCCACATCGGTGCCATCTGCGATGCACTCACCGGCGCCGGCATCGACCCCGCAGTGTGGTCCGCGCGTGCGGTCAACGACGCCCTCAACGCCGACATGCTCGCCCGCGGAACGACCTGGCCCGACCACATCGCCAACCCCGGCGCGTTCCTCGCCAGCCGGTTGCGACGGCTGTCCTGGACACCCCCCGACACGACGCCGAAAAGGACCGGCGGCTGCGCCGCCGCCAGCATCGACCAGACGCCGCACCCGGTGGTGCTCACCGATGCAGCGCGGGCCCGGATCACCGCCGCCCGAGAAGAGATCCGCCGAGTGCTCACCGAGCGCGCCCAACGCCCCCGCGAGGAACGCACCGGCAGCACGCCCGCCCCGTCGTCGCGGCGCGACATCGGGCTGTCGGTCCAGACACGGCACGGCGGCGCGATGAACCGACCCGCAGCAGACCACCGCGCGGTCCGCGGAGACGCGATGGAGCGCACCGTTGAACGTTCGGGCCGACGACGCGCCTAGTGGTTGCGAACCGCCGCGCTGACGTTGCGGCCAGACGCCACTCTCAGCACCCCACCAACGCCCTCTTCGTCGCTTCTTCACTCACGTCTTCCGCACCGCCCTCCCGCTTCTCTCCCCACCCTCATCGTTGTTCCATCTTCGCCCGCTCACCGCGTCTTCGCTGCCCTCTCACAACCCACCCCGACTCCCAGTACTGCTCCACCAACTTAAGGATATGGCACATTTGCACAATTTTGTGCGATGCTGGTGGTGCGGTCCGGCTGGGCGCCCGTATTTGGTGTTGATCGGATGGTCCGGCGGTATTTCGAGCGTGGTGTGGGGGTGGTAGGGATGTTGACGATTGCGAAGTTGTCGCGGTGGTCGGTGAACTACTACAACGACACCGCACGGGCGGTCGGGCAGGCCGTCAGAGACGCTCGATCTGCCGGCGGTGGGCTGGCGGAGTATTACGCCGAACGCGACACCCGCACCCCGGTGTGGACGTGCGCCGGGGACACCCGCGCGGTCGCCGAGCTGGTGGGTTTAGCGGACGATTCGCGGGCGGGTGGAGACGCCGATCCTGATGTCGTGGCGCGCTGGCTCGATGAGGGTGTGGCGCCCTCGGGGGAGTGTGGCCGGGCGCATGGATCCGGTGGGGTACATGGCTTTGATTTGACGTTCTGCGCCCCGAAATCGGTGTCGCTGGTGCGCGCGTTCGGCGGCGACGTCGCCGACAAAGCGGTCGCCGCGGCGCACGCCACCGCGATCGCTGAAGCGCTCGAATATTTGGCTGCGCATGCCGGATATACGCGGGTGCACAACCCGATAACCGGTGAAAAAGACCTTCAGAAATTGCCGGGGTTGGTTGCCGCGGCGTATCAGCACGAGACCTCGCGGGCGGGGGATCCGCATCTGCACACTCACGTGCTGGTCCCCAACCGTCAGGCCCGCCGTGATGGTCGGTTGGTGTCGTTGGATGGCACGTCGTTGTTCCATGAAGCTCGCGCGGCGGGCATCATCTACCAGGCCACGCTGCGTTATGAATTGCACCGTTTGGCGGGTGTGGAGTGGGGTCCGGTGGATCTGCGGACCGGGATGGCCGAGATCGCCGGGGTTGATCCAAAAAATCTTGCGGCGTGGTCGACGCGTTCGACTCAACTGCGGGAGTGGGCGGCCAACAATCTGACCGTGATTGACCCCGCGGAGGGGCTGTCGCAATCGCAGTTGGCGGCCGCGCAGAAGGCCACCCGACCGAATAAGCCCGAGCAGCTGGCGTGGTCGGAATTGCGGGCCGGGTGGCTGGCAGACGGCAGGGGTTTTGGGATTGACCGGGCCGCGCAACGGGAGGCGCGTAGCGCCCGGGAGCGTGCTGCCTTGAGCGCCGGGGTTCGTGTTAAGCGCACCGGTGTGGCGGTCGATCGGCGGGCGGTGGCGGCCATGGCCGCGCGGGCGGACAAGGCGGCATTGACGCGCGCGGATCTGGTCGAGGTGATTGGCGCTCAACTACCGCTGTTGATCGATGATGGCGCAGCCGTGGTGGCCGGTGGCGGATCGATCGCCGGGGGCGGTGGGCCAATGCCCCGGCGGCTGATCGAAGAGGCCGTTGATGCGGTCGGGATGCGGCTTTCCGGGCCGCGGTTGGCCCATCAACGCGAGGGCTCGGAACGCTTCACTGTGGACCGGATTCTGGCCGAGGAGGTCGCGGTGCTCGACCTCGTCGATGCCCGCGACCCGAGTGCCGCGGTGTGGGTGCGCGATCACCGTGACGTGCAGGCCCCACCGTGGTCAGCGGCAGGGGCGGCGTTGTCCGATGAGCAGGCCCGGGTGGTGCGCAACATCGCCATCAGTCCGTGGTTGGTGCAGCCGTTGAGCGCGCCGGCCGGTGCGGGCAAGACCACCTCGCTGCGCACCCTGCGCCGCGTCGCAAAGACGCGCCATAACGCGCGGGTGATCGTCATGGCGCCGACCGGCAAGGCCGTCGATGTCGCCCTGGGCGAAGGTGCGGGGGACACCGGTTACACCATCGCTTCGGCCCTGCAGCAGCTCGCTGATGGCAGTCTGGCGCTGACGTATCGAGATCTCGTGGTGGTCGACGAAGCCGGGATGGTCGGTACCGATGACTTGCGCCGGTTGTTGAGTGCCACCACCGCGGCGGGCGCCAAAACCGTGTTGGTGGGAGACGCTCACCAATTGGCCCCGGTCAAGGCGCGCGGCGGGATGTTCGCCCAACTGTGCGAGGACCTGCCCTGGACTCAGCGGCTGACCGAGGTGTGGCGGATGCGCGACCCGGCCGAGCGCGGTGCCTCATTGGCGCTGCGTAACGGTGGGCCGGCACCGGTGCGTCGCGCGGTGGGCTGGTACCGCGACCACGATCGGCTGCACACCGGGGACCCGATTGCGATGGCCGCCGACGCGTTCGAGGCATGGCGGGCTGATCACGTCGCCGGCATGGACAGCCTGCTGGTGGCCGACACCGTGGAGATGACCGATGCCCTGAATCGGCGCATCCACGACGACGTCACCGCCGCGGATGAACCCACGGTACCTGCGGCCCGTGGCCACCAGGTTGCTCGTGGCGAGGTGATCATCACCCGCCGCAACGACCCCACCATCGAGGTGTACGACGCCCACGACGTCGATCAGCGGCTCACCAAGGCACCGGTACGCAACGGGCAACGCTGGCAGGTCATCGGTGTCGACCCCGACCACCAGCGCATCGCCGCCCGCCGTATCGGCGACGGCGCGCGGGCAGTGTTCGCCGGCGACTACCTGACCGAACACGTCACCCACGGTTACGCGGTCACCGTGCACTCAGCCCAAGGCGTCACCGCCGAAACCACGCACGCGATGCTCGGGGAGAACGCCAGCCGCAACCTGCTCTATGTCGCCATGACCCGCGGCCGCGCGGCCAACCACGCCTACCTCTACCAACGCACCACCGGGGAAGCCGACCATCAGCACGCCACCCCTGAGACGGGAGTGCACGTCGCCCACCGCGGCACCAGTGCGCAGGCCGCCCGACTGGTGCGCGAGGTGATCGGGCGCGATGAACCCGCCCGCACCGCCCACCAGAGCGCCGCCGACACTCCCGCCGAGCTGCTGCCTGACCGGGTGGCGAGTCTGCTCGCCCGCCGCGACCGGGCTGTGCTGCACCGCCGCACCACGTATCAAAAGGCGTATCGCGCCCTCGATGACCGCGCCCGTGGTGCCGATCGCTCCCGCGGGCAGCACCGGCACCGGGACCAGGGATACGACCTCAGCCTCTAGGCTGGGTCGAACCCCCAGGGAGGTTCGCAGATGCTGTTGTCCAACAATGGGATTCGGGTTGTTACCTGTGCGGAACGCATTGCTGCGGGCTGGGGTCGGGAATATCACCACACGGCGCTTACCGCGGCCATCGCCGACCTCTACAGCGATCTGATCACGTCCCCAGCTCTGGCCTGCACATCGTCGCGACCTTTTCACCAGTGATGCCGCGGAAAACAGTCTGAGCATGCCATTATTTTCGGTCCTATCAGCAGCCAGGACTTGACTTGGTGGAAACGGTTATGCCGGGATCGGACGGCGTGGCGGTTCGCTACGCTGTGGGCAACTGACAACTTGAGGAACGGTAATGGGATTCTGGGATCAATTGCGGGCGAGGACATCCGAGTTAAACGATCAGCTGCAGGTGAAGACTGCCCAGTTCAAGAACAAAGAGTTCGCTAACGGCGCAATGGCGATGTGCGCGCTGGTCGCCGCCGCCGATGGGTCGATTGATCCTACGGAACGACAGAAGACGGCGGCTTTGATTATGAGTAACCAATCGCTGTCAGTCTTCGATGCCGACGACCTGCGGCAGAAGTTCGATTGGTTCTGTGACAAGCTCAACGGCGATTTTGATTTCGGCAAAGTCGAGGCCACGGCCACGATAGGGAAGTTGAAGTCGAAACCGGAGCAGGCGCGGGCAGTCGTTCAGATCGGCATCATCATTGGCGGTGCGGACGGATCATTCGATCAGTACGAGAAGGCCGCTGTGAAAGACGTGTGTTTTGCCGTTGGTATCGACCCGTCGGAATTCGACCTCTAACTATCTAGACGCTAACAAACAATCACGGCTTGAAGCTTCAGTCATGCCCGCCGGGTGAATTTCGCTGAACTTTGTCTAGCCCAGGGCCGCCAGTGCCTCTCGGAGCCCCGGGTAGGTCGGATCTTCTGCCAGGATCTTTTCCAGACCCTTGCGGGCGGCCGCCTTGCGGCGCTGGACGAGATCGACCTGCACCCGTTCCAGGAGGGCTCGATGGCGCACAGCAGCCGCCCTACTGCGAACCCGAAGTGCCTGTGCGAAGCTCTCGCGGGCGGCGTCATGAAAACCCTGGTGTGCGAATGCTCGACCACGTAGTGCCAGTAGCAGAGCGGTCGCGTCGTCATCGTTGCCAACACCATTCGTGAGGTCGATAACTTCTTGATGTCGGTCCGCGCAGCTATACAGTTCCACCAGAGACAATGCGGCATGTGCGGTAGGCCGAGCCCGTTCAACGGTCCAGATGGCTATATCAAGGTCGCCGGCACGTTGGTGAAGTTCGGCTGCAGCCAGCAGGACCACATCGTCATGCAGGTGCAACTCAGCGGTCACCCCGGGAACAATTTCTACCGGCCAAGTTCGGTCGAAAAGGTACGTGGTGGTGAAGTGTCGGATTGGGTCGGTGATGGATTGGACCGCGGCCCAACCGAGAAGCGTGCGCGCGCGTTCTTGTGCTGCTTCGTCGCCGTCGCCGAACTCAAAGTGCAACAAGCCTTCCAGCGTCGCCGCTATGACTCGGACGTGAGGTGAGCTGCGGGCATGCTTACGGGAGATGTTGGGGAAGTCCCCGGGGATCGTGGAGGTCAGGATCGCGAACATGTCTTTTTCCCATGACGGTGCGAACATCCCCGGTGCCGGCGATCGAGGCGTGGGTGGCGCGGTCGGCGGATTCTGGTTGCGGCTGTGAGGACGTGAGCTTGAGGGTCGAAGTGTGGATTGGTGTGACAGCCCGGTCCCCGGGATCGACAGAGTGCGGCTGACTCGGCCGTTGGCGTGACGGGTGACCCGCATGCCTTTCCCGCCGACCGAGTAACCCAGTCCGCGGGAACTGACATTGAGGCGCACACCAGGAACGACCTTGATGGACTTGCTCAACCTAAAACCCATCGTGGCCTCAGATTTCATAGCCGGCGGGGACCGGCGGGTTGATCCAGTCCACGGCTGGTGTCGGGGTTTGGGATGAGTCCGTTGGGTTGGGCGTGGACGGCGATTCGTCGTCGACCGTGACACCGAAATCTCTTGCTAGGCCCGCGAGTCCGTCGTGATAACCCTGCCCCACCGCGCGTGCCTTCCACCCCCCGCGCCGATAAATCTCGAACGCTACGGCTGCTGTCTCCACGGTGAGGTCGATCATCGTGAATGTCGCTAGCGACGTACCGCCGGCATCGAGGATGGTTGCAGTCACAGCACCAAGCTCGACTAAGCGATGTCCGCTGTCGACGCTCAAAACAACCGCGATACCGTCGATGTCGGTGGCTACGTCGGCGAGGTTGATTGCAATTCTGTCTTCGAATCCGTCACCGGCGTGGCGTTTGCCGAGATGCTTTACCGACCCGTCGACTGACTCGGCCTGGTTGTAGAAGATGAAATCGTCGTCAGTGCGCACCTGTCTGCCGCGCAGAAGCAGTGCTGAAAGGTCGGCGTCGACATCACCGAAAGATGACCATCGACAACGGATTTCGGCAACAGAGGCCAAGATGGGCATGTTCTCGCCTTTGCGCAGCGCAATACCCACGGCCCGTTTCCTTCCGGTGGTGCACGCTAACCGAGTGGTTACTTTCTGCCTGCAGACCAGCGCATGCCCCACCGGTAGGCCTTGTCGAGGTCGGACTGACTGCCGTTGATGTACTTGACTTCTCGGGTGACGTCGATTCCTGCACCGGTGTTCGTCAGCAAAGCGATGGCGCAGATCCGTGCGTTGTTGTTCGTTGAATCCAGCTTTACCTCAACCTGTGGCCCGGCCGTCGGGAACAGCGTGACCACACCATCGACAGCGGCCCAGTTGGGGGCGCCCTCGTAGATCATCGCGAAGATCAGAATTCGCTTGAACGCCTGCGGCTGCGACAGGTCGATATGCATGTTTTCGCCGCCGACGGCGCTACCGGTGCGATCATCTCCGTCGAGCTGAATGTGCGGCGCACCATGCAACGATCCGAAGGCGTTACCGAGTGCCTGAACCACACCTTTGTCGCCGTTGGATAGCTCGTAGAGACATCCCAAGTCGAGGTCGACGCCACCGCTGGCGCCGCCGGCCAGCTTGGCGAGAAAACCTGCTTTCTGCTGACCGCGCGACCAGTTCAGGTTGACCCGCATGGCCCCTTGCTGTTGTCCGGCCTTGGTGAGACTCACGGTGGGGGCCTGTTTGGTCAGACTGACCTTGCTGAGATTCACCCCGCCCGGTGTGGGTCCAGCGGCTGCGGAAGGGCGCCGGGTGTAGTCAATTGCCATGAGACTCCTCGGTGATTGCCGCGCTGTCAGTTCGCGTGTACGCGCAGCCTATTTCGGACAGGTCAACTTATCGGCGAAAGTGTCTGGTTGCGTTCGTCGGCTGCGATACGGCGGTTGCGGAGCACGCTGGAAATGAGGGCGGCGGCAATGAGAACGACACCGACCAATCCAGTAAGGACTTCATTGACATGGACACCCAACGACACAAGCAGAATTACAGCCAGCGCACCAATAGCCCAGTGCGCACCGTGCTCGAGGTACACATACTCGGCCAGAGTTCCCTTGCGCACAAAGAATATGGTGATAGAGCGGACGAACATCGCACCGATGAAGCCCAGGCCGAGAGCGATGATGATGGGATCGCTCGTGATCGCGAACGCGCCAATCACCCCGTCGAACGAGAACGATGCGTCGAGAACTTCGAGGTAGAGGAACAGGAAAAAGCCGGCCTTGCCGGTCGCGGTGGCCAACTGGGTGGGTCCAGAGTTCCCTGTCCGCGGTGCCTCGCCGGCATCTTCGGCGAGGGCCTCTTCACGCAGCTCGTCGTCGTCGATTTCGAACATGGAGCCCAAACCGTTGACGACGATATAGGTGATCAACCCCAAGGCGCCTGCAACCATCACTGTGGCACGGTGCGCATCGTCGGCGAGAAGCTCAGCGGCGAGCACGAGGGCCAGCAGCGCGACCACAACAGCGAGCTGGTCGAGCTTTCCGGCGCGACCCAAGGGGCGTTCCAGCCAAGCCAGCCAGTGAATGTCACGCTCGGCGAAGATGAAGTTGAGGAACAACAACATCAAGAACATGCCGCCGAATGCAGCAATCTGCGGGTGTGCTGCGGTTAACGCTGTTTCATAACTTGGAGAGCCATCGGGGAAGTACGCCTCGCCGTCGGCCGGCGGGTCGAGCGCAACGTCGAGCGCCCGCACCGGATCCAGGCCAGCAGTCACCCAGACGACGGCGAGTGGGAAGACTAACCGCATCCCGAAAACCGCGATCAGGATGCCAACGGTGAGGAACATCTTCTGCCAGAATTCGCTCATCCGCCGCAAAACAGTAGCGTTGATAACTGCGTTGTCGAAGGACAGTGAAATCTCGAAGACGCCCAGTATTGCGCAGAGGATGAACGCTTCGACGCCACCGTAAAGGTAGGCAATGATCAACGACACCACCGTGACGACGATCGAGAGTCCGAAGGTGCGAATAACCACCGAAACCAAGTTTCCTTACTAAAGTTGGGCACGCCCGCCGAGAAAGTATCGGCGGGCGCGTCAAATGCTCTGTGCTGCTTTAGACGTTGACGCCGTAGTCGCGAGCGATTCCGGACAGCCCAGAGGCATACCCCTGACCAATAGCGCGGAACTTCCATTCGGCGCCATTCCGGTACAGCTCACCGAACACCATGGCGGTCTCCGTTGAGGCGTCCTCGGAGAGGTCGTAGCGGGCCAGTTCGGTGCCGTTAGCGCGATCCACCACGCGGATGAACGCGTTCTGTACCTGGCCAAAGGATTGGCTGCGGCTTTCAGCTTCGTAGATCGACACCGGGAAGAAGATGTTGGTGATGTTGGGCGGAGTGGCGGCCAGGTCGACGTTGATGGCCTCATCGTCGCCGTCGCCCTGCCCGGTCAGGTTGTCACCGGTGTGTTCGATGGCTCCTTCAGGGCTCCGCAGATTATTGAAGAAAATGAAGTGCTGGTCGGAGAGCACCTTCTTGTTTTCACCGCAGGCGATGGCGCTGGCGTCGAGATCGAAGTCCGTTCCAGTGGTGCTGCGAACATCCCAGCCGAGACCTACGGTCACCGCAGTCAGGTTAGGTGCCTGCTTGGTCAGCGAAACGTTGCCGCCCTTGGTCAGACTGACGCCCATCGAGAACTACCTTTCAGTAAGAACCGCGCTACCCCGGTGCGCGCAGTGACGACACATACCGTAGTGCATCAAGCGTTGCTGCCTTAGCAAAACCTGTGAGGGTTCCCCACGCCCTCCTGGTTACGATGCCTTGGTGTCCGGTCGCTGGCTCAGGCTCACCCGCCGCCCGCGCACCGAAACGCGCCCACCGGACGTAGCGGCCACGCTCACTACCGCTTTCCTTGACCTCGACCACCGTCAGGGAATTGCCCAGGCTGCCGTCGCCGCGGCTGCCGCGCTGCATCCAGCCTCATCAATCCCGGAGGAATGGGAGTCGGTGGCACAACATTGCTACTCCGCCATGGCCGCCTACCTTCCACTGACCGCGGCAAACGGAGAGCCCACACAGCCGGCCGCGCAAGTTGCCAGGCACCTGGCCGAGGCGGCAGCAGCAGTCGACGCGTTCTACTCGCGTTACCGTTACATCCTGGACAACGCGATTGGCGCGGTGAGCGCGGCCGCCACGGCCGCCGCCGCCGCCGCCACAGCAGCCCGCACCGCTGACGAGCGCCTGGCTGGCATTGACGCTCCGTGGCGCGACTACCCGTCTGTCCACGCGGCCCACCTGCTGATGCAGTCAGCAACAGCCGAGCTGTCAGCGGCGCGCAACCGCTCTGATCTGATCGCGACTCAAAACAGCAGTGAGCAACTCCGCACCGCGGCCGCAGCGCTCAACGACGTCCTCGACTTGGCCCCAGGCCGCGCCGAGGAAGCGCGCAGAGCAGTCACCTCTGTGCGAACCCGCCTCGAAGCACTCAAGACCCGCACCGAAGGCATCAGCGCCGCAGTATCAACCCTGCTGCGAGAATTTCATGCCGATAGTTCTGCCGACCTGCTTGGCAATGAACACAGGTGCCGTGTCGACCTCAATCGGGCAGAGGGCCTCCTGCAGCAGGCCGAGACGGCAGCGCGCGACGGCGATCCCGAAACGGCGCTGAACCTGGTTGGGATGGCACGAACCGTTCTTGCTACCGCCGCTGAGCATGTCGACGCGCCGGCGCAACGACTGGCGTTGTTGCGCAGCGTGCGCAGCGACCCACAGCAGGACGAACAGCGTGCACGTTTCCGTCTGCGCGACGCCCAGCGGCTCGCTGTCGATCGAGGCGCGCAGGCCCAGTGGGGCGCCGCACTCGACGCTCAGGCGTTGCGCATCGACCGCATCGTGGCCACCCTCAGCGGCCGGCATCCCGACTATTGGCGATACCACTTCGAACTCAACGATGTGGCACAGTTCGTCGCAGGAATCGTTGCTCGCATCCGACAGGAGTCCGCACGGTGACCGACGGCGAGGTCGCCACAACCCTGGGTATCCAACACTTCCAACACCTGAATGCTTCACAACAGGCTCAGCTGTTCTGGAAGCCACCTGAGGTGATCTCGCTGCACGACGAACCACGCCTGATCGCGACCGCCCTGGGCGCAACCCTCTACATCCCCGCCGACCGTCCCGATCTCGCCGCCACGGTCACACGCCGCGCCAGCGAGGGCATCTGTTCGATGGTGCTTGACCTCGAAGACGCCGTTGACGATATCCACGCCGACGCCGCGATGCACAACGTCGTGACTGCCCTCGACGAGCTGGCCGCCGATCCACTCGCCACCATGGTGTTCGTGCGTGTCCGTAGCTACGACTGCATCCCCCAAATCGCCGACAGACTTACAGTCGGAGCGCATGCTCTAGCTGGGTTCGTCATTCCAAAATTTGAAGCGGACACCGGCGCACGGTATCTCCGCCAAACTGAGGACGCCGCGTCCGCGTTGTCACGTCACCTGTACTGCATGCCGGTGTTGGAATCTGAGCGCATCCTGTTCCACGAGACCCGTGACGTCGAACTTACCGCCCTGGTCGACCTGTTGGGCGAGCACCGCCAAACCGTGCTCGCAGTTCGTGTAGGCGCCACCGATATGTGCGGGTCGCTGGGAATCCGACGGGACCGCGATCACACAATCTACGACGTCAAGGTGGTCGCCGACGTCCTCGCCGCCATTATCAACCGGTTTGGCCGTCCCGACGGGACCGGATTCGTGGTCACCGCACCAGTGTGGGAATACTTCGCCGACCACGAACGACTCTTCCGACCGTTGTTGCGCGCCACTCCATTTCGCGGCCACGACGCAGTGCGGTTCCGCGACATGCTGGTCAGTCGGGATCTGGATGGCCTGCTACGCGAAATTAGCCTCGACCGAGCTAACGGACTGCTCGGTAAGACCATCATTCACCCCACCCACGCCGCCGCCGTGCATGCGCTATCGGTCGTCACTCACGAAGAGTTCCGCGACGCTTCCGATATCGCCGCATCAGATACCGGTGGCGTGAGCCGGTCGCACTACCGCAACAAGATGAACGAGTCTCGGCCACACCGTGTTTGGGCCTGCCAAGTGTTGCAACGTGCCCGCGTGTTCGGGGTGGCCAACGACGGCGTGACATTCGTCGACTTCTTGACAGCATTGGCCGGTCGATGACCTCAACCGACCACGAATCCTGGGCAACCCAGACCTTCGGGCTACGCGTGCGCCACCGCTCCGGCACACCGTTGTTAACCGAGCTAGTCGCCCCCGGATTGCGACGCAACCCCCGGCGAGCGCACCTGCTGGTGTCGTCGGTGCTCGGCAAACACATCGCCGCCGACCCGCGTGACGTGATTGCTGGCGGCCACCAACTCGGGCGTGCCGTTGCCAGCCTGGGCCTCGGGGATGTCGACGTGCTGGGCATGGCCGAAACTGCGACCAGTCTCGGTCACTGCGTCGCCGACAACCTCGACGCGGCCATGTACCTGCACACCACCCGACGTCACGCACCGCCAAATATGATCTACGCCGAGTTTCAGGAGGGTCACTCGCACGCCACCGACCACACACTGCAACCCAGCAGCGCGGACCTTTTCGCTCAACCGCGACCCATCGTGCTTGTCGATGACGAGATTTCCACCGGAAACACCGCGTTTGCGACAGTCGCTGCACTGCAACAGCTCCAGCACCGCGCCCATTATGTCGTCGCTTCACTTGTCGATGTCCGCAACGACACACACCGGCACGACGCCGCCGCCGTCAGCAACAAACTGCGCACCTCGGTGCACTTCGTCAGCCTGGCTCAAGGCGACGTCGATCAGCCGGCCGGGCTCATCGACGCCGTGTGCGCACTGAACCCACCAGTGTTGAACACCCCCTCAGACCGCCCCCCCAGCACACCGAGTCGATTAACGCTGCCGTGGCCGGCCCACGTACCCGAAGGAGGGCGGCACGGCTTTCTGCGCCAGGACCGCCCAGAGTTCGACGAGGCCGTACTTTGGGCCTCGGAACACCTGCACTCATACCTGGACCCCAGCCGCCCAGTACTACTGGTCGGGCACGAAGAGCTCATGTATCTGCCCCTCAGGCTTGCCGATCAACTGGCTCGACACGGCTTCAACACCCGTTTCCAATCGACCACTCGATCACCGGCCTACGTGCACAACCACCCTGAGTATCCGCTGGGAACCGGATGGACATTCCCCGCCAGCGAGCCCGGCGAGACCTCGGCCCGGTTCCTCTACAACGGATGGCAAGCGCCGACGCACGTGCGGGTACAACTCGTGCTGCTCGTCGACCGCATCGCCGCCAGCGGCGATCTCACTGTCGGCGAGGTTCTCGCAGCCGCCGGCTACGACGTCATCATCGCCGAAGTCGACGGCCCGGACGCCACCACGCTCGCCGAGATCCGCGGGCGCCAGCAGTGAAACAACCCCTCACCGGCCCGACATTTGGAACTTACGCTGCCCACGAAGTCGGATGGCTCCTCACCGACCTATCCGATATGAGGCTCGAAGCGGCGACCGCTGACCGAGAGCGCGAAATTCAAAGCGGCCACGCCCATTACGCGGAATCGTTGCCAATCGAGTATCAGCCTGATTCCGTCTACCTGGACCTGTTCGACAGTGTGCTACGCGAAACCGCGAATCGGCTCGCGGTCGCGGTCGGCTACCTCACGGAACTCGTCCTGGCCGAACGCGGGACAGACATCGCCCTGGTATCGCTGGCCCGCGCGGGGACCCCGATCGGCATTCTCATGCGCCGCTGGGCGGCCTCTCAACACAGGCTGACGCTACCTCACTACGCCGTGTCGATTGTTCGAGGACGAGGCATCGACACCTGCGCGCTGCGCTACCTGAGCACACACCACGATCCAGCCCGAGTCGTGTTCGTCGACGGATGGACCGGCAAGGGAGCCATCACCCGGGAACTGTCAGACGCGATAACCGAACATGCTCACCGCACGGAGATCGTCTTCAATCCCGACCTCGCAGTGTTGGCCGATCCCGGCCACTGCGTCCGAACATTCGGCACCCGCGATGACTTTCTGATTGCCTCAGCCTGCTTGAATTCCACTGTTTCAGGCCTTGTCTCGCGCACGGTACTCAACCCCCGCGTCATTGGGCCCACCGATTTCCACGGAGCGAAGTTCTACCGCGATCTGCGCCCGGCCGACATGTCCAACGTGTTTCTCGATACTGTCAGCGCCCAGTTCGAGACTGCGGAAACCCAAGTCCGCCGAATGCGCGACACTGGGAATGATCAACACCGCGAACCCACCTGGTCGGGCCTGACCACAGTGCAGCGGATTCAGCAGCAGTACGGGATCACCACCAGCAACTTTGTCAAGCCGGGCATTGGGGAAACCACTCGTGTGCTGCTGCGCAGACTCCCGTGGCGCATCGTGGTACGGGATCCCGACGCCCCGGAACATCGTCACATCAGGTTGCTCGCCGAATCGCGAAACGTCCCCGTCGTCGTCGACCCCGACCTCGCGTACGCCTGCGTGGGCCTGATCAAGGAGATCGCCGAGTGAAGGCCTCTGCCCTGATCGCCAGCGACCTAGATCGCACCCTCATCTATTCCCACCGTTTCTTCGCCACCACTCCCTCACCCGAGGCATGTGTCGAAATCTACGACGGCGCAGCCATCTCCTTCATGACCGACACCGCAATGCACGCTTTAACCGACTTCGCCGCGCAGCACATCGTGGTGCCGGCCACCACACGAACTGTGGCACAGTACCGCCGCCTTTCTCTTCCTGGAGGCCCGTACCCCTTCGCGGTAACCAGCAACGGTGGCTCAATACTGATCGATGGGGAACCCGACGACCGGTGGAACTCGACGGTTCGAGCACGGATTCGAGCCGACGGACCTGGGATCGACGTCATCGCTGCAGCGATGCGTGAACAGACCAGCGACGAATGGGTAAAAACCTTCAAGATGGCCGAAGAGTTGTTCTGCTACCTCGTCATTAACGAGGCCCGGCTACCCGCCGACTTCATGGCAGCATGGGCGTCATGGTGTACGCCGCGCGGTTGGCGGGTCTCCCG
>JAXLRY010000029.1:0-27105 GCA_046330895.1 Mycobacterium sp. | reverse complement strand
TCTCGACGGCGAACACATACGGGTGATCCAGAAGTTCCTGCGCGAACTGCCCGCCGACATCGCCCCCGACGTGGTCGCCGACAGCGAATCGTTCCTGGCGTTCCACGCCCAGCAGCTGCGCCCCGACCAACTCGACACACTCGCCGTGCAATTGGCGATGCGGGTCAACCCCGACGGAAGATTCTCCGACGAGGACCGCGCCCGTCAACGAGGCTTCACCTGGACCCGTGGTCAGCGTCCCGACGGCATGAGCACCGGCACGCTAATCGCAACACCCGAACAACGCGCCATGATCGACGCACTGCTGGCCAAGTACGCCGCACCCGGCATGTGCAACCCCGACGACCAATCCCCCCTCACCGACGGCCAACCGTCGCCCCGGAGGCCGCCGAACGCGACACCCGCAGCCACGCCCAACGCCACCACGACGCCCTGGCCGCGATCTTCCGCGCCACCCTCGGCGACCCCACACTCGGCCACCACAACGGACTAACCGTCACAGTGATCGCCACAGCCACCATCCAAGACCTGCACGCCCACACCGGGCACGCCGTCGAGGAATAGTCAAGACCTGTGGATCGGGGTGTTTCAGGCGACCTCCGTTCCGGCGTGTTGGCCACCGTCTGAGGGCGGGGTTGGGGTGATGTCGGTGGGACGTTCGAGGAGCTTGCCCTTGTGGAAGACTGCGCCGGCGCGGACCAGGGCGACCAGGTGCGGGGCGTTGACGGACCGCCAGCGGGCCTGGGCGGCGTCGATCAGCTTGTAGGCCATGGCAAGACCGGCCGCTCGTGATCCCGGCCCCTTGGTGACCTTGGTTCTCAAACGCACTGTGGCGAAGGTCGATTCGATCGGATTTGTCGTCCTCAAGTGGATCCAATGCTCGGCCGGGTATTTGTAGAACTCCAGCAACGTGTCAAGATCGTCGACGATCTTGGCGACCGCCTTGGGATACTTCGCGCCGAAGTCGACCTCGAACGCCTTGACCGCGATCTGAGCCTTGTCGATGTCTTCGGCGTTGTAGATGTCCTTGATCGCCGCCAGAGCCGACGGGTGTGCCGATTTCGGCAGTGCGGCAAGCACATTGGCCTGTTTGTGGAACCAGCACCGCTGCTCTTTGGTGGCCGGGAACACCTCCCGCACCGCATTCCAGAACCCCAGGGCCCCGTCACCGACGGCCAGCACCGGGGCGGTCATGCCGCGCCGCTTGCAGTCGCGTAGCAGATCAGCCCACGATTCGGTCGATTCCCGGTAGCCGTCGGTGATCGCGACGAGTTCCTTGCGTCCGTCAGCGCGCACGCCGAGCATCACCAGCAGACATAGCTTCTCCTGGTCCAGGCGAACCTTGAGGTGGATGCCGTCGACCCACAGGTAGACGTAGTCGGTGCCGGACAGATCCCGGGCGGCGAACGCGCGGGCCGCGTCCTGCCACTGCGCGGTAAGCCGGGTGATCGTGGTGGCCGACAACCCCGCCCCCGAGCCGAGGAACTGCTCAAGGGCCGGGCCGAAGTCGCTGGTCGACAGCCCGTGCAGATACAGCAGCGGCAGCACCTCGCTGATCTGCGGGGACTTACGTGCCCACGCCGGCAGGATCGCCGAGGAAAACCGCTGGCGCTGACCGGAGTCGTCGAGGCGCCGGTCGTTGATCCGCGGTGCTTTCACCGCCACCGCGCCGGCCGCGGTCAGCACCTCACGCGGCTGGTGATAACCGTTGCGCACCACCAAGCGATGGCCGTTCTCGTCGAGCTGATCAGCGAACTGAGCCACATACGCGGCAACCTCGGCCTGCAGTGCGGCGGCCAGCATCTTGCGGGCGCCATCGCGGACGATCTCGTCCAACAACGAACGGCCGGGCTCGTCGCCGTTGGCCTCCTGGGCATCGTGAACTACCGTGAGCATGGGCGTGCCTTCCCAACCAGCGCGCCAACGCCGGTCTTGATCGAATACCTGATTCCGTGAAGATCATCCTCGGGAAGGCGCGCCCACTTTCAGGCCGCCTCGCCGTGGCTCATCCACAGGTATTGATCATTGCTCCACGCCGTCACCGCCTCCGGCACCTACCTACCCATCCGGGACCTCATCCGCATGGCCACCCCCGCCTACCACTACCTGAGCATCTTCGACGGCGTCACCGGCCGCGCCCTGTGGCTGGGCCGCACCAAGCGCATCGCCTCACCCGATCAGCGAATCGTGCTGCACGCCAATGATCGTGGTTGTTCGCACCCCGGCTGCGACATGCCCGGCTACCTCTGCGAGGTCCACCACGTCGACGACTGGGCCCAAGGCGGACCCACCGACATCGACAACCTCACCTTCGCCTGCCCACCACACCACAAACTCCTCGGCAAAGGCTGGCGCACAACCAAACTCACCAACGGCCAAACCCAATGGACCCCACCACCCCAACTCCCACTCCCCAGCGACACCAACGACTACCACCACCCGGAGCGGTTCTTCGAGGAGAAGCCCGACCAACCCGGTGACACTTGACGTGCGCTCAAACACGGAAGCGAAAATCAGGACTCTAGATCGCGGTGACTCCGGCGGGGGGCGCCGTGATCGCCTGCGCCCGTCTCATCGCCGCAATCGGATCGGAGTACAACGCGCTGAGGGACACGATGCCCGCACCCGCCTCCTGAACGCGATTGCCGAAGGCGGTCATCCGTATTTCGCGCTGCGGCAGTATGGACTTGCTGGCGAACCCCTTCTCCACCTCTGCCATTCCCTCGGGGAAGGTTGTGAATGCCTGTCCGCCGACGACGATCTCGTCCGGGTTGAGGATGTCCCGCAGCAAGGCCACGGACTCCCCTAACACGCGCGCGCGTTCGGTCAGCAGCTGCCGCGCGCCTTCGCCTCTGTCGTTGTTGCGGGCCACCTGTAAGAGCGCCGCAATCGAAGAACCGGCCCCCTCGCCGGACAGGATCCGAAGCCGCCGTGCGGCGGTCAGCACAGCTTCGTCGCTGACCGTCGATTCGAGAGTTCCGGACTGCCCCAACAACTCTGACTGCACCGGCAGGGCCGCGATGCTTCCCGGGCCGCTCTGGGGACTGTGCACCCGCCCGTCGATCACCAGCGCGTAACCGACCGTCTCTCGCGCGTAGACGTAGAGACTCGTGGTGCGGGGTGCGGTGAAGCGGCGCAATCCAAGAATCAGTTCCGCCGCCGCCATGGAGTCGACATGCGACGCCACCGATACCCGCATACCCAGAACATTGGCCAGCACCGCGCCCACGGGTGCCGACACCCAGCCGAGTCGCGGATGCGTCACCGTCCCGGAAGCGCTGTCGACGATCCCGCCGACAGCAACCCCGACCCACAGTGCGCGGCGCCGATGCCACCGACGGAGGTAACGCTTTGCGGTTTCGGCGATGCCCGTCAGCGCGACCTCTGGACGACCGGGCGCGGTGGGAATCTCCACGACATCCAACGTCCGCCCGAGCAGATCCGTTGCGACGATGTTGGTGGTGCGGGCACCGATGTGAATTCCGAGCGTCATGAACGGCTCGTGATTGACCTCGACCGGTACGCGGGGCCGCCCGATCGCGCCACTCGCGGAGAGGTCTGCGCGTTCGCGAAGCAGGCCCGCCTCCAGAAGTGCGCCCACCTGACGGTTGACCGTGGCGATGCTCAGGGATGTGAGTCGCGCAATCGCGTCGCGGGCCAGCGGCCCGCGCATGCGGGCTGCGGCAAATACCGCCGCCGCGGCGTTGTCGGCGAGACTGAGCGAGGGAGCAACCACATGATGGTGGTTGGGAGCGGCACGCTTGACGGGAGCGGTGCCGGGGGCTCCAGCAGTGGGAAAAGAAGAGGTGGAGATAGACATCAGGGGTGGTCCTTACCGAGTCGGGGTTGACGGGGCTTCTGCTGCGCCGACGACTCGAAGGACGATTTCGTCAATCAGTCAGGCGCGGCTGAGACAACACCGACAACACTCACGAACAAGAGTCGTGAGGACCGCCCCCTGGAATGACACTTGAGCAATCTAGCACAGCCTGTCGCGTCAAACAGCCCAAGCGGTTGCCCCGCCCCCCAACTGATTTCGGGCCCGGCACCTCAGGCCCGCTTCCACAGGCCCTTGTGCTCGAGGATCGGCAGCACTCCCTCACCGAACCAGTACGCCTCTTCCAGATGGGGATAGCCGGACAGGATGAAGTGACCGATCCCCAACTCCGAGTATTCGACGATCCGGGCCGCCACCTCCTCGTGTGAACCCACCAGCGCGGTTCCCGCGCCGCCACGTACCAACCCGACGCCGGCCCACAGGTTCGGGGCGATCTCCAGCGAATCCGTTCCACCCCTGTGTAATTCGGCCATTCGTCGCTGCCCCTCGGACTCGCTGCGCCGAAGATTGGCCTGCATCCGTTCGATGTCCGCGGGATCGATACCGGCCAGCAGACGGTCGGCGACCGCCCACGCCTCGTCCGCGGTGTCCCGGGTGATGACGTGGATCCGCAATCCGTAGGTGAGTTTCCGGCCGTACTCGGCGGCAAGTCCTGCAATCCACTCGACCTTCTTGCCGACCGCTGCCGGCGGCTCTCCCCACGTGAGATAGGTGTCGGAAAACCTGGCGGCAACCGGGCCCGCCGCGGCCGATGAGCCGCCGAAGAAAATCGGCGGCACCGGATCGGGCCGATTGCCCAACTGCGCGTCCTTGACCCGGATGTACTCCCCATCGAACGTGACGGGGTCGGGCGAGTTCCACAGCCGGCTGACCACATCCAGGAATTCACCGGTTCGGACGTACCGCTGGTCCTTGTCCAGGAAGTCGCCGTAAGCCTGCTGCTCGTGCGGCTCGCCACCCGTCACGACGTTCAGCAGCACCCTGCCTTCGGACTGCTGCTGGAACGTCGCCGCCATCTGTGCGGCCAAGGTCGGGCTCACCAATCCGGGACGCAACGCGACCAGGAATTTCAAGTTCTCGGTCGTCCCGACCAGCATGGCCGTGGTCAACCATGCGTCCTCGCACCACAGCCCGGCGGGTGTCAGCACTGCCTCGAATCCATTGGCCTCGGCCGCCGCCGCGATCTGGTTCAGGTAGCGAAGGGTCGCCGGGCGCGTGCCGGCCATGGGTATGCCGTGCCCGCCCGCGATCAATCCGCGAGAATCGCCATAGGTGGGCAGGAACCAGTGAAACGACAACGACATGTCTCTTCCTTTCGCCGACTGTGCAGTTTCATACGCGACTCTCCGCGGCGGCCGTATCAGACGGCACACTCGTCGGCGTCATAAGTTTCAAGCGGGCCTCTCGTCTGCGCCGAACTTCGTAGGCCACCAGAACCACCGCCAATGTGACTCCGCTCATCACGAACTGCGACCGTGTGCTCGGCAGGAACGCCATCGCGAGAATGACGGTCGCCATCAATGCGATGGTGGCATAGCTCAACCAGGGGAACAGCCACATCTTCAATCGCAAGGAGCCCGGGTTGTTCCGCTCCGCGCGGCGCCGCAGGACAACCTGGGACACCGCAATGACGAGGTAGACGAAAAGCGCAACGGCCCCATACGAATTCACCAGGAAGTTGAACACCACGTCACCCCAGATGTACGTCGCGGCAACCGAAACGTAGCCGACAGTGGTGCCGAGGACTATGGCGCGCCGCGGAACTCCACTGCCGGACAGCTTCGTAAAGAAGGTGGGCCCGTCTCCCTGAGTGGTGAGCGCGAACACCATTCGCGAGGTCGTGTACAGCGCCGAATTAAGGCAGGACAGCACCGCGGTAAGGACGATGACATTCATAACGGTGGCGACGGCGGGGATGTCCAGCGCCTCCAGCACGGCCGCGTAGGGGCTGACGCCGACGCTCTTCGCGTCCCACGGGATGACCGTCACCACAACCAGGATTGAGCCGACGTAGAACCCGATGATTCTCAGGACGATCGACTTCATCGCGCGAGCCACCGCGCGTTCGGGTTCGCTGGATTCAGCAGCGGCCACCGTCACGATCTCCGCGCCGGTATAGAAAGCAACGCACGGCACCACAGCGGCCAACACAGCACCCCAGCCCAGCGGCGCGAAGCCGCCATGGTCGACGAGATTCGACAGTCCCGGAGTGGATTCGGGCCAAAGTCCGGTGATCCAGAGGAGCCCCAACGCCAGAAAGACCACGATGGCAACGACCTTGATCGAGGAGAACCAATACTCGAATTCACCAAATGACTTCGCCGACACCAGATTTGTCGCCGTCAACGCCAGTAGGAGGCCCAGACTGAGAATCCAGAGCGGCACCTGAGGCAGCCACAGATGCACAATCCGACCACCGGCCACCGTCTCAACCGCCACCACCACGACGAAGAAATACCAATACATCCAGCCGGTCACGAAGCCGCCTCGTCGGCCCAGCGCCTGACGAGCGTAGATGTAGAACGATCCGACCACCGGTTGCGCGACTGCCATCTCGGCCAACATCCGCATGATCAGCATTGTGATCAGGCCGCCGATCAAGAACGACACCACCGCAGCGGGTCCTGCACTGGCGATGACAACGCCACTGCCGACGAAGAGTCCCGCGCCGATCACCCCGCCCAGGGCGATCAAGTTCATGTGGCGCCGCTTAAGTCCCTTGCTCAGTTCGACCCTGTCGCTTGCCATTTCCCCTCCAACGCAACCTCCGCTGCGAAACGGCGCTGTCGCAGACCTCGACCACCAAGCTCCCAGACCCGCCCCCATCGGACAACGGATCAACTCAGCAAGCGCGAAACCCAGGAATCAGACGCTGAGCTGAACGAGCGGCCACCCAAACGGCTCCGCATCCGGCATCCGCTCTGAAACAGAGCGCATCCGGATCAGAGTGCGGCGCTGAGGATTTCGGCCCATCCGAGATCGAATTCCACCACCAGCTGCGCCGGAACGGCGAGCGCCAGCGGAGTGCGGTTTCCCTCTTCGTCCTGAGCCACGCCGGTGATCACCCGACCACCGAACCCGTTGGGGTTCCCGGGAACCTCGACCGTCAACGTGACCTTGACAGTCCCGTCCGAAACGCGAAGGAAGAACTCGGATTCCGGCCTCAGGGGCGCATCGATCACGGCGCCGTCCGCATCGACGATTGCGTGGCCACCCGAAATCCTCAGTGCGGCAGCGTCGGCGGTGATCAAGCGGAACGGACCGACCAAGCTGCCGTCCACCACGGCCTGGGATGCCTCCAATGACGGTGTGACAGCAGCCTTTCGGGCCGCGGCGGCACCGCTCAGCAAGTAGTTGTAGAGATATACGACAGCCTCGCTGTTGCGGTAGCCCCTCGAACTGTCGAGACGGAACGCTAGGCCGCTGACGGTGGCGTCGCCATCGATGGTGAGTCGGTAGTGCTGGTAGCCCGAGCGCCCGCTTCCATGGCCGCTGTCCGCGACTGTGCTGCCGACGCCCAGAGGCTTTGCGATCTCGGTGACGCCTGCGCCCACCATCACCTTGGATGCGGCGACATCCTGCCAATGCAGACCGTCGGCGGACTTCTGCAGGGTGAGTACCGCTCCATTGCGCGACGACACAGACGCCGAATAATCGGCGAGTTGGCGCTTCCCGTCGAACTCCACGGTGACGGCGTCGTCAGTCTCCGTCAATCGCACCGGAACGTTAAGTGGACGATCATCGAGTTCGAGACCGTTGGTGAACCGCCAGATCGCGGCCTGGGTGCCGGCGATGGCCTCGTGTTCGGCGATGTTGCGCTGTCCGAGCGGGTAGCCCGCAGCGCGGAGCGCGTGGCTGAGTTGGGTGGTGGAGCGAGTCGGATACGAGTTACGAAGTATCCAATCGACCTCGGCCTCGTGCGCCCTGGTCTGCAGGTGAGGCACTGCCGACCAGCTGTCTGCCCGGTACCGGGAGTGCGTGGTGGGGGCCACGGCCGCGAAGTCGAGCGAGTAGGCGTCGATGTTCGGATTCAGCCGGATCAGGTCGGTACGGGCCCGGGTGCCGTCGGCAAAGACGATGGTGTCGACGGTGTGCGAGTAGGTTCCGCCCCGGTAATGCGTCATCCGGGCAAGGTTGACGGCCGCGATCGGCTGAATCCGTCGCTCGACGCCGATCGAGTCGGTATCGGGAGCTGAATCGCCCTCCGCGGGGAGCGGGACGGGCAGGTAAGACAAGGGCTGAACAGGCATTTAGCTGATCTCTCTGAGTACGTTGAGCACCGCAGATCGTCAAGCCCGGAGGCGACGGAACTGAGCGCAGGGACGAAACGGCGTCAGATGGAATCAACAACAACAGAAACGCATGGCGATGCAACGCGGTGACGCGTAACGCAGCGATGCGTGCTGAAGCATGCCCCCACCATACGGCACTGATCCGACCAGCAGTAATGGGTTTGGATCACGGTGAGTCTCAAATCTGTGCAAGCGGGCATGTGATCGACAATGATTGGCGCGACCCCAAGACCCGGAGGAAACACACATGACGTCGGCCCACAACGAATCCCAGGCGCTCGGTGCGCTTGCCGCACGGCAGCTCGCGAACGCCACCAAGACAGTCCCGCAGCTCAGCAGCATCACCCCGCGTTTCCTGCTGCATTTGTTGAGCTGGGTGCCTGTCGAGGCGGGTATCTACCGGGTCAACCGCGTGGTCAACCCCGATCGCGTGGAACTGCACGCCGAGGTCGGTGGCGAGAACATCGAGAACCCGCTGCCGCAGACCTACGTCGACTACGAGACCAGCCCGCGCGAATACACGCTGCGCGCCATCTCGACACGCCTCGACGTGCACACCCGGGTTTCGGATCTGTACTCCAGCCCGCATGACCAGGTCGCCCAGCAGTTGCGGCTGACCATCGAGACGGTCAAGGAACGCCAGGAGTCCGAACTGATCAACAACCCGGAGTACGGGTTGCTGTCCCAGGTCACCCCCGAGCAGACCATTCGCGTCCGCGGCAACGGCCCGACGCCCGACGATCTCGATTCGCTCATCACCAAGGTCTGGAAGACCCCCGCCTTCTTCCTCACCAACCCGCTCGGCGTCGCAGCCTTCGGCCGCGAGGCAACCCGCCGCGGTGTGCCGCCGGCCACGGTGAACCTGTTCGGCGCCCAGTTCATCACGTGGCGCGGAATCCCGATCATCCCCAGCGACAAAGTGCCGGTCGAGAACGGCAAGACCAAGTTCATCCTGATCCGCACGGGTGAAGAGCGCCAGGGCGTTGTCGGTCTCTTCCAGCCCGGCCTCGTCGGCGAGCAGGCTCCCGGCCTGTCCGTTCGGTTCAGCGGGATCGACCGCTCGGGAATCGCGTCCTATCTGGTGACGCAGTATTCATCGCTGGCAGTGCTGACCGATGACGCCCTTGGCGTTCTCGACGGCGTCGCGGTGGACCACTTCCATGAGTACAAGTGATTATCGATCGGTAGCCGCCGAAGGCGACCTCCCGATCAGTGAGGCCGAACTCGCCGCGATGGCGAACCAAGTGTTCGCGGCGAGCTTCGGACCCGGCGTGCGGCCGGGCAATGACACTCCGCCACAGGCTGTGCCCCCGGCTCCACGCGGGAGCGCACCCGACACCACGTCCGCGGCGTCCCTGGGCTCCGCGGCTACCGGAGCCGCGCCATACTCACCGGCGCCGGTGTTCGTCGACGCTCCATCGGTGACAGGGATCTCCGCGGTGACGCCCACGTCGCCGGGCCCGGAACCCGTTCCGCCGCAGACGGTTCCGGTGGCTCCCCGGGGCAGCGCTCAGGATGTCAGCGCGGCGACGTCGGCGGCACACACCTCGGGCGGTCTCACCGACTCGTACACGCGAGATCCGTACACGTCGGGCGTACCCTCCGAGGTGCCTGCACCCGAAGGGTTCGCGGTCCCGCAAGGAATCGTGTTCCCCGACGGCACCGTGCCCACATCCACGTCTACCGCCCGGGCGACCGCCCGCCAGGTGACGCCGGAACCTCTCCGCGCTCTCAAGCCCGAATGGCTGGTGATCCCGGAGGTTCCGGACCTGGGCTATGGAAGCGCTCCGGCCTGGTACCCGGCTTCTGGATATCCGGCCTCTGGGTACCCGGCAGCGCCGGCGCCGGCGGGCTCACCCAAGCCCAACGGCGACGAAGCGAACTACTATTTCGCGACCGCCGCACCCGGCTTCGCCCAACCGATCCCCCAGACGGCCGACAAGCACGAAATCTTCGATGTCCACGCATTCCGCGCGGACTTCCCGATCCTGCGTGAGACGGTCAACGGAAAGCCGCTCATCTGGTTCGACAATGCGGCAACCACTCAGAAGCCGCAGGCCGTCATCGATCGGATCTCGTACTTCTACGAGCACGAGAACTCCAACATCCATCGGGCCGCGCACGAGTTGGCCGCGCGGGCAACGGATGCCTACGAGGAAGCACGCGAAACCGCGCGTCGTTTCATCGGAGCGCCCAAGTCCGAGCAGATCATCTTCGTCCGCGGTACGACGGAGGCGATCAACCTGGTGGCCAAGGCGTGGGGCGGCAAGCACCTTCAGCCTGGCGACGAGATTGTCATCACCAATCTCGAGCATCACGCGAATATCGTTCCGTGGCAGATGATTGCGCGCCAGACGGGCGCTGTCATCAAGGTCGCTCCCGTCGACGACGCGGGCAACCTGCTGCTCAACGAATTCGAGCGGCTGCTCGGGCCGCGGACGAAAATCGTTTCGGCAACCCAGGTTTCGAATGCCCTCGGCACTGTCACGCCGGTCGAGAAGATCGTCGAGCTGGGCCACCGGTACGGCGCACGGGTATTGATCGATGCCGCGCAATCGGTTCCACACATCCCCATCGATGTGACCAAGACGGGTGCCGACTTCCTCGTGTACTCCGGCCACAAGATCTTCGGGCCCACCGGGATCGGCGTGGTCTACGGCACGGAGGAAGCGCTGGCAGAGACCCCGCCGTGGCAGGGCGGCGGCAACATGATTGCCGACGTCACCATCGAGCGCGCGATCTACCAAGGATTGCCGAACAAATTCGAGGCGGGCACCGGCAACATCGCTGACGCCGTCGGCCTCGGAGAAGCGCTGCGTTACGTGGAGAAAGTCGGGATCGAGCGGATTGCCGAATACGAGCACGCGTTGCTGGAATACGCCACGCCACGGCTCGCGGAAGTTCGCGGTGTGCGCCTGATCGGGACAGCCGAGAAGAAGGCCAGCGTGCTGTCCTTCGTGCTGGCCGGCCACGAGTCCATCGAGGTCGGAAAGGCACTCAACGCCGAAGGCATCGCCGTCCGCGCCGGGCATCATTGCGCCCAGCCGATCCTTCGGCGAATGGGCGTCGAGACGACAGTGCGGCCGTCGTTCGCCTTCTACAACACGTTCGACGAGATCGACGTCTTCATCGAAGCGATGCACCGCATCGCCGAAGGCGGCGCACACGTCGGCTGAAGGATTCCCCGCTAGCACGAACCCGCTCGGCCTCGATCGCAATGATTGGGAGAGCCTGCGTTCGGAAGCCCACCGCATGTTGGACGACACCCTCGACCACATCGGTGGGCTTTCCGGACGACCGCTCTGGCAGCCGATTCCAGCGGAGGTCCGGGAGACATTCGACGCTCCCCTGCCGATGAAGCCGACTCCCCTCGCCGAGGTGTACGCCGACGTCCGGGACAAGGTCATTCCGTACGGAAGCGGCAACGCACACCCGGGCTTCATGGGCTGGGTGCAAGGTGGCGGCACCGCGGTGGGCATGCTCGGTGACATGCTCGCGAGCGGGCTGAATTCGAATCTTGGTGGCCGCGATCACGTTCCACTCGAGGTGGAGCGGCAGGTCGGGCGCTGGATGCGTGATGTCTTCGAATTCCCCGACACCGCCGACGGTTTGTTCTTCACCGGCACCAGTCAGGCAACGCTGGTGGCACTGGTCGCAGCGCGGACCCGGGTGTTGGGATCTCAGGTCCGCCGGGACGGTCTGGCTGACGGGCCCCTGCTCACCGCCTACGCGAGTTGCGAAGCGCACGCATGTATCTCACGCGCAATGGAATTCACAGGAGTGGGATCGTCTCAGCTGCGGTCGATCGCCACCGACAAGGGCCATCGCATCGACATCGAAGCCCTCCGCGCGGCAATCTCGGCCGACCTTGCCGAGGGCCGGACTCCCTTCATGGTGGTGGGCAGCGCAGGGACTGTGAACACCGGCGCCATCGACGATCTCGATGCACTCGCGGAAGTGGCCGCCGAATTCGGTGTTCATTTCCACGTCGACGGCGCACTCGGCGCTCTGGGCGTTCTTGCGCCGGAACTGAAGCCGCTGTATTCGGGCATCAGTCGCGCCGACAGCATCGCCTTCGACTTTCACAAGTGGGCGCAGGTGCCGTACGACGCGGGATTCCTTCTCGTGGCCGACGGATACTGGCTCCGCGACGCGTTCTCCACCCACGCGGCATATCTGACCCGCACCACCCGGGGTATCGCAGGCGGCGAATGGTGGCCATGCGACCTGGGGACCGACCTGTCACGAGGGTTCCGGGCTCTCAAGACCTGGATGACCATCCGCACCTACGGACTTGACGAGCTCGGCCGCGTAATGTCCCGAACATGCCAGCTTGCAAAGCTTTTGGCTGAGCGCGTCGAAACCGAACCTGCGCTCACGCTGCTGGCGCCAGTGACGTTGAACGTCGTGTGCTTCTCCTACGGAGACCATTCCGCGAACGGGCGCATCGTCGAACGTCTGCAACACGAAGGCGAGGTGGCCCCGTCGCTCACGATCATCAACGGCATCCCGGCGATCCGCGCCGCGATCGTCAACCACCGCACCCGCGTCGACGACGTCCTTCGCCTCGTCGACGGGGTGCTTCGGATCGGAGCCGCCGAGGCTGATCCGGTCTGATGATCAGTTGGCGGGCGGCACGCTCTGGATCAGAATGTCCTGCGGCTTCACGTCTTCGGTGAAGTAGGGCTTGAGTTCCTGATCGTAGGCTTTCTTGAAGAAGCCATCGTTCACCAGATTGGTGATCTCGGTGTTGACCCAGTCGCGCAGGTTCGAATCGCCCTTCTTCACCGCGGGCGCGATGAACGAGGCGGGTCCGATCTCCTTAATGCCCACGGTGAATCCGGGATTGGATTTGGCCCACGCAAAGAGATACGAGTTGTCATCGGCCAGTGCCGCAACCCGGCGGTCCTTGAATGCCTGGAACTGCTGGGTCTTCGAGTCGAACTTCACCAGCTTGATGTCGGGATACTTCTGGGTGAAGAAGGCCTCGGCAGTGGTCCCCTTGGTGACGGCCAACTCTTTTCCGTTGAGTTGCGCGGGATCGGTGATCACCGCGTCGCTCGGCGAAGCCACGCCGATCGACACCTTCATATAAGGGTTAGCGAACTCCACCACCTGCTTGCGCTCATCGGTGACCGTGAAGTTGGCCAGCACGAGATCCACTTTGTCCGAATTCAGCGCGTCGACCCTGCTGTCGGCGTTGACCTGAACCCAATCCGGCTTCACACCAAGATCTTTCGCAATCTGTTCACCCAATTCGATGTCCAGTCCGGCTCGACTGCCGTCGTTCTTGACGTATCCGTAGGGCGGCAAGTCGCCGAACACGGCGATCCGAACTTTGCCGGCGGCTTTGACGTCCTCAACGGTGGGCCCGGAATTCGACGAGCCGCCTGAGCAAGCAGCCACCATGAAGGTCAGGCCGGCGATCAGGGCCAGGATCAGCCAACGCGGAGCTCGGCTGGATACGGGGATGGACATCAATGCTCTCCTATCGATACTTCAGCTACGCCGATTCGGCTGTGAGATGCGGTGCGTCCTGCTCGGTCAGCGGAGCCATGCTGTCCAGGAAGCGGCGGGCTCGTTCACTCCTCGGCCGGCTGAAGAATTCGTCTCCGGGCGTCGCCTCGAGGATCTTTCCACCGTCCAAGAACAGCACAGTGTCGGCCACCCGACGCGCGAATTCCATCTCGTGGGTGACGACGATCATCGTCATGTTTCCGCGGGCGAGACCGAGAAGGATCTCGAGCACGCCGCGGACCATTTCCGGATCCAGTGATGCGGTCACTTCGTCGAACAGCATCAGGTCGGGCTTCATCGACAAGGCGCGCACGATCGCGACGCGTTGCTTCTGACCGCCAGACAGCTGACGCGGGTACTTGTCCCGGTAGTCGAACATGCCGACCTGCTTGAGCAGCTCGTCGGCGTGCGCGTCCACCTCGCCGCGGTCCCGCTTCTGAACCTTCACCGGCGCCAGCCGAATGTTCTCTGCGACAGTCAGATTGGGAAAAAGATCGTAGCTCTGGAAGACCATTCCGATTCTGGTTCGCAGCTGCTGCCACGCCTTCTCCGTCTGCACAACGGGCTTTCCATCGAAAACGATGCTGCCCGACTGGAATGTCTCCAAACCGTTGAGACAGCGGATCGCGGTCGACTTGCCACTGCCCGATGGCCCCAGAAGCACGTGCACACTTCCGGGCGCCACCTCGAAGCTGACGTCGTTCAACACGGTGCGCTCACCATAGGCCTTGGTCAGGCTCTTTACGGAAAGCAAAGACTCAGCCATGTATTCGCTCCTTTGCCCTGAATTCCAAGCGATTTGCGGCGGCCGCCAAGGGATAGCAGGCCAGAAAGTAGAGGACGAAGATGAAGCTGTACACCCAGAAGGCCGCGTCCGGGTAGCGGTCTCGGTTCGCCTCCATGATCTGCTGACCGACGTTGACCACGTCGACCACGCTGATCAGCAGGAGCAGCGAAGTCGTCTTGATCACGCGGGTAGCCAGGTTGATGGTGGCGGGAACCATGAGATTCAGCGACTGTGGCAGTTGGACGTAGCGCAACTGCTGCAGGCGGCCGAGCGCCAGCGCTCGCGCACCCTCGACCTGCACCACGGGAACCGAAATCAGAGCACCACGCACGATGTCGCTCATCTCGGCGGCGATCCACAATGCGAACGCGACCACCGCGACTGTCTCACCGTCGACCCTGAATCCCAGTTCTCGCGGAAGGATGTAATAGGCGAGGAACAACAACACCAGCGTTGGAATGATCCGGAAGAATTCGAGGTAGAGGCGGAGCACAAGGTCGAGAGCACGACTCGGCAGGGTCCACAACGCCCCCAGGATTACGCCGGCCGGGACTCCGATCAGGAGCGCCAGAACCGAAACCCGCACCGACACGGCTAGACCGCCCATCAGCCGGCTGAAGTTCGATCCGACGAAGAGAACCTCAATTCCCGAAAGCCCCACTGCGGACCCTCCTTTCGAGGAAGGTGAGCCCGATCGACAACGGCACCAGGATGATTGCGTAGCCGATGACAAGCATCAAAAGATACTCATCGGTGTGGTAATACATGCCGATGAGGTCGCGCGCTTCATTCGTCAGCTCCGGGACCGCGATCGCCGTGAAGATCGATGTCTCTTTCACGAGGAAGATGGCATTCGCGGCGAACGGAGCGATGCTCAACGTCAGGCCCTGCGGGAGAACGACGAATCGCGCGTTCTGAACCTTGGTCAGGCCAAGTGCACGAGCAGATTCCGTCTGAATACGCGGAATGCCACCGAACCCGCCGCGGAACGCGCCCGCCATGTAGGCGCCGCCGAGAAGGGCGAGGCCCACGATCGCGCACGTGTAGGCGGACATTTTGATGCCCAACGTGGGCAGCGCGTAATAGAGGAAGAAAAGCTGAATCAGCAGTGGCGTGTTCCGGAACAGTTCCTCGTACGCGCTGGCCAGGCGCTCGCCCACCGGGATCTCGAAATATCGCACCAGCGCACACAAAACTCCGATGACAGCCGCCAGCGCAATACCCACCACCGATAGCCAAAGTGTCGTCATGAATGCGTGTGCGAACAGGGGCAGACTCTGCTGGATCACAGAGAAATCCATCAGGCCTCCCGCAGACCGCTCGTCGCCCACCGGGCGGACGCCCGCGAAACTCCGTCGCGACTGTATGTGCCTCTGCCCGATACAGGGACCGATGTCGGCAGGGTGCGCAATAGCCTTGCGTTCGAAGCCAAAATGTGTTGACTGCCGAGATTCTCCTCGCGAGCAGACACTGAGGTCCCGAAACCCTCGGCGGGTCGGGAAACATTTGCGACTGCTCGCGCAAGGAATCGCAACGGAATAGGGATCTGGGTGAGCGAATCCCTGGCGCAACACCGAGACCCACATCTTGCGGCCAAAGCCGTTTGCCAATAGCAGCTTTCGCATAGGTCGACAGCCGGATTCCACGCACCGGCCGCCCGAGCACAGTCGTAACGGGCACATCGCTCACTGCCTGTTAGGCTGAATCCCGCGAGTGGCCGATGCGCCTGGTCTCACACATCGGGAGAAGGTAGATGAACGTCGCCGGTGACATCACAGAACTGATCGGCAACACACCATTGGTCCGCCTGCGCAAGGTTTCCGATGGGGCTGTCGCCGACGTTGTCGCCAAGCTGGAGTCGTTCAACCCCGCCGCCAGCGTGAAGGACCGACTCGGTGTCGCATTGATCGATGCGGCGGAGAACGCCGGGTTGATCACACCCGACACCATCATCGTCGAACCCACCAGCGGCAACACCGGGATCGCATTGGCCATGGTGTGTGCCGCACGCGGATACAAGTGCGTGCTGACAATGCCCGAAACCATGAGCATGGAACGCCGAATGTTGTTGCGCGCCTACGGTGCCGACCTCATCCTCACCCCGGGCGCTGACGGCATGGCGGGCGCCATCGCCAAAGCCGAAGAATTGGCCAAGACCGACCAGCGGTACTTCCTGCCACAGCAATTCGAGAATCCGGCCAATCCCGCGATCCACCGGGCCACCACCGCCGAAGAAGTGTGGCGCGACACCGACGGAAAGGTCGACATCTTCGTCGCGGGTGTGGGCACCGGCGGAACGATCACCGGCGTCGCCGACGTCATCAAGGAGCGCAAGCCGTCGGCGAGATTCGTGGCGGTCGAACCCGTCGCCTCACCGGTGCTGTCCGGGGGCCAGAAGGGGCCACACCCCATTCAAGGGATAGGCGCAGGCTTCATCCCGCCCGTCCTTGATCTGGACCTGGTCGACGAGGTCATCACCGTCGAGAATGAAGACGCACTCGAATTGGCCCGGCGACTGGCCCGCGAAGAGGGTCTGTTAGTCGGTATCTCGTCCGGCGCGGCCGCCTGGGCGGCCCTGGAACTCGCCCGCAGGCCGGAGAACGCCGGCAAGCTCATAGTCGTACTGCTCCCCGACTTCGGTGAGCGGTACCTCAGCACGCTCCTGTTCGCGGAGCTGGCGGATTGACCGTGCTCGCCGCGATGCGCCGCGACGTACGTTCGGTCAGAGCGCGTGACCCCGCAGCGCGATCGGCCATCGAGGTCATCCTCTGCTACCCGGGCGTTCATGCAGTCTGGGGCCACCGCATCAGCCACTGGCTGTGGCGGCGGCACCTAAAGCTCATCGCGCGTTTGGTCGCCGAGATCACCCGCCAGCTGACCGGTGTGGAAATTCATCCGGCGGCGGTCCTTGGTAACGGATTGTTCATCGATCACGCCACCGGAGTGGTGATCGGCGAGACCGCTGAAGTCGGCGAGGACGTGACCATCTATCACGGTGTCACCTTGGGCGGCACCAGCCTCGACCCCGGCAAACGCCATCCCACCGTCGAAGACCGCGTCACCATCGGCGCGGGAGCGAAGGTTCTCGGCCCGATCATCATCGGCGCCGGTAGCCAGATCGGCGCCAATGCCGTTGTCGTCAAAGCGGTTCCACCCGGCTCGGTAGTCGTCGGTGTTCCCGGTCAGATCGTCGGGCGAAGCCTGCCCACCCCGGTCGGTCCTCCCACGAAGGCGGACGACTCGGCGCTACCGGACCCCCTGGGCGCCAGCACGCACTCGCTACTGAGCCGAGTGTCGAAGCTCGAGGCACTGGCCGACGCGCCGCGCGGCGAGAAGGTCATCCGCCCGCCCGAAGCCGGGGTCTGGCACGGCGAGGATTTCTCGATCTGAGGGCGTAGGACTCGTCGTGTCGTCGTCTTCGCCGAGAAGTGGCATCCGTCAGCGCGCTCGCGTCACGACTTCCAGGATTCCGGCAGGTTGTGACCGCCGTCAGCCACCAACACCGCACCGGTGACGAACGATGCCGACTCGGACGCGAGAAACGCTGCGCACGCGGCGATTTCGACCGGCGTCCCGCTCCGCTGCGCAGGACCGGAAGCAGCCGACCGCGCCTCGAAGTCGAATTGTGACGGCGTCGCAATCAGGCCCGGCGCAACAAGATTCACCGTTATGCCGTCCTGAACGACCTCGAGCGCCAACGACTGCGTCAAGCCGACGAGCGCCGCCTTGGCCGCCGTGTAGGTGGCCTGCCCCGGCATCGCATTCACCACCCCGGTGGTCGATCCGATCGAGACGATTCGCCCGTAACCGGCCTTTTTCATCACAGGCACCGCGGCCCGGCACATCAGGAACGCGGTGTTGAGATTCCGCGCTATGGCCGTGTTCCAATCATCGAGGGTCAGGTCGACGACCTCGCTGTCTGAATCCGCCCCGAAGGACACCGAGGTCATGCCCGCGTTGTTGACCAGAACGTCGAGGCGCCCCCATTTTTCCAAGGCCTTCGTGACCAGTGTGTCGGCGGCTCCATCGACCGTCAGGTCGGCAACCACGCCGACCGCACTATCGCCGAGTTCCTCGGCCCGCTGATGGATCCGATCCGATGTGGCTCCGAGCACCACCCGCGCCCCTTCGGACACCAACTTCGCCGCGATTGCCGCGCCTATGCCACCGGCCGCGCCGGCGCCGGTCACGATCGCCACACGGTCCGCGAATACGCCACTCATGATGGGCAACCTACACGGCGAAACGGTTGGACCACAGGAGCTTTCATTTTCCTACAACGAACGCGAACCAGCCTCGGATCCATCGATCCGGGCACCCGAAGTCAATTTCGGTTGACCAAGCGGCACGGATTTGGTATTCGGTCCAGATCGGAGTAATTTTTCAGACGGTCCACAGTCGTTCCGAAGATCAGAAGATGCGTACAAACCACAACACCTGCAGCTTCTCCGCCCGTCCACTACGACGAGTCCGTTCCCACAAGGTTCTGGGCCCGGTGGCCGGCCAGTGTTTTGAAATCAACATCAGCCACGAGAGCGGCCACTGGGTCATCCGGATCCCCGAGATCAATGCCGCAACCAAGGCGAACACCCGCGCCGCCGTCGAGTTGGCGGCCAGGGAGTGCATCACCACCCACACCGGTATCCCGATCGGGTACATCTCGGTGTGGACTCGTGATTAGTCGCTACTCATCACCACGAGCGACGGGCAGTGTCGGGTCCGAACTCCACTGCGACCACGACCCGGGGAACAGGGCCGCGTCATGGCCCGCCGCCGCCAGCGCCGCCACCACAACCGCCGCGGTGACCCCCGATCCGCAGTACACACCCGGCCGCGCACCATCGTCGTGCGAATCTGCGTAGCCAATTCCTTGCACCTGGAAGCGATGGGCCAACTCCGTGTCGCTGCGGAAAGTTCCGTCATCCGACAGCAGTGACGTGCTCGGCAAATTCCGCGCCCCGGGAACATGGCCCGCGACGGCGTCGACCGGCTCGGCGTCGCCTCGAAAGCGTTCGGGCGCACGAGCATCGATCACCACCGGCGTATCCAGCAATTCCTGCGGAGTCAAGGTGGGCAACCCACCTGCGTAGAGATTGTCGAAGGGGATCGTCACGTCACCCGGTTCCCGAATCACCGGTCCCGCATCGAGAGTTCCGCCCACCGCTTTCCACGCCGCCAAACCACCGTCGAGGATTCGCACGCCGGGGATCCCGGCTGCGGTCAACACCCACCACGCCCGCGCAGAGCCGGCACGATTCCAGTCGTCGTACACAACCACCGGCTGACCCTCCCGCAAACCCCAGCACCGTGCAGCCGCCTGCACCGCACCCCCTGACGGCAGCGGGTGCCGCCCCCTGCCGGTCCGGGTGTGATCGGCAAGGTCATCGTCGAGTGAGACGTACACCGCGCCCGGGATGTGCCCTTGCAGATAGGCGGGGCGGCCGTCCGGCTCATTGAGCTGCCATCGCACGTCGAGAACGGCGGGCGCATCCCCACTTTCGATGAGGGCCATCAACTCGGTCGCGGTAACCAGAACGTCGGCGCGTGTCCTCATGTCACTGACCGTAACTGAGGCGGACCCGCCCCGTCCGCGCGCGCCTGCTCTAACGTGGCACCGTGGATCATGACAACCGAAGGTCATGGCTGCTGGTGGCCTCCCTCAGCGTTGTCGCATTGACCGTGGCGGTGCTGCAGACCGGCGTCGTCCCCATCCTCTCGGTGATCGCCCGCCAGCTCCACACCTCCGAAGTCGGGGTGAGTTGGGTGATCACCGCGAACCTCCTGTCAGCCGTGGCCACGACTCCCCTCATCGGGCGGCTGGCCGACCTGCACTGCAAGAAGCGAGTGCTCCTGGCCGTGCTCGGCATCGTGCTTACCGGATCTGTCATCGCCACGACGACGACATCCATAGAGCTGCTGGTGTTCGCCCGGGTACTGCAGGGGACATCGTTCTCGCTGTACCCGGTGGCCGTCTCGATCCTGCGCGAGGAGTTGCCCCACGACAAGTTGATGCAGGCCCTGTCGGTGATCTCGGGAACGCTGGGCGTCGGAGGGGGAATAGGGCTGGTGGTCACCGGCCTGCTGATGACCGGTGACGCCGAATATCACCGGGTGTTCTGGGTGACCACGGTCTTCACGACCGTCGTCATCATCGCCGTGTTACTCGTGGTGCCGGCCCGGCCCCCGCACGCGGCGGGGACGGTCGATTGGGCGGGTGCGGTGGGGCTGGCCGTCGGACTCTCGGCCATGCTCGTCGGCATCACCCAGGCACAGATGTGGGGTTGGACGTCGGTCCGAACAGTGGGCAGTCTTGCTGCCGGCCTCGCCGTCCTGTGGGCGTGGTGGCACTGGGAGCGCCGGTGCGCGCAGCCGCTGGTATCGCTGGCCATGCTCTCCCGAGGGCCGATCCTGCTCACCAACATCGCCACCGTGCTGGTCGGCACCGGGCTGTACTTCGGCTTTCTCGGGGTGACGAGCCTCGCCCAGTCTCCCATCGAGAGCGGCTACGGGTTCGGCGCGACTGTTCTCGCCACCAGTCTGCTGTTCCAATTCCCCGGCGCCATGGCCGGATTCGCGGCCACCCTCGTCAGCGGACGGTACATCGATCGATTCGGTGCGCGCACAGTTCTGATCGTCGGTGCGGCAACGGGCGCCGTCGGATACGCGCTCCTGGCGGTGCCGCACCTCCCCCGCCTGCCGGTGATCGGCGCGGCCGTCCTCATCAGCATCTACATCAGCCTCGCCTACGGGGCGCTGCCGTCGCTCATCATCCGCGAAGTCGAGGCCGACGAAACAGGCGTAGCCACCAGCCTGAACGCGATCGCCCGCACACTTGGGGCCTCCCTGGCAGCCGCCCTGGTCGCCGTACTGCTCAGCCGGACCCACCACGGGTACGAGCCCGCGATCAACTACTCCATCATTTTCGGGATGGGGGCCGTAACCGCCTGCGCCGCAATACTTCTCATCGTTCTAAGCGGGCGCTCACGGACCCGGGACGGCCATGCCGAATGCGACGACAACGCCGCGAAATCCCGCGAAATGAACCACGAGTGGGGCTGAGCGGCTGAGCGCGAAGCCACCCGGTCGGGCGGGCTCGAGTCAGTCGCGCAGAGCCGGGCAAATGCCTACGTGCCTCGACCTGCGAGAGTCCGCGCCAGGGCGACTCCCCGGCCCACGCACGACGAAGCCGCCGCCGCTCAGGACGACGGCCCGCGCGAACCGCTGCGCGCGGCACCGACCCCCGCGCCCACCACAAAAGCGATACCGATGACGGCCGCCACGTCTGGATGCTGATCGAGCACAACGATTCCGACCAGCATGGCGAACGCCGGCTCCAGGCTCATCAACGTGCCGAAGGCCGCCGTGGTCAATCGACGCAGCGCAAGCAATTCCAGACTGAATGGAACGATCGGCAGCAGGATGGCCACGCCCAGGCCGGCCAGCAGAAGTTCGGGCGTCAACTTCGGCAGCACGCCCGCACCGAAGGCGATGGTCGTCACCAAGGCGGCAACGGGCATCGAAACCCCAAGGCCGCCAAGACCGTCCACCCCGTCTCCGACCTTCTGCGTCAGCAGGATGTAGGCCGCCCAGCAGCAGGCGGCCGCGACCGCGAATCCGACGCCCACCACGTCGATGACACCCAGCCACGGCCGCGTCAACAACAGCACTCCGAAGGCGGCAAGCGCAGGCCAGACGAACCGCCCCGGCCCGCGGCCCTTGGCCACGGCAACACCCAAAGGCCCGAGGAACTCCACAGCGCTTGCCGTGCCGAGTGGGATGCGGCCGATGGCGGCCATGAACAGCACCGAGATCAAAGCGGTCACCACACCGAGCGCCACACACGCTGCGAATGTCCTCCGTGTGAACGCACCGCGGCGCGGCCGGACGAACACCAGGAACAGCACTCCAGCCCACGCGAGTCGCAGCCAGGCCGCCCCGGTAACGCCGACCCTGTCGATCAAGCCGACCGAGACAGCCAGCCCCAGTTGGACACACAGCATCGCCACGACCGCCAGCGCAGCGCCACCGTACGGCGAACGGCTCATCTATCCGGCGCCTCCGGCAACGCGGTCCACCAACTCCCGCGCCAGCGCGAAAGCCGACGTCGCCGCCGGCGATGGAGCATTGCGGACGTACGACACCCGGCCGTCGACGGAGATCACGAAGTCGTCGACCAGAGCCCCATCACGACCGACCGCCTGCGCCCGAACCCCCGCACGCGAACCACCGTCGAGGTCAGCGACCGAAAGGCCCGGCATGTACCGGGCCGCGGCGGCTACGAAGGCGCGGCGACTCGCGGCCATCCGCATTTCCGCCAGGCCGACCCGCCAATACCTGCGGCCCACCCGCCAGGTTCCCGGCCACGTCAGCGACTCCCATGCGTCGTGGGCGTTCCATCGCAGCAACGAGTAGGCGTCGCGCGCGGGCACCATCATCGCGGTCGGCCCCAGGGTGACCTCTCCGTTGATGTGCTTGGTGATGTGCACTCCCAAAAACGGAAGCGCAGGGTTCGGAACCGGATAGATCATGCCGTTCAGTCGGGGCCGCACCGTGCTCCGCAAACTCAGGTACGCCCCCCGGAACGGCACGATCTGCGGATCACGCGGTGCGCCCGAACCACGGGCCAGCCGGTCGGCCCACAGTCCGGCGCAGACGATCACGCTCCGTGCGGAGACCGGACCGGACGTGGTACGGATCAGACCGTCGCCGCCGATCGCCACGACCTCCGCGCCGAACCGGACGTGCGCACCGAGCCCGACCAGTTCGGATGCAAGAACCGCTGACACTGTGCCATAGTCGACCACCCCGGTGTCAGGTGCGTGAAGCGCTTGCAGCCCAACGCCATGGGGCTCGATCTCAGTGATCTCATCAGCACCAACGCGCCGCAGACCAGGCACCGAATTGGCGCGGCCCCGGGCCTCCAACTCGTCCAGCCGTCGCAATTCGTCAGTACGCAGAGCGACAATCAGCTTGCCGCAGCGCTCATGCGGTATCGCGTGATGCTCGCAGTACTCGTACATGCGGCGCGCACCTTCGACACACAGTCTGGCCTTCAGCGACCCCGGCGCGTAGTAGATGCCGCCATGAATCACCCCTGAGTTGTGTCCGGTCTGGTGCCGAGCCGGACCTTCTTCACGTTCCAGCACCACCACCGAGTCATGTGGTCGTCGCGTCATCCATTCCCGGGCCACCGCCAAACCCACAATCCCGGCGCCCACCACCACCAAATCGTGACGACTCGTCATAACCGCTTCAACGACTCACTCCGAAGACTCACTCCGAATCGGGAGTAAGCGCTTCCACCACGTTGGCCCGCCGCTCCTCGATAGTCCGGCCCAACTCCTGCATCAACACCGGATTCTGCTGCACCACGGTCGCAATGACATCACGTTCGACAAACACCACCGTGACCTCGTTCACCGCATACGCCGACGAGATGAGCGGCTGGCGAGTCAAGGTGGTCTGCCCCAAAAAAGCGCCTTCTTCCAAGTTGTCGACCACCACCAGTGATCCGTCGTCCGCCAACGCAGTCAGCTGGACATCCCCAGACACGATGAACGTCATTCCGGCAGGAACATCACCGGCTTCCTGGATCAATTCGCCTGCGCCATAACGGAACATCACCGCATGCGCGGACAAGGCCAGCTCATCATCGCCATTGAGTCGTAGCGTCGGGGCCACAACCTCGGCGACCGCCGCGGCGACTCGCTCGGGACTCGAGAAATCATCCACAGCCTCGTCCAAGTGCAGCCCGCTCCGGCGCGACGCATACCAAATCCATCTCTGGAAATTGGCCTTCGCCATCGCGTCGTCGCCGGGGGTCCGCAACGGAATATTGGTCGAATACTCCTTGGCGCCCGTATGCACCGCGGACGGCGTCCGGTCGGGATCGCATTGCGGCAGCCGGGACGCCACCCGAGTCAGCATCACGCACACCCGATCCGGCGAATCGTTGACGGCGAAGACACTCGTCAAACTCATCACGTGCTTGCCGTGCGGCCTACTGAGATTGGAGATCGACGCGGCGGCGAGCACCGAGTTCGGCGTTATCTGAAGACCAGACCCGGTCTCAAGATGGACTGAACGCCAGTTCACCTCGACAACCCGGCCCTTGGCGGCCGGCGTCTCGATCCAGTCACCCAATTTGAACGGCTGCTCGAAGAGCATCAGCAACCCGGAGATGATCTGACCCACCGAGTTCTGCAACGTCAGACCCACCACGATCGACGTGACGCCCAGGGCGGTGAACAACCCCTTGACGTTGGCCCCCCAGATGTAGGCGAAGATCATCGCCACACCCACGGCGATCAGGATGAACCGCGCGACATCCAGAAATATGGACGGCATCCGCTTACGCCAGGAACCGTCCGGAGCGCTCTGGAAAAGGGTGGCGTTCACCCCGGACAACAGCAGAACCAACACCACGAAGGCGACGAGCGTGCCGATCATCTTGACGGAGGTATCGCTGGTGGGCACCTGGCTCGCCTCGACCATCAGCAGCAGCAGCGCGCTCAGCGGCAGCAGATAGTTCCGGAGTATCCCAACGGGTTTGACCAGAAAGCTCTGCCGGCGTTGCAGAGAGCGCTGTAGCTCCGTGAGCAGAACCAACGCGAGTGGAACACCTACAGCGATCCCGATTGCCCAATAGAACCAGCCCGAGCTGAGGACGCTTCCCATCAGCGGGTGCCCGTGATCCGCCAGACCGGCTGGCTCTCACCGTCGACGGTGATCGTACCCGTCTCGGTGAAGGCGATGTCATCGCGCATGATGTCGTGGACACGCGCGGTGACATAGATGCCGGATTGCGGTGCGCCGCCCTTGATCTGGTGCGCCAGGTTGACCGCTCCTCCCCACATGTCGTACACGAACGAATTGCGGCCCACCAGACCGCTTCCCACATCGCCCGTGTCGATACCTGCCCGCAGCCCCAGGCTGGTGCCTTCCTCGCTGTTGAAGCGCGTGATGATCCGCTGGCATTCCATGGCGAATTCGACGGTGCGGCGGACGTTGTCGAGCCGGGGAACGGTCAACCCGCAACTGGCGAGATAGCCATTGCGCACCGAGCGGACCGGTTCGATGCCGAGGTCCTCCGCCTCGGCGTCCATCTGGCGAATTAGTTCGTTGATCAAGGCCAGGAACTCGGAGGGGGCCATCTGGGCCTGCAGCTCGTCGACACCGAGGATGTCGGCGAACACCACGGTGACGTTGTGATGTTCACTGGCGATGGTCTCTTCGCCCTCGCGGAATCGGTCGACCACCGGCTCGGGCATCAACGATTTGAGCAGCTCATCGTTGACCCGGCGCTGCTCGTTGAGCAGATCTTCCTTGACGGTGAGGCTCCGGCTCATCTCGTTGAACGCAGCCGTCAGATCACCTATCTCGTCCCGCGTTTCGACCGGAATGGCCACCTGGTAGTCGCCCGCACTGATGCGCTGCACACCGGTTTCGAGGCGCTTGATCGGGCGTACGAACAGCTGCGCCAGATAGACGGCGAACAAGCAGACCCCGAAGCTGATGCCGACGGTAGTGAGGACCAGCGTCCGGGTGAACGCGGCCTCACGTTCGAACGCCTCGGTGGTGTCGATCTTGGCGACGATCGCCCACTGCAGACTCGAATTATGCTCGGAGACAGGCGCATACGACTGCAGTGTGCGGTTTCCGAGATAGTCCTTGGACACCAGAGTTCCGGATTGGCCCATCTTGGCGTTGGCGGTGGCGTCTGACGCTACTGGCTGCACCAGCGTGGTGCCGCCCTGCCGAAGCGATTGCTCGGCAATGTCCGGCGGCGTTCCCGCAGCGATGACCTCCTGCTTGAACTTCTGTGGATCTGTGACGAACAAGCGGGAATCGGAGCGCATCAACCCGTCGGGTCCGACCAGGTAGGTCTCCCCCGAATCCCCCAGCCCGGCCATATCCCAGTTCTTGTCGAACGTCATCAGTTCGTTGATGCGGGACGCCGGGAACTGCATGGCCAGCACCCCGATCGTCTTGCCCCCGGGCGCGATCGGGGCCACCACCCACGCCGTGGGCTGCATCTCCGCCGGCTGATAGAACTCGAAATCGGTGATGCCGACGTAGTCGACGCTATTGGCAGCCATCGCTTTCTTGTAGGCGTCATGCAGCTTCGAACCGCTATAGGGGCCGTTGAGAATGTTGGTTCCGAGATCGACGTCCTTGAGAGCGGTGTAGACGACGTCGCCGGTGCCGGAGATCAGCAGGGCGTCCCCGTACTGGAACTTCGTGACGATCTCGCGGAAGAACTGCTGGTAACGGGTGTTGGCCGCCGACCACAGACTGCCGTCCCCCGCGTCGTTGATTGCCAGTGCCGCCGCGTCGTCGGTCTTCCGGACCGTGTAATTCGCCTGGAGATACCGCTGGGCGTTGGACGTCGGAAGCAGGGCGGCGGAATCCAGCGTTACTCCGCTGTGCTTCTCCGCCGCCTTGATGAAGTCGTTGTTGTAGTAGTCGACAAGCCCCTGCCACTGGGCCGGACTGATCTGAGAATTGTTCAACTGGTTGAAGCCGTCGGTGAATCCCTGCAATGCGCTGGCGGTGGTCTGGGCGTGCGTGAAGATCGTCAGTGAATTCTTCAGATCGGCGAATTGCCGCTCCAGCACCTGGGATTGGGCTTCGCGGACCTGGGTCAACCGATTGAAGACAGCCGTACGAAG
>JAXLRY010000028.1:0-28238 GCA_046330895.1 Mycobacterium sp. | reverse complement strand
TCGAGTAGGTGCGCGCCTTCTTCGTCGGGTCCAGCGCGAAGCGCTCGATCAACTCGGCGCGCCTCTTGCCGTCAATACCTCCACGCATCCGTGCGAGCAGATCGATCGTCTCGCCACCGGACAGCGACGGCCACAGAGTGACATCACCAGGCACATAGGCGATTTCGCGATGGAGCGAAACCGCGTCACGCCACGGGTCGCGGCCGAACAGCGTCACAGTGCCAGACGTGGCGCGTAAAAGGCCGAGCAGAACACGAATGGTGGTGGACTTGCCGGCGCCGTTCGGCCCGAGGAATCCGTGCACCTCGCCCTGGTGCACCTGCAGGTCGAGCCCGTTGAGGGCATCGACCCGACCGAAATTCTTGCGCAGATCCCGGACGTCGATCACAGCGGTCATCGGGCCCTCCTCGGTTCAGTTACAACCCATCGTCATCACGTTGTTCGGTGGCTGCCCGAAGCTCGAACGTATCCAGCGCGCGGGCCGCCAATTCGTGGCCGAGATCGATGATTTCGTTGGCGCGATGGAAGTCCAGGCTGCGGCAAGCGGAGCGGGGAACTTCGATCAACAGGTCCGGCGGGTAGCTGGCCAACTGATGCCGGGCGAGTGCGGCCTGCGCGATCTCGATGGTCCGGCTCATCACCGCGAAGCTGCCAAGCTTCGGGATTACCGCTTCCGGTTCGTCGGCGCCGGGTTCGTTGGCATCCGCTTCGTTGACAGCTTCGGCCTCCAAGTCCGTTGTGCCCGTGCCGAATCGGTTGAGCATCGAACGGGCAGTGGGTGTGTCGAGGATCGTCCTGGCGGTGTTGGTGTCCAGCAGGGCAGCGGTGCTGCGCAACAACTTGTTGAGCCATTCGGTGGTCGGGCGGGGTTCGGGGCTGGTCAATTCGGTGCCGGATTCCGACTCGGCGTCGGACACGCTGACGGCCACGGTCAGATCCGCGTTGACGGCGGCGATGGGCGCCATCGGCAGCGGATCGAGGATGCCGCCATCACCTAGTAACCTGCCGTCGAGGACGTGCGGCGCGATCACACCGGGAATGGCGATCGACGCGCGGATCGCGGCGTCGAGCGGACCCCGTTGCAGCCACACCGATTTGCCCGCGATCAGGTCGGTCGCCACGGCGGTGTAAGGCATCGACAACTCTTCGATGGTGATGGTGCCCAGCATCTCGCGCACCGTGCCCAGGAACCGCTCGGCCCTCAGCACGCCGGCGGCTGTGATCGAGGGGTCGAGCAGTCGTAGGACGGCACGCTGGGTCAATGTCCTAGCCCAGTCCGCGAATTCATCGAGCGATCCGGCGGCGTGTATGCCGCCGACGAGCGCGCCCATCGACGACCCGGCGATACCCACAACCTCATAGCCGCGGCTGCGAAGTTCGTTGATCACCCCGATATGGGCGTATCCCCGTGCGCCGCCGCTTCCCAGCGCAAGGGCAACTCGTCGGCCGGCAATCAGCAGCCGCCGTCGCTGGCGGCGCGGACCGCGACGATCACGGCGGACTGCTGGGCCGTGGAGAGTTTGGTCCAGGTCGAATTGAACGTCACCGGACTTGCCACCGTCGAGGCCTGCACATCCTTCAGCAGCGACTCGACGTGGCCGTGAAGGTCGCCGCCCTGCGACTCCATCCACTCCTTGGCAGCTGCACATGCCTGCGCGTACTGCTCTTCGGTGGACTCGGCCGGCACGTTGACCATGGTGGTCACCCCGCCGGGGGATACCTCGATGGCGTCCGGCCCCGGAGGTTTGCCGTTGCCCGCGTGCTGGGTGGTGGCCGTCGAGGACGGCGCCGCGTCATGGTTGCCCGACGAGCAGCCGACCATCACGGTAGCCAGGCTCGCGACGCACACAGCGACGCCCGAGCGAAGGCGGAATGAGTTTTTGCGCATCTGTTCCTACTCCGGTGCAGTAACGATCGAACGTAGCTTCTCAGTCTTGTCCGGTGTCCACCCGGGGGGCTGAAGCACGGCTGCCCATCCGTTGACCACGTCCTTCACATAGCGATGGCCGTGCCCGTCGGGAACGTCGACCGCCACCGCCATATCGGCCGACACCTGCAAGAAGGTGACGACCGGAATCCAGAACATGTCCGGTGAGACGTCCACGCCCGGTGGTTCCTTCAGCCAATCCGGTTGGGAGAAAAGCAGGTCGGGATTCCACCAGGCGATGGGATCGGACGCGTGCTGAAGGTACAGAATCCTCGGGTTGTGCCAGGGCGTGCTCGGTCGATCGAGGTTGTCCGGCCGGGCGGAGAACCTCACGTAGTCGCCGTTATCGAAGATCGGCAACCACTCCGGTGACCCCTCGTCCCTGTTCGTGGTGACGTCGGTCCACATCGTGTTATTGAACGTCGGACCCGAGAACAGTGCGCCGTCGGTGCGGGCGATGATGTTGTTCGGGCTCAGGAAGGGCGCCTCTCCGCCGAACGAGCCGAGACTCTCGCCGAACACCACGATCTTGGGGCGTTGTCCCTCGGGCATCTCCCGGACCAGTTCGTCCACTGCCTCGAACAGGTCTTGACCGGCGTGGCGGGCGTTCTCCTTATCGACCAGGAATGACAACCAGCTCGGCAGGAACGAGTACTGCATGCTCACGATCGCTGTGTCGCCGTTGTACATGTACTCCAGTGCCGAGGCCTCCGCCTCGTTGATCCAGCCGGTGCCGGTGGTCGTCGCGACCGCGACGACCTTCCTGTTGAGGCCGCCCGTGCGCTGCAATTCGCGGGCCGCCAGAGCGGCTGTGGCCCTGATCCCGTGAGCGGAGTCGAGTCCGGCGTAGGCGCGGATCGGCTCCGTTGCCGGTGAGCCGTTGAACGCGGTGAGTTTGTTGACGGTCGGGCCTCCCGAGACGAACGTGCGTCCCTGATGCCCGAGCGATTCCCAACTCACCAATGAGCCTGGGCCGCCGGAACGCAGTGTCGTAGTCGGTGCGGGGTTGTTGGGATCCATCTCATTGTTGACCGCCGCGAACGTCTGGTTGAGGAATCCCATGCCCGCTCGCACGATCACGCCGTTCAGCACGGCGATACTGAGGCTGAGGAGTACCGCTATTACGACGACGAACGAAACCCGCGGCGGCGCAATACGATTGAGTAACCGAACCAGATAGCGGATCAGCCTGCCGATCAACTGGCCGATTTCCACGAACACGAACAACAGCACAATCGAGATGACCGCCGCCTGTGGGTAGTTGAACCACTCGAGGCGCGGCACACCCATCAGGTCGCGGACATTGTCCTGCCAGCGGTGAAACAACACGATCATGATCAGCATGCCGACGGCGCCTACGCCGACCAGTGTCAGCCATGCCCATCGGGGAGCGGCCGGACTGGTGGGGCGGGACATCATGTAGCGGGCAAGCCAGACGCCGAACACACCCAGGCCGTAACCTATGCCGCCCGCTCCGCCGCTCACGATTCCCTGGAACAGCGGGCCGCGGGGAAGCAGCGACGGTGTCAGTGACAACCACAGGAACAGCAGCCCCACCGCGGTCCCGGTGAAGGTGTAGCGCCGTTTCCACCAGTCCGGCTTGTCGGTGTCGGCCGCCGGTTCGGGCGGCGAGGCCGCTACCGAGGTCTCGCCCACGCTCACTCAAGCACCTTAACGGTGGGTGAACTCAGGGGCGCGTTTCTCGGTGAACGCCGCCATGCCCTCGGTCTGGTCGTCGGTTGCGAAAGCCGAGTGGAACAGCCTGCGCTCGTAGAGCAGGCCCTCGGTGAGCGTCGATTCGAACGCCCGGTTCACGGCCTCCTTGGCCATCCGCGCAGCCGACCGCGACATCTGGGAGATGGTGGTGGCCACCGCGGCGGCCTCGTCGAGCAGAGTTTCGGCCGGCACCACTCGCGACACCAGTCCGCTGCGTTCGGCTTCGGCCGCGTCGATGGTGCGTCCGGTGAGGATGAGGTCCATCGCCTTCGCCTTGCCTATGGCACGCGTCAGGCGCTGGGACCCGCCCATGCCGGGCAGCACACCGAGCTTGATCTCGGGCTGGCCGAACTTGGCGGTGTCGGCGGCGATCAACAAATCGCACATCATCGCGAGCTCGCAACCCCCGCCCAGGGCGTAGCCCGCGACCGCCGCGATGGTGGGCGTGCGGACGGCTGCCAGCTTGCCCCAGGCCGCGAAGAAGTCGGACTCGAAAACCTCGGAGAAGGACAGCCCGGCCATTTCCTTGATGTCGGCTCCGGCGGCGAACGCCTTGGCCGATCCGGTGATGACGATGGCGCCGATACCCGCGTCAGCGTCGAAGTCGGCTGCTGCCGCAGTGACTTCACGCATCACATCGCTGTTCAAAGCGTTCAGTGCTTGGGGGCGGTTCAGCGTGATCGTGCCGACCCGTTCGGCGCGGCTCACCAGAATGGTGTCGTAGCTCATTGATTCTCCTCGAATGTCAGATCAGGATCGGCCGGGGCGAAGTAGGCGTCGACGTCGGCCTCGGTCACCGCCTCCAGGGACGGCGGTGACCACTGGGGGTTCCGGTCTTTGTCGACGAGCTGTGCGCGGATGCCCTCAACCAAGTCGTGTGATCGCAGAGACGCGCACGACACGCGGTATTCCTGCACAAGAACGTCTTCCAGCGTCGTGAGCCGCGCCGCCCGACGAACCGACTCGAGTGTGACGGCAAGAGCTGTGGGCGACCGCGACGCGATCAGATTGGCGGCGTCGTCAGCCGGACCGGTGCCGTGGGCCCGGAGTGCTGCGACGATCTCCGCGACGGTGCCGCCCGCGTAGCACTCGTCGATCCAGGGCTGTTGCGACGCGAGCTCGCTGGGAGGCGGTGTCTGCGTGAAAGCCGACAGCGCGGCATCGACTCCGTCGGCGGCGATCGCAGCGACGAAATCAGGCAGGTCGGCTTGGGGTACGTAGTGGTCGGCGAACCCCATCGCGATGGCGTCCGCACCGCTGAAGGGGGCTCCCGTCAGCGCCGCGTGCAAACCCAGGGCGCCGGGGGACCGGGACAGGAGGTAGGTGCCGCCGACGTCGGGAATGAAGCCGATCCCGACCTCCGGCATCGCGATCTTCGACTTGTCGGTGACGACCCGGACGCTGCCGTGTCCGGCGACACCGACACCCCCGCCCATCACGATTCCGTCCATCACCGCGACGTACGGCTTGGGGAACCGGCCGATCTGGGCGTTGAGGCGGTATTCGTCGAACCAGAACCGTCGCGCGTCCGCACCGCCGGCCTTCGCGCTGTGGTAGATCGCGACGACGTCGCCGCCGGCACACAACCCACGTTCTCCGGCCCCGTCAACGACCACGGCGCCGATCGCGTCATCGGCCCCCCACGCGGTCAGGGCATCAGCCATGGCGGTCACCATGGTGTGGGTCAGGGAATTGATCGCCTTCGGGCGATTGAGGGTAAGAACACCGACCTGGTGCGGCGCGCTGCCCTCTACGCGGGTGAGGACCTCGGGGTCGGCCGTCACGTGTACTCCACCCTTCGCTGAAAGCCGGTGAACTAGAAGCTTGGACATCCAAACTATTACCAGTGCGATGGCCTTCGTTGCCCACCTGGTGCCGGCTGCCAGGTAAGGTCTACCTTCGGCTGGCAACCGGGTTGCGGCAAGTCCCGCGACGAAGTCCCGAAAAAGAGAAGTCCCGAAAAAAGATTTGACATCCGGGAACCGGATCGCGGCAGCCATACGTTGATGAAGTATTCATCTCGGACATCAGGAGAGGATCCAACGGTGCGGGAGACCAGTAACCCGGTATTTCGATCGCTGCCCAAGAACGAGGGCGGATACGCGCAGTTCGGTACCGGCGTCGCCGGTGCGGCTCAGGTCGGCTATCAGACCGATCAGTACGCCCCGTACACCACGCCGCAGACCGGGGTCTCGCGACCACTGACCATCGACGACGTCGTCACCAAGACCGGCATCACCCTCGGTGTCCTGTCGGTCGTCGCCGTCTTGTCGTACTTCCTGGTGTCGGCGAACCTCGCGCTTGCGATGCCGCTGACTCTGGTGGGCGGCCTCGGCGGACTGGTCCTGGTGCTGATCGCGACGTTCGGTCGCAAGCAGGACAGCCCCGTTATCGTGCTGAGCTACGCGGCCCTCGAAGGGCTTTTCCTCGGCGCCATCTCGTTTGTTCTCGCGAACTTGTATGTGTCGGGCGCGAGCGCCGGAGCCTTGATCGGGCAGGCGATCCTCGGCACCGTAGGTGTGTTCGTGGGCATGCTGATCGTCTACAAGACCGGAGCGATCCGGGTCACGCCGAAGTTCACGCGCATGATGGTGGCCGGCATGGTCGGTGTGCTCGTGCTGATGCTGGGCAACATGGTCATGTCGATGTTCGGTAGCCACGACGGCGGCCCGTTGCGTAACGGCGGCACGCTGGCAATCATCTTCTCGCTGGTCTGCATCGCGCTTGCGGCGTTCAGCTTCCTGATCGACTTCGACGCGGCCGACCAGATGATCCGCGCCGGCGCACCCGAGAAGGCCGCCTGGGGCATCGCCCTCGGACTCACGGTCACGCTCGTGTGGCTCTACCTGGAGATGCTGCGTCTGCTCAGCTACTTCCAGCAGCGATAGCACCACATAGCCAACCGCAAGGAAAAGCCGGCACGCGTTCTCGCGTGCCGGCTTTGTTTTGCTGTCGAGTCTGCGCACAGATCGTGTTTGGTCCCCAGTTCGCGATCTGACCGCAGTCTCGGCGTCGTCGCTACCGCTACCAGGCGGCAAGAGTCTGACCGTGCAGCTCGAAGGGCCTTTCCTCGGTAACGAATCAGTGGCGTGCGGGCTCGTTCGAAAGCACGAGTTGCGAACCCGCTATCGGGTGCTGCATCCCAACGTCTACGTAGCTCGCGAGACAGCGCTCACGTTCCGTCAGCGCGCAGAGGCCGCGTGGTTGTGGTCCGGACGTGAAGCAGTGGTCAGCGGGCTCGCGGCGGCGAGGCTGCACGGGGCGAAGTGGGTTGAGGACACGTCGCCGATCGAACTGGTGTGGCGAAACGCGCGTTCACCGCGAGGTGTCCGTCCGAGTCGAGGAACTTGCAAGCCTTGGCTGGACCATCGTCAGGGTCGCCGCGGAGTCCGCCCCCGACGACGTCGTCCGTCGTCTTCGCCGCGCCTGGGAGGCACGCACCGCCTCGAGTCTGCGCTGAGATCGCCAAATAGTCCGAAGCGATGATCTGAGCGCAGTCTCGGGAGAGGAACTACGACAGCCGTTCGAGCACCATCGCCATGCCCTGGCCACCGCCCACGCACATGGTCTCTATGCCGAAGGTCTTGTCGTGAGTCTGCAAGTTGTTCAGCAGCGTCGCTGTTATACGGGCACCGGTCATGCCGAACGGGTGACCGAGCGCGATCGCGCCGCCCGAGACGTTCAGCTTGTCCTCGTCGATGCCGAGCTCCCGGGCCGAACCCAGCACCTGCACAGCGAATGCCTCGTTGATCTCGAACAGGTCGATGTCGGAGATCGACATCGCGGCATGGCCGAGGGCCCTGCGCACCGCCTCGACCGGGCCCAGACCCATGATTTCCGGCGACAGCCCCGAGACCCCGGTCGAGACGACGCGGGCCAGCGGCGTCAGGCCCAACTCCTTCGCGCGGGTGTCGGACATGATCACCACCGCGGCGGCTCCGTCGTTGAGCGGGCACGCGTTGCCCGCGGTGACGGTGCCATTGGGGCGGAACACCGGCTTCAGTTGGCTGACCGCCTCATAGGTGGTGCCGGCACGCGGCCCGTCGTCGGTGCTGACCACGCTGCCATCCGGCAGCGTGACCGGAGAGATCTCGCGCGCGAAAAAGCCGCTGTTGATCGCCTCCTCGGCACGATTCTGGCTGCGCACACCCCAGCGGTCCTGATCTTCCCGGCTGATTCCGGTGGAGAGGACTACGTTTTCGGCGGTCTGACCCATCGCGATGTAGACGTCCGGCAGGAGGCCGTCGGCGCGGGGATCGTGCCATTCATCGGCGCCGAGTGCGGCCGCGTCGCAGCGTTCGCGAGCCTCGTTGAACAGTGGGTTCTTGGTATCGGGCCAGGAGTCCGGGGTGCCCTTCGGGAATCGGGAGACGGTCTCGACTCCAGCTGAGATGAACGCGTGCCCTTCGCCCGCCTTGATGGCGTGGAACGCCATCCGGGTGGTTTGCAACGACGACGAGCAGTACCGGTTCACCGTTGTTCCGGGCAGGAAGTCGTACCCGAGTTCGACCGCGACGACCCGGGCGATGTTGAAACCGGCCTCGCCGCCCGGTTGGCCGCAGCCCATCATCAGATCGTCGATGTCGTGCGGGTCCAGGGCCGGCACCTTGTCCAGTGCCGCCCGGACCATCTGAACCGCCAGATCGTCTGGCCGCATGTCTCGTAACGAGCCCTTCATGGCCCGTCCGATGGGGGAGCGGGCGGTGGAAACGATGACGGCTTCGGGCATGACGGCTCCTAAGGGTTCGCGCATGAGGGCCCGCGCATCAGGGACTGATCCGCGTCGCTCCTGCGAACCTAGCCCGACGGCATGACCAGGGGCGCAGGCACCCCGGTGGTCGGCCGGCGTAGCAGGCGTGTGACGGGGGCCAGTCGGGCGACCCTGGATCTGCCGTCCGACGGAGTAGCCCACGGCAGTTCTGGAACTGTCCGACCGGTCCACTCGCCGAGGGCGTGGCAGAGCGCCGGGAGAAGTTGATTCGCAGCCAACTCGTAGCCGGCTGCCGACGGGTGATACCCGTCGTCGGAAAACATCTCCTCGGGATCCTCGAGGAAGTTGGGCGCGAGCAGATCCGCCATCGGAACCGCCAACCCGCCGGCCGCGCGAACCGCGGCGGCCTGAGCCCTGGCGAGTCGGAGCCCGCGTGCGCGTGCCGCCCACCGCAGTGGTTGAGGGATGGCGCTGATCGACCCGAAGTCCGGACACGTGCCCACGACGACGACCGCTCCACTGGAGCGAAGCCGATGCACAGCCGCTCCGAGCCGACGGGCAGAGGGGCCGATTCCGTTGACGGCCGTGACGTCGTTCGCGCCGACCATGATTACTGCCGCGTCGGGTGGCGAACCCGCGACGAACATGGCGTCGACCTGACCCGCCAAACCCTTGGATGTGGCGCCCACGATGGACTTCGTCGACAGTCTGATTCGCTTACCTGATTCTTGGGCCAGCCCGCGGGCAATCCGGACGCCCGGAACCTCGTCGGCACTGCGGCATCCATAGCCGGTGGCAGTCGAGTCGCCGAAGATCATCAGGTGTAGGTCGACGTGGGTGCCGCGAGTCCACCGCAACGGCGGTCCGCCTTCGGGCAGGTAGACGCCGTCTGCCCGGGGCGGAACGTCCCGAGACTTGGGAATCACGCTGCGTGCGCGGTCCGCCTGGATGGTGAGCAGATTCCGGGCGCCAACGACTGCGGTGCCGGTGGATGCGAGGAGACCCGCCACCGCCAGCGCCGCCGTCGAACGACTCGGAGCGTGCATGCCCACATAGGGGATTGTAGATACACTTATGTGGCTATAAGCTAAATCTCAGATAACGGACGGGTATCAGATCCGTCAATAAATTTCATCTTGATTCTCAGCCGCATGGCGACATGTCAAGCTAAGTTACCGGGATTCGCCAGAGTCCCCGGGGACACGAAACTACAACGATGTAGGGAGTGTTGACGATGACCGCACCCAGTACGGTACCGCTCACAGGATGGCATCGTGGTGCAAGCCACGCCGGACATTTGGGGCGTCGATACCCGGTCAGTGACGGCGCTCCGGTCGAGGTGGTGGAAAGCGGGCCAAGTATTCCCGCCCGACTCGCCTCCCTGTCGTTGCGTCTCACCTTCCGTCCCGCATTGTCGGTTCTCAGTCACGTTCCGCACCTCCCCTGGCCGTTCGGTGTTCTGGACTTCGTCGCGCGCGCCGTGGTCCCGGCACCCGGAACCGTTCGGGCGACGGTCGGCCTGCCCAACGCGTCGGCACAGTTGGTCCGTGCCCCCGGTGTCCTGCCGGCCGACGGCAATCGGCGGGTGGTGCTCTACCTGCACGGCGGGGCTTTCCTGACATGCGGCGTCAACTCGCACAGCCGCATCGCGATCACGCTGTCGAAGTTCGCCGATGCTCCGGTCCTGGTGGTCGACTATCGGTTGATTCCCAAGCACTCGATCGGCATGGCGCTCGACGACTGCTACGACGGCTACAGGTGGCTGCGTCTGCGTGGGTACGAGCCCGATCAGATTGTGATCGCCGGGGATTCAGCCGGCGGCTATCTCGCGCTCTCACTGACGCAGCGGCTCCAGGCCGAGGGTGAGTACCCGGCAGCGTTGGTGGCCCTGTCGCCGCTCCTGCAGCTCGATCAGGAACAGAAGCAGAACCACCCGAACAGCCACAGCGACGCGCTGTTCCCGCCACGTGCCTTCGATGCGCTGGTCGCGCTGGTCGCTCGAGCGGCCGCCAAGAACATGGTCGACGGCGAGCCTGAAGAGTTCTACGAGCCGCTCGATCACATCGAGCCCGGTCTGCCGAGAACCCTGATCCATGTCTCGGGCTCCGAAGTCCTGTTGCACGACGCCCGACTGGCCGCACGCCGGCTTGCGGCAGCGGGAGTGCCGACCGAAGTTCGAGTGTGGCCGGGGCAGATCCACGATTTCCAGCTGGCCGGCCCACTGATTCCGGAAGCCAATCGGTCCCTTCGCCAGATCGGCGAGTACATCCGCGAAGCGACCGGCTGAACCCGATCGGCCCGCATGTCTGACACCATGTAGCCATGCGAATCGCCCGCCACATCAGCGAACTCATCGGGAACACCCCACTCGTTCAACTGAACTCGGTCGTCTCCAAGGGGTCTGGGCTGGTTGCGGCCAAGGTCGAATACCTGAATCCGGGTGGCAGCTCCAAAGACCGCATCGCGGTCAAGATGATCGACGCGGCGGAGGCCAGCGGCCAATTGAAGACGGGCGGGACGATCGTCGAACCCACGTCCGGCAACACCGGCGTCGGACTCGCGTTGGTCGCTCAACGTCGTGGATACAGGTGCATCTTCGTCTGCCCGGACAAGGTCAGCGAGGACAAGCAGAACGTGCTGCGCGCATACGGCGCCGAGGTCGTCGTCTGCCCGACCGCCGTCCCGCCGGACCATCCGGACAGCTACTACAGCGTCTCCAACCGACTCGTCGAAGAAATCGAAGGCGCCTGGAAGCCGGACCAGTACTCCAACCCGAACGGGCCGGCCAGCCACTACGAAACCACCGGACCGGAGATCTGGGCCGACACCGAAGGCAAGATCACCCATTTCGTCGCCGGTGTGGGCACCGGCGGGACCATCAGCGGTGCCGGCCGGTACCTGAAGGACATCTCAAACGGCAAGGTCCAGGTGATCGGGGCCGACCCGGAAGGTTCGGTTTACTCGGGCGGCACGGGACGGCCCTACCTGGTAGAGGGCGTCGGCGAGGATTTCTGGCCATCCGCATACGACCCGACGGTCGCCGACCGCATCATCGCTGTCTCGGATGCCGACTCGTTCGACATGACCCGGCGGTTGGCGCGCGAGGAAGGCCTCCTGGTCGGCGGTTCGTGCGGCATGGCGGTGGTCGCGGCGCTCAAGGTGGCCGAGGACGCCGGTCCCGACGCCGTCGTCGTCGTTCTCCTTCCCGACGGCGGTCGCGGCTATCTGTCGAAGATCTTCAACGATTCGTGGATGTCGTCCTACGGATTTCTTCGGACCCGACTCGACGGCTCGTTTCACGAACCGACGGTCGGCGATGTGCTGCGGGGCAAATCCGGGGCGCTTCCGGACCTGGTCCACACCCATCCGTCGGAAACCGTCCGGGATGCGATCGGGATTCTGCGCGAATACGGCGTCTCCCAGATGCCCGTCGTGGGTGCGGAACCACCGGTGATGGCCGGCGAGGTGGCCGGGAGTGTGTCGGAGCGCGAACTGCTGTCTGCCGTGTTCGAGGGGCGCGCCAAACTGGCGGATGCGGTCGCCGATCACATGAGCCCGCCCCTGCCGCTCATCGGAGCGGGCGAATTGGTCAGTGCCGCGGCGAGCGCATTGGGCGAATGCGATGCGGTGATGGTCGTCGAAGAAGGCAAGCCGGCCGGCGTCATCACCAGGCATGATCTGCTCGGATTCATCTCCGACCGTCCGCGAAGACGCTGACACAAGTTTGTCTCGACCGTCCCTCAGAGCGTCGCTGACGGGGTAGTGTGAGTGCGCTTTACCTCAGCAAACTCACGTCTGAAGTGGAAGGCGCCATGAACGATCAACCGCCAGGCCCGCCGTCGGGGAACAATCCTCCACCACCTCCCGGGGGTTTTCCGCCTCCGCCTCCGCAAGGCAACTACCCGCCCCCGCCCGGCAGTTACCCGCCGCCGCCGCCCCCACAGGGTGGCTACGCTCCGCCGCCGCCCGGATACGCGATGCAGGGCCAAGGCGTGCCAGGGCTGCCGCCAGAGGCATACACCTCCTGGTTCACCCGGGTGGTGGCATGGATCATCGACTTCCTCCCGTACATGGTGGTGGTCGGTATCGGTTATGGCATCGAAGCGGCAACGCAGGAAACCGCATGTGTCACAGACACTTCGGAGTATCAGCTGGGCGAATTCTGCGCCACCGGCAACTCCTCGCTCGGGGTTGCGGCGTTCAGCGTCTGCCTATTGATCGGCCTGGGATACCTGCTGTGGAACTACGGATACCGGCAGGGCACTACCGGCTCGAGCATCGGCAAGTCGATCATGAAGTTCAAGGTGGTCAGCGAGAAGACCGGCCAGCCGATCGGTTTCGGGCTGTCTGTCGTCCGTCAGCTCGCCCACATCGTCGATGGCGTCATCTGCTACATCGGCTACCTGTTCCCGTTGTGGGACAAGAAGCGGCAGACGCTCGCTGACAAGATTATGACGACGGTCTGCCTGCCGCTCTGATCAACCGCTCAATCGCCGGCCGGGGCCATGATGTGGTCCCGGCTTTGGCGTAAATGTCCACTTTCCAAATCGAGGATGTTCATGAACCAGCCGCCCACCGACTCAGGCGATCAGCCGTCGAGCAACCAGCCCCCGCAGCCGGGGAACTTCCCGCCGCCCCCTCCCGGCAGCTATCCGCCGCCCGGCAACTTCCCGCCGCCGCCCGGCAACTATGGTCCGCTGCCGGGGAACTTTCCGCCGCCCCCCGGCAACTACGGTCCGCCGCCGGGGAACTTTCCGCCACCGCCCGGCAACTATGGACCGCCGCCGGGGAACTATCCGCCCCCACCGGGGTACTACCCGCCCCCTGTCCCGGGCTATCCGGCGCCCGGTGGCACGTCGATGAGCATCGGCGACGGATTGTCCTGGGCTTTCAAGCAGTTGGGCAAGCACATCGGCCCACTGCTGGTCGCCACGCTCGTGTACGGCGTCATCTTCGTCGTGTTGAACAGCGCCGTCTCGTTCATCGCAAGGCTTGCGTCCTCTGATGTCGTCGTCAACACCTACTCGGATCCGGGTTCGTATTTCTACTCGGCCAACATGACGATGGGTCCGCTCGGGACCGTCATCATGTGGCTCGGAAACTTGGTGGTCCTCGCCATCGCAGGGGTGATCGCGTCGGCATATATCGGTGGACTGCTGGATATCGCCGATGGGCGGCCGGTGTCGATCGGATCCTTCTTCAAGCCGCGCAACGTCGGCAGCATGATCATCGCGACCTTGATCGTCGGCGTACTGACGACGATCGGAATGGTTCTTTGTGTTGTCCCCGGACTGTTGGTGTCGATCTTCACCATGTTCACGACGGTGGCATTGCTCGACAGGAATCTGCCGCCGATCGACGCGATCAAAGCCAGCTTCGAGATTGTGAAGGCGAAGTTCATCGACTGCCTGCTGGTGTGGTTGATGGCGATCGCGATGATCGCGGCCGGCGCACTGCTGTGTGGTGTCGGACTTCTCGTCGCAGTTCCGGTGGCGTTCCTGTTCGAAATCTTCGCATTCCGCCGCATCACCGGCGGAGGCGTCGTTCCGGCGGTCTGACGGGCGGCTCGTCCGGGCCGGTTCACGCGGACTAGGCTCGGCAGCGATGAGTGAGCAGCGCAGCGCGGCCGATCGGCACCGCGCCAAGGGCTTTGCGACCAAGGCGATTCACGCCGGATTCCAGCCGGATCCGGCGACGGGTGCCGTCAACGCTCCGATTTATGCGAGCAGCACCTTCGCTCAGGATGGCGTCGGAGGTCTGCGTGGCGGATTCGAGTACGCCCGTACGGGTAATCCGACCCGCTCGGCGCTCGAAGCCGTCCTGGCGGCGGTCGAGGACGGAACGTTCGCGCGGGCGTTCGGCTCGGGGATGGCCGCAAGCGATTGCGCGCTCCGCGCGGTGTTGCGTCCCGGCGACCACGTCGTCATTCCCGACGACGCCTACGGCGGCACCTTCCGCCTGATCGACAAGGTCTTTCGGGAGTGGGGCGTGAACCACACACCCGTGCCGCTGTCCGATGTCGACGCCGTCAAGGCCGCGATCACCGGCCAGACGCGACTGATCTGGGTTGAGACGCCGACGAATCCGCTCCTGTCGATCGCCGACATCGCCGCGATAGGGGAGATCGGCGCGGCGTCGGGGGCGAAGGTGTTGGTGGACAACACCTTCGCATCGCCGGCGCTTCAGCGTCCGCTGAACCTCGGCGCCGACATCGTCTTGCATTCGACGACCAAGTACATCGGCGGCCACTCGGATGTGATCGGTGGCGCGTTGATCACCGATGACGAAGAGCTCGACGCCAAGTTTGCGTTCCTGCAGAACGGCGCGGGTGCGATTCCCGGTCCCTTTGATGCCTATCTGACGATGCGGGGGCTCAAGACACTCGAGCTGCGGATGCAACGCCACAGCGCGAACGCGGCCCGCGTGGCCGAATTCCTTGTTGAACACCCCGCTGTCGCCAGGGTGCTCTATCCGGGGTTGCCCGATCATCCGGGCCATGACGTCGCCGCCCGTCAGATGAGTGACTTCGGGGGAATGGTGTCGGTCCGGATGCGGGGCGGCGTCGCCGCTGCACGCGAATTGTGTTCGAAAACAGAGGTTTTCATCCTCGCGGAGTCGCTCGGCGGGGTCGAGTCGCTGATCGAGCATCCCGGTGCGATGACGCATGCGTCGACCGCCGGTTCGCAGCTGGAGGTGCCGGACGATCTGGTCAGGTTGTCGGTCGGGATCGAGGATCCCGCTGATCTGATCGGCGACCTGGAACAGGCGCTGACCTGATCAGGTCAGCGTGTTTCGAACCGCCGCGATCGTCACCGCAAGGTTGATCTCCCCCATTTGGTTATCGGAAACCCAACTGCCACTGCTGATTTCACCCGCGCGCTGAACGCCCCACTCGCGGCCTCGGTCGTTGAGGTTGAAGAGCGTACCGAGGCCGTCGCAGGCATGCAGCAATGCGATCACGGCGGCTGTCGGCGGGTCGGGGAATTGGCCTTCGAACAGCACCGCCAACACCGCGGCGCGAACGGCGTCCACCCGGGCGCGGTCATTCAGCGGCCACGCGTACGCGTTCGCCTTGAACCTGCCGGATTTCAGCTGCACCTGGCGGATCTGCCCGGTGCGAAGGAGTTGATCGAGCACGTCGTCTTCGACACGCTTGCTGAGCTTGCCGACGGCGGTCGCAGGCGTGAGGGGTGTGCGCTGCAGGAGGGCCAGTGCCGGCCTGGCCACGGGATCGAGTGGGGGAGGACCTACCAGCGCTACCAGACATCCCTGTGCGGTCTCGTCGGGCAGGGCGGGGCGAATCCGGCCGTCATAGGCGAGGTCCAGCAAGACCGCCGCGGCCAACAATCGTCGCGACAGACGCTGAGGTAGTACCGGCTGGGCCGACGCATTGTCCAGAAGCAGCAGAAGCACGTCTTCCGCGATACGCCCCATCAGCGCCGGCCCGCGAGCGACAGGTCAGGCGTGGTACGGCTCGGCGCTGACCAGCGTCACGTTGACGGTGTTGCCGCTCGGCACGGTGTAGGAGCGGGTCTCGCCGACCTTCGCGTTCAGCAGCGCGGCACCCAGTGGGGAAGCGGGCGAATACACCTCGAGCTTGTCGTGGACGACGCCTTCCTGGCGCGTGGCGATCAGGAAGGTCTCACCGTCCGACTCATCGCCGTCGTAGTAGACCTTCACCACCGAGCCGGGCAGCGCAACGCCGGAAACCTTGGGGGCCTCGCCGACCTTGGCCGTGTTGAGCAACTCCTGGAGCTGCCGGATGCGGGCTTCTTCCTGACCCTGCTGTTCGCGGGCGGCGTGGTAGCCGCCGTTCTCGCGAAGATCGCCCTCTTCCCGGCGATCATTGATCTCGGCGGCGATGACGGGACGGTTGGCGATCAGATGATCGAGCTCGGACTTGAGCCGGTCAAACGACTCCTGGGTCAACCAGGTCACCTGGGTGTCGGTCATCTCGCGCTCCTTGTTCCTCGGTCCGCGATGGTCGCGTCGTATCGGTTGGCGCTGCCGGGAACCCGCGTGTATTGCCACCACTGAGCAGCCGAAAAAGTGCTCACATGAAGCAATACACGGCCCCAGCAGGAGCCGTGTATCAGGCGACTGTACCACCGCCTGGTCAGGGCGTATTCGGATATTCGCCGTGCATTGTTTGCTGGCCGGTCGCCCGTCGACGCATCATGCCGGCGATCCCACCAGGTATCCGGGCACATCGATGCCGCACCCGTAGATATCACCGACGAACGGCCGCTTATAGGACTTGACGACGGTGGTGACCTGAACGGTTGCCGAGTCGGCCGGTGGGACCAGGATTTCCCGGCGGCCGGTCTCGTCTCCGTCGCGGGACCTTGCCCGAACGATGCACGACACCGGACGGGCCGGATCGTTTCGAGTCACGCTGATCGTGACCGAGACACTGTGGTCGTCGAGGACCTGATAGGCGTCGATGCGGCCCTGCACATCGACGGCGGAAAAGCGCTGATACGCAACCACGGCGACGATCACCGCGACAACAACTGCCACCCCACCCAGGGCAAACGCCATCCGGCGGCGGACATGGAGCGGCCGGCTTCGCCGACCGTAACGCGAGGCGGGAGGCTCTGACGGGTGTTGGCTGGTGCCGTCGGTCATGGACGAGAATGGCTCTCAGTGAGGAGGCTCGGTTGGGGTACCCGTCGATCAGATGGGACCATTACGACAAGAACTATAGGCACGCCGGGGTTCGGAACGTCGGGCTCAGAACGGCGGGTTCACGGCGCGCGAAGTTGGAACAGGTAGAGGACGAAGTGACCGAATTGCGGTTGATGGCCGTACACGCCCACCCGGATGACGAGTCCAGCAAGGGCGCGGCCACGCTGGCCAGGTACGTCGCCGAGGGGGTCCGCGTTCTGGTGGTCACCCTCACCGGCGGCGAACGGGGCGACATTCTCAATCCGGCGATGGATCTCGCGGAAGTCCGCGATCGAATCGGCGATGTCCGTCGCGAGGAGATGGCCAACGCGGCGGACATCCTCGGCGTCGAGCACCGCTGGTTGGGCTTCATCGACTCCGGGCTGCCAGAAGGTGATCCGTTGCCGCCCCTACCCGAGGGCTGCTTCGCGGCGATACCGATGGACGAACCCGTCGCTGAATTGGTGAAGGTGATCCGCGAATTCCGCCCGCACGTCATGACGACGTACGACGAGAACGGCGGGTATCCACACCCCGATCACATCCGGTGCCATCAGGTGTCCGTGGCCGCATTCGAAGCGGCAGCCGACAGCGAAGCTCATCCCGACTCCGGAATGCCGTGGACGGTGAGCAAGCTCTACTACAACCACGGGTTCATCCGCGAACGTATGCAACTCCTGCAAGACGAGCACACCAAGAACGGCCAGGAAGGCCCCTTCGCGCGCTGGCTCGAGCATTGGGATCCCGACCACGACCCAATGGCCGCCCGGGTGACCACGCGCGTGCACTGCGCGGATTTCTTTCACCAGCGTGACGATGCGTTGCGCGCGCACGCCACCCAGATCGACCCGGCCGGGTTCTTCTTCGCCACACCCATGGAATGGCAGAAGCGGCTTTGGCCCACCGAGGAGTTCGAGTTGGCGCGTACGCGGGTACCCGCCGATCTACCTGAAGATGATCTGTTCGCCGGAATCGAGGTATACGAATGACGACCCCGATGTTCGTCGCACTCACGCTGCTCGCTGACAAGCCCTCGCAGACAGGCCCGGAATTCGGGAAGGCGAGCCCCATCGGCTTGTTGATCGTCGTTCTGCTGCTCATCGCGACGTGCGTCCTGGTGTGGTCGATGAACAAGCACCTCAAGAAATTGCCCGAAACGTTCGACCCTGCTGCTGAACCCCCGGTTGCCGACGGCGCTGCGGAACCGGCCGATTCCAAGCAGGACGGCGAACCATCTGCCGACGGGGCCGGCAAGTTAACCGGCTGACCGGCTCCACCAGCCCCTACCTGCGCCAGCACGCCGACAACCCGGTGCACTGGCAGGAGTGGACTGACCACGCACTGGCCGAGGCCGCCCAGCGCGACGTCCCGATCCTGTTGTCGATCGGATACGCGGCGTGCCATTGGTGTCACGTCATGGCGCACGAGTCATTCGAGGACCCGGCTGTCGCGGCCGTCGCGAACGCCGATTTTGTCTGCATCAAGGTCGATCGCGAAGAACGCCCCGACCTCGACGCCGTCTACATGAACGCGACCGTCGCGCTCACCGGGCAGGGCGGCTGGCCCATGACGTGCTTCCTGACTCCCGACGGCCGCCCCTTCTATTGCGGCACCTACTACCCGAAACAGCAGTTTCTGCAATTGCTCGCGGCGATCACCGAGACGTGGCGGAATCGGCGTGCGGAGGTTGAGCAGGCGTCCGATCACATCACCGCCGAACTGCGTCGGCTCGCCGCGGGGCTGCCCGGCGGCGGGCCGGACATCAACCCCCAACTGTGCGACCACGCCGTCGCGGCCGTCCTCCGAGCCGAGGACGTAGAGCGGGGTGGGTTCGGCCCGGCGCCGAAGTTCCCGCCCTCCGCCCTGTTGGAAGCGCTCCTGCGCAGCTACGAGCGAACCGGTTCGGCAGAGACGCTGGCGGCTGTGGAGCGCACCTGCACCGCCATGGCTCGTGGCGGGATCTATGACCAACTGGCAGGCGGATTCGCCCGCTACAGCGTGGATGCCGACTGGGTGGTGCCGCATTTCGAGAAGATGCTCTACGACAACGCACTGCTGCTCCGCGTCTATGCGCACTGGGCGCGGCGGACCGGCGACCCGCTGGCCTTCCGGGTTGCTGCGCAGACGGCCGAGTTCCTACTCACAGACCTGGCCGACGGCGATCTGTTCACGTCCTCTCTCGACGCCGACGCGGCCGGAACGGAAGGGTCCACCTACGTTTGGACGCCGGCGCAGCTGATCGCGGCTCTGGGCGAGGACGACGGTCGCTGGGCCGCGGCGCTGTTCGCGGTCACCGATGCCGGAACCTTCGAACACGGCTCGTCGGTCCTGCAGCTACTCGCCGAGCCGGACGATCCCGCGCGCTTCGAACGGATTCGCCGCACTCTGCTCGACGCCCGCCGCGGCCGGGTGCAGCCCGCGCGCGACGACAAGGTGGTCACGGCGTGGAACGGGTTCGCCATCACGGCGTTCGTCGAAGCCGGCGTGGCGCTCGACGACCCTCGCCTGCTCGACGCGGCCATTCGCTGCGCTTCGAAGTTGATCGACGTACATATCGTCGACGGCCGTCTGCGCCGGACCAGCTTGGACGGGGTGGTCGGCGACAGCCCGGCCACCCTCGAGGATCATGCGGCGCTGGCAACGGGTCTGCTGGCCTTGTACCAGCTCACCGGAGAGCCGATGTGGCTCGGCTCCGCCACCGGCCTTGTGGATCTGGCGCTGTCGCATTTCGCCGATGAGCGTCCTGGTCGATGGTTCGACAGCGCTGACGACGCGGAGCGGCTGGTGGTCCGGCCGGCGGACCCGATCGACGGGGCGACGCCATCGGGGGCGTCGCTGCTTGCCGAGGCATTGTTGACCGCTGAGCACGTGGTCGACCCGGGTGCTTCGGAACGCATCGGCGCGGCAGTCGCCGAGACATTGCGTGCGCATTCGGCACTTCTGGCGCGGGCCCCACGGTCCGCGGGGCACTGGCTGGCGGTGGCCGAGGCCGCGGCGCGCGGCCCACTACAGATAGCGGTGGCCTGTGGAGGCGAGTCGGCGCTGCTCAGCGCGGCGCGGCGGCTGGCCCCCGGTGGCGCGATCGTCGTATCCGGTGCCGTCGACTCGTCACCGTTGCTGGCCGGAAGGGGCCGGGTGAACGGCAGAGACGCCGCCTACGTCTGCCGGGGCCGGGTGTGCGACCTGCCTGTCACCTCGGCCGCGGACTTGGAAGCCGCGCTGAACCATCCCCCCGCGCTCAAAAACTAGAAGACCGCGAACCACATCGCGATGTAGTGGCAGGTAGCGGCCACCGCGGTGCAGGCGTGGAAGAACTCGTGATGCCCGAACGTGGCCGGCCAGGGATTGGGCCACTTCAGCGCGTAGAGCACGCCGCCCACGCTGTACAGCGCACCTCCGACGATCAGCAACACCAGCGCCGCAACGCCCGCACCGTGCATGATCGGCCCGATGAACCAGGCGGCGACCCACCCCAGCAACAGGTACAGCGGAACACCGACCCAGCGCGGCGCGGACGGCCAGCACATCTTCAACAACACGCCCGCGATTGCGCCGCCCCAGGCGATCCAGAACAGCACCCACCCGCTGCGTTCGGGCAACGCCAGGAGCGCGAACGGTGTGTAGCTGCCCGCAATGAACACGAAGATCATCGAGTGGTCGAGCCGCTTCATCCACTTGTGCGCGGTTGCCGACTTCCACTTCACGCGGTGATAGGTGCCGCTGACCGTGAACATCGCCACGATGGTCAGCGTGTAGATGAGGGTTGCGATGCCCGCCCTAGTGGATTCCACCGACCAGGACACCGACACCAATGCTGCTCCGGCGATCGCGGCGACGATAGCGGCGTAGACATGAATCCAGCCACGGGCCCGCGGCTTGCCGAGGAATTGCGCGACACCGTCGACGACGGCTTCAGGAAAATCCTCCGCGGAACCCGATGATCCGGAGCGCCGGGCTTCGGGGGCCTCGATTCCTGTGGTCATCTCACCTCCATCGCCGACGTCTGCGAACGGCTTGCATCGGGCGTTCCCACAGGCCGTTTCCCGGGGGTGTTTTCGAGCGTCACAGTAGTCTTATTCGTCGTGGAGATCATTCCCCCACGCTTGAAGGAGCCGGCCTACCGGCTCTATGAGATGCGGTTGCGTCACGAGCTCGGGCGCGCCAAATCCCAGCTACCCCGCCATATCGCGGTGCTGTGCGACGGCAACCGGCGATGGGCTCGTGATGCTGGTCACCAGGACGTCAGTTACGGCTACCGGATGGGTGCCGCCAAGATCGCCGAGATGCTCGGCTGGTGTGCTGATGCCGGTATCGAGATGGCGACGATTTACCTGTTGTCGGTGGAGAACCTCCAGCGCGACCGCCAGGAACTCGCGGCTCTGATGTCGATCATCACCGAGGTCGTCGAGCAGATCTGCGCGCCCGCGAACCATTGGAGTGTGCGCACGGTGGGCGATCTCGAAGTGCTCGGCGACGAATACGCGCGGCGCTTACGCGATGCGGTGGAGGGAACGGCCAGCACTGCGCAGCCCGGTGCCTTTCACGTCAACGTCGCGGTGGGTTACGGCGGGCGCAGGGAGATCGTCGACGCGGTGCGCGCACTGCTCGGTAAGGAGCTGGCCAACGGTGCCACCGCCGAGCAGCTCATCGACGCGGTGACCATCGAGGGCATCTCGGAGAACCTGTACACGTCCGGGCAGCCCGATCCCGACCTGGTGATCCGGACGTCGGGGGAGCAGCGGCTGAGCGGGTTCCTGCTGTGGCAGAGCGCGTATTCGGAGATGTGGTTCACCGAGGCGCACTGGCCGGCCTTCCGGCGTGTCGACTTCCTTCGGGCTCTGCGCGACTACAGCTGGCGGCACCGCAGATTCGGCACCTGAGATGGCGGGACTGTCTGCGGTGGTGTTCGCGCTGAGCTGGTGGCTGGGGCTCTATCTGCTGGCGCGCGGTCCGGGCAAGCCGGTGCTGGTGCTCGCCGCGGTCGGGCTGTGCACGTTCGGCGGGGTCGTCGCTCTGGACGCCGTGCGTCTGATCAGTGTTTCCAACGCCGCGCTGCTCAGCCAGGTCGAGATTTATCTAGTCGCGATACCGGGTCTGGTGTGGTTCGCGGTGGTCCTTGAGCTTGCCCGGCCGTGCGACAGCTGGGCCGGACGAACGCCACAGGTTGCGCTGGTAGCGCTGGTCGGTGTGATGACGTTCGTCGGAGCGGCACTTGCCGGAAACGTCGGCGGGCCCCTGCGCGCCGGCCACTGGGTGATGTTCGCGGTGATCTCGACGTCGACGCTCGGTGCCATGGTCGCTGCAGTGCGCCGGCGAGATCAGCCGGTACGCGTCGCGGGCGTGATCGTGGTCGCCACATTGTTCTTCGCGTTGGCCAATGCCGTCCTGATCATTCCTCTCGGTCTGTTGCCGAGTTGGCTCGCGCTCGCGTCGACCGGATTCGATGTTCTGCTTCTGGGTATCGCGGTGGCGCTGTGGGATGCCTTCGACGAAGGGCAGGCCCTGCGGGCCGACATGCTGCGGTCGTTCGTCGGCACAGCGGCGGTCGCCGTCCTCTTCGGCGGCCAGATCCTGATCGGTATGGGTGCGGCATCGGATGGTGGTGCAACGGCCCTCACGGTTCTGTTGTTCACCGTGCTTGCGGGTGCGATCGCGATCAACGTCCTGGCCGATCCGCTGGCCGGTCTGCTGGATCGGCTGGCTTTCTCGGGTTCGCCCCGGTTGCGTGCCGACCGTGCTGTGCTGCGCAGCGCCGAGTCCGCCCTACCGCTCCGGGCGGCCAGCCCGTTGGACGATCTGGACGACGACACTTTCGCCCGGCTGACACGGCGGGCGCTCGGGCATTACGCGGATCTGTCGAAGCTCGTCGCCAGTCCACTCACACAATTGCCCCAGATCGACGAACGGCTTGCCGCTCGTGGAGCGCCCGACCAGCCGTTGGAGCGGGCCAATGAACTCAAGTCGTTGTTGGCCGACGGCATCGCACGTCTCAAGCCACGCGACGGCGGCGAGTTCGGCACCACCGAACAGTGGCGCTACTACAACTCCCTTTACTTCCCGTACGTCATGGGTGTGCGGGCCTACGCGCAGAACGCCACGGCTGCCGGGCTCGATCCGGTTGCGCGCCAGGCCTGGCAGTGGTTCGTGACCGAGGTGCCGCAGCGCTCCCTGCACAACTGGCAGAACGCCGCCGCGCGCCTCATCGCGGCAGATCTGCGATCGCGGAGCGTTCTTTCGCAGCCCTGACCTGCGGTTGGGGAGCGTTCAGAGCTTGCGCAGCCGGAGCCGATTGATGGAGTGATCGGCGTCCTTGCGCAACACGAGGGTTGCTCGCGGTCGGCTGGGCAAGATGTTCTCGATCAGGTTCGGGCGGTTGATGGTTCGCCAGATGTCTCGTGCGGCGGCGATCGCCTGGTGGTCCGACAGGCTGGCGTAGTGGTGGAAGTGCGAGGCCGGGTCGGCGAAGGCCCCGGCTCGCATCGCCAGGAACCGGTCGATGTACCACTGTTCGATGTCCTCGATGCGGGCGTCGACATACACCGAGAAGTCGAACAGGTCCGACACCATCAGGGTGGGTCCGGTCTGCAGCACGTTGAGACCTTCGAGAATGAGAATGTCCGGATGAGTGACGATGTGCTGATCGCCGGGAACGATGTCGTAGATCAGATGCGAGTACACCGGGGCGCAGACCTGATCGGCGCCCGATTTCACCGAGGTGACGAACCGCAGCAGCCGACGGCGGTCGTAGCTCTCCGGGAAACCCTTGCGGTGCATGAGGTTTCGGCGGGCCAATTCGGCATTGGAGTACAGGAATCCGTCTGTGGTCACCAAGTCGACGCGGGGGTGGTGTTCCCACCGGGCGAGCAGTGCTTGGAGGACGCGAGCCGTGGTCGACTTGCCGACCGCGACGCTGCCCGCGACCCCGATGACGAACGGTACGGGCCGGTCGGGGTTCTGGTGTGGCTCGCCGAGGAACTCGGCGGTCGCGGCGAACAGGCGCTGGCGCGCCGCGACTTGTAGGTGGATCAATCGGGCCAGCGGCAGATAGACCTCTTCGACCTCGAGCAGATCGATCTGTTCGCCGAGGCCGCGCAGGCCCATCAACTCTTCTTCGGTGAGCTTCAACGGCGTCGACATGCGGAGCGCCCGCCACTGACTACGGTCGAACTCCACGTAGGGGCTGGGTTCGCTCAGCCGCGCCATGGTGTCAGTTTGACAGTTGGTGCTCGATCACGCGTTCCCAGGGTTGCATCGCTAGCGTTGGGCGCATGCGACCGCCAGAGTTGATTCGGGAGTACCTCAAGCTCGGACTTCGATTCGATCGGATCGAGAACGGCTACGTCGACGCGTTCACCGGGGATCCACTGCTGCGCGCGGAGGTGGCTGACGAACCTTCTCCGCAGCCCGCTGAGCTGGCGTTGCAGGCGCAACGGCTGCTCGCCGCGCTTGCGGACGTTCCTCGCCGCGACGGTTTCACCGATGCCCGCGCTGATTTCGTCGGCGCTCATCTGCGGGCCCTGGCATGTGCGGCTCGAAAGTTCGCGGGTGAACGGGTGGGATTCGTCGAAGAGGTGCGGGATTACTTCGACGTCGACATCTCGCGGGGCGATCCCGACCGCTATCGGGCGGCGCACGTGCGCCTGGACGAGGTGCTCGGGGGTTCGGGCCCGCTTGCCGAGCGGATGGAGGCCCACCGCGTCTCTGAGGAGATTCCGCCCGCGCGGCTCGAGGAGTGCATCCACGCGTTCTCCAGCGCGTTGCGGGACATCGTGCGCCGCACCTACCCGCTGCCCGAGTCGGAGGCGATCGTCTACGAGGTGGTCACCGACAAGCCCTGGTCCGGCTTCAACTACTACGAGGGCGAGTACAGGTCGACGGTGGCGGTCAACGCTGACCTGAAGCAGCAGATGTCGAACCTGCCCCGTCTAGTGGCTCATGAGTCGTACCCCGGTCATCACACCGAACACTGCCGCAAGGAGGCGGGACTGGTCGCGGCGGGCGGTCAGGCGGAGCAGACCATCTTCCTGGTCAACACCCCGCAGTGCCTGATGGCCGAAGGTCTCGCGGATCTTGCCCTGTATGCGTCCGTTGGGCCCGGCTGGGGGTTGTGGGCCTCGGAGATCTACGCCGACCTGGGACTTCGGTTCGACGGGGAGCGCGCCGAATCGTTGTCGGAGGCAGCGGCCGCGCTGGCCGACGTCCGTCAGGACGCCGCACTGATGCTGCACGACGAGCACCGCGATGTCGACGACGTGGTGGCCTACCTGCGGCGCTGGTTGCTGGTCGACGATGCCCGCGCGCGTCAGATGATCCGGTTTCTGTCGTCGCCGCTGTGGCGGGCCTACACCAGCACCTATGTCGAGGGTTATCGCCTGCTGCGGACCTGGCTCGATGCCCGGCCTGCCGGGGTGTCGCTCGCGGAGCGGTTCGGCCGCCTCCTCGACGAACCCCTGATCCCGTCGGCCCTGCGCCTGGAGACAGCCTGAACCAGCCTCCCTTCCCGGCGCCGATGTGCGTTTTCGTCCGCAACACGCCGAGGAGTGCGGATGAGAACGAACACTCGTGGCGAACCAAAGGCTGGTAATGCCGGCTGCTCTCGCCCGACTACGCTGACCCCATGAGTTCTGAGTCGACTGTCACCACGCCTAGGCACCCGTATTCCGCTCCCGGCGCCGACTATGCGGCCACCGCCTCCGAGGCCTACCGGGCGGCGTTGCGGGTGATCGAATCGGTCGAACCGAGGATCGCCGCGGCCACGCGCAAAGAACTTGCCGACCAACGGGATTCACTCAAGCTCATCGCCAGCGAGAACTACGCCTCCCCGGCGGTCCTGCTCACCATGGGCAGCTGGCTGTCGGACAAATATGCGGAGGGAACGATCGGCCACCGCTTCTACGCCGGGTGTCAGAACGTCGACGAGGTCGAGGCCGTCGCCGCCGAACACGCCCGCGAACTGTTCGGCGCCCCCTACGCCTACGCGCAGCCGCACTCGGGCATCGACGCCAACCTGGTTGCCTTCTGGGCCATCCTCGCCACCCGTGTCGAGGCTCCCGCCCTCAGCGAACTCGGTGTGAAGCATGTCAACGACCTGTCCGAGGCGGAGTGGGAGCGACTCCGGGCTCGGCTCGGCAGCCAGCGCCTGCTGGGGATGTCACTCGACACGGGTGGCCACCTGACTCACGGCTTCCGGCCGAACATCTCCGGAAAGATGTTCCACCAGCGCAGCTACGGCACCGACGCGGCGACCGGCCTGATCGACTACGACGCCGTCGCCGCCGCCGCCCGCGAGTTCAAACCACTCGTCCTCGTCGCCGGTTACTCCGCATATCCACGCCGGGTCAACTTCGCCAAGATGCGTGAGATCGCCGACGAGGTCGGTGCCACCTTGATGGTGGACATGGCTCACTTCGCCGGTCTGGTGGCGGGCAAGGTGTTCACCGGTGACGAGGACCCGGTGCCCCATGCGCACGTCACGACGACCACCACCCACAAGTCGCTGCGCGGACCGCGCGGCGGCCTGGTTCTGGCGACCAAGGAGTACTCGGACGCAGTCGACAAGGGGTGCCCGATGGTGCTTGGCGGACCGCTGTCCCACGTGATGGCCGCCAAGGCTGTGGCGTTGGCGGAGGCCCGTCAGCCCGCATTCCAGGCGTACGCCCAGTGCGTCGCCGACAATGCCAAGGCATTTGCCGAGGGACTCCTGAAGCGTGGCGCCAGCCTGGTGACCGGGGGCACCGACAACCACCTGGTGCTGCTCGATGTGACGTCGTTCGGTCTGACCGGACGACAGGCCGAATCGGCGCTGCTGGATGCCGGAGTGGTGACCAACCGGAACGCCATTCCGTCGGATCCCAATGGCGCCTGGTACACGAGTGGCATCCGGTTCGGTACACCCGCGCTGACCACCCGGGGGTTCGGGCCCGCGGAATTCGACCGGGTCGCAGAGTTGGTGGTGGACGTGCTGTCCAACACCGAAGCCGCCGCCGCGAGTTCCGGCCCGTCGAAGGCCAAGTACACGCTGGCCGACGGTGTCGCGGACCGTGTGCATGCCGCGTCCGCCGAAATGCTGGCCGCAAATCCGCTGTATCCGGGCCTGACACTGACCTGAGACACGGCCCTGTCGGATTTCACGACAACCGTTAATCTGAGTTACAGTAACCGCATGGCACAGAAACCTGTTCCGAACGCTCTGACCCTCGAACTCGAGCCGGTCGTCGCAAACAGTCTCAACCGCTTCCTCGAAACCGCCGACGAGTGGTACGCGCACGATTACGTCCCATTCGATCAGGGTGAGAACTTCGCGTTCCTCGGCGGCAAGGATTGGGATCCGTCGCAGGTGACGCTGCCCGCGGATGTCATCGCGGCGCTCGAAGTCATGCTGATCACCAAGGACAACCTCGCCGGCTATCACCGCGAGTTCGTCGAGCACTTCATTCTCGAAAACAAGTGGGGCCGCTGGATCGGTCGCTGGACCGCCGAGGAAAACCTCCACGCCATCGCATTGCGCGAGTACCTCGTGGTGACCCGCAACTTCGACCCGACCGCCAACGAGGATGTCCGGGTCACCCACGTGATGCGCGGTTATCGGGCGGACACCTACACCCAGATCGAAACGCTGGCGTTCATGGCGCTCTACGAGCGGGCCCACGCCGTGTTCCTTCGCAACCTTGAGGCGAAGATCGACGAGCCGGTACTCAAGGGCTTGGTCGGTCGTATCGCTCGCGACGAGGAACGTCACGAAGAGTTCTTCCACGCCCTCGTCGAAGCCTGCCTCGACGAGCACCGCGACGAGGTCATCGGCGCGGTGGCCCGTCGCGCAGGCGGACTGGGATTAGTGGGCGGCGACATCCTGGAGTACCGGGACAAGCTTGAACTGATCGCCGCGTCGGGCATCTTCGACGAATGCGACAAGCGGAAGGTGGTCTCCGACCGCATTGCGGCCTGGGGTCTGGCCGACGAGGTTCGGCTGAAGAAATTCGTTCTGGCGTAGGAGCCGTTCGGCCCGGCGCGCCGTTGCCCGGCGGGCGCAGCGACGCGGAGTAGCGTCGCAATCGATGGCTTGCGACATGCTCTGCTATCCGGGCGGCACCGATCGTTTCGAGTTCGACGGGGCCGGCCCCGGTTCCGGTGCCGCGGCGTCCACCGAGAGGTTCGTGCGGGCGCCGCGCGGGCTTCGGTCGGCTGAAGGGTCGGCCACCAGCTCAAGGAGCGCCTCGT
>JAXLRY010000027.1:0-28619 GCA_046330895.1 Mycobacterium sp. | reverse complement strand
CCTCCCAGTACGGTTCCAGGTCGCACACCGCCGACAGCGACAGGCCGGTGTCGTATTCGGTATGCGCGGCGGCCGCCACGATGGAGCTCAACGCGGGTTGACTGGTGGTTCCGGCCAGCGGTGCCGCGGCGCCGTCAACGGCGTCGGCGCCCGAATGCCACGCCGCCACATAAGTGGCGAGCTGCCCGCCGGGTGTGTCGTGGGTATGGATGTGAACCGGCAGATCGAACCGGCTTCGCAGTGCCGTGACCAGACGCTGCGCCGCGGGCACCCGCAGCAACCCGGCCATGTCTTTGATGGCGAGAATGTGGGCGCCGGCGTCGACGATCTCCTCGGCCATCCGCAGGTAATAGTCGAGGGTGTAGAGCGTCTCGCCGGGGTCCGACAGGTCTCCCGTGTAGCACATCGCGACTTCAGCTATCGCAGAACCGGTTTCGCGCACCGCGTCGATGGCCGGCCGCATCGAGTCGACGTGATTGAGCGCATCGAAAATGCGGAAGATGTCGACGCCCGTTGCTGTGGCCTCTTCCACAAAGGCTGACGTGACCAATTCTGGGTACGGCGTGTAACCGACCGTGTTTCGCCCCCGCAGCAGCATCTGCAAGCAGATGTTCGGCAGCGCTTCGCGAAGCGCGGAAAGCCGCTCCCACGGATCTTCCTTCAGAAAGCGCAGTGCGACATCGTAGGTGGCGCCGCCCCAGCACTCCATGGACAACAGCTGCGGTGTCAGCCGGGCGATGTAGGGGGCGATCTCCAGCAGCGCGGTGGATCGCACCCTGGTCGCTAGCAGAGATTGGTGCGCGTCGCGGAACGTCGTGTCCGTAACGCCGACCGCGGGCGAATCTCGCAACCACCGCGAAAAGCCCTCGGGGCCAAGGGATTCGAGCCTCTGCTTGGTTCCGGGCGGCGGCGGCGCGGAGATGTCGATCTGCGGCAGCTTGTCGCGCGGATAGACCGTCGACGGCCGCGGACCGTGGGGCTGATTGACCGTCACGTCGGCCAGGTAGTTCAGGATCTTGGTACCGCGGTCGGCCGACGAGCGCGCCGTCAGTAGCTGCGGACGCTCGTCGATGAACGACGTGGTGACGCGACCGGCCTGGAAATCCGGATCGTCGAGAACCGCCTGCAGGAATGGAATATTGGTCGCAACTCCACGAATGCGGAATTCGGCGACGGCACGCCGGGCCCTGGCCACGGCCGTTTGAAAGTCGCGTCCCCGGCAGGTCAGCTTCACCAGCATCGAGTCGAAGTGCGCGCCGATCTCGGCACCGAGATGTGCGCCGCCGTCCAGGCGGATGCCGGCCCCGCCCGGCGAGCGGTAAGTGCTGATGCGACCCGTGTCGGGCCGAAACCCGTTGGCGGGGTCCTCGGTGGTGATCCTGCACTGCAGGGCGGCGCCGTGCGGCCTGACGGCGTCCTGCGTCAGACCCAGTTCGGCCAGCGTCTCCCCAGCGGCGATGCGCAGCTGCGCCGCCACCAAATCGACGTCGGTGATCTCCTCGGTCACGGTGTGCTCCACCTGAATCCGCGGATTCATCTCGATGAAGACATGCCGTCCACGCTCGTCGAGCAGGAACTCGACCGTGCCCGCGCAGCTGTATCCGATGTGCCGCGCGAACGCGACGGCATCCGAACAAATCCGTTCCCGCAGAGCGGGGTCGAGATTCGGCGCCGGAGCCAGCTCGATCACCTTCTGGTGCCGGCGCTGCACGCTGCAGTCCCGCTCGTAAAGGTGAATGACGTTGCCGGCGGTGTCCGCGAGGATCTGCACCTCGATGTGGCGGGGGTTGACCACAGCCTGTTCGAGGAACACCGTCGGATCGCCGAAAGCGGATTCCGCCTCCCGGCTGGCAGCCTCGATCGCCTCGGGCAACGCCGCCGGTTCGGTGACCCGTCGCATGCCACGTCCCCCGCCGCCGGCCACCGCCTTGACGAACAACGGGAATTCCATGGCTTCGGACGCGGTCACCAGTTCCGCGACAGTCGAGGACGGCTCCGACGACGTCAACACCGGTAAGCCGGCTTCGCGTGCCGCCGCGATCGCCCGGGATTTGTTGCCGGTCAATTCGAGAACGTCGGCGCTCGGTCCGATGAAGGTGATGCCCGCCGCCGCGCACGAAGCCGCCAATTCGGGGTTTTCCGAAAGGAATCCGTATCCCGGATAAACCGCGTCTGCCCCGCACGCCCGGGCCGTCGACACGATCTGGTCCACCGACAGGTATGCGCGAACGGGATGTCCGATGTCGCCTATCTGATAGGACTCATCCGCCTTCAGCCGATGCAGCGAATTGCGATCCTCATAGGGGTAGACCGCGACTGTGCCGATACCCATTTCGTAGGCCGCACGAAATGCGCGTACCGCGATCTCACCGCGGTTGGCGACCAGAACCTTGGAGATCACAGGCGAACCCTACTAAATGAGGGTCGACCAGTAATTCCAGAACCGCACCAGGATCATCAAGACGACTGCGGTGAACCACAACGCGACAATCGACCATCGCCATGTGTACAGCACCCTCGCGACGGGGTTGGGTGCGAGTGATCGAAGTGCGATCGTCGACGCGACGACGAACGACGGGATCGTCACCGACCACACCACCATGCAGTAAGGGCAGAGCGCGCCGATCTTGTAAAGCGACTGGAAGATCAGCCAGTGGACGAACAGTGCGCCGAGCCCGGTACCGGCCATCAACCCGACCCAGTACCAGCGCGGGAGCTCGATCTTCGCCACCGCCAGCACACCGGTCACCACGACGACCGAGAAGGCTGCGATACCGATCAGCGGGTTCGGGAAACCGAACACGGATGCCTGCGGGGTGACCATCACCGACCCGCAGGACAGCACCGGGTTGATGCTGCAGGAGGGGCGATACGCCGGGTTCTTCAGCATGCTGATCTTCTCGATCGTGAGGGTCGCCGAGGCCGTGAGCCCGACGATCCCCGCGATCAACACCCAAACCGCACTGGGCGTCCGCACCGGCACACCCTCCCGTGCGGTCACGCTCACGGAGCGGGAGCAGGTGCCGGCGGCGCCGGTGCCGGCGGTGCCGGGGTGACCTGCAGGCCGGGAACGTTGCCGACGACGGCCTTCACCTTGGCGATCAATTCCTCAGGAGTGGCGGGGCTGATGTCCTGACCGTTGAGGCGGATCGTCGGTGTCGCGGTGATCTTCGAGGTCGATGCCAGCGCATCGACCATCTTGTCGTTCTTACCGCTGTTGATGCATGCCGGGACACCACCGACGACACCGGCCTGGCGCGCGGTCTCGATCAGTGAATTGTTGTCGGGGGCGACGCCCGATCCCTCTTCGGGCTGCTGGGCGAACAGTGCCGAATGAAAGCGGACGAATGCGTCCTTGTTCTCGTCGGCGACGCAGTAGGCGGCGTTGGCTGCCCGGGTCGAGTACTGGGTGCTCGATGCTTTGTTCAGGATCGAGACCATGTAGTAGTCGGCAGCGACCGCACCGGTTTCGACCATCTTGGCGATGGCGGGTCCGAACGTCTTCTCGAACTCACGGCAGTGCGGGCACTGGAAATCTTCGTATACGGCAAGCACAGCCTTCGGCTCGTCGCTGCCGTCCTTCTTGATGAGCGCACCGGAGGTGATCCGCACGGCTTGCGGCGTTTCCGACTCCATCTTCTTCTGGTGCCCCATGACGATGTAGAGCACCAGCCCCACAGCGAAGAGCACAACAACAGCGGTCAGCCCCAACTGAACCGCGATGTTGCGCCTCCGGTCCTGAGCCTTCAGGTCGTAGCGGGGGGCACTTTTCTTGTTACTAGCCACAGGTCGACTCGTCCTCAGCTGTGTCGGAAACTGGTATTAGCGCCTCTACAGTACCGGCGGTCTCGCGCGGGTCCGCTCACCGTGCACCAGATGCGCCCGCAAAGCGGAATTGACCTCCGCCATCGCACGCGCGCAGCCTCCGCCGAGGGCGGCGTAGTTGACGAACATGTGGGTCATGGAACTCAATCTGCGGTGATCGACGGGGACGCCCGCGGCACTAAGCGCGGCCGCGTAATCGTCGCCCTGGTCGCGCAACGGATCGAAGCCCGCCGTCACCACCAAAGCAAGCGGCAGACCGGACAGGTCGTCGGCGAATCGCGGGGAAACCCGGGGGTCGGTCGGTTCCAGACCCGAACCGCTGAGGTACTTGTCGATGAACCAGTTCACGTCGCTTTTGGTGAGGAAAAATCCGTCCCCGAACAGGGTTTCGGAGCGCGTGTTAGCAGTCGCATCGACCAGCGGATAGATCAAAAGCTGCAGAGAGGGCGGCAACGCACCGTCGTCACGCGCGGCCAAACACACACCGGCGGCCAGGTTGCCTCCCGCGCTGTCGCCGCCGACCGCAACAAGGTTTGGATCAGCACCCAACCCCGCCGCGTGCTCGACCGCCCAGCGATATGCGGAATAGGCATCGTCGAGCGCTGCAGGGGCTTTGTGCTCGGGAGCCAGCCGGTAGTCGACGGACAACACGTGGACCCCCGCATCACGGGCTATCAATTTGCACACGGGGTCGTAGACGTCCAGGTCAGCGATGACGAAACCGCCGCCGTGGAAATACACCAGCAGCGGGGCGCCTTCCCAGTCCCCGGGACGGTAGTGGCGGGCCCGGATCGGTCCGGCCGGCCCCGGAATCGTCAGGTCATCGAGTTCAACGCCGGTCTCGGCACCGGCGATCGATCCCGCGGTGACCCGGACATACTCCCGCGTCTGAGCCAAATCGCCGACTGCCAACCCTTTCAGGCCCATGACGCGCTGACCGATTCGGAGCAGGTAGAGCATCGGATCGAGGGTGTTGCCCTCGATCGTCAGCGAACGTCCTCCGGCCAGCACCCGCATGGTGCGCTCCGACAACCGGGGAATGATCTTCAGCGCGATCTGACTTCCCGCGATGATCGCACGGTCCCGTGCGCGGCTTCTAAGGGTCGACACTGCCGCAGCGTACCGATGCGTGGCACCTGGGTACTATCGTCATCCGCGACCGTCCACTTCAGCAGGAAGGTGACATGACGCCGATCCCAACCGTCACGCTCAGCGACGACAAGACGATGCCCGTGTTGGGCATCAGTGTCACCGAGCTGTCGCCAGAAGCCGCGGAACGCACCGTCACGAGCGCGTTGGAGGCCGGTTACCGCTTGATCGACGCCTGCGGCGCCGAAGGCATCGAAGAGGCTGTCGGCCGCGCGATCGCGGCGTCGGGCGTTCCTCGCGAAGAGCTGTTCATCTCGACCAAACTCGCGACCGAGGACCAGGGCTTTCAGTCGTCACAAGACACCTGCAAAGCCAGCCTCGAACGGTTCGGGCTGGACTACGTCGACCTCTATCTCGTCGACTGGCCAGCTGAGCAGAACGGCAAGTACATCGACGCCTGGGGCGGCCTGATGAAGGCCAAGGAAGTCGGCCAGACGAAGTCGATCGGCATCAGCAACTTCAACGCCGAACAGCTTTCCGACCTCGTCGATCTGACCTACACGGTTCCGGCCGTGCACCAGCTGGAGCTGCATCCGAAGCTCAATCAAGCCGACATGCGGGCCGTTCACGCCGAGAAGTCGATCACCACCCAGGCGTACAGCCCGCTCGCGGACGGTGCACTCCTCGCGGATCCCACGGTCGTCTCCGTGGCGGCAGCGCACGGTAAATCCCCGGCGCAGGTGTTGATCCGGTGGAATCTGCAGTTGGGCAACGCCGTCATCACTCGTGGATCGGATCCCGCGGAGATCGCGGAGAGCGTCGACGTGTTCGACTTCGAGTTGACTCCCGCCGAGGTGGAATCGATTACGGCCCTCGGCGCTTGAGTGGCTGCTCAGCCCGCCGGGCAGGTGGTGGCGGCCCGCCGCAGTTCCTCGGCCGAGCCTTCGTCTAACGGGAGCTCGTAGCCACGCGCGACAGCGATGAACTGCATCGCGTACTGGCACCAGAATGCGTGGTTCGGCGGCATCCATGCGACCGGACCCTGATCGCTCTTGTCCTGGTTGGCCTGCCCGGAAACAGCGAGCAAGTTCGCCGGATCGTTGGCGAACCGGACGCGCATGGCATCGGTCCAGTTTCGCGCCCCCATGTCCCACGCGTAGGCCAGCGGGATTATGTGATCGATCTGGACAGAGGCGCCCACCTGATTTCCCCGGACGAACGCGATGGTGGCGTTGGTGTACGGGTCGTGGAGGGTGCCACTCTCCACCGCATCCGGACATCGCTTGATTGCGACATAAGTCTTGTCGACGAGATCGCGGTTGAGGATGTCGTTTCGGGTGTCGCATCCGTTGTGCCCGCCGGGTGCTTCGTTGTCGTCGTCCCACGCCGACCCGAAAGCAGCCCTCCGGTAGTCATTGCTCCGGATTCGTTGCGGCACAACGCCGACCCCCTGTAAGACGTCGACACCGGGTTGGACCGTCGGCACATCGGCACGCGCACTCATCGCGGTGTCGTCCGATCGCGAAACAACCTGCACGGCAACGATCACCGCTAGCGCGGTGGCGGCCACCAGCCATAGCAGCCGGGCTCGTCTCATGCCTTGTCCAGGAATTCGACGCGGTCTGTCGTGGTGAACTGCCCCGCCAAAAGGGCCATCCCGTGATGGTCCGCGTCGACTTCGTACAGGTCGGTACACATCTCGCGGGCAGCGAGGATCACGTCGAGATGCTCGGCAAGCGAGAGGAATTGCAGTGTGATCGGCCTGCCGGACTGGTTGTGGCCCAGCACATCTCCTTCACGCCGCTCGGCAAGGTCGAGATCGGCCAGGGCGAATCCGTCCAGTGTTCCCGCCACCGCCTTGAGCCGGTCGGCGACCTTCGAATCTTCGGGGTGCTTGGTGGCCAACAGACACAAGCTCGGATGCTCACCTCGGCCAATGCGACCGCGCAGCTGATGGAGCTGGCTGATTCCGAATCGGTCGGCGTCCATCACCACCATCACCGTCGCGTTGGGAACATCGACGCCGACCTCGATCACCGTGGTCGACACCAGAACATCCACCTCGCCGGCCCGGAAGGCCGCCATGACGGCGTCTTTCTCATCAGCGGACAGGCGCCCGTGCATCAGCCCGAGCCGCAAGCCGGCCAACGCGCCGGTGCGCAGTCTCTCGTACAGCTCACCCACGGGTGTGACGGGCGGCCCCGCCTCCTTTTTGTCGCCGTCTTTCTTGTCACCGTCCTTCTTGTCACCGTCCCCGTCGATCCGCGCCGCCACGACGTAGGCCTGCCGGCCGGCCGCCACCTCTTCGGCGATTCGCTGCCATGCGCGAGTCAGCCATTGCGGCTTGTCGTTGACGAATACGGCGTTGGTGGTGATCGGTTGACGTCCCCGTGGAAGTTCGCGCAATGTCGATGTCTCGAGGTCACCGAAGACCGTCAGCGCTACGGTTCTCGGAATCGGTGTCGCGGTCATGACCAGGAGATGCGGATTGACGCCATCGGATGCTTTGGCACGCAGTCGATCTCGTTGCTCCACGCCGAAACGGTGTTGTTCGTCCACTACCACCATGCCGAGGCGGTGGAATTCGACGGCGTCCTGCAACAGTGCGTGGGTCCCGATGACGATGCCCGCCTCACCTGTCGCGGTCTCGTCGCGCACCTTTCGTTTCTGAGCCGCAGACATCGAACCCGTCAACAGTGCAACCCGCGTAGCTCCATCCTCGCCGCCGAGTTGGCCGGCCATCCCGAATGGGCCGAGGATTGCGGATATCGACTGAGCATGTTGGGCCGCAAGCACTTCCGTCGGCGCCAGCAGTGCGCACTGGTAACCGGCGTCGATCATCTGCAGCATCGCCAAGACCGAGACGATGGTCTTGCCGGATCCGACTTCGCCCTGCAGCAACCGATTCATCGGTTTGGTCGAGGCAAGCTCATCGGAGATCACGCCGAGCACCTCGCGCTGCCCTGCGGTGAGCTCGAACGGCAACCTCGACATCATCGCCTGCGTGAGTCCGTCGTTGCGTCTGGGCGCCGCCGGTCCGGACTCGGAGACCTCGCCATGACGCCGCTGAACCAATGCCCACTGCAGGCCCACGGCCTCGTCGAACGTCAGTCGCTCCCTGGCGCGTTCACGCTGTATGGCGTTTCCAGCACTGTGAATGTCGCGTAGGGCGGTGTCCTCGGAGACCAGGTTGCGCTGACGAACCACAGCTTCAGGGATCGGATCCGGGACCGGATCCAGAACGGCGAGAACCTGATTGACGCATGCATAGATGTCCCAGCTCTGCACCTTTGCGCTTGCCGGATAGATCGGGAAGAAGTCGCGTTCGAAGGCCGACAGAGACACCTCGCCGTTTTCGGCACGGGAGGTCGCGGCAATCGTCTTGAGTGACTTGCTGCCGATGTTGCGGCCCGAGGGCGAATCAAGCACCAGGAATGCCGGGTGAGTCAGCTGCATGGTGCCGCGAAAATAGTCGACCTCGCCCGACAACATCAGCTTCGTGCCCTCGACCAATTCGTTTTTCAGGTACTTGGCATTGAAGAAGGTCGCGGTGATCGTCGGCATGCGCCTCGACTGCTTCAGCAGTGTGACGACGAGATATTCGCGCCGAGGCTGCCTATTGGTGAAACGCTTGTCCGCCTTGGCGATTTGCCCGACGAACGTGACGTGTTCGCCGGCTTCGGGCGGATCTCCGTCGTCGCCCAGGACGGTCATGCCGTTGGAGTATCGCCGCGGGTAATGCCGCAGCAGATCATTGACCGTTCGGATGCCGAAGAATTCCTCGAGGGACCGCGCGGCTTTCCCGCCCACGACCGAGTCAAGGCGATCGCCCAATCCGACCATTCCTACTCGACTCCGATCAAAAGCGCATCGCCGCGCTGTCCCGTCACATAGCCGGCGAACTCCACGCCGAGATGCGTTCGGCGAACGTGCTCTGCCAATTGGTCGGCGACGCGCGGATCGGCTTCCGCACCGACCAAGACCGTCACCAGTTCCCCCCCGGCGCTCAGAAAGAGGTCGATCAACGCCGACCCTGCCGTGGCGACATCCCGGTCGACGATGAGGACCTCGTCGCCGGCGATACCGAGACCGTCGCCGGGCTCGCACGTCCCCGCCCACGTCAGCGCCTTCTCGGTAGCGATACGGACGGATCCGCACCTGGCGGCTCCCGCGGCCCGGGCCATCGTGTACGCGTCGTCGACAGCCTCACTGCCGGGATCGTGCACGGCGAGCGCGGCGAGTCCCTGAACCATCGACCCCGAAGGCAGCGGTACCACGTCTATCCCCCAGCCGATTCCGGCCGTACATGTGGCGACGAGTTCCTCGGCCGCGACATAGCCGTTGGGCAGCACCAGCACCTGGGCCGCATCCGCATCGATCAGGGCCCGCAACAGTTGACGCGCGCTCAGACCACTGGCCGAGCCGAGCAGTTCCGGATCGGGCGTGACGACGTTCGCGCCCTCCTGACTGAACAATTGGGCGGCGCCGTCACCGTCGACCACCGCCAAGACGGTCCGCTGATGCTTCCAGCTGCCCGGCGAAGTCCGGGCGGGCGCAGTGCTCCGGGCGGGGCCAGTGCTGAGCACCGAAATCTGGACCTTGCTGACCTCACCCTGCATCAGGCCCGCCTCGATGGCGCCCCCGGCGTCGTCGGTGTGAACATGGACGGAGAGCTGGGTGCCTGAAGCGGCGATCACAACCGAGTTGCCCAGCTTCTCGAGCCGTGTGCGCAGTGCTGCTGCCGCCGACGATTCACATCCCCCGAGCAAGTACATGACCTCGAACTGTGGAGGTGCCGCGTCGAGCACCGCGGTGCGGCAGCCGGGTTCGTAGGTGCGGCGTTCCGGACGGTGCCCGCCGACCGTGGCGGTCAGCGAGTCGAGCAGGACGAGGAGCCCCCGGCCGCCGGCGTCCACAACCCCGGCCTGGGCGAGCACCTCCAGCTGTTGCGGCGTCTTGTCCAGGGCTTCGGCTGCGGCGGCACCCACCGCCGTCGCAACGTCGGCCAGGGCCGCGCCTGCCCCTGCGGCGGCCGCAGCCGCGGCGGCCTGGAGGACGGAGACGACGGTCCCGGCGACGACTTCGCCGCCCATCGCGGATACCACCAGCGTGACGGACCGGTTCAGCGCGTCAGCGAACAATCGGGCGTCTATGTGACTCGACGTGCCGCCCTCCGCTGCCGACACCGTCACCTCGGCGAAGGCGCGAAGAATCTGCGACAGGATGATCCCCGAATTGCCCCGCGCACCGTCGAGCGCACCGTCGGCCAGCGCTGTCGCAACCCGGCCGAGAGGGTCCCGGCCGAGAGGGTCCGATTCGGCCGAGGCATTCGCCCGAGCCAGTGCCGAGCGCATCGTGAACAGCATGTTGGTTCCGGTATCCGAATCGGCCACGGGGAAGACATTGAGCCGGTTGATCTCGTCGGCGTGGACGATGAGGTCGCCGACGGCGGTTCCGGCCCAATCCAGCAGGGCCGACGCATCCAGCCGCCGGTCGGGCATCGGAACCTCCTCGCGATCGCGCCCAGACTAACCAGTGAGTCTGACCGCTCCCGTTCAACCGCTGGTCATGGGGCTGCCAGCGGCCATTATCGGACCATTTTGGTGTTCGGATCGACCCAGCGCTATCCTGATCAGGTTGTCGGGTCACCCGTGACACGGTTGTTGGCCCCGTAGAAACCTATTCGATCCAAGGAGTTCCGAGATGGCTGCCGTCTGCGACGTCTGCGGGAAAGGTCCCGGTTTCGGAAAGTCGGTGTCGCACTCACATCGCCGGACCAACCGACGCTGGAACCCGAATATCCAAACCGTTCACGCCGTCACCCGCCCCGGTGGCAACAAGACGCGTGTGAACGCCTGCACCTCGTGCATCAAGGCCGGTAAGGTCAGCCGCGGCTAAGGCAGCCGCCAATCGATCGGATCCGCGCCGAGTTGGTCAAGCAATTCGTTTGACCTGCTGAACGGTCGTGAACCGAAAAACCCCCGCGACGCCGACAACGGCGACGGATGGGGCGACTCGATCACCGCGCACCGAGCGTCCGTGAGCATCGGCTTCAGCGTCGATGCGTCGCGGCCCCACAGGATTGCCACCATCGGCCGCTCTCGCGCCGCCAGTGCCCGGATAGCGCATTCGGTCACCGCCTCCCAGCCTTTCCCCCGATGCGAAGCGGGGCTGCCCGGGCTCACCGTGAGCACTCTGTTGAGCAACATGACGCCCCGTTCGGACCATGGCGAAAGATCACCCGTCGACGGACTCGGATAGCCCAGATCGGCTTTGTACTCCGCAAAGATGTTCGCCAGACTTCGTGGTACCGGTGACACATCAGGGGCGACGGAGAAACTCAACCCCACCGCGTGTCCCGGAGTGGGATACGGGTCCTGTCCAACAATCAGAACTCGTACGGAATCGAACGGAAACGTGAATGCGCGGAGGACGTTCGCGCCGGCGGGGAGGTACTTGCGCCCGGCGGCGATCTCGCTGCGGAGAAACTCACCCATCGCGGCGACATTCTCGCTGACAGGTTCCAGGGCGTGCGCCCAGCCATCTTCGATCAGTTCGGTCAGCGGGCGGGCCGTCACGGACGACAACCTAGTCGAATGATTGCCAGCCGGTGGAACCAGTCCACGGACGTCCGTCCACGAGGACCGCGGGAGTTCCCTCGCCGACATGTCCTATCACTCGCCAGCCCTCTGGCACGGCGCCGTCGAAACACGCCACCAGAGCATGATCTTCGCCGCCGCAGAGAACGAATGCCCTGGGGTCGGCTCCGCATGCCTGCGCCGCAGCGGCGACAACGTCGATGTCCGATTGCAATGCATCCGCCCGCACGTCGATGACCACACCCGACGCCCTCGCAATGTGCCCGAGGTCTGCGAGCAGCCCATCGGAGACGTCGGTCATCGCCAATGCACCGGCTTCGGCGGCTGCGACCCCCTGACCGTACGGCGGTCGGGGGACGAGATGATGCTTGCGCAGCTCATCGAATCCCGCAATATCGTTCTGCCACAACGCAAGACCGGCCGCAGAGCGACCCAGATGGCCGGCCACGGCGATATGCGTCCCCGCCTTCGCACGACTGCGCCGCACAGGCGGGCGGCCCGCCAGATCACCCAATGCCGTCACCGATACCACCCACTGCGGACTGCAGACCAAATCTCCGCCGGCAATCCCGGCGCCCAGCGGACCGGCTTCGAACCACATGCCGTCAGCCAGTTCCTGTACTCGTGCCGCCGGTGTCTGTGCCGGCGCGCCGAACGCGACGACGAACGATGTGACACTCGCGCCCATCGCCTCGATATCCGCGGCGTTCTGGGCAATCGCCTTGCGGCCCAAGTCATGTGGCGAGGACCAGTCCAACCGAAAATGCCTGCCTTCGACGAGCATGTCCGTGGAGACTGCAACCCGGGCGTCGGGCGCGCTCACCACTGCCGCATCGTCGCCCGGACCCAGCAGGACACCGGCGGGCTGACGGCGACCCGCGACGATGCGATCGATCATCGGGAATTCGCCCAGTTCCGCGAGGCTGAGGTCGCCGTCCATGGCGCTGCGCTCCCATCCGGTACGTTTGGGTCCCAATGAGCTTAGGAGGCCCGTGCAGACCGAGCCCGACGGCCCACCACGGGCAGTCCTGCTGACAGCTATCCTGGTCGCGCTGATCGCCGTCATCGCAATCCTGGTATTCGCAACCAAGACAACAAATGGGGAGTCCGACCATTCACCGGTGGCGATTCCTTCCGCGCCCGCACCTCAAGCCGATTCACCCTCCTGCCGCGAACTTATCGCAGCTCTGCCCGATGCGTTGGGGACGTTCAAGCGCGCCGAAGTGATGCAACCGGCGCCGGCGGGTGCCGCAGCCTGGCGCGAACCGACGTCGACGGAGCCGGTCATCATGCGCTGCGGGATGGATCGACCCGCCGAATTCGTCGTCGGTTCGCCCATTCAGGTGGTGAACGACGTCCAATGGTTTCAGCTCGTCGACAAGCACAGCGACAGCAGCACATGGATCAGCGTGGACCGTCCCGTCTACGTCATATTGACGCTGCCACAGCAATCCGGCCCATCGCCAATCCAGTCGCTGTCCGACGTGATCGCCAAAGTGATGCCGGCACAACCGATCCGGCCTGGACCGCCCAGCTAAAACGGTGGCGGGTCGTCGCCGTGTGTGGTGGTGAGCCAGGCCAGGCGTTGTCGCTGGTCTTCGGTGTTGATGGCGTGGCGTTGGCTCCGTTCCTGGCGGATGCGGGCTTGGCGGTCTTGCTCGCGGGTCTGGCGGCGGGTGGGCATGGCCAGACCACGCCCGAATCGGGGGGCGTCGGCGCGCTCAGGCGGGAGTGGGCCGGTGGGCGCGCCGAGGGCGGGAAACAGCAGCGCAGACCGCAGCCTCACCCATCACCTCGACCAGATCCGAGAGACCAGCGGATTCGAACATACTTTCGATTATGCCATCCGCCGCCGACAGGAATCGGCTACCGCAACCCCGTCCCTCGCGCCAGTGCCGTCTCCACCATGGTGCTCACCAACGTGGGGTAGTCGATCCCCGAAGCGGCCCACATCCTCGGATACATCGAGATCGTCGTGAAGCCTGGAATTGTGTTGATCTCGTTCAGCACCGGCCCGTCCTCGGTGAGAAAGAAGTCGACACGGGCCAATCCCTGGCAGTCGAGGGCTTCGAACGTGCGGATTGCCAAGGCGCGCAATTCGTCGGCGTCGTCGTCTTCGATCTTCGCGGGTACATCGAGCTCGGCGCCGTCATCGAGATATTTCGTCGCGAAGTCGTAGAACCCGTCCTCGCGTCCGCGGATACCGGCCACCCGGATCTCGCCGATCGTGCTGGCTTTCACGGCACCATCCGGGAATTCGAGAACTCCGCACTCCAACTCACGTCCAACGATTGCGGCTTCGATGATGACCTTCGGATCGTGGCGACGAGCCTCGGCGATTGCGGCGGCGAGCTCGTCGGCACGGGTGACTCGGCTGACCCCGATCGACGATCCGGCGCGTGCGGGCTTCACGAACAGCGGAAAGCCAAGCCGTTCAATATCTTCCGGGGACGGCGCCGCCTCGCGCGGTCGAAGCACGACATAATCGCCGATCGGCAGATCCGCCGCCGCGAACAGCTTCTTCGCGAATTCCTTGTCCATCCCGGCCGCGCTGGCGAGAACACCGGCACCGACGTAGGGAATCCCGGCCAACTCAAGCATCCCCTGGATGGTGCCGTCCTCCCCGTAGGGACCGTGCAGAATCGGGAACACCACATCGACCGAGGCCAACACTTCGCCGGGACTGCTCCCCAGTGAGAGAAGCTGACCGCGTCGCGCCGGGTCGGCCGCCAGAGCCAAGGCGGTGCCTGAAGAACCGTTGACCTCGGGCAGCCGCCGATCAGCTATTGCAAGCGTTTCCGGCCGTCCGTCGGTGAGAACCCACGAGCCCTCGGGGGTGATACCGACCGCGACGACTTCATATCGCTGCGGATCGAGGTTTCGCAGGATGCTGCCCGCCGATACGCAGGAGATTGCGTGCTCGGAGCTGCGTCCGCCGTAGACGACGGCGACGCGAATCCGTGAACCGGGACCAGAAGTCACAACCTAGAGAGGCTACCGGGCATCGAGCGCCTGCTGGACATCCGCCACCAGGTCGGCCGTGTCCTCGATGCCGGCTGCGATGCGGGCGAAACCCGGCGCAACCGGGTCGCCCCAGCGAGCCCGTCGGTCGACGGAGGTGTGGATGCCACCGAAACTGGTCGCTGCCACCAACAATTCGCTGTGGCGTACCAGCGCGTGCACCGCCTCGGCATCGGCGAGTTCGATAGCCAGCAGCCCGCCCGCGCGCCGCATCTGAGATGACACCACCGAATACGACGGATCGTCCGGCAGCCCCGGGTACCGGACATTCAGCACCGCCGGGTGCCCGCGCAGCGCGGTAGCCAACCCCAGCGCGTTCTGGCATTGACGTTCATGACGAAGACCCGCCGTGCTCAAACCCCGCAGCGCAAGCCAAGCCTCGAACGCACCGAGTATCGGGCCCGCCAGCAACCGCTCCCGTTCCAGCGCTGCCATCAACTCGGGTTGGCTTCCGGCCACGTAGCCGGCAAGGAGATCGCTGTGGCCGGACACCACCTTGGTCGCGCTTGCGACAACCAGGTCAGCTCCCAGCGAGAGCGGTTGTTGTCCGAACGGTGTGGCTGTGGTGTTGTCGACCAACAGCCGTGCACCCCGGGAGCGGCAGATCGCCGCCAATCGGTACAGGTCGACAACGTCGAGGCCGGGATTGGTGGGCGATTCGACCAGAACAACGTCGGCTTCAGCCGCGACCTCGCACATCTGGTCCGCCGACGCCTGAATTACCGTAACACCCACTGGTTCAAGGCATTCCACCGCAAATCTGCGTGTCTGGTAGTAGCCGTCAGCGGGAACCACAAGCGTCGAACCGGGGGCCGCCACCACCCGGAGGGCCGTCGTGATCGCAGCCATGCCCGAACCGAATGCCAGTGCCGCCGTTGCTCCTTCGAGGCGGGCCAGCGCCATCTCGAGCTGATGGCAGGTTGGATTTCCGTACCTGCCATAGACGTATGGTTCGCTGCCCTCCTCTGGAGATAGGTGAAATGCCGATGCCGATACCAGGGCAGGCATCACCGGCTCCCCGGGAATCGCCTCGGATGCAGTCGCTTTCACCGCCCGGGTGGAATCGCCAAAGCGCTCGGTCATGGTTTCACTCCGGTTTCGTCTTACGGCCCAGCAACAGCGAGACAGCCTGATCGACCGACAGGCCCTCGTGGCACACGCGGTGCACCGCATCCGTCAGCGGCATCTCGACGTCGTAGCTCGATGCCAGGGCGAGTATCGACTCGCACGATGCCACGCCCTCGGCCACATGTCCTTGCGCGGCTTTCAACGCCGCGTCCATGCCCTGCCCCTCCCCCAGCCGCACCCCGAAGCTCCGATTGCGGGAGAACGGGGAGGTGCATGTCGCCACCAGGTCACCGACGCCCGCCAGTCCCGCCAGAGTTTCGGGTTTGGCGCCCAGCGCGATTCCAAGACGCATGATCTCCGCCAACCCCCGGGTGATTATTGCGGCGGCGGTGTTTTCGCCCAGACCCTTCCCGACCGCCATACCGCATGCCAGGGCTATGACGTTCTTGCAGGCTCCACCGACTTCGGTGCCCACGACGTCGGCGTTGGTGTACGGCCGGAAATAACCGGTGTTCAGGGCGCGCTGCAACGCGATGGCCCGGCCGGAATCCGGGCACGCGACCACTGTCGCAGCCGGTTGTCGCTGCGCAATCTCCGCGGCGAGATTCGGGCCGGAGATCACCGCCACCTGCCGTTGATCGACGCCGGTGACTTGCGTGACAACCTGGCTCATCCTCATCAGCGTGCCGAGCTCGATGCCCTTGGCAAGGCTGACCAGGGTCGCACCGTCCGCGATCGACGGTCGCCATTGCTCAAGGTTCACGCGAAGTGTTTGCGACGGCACCGCGAGCAGAACCGTCGTCAACCCATCCAAGGCCTCGGTGGAGTCGGTGGTCGCCCGAACATTCGACGGCAATCGCACCTCGTCGAGGTAGCCGGTGTTGGTATAGCTGGTATTGATTTCCTCCGCGACTTCGGCGCGACGGGTCCAAAGCCGGACGTCGCTCCCCGCCTCGGCGAGGACCTTGGCGAGCGCTGTGCCCCAGGCCCCCGAACCCATCACCGCCGCGGTTCCCACGGTGCCAGTCATGCAGCCATCCGAGTTCGTCGCATTGCTCCAACCTATCGGCTGGCAGGATGGGCGCCTATGTGCAGCGCGTCCGACGTCGGCGTGATCATCGCGGTCAAGAAGCTGTCCGCTGCCAAGACCCGGCTTGCCCCGCTGCTGTCCGGGGACATCCGGGAGCACATCGTGCTCGCCATGCTGGTCGACACGATCGCCGCTGTGCGCGGCGCCTCAGGCATCGCGTCGGTAACCGTGGTCACGCCCGATCCGGACGCGGTCTCGGCGGTTCGGCGGTTCGACGCGACGGTCATGAGCGATCCGACCCCGGGCGGTCACCCCGATCCGCTCAACAACGCGGTCACGGTGGCATGGCGGTCGGTCGTCACACACACACCGAACGTCCTTGTCCTGCAAGGTGATCTACCGGCCGTGAAATCGGCCGAGATCACCGGTGCGCTGCTAGCGGCGCGCACGAACCGCCGTAGCTTCGTCGCCGACCGACACGACGCGGGCACATCGGCCTTATTCGCGTTCGGTTGTCCGCCGGACCCGCGGTTCGGTGCGGATTCCGCTCGACGGCACCGCAATTCCGGCGCGGTCGAATTGACCGGAGGTTGGCCCGGTCTGCGCTGCGACATCGACACTCCTGACGATCTCCTCGCGGCGAGGCTGGCGGGGTTGGGACCCGCCACCTCAGCTGCCATCGAGTCGCTGGGCGATATCCCCGGTATCGCATCTGAACATCGCGGAAACACCGGGTGACATCGCCAGGTCGCTAGCCGCGCGCGCGCTCGATGAGGAATGATCGCGCACATGACCGAGAGCGAAACCGACCTGCGATCAGCTGAGGTGCAATCCTCAGATGTCTCCGAGCCCGAGGCTCCCCCCGCGGCAACAAAAATCGCGGTCGACGACGCGCTTCCCGAACATCGGTACCTGAACCGTGAACTGAGCTGGCTCGACTTCAACGCCCGCGTGCTGGCGCTGGCCGCCGACAGCTCGTTGCCGCTGCTGGAGCGGGCGAAATTCCTGGCGATCTTCGCGTCGAACCTCGACGAGTTCTACATGGTCCGGGTCGCCGGCCTGAAACGTCGCGACGAGATGGGTTTGTCAGTCCGTTCATCCGACGGCCTGTCTCCCCGCGAACAACTCCGGCTCATCGGCGATCGAACCCGGCAGATCTCGACACGGCATGCGCGGGTGTTCCTCGATTCGGTGCGTCCAGCGCTGGCTGAGGAGGGCATCCACATCGTCACGTGGGCCGACCTCACCGCCGCGGAGCGCAAAGAGTTGTCGACGTACTTTCAGGAGCAGGTTTTCCCGGTTCTGACGCCGCTCGCGGTCGACCCTTCACACCCGTTCCCGTTCGTGAGTGGTTTGAGTCTGAATCTCGCGATCACCGTGAAGTCGCCCGACGACGGGGGTGAGCATTTCGCCCGTATCAAGGTGCCGGACAACGTCGATCGATTCGTTGCGCTGAAGGGGACCGAGAAAGACGCGGGCACAGTCCGGTTCCTGCCCATGGAGGAGCTCATCGCCGCCTTCCTCTCCGTCCTGTTCCCGGGTATGGAAGTGGTGGAGCAGCACGCCTTCCGGATCACCCGCAACGCGGACATGGAGGTCGAGGAAGACCGCGACGAAGACCTCCTCCAGGCGCTCGAGCGCGAACTTGCCCGGCGGCGCTTCGGATCTCCCGTTCGCCTCGAAGTCGCCGACGACATGACCGAGCACATGCTCGAACTGCTCCTGCGCGAACTCGACGTCGATCCGGGAGACGTGGTGCAGGTGCCGGGTTTGTTGGACCTTTCGGCCCTGTGGCAGGTGTACGGGGTGGATCGTCCCGCGCTGAAGGATCCGCCTTTCGTTCCCGCCACCCCGTCGGCGTTCGGCGAGCGTGAAACTCCGAAGAGCATCTTCGCCACACTGCGCGACGGCGATGTTTTGGTCCACCATCCCTACGATTCGTTCTCGACGACCGTGCAGAGGTTCGTCGAGCAGGCTGCGGCGGATCCGAATGTGTTGGCGATCAAGCAAACTCTGTACCGCACCTCGGGCGACTCGCCGATCGTGAATGCGTTGATCGACGCCGCACAGGCCGGCAAGCAGGTGGTTGCACTCGTCGAGTTGAAGGCGCGCTTCGACGAGCAGGCCAACATCAAATGGGCACGGGCCTTGGAAGATGCAGGCGTGCATGTGGTTTACGGCATGATCGGGCTGAAGACTCACTGCAAGACGTGCCTGGTGGTCCGGCGCGAAGGCTCCACCATCCGCCGGTACTGCCACATCGGGACCGGAAACTACAACCCGAAAACCGCCCGCCTATACGAAGACGTCGGCCTGATCACGGCCGCACCTGACATCGGGGCCGACCTCACCGATCTGTTCAATTCATTGACGGGCTATTCCCGGAAAGTGAGCTACCGCAATCTTCTGGTGGCACCATACGGCGTCCGCAGGGGCATCATCGAGCGCATCGAGCGCGAAGTCGCCGCCCATCGCGACGGTGGCAACGGGCGTATTCGCTTGAAGGCCAACGCGCTTGTAGACGAGCAGGTGATCGACGCCCTGTATCGGGCATCGCAGGCCGGTGTTCGGGTGGAGGTGGTGGTCCGGGGGATTTGCGCGATGAAGCCGGGGGCTCAAGGCTTCTCTGAAAACATCGTGGTGCGATCCATCCTCGGCCGCTTCTTGGAGCACTCCCGGATATTCCACTTCCGGGCGATCAACGAATTTCTCATCGGCAGCGCGGACATGATGCACCGCAATCTCGACCGCCGTGTCGAGGTGATGGCTCAGGTGAAGGATCCGAAACTCACCAACTATCTCGACGAGGTGTTCGAATCCGCGATGGATCCGTCCACCCGCTGCTGGACACTCGGACCGGAGGGCAATTGGACTGCGGAACCCCGAGACGGCCGGCAGGTGCGCGACCATCAGGTGTGGTTGATGCAAGGCCATCGGCAGCGCTGAGGTGGTTAAGCGGAATTCGCGAGACCGACCGAAATCCAAGACGACAAAGCGGATACTCGCGGCAGGCGCGGCCCTGTGGCGGCCTGACCCCGAATCAGGCGAGCCGCTGATCGCGACGATCCACCGACCACGCTATGACGATTGGTCCCTGCCAAAGGGCAAGATCGATCCCGGTGAGAACTCGTCGGTGGCCGCGGTTCGCGAGCTCTTTGAGGAGACTGGGCAGCGCTCGCAATTGGGCAGGCATCTAGCCGAAATCCGCTATCCGATTTCCGACGGTCTCAAGATCGTCGACTATCGGACCGCCCGCGGGCTCGGTGGCGATTTCAGTCCCAGCGGGGAAGTCGATCAGCTGGTCTGGCTGCCCGTCGAGGAAGCCGCGAAATTGCTGACATACCAATATGACCGGATGATCCTGGATAAGTTCGTCGAAATCCCGGTCGACACCCAGAACGTGCTCATCGTCCGACACGGCACCGCGGGAATCAAATCCCGGTACAAGGGCGACGACCGAAACCGACCACTCGACAAACGCGGTCGCGCTCAAGCTGAATCGTTGGTCGGCCAGCTCATGGCGTTCGGCGCCAGCGACGTCTATGCGGCCGACCGTGCGCGGTGCGTCCAAACCGTCGAGCCGCTGGCGCAGGAACTCGGAGTGCGGATCTCCATCGAATCCAGCCTCACCGAAGAGGCCTATGCCGATGATCCGCAGCCCGCATACGAGCGGGTGCTGGACATAGCGGCGTCGAGTGCGAATCCGGTGATCTGCACTCAGGGAAAGGTGATTCCGCACCTACGCGAGTGGTGGTGCGCCCGTGATGGTTTGCTCCCAAGCGAATGGGGGAACCGCAAGGGCAGCACGTCGATCCTGTCGCTGTGGCGAGGCCGCCTGGTTGCCGTGGACCACATCTCCAGCGCCCTGCCGTCAATGACGGCCTGAGCAGTAACCCAAAAAGAAATACGCCGCGGCCCCGATGTGACTCGGGAACCGCGGCGTATCACTCGCGATATTTAGCGACGGCCCTTCTTGGCCGGAGCCTTCTTCGCCACAACCTTCTTGGCCGGAGCGGCCTTCTTGGCCGGAGCCTTCTTCGCCACAACCTTCTTGGCCGGCGCGGCCTTCTTGGCGACGACCTTCTTGACCGGAGCGGCCTTCTTGGCGACGACCTTCTTGACCGGAGCGGCCTTCTTAGCCGGTGCGGCCTTCTTCGCCACAACCTTCTTCGCGGGAGCGGCCTTCTTGACCGGGGCGGCCTTCTTCGCCACAACCTTCTTCGCGGGAGCGGCCTTCTTGACCGGGGCGGCCTTCTTCGCCACAACCTTCTTGGCCGCCTTCTTCACAGCGGCGCCGACGGCGCCCCGCTTGACGGCGGGACCATCGGACGAAAGCTTCTGAATGCCAGAGACAACCGCCTTGAACTGAGCGCCGGGGCGGAATGCAGGAACAGAGGTCGGCTTCACTTTCACGGTCTCGCCGGTGCGCGGGTTGCGTGCAACGCGGGCCGCACGGCGGCGCTGCTCGAAAACCCCGAAGCCGGTGATAGTTACGCTCTCACCCTTGTGAACCGCGCGCACGATCGTGTCGACGATGTTCTCGACAGCGAGTGTGGCTTGCCGACGGTCCGAGCCCAACTTCTCCGTAAGTACGTCGATGAGCTCTGCTTTGTTCATTCATTTCCTCCGAAGCGCCTGTGGTTCTCTGCTGAACCGACTGCACAATACGGTAAACCCTTGTCCTGCAAATCTCCAAGAGCCACGCGCAATTTCACGAAGGCTTCAGCGGATTTTCAGCAAACCTCTTGCCCCACTTGGGCGGTGGAATCGAGGCCGTCGTCTCGGATCAGGAATCGGCGAGAGTGCGCGGCTTCCAGACCGGCCGGGCCTTTTCAAAGTTCTCGATATCCGGCAGTTTCCGCAGCGTAAGGCCAATATCGTCAAGCCCTTCGAGTAATCGCCATGCTGTGTAGTCGTCAATCGTGAACGGCACCACCACCGTTCCCGCGGTGATATTCCGATCTTGAAGATTCACAGTGATTTCCATGCCCGGATTTTGCTCGATCAACTTCCAAAGAAGGTCGACATCGTCTTGCGCGACTTCCGCCGCCAGCAATCCCGCCTTACCCGCGTTGCCGCGGAAGATATCCGCGAATCGCGATGAGATGACGACTCGGAAGCCGTAATCCATCAATGCCCAGACGGCATGCTCGCGTGACGATCCGGTCCCAAAGTCGGGGCCAGCAACCAAAACCGAGCCTTTGTCGAACGGGCTGAGGTTGAGGACGAATGACGGGTCTGACCGCCATCCAGCGAAAAGGCCGTCCTCGAAACCTGTTCGGGTAACCCGCTTCAGGTAGACCGCAGGGATGATCTGGTCGGTGTCGACATTGGATCGGCGCAGCGGGACACCGATTCCGGTGTGGGTGTGGAATGCGTCCATCGGATTCTCCTTAGCGTGGCTAGTTTTCGAGGTCGACCGGAGATGACAACGTGCCGCGCACGGCCGTCGCCGCGGCTACCGCGGGTGACACCAGGTGCGTGCGGCCGCCTTTGCCCTGCCGGCCTTCGAAATTGCGGTTGGACGTCGAAGCGCATCGCTGTCCGGGGGACAACTGATCGGGGTTCATTCCCAGGCACATTGAGCATCCCGCGAGGCGCCACTCTGCGCCCGCCGAGGTGAACACCTCACCCAGACCCTCGGATTCGGCCTGCGCCCGAACCCGCATGGAACCCGGAACGATCAGCATCCTGACGTCATCGGCAACCTTGCGGCCACGCAAGATGTCTGCGACAACCCGAAGGTCTTCGATTCGGCCGTTGGTGCACGAACCGACGAAGACGGTGTCGACCGCGATGTCACGCATGGCGGTTCCCGCCTCGAGATCCATGTACGCCAAGGCTTTCTCGGCGGCCTGGCGCTCGGAGTCGCTGCCCAGAAGTTCGGGATCCGGCACGGAGCCCGACAGCGGGACACCCTGACCGGGATTGGTACCCCAGGTGACGAACGGGCTCAACGTCGACGCATCGATGTGAACCTCGGTGTCGAATTCAGCGCCGTCGTCGGTCCGCAGACGCTCCCACGCGTCGACGGCCGCATCCCAATCAGCACCCTTCGGAGCGAACGGCCTCCCGCGGAGGAACTCGTACGTCGTCTCGTCGGGCGCGACCATGCCGGCACGCGCGCCTGCTTCGATACTCATGTTGCAGATGGTCATTCGGCCCTCCATCGAGAGGGACTCGATGGCGCTGCCGCGATATTCGATGACATGGCCTTGGCCGCCGCCCGTTCCGATCTTGGCGATGACCGCGAGAATGATGTCCTTTGCCGTCACTCCGGCGGGCAACTGCCCGTCGACATTGACCGCCATGGTCTTGAAGGGTCGGAGCGGAAGAGTCTGGGTCGCCAGTACATGTTCAACTTCCGACGTTCCGATTCCCATTGCCAGAGCACCGAATGCGCCGTGGGTCGAGGTGTGGCTATCGCCGCAGACGATCGTCGTCCCCGGCTGGGTGAGACCAAGTTGCGGACCCATCACGTGGACGATGCCCTGCTCGGCGTCACCCATCGAGTGCAGCTTTATTCCGAACTCGGCGCAATTGCGCCGCAACGTCTCCACCTGGGTACGGGACACCAGGTCCGCGATCGGCTTGTCGATGTCGATCGTCGGGACGTTGTGATCCTCGGTTGCGATGGTGAGATCGGGACGGCGGACGGGGCGCCCGGCGAGACGAAGGCCGTCGAATGCCTGGGGACTCGTGACTTCGTGAACCAGATGCAGGTCGATGTAGATCAGATCCGGTTCACGCGATGCGCCGGCTCCCGCACCGGCGGACACCACATGGTCGGCCCACACCTTTTCGGCCATCGTCCTGGGCTGTGTCATTGCTGCTCGTCTCCTCCGCGAGTGGCCGGCCCGAACTGGCCATCTCATATTTTGGGACACTAGTATCTAGATATGAGACAGGATAGCGGCATCGGCGTTCTCGACAAAGCCGTGGGAGTGCTCCACGCGATTGCCGAGTCTCCCTGTGCGCTCAACGAACTCTGCGAACGCACCGGTCTCCCCCGCGCGACCGCCCATCGACTTGCGGCCGGTTTGGAAACCCACCGCATGCTCGGCCGCGACGATGACGGCCGATGGCAACTCGGGCCGGCCCTGACCGAACTGGCCGCACACGTCAACGACCCTCTACTGGCGGCCGGTGCGGCGGTACTGCCCGGACTTCGCGAGGTTACCGGCGAAAGCGTTCAGCTGTACCGGCGCGAAGGCACGACACGGGTCTGCGTGGCGGCATTGGAACCGCCTGCGGGACTGCGCGATACGGTTCCGGTCGGGACGCGCCTGCCCATGACCGCCGGGTCGGGAGCCAAAGTCCTATTGGCCTTCAGCGACGCAGCCACACAACGCGCTGTATTGCCTTCGGCGAAATTCACCGAGCGGACACTCGCCGAAGTGCGCCGGCGCGGCTGGGCCCAGAGTGCCGCCGAACGGGAGGCTGGAGTGGCCAGCGTGTCCGCACCGGTTCGAGACCAAGCGGGTGACGTCGTCGCAGCCGTCTCGGTCTCCGGTCCGATCGACCGGATGGGGCGTCGCCCGGGAGTGCGTTGGGCAGCAGACCTATTGGCGGCCGCCGACGCACTCACCCGAAGGCTGTAGCGCCTCGAGACTGCGCATAGATCCCATATTTCACTCAGATCTCGATCTCACCGCAGACTCGCGGGGCCACCCGGCGCGCGCCCTGAGAGACTGACCCGATGGGAAGAAACCAGCGCGGCCAGATCGTCATGTCCACGGATGAGATCACCGATTTCGTCAATCGGAGCCGAACCGGCACGCTTGCGACGGTCGGCTCGGACGGGCAGCCACACCTGGTCGCGATGTGGTACGGCGTGATCGACGGCGAGATCTGGCTGGAAACCAAGGCGAAGTCGCAAAAGGCCGTCAACCTACGACGCAATCCACGGGCGAGCTTCCTCATCGAGGACGGCCTGACCTACGACACCCTGCGCGGGGTTTCATTCGAGGGGACCGGCGAAATCGTCGAGGATCCCGACACCATCTTCCGAGTCGGCGTCAGCGTCTGGGAGCGATACAACGGGCCGTACACGGATGACCTGAAGCCGGCCGTCGACATGATGATGAACAAGCGCGTGGCAGTACGCATCGCCGCAACACGGACACGATCCTGGGATCACCGCAAACTGGGACTGCCGGCGATTCCACTGGCTGGATCGACCGCGCCGGAGTAGCTGCCGGCTGAAGAAGTTCGATTGGTAGCCCCGACGGGATTTGAACCCGCGCTACCGCCGTGAGAGGGCGGCGTCCTAGGCCGCTAGACGACGGGGCCAGAACCAATCAATGTGGTGCCGATGGAAGCGCACCGGTGAGCCAGCATAGCTCAGCGCCGAGGCGCCTACATAATTGAGCTTGGCAGGCTGGCTGGGGTACCAGGACTCGAACCTAGAATGGCTGAACCAGAATCAGCTGTGTTGCCAATTACACCATACCCCAATCGGCACAAAGGCCGTCGAGCACACTATCAAATGTTTGGCGCAACTCGCGCATCGCGCAAGCGCTGCAGGCTCCGATCCCGGCCCAACAACTCCAGAGACTCGAACAGCGGCGGACTCACAGTCGAGCCGGTCACCGCGACGCGAATAGGCCCGAAGGCCTTGCGTGGCTTCAACTCGAGACCGTCGAGCAGCGCAGTCTTCAGCGCGCCTTCGATCTCAGCCGTCGTCCATTCGGGTGCCTCTTCGAGCGCCCCGATAGCCGCGTCCAAGACCGGTGCCGCCTCGTGGCCGAGTTCCTTCGAGGCCGCCTTCGGATCGATCTCGTAGGCGTCGTCATTGAAGAACTTCAGCAAGTCCCAGGCATCGCTGAGAACGACTATGCGCGTCTGTATCAATTCGGCCGCCACCGCGAACCCCGACTCATCCAAGCCGGTGTCGTGCCCGTGCTCATCGAGGTACACCCGCAGTCGCCGGGTGAATTCCGAGACATCCAGTCGGCGAATGTGTTCGGCATTGATCGCGTCGGCTTTCTTCTGATCGAAGCGCGCCGGATTGGAGTTGACGTCCAGGACGTCGAACGCCCCCACCATCTCGTCGAGCGTGAACAGGTCGTGGTCGTCGGCGATCGACCAGCCCAGCAATGCCAGGTAATTCAGCAGCCCTTCGGGCAGAAAGCCGCGATCGCGATGCAGGAACAGGTTCGACTGCGGATCACGTTTCGACAGCTTCTTGTTGCCGTCGCCCAATACCGGTGGCAGATGGGCGAATTCGGGGGTGCGATCCGCGACACCCACACGGATGAGCGACTGGTAGAGGGCCAACTGCCGCGGCGTGGAAGGCAGCAGATCCTCACCTCGCAGCACATGGGTGATCTTCATCAGCGCGTCGTCGACCGGGTTGACCAGCGTGTACAGCGGCTCTCCGGTGGCGCGCGTCAGCGCGAAGTCCGGAACCGTGCCCGCGGGAAAAGTCGTCTTTCCGCGCACAAGGTCATTCCAGCTGAGGTCTCCATCAGGCATCCGCAACCGCAGCACCGGCTTTCGGCCCTCCGCCTCGAATGCCGCGCGCTGATCCGCGGTGAGGGTGCGGTCGAAATTGTCGTAGCCGAGCTTCGGATTGCGACCGGCGGCGAGGTGGCGGGCCTCGACCTCTTCCGCGGTGGAGTACGCCTGGTACACCTCGCCGGCATCCACCAGCTTGGCTAGCACATCGTGGTACAGCTCGGTGCGCTGCGACTGCCGATACGGACCGTGCGGACCGCCGACCTCCGGCCCCTCGTCCCAATTCAGTCCCAGCCACCGCAAGCCGTCGAGGATCGCCGCGTAGCTCTCCTCCGAATCACGTTCGGCGTCGGTGTCCTCGATCCGGAAGACGAACGCACCACCGGTATGCCGCGCGTATGCCCAGTTGAACAGGGCGGTCCGAACCAGACCGACATGGGGTGTTCCGGTCGGCGACGGGCAGAACCGAACCCGCACAGGGCTTTTGGCCGTCAAATCGTCGGTCATGAATGTCCTTTGCGAACAACGGGATTGGTCAGGGTGCCGATGCCTTCAATGCTGACGCTCACGGTGTCACCGTGCTCCAGCGGTCCGACCCCGGCGGGGGTGCCGGTCAGAATGAGATCGCCGGGGAGCAGAGTCATGACCGCCGAAATCCATTCGATGATCGCGCCAATGTCGTGGATCATCAACGACGTTCGGCTCAGCTGCCGGACGCCCCCATTGACCTCGGTACGGATCTCCAGATCCGACGGATCCAGGTCCGTGACGATCCATGGGCCGACAGGGCAGAAAGTGTCGTGACCTTTAGCCCGCATCCATTGCCCGTCGGCCTTCTGCTGGTCGCGCGCCGACACATCGTTGGCGATCGTGTAGCCCAAGATGTTCTCGGCCGCTCTCGCGGCGGACACGTCCTTGCAGGGCCGCCCGATCACGGCGGCGAGCTCGCCCTCGTGATGTACGGGGGACGCGTGCTCCGGCAGCTGAATCGCCACATTCGGTCCGATGATCGCGGTATTCGGTTTGAGGAAGATCACCGGGTCCTCGGGCGCCTCACCACCCATCTCGATGATGTGCTCGGTGTAGTTCTTGCCCATGCACACGACCTTGCTCGCCAGGATGGGTGCAAGGAGACGAACGTCGGCGAGGGGCCACACCCTGCCGGTGAAAGTTGGTTTGCCGAACGGATGTTCGGCGATCTCCCGGGCCACGGCATCGGCGCTATCGCCCTCGATGCTCACAAAAGCAACGCCGTCGGGGCTGGCAATTCGACCCAGTCGCATTCGTCACACCCTAGTGCGGTGGGCGAATGGGACGATATCGGCATGGCAGTCGAATCGATCAGCACGTCACGACGTTGGTCGATGCTGGCGATTGCGGTGTTCGCCACCACGTCCGCCAACGTGTTCATCAATGGTGTGGCGTTTCTGATCCCCACAATGCACTCCGAGTACGGGCTGGATCTCGCCAAAGCAGGCCTGATGACGTCGATGCCTGCTCTCGGCATGGTGCTCACACTTATCGCCTGGGGATTCATTGTTGACCGCATCGGCGAAAGATTCGTCCTGACCGCAGGTTCCGCGCTCACCGCCGCCGCCACATTCGGAGCGGCGTCGATGCATTCACTGCCCGTGATGGCCGCCTTCCTGCTGCTCGGCGGGATGGCTGCCGCAAGCAGCAACTCGGCGAGCGGGCGGCTGGTAGTCGGATGGTTCCCGCCGGAGCGGCGCGGGCTGGTGATGGGCATCCGCCAGACGGCTACACCGTTGGGAGTTGCATTCGGCGCCCTGGTCATCCCGCGACTGGCCCAATCACACGGCGTCGCGGTCGCGCTGCTCTACCCCGCAACGGTATGCGCCGCCGCGGCACTGGTGTGTGCCATCTGGGTGCTGGACCCACCCCGTCCGCCACGATCGGAAGCACCGGCAGCCGATCTGGCCAACCCGTATCGGGGATCCGCCATGCTGTGGCGAATCCACGCGGTGTCAGTCCTTTTGGTGGTCCCGCAAATACTGGTGTGGACGTTCACACTGGTCTGGTTGATGGCCGAGCGGGGGTGGTCGGCGGCGGCGGCCGGTGCCCTTGTCACCGTCGCGCAGGTGTTGGGAGCGGCGGGACGCATCGCGGCGGGGCGCTGGTCCGACCGGATGGGTTCACGGCTTCGCCCGATCCGCCTGATCGCGATCGCGGCTGCGGTGTCCATGTCGGCCCTGGCTGTAACCGACTTGCTGCACTCGCCGCTCAGCGTCGTCGTCATGATCATCGCGTCGGTGGTGACCGTCAGCGACAACGGTTTGGCATTCACCGCCATCGCAGAAATCGCGGGACCGTTCTGGAGCGGCAGAGCTCTGGGTACGCAGAACACCAGCCAACTGCTCACCCATGCGTTCGTCCCACCAGTGTTCGGAGCACTGATCGGCGCCTTCGGCTACCCCGCGGCCTTCGCGGTGTGCGCGCTGTTCCCGTTGGCCGCGCTGCCCATCGTGCCCGATGATCGCGAGATCAACGAGCAGAGCTGACTCGTCTCG
>JAXLRY010000026.1:0-31172 GCA_046330895.1 Mycobacterium sp. | reverse complement strand
CTCCCGGTCCGGATCGATCTCCATGGCCGCGATGGCCAACAGCACACAGAACTGCCGGATCGGTTCCTCCATTCTCTACGGCGTCGGCCGAAGCCCCCTGGTGCTGGCCACCGAGGCGCGCGATCTCGACGAACTCTCCAACGGACGACTGGTACTGGGCATCGGCAACGGCACCAAACGGATGATGAGCGACTGGCACGGCGTGCCCGACACCTCCGCACCCGCGCTGCGGATGGAAGAACTCGTGATGCTGCTGCGCCGGATATGGAACCTGCATGAAGGCCCGATCCATCACGAGGGCCGTTTCTACAGAATGAATCTCACCCCGACCGGCGACGTGGGACCCCCCAGCCGGCCGGTCCCGATCGTCACTGCCGGTGTCCGGCCCCGGATGTGCGAGGCGGCCGGGCGGGTGGCCGACGGCCTGGCCGGACATCCGCTGTTCACCACCACCTACGTCGAGGAGATCGTCCGGCCCGCTATCGCCAGGGGTGCCGCGCACACCGGCCGCGACCCCAATGACGTGGAAATCATTTCCATGGTGATGTGCGCCATCCACGACGACGCCGAGGTCGCCAGGCGCGAACTGGCGCAGCAGATTGCGTTCTACTCTTCGGTCAAATCCTACGAGACGGTACTTGATGCGAACGGCTTCGCCTGCGAAGGCCGAACCATCCGAGAGGCATTCGGCCAGCGCGATTTCCCGGCGATGTTCGCCGCGGTGTCCGAGGAGATGATCAACACCATGGGTGTCGCCGGGACGGCACACGAGGTCCGTGAACAACTGAGACGCTACGACGGCGTCCTCGACCACATCATGCTGTATTCACCCTCAGTCGGCATCGCCCCGGAACGCGTGCAGCAAAACCTCGACAGCGTCATCCGGGAATGCTCGCCCGCCTCGCTGTCGCCAGGGCGTCCTGTCCACGTCCAACCTGATCCACGTATTGCCGCCCACGACCCGTCGCCGCCTCCGCATTAGTCGGTCCGCCGCGCCGACCCCGCCGATGATTGCGTGGCGCTGTTGACGATGTTGGCGTCGTCGGTGTCGGGGAGGTCATGGCGGACCACGCGTACCCGTCCTAGAGGCAGGCAGGCCATGTAGCCGTGGCGCATGCCATACAGCTCCCACGCTGTCTGTTCAGCGTCGGGATCGACATCGATGCGGTGTCCGCGCGAGAACCCCAGGTGTAGCCCTCCATCGTCGCCGGACCAAGCCTGGGTGCACACCGCGCCGGCGAGGTTCAGCAGTGGGCGTTCGTGGGTCGCGATCCTGAGGGGGTCAATACGCACCGCCTCGATGGGGTAGGTGCCGACGGCAGGAAGGGTCAATAGCAGGGGGCAGGAGATCACGATTTCGTTGTAGTCATCGAAATCCAGAACCAGGCCTCCACGTATCGAGAGGCGTTGTACGACAAGGTTTTCGATCCATTGGGTGTACATGGCAGTCTCTTTCGACGCATCGTTGAGCCGTATTCCCAAAGAGTACGCTAGGTAGCGCTGCGATACCAGTAGTATCGTTATCGGTTCGCGGTGGGCCTAGCGGCGCTGGTCACGACGCGCCTGGTGGCTCGGTCAATGCGGTCGCGTGTGTCGGCGGCTGTCGCGCGGTGGCCGCTGAAGGCCACGAGGTTGGCCAACCAGATGTCGGAGATAACGCCAGCGACGTGCAGATCGGTGGGGGTGGGCTCGCCGCCCCTGAGTGTGCGGGCCAGCAGGATCTGGATCTCATCGGCGGCGCGGTCGAGTTCCGCGGCGGCGCGGGTGTCTGCGACGGCGAAGGCCCGTGTCATGGCTGTCGTCAGCCATGGGTCGTGCTGCCAGCGGTCATGCAGATGCGCGGTGAGCCGTTCGAGCCGTTCCAGCGGTGTGCCGTCACCGGCTGCCCAGTCTCCGGCTGAGTCGAGTCGACGGAATTCACGCGTCAGCGCTGCTACCAGCAAGTGGGTTTTCGCCGGGAAATAGCGGTAGAGCGTGCCGACGGCGATGCCGACTCGCTCGGCAACGGTCCGCATCTGGACCGCCTCGTAACCACCCGACGCAGCCACGGCCAAAGCTGCATCCAGAATCGTTTCCCGGCGCTGTGCGGAGGCGCGCGAGCGCGACGCGGTAGCGGTCCGCTTCTCTCCAGCGACCGAGTTCGCTTCTGAAAGTCGGGTTTTGCCGTGGCTGCGGGCCTGAGGGAAAGTCATGACGGCCCCGGGCTGAGACCGCCGCGGCGCGAGAACTGCTCCAGAAGATCGCCGAAAGCGCTGACATCGCCGTGTGCGGCGAAGTGCTCAGGGCTGACTACGACGAACACTGCACTGGCGGTGAAGCGGGCGATCCCATCCTCACCAGTGCCTGTGGCCGTGACATGCAGCGCCCGTCCTTCACGAGAGGTGATGTGGGCAGTAATCCGGTGGGGTCGATGCAGCGGCACCGGCCGCAAATATTCCACCGTCAGGGTGCGGGTCACCGCCGGGGTGCCGGCGATCCACAATGTGAAGCCCAGGACGTCATCACATGCGGCGGCCACCGCCCCGCCATGGGCCAGGCCCGGGGCCCCGATGTGGCGCTCGTCGAACGTCACATCGGTGTACACCGCGTCGCCGCTGCGATGCACCACCAAACGCAGTCCGTGGGGGTTGTCCGGGCCGCAACCCATGCACGTCGTGGTGTGCGAGGGCAACCGCTCCGGCGGCAACACGCTTTCGGGCACCGTCACGCTCCAATACGATCGGTTTCGCTGCGCTACCGTTAGTACCACACTGCTAGACTGCCGTGACAGCATCGCGTGAAGATCGACCGCCGAGGTGAATGAGTTGAGCGACAGTCAGTCAGTGCCAGTCCCTGACGACGACGTGGACCCTCGGCGCATCCGCTCACGCACCCGGCTGCTGGATGCTGCCGCAACGCTTCTGAGCACCGGCGGCGTGGAAGCCGTCACGATCGATGCCGTCACCAAAGCATCCAAAGTGGCCAGAACCACGCTGTACCGCCACTTCCACAGTTCGTCGCATCTGCTCGCAGCCACGTTCGAACGCCTGCTTCCACAAGTGACCACTCCGGCACCGACCAGCGGACCCCTCCGCGACCAGCTGATCGAATTGCTCAGCCGCCAAGCCGCTCTCTTCAACGACGCGCCGCTGCATGTCACGACTCTCGCGTGGCTCTCGCTAGGCCCCACCGGCTCCAATAGCGAAGCGGATGATCGCCACACATCCGGCGCGTTACGGGCTCGAGTCGTTGACCAGTACCGGCAACCGTTTGACGCCATACTCACCAGCCCGAAAGCACAAGCCGAACTTAACCGCTTCGACCGGGAACTGGCGCTCTGCCAACTAGTCGGCCCACTCGCCTTCGCCCGAATGACCGGGGTTCGCACCATCACTCACGACGACTGCGCGAACCTGGTCGATGACTTTCTCGCCGCCCATCGCAAGACCGACAGCGGCGCCAGCAAAGGGACGAAACCCGCCACCAAAAGACGGGCCGCCCCGCGCGCCTAGCTCGCTAGCCACAACAGTTCACAGTGCCCAGGCCGGCGGCTGGCCCTACGATCCTTGACAATCCATTGGGTTCTAGGATTCGACATTTGGATGGCAGAAACCGGCCGACATTTCGATGCCAATGCGACGATTGCGCCTGGTCGCGTGCTGACAGATGACACGCAGTTTGGCAACCTACAAGGGGTGGTTGTTGGTTGTTGTAAATTGCCATTCTGCGTGTCGTATTGTCACGCCAACTGTCGAACCGTAGCTCGGCCGGAGCCGCGGCGCTAGATGTCTGGCGCAGACCAGCCGCTCTGCGCCTGAACCTGTTTCGTGGGACAACCTTCTGGTTCTAGGATTCCCCGATTAGATAGCAGAAACTCGTTCGTCATCACGCACTGGTCGATATGTTCAGGTGCGCCAGTCTGCGGTGGCGGCAACCTGCATAACGGGCGTTTGGCTGGATAGCCGGCCGCTGAGGCGATCGACTGCTGTCCGCACGAGGTCTGCTGGCCCATTCGTGCGGGGCGGCAAGGATGTTATCCGCCTGGGGGAATGTCATTTGGGCGAGGCGCTCCGGAGGCAGAGTCCCAGGAGGCAGGTCTGTGCGAGATCCGCGAAACTGATTGACTGGGATCTTTTTGTCCCAGATTTCGAGGAACTGTGTGAGGACGTTTGTGACTCCGGAGCCGCATCTCCACATCGAACTCAGTTCCGGTGCGATGCAACGTGCGAGCCGCGCTCTCGTTCCTTCGTTGGACAGGGGCCACAGGAGCACCGCCAACCGCGGACTCGGTTGAATTCGCTGGAGCCGTAACGCTTCGCCCATGTTGATCTCACTGGCCGCCAATGCGTGTGATCCGTAGCGCTGAAGCGCCGCCGTCATTGCGGACCAGTGGCCCGCTTCGACGGGCTCCAGGACGGCACCGAGTGAATCAACTAGCTTCTCCACCGTCGACGTTTTCGCGGTGGTAACTACATACGCAACGAATGACATCCGAGCCAAGGGGTCTGTGCATTTCGCCGCCTCGGCACTCAACCAGTCTGCGTCCGCCCTATTGGCGATAACTTGAGCGCGCCACTGCGCGACGCCTCTCCATGCAGTTCCATTCGCGAGACTCGCTGTTGCCGAACCTGTGTCGAGCGCGTGATCGGGCAAAGCGAGGACCCTCTCACGCATTGCCCAGCAGTCCTGTTCGGCGACCTCGTTTGTCGCATCGAGTAGCTGGTGCCAGGAGACAGCGTCTGTCCAATCGGTCGCTGTGTGTGCGTGTTCGAGCGCTTGAAGGGCAGCTTCGGCAGGTTTCGATGCAATGGAGCGCATGCGCTGGCGATGGCGCTTGGCGCCCGCGGGGCGCATCGAAGTGATTTGGGCGCGGCGGTGCTCGTAGAGTCGGTCGACGCTCATCAGGGCGGCGAGTCGCCTGTAGAAAGTGCTGGTGTCCTTCGTATCGGGACAATCACTGCTGCAGCGAAGTTCAGAAAGACATGCCGCAACTAAGTCGTCGTCGAGCACTTGCACACCGCTCTGTACGAGGACGGCCAATAGATTGGCATCGGACGCACTCAGCCGACTTGTCACGTTGGTAAGAACCTGCCGCTGGCTGGCTGTGGGGTTGTCCAGCGCTCCGAGATAGGCCGCTGCCTTGACCCAGGTACTCGCATCTGCGTCGATCTGATTCCAACAGGCCTCGGCGGCGGCGCGCTGCGCTCCGAGGTGCCTCAGGATCTGCGCGGTGGCCAGCTGGATGACTTCGGCTTTCTCCGATTTCAGCCGATTGAGGAGTACTTCGATGGCTTGTTTTCGGCCGCCCCGTTCCTGGAATCGAATTATGGACTCATCCTGCTGGAATACACCGTCGACGGCGAGCACCACGCCTGGGCCGTCCAGCAGGACCTTGACCATGTCGGTGACGACTAACTCAAGCTGGCCTCCGAGGACCCGATCGTCGAGCAGATGTTTGGCCGCCGTGCGTGTGACTGGATGGTGCTTGATCGCTTTGTCATGCTGAAGATCGCGGAGGGCGTAGGGGATAGCGGGGACTTCGCCCGACGAGAACTTTCCGGCGAAGAACCGCATGACGTTGGTCCAGTATGGGCGTCGGATGAGCTCGGCCAAACATGCCTGGCGATTGTTCTTCGACGTGGCGTTTGGAGACACGTCGTAGATGTGCTCGGCGGCGAAGTATTCCCGCAGCGGCTGGACCTCGAATTGGAATTCGTTTGAATCCAGTTCGCGCTGAACGAGACAGAGCACCCGGGTGGTGACGGAGTCGAATAGTTCCTCGACGAGCGCAGTCACGTATCCGCGAGGTGCGAGGTAGTCGGCGAGGAGCTTGCGCAGCTTCGTGAGGCTGATCGTGCCGTTGGACGTACCCATCTCGATGCCGGCATGGATGTGCCAGCCGAGGAGTTTGTGGAAGGCGACGATAATGTCTTTATTTGCGGCCACAAGAGCTGATTTGGACTCTCGGTCCATGAATACTTCGATGTATCTTTCGTAGAGCGCTGTTCGTCGCTCTGGAAGCACTGTTCGACGCTGCATCAGGTTCAGCAAGATCGCGAGTTGCATGGGATTGCCGGCGAGTTCGACTACATGCGGGTAGGCGATGCTCTCGACAAACGTAGCGCGAAGATCGTTCACCTCGGCCGGGGTCAGTTTGGATTGCGCTGTCCACCGGTCGAGGTATTTCATGCGGAGCGCGGGCGTCAATTCGCCAAGAAACAATGTCGAGAAGTTGATGTCCCGCCAGATCGGATTTCCCACGTTGCCTGGGCGCGTGGCAACGAGGACCATGACCTGTCGCGTGATCGACTTGATGCGGCTGTTGGTGATACGGACTTCTTGAGCAATGGCCGTTCGTTCGCTGGACTTGGCAATTTCATCGAGCCCGTCCAGCGCGATGATCATCGGGCGCGTCGCTAAGGCCAGCGCTAGGTCCTCATGCGTGAAGGAGCGTCCGGCGTCAGCGGCGACCGTTTCCGCGATGTAGTGCAGTAGCGCGACATCTGTCTCTTGTTGACTCGAACTTGGGTTCGGTGTGAGTTCGCCTTGCTGTTGTCGCCGCCAGGCGGCGTACTCGGTGAGTTCGATCTTGATCGGCGTCCGGTCGACACGCGTGACGGGTGCCAGGCCTGCGGCGATGGGCGAATATTCTTCGCGTTGGAGGCATCTCGCTCGGTGGTACTGGCAGAGGAACTGCAGCAAGGTTGTCTTTCCCTGTCCAGGCCCGCCGACGATGACGGTGCTGTCAGTCCACGACGGATGGAGCAAGGCTTGCGCCGCACCCGAGTGTGGAGCCAACTCATCTCCACCCTGCTGATGGGGGTTGATTTCCTGGATGAGACGGTCGGCAGGGCTTCCCGCGTGACTGCTAGCTGGTACGTCGACGAAGAGGCTTTCAACCGAGATCCCCGTGAGTTCGACCTGCCGAAAACGAACGTCGTTGTCCTTGCTGAATTGCACGGTCATCGCTGCTCGAAGGACGTCGTCTACGTACTTTTTGCGCTTTTCCCGGGTTTGGGCCCGCTTGCCACGTTCGGATCCGCACCATTCGTCGGCCCAAGCGTGACTGATGACAGCGGCGACCAGGTTGCGGTGTTTACGAAGCTTGCGCGATACCGTCTCAGCACCCCACGTGTCGAACGCCAGGTCACCCCGGTATTCGTCCTGCAGCGCGCTAATGCAGTCAACCAGTGCAGTGTCGTCTTCTACTTTTGCCGATGTGACCACGACAAACGTGTCGGGATGGAAGCGCCGCTCAGGAAGCTGGTCTGGCGTCTCGCGGGGAGGTCCGGCATAGGCCAAGACAGCCTCTCGCAACAGGCGACTGGTCATCCGCTCGAAGCGCTTTACCTGGTAGAGCACCCTCGTCCCGTCGAACCTCTCTTCGACGATGTCTAAGCCGTACTGCGCTTGCCCGCTGCGCCCGTAGAAATGGACTGATCGGTTCTTTTGGTTCTCTACTATCTCGGCGACCAAACGCTCGAACACCGGCGGTTCAATCGCGGTCAGCGGCAGCACATCTGAGTTGCGGTCTGCGATCGGGACCGGATTGTGGCGTCGCCGCGCTTTCAGATCGTCGAGGAATTGCTCTTCGAGGTCTTCATCGAAGCGTTCATCAGCGGGCATGCTGATGCCGCGGGCGTTCACCGGCCGGACGGGACTCCGCTCAGACATATCCGTATGCGACCCTTTCCACGTTTGGTCACCTTAGCTACTCCGCGGCGTGGTGGACCTGTGCGACGCCGTCTGCCGGCCGCTTTTGGGTTAGCCGGGAAATACGGGGCCTGGAGTCTCCTGTGGCCGACCTTGTGGGTCGAGTTAACGGTTCACTGGCAGAAGTAGGAAGTGGCTCCCTAGCTGTCCTCGCCTTCCATCACCGGCTCGGGCTGCTGACCGTGCCGTCGACGCCAGAGGTTGCCGACGTCGTCGGCGAACTGGAGATCGACGCGCACCTCAACCGCCCCTGGTGTGCTGTACAGCACCTCAGCAGACTGGTCCCGCGAGATCACCTGGGGGTATTTATCGACCATCTGCTGCTGCGCGTTCCGGAGAAACGAGGAAAGACCTGGGGCAGTCATGATGTGGTCGGTGAACATTCCGCCGTACGCACCGAGGTTCGCTGGCATCCCGGCTACCATCCCGGGCGGGTACATCGACTGGGCGCGGGAGCCGATAGCATCGAGAGTTCCGCTCATCCCGCCCGACAGAATCTCGCGGAAGAGCTCCTGCACCGAGATCTTCCCCTTCGCCGGGTGACACGCGTCCTCCAGCCGATTGCCGTCCCCGTCGACGCCGTACACGTCGACTTCGAGGTCGGTGATCGGACCGGAACTCGCGTTGGTCACGGTCACGGTCCACAGTCCCTGACCGATGGGCACGGGTTTCACGGAGGCGGTCACCGCGCGGATTCGGCCACCACTGTTCCCGGTCTCCGTGGCGCCGATAGAGAAGTAGGTGTTGTTGTCACGCCCTACGAGCACGTTCTTCTGCGTGGTGCTGAGGGATGGCGCGGAAGCAGACGAATCGTCTACTGCTCCCGCGCCTGGGGAGGGTGGGGCGGCGCCTGGGGGGCACGCGCAGCGACTCGGCTGATCCGAAGATCGCCGCCAGCTGCGACGTCCTCCGCTGCAACACCGGTTCCGCCGTCGACGGCCACGTCTTCGACCTCGATGTTGCCTCCGATCGCGGCGCGGCGGATCACCACGCCGATGGTGGCTGGGAGGTCAGGGGCCTGCTCCTCGACGGCCGACAGGAGAGCCTGCGCGAGTCCGTACAGCTCCACGTCGTCGCCGGCCCCGGCTTGGGTGAGCTTCTTCTCAAGCAGCGCGCGGCGAAGCCCTTCCTCCGGCTCCTGCTCCAGCCCCTCGACATCTGCGCTGACCGAGGCGTAGCGCTTTGTGACCAGGTTTTTAACCGCGGAGTAGGCGTCACCGATCGCATGCTTCGCGGTGTCGCGGACGCCGTCGGACGCGCCAAGGGCGAGCGCCGCGACGATCACGGTTATGGGATCCATCTGCAACCTCCAGCTCCGGCCCGACACAGCTGCGCAGGGCGTCATCTAAATCTAGGCGTCGGTTCCGACAGACACGGCGGGCCTTGGAGAGGGCCGGGATCCCACCTGCGGTCCTTGCAGGAACGACTCCTCGCGAGATGTCAGCGGTTGACGCCGTGCGATTTCATGGACGACCGTTCGGCTCTAGGATTCGACATTTAGATGGCAAAACCCGGCCGACATTTCAAAGGCAATGCCACGGTTGTACCTGGTCGGCGCCCGGACAAATGACACGCAGTTTGGCAACCTACAGTTGGCGTTGGTGGTGGCTGTTGGTGCTGGTGTCGGGTGATACTGCCGGTCATGTCCGTGCAGGGCCTGGTTGATGCGACCGCGGATGCGCTCGGTGGTGCCCGCGATATGTACGGCCAGGCTGCCCCGGCGTCGGGGTTGCCGTCGACCAGTGGGTTGCAAAGTCTCAAGACTGATTTGCGTGCATCGGTGGACACGGTGCCGGCGACGTGGCGGGGAACCGGGGGAGAGGGCTACAAGCAGGCCGGCGGTAACGGGATCACCGCGTTGGACAACGTGATTGGTGCCGATAATCGTGTCGGGCCCCAGGTGGTCACGGCGTCCAACGAGTCGCGTGACGGTCGTTCGGGGATGAACGGTGTGGTCAGCGATACCCGGGCCGGTGTCAATGCCATCGCTCCGAGCACCGACACCCCGGCGGGTAAGACGGTCCTGGTCAATCACCTCGAAGGCCAGCTCGACCGCGCCAAAGCCCTCCTCACCACATCCGAGCAACGAAACATCGCCTTAGCAACCATGATTCGATCCGCCGGGGGTGGCTACGGCGGCGGCGGTATGGGTGGTGGCATGCCGATGGGTGGCGGCGGGATGCCCGGGATGCCCATGGGAGGTATGGGCGGCGGCTCACCCATGGGCGCACTCAGCGGCCTCCCCGGAATGCTGTCCAAGCTCGGCGGCTCCGACAGCCAGAGTCAGAACGCGGCGCACGGACGAACCCGCCTCGCCGGAGGACTTGGCCTTCCCACCGCGGCCGCCGCTCGCGCCGTGGCCTACGCCAAATCCAAGCTCGGCGCGCCCTACGTCTGGGGCGCAGAAGGACCGAACGCTTTCGACTGCTCCGGTCTCACCCAGGCGGCATACGCCGAGGCCGGGGTGCGCATACCCCGCACCACCTACGACCTCGTGAACGCCGGTCAGGCGGTGAACCGCAACGAGATCCAGGAAGGCGACCTCATCCTGTGTAACTGGTCGGCACCGGGCACACCCGAGCACGTGATGATGGCCGTCTCACCGACGATGGCCATCGAGGCGCCAACCCCTGGCCAAAGCGTGAAGTTCTCTCCCATACCAAGCGGCCACATCGAGGTCCGCCGAGTCGCCTGACCACCGCGTCTGCCGAGCATTCACAGCAATCCCGTACTGATCGCGCAGCGATTGTGGCGTTGGTGGTGGCCGTTGACGCAAGCGATAGGTGATACTGCCGATCATGTCCTTGCAGGGCCTGGTTGACGCGACCGCAACGGCCCTCGGTGGCGCCCGAGAGCTGTACGGCCAAGCCCCCAATGCGACGGGCTTGCCGTCGACCAGCGGATTGCAAAACCTCAAGACGGACCTGCGCACGTCGGTGGACACGGTGCCGGCGACGTGGCGGGGGACCGGGGGAGAGGGCTACAAGCAAGCCGGCGGCAACGGCATCACCGCGCTGGACAACGTAATCGGCGCTGATGGCCGGGTGGGTCCGCAAGTCGTCACCGCGTCCAACGAGTCGCGTGATGGCCGGGCGGGGATGAACGGCGTGGTTAGCGACACCCGCAGCGGTGTCAACGCGATCGCGCCCAGCACCGACACCCCGGCAGGGAAAACGGTCCTGGTCAATCACCTCGAAGGCCAGCTCGACCGCGCCAAAGCCCTGCTCAGCAAATCCGAGCAACGAAACATCGCGATGGCGAACATGATTCGCGCGGCGGGCGGTGGCTACGGCAGCGGCATGGGCGGCGCCCGGCCGATGGGCGGTGGCGGCGGGATGCCGATGGGAGGTATGGGCGGCGGCTCACCGATGAGCGCATTTGGAGGCGGGGGCGGGCTCGGCGGCCTCGGCGGGCTCTTCTCGCCGGTGGCGAAGACCGCGCTTGCCGGTAGGTCGTCATCAGGGCAGGCCGGCAGCGGCAAGGGTGTTCCGGGTATGCCGGGACTGGACCGGCCGGGGCTGGCCAACGAGTCCCGGCTGCAGAAGTACACCCGCCGCCTCAGCCGCGCCATCTCGGCGGCCTTCCCCGAGATCACCGATATCGGTGGCTACCGGCCGGATTCGATGAAATGGCATCCGTCCGGGCTGGCGATCGACGTCATGATCCCGCAGTGGGATACCCCGGCGGGCAAGGCCCTCGGCGATCGGGTGGTCGCGTTCGTCCAGGCCAACGCGCAAGATCTCGGACTCGACCACGCGATCTGGCGGCAAGCGATGCACAACGCTGACGGAAGTTCCTCGGGGATGGAGGATCGCGGGGACCCCAATCAGAACCATTTCAACCACGTCCACATCGCCAGCATTGGCGGCGGGTACAGCGGCTACTAGATCATCGCCCTTAGTACACCCGTGGGGTTATTTCAGTGATTCAGCGGCCTTTTGGATGGACTCACGGCTTTCGTGAACTTCACGCATGACTGCTATCGCGTCGTCAAAGGAGTCGGCGTCGGGCAGGCTGGCCGCGATCAAACTCTCCATCTCCCGCATGTTCGAATCCAGAGCGTTGAGAGCTGCCACGCGTGCCGAAGCATCGGCGAGGTCACTGGTCAACACCTCAAGACAGACCGCGCTGATGGCCACGACAGCGGAGGCGATCGACAGTGCTTGGCCGTACTGCGTGGCGTTGCGCATCGCCGAGGCCGGGCCCGGTGCGGCCGGCGCGGCGCGTTCACGTCCCCGCGGCGCAATCTTGGGCGGGTCCTGGCCGTCACGAATGGCCTGGAAGGTGCCGCGCGGCCACTCCAGCGCATCCTCGAGTTTCGGCACCGTGCTCACCCGTATCGGGCCGCCGCCGCGTTCGAGCCTGGTCGCGGTACCCAGTGAAACGCCGGCCAGTTCGGCGAGTGCGCGCTGGCTCAAGCCCAGCTCGGCGCGCCGACGCGCCACGCAGTCTCGTAGCCGGACCAGGGACGGGTCGGCGGCATCGTCGCTGGCAGGCGTCGTTTCGCCCACCTCGTCGTCGGTGTTGCCGTCCACACCCAAAGTGAACCACATGCTGGCCGAACAGACACGTATCTAGCTATGTGCCGGTTCGGCTCCGCTATGAGTCTGCGCGATGGACGCTTCACACGCCACTGATACACAACTAGAGGGCAATAGCGGTGCCACCAAGAGCGGCTCAAGATGAATTTTTCTTCTATTTTCGGGGCCGCTTCTCCGGCGCTGCCACACCCCTGGCGTCGGACAAAGCACCAGTTAGAGGCACTGAATAATCGTTGCGCGGCAGCGCAGAGATCCGCCAGATTCGCCCAGATTTCGGGGTGGGGCGCGGACAAATGGAGATTAGTGCTGCACAACTACGCCAAGTTGGGGTTATGATCACCGCATGCTCAAGAGGGGCACAACTAAAGATCACTTAACGCCCAACTCGGAAGGTAGCGCGATGACGCATCTAGTGGCCAACCCGGTCAAGATGGAAATCAACGGGCTCTGCAACTACTCCGCTGATCCAGAAGAGTGGTTCGACTACCGCAAGGCCAAGCAGTGCAAGCGGATCTGCGGCAACTGCCCGCTGCGCAAAGCGTGCGCCCGCACGGCACTGGCCGTCGCAGCCACCGATGGCGTGTGGGCCGGCGTCGACCTGCCCGGCGAACACGCCACGGTCGAGGAACAGGCCGTCGCTCGCCGCCAGCTCACGATGGTGGTCGCGGCGATGGACCATCAGCCCGAGGCGCACCGCCAGCGCTGCCTGGCGATCCGCGAGGCCATGCACTACGCCGCGTTTCCCGGGCAGCGTGCCCCTGTCACGGAGTCGGTAAGTGCCTAGTTCAGGTCCGCGGACCTGCACCAACAGACTCCTGCGGGACTACCTCGTCGCCGCGCTGCGCTGCTCCCCGCATCCCCTGACCACCACGCAGCTGCGCCAGGGGGCACCGCCGGTCGCCGTGCCCGGAAGCGCCCGGCCACTCCCTCCGACCCAGGAGGCCATCTACCGGCTGTTGCGCAATCTGCAGGCGGAGGGCGCGATCGCCGTCGCCGACACCACCGCCTGCCGGCGCACCTGGGTGGCCACCGCCAACCCCACCGCCGACCACGAAATCGCCAGTCTCGATGCACTGTTCAGCGCACCCAGCGCGTCGGCTGCGCATCGCACCACAAAGTTTGATCCATGCCGGCGACGCCGCTGACCACAGAAGTGCTCGCGGCTCTAGAGCGCATCGGCTGCCCTGTCACCACCACCGACCTGATGCGCCTGCTCAACCGCGACCGAGAAACCCCGCTGGTCGTCGACCAGGTGTACCGGGCCGTGGAGGCGTTGCGCGGCCGCGGCGCTGTTCGCCGACTCAAGACTGCGAGCAACAAACGAGTCAGGTACTGGGAAGTCGCCACAGCGCCGAATACGTGCCGCTGCGGCGCATCCCAGGAAGGCGCATCATGACCGCCGTTGACAACCACACCGCAGAGGAGTCGCTGTCCCTGCGGGACTGGCTGACTACGCTGCTGTCTGGGCGACCGCACCAGGTCATCGGCGACGACCCGGCAGAGCCCTATCTCCTGCGGTGGTTCCTGATCCCGAGGAACCCACTCGTCAACATCTATCGGCACCGCTTCTGCCGGTCCGATCCCAGTGTGCCGCACGATCATCCGTGGCATTTCGCCAGCATCGTGCTTACCGGAAACTACCGCGAGGTCAGCGAGCGCCGCACCGTCATGCGTCGGCCCGGGTCAGTGGCCTTTCGCCGCGCCAGCTCACGCCACCGCGTGGAGCTGCTCGACCGGGCGCCGGTGACGACGATCATCGTGACCGGACCTCGCTGCCGCCGATGGGGCTTTTGGTGCCCCCGGCCAGTGGGCCCGCCGGCGTTCGTGCCCTGGCAGCAGTTCGGAGCGGGCGGCTGCGGCGAGTACCTCGATCCGCCACCTCTCGCACAGAGAAGCCCAGCTCGATGAGCACAACCGTCGCTACCCACCTTCACCCAGACAACGCGCACGCCTGCACGGCGTCCCGCGGAACCGTGCGGGTGGTTGTCGCCCGGTGGCGTCACCGACGCTCGCTGTGCACCTGCGGGTGGAGCGGACCACCGCGGATCACGCGAGCCGGAAGCATCCTCGACGCTCACCTGCACGCTGCACGGGCCGGATGCCACCCCGCTGTGCCCCTCGTCGTCGACGTCGACATCGGCCGGCGGACATGACGCCGCGGCGGCCTATGAGCATCACCGACCGGCGGCTCCGCGCGTTCTTCGCCGTCCGGGGTTACCCGGACCCCGCCACCGTTAGCCAGGAGAGGACAATATGGGCCGCAACAAAGCGCCGGACCCGGATCAGCCGGATCTGTTCAGCATCCTCGACGAGGCAGGCGGTGACGGTGATCGACCCGGAGATTCTCAAGGCGGTGCAGACGGTCTACTCGACCGATCTGAGCCTGCCCGAGGAATGGACCCCGGGGCAGCGCAGCGAGTTCCTGACGGCCGAAGCGGACAAGATCAGCTCGATGGCGGCCAGCATGGCCGAGGAGCTGTGGGAGAAAGCCATCGCGGTGTGGAGCCGCAACCGCAACGGCAAGACACCCAATCACGCGACCAAAGTGGCCCTGCTGGAAGCGGCCCGCGCGCAGGCAGCCCAGACAGTGCTGAACAACGAGCTGTACGAGCTGATCGAGACCGACCAGACCGACGACCTGATCGAGACCGACGAGATCCCGCCCTCGTGGGGGAGCCCGGATCCGGCGCACCTCGGGTGGGAGCGGCGCTGGACGAACCCCGCGCATCAGAGCGAGCCCAGCGAGGACCTGGAAGCGCTGATCGATCTCCTATGGCCGGCACCGGACTATTCGGGACCGTTCCGGATCAAGGCGGGCTACCTGATCTCGGCCCGGGCCGAGGACGGCCAGCCGCTACCCGCCCACCCCGAGGACCCCTTGACCGCGGAGTTGGCGCAGATGATCTACCGCGACCTGCGAGCGGACGGGCTCCCCGAGCGGTAGGCCCCCAGGCCTCGTTGTTCGACGATCCCGTCGACATCAACGACATCGACGACATCGACGTCGGCACCGATCCTGACCTCGGCATGCCCGCCGCTGAGCCGGTTGACGCACTCGATCCCATCGTGGTCGACGGGGCCCTCGTGACCGCAGCAGATACCCCCGAGCAGTCAGTGCCGCCCCCAGCGGAACTGGCCGAGGAGTTCCGCAGCACCACGGACTTCCCCGCCACCACCGAGGTTCTGGTCCCGTCCGGCGCCAAAGCCCGAGCCCGAGCCAACATGGCTGCCATCGAGCTAGTCCATACACTGCGCGACGCCGGGCGCCCGGCGACGCTGCCCGAGCAGCGCGTCCTGGCTGCCTGGTCCGGGTGGGGCGCCATCCCTCAAATTTTCGACCCCCGCGCCGAAGACTTCACCGCCGAGCGAGCTCAACTCGCCGGCCTGCTCACTCCCGAGCAGTATCGTCGCGCCCAAGCCTCCATCCTCAACGCCCACTACACCGACCCCGCCGTGGTGTCTGCGGTCTGGGATGCACTAGGCGCGGCGGGCTTTTCCGGCGGTCCGGTGCTCGAACCAGGTTGTGGCAGCGGCACTTTTATCGGTCACGCTCCGCAGGGGTCGACCATGGTGGGCGTCGAAGCTGACGACATCACCGCGGCGATAGCGGCGCTGCTCTACCCCTCCGCCCAGGTCCGCCACGAAGGCTTCGAAACTACTCGCGTCGCCGAGGCCAGCTTCACGGCTGCGATCGGCAATGTGCCGTTCGGCCGGTACGCACTCACCGACCCCCAGCACAATCCGCGCCGCCACAATATTCACAATCACTTCATCGTGAAATCGCTGGCGCTGGTTGCACCAGGTGGTTATGTCGCCGTCCTGACCAGTCGCTACACCACGGATTCAGTGAAAACCGCTGCGCGCGAGGACATTGCCCAACGCGCGGACCTGATCGGAGCGCTGCGGCTTCCCTCTCAGGCCTTTAGCCGGGTCGCCGGCACCGAAGTGGTCACCGACCTGCTGATCTTCCGCCGCCGCGAGGAGGGCACCGAGGTCAGCATCGACACTCTCGACTGGATCAACACCGAAACCGCCGATCTCGTCGACCCCCGCACCGGCGACGAGGACCAGGTGCCCATCAACGCCCACTTCCTCAACAACCCGCACCGGGTGCTCGGCACCCCCGAACTCGGCCACGGACTGCACGGCTCGGCGCAGCTCGTCGTCGCCGGCGCTACGGGACCGGACCTGGCAGACCAGATCCGCGACCAGCTTGAGCCGATGATCGCGGCCGCCGTGGCGCGCGGACACGGGCTTACCGCCCGCAGTGAAGACCTATCCATCAGCGCAGCAACGGTTTTCGCGCCCGGATTGCGCACGCCGAGCGCACAGGTTGACGATCCGCCGCTGTACACGCTGCGCTACAACGCCGCCACCCGCAGCATCGACTACTGGGCCGGACACAGCTGGGAGCCGAACAAGACGCCCAAGACCCTCGTCGAGGAGACCAAGGAACTCATCGCGCTGCGCGACGTCGCCACCGCGCTCATCGCCGCACAGCGTGACGGCGAACCCGAGCACGACCGCGAGCAGCTCCGCGGGCACCTCAACACCCTCTACGACAACTACGTCAGCAAGCGTGGACCCGTCAACCGGTTTGAATGGGTGCAGCGCAACGCAACTCAGTCCCTGCACGACAAGCGCATCGCCAAACTGGAGCAGACATGGCGTGAGCAGGAGGGCGCCACCGGACGCCCCTATGACGGCCCCGTCCCCGAGGAGCTGGCCGAACAGTGGGAAACCGAGGCGTGGCAGCCCCCGGAGCCGTTCAAGAAGTTCCGCCAGCTCGAAGGCGGTATGCGGTATGACCCCGGTTGGGCGGTCGTGTCGGCGCTGGAGGACTTCGACGACGACACCGGAATCGCCACGAAGGCTCCGATCTTTACCCGCGATGTTCTGACCGCGGCCGTCGAGCGCGTCACCGCCGACACCCCCGAAGAAGCCTTGGCGATGAGTCTGGACCGCACACGCCGGGTCGACGTCGCCCTGATCTCCGAACTGCTCGGCGTCGGCGACGAGGACACCCGCGCCCTGCTCGACGGGCTGGTGTACCCCAGCCTTGACGACCCCGACGAGCTGGTCCCGGCCACCACGGCGCTCTCGGGCAACGTGCGCTCCAAGCTGGCTGCTGCGATCGAGGCCGCCGATACCAACCCCGTCTACGAGCCCTACGTCGCCGCACTGCGCGACGTGCAACCCGAACAGCGCGAGGCCGACGACATCAAGGTCCGCCCCGGTGCCCCGTGGATTCTGGCCCCGGTGATCGCCGCCTTCGCTGAAAAGACGTTCGGCGCCAACGGCGTCAAGGCTGAACACATCGGGGGCCGCTGGACGGTCGACGTCCCCAGCTACAAGCGCAGCGGTCGCCTCATGACCGACGAGTGGGGCGTCGATCGGCGCAACTTCGACGCGGTGAGTCTGCTCGAAGCGGTCTGCAACTCCAAGGCCGTGGTCATCACCACCGAAGAGGGCGATGTCGACGCCCAGGCCACATTCGCCGCTCAAGCCAAGTGCGCCAAGATCACCGAGGAGTTCACCCGGTGGCTGTGGTCAGACGACGAGCGCCGCGACACCCTGGTCGCCGAATACAACCGGCGTTTCAACTCCCTGCGAGCCCCTGTCTACGACGGCAGCCAGTTGCGGCTTCCCGGGCTCTCAGACCACTTCACCCCGCACAGCTACCAGCGCAACGCCGTCGCCCGCATCACCAACGAGCCCTCCACCCTCCTCGATCATGTCGTCGGCGCCGGTAAGACCGGCACCATGCTCATGGCCGCGATGGAGCTACGCCGTCTCGGCCTGGTCCGCCAGCCCTGGATTGTGGTGCCCAACCACATCATTGAGCAGGTAGGCCGGGAGGCCAAGCAGTGGTATCCGGCGGCGAACGTACTTCTGGGGTCTTCGGCCACCACCGCCGAGGGGCGCCGGCGGTTCATCGCCCAGAGCGCCGCCGGCGACTGGGACATGGTGATCGTGCCGCAATCGGCGTTCACCGCGATCAACGTCTCCAACGATGTGCGCACGGCCTACGCCGAAAAGCAGCTCGACGAGCTGCGCGCCCAGTTGCAGGATGCGACGGTCGAGCGCAGCCAGAAGGCCATCATGCGGGCCATCAAGACCGCCCAGGCGCGCCTGGAGAAGCTGATGGCCGCCGAAACCAAAGACGTAGGACTGCGATTCGAGGAATCGGGCTGTGACTACCTCCTGATCGATGAAGCACACATGTATAAGAACAAGCAGCGTGTCTGCAACATCGAGGAGCTGACGTGCGCGACCGCCGCGCAGCGCGCCGAAGACCTCAGCCTCAAACTCGACGTCCTGCGTGAGCGACGCCACGACGAAGCCCGGGCCCGCGGCATCCCCGAGCACGCAGTCGTCGAGCGCGTGGCCACCTTCGCCACCGGCACCCCGATCGCCAACTCCCTGGGCGAGCTCTGGGTGATGCAGACCTACCTGCGCCCGGACCTTCTGCAGGCCGCAGGTATAGCCGATCTCGGCGACTGGGGAGCGGCGTTCACCGCCACTCACACCAGCATCGAAGTCAACGCCACCGGCACCAAACTGCGGCCCGTTACCCGCGTCGCCAAGTACACCAACCTGCCCGAGCTCCTGGCGCTGTCGAACGCCTATACCGACGTCGTCACCCGCGACCAGGTGCCCGTGGCGCTACCCGAGCTGCGCACCGGGGCCCGCCAGATCATCAGCCTCCAACCCGGGGTGGAAGTCGTCGACTTCATCGCCGACCTGGGCTGGCGCGCCGACCATCTCGACGCCCGAAAACCCCAGCGCGACAACATCCTCAAGATCAGCAACGATGGCCGCAACGCCTCCCTGGACGCCAGGATGGCCCACCTCGGCGCTCCTGAACACAGCCGGGCCGCCGAGGTTGCCGAACGCGCCATGGGGGTGCACCGCCGCCTGGCCGATCGCCAGTACCGTGACCGCGACACCGGCGAGCTGCTTCCCGCCCGCGGACCGCTGCAACTGATGTTCTGCGACCGCGGCACTCCGTCGAAGGATCCGCGCCAGTTCACCATCTACCAAGCCATCAAAGACGAGCTTGTGGATCGAGGAATGCCGCCCGAGGCAGTGCGAATCGTCCACGAGGCGCGCAACCCCGCACAGCTGAAAGCCCTGTTCGCACAATGCAATCGCGGTGAAGTATCAGTTCTCATCGGTAGCACCGAAAAAATGGGCACCGGCACCAATGTGCAGTCCCGACTGGCCGCTCTGCACCACATAGACGTGCCCTGGCGCCCGGCCGACCTGGAGCAGCGCGAAGGCCGAATCCTGCGCCAAGGCAACCAAAACCACGAGATCGACATCTTCAACTACGTCACCGAATCCAGCTACGACACCGTGATGTGGCAGCGTGTCCAAGCCAAAGCGCTGTTCATCGAGCAGATGCGCCGCAACGAAGTGCTCGACTCCGAAATCGAAGACCTCGGTGGGGGAGACATCGGCGCCGCAGCCGCAGAAACCAAGGCCATCGCCACCGGTGACCCCCGCTACCTGCGCCAAGTGGAACTCGACGACACCGTGCGACGCCTGACCGCCCTGGAACGGGCACACCAGCAATCGGTTCGCAACCGGGACTGGCAAGTGCGCGTCCTCGAACGCGCGATTCCGGCCAAGCAGGCCGACATCGAGGCGCTCGCACCCGTAGCGCACGCCGCAGGGGACCGAGGTGACACACCGCACCGCATCGTCGTCGGCGCCAACACCTTCACCGATCGGACCGAGGCGGCCGCCGCGCTCACCGTGGCGTGCCGGCGTGCCTACATGGCCGGCAAGGACCGCGGCGCCACCCGCTACGAGCCGATCGGTGCCGCCATCAACGGTGTCGAGGTCCTGGGCGCGCGCGACCTCACTCACGACATGCTGCTGCTGCGGCTGGACGTGCCCTCGCGCACCACCGAGATTGACGGCGCTGAACTGCTGGCCGCAGGCTCCGCTCTCGGACTCGACGTGTCCGGGCCCAAGCAGCTCGGGCTTCTGCGCCGCGTCGAAAACCTTTACATCGGGCTGCCCGACCACCACGTGCGTATGCAGCGCGAACACAACCGCCAGCGCGAGGAACTCGATGACCTGCTGGCCAATCCGCCGGCGCCGTTCGAGCAGCGCAGCGAACTCGAGGCCAAGCAGGCCGAGCTGTCCGCGTTGACATTGGAGCTGCGGATGGCCGCCGAGAGCCCCGAGGCCAAGGCCCGAGCCGAGGCCGCCAGCCAGCGGATGAAGATGCGCGGTCGTGAACCCGGGTGGAGTTTGATCCTCAATCCCACCCCGGCGCTGGTCGAAGAACTCGGCTACCCAAACGCCGACGCGGTGCGTCGCGCCGTGCGCATTCGGGAACGGATGGCACTCGAACACCACCAGCGCGATATCGCTGTCCACGACCAGGACCGCACCCGCGACGAGGACGGCCCCGGACTAGGCCACTAAGCACCCGTATGGGCGCTATGGGGTATGCGCTTCTGCTGTGATGGGCTACAGGATGCTCGGGGGGATCGCGGGCCCAACATTCGGGCCGGCGCCCGCACCGCCAGGATCGATCGGCTCGCACTCCTCGGTTTCGCCGTCCCAGTCCCACGGATCGGTCGCCGCGGCGAACTGATGGCCGACCGTCTGAAAGTTCGACGCGAGCCGCGTCGACATCTCCTGGGCGTTGCTGGCGACCTGCTTGGCCTCGGAGGCCTTACGGTCGAGGAACTCGGCGAGCTGCTCGCGGCCGGCGGGACTGCCCAAGCTCGGCTGCATGGCGGCGACGCCCAGCTGGATCTCCTGCTGAATCCGCTGCAACTGCGCTTTGGACTGCGCATCGGCGGCGTGCGCGTCGGTGATGTTCTGCGCCAGTCCCTGGTCCGCTTGGTTGAGCGCCTCGCGTGTCTTGCGTAGCGCCGCATCGGTCGCGTCAGCTTCCTCAGCGCCCTCACCCGACCATCCCGCCGGCAGAACCGACCCAGGGGGATAGGGCCGGTGGTCGGGCACCCAGACACCGGATCCAGGAGGAGCCTCGGTGTAGTTCGGTCCATTCGGATACACCGGCGGACCCAGCACGCCGGGCTGCTTGATGATCACGCCGCCGTCATCGTGGATGCCATCCAATGTGGAGCGCGGCATGCCCGACGAAGTGTTCATGTCCTGCTCGGGGATGTAGGGCGGGTACTGCGGGACCTCGGGCGCGACGCCATCGGGCCCGGGGATCTGGGGGTAATAGCTCGGCGCCGGGTACGGCGGCAGCGTCGGGTCCGGCGTCGGCGTCTCCAGCGGCGGATTGATGCCGCCCAGCCCACCGATGCCTGTCACCAGGTCGTTGACCTGCTGCTGCCAGAAACCCACGCCACCGAAGATAAGCGCACCGCCTATGCGCTCGCCACCAGCTAGCCGAATATATGCGCCCAAATAGCGCATAATCGAAAGCGTGTTCGACCGATGGGACCGTTCCACCGAGTACCCAACCCTGTTCCCGATGTCCCGACCGGTGTGGGTTAACACAGGCCGGCCCCTGCCGGCGAGCGGGGCACGTATGGACGAGCTGCCGCTATGGGTTCGCAGCGGTGGCCTACTCATCGAGCCGCGGATGCCCGGCCGCCTGGTGGCCTGGCTGAGGCGCAGCGACGGGGGATGGGTCGTCGGAGTCGATGTGTCGAGCCCGAACCGCCGCTCGAGCGCTGCCGCGACTATGTGGCTTCCTGCGGGTGATGTCAGCCCAGCCGACGAGCAGTCCCCGTAGCCCGGTCGGCGATTCTCAGTTGGCGTCGAATACGGCGGCCAGCTCGTTTTCTCCGCGGCGGCGAAGGACCGCGCCGACGTCTTCTTTGCGACAATTCAAGGCGGCCGCCAGCGCTGCGGCGGCGGGCTTTCGAACCGCGTGGCCCAGCAGCTTGTGCAACCGAGCCCTTCCGCTGTCTTCGGCGCCGAGGCGGATCACCTTCAGTGACGCATCGCCGAGCTTGAACACCAGCACCAGCGTGTCACCGGCAGACGCCTCCACAGCTACGGCGTGGCCGCGCAGTGAACCGATGCCGACACCCCTTGTCGACGCCAGCTTCCACGACAGCGTGACCGGACCATGCGCACTGGTGAATGTTCGCTGCTGGCCAGGTAAGACGCCGGCGGCGTCGGCTACCGCCGGGTGGACAGTCTGCCCCGAGCCCCGCAGGACCTCCGAAGTGACCAGGTGCGCTACACGAATCTCGTTGGCCCCGTTGCGGAAAACGCCACGGACTGTGTTCAGCGGCGGCACCGCCGGCCACCCATCAGCCTTGGTGCGCCGGCGTGCGACACCCTTCTCCAGGACGAACTCCCACGTGCCCAGATAGGCCCGGATCGACGCCTCGGTGATATCGGGATACCGGGCCCGAAGCTCCTCGATCACCGCCGTCACGGCGGCCGTGCCACCGCCGGCGTCCAGGCATTCACCGATCGCGTGCGCGATGTTGACGTATTCGGCAACGCCCCACTCCCGCAGCCCCCACGTGCTTCGGCTGGTGCGAACAAACCGGTCGTGTTGGGAGAGAACCGCTTTGACACGCTCCAGGCTGGTGCCTGCGGTGTCGCCAGTTCCGATGGTCGCAAAGATGCCTTCTGCGGTCGCCGGGGTTCCAAGGATGTGAAGCGCCGCTTCTGTCATGTTGGCGGCGGTATCACCAGACCACCGCACCCAGACATCGCCGAAACGACGCAAATTCATCTGGCTTTCGAGGTACGTCAGGGCAACCCCGGTCGGTAGCCCCAGGCTCGTCAGCGCGTGAAGCAGGGCATCTGAGGTGGGGGCGGGCTGGGCATCGAACACCGCGTCGACGGCGGCGATCACCTGCGCGCGAGATCCACCAGGTGTCGAAGTCTCCTCCATCCAACCGCCGCGGCGGGCGTAGGGGCCGGCGACATGAAGCAGGACCGCGGCGGTCTGGCTGGTGGGGACGACGCCCAGACGACGCAGTTCGAGGTCGACCACTTCCACGGGAAGGTAGGGGCCCAAGTGTCGCCGCACCAGATCAGCGTGCTCGCCCACCTCCTGGTGTGCCGGATCGGTGAGCAGCTCGGCGAACCGCGCTCGCGCTCGGCGCAAGTTGCGGCCCACCGAGACTGCGTGCACACCCAAGCGCTCGGCCACCACGTGTTGAGGAACCGGGTTCAGCGCCCAGACCTGGGCTGAGAGGATCTCACGGTCGAAATCATTGAGCTGCCCGACCAGGCGGGCCACCGCGGCGTCGGCTCCGACCCGGCCGGCTGCGATCGTTTCTTGCCGGATCTGCACGGCTCGCTGCGCGGCCTGGATCAATGCGCGGACCGCCGCTGCGCCCAGCTTGGGGCGCAGAAGCAGCCCCTGGGGAGTTTGGTCGGCCACATCGGCCCAGCGAGGGAAATCCTCAGCGTAGGCGCCCAGCCGCCGGGGCAATCTGGTGTACGGAATCGTGAACGAGCTGATGCTGTCGAAGCCCGGGACTAGATCGCGCAGGCGCGTGCTCAGTGGCGTCTGGTTGCGCCACCAGTCGGGATCGAGCGGCGGGTCGATCGGCTGCACGGCTAGGTCCGGTAGAAGGCTTCGGCGAACTGTCCGAGCTTCCAGACGGTCAGCGAGGGGCCGCTGGGGGAGGTCAAGCGGCGGGGGGTAGCTATGCAGCCAGCCGTCCATGATGTAGTCGCGGCTCGCATAGTCGTCGATCTTTTCACCTATAACGCCGATGCCCCTGAGGATCACGGTGGCTCGCTCGAAGTCGTCGGGATCCACGCCGTTGCGCTCTGCGAGGGTCTTGATGTCGTTGTGCTGTGCCGGTTCGGCGAGCGCCATCGCGGCCAGCTCGAACGTGTAGGGCCGGTGAAGGGGCATTGAGCCCACCTCTCAGTCTCATCACCGCGTCTGCCTTTCACGCACTGCGGAACGGCCGCTCGGCGCCACTGCGCACAGGGCGTCACCGAGACACCAACCACGCAGTCTTGGGCGTAAACGCCACCCGTGCACAGGCATACGTCGCCCTCACCCGCGGCCGCGACCGATCCCATCGACGATGACGCCTCCGAGCCGCGTGCGGCTGGGCGTTGACTATCCGCGGATCTAACAACGGCTCACCATCTAATCGGCCTCGGGCACTCCTGTGGCGTACCCATGTGAAGCACCGCGATCAGGGGTCGCGATTCAGGGTGCAGCCCGGCGTCGGCGGACCCCGCTCAGGACTAGGTAGGTCGTCCCGCTGGCAACCACCAGGCCCACGACGATCGCGCCGGCGAGCACGCCAACGCGATGTGCCGTCGAGCCGGTTTCCACCGCTACCTGCTCGGTCGCCGCCAACTGGCTCGACAGCTCGACGGGCAAGGGGCCACCACTCAGTGTGGCCGCCAGTATGCGCGCCTGGCCGATAGGCGTGAGACCGGTGATGGTAGCCCGTCCACCGGGGTCAGCCTCCATAATTTCCGGAGCGCTGAGCACCTCCGTGTCGAGTGTGTAGGCGACCGGTTTGCCGATGTTGGCTTCACTGAAGCCGGCGAGAATCCGTGCGCCGGCGTCGCCAAAAGTCACCTCAACGGTGTCGCTGCTGCTGAGATCGTCGACTTGTGCGGCGTTGGTGATCTGACCTTCGCTGAGTATGGACCTATCGAGGAGGTACACCCGACTGTTGTCTGATGAGCAAGTGACCAGCGGCAGGTTTGGATCGTCATTTCCTGCCAGCACGTCGTCCTGGTTGCAGCGGGTCGCCTGAAACTGCAGAGCCAGAACCTGGACATTCTGGTCGCTGCTTTGACGTGCTTCCTTCTCCTCCGCAATGCGTTGCGCCAGGTCGCTGTTGGGTCCGGTCCGCGGTGGTGACGGGGGCGCATCTGGCGTCGGAATCGGGATCTCGTGGATCACCGGACGCATGTCGAGCCGGCCGATGTCACCGATTTCGCGCAGCGCACCGTAATCGCTTCCCGTTGCTGTCACGGCGACTTCGTCGCCGTCTACGCGTGTCTCGACGTCGACCATACCCAGCGCCGTCACGCGTTTTGCCAGCACCTCTCCGGCCTGACCCATTGCTTTGGGAGATGGAGGGGATCCGTCCGATGTGTGCGCCGAAAAGGTGGCACTGACGCGGGTTTGCGGCGGCGGGTCGGCCCAGATCGATCTGGTCAGGAAGATCACTAGCGCGTAGCCGGCAACGAGCACGATCAGGATGACCGTCGCGAGGTAGCGCGCGATGCGGTGCCGCGCGGGGGAGGGCGCGGTGTTGGGAACCGCGTAGTTGGTCATCGCAACGCAACCTGCGCCGAGTCATCGAGCTCTCGGAGATTTGATTGCTGGTTCAAATTGATGACTCCTCCAGTGACGACACCAAAGTTGGACGGTACGCATGTGCGCTGCCGCAGAGCTGTTGCCGACGACCGCCGCAGAGCTGTTGCCGACGACCACTGCGACCAGCGAGCCCACCGCCGTACGGCTGATGCGACGTTTGGTTTGCTGGCATGACGGTCCTGGATCGGCCCCCGAAATTGATTGGTCATCATGCATTCCAAAGTCTGAATCGCACAGCCTTCATCAGAGTCAGTGCGATTCACTCCGGCCTTTCCGGGTTTCTGCTGATGGTCGTCACGGAACTGTGCACCCAGAGGCGCCAAGTAACGACGGAACTGTGCACCCAGAGGCGCCAAGTAACGACGGAACTGTGCACCCAGAGGCGCCAAGTAACGATGGCACTACTGCCTAAATGGATCCTCAACGCTCTCCGGCTGCGGCGCCCGGTGTCTCGTCGACCACTCCAACCCCTACAGACCGAGCTACCGCGGCAACGCCCGCCGCAATGGCGGCGGAGGCGGGCCCGGAGGCACAGCAAGCTCAAACGTCGGAGTGATTTCGGGTAGGCCCTCAATGCTGCGGCTGCGACGCCGAGGGTTGTTCGAGCAGTCTCCCTGCTAGGGAAAAGGAGCCGACGCGTACCGGGGCGGTTATGTGGGGTGCGGTGACCTCACGCCCGGCGAACTTTGCACGGCGACGATTAGCTTGTTCTGTCGATGTCCTCGGCGTTATAGATCTGCCGCATTGCCGCCGACGCTTCGGGGTGCGCCGATTTCGGAGGGGCCGAAAGGACATTGGCTTGTTTGTAAAACCAGAACCATGTTCCCGGGTGGCCGGGAACACTTCGACCCTTGGAATTGCAACGTCAGCGGCTTGACACCGGGTAGGGGTCGTCGGGCAGCACGACGCTGGCTAACTCGGTGATCGCTGCAGCGATTTTGTGCGGTAGGCGTTGCAGCGAGCGGGCCGCTGCTAACGATTGCTGAACTGTCCACGAAGCATTCGGCTCACACACCGCAGCCCGTATCGGCGGCGAATTTCCTCACCGCTGACTGTGCTACCCGCGGCGTAGTCGGCATCGGCCTGGGCCAGCTTCTTGGCCGTATCCGGAGTTAGCAGCGCGTAAAGGTTTCGTGGCTGTACGGCCAACGCTTTCGCAAAGTGAACGCCGCCAGTGTAACGGACCGCCAAAATTCCGTCCCATGGACTCGTGTCGGTACTACTCGCGCATGAGTATTGAGCATCTGTTGAGTCCGTCTACGTACGCTGCACTCAGACTGCAGTCAAGTGTTGACCGCAGTGAAGCGTTCGAGGAGCGCCCTCTTTGGTTGGATCCTCATCGGTAGTTCGCGCTTGGATACCCATTCCTAAGTTTGATTGATTTGGGATTGACCCTTGATGGTGGACACCTGACTGGTGGGACCGCTGGTCCTGCGGGAAGGTTGTTCCTATGTCGGGCAAGCGTCGGAAGTACACCCCGGAGTTCCGGGAGCAGGCTGCCCGCCTGGTGATCGAGACCGGCCGGCCGGTGGCTCATGTGGCCGCCGAGATCGGAGTCGGTGAGCAAGTGCTGGGTCGTTGGGTGCGCCTGACTCGTCAAGCCGCCGATGCCGGTGATACTGGCGCGGTGCTGGATGCCGATGAACGCGCAGAGCTGGAGCGTCTGCGCCGTGAAAACGCCGAATTACGTTTGGACCGTGAGTTTTTGAAAAAAGCCGCGGCCTTCTTCGTCTCCGAACAGAACCGGTAGAAGCCTACCGGGTGATCGAGGCGGAGAAGGCCATCTACACGGTCAAGCGGATGTGCGGGCTGCTGGAGGTGTCGCGCTCGGGGTTCTATAAGTGGCGCAAGACCCGCGCCGCCGGCCCGAGTCCGGCCCAGCGGCGTCGTGCCGAGCTCGACGCCAAGGTCGCCGCGTTCCACCAGGCATCCGATGGGGTGTACGGGGCGCCGCGCATCCTGGCCGATCTGCGCGAGGACGGGCAGACGGTGTCACGCAAGACGGTGGCGGCGTCGCTGCGCCGCCAAGGCTTAGCCGGGATTTGCCCGCGCCGATTCGCCCCGGCGACCACGGTGGTCGACCTGGATGCCCCGGTCCCCAAGGACCTGGTGAGGCGCCGATTCGACACCGGCGTACTGGACCGGGTGTGGACCTCAGACATCACCTACCTGCGTACCGGTGAGGGCTGGCTGTACTTGTGTGCGGTCCGCGACGGGTGCTCACGACGGGTGATCGGCTGGGCCCTCGATGATCATCTGCGCACCGACCTCGTCGAGTCCGCGCTGTCGATGGCAGTCGCGATGCGCGGTGAACTGGCTGACGAAGTCGTCTTCCACGCCGACCGCGGCGCTCAGTACACCAGCGTGCAGCTCGCGCGGTTCGCCCGCGAGCACAACCTGGCCCGCTCGGTGGGCCGAACCGGGGTGTGCTGGGACAATGCTGCATCTGAATCATTCTGGGCGACATTGAAAGTCGAGTTCTACGACCGCTACCTATGGCCGACCAAGGCGGCGGCGAAGCTGGCCGTCGGCGACTGGATCGAGAGGGTCTACAACCGACGCAGGCGCCACTCGGCCCTGGGTATGATCGGCCCAGTCGACTTCGAACGCCGACTCACTCAGACGGCACAAGCCGCCTGACCCTGTGTCCACCAAACGGGGTCAATCCCAGATTGGAGTGACGCCGTGCTCGCTTGTACATCTCCTCGGAATGGCCCAGAGATCCCATTATCGTCAAGGGCGCCCCTGTCGGCTGGGTCGCACCGGCGATGAATCCGACGCCCCCCCGAAAATTCCACCGCTTGGACCGACACCCCCCTCCGTCGCGCCGGCCCGCATGGAGGTCGGCTCGCGCGACTACACCTCGTGGGGGGCGAGAGTGCTTGCCTATCTCATTGATTGGACGCCGATAACCATCTTGGGTGCTGTTGCCGGAGGCGCCTTATGGCCGAGCACCCCACCGGGTTTTTCGGCGACGTCGGATAGCTTTGCGACCGCCGCCGGGTTCCTGTTGGTGGTGTATTTCTTCTGGAATCTGTGCTACCGGCAGGACAAGACAGGTCAGAGCATTGGCAAATCGGTGCTGAAGTTCAAGGTGATGGGTGAGATGACCGGGCAGCCGATCGGGTTCTGGCGGTCGTTCTTGCGCCAGCTTGCCCACTATGTGGATGCGCTCATCTGCTCCCTCGGATATCTGTGGCCGCTGTGGGATGAGAAGGGCCAGACCTCGGCGGATAAGATCATGGCCACGATCTGCATCCCCACGGACACCGCAGACCCGTAAGCGCATACGGCGTAGAGCCTCCCTGCGTGCGGAATTGATTGCGCATCTGCACGATCGCCTACTAGCCGCCCGGCTCAGCCAGCTACTCTCCCCGGCGGGGCAGCTCGCGGCCTCGTGGGCCTGTCGCCGGTAAACCCCCTCACCGCGGCGGGCCGATCTGGGACGCGACCAACAGAGTAGAGATCAGGCCCTGATGATTGTGCGGTCTGGGCCTTTGTGGTGACGGGTTTGTTGCGCGCATGGGTGCATCTGAGTTGGCTCCCCCCGGGGTGAGCTGGAAGGATATTTTGGAGCCAAGGCCCATCACCGGCGACGACGTCTGTTCGTGGGCCCGCAACCGCCGCGACGGGGTGACAATGGAGTAGATCGCGACCGGTTTCGGGGGTCCACCCGATGACCACAAGGGGATGTCGACGTCGACGAAGGCACCAATCCCGGCGAGAGCACTGGGAGTCTGCCCCCGAGTTGAGGGAGCTGCGTCGCCGAAATCGGCTGCCGGAGCAGGAGAGCGAGGTACTGCCCGACACGCTGCGCTACCACGTGTGTAGCGGTATCAGACGTCAGAGTTAGCCTCCGACCCAACTACATTGCGGCGCTTGGTAGCTAAGATACCTCTTGAGCAAGCGATCGAGATCCGACTCCACCATCAGCATCGCTCTAAAGGGCAGGGTCTGCGGGCCGAATGTCGGCCGTCGCGGAGATGGCAATACGATGCAATCGAGTACGACGGGTTGCCGCAGATTCACCACCTAATCAATTGTGGCACAGCGGGTTTGAACGAGCACCGCTTCAGATTATTCTGAGTCGTGACGGCGCTCATCGAAAGTCCCCGGCGATGCTCGCCGAAATTCCTCACCTGTGAGCAGCGGTCAGTGTAGTTGTTGGCGGGTGCCGGTGGTGGTTCGGCGCAGGGTTTCCGCGGCGGCGTGGTGATCGCGTAGACGGTAGGACTCGCCGTCGAGGTTGATGACTACGGACCGGTGCAGCAGGCGGTCGAGCATGGCGGCGGCCACGGTGGTGTCGCCGAGGATCTCGCCCCACGCACCCACACCCCGGTTGGTGGTGATCACGATGCTGGTCTTCAAATACCGTTGGGACACAACTTGAAACAGCGCTGAGGCGGCCTCGGCGGGCAGCGGAAGGTACCCAAGCTCGTCGATCACCAGAAGTGTCGGGCCGGCGAAGAAGCGCATGGTGGTGGCCCAGCGGCCCTCGATCGCGGCGCGGTGACACCGGGCAGCCAGATCAGCAGCGGTCGTGAAGTACGTCCGGTAGCCAGCGTGTGCTGCAGCCCTTGCCAGTCCGACCGACAAGTGCGTCTTTCCGGTGCCCGGCGGTCCGATGAGCAGGATGTTGGTCGCCGATTCCAGATAGCGGCAGGTGCCCAGCTCGTCGATGAGCTTGCGGTCGATCCCGGCGGCAGCGTCAACATCGAAGTCGGCCAGGGTGGCCGGTGTGGGCAGGCAGGCGAACCGCAACCGGCCGGCCAGCCGTCGGGCGGTGCTGGCCTCGACCTCAACGGCCAGCAGCCGCTCCAATGCGACGGTCAGCGACAGCCCCTCGGCGGTGGCCTGGTCGAGGACTGCAGGCAGGGCTTCGGCGGCCGCGGCGAGTTTGAGTTCGGCCAGATGCGAGCGCAGCTGCTGATAGCGGCTCGCCGCCGCCGACGGCGATTCCTCGGGCCTGGCGGTCTTCGGGGTGCGTGGGCTGGGGGTCATTGGATGGTCCTGTTCTGGGCGGCCCGCTCGTAGGCGGACAGGTCGATGACGGTGGAATCTGTTGACGGAGTCGATGTTTCAATTGCGGTGGTGGGTGGCCGCTTGAGTGCAAGCAGTTGCGCGGCAGCGGCTTTGGCCGCAGGACCCGGTGGGATACGTTCCTTACGGCGGTGCGGGCGACCGGTCGCAGCGGTTGCCATCGCCGCGGCGTCCAGGGCGATGACATGACCGCTGTCACGCACCATCACCCCGAGGCCGTCGGCAGCCAGTCGGTGGCGGGCGATAACGATCCCGCTCGTCGTGGCGATGTCGATGAACTCGCCGCCGACCGGATGCGACACCACGACCTGGGCAGCCGCCAGTTCCGGGGGCACCGAGTAGCGGTTGCCGCGGTAGGACACCAATGCCTGCCGGGACGCGGTCCGACGCTCGGAGACGATCACCGGATAGGCGACCACAGGCGCCGGTCGCAGTGGCTCCGTTTTGGCCACTACAGCGACTGAGGATCGGCCATCAGCGGTAGCCCGCAGCCGGGTGTCGCCCCGCACGCGGGCGAAGCGATCCACGCTCGCTTGGGCCGCCTCGACGGTCATATCGTCGGCCAGGGTGCGCCACCAGCGTTGGGCGGCTGCGTTTCGTCAAGTGATTTGGCCCCACCGTCGTCATGA
>JAXLRY010000025.1:0-33092 GCA_046330895.1 Mycobacterium sp. | reverse complement strand
GCGAATCTCGTAGAGAACGTCCTGCAGCTTGGTCGACTGCGCGAAAGTTCGCGGTCGCTGGTGGTGGCCGGTGCCATGCCAGGGCAGCTGATGTGTGGTCACGTCGATAATTGTCCCACCGCAGCGCAAATGCATTTCGTCCTTCGCGTGGCTTCCCCGACGGGGGCATCGAGCGCTGTTAGTTTCCTGCCATGCAACGAACAGTCGCCTGTGTACTGACGGCAGTTGCCGCGGTTGGTTTTCCCGGTGTCGCCAGCGCCGACCCGATGAGCGGAACGTACGCCATTGCAGGAGGCTCCGACGGGCTGTATGCGACCTTCACGCCGAGCTGCGCCACCGACGGTTGCACGGCGAGCATTGTCAGCAATGTGGGGTGGACCAGCGTCGCCACGCTGAGCGGCGGCCGGTGGAATTTCAACGTGACAAAGCCCGACGGCATCGTCTGCGAAAACGGCGCCTACGCACCGGTCACGATCAAGTACTCGATCGACCCAGTGACGCTCACCGGCACGCTCCTGGCAGACTCGAACGGCGATTGCCCTGGCGGGCAGATAACCCAGTCGCCGCTCCAGCTGAAGAAGCTCAGCTAACGCTGGATCGGCGGTCTCTGCGCCTTCGCTGCCGGGCGGCAACGGCGGAGGATTTCTCGGACATCGCCCGGATTTCCTCCGACATCACGGATTTCCTCCGACATAAGGTGTTGTCCGGCTCTGAGCGACACGGCCCTGGATAACGCCCGATCCGGGGTCGGCGCTTGTCGCTCAGAGCCGGGCAAACACTGTGCGCTGCCGTTTTGCGCGGCCCCGCTAGCTCTTCTTGCCGGGGGGACGAGCGCCCTTGGCGATGCCCAGACCCTTCACAGGTTGAGCGGGCTGGGCTGGCTCAGCGGCGGCCGGCGCTTCGGGTGCGGGCTCTGCTACAGGAGCTTCCGCCGCAGGCGCAGCTTCGGCCGGTGCAGCAGCGGGTGCGGCTGAAGGGGCCTTCTTCGCGCCGGGGCGTCGGGCGCCTGCGGCGATGCCCAGCCCCTTCACCGGCACGGTCGGTGCGGCGGGAGCAGTGGGCGCGTCGGCAGCCGGAGCTGTTGCCGCCGGGGCTTCGGCGGGAGCTGCCGCTGGTGCGGCCTTCTTGGCGCCGGGGCGTTTGGCTCCGGCCGCGAGGCCGAGGCCCTTGACTGGCGCTGCCGGCGCCCCTGGAGCCGTCGAAGCGGCGGTTTCAGGTGCCGTAGGAGACTCGGTGGCCGGGGCGGCTGCCTTCTTGGCGCCCGGTCGCTTCGCCCCGCCTGCGATGCCCAGCCCCTTGACCGGCTGAGCTTCCTTGGCGGGCGCGGCGGCGGTTTTCTCGGGTGTCGCCCCGGGTATCGCCTCGGGTGTCTCCTGGGGTGCTGCCTGGGGTGCTGCCTTGGGTGTAGGCGCGGCGGCCGCCGCCGCCTTGGCGGCGGCACCCTTCTCCGGCAGCGTGACGCTGTTGCGATCGAGGCTGCCCAGCAGCAGTTGTGCGACATCGAGCACCTCGACATCGGCTGCGCGGTCGCGGTCGCCGACGCCGTCGGTGATCATCACGCGGCAGAACGGGCAACCGGTGGCGATCTTGGAGGCGTCCGTGGCGAGCGCCTCGTCGACGCGTTCATGGTTGACGCGCTTGCCGATGTGCTCTTCCATCCACATCCGGGCGCCGCCTGCGCCGCAGCACAGGCCGCGATCCGCGTGGCGCGGCATCTCGGTCAGGGTGACGCCCGACGCGTCGATCAGCTCACGGGGTGCGTCGTACACCTTGTTGTGCCGGCCGAGGTAGCACGGGTCGTGATAGGTGACCGGCGAGGCGTCGCCGGACGGCGACTGCACGGGGATGAGCTTCTTGTCCCGTACCAGCCGGTTGAGGAGCTGGGTGTGGTGCAGCACGGTGTAGTTGCCGCCGACCTGGGGGTATTCACGGCCGAGGGTGTTGAAGCAGTGTGGGCAGGTGACGACGATCTTGCGGTCGACGTGCTCGACGCCCTCGAACAGGTCGTTGAGGGATTCGACGTTCTGGGAGGCCAGCTGCTGGAACAGCAGTTCGTTGCCGGAACGGCGGGCCGAGTCGCCCGTGCAGGTCTCGCCGTCGCCCAGCACCAGGAACTTCACCCCGGCGGCCGACAGCAGCTCGGCGACGGCCTTCGTGGTCTTTTTGGCGCGGTCCTCGTAGGCGCCGGCGCAGCCGACCCAGAACAGGTACTCGAACCCGGCGAACGAGTCGACGTCCTTGCCGTAGACCGGCACGTCGAACTCGACTTCGTCGATCCACGTGAGGCGTTCCTTGGAGTTCTGGCCCCACGGGTTGCCCTTGCTCTCGAGGTTCTTGAACAGGACGCCGAGTTCGCCGGGGAACTCGGATTCCATCATCACCTGGTAGCGCCGCATGTCGACGATGTGGTCGATGTGCTCGATGTCCACCGGGCACTGTTCGACGCAGGCACCGCAGGTGGTGCAGGACCACAGGACGTCGGGATCGATCACGCCGAGTTGCTCGGCGGTGCCCACGAGCGGGCGGGTGGCCTGGGCCGGGCTGCTGCCCGGAACCCTGCCGAACCCTGACTCGGGCACGTGGTGGCCTTCTTCGTGGGCGGTCTCGAGATCGAGGCCTTCGAGCGGCTCGGGCTTGTCGCCCATCAGGTAGGGAGCCTTGGCGAACAGATGGTCGCGCAGGTCCATGATCACCAGCTTTGGTGACAGCGGCTTGCCGGTGTTCCAGGCCGGACACTGCGATTGGCACCGCCCGCACTCGGTGCAGGTGGCCATGTCGAGCCGGGCTTTCCAGGTGAAGTCTTCGATCTTGCCGCGCCCGAGCACCGCGTCTTCGGCGGGATCCTCGAAGTCGACGGGCTCGCCCTTGTACTCGACGGGCAGGAGCGGACCGAGCGCGTTCGGCATGCGTTTGAACGTCACGTTCACCGGGGCGACGAAGATGTGGAGGTGCTTGGAGTGCAGCACGATCAGCAGGAAGACCAGCGCGACGGCGATGTGGCTCAAAAGCGCGAACGTCTCGATCCACTCGTTGGCGGTGTGGCCTAGTGGGGACATCAGCTTGCCCATCCCGCGGGAGAAGAACGCACCCCAGCCGTAGGGGAGGGTTCCGGTGTTGGCTGCCGCGCCGCGGAAGATCCCGAAGGTGACGATCACCAGCGAGATCATCACCAGGATCAGCCAGGCGCCACCGGTGTGTGAGCCGTAGAACCGCGAGGACCGCCCGTACTCCTTCGGCTCGGAACGCATCCGGATGATCGCGAAGGTGATGATGCCTGCCAGTACGGCGAGGGCGATGAAGTCCTGAAGGAAGCCGAGCGCGTTCCAGTGGCCGACGAATGGGATGGCGAAATGCGGATCGAACAGCGCCCCGTAGGCCTCGATGTAGACGGTGATGAGGATGAAGAAGCCCCACATGGTGAAGAAGTGGGCCAGGCCCGGGATCGACCACTTGAGCAGACGCGTCTGGCCGAAGACCTCGACTATCTGCGTCTTGATCCGCTCGGGCAGGTTGTCGGTACGTCCGCTTGCAGGCTGCCCCTCGCGAATCAGGTTGACGAGCCAGAGCACTCGGCGCGCCGCGAAGAACAGCACAACGACGGTCAGTGACAGGCCAACCACGAGTCTGATCAGGGTCTGCGTTTCCACAGGCTTCCTTCCCACGTAAGTTACCCGGCGGTAACCATAAGATGTTACTGGCCGGTAACTTGTGCCATGTTGCGTCTCATCCTGGCATCTCCGGCGTGGTTTGGCGACGTAGGTTGCCCTAACTGATCGGTCGGCCGCCGCTTTCCGGGCCTTCGGAGGAGAGGATTGCGCGCAGCATCGACAGCATCGCGGGACGAGACTCAGCCCCGAGCCGGCGGCGGATACGGGCCACGTGGTGCTCAACCGTTTTCGCGGAGATGAAGAGCTGACTTCCAATATCTCGGTACGGCATTCCGAGCAATAGCAGCTCGGCGACCTCGCGCTCGCGCTCGGACAACGCCGAACCCGGGGCCCCGAACGAACCCGGGGCTCCGAACGAACCAGGGGCCTTCGCCTCCGCGGCGGCCGCGATCGACACCTGTGCCGCGGCCTGTCCCGCCACGTCGCCCGCGGCCGGTGAATCCACTGTGATGTCTGGCACGCTCAGCTTCAGGTCGCGCGCTACCTGCAGCATCAGCGCCGAGACTTTGGCGTCGGGTGTCTGCAGGGCGGCTTGGCTCGCCAGACGGGTGGCATCGGAGGTCAGGCCGAAGTGGGTGAGTGCGCGCGCCGCCGCGGTGACTTCGTCCGGATCAACCTGATCGGCCAGCACCCGCAGCCACGTTCTGCCCGCTCCTGACAGCGCTTTGGCGAACGCGCTGTGCGCCGCGGCAGCCGTGAGCGCTTGGCCGTGTGGCGCAACGGCGGCGGGGTCGTTGGACAAGATCGCGGCATGGACTCCCGCCCAATGCAGTGGCACCGACCACGCGGCTGGATTGCCCAGCGCGGCGAGCAGACCGAGTGCCTGCTCGATCTGCGGCGTCAGCCGTCTCGTCTGCCCAATGCGGGCGGCCGCGATCCACAGTTCGCCCAGGGGGAGCAGGGAGTAGAGGTCTACTGAGTACTCGGCCAGAACCTCCTGTGCCGCGTTCCAGTGCTTCTGCACGGCCCCAAGGTCGCCCGCACGCCGCGCGATCGCGGTGCGCAGCGCCGTGCTCCACAACGCGTCACGACGATGCAGAGCGGAATCGCTGGTGAGGTCCCCCAGATCCGCGTTCGCGGCCGCAAGTTGCCCTTCCTGTGTCTTGATCCACGCCAGGAGCAGCCGATGCCGCCGGTCGGTTAAGTCGTCTCCCGGATGGGAGACGGCTCGGCCGATGATGTTCCTGGCTCGGGTCGGGTCGCCACCGTGCAGGGCAGCCAGGGTCGCGATGGCCGCGCCGCTGTCGGGCATCACCCGGGCGGTGGCTCTGACCGACTGCTCGACTGCCAGTGCCTGGCCGAACCGGATGGCCGCAGGGGCGTATCCGGTTTCAACGCTCGTGATCAGGCCGTCCGCCAGGTTGCGTACCGCCCGTGCTGCTGCGGTCGGAGGTCCCGAGCGGTTCGGCCCGGCAGCTTCCCGTGCGGCGTTGAGATCGCCTGTGCCGATGAAAACGACCACGGCCGACGCGCCGAGAACTGCGTCCGGTTGCGGCCCAAGCCATTGGAAGAGTTCGGCGGCCTGCGTGAGGTTGCCGTCGTGGGCCGCGACCGACGCCGCGACCCGAACCGCCGTCGTTCGATCGTCGGGATCGGCGGAGGTCAGCAATTCGTCGGCTGTGTGCGCGGCTGCCGCGCAGTCGCCCGCCAAAGCTAGGGCTTCGGATAATCGCGCCCGCAGGTCGACGGCTCCCGCGTCGACGGCGGCCTTGGCGAGGCGCGCTTGCGCGGCGCGATCAAGGCTTGGCGCCTCGAGTCGGCGGCGAAGGGTGTCGGCGAGCCGATCATCGCGCATCCCGTGCTCGGCCAGTCGCAACGCGAGTTCCGGGGAGAGGACACCCAGTTCCAATTGCGTTCGCAACAAGCCGGATTCCAGCTCGCGATGCCGCGCCGCGCCCACCGCGTGTGCGGCGGCGGCATGCACCGAATCGAGGAACTGTGGCGAGTGTGACGGCTCGACAAGTCCCGTGGCCCGGGCGCTGTCGATCAACGCATGGGCCTCGTCGTCGCCGACGTCGAAGACGGCGGCGAGATCGACGAACCCGACATCGGTGCGCAGCGAGGTGATGAGCAGCGCTTCGAGGGTGCGTTCGTCGACGAGACGAAGACGCTCGATCAAAGTGAAGTACTCGGATTGTCCAATCTCCCCGGCGGTATTCGGCGGGTGGAGCCGAACGGCAGGTTGTGCGCGTTCCATCGCGGCGATCAAGCCACGCAGTGCGTTGTTGCGGAGTCGCGCTTCGGTGGACACGACCAGGGTGACGTCGGGCCGGCCCACCAGTTCGGTGAGATGAGCCAACTGGGCGTCGGTGAGAAGATGCGCGTCGTCGATCACAAACGCCGACCCGGGCTCGCCGAGTGCGGATGGATCGGCGATCGCACTGATTCCGTTGTCGTACAGCACTTTACGTGCATCGGCCAGCGCCGCGCTCTTTCCGGCGCCGATACCGCCGATGATCAGGAGCTTGCAGGGACCCGCGGTCAGCGCATCCATCGCCGTCCGGGCCGACACGGCTAGCCCACAGAAAGCGTCGGGAGAGGGATGGTCACCGGCGGTACGATCGGCGCCGGCGTCGAGGCCTGCGTCGGAGCCGCCGTGGGTGCGGTTGCGCCGGTGAGGGTTTCGTGTGTTGCCGGTGCGACCGTCGTCGTCGGCGGTGGTGCGACGGTGGTGGTCGGTGGTGCGGCTGTGGTTGTGGGCGGGTTTGTGGTCGTCGGTGGCTGCGTGGTTGTCGGCGGCGCCGTGGTGGTGGGGGGCTGGGTAGTCGTTGTCGTCGGGGGCTGGGTCGTCGTTGTCGTGGTGCTGGTGGTCGTCGTCGTGGTTGTCGTAGATGGCGTGGTGGTAGTCGATGACGTCGATTCCGTGGTCGACGGCGCCGTGGTGCTCGGCGTGATGGTGGTGACCGTCGGTACACCGTTGTCGCCGGTTACGGTGATGGTCTCGGGTGTCGGTGTTTCGCTTGGCGATTCGCCAGGTTTGGTCACCCGCGTGGTCGTCGTTGCTGGGGTGCTGTCGGAGGACGTCAGGCTCATCGCGAGACCTCCGACAGAGATGGCCGCGACCACGGCGGCGATGCCGAACAGCAGGGGTGGACGCCGGTACCACGGCGCCGGCTCATCGACGACTGCCGTGCGGGAGTCCGTGCGGTCGAACTGCAACTGAGGGCGCGCTCCTGTCGGCGACGGGGCTGGCTCGTCCCAACCCCCGGCGTCCCAACCCCCGTTGTTCCAAGCCCCGGACGTGCCGGCATCGAAGGTGTAGTCCTCGCCGGAGTAGGGAACGGGATCCTTCTCGGCGGCATCATCTTGGGACCAGGCCAGCGCGCGGAACGTCGCCGAGGGTGAGCCGTCGGAGGCGGATTCGGAGGCGGCGCGGCCCGCGGCCCCTAGCGCCCAGGCTGACGATGCCATTCCGGTGGGAGCGTCCGCCGCGGGCGCCATGCCCGTCGCATCTTGCGCGGGACCCTGCGTCGCGATCAATGCGGCGCCGACAGCGGCGTTGAACTCGGGTGTCGGCGTGGTGATGACCGGAACGCGGAGCTCTTCGGAAAGCCGCTGAGTGATGAAGGGAATCGCGGCACCGCCGCCGACCGTTGCGACGGCCGCGAGGTTTGCTGCCGGAATTCGATTGCGCTCCAGCGCATCTCCCAGGGCATCGAGGAATTCCGCAAGGGGCCCGGCGATGAGCTGTTCCAATTCCGTTCGGGTGATGCGCACGTCCGAACTGAATCCGGGAAGCGTGACGGTCGCGGTCACGGCAGTCTCGGCGGACAGCCGCTCCTTGGCCAGCCGGCATTCTTCACGCAACCGAGTCAGGGAACCGACTGCCGCTGTACTTGCCGGATCGGCATCGCTGTTCTCCCGGATGTCGGCCAGGACTTTGGTCAGCAAGGCCTGATCGATCTGGTCGCCCGAGAACTCCGGGAACCGAATGGTCTCGCCGATTGGAGCCAGGCCGGCGTCGACCATCGTGATGCTGCTGCCGCCGGCGCCGAAGTCACACAGCGCGATCACTCCACGATCGGGAAGTCCGGGGTTGATGGCGAGGGCTGTGAGTGCGGCGGCGGCATCGGATACCAGCACGGGGGGAACGCCTCCTGGCGACACCGAACGCGCATTGCGCAGCGCGCCGCGGAGTGCGCCGACCGAACCGGGTCCCCAATACGCGGGCACCGCCACCACCACCTGGGAGGCGGGTGGCCCGCCGACCACGCGGGCGAGCGCCTCCACGGCCTCGGCGGTCAGGGCCTCACCCCGGTGCGCGGACCCGTCCGCCGCGACCAGTGGCACCGGATCGCCGACTCGTTCCACGAATCCCCGCAGAACCGTTCCACCGGCGCCGGGTGCGCCCACTTCCGCCGGACGGTCGTCCCACAACGTCAGGACGGAACGGCGGGTGACCGGTGCCTGACCAGGACGAGCAGCCACCAAGTTGGTGGTTCCGATCGATACTCCGAGCGACTCGGTCAATTCCACACTTCCCTGCATCTGCGCCAGATCGGCCTACTTGTCTGCCAGCACGGTCCGAATTCACGATAGTGGCTGAATCGAGCGGTGCCCGGGAGGCTGATCGCGTCGCCCCTAACGTGATCCGAACCCCTAGCGATCAATCCCCTAACGGGATATCCACAGCTATGGGTTCGGCACCGATCACGATCGGGTCGCAGATCGATAGCATTCTTGTCAGCGGCAGGACACTTCGGGTAGGGCAGGTGGCGTGGCATGGCGAATTCGTTGCTCGACTTCGTGCTGTCGTTGGTACGGGATCCGGAAGCCGCTGCGCGATATGCGGCCGACCCGGCGGCCGCCATCGCCGACGCCCATCTGACAGGTGTCACCAGCGCCGACGTCGACAACCTGATCCCGATGGTGGCCGATTCGATGGGGGCGAGTACGCCCGGGTTCCACGGGTCAGCCGTCCAGCCGGACAGTGGCAATGTGTGGACGACGGGTGCCGCCGCGGCGGCCTTCGACGCATTCGAAACCATCGACCACCAGGCGCAGAGCGTGATTCACGAGCCCGTGATGGGTTCGGTGCGAATCCCTGACGTCTTTTCAGAGCACGCGTCGGTAATCGACGCGCTAGGACACGGTCTCACCGACCAGTCGGGGATCGACCAGTTGGGGATCGACCACATCGAGTCCACGCTCGACGACGTGTCGGATTGGTCTGAGCCGGGCGGGTGGGAGCACCTTCACGACGCGCATCCAGGTGTGGACCACCTGGGCTTCGACGCCAATCCCTAATATCCCCTATCGCCCCTAATTTCGGGTTGTGGCAACCCCCCAGTGGCATCCCCTAAGCATGGGATTCGACCCCGTTTCGGCGCTGGTGGCCCGGCCATAGCGTTGCCGTAGATCGCCGGATGGGCCGGCGGGGGACACACCGAAAGGGCTTGGAATGCTCACCATCATCGACTGGATTCTCGACCTGTTCCGCGACGAGAACGCCGCCCGCGCATTCGTCGCGAGACCCGAACAGGCGATGCGCGACGCCGGACTGGCGGGCGTGACGGCAGCGCAGTTGTCGGCTGTCACCGCTGCAGCGCTACCGGGTCTCGCGCTCGGAGCCGACCCGGTGGTCGGCCTCCAGCGGGCGGTGGCCAACCAGTACGGGTTCGAACCCACGTACGCCCCGTCGGTAGCGCCGGTGTGGGCGCCCGCGCCCACGTTCGCGCCGGAAGCCCACACGGATCTGGCCAGCCACAACGACACGTCATTGCTGAGCCCGAACCAGGACGCGGGCGCCAACGCGCAGCAGGGGGCGTTCAATCTCGGCTTCGGCGACATCACCTTTGGGAGAAAGACGACCAACACCGCCGCGGATGGCGGCGTCGTGGTCGCCGGCGACAACGGCGGTGACATCGTGAGTGGCGACGGCGCGGCTCTCGGCTCGAACGCCAGCGCGCACAACGGTGCCCTGATCGCCGATCACTCCAATGTGTCCACGGGCCGGGACAACGTGATCCGAGACAGCGACACGACGGTCGGCGGCGGTCAGACGACCACCACGGTCCGCGGAACCGGCAATACCGCCGCCACCGACGGCCACGAGTCGACCACGACGACGGTCACTCACGAGACGACAGTCACGGACAGCTCGACGCACGACGACTCCAACCACATGCTTTGGGAGTCAAGCCATCCCACGTGGTTGGTGAACAGCGAGATCGACAACAGCCACGAGACTTCGCTGGCATCCGGTAACCACCTGCTGGGCCTCGCGGTCTAGCGGACATACCCTGGCAGCAGCGAGTACTGGGAGGGCACGTGATGCAGCCGCAGGATCCGCGACAGGTCGCGACGATCGTGGAGTTGATCGACCACACGACCGCCATCGCCAACCTGAACAACCGGGGTGACCTGGTTTCGCGGCTTGCGGTTGCTCGTGAGCGGATCACCGACCCGCAGATCAGGGTGGTGATCGCCGGACAGCTGAAGCAGGGCAAAAGTCAGCTGCTCAACTCGCTGCTCAATCTGCCGGTTGCCCGAGTGGGCGATGACGAGACCACGGCTGTGATCACCGTCGTCGCCTACTCGGAACAACCGTCGGCCACGTTGATCGTGTCGGCGGGCGAGGGTCTGCCGCCCGAGCGGATCGCCATCCCGATCGACGACGTCAGCAAGGATCTTCGGCGGGCACCGCAGGCGGGTGGTCGCGAGGTTCTCCGGGTCGAGATCGGTGTGCCCAGTCCCATGCTCAAGGGCGGGCTGGTGTTCATCGACACCCCCGGTGTCGGAGGTCACGGGCAGCCACACCTGTCGGCCACGCTGGGGTTGCTGCCGGAGGCCGACGCGCTGCTCATGATCAGCGATGTCAGTCAGGAATTCACCCAGCCCGAGATGCGGTTCATCGTTCAGGCCAACGAGATCTGCCCGGTCGGGGCCGTCGTTGCGACCAAGACGGACTTGTATCCGTTCTGGCGAGAAGTACTGGCGGCCAACGAAGCTCACCTCCGGAGGGCGGGATTGGCGATGCCGGTGATCCCCGTGTCGTCGCTGTTGCGGGCTCACGCCGTCACGCACAACGATGCGGAACTCAACGAGGAATCCAACTTCCCGGCTATCGTGAATTTCCTCTCCGAGCGAGTGCTCTCCCGTGAGACCGACCGGGTTCGAGATCAGGTAGTCGGCGAAATCCGCTCGGCGGCAGAACATCTGAATCTTTCGCTGAGGTCCGAGCTGTCCGCTCTCAGCGATCCCGAGGAATCGCGCAGACTCACCGAAGATCTCGAGCGGCGAAAGCAGGAGGCGCAGGACGCCCTGCAGCAGAGCGCGCTGTGGCAGCAAGTTCTGAACGACGGAATCGCCGACCTGACAGCCGATGTGGACCACGACCTCCGGGCGAGATTTCGGGGGATCACCGCGCACGCGGAAGCCATCATCGATTCCTGCGACCCGACGCGGCACTGGGCCGAAATCGGTTCGGATGTCGAAAATTCCGTCGCCACTGCGGTGGGGGACAACTTCGTCTGGGCCTACCAGCGCGCAGAGGCTCTGGCGTACGAAGTCTCTCGAACCTTCGTCGAGGCCGGCCTCGACGTCGTCAAGCTGCCTCAGGTGAGCGCCCAGGAGATGGGGGCCGGACTTGGCCGGCTGAAATCCCTGGCCCGGTTGGAGGCGAAGCCGATCGGCAAGGGACACAAGGTGATCACCAGCATGCGGGGCTCGTACGGCGGCGTGCTGATGTTCGGGATGTTGACCTCGGTGGCGGGTCTGGGCATGTTCAACCCGCTCTCGCTGGGCGCGGGACTCCTGCTCGGCCGCAAAACCTATAAGGAAGACATGGAAAACCGCATGATGAGGGTGCGCGGCGAAGCCAAGACAAATCTGCGGCGGTTCGTCGATGACGTGTTGTTCGTCGTGGCCAAAGAATCCCGCGATCGGCTGAAGAACATTCAGCGGCAACTCCGGGATCATTACCGGGGCATCGCCGATCAGACCACGCGGTCGCTCAACGAGTCGCTGCAGTCGACCATCGCGGCCGCCCGGCTGGAAGAAAGCGAGCGGCTCAACAGAATTCGGGAATTGGAGCGGCAGCTGAACATTCTCGGCCAGGTCATCGACAACGCGGAGAAGCTGACCGCTACGGCGGCGGGTACAGCGTCCGGGTCACGTTGATCCGGGGGCCGGGACGACTGGTGTGCGTGGTCGAGGGTGCCGGAGCGGCTGACGTGGTCGATGGTGGTCTGGGCGTCGCGGTTGTGGGCGGGGTGGTTGTGGGCGGGGTGGTGGTGGACGGGGTGGTGGTCGATGTTTCGGTCGTTGACGAACCCGTCGTGGTTGTCTCGCCCGGCAGTCCGATGTCGGTGGTCGAGAGTTTGACACTGGTGGTGTACAGGGCGGCGGAGGTTGTCGATGTCGTGGCGATGTGATGCGGCAGACCGGGCAGCGGGGACGGCGGTGGCACGAAGGGCTGTGATCCCGGGCTGTCCCATTGCGCTGACATCCGGATCACTGCGATGACCAGTGCGGCCACAACGACCAGGCCGGCAATCCCTGCCGCGACGGTGGCAGCTGCCGACCGGTACCACGGAGTATCGGCCCGAGCCATGAGCGCCGATCCTAGATGAGCACGGCTGATCACGTGCGCGCCATCCTTGGCGGCGCCACCCGCGCATACCGGGAAGAGCCTTACTATCGCGACCATCCCGACGCACTGGTCGAGCTCGATCGCATCGCTGCGCGGCTCAGCCAGCCGATTCGAATCGCGTTGGCGGGCACTCTGAAAGCCGGTAAGTCAACGTTGGTGAATGCGCTGGTGGGCGAGACGATCGCACCCACGGATGCGACCGAAGCCACTCGTATCGTGACGTGGTTCCGGCACGGTGCCACGCCGCGAGTCACCGCGAACCACGTTGGCGGCCAACGGTCGAACATCCCGATCGAACGTGGTGACCGCTCGACCGGGCTGACGTTCGCCTTCGACGGCCTCGACCCCGCGGGTGTCGTCGATCTCGACGTCGAGTGGCCGGCAACCGAACTTCTCGACGCGACCATCATCGACACCCCGGGAACATCGTCGCTGTCGGAGGATGTCTCCGAACGCACACTGCGGTTGTTGGTGCCTGAAGACGGGGTCCCGCGGGTCGACGCGGTGGTGTTCCTGTTGCGGACCTTGAACGCGGCCGACATCGGATTGCTCAAGCAGATCGGGCAACTGGTCGGCGGGGCGGCGGGCGCGCTCGGGGTGATCGGTGTGGCGTCCCGCGCCGACGAGATCGGCGCGGGACGAATCGATGCGATGCTGTCGGCGCGCGACGTCGCGCAGCGATTCACCTCCGAACTCGACCGAACTGGGGTGTGTCAGGCGGTGGTGCCGGTGTCCGGCCTGCTGGCGCTCACAGCTAGAACATTGCGGCAGAGCGAGTTCGTCGCTTTGCAGAAGTTGTCGACCGTCCCATCAGCTGAACTGGCCAAGGCGATGCTGAGTGTGGATCGCTTTGTCCGCGAGGACAGTTCATTGCCCGTCGATGCGGCTACCCGCGTGCAGTTGCTGAGTCGGTTCGGCATGTTCGGCATCCGGATGTCGGTCGCGTTGCTGAGCGCGGGGGTCGCGGACGCCGCGGGTCTTGCCGATGAGCTACTGGACCGCAGTGGTTTGGTGGCGTTGCGGGAGGTCATCGACCAGAACTTCGGCCAACGGTCCGAACTGTTGAAGGCGCACACCGCATTGCTGTCACTGCGTCAGTTCGTCGCAACCAACCGGATCGCGGCGACGGCACGGATCATCGCCGACATCGATCCGCTGCTCGCGGACACCCATGCCTTCGAGGAACTGCGACTTCTCAGTCAATTGCATTCTCGGTCAACAACATTCACCGACGAAGAGATCGCTTCCGTTCGTCGGATCATCGGTGGACACGGTATCGACGCGGCGACCAGGTTGGGTCTGACCGCCGAGACCGCCTACGACGGGCCACGGGCCGCATTCGCCGCGGCGCAGCGCTGGCGCCGCCGCGCCGACCACCCCCTCAACGATCCGTTCACCACCCGAACGTGCCGCGCCGCGGTGCGCAGCGCCGAAGGGTTGGTCGCGGAGTACGCGCGCAATTATTGAGCCAGGATCGGCTAGCCGTCTTCTTTCGGTCGGGGGAAGAGCGTCGGCAGGGTCCATGGTGCCCTGCTCGTCGTCACGGTCACCGTGCTGGTCGACGTCGTCACCGATGTCGTGGTGCTCGTGATGGTGCTGCTGCTCGTGGGGGGCGCCGTTGTGGTCGGTGCCGCGGAGGTGGTGGGTGTCTGAGTTTCGGTGACGGTCTCGGTGGTCCCGGCTGTCGACGGAGCGATCGAGGTCGCCGTATTCCCACCCGTGTCCGCACCCGTCGTTGTGACGGACGATGTGGCCGACGTGCCCGGGGTCACGGCGGGGCCGGACGTATCGACACCGACGAACTTGACGACGGCGTATACGAGGAATGCCAGAACGACTGCCGTCAGCACGCCGAGTCCGATCAATACGGCGGGCTTGCGATGCCAGGTCGACGCTGCCGCCTGCGTGTCGGCGCCCAGTTGCCCGTAGCCCGGTTGCTCGTGGCCCGGTTGCCCGTAGCCCGGTTGATCGTGGGCGTAATCGCTGTAGGCCTGACTACTTGATCCGCCGTAGTTCGCGTATTGGGTGGGATCTTGGGGGGCATCGCTGTGGTGGGGGTCTTGCGGGGATCCGTTGCGCGGCACGGTGCCCGATGGTAGTCGTGCGGACTCAGCTCTGACCCGGGAAGGCAGGCCGGTGAGTCGGCCGCACGCTGATGTCCGGCGGGCGCGTGACCTGGGTCGACATGTTGGGTGCAGCTGAGGCGGAGGTCGGTGGGCCGGGCGGCGGTACGTCCTGAGTGCTGGCCGGCGGCGGTGCTTCTGACGTAGGTGCCCCTGGGCTCGGGGTTTCGGTGTCGCTGGGCGGAGCCGGTGAGGCTGCGGACTGGGAGGTGGGAGAGGCCGAGCGTGCGGGTGTCGATGCCGTCGAGCTGGGTTGGTGGTCACGCGTGTGGGAACCGCGAGGCGTGCTGCCGTCGCGGTGATACACGAGCAGGAAGGCCGAAACTCCGATCAGGACGACGGCCGCTGCGATGGCGCCGACGGCGGTGACGGCCGGCGTGGTGCGGTACCAGGGGGCGTTCAAAGGCCGTGCGCCATCAGGATCGACGGGGACCTTGGCCGGCATCTCGGCGACGATCCGCTCGACGTATTGGGCGAAGTCATCGTCGTGACTGGTTGTCGAGCGCGGCACGGCGTCTGATCCTATGCGAGCATATTCGCGCCTGTGGGCGACTGTGACTCTCTAAGGTGCAGCTATGGACATCGTGATCATGATCATCCTGTTGTGTACCGCGCTACTCATTTGGCGGGGCGCCCACCGCGGGCTGGTCATCGGGTTGTGGATGGTGGGCCTCGTCGCGATGCTCGGACTCTTCAAGTATCACGTCACCTCGACTCTGGATCTGAACTTCTGATGAGCGAGCATGCGAGCGCACCGACCGTCCCGCCGAAGGAGACGCACCGCGGCATCTGGGGCGTGATCGCCGACTGGGGAATGCACGCGTGGATCGTCGGCTACAGCGTGGTGATGCTGAGCGCCTTTCTGGTGCAGTTCGGGTTGGGTGAATTTCCCTGCCCGCTGTGCATGCTTCAGCGGTACGGCATGTTCCTGTCGACGCTCGGCGCGCTGTTCGTCGTCATGCAGGCCCGTGCCGGCACGCTGACACCGGCGCGTTACGCGCAGGGGCTCGGGATGGGGATCGTCGGCGCGCTGGCCGGAGCGTCGGTGTCGTGGCGACAGATCAACCTGCACATCAAGCCGGGCGACCCGGGTTATGGGGAACCCATTCTGGGGCTGCACATGTACACGTGGGCGCTGATCACGTTTGTGATCGTGCTGGTGTACTGCGGCGCCATGTTGATGCTGATGCCGAAGAGCATCCCCGTCGCGCCTCCCGCGGGGAGCAGGCTGTATCTCGTGTCGACCATCATCGTGTGGGTCTTCATCGGGCTCGTCGCGGCGAACGTCGTTGCGATCTTCGTTCTGGAGGGCTTCGCCTGGGTGCTTCCGGACGACCCGACGAGCTATCACCTGTTCGACAGCTGAGAGGTTAGCCGCCTGCCCGAATGTGGGTCCTGCGCGCAGATATTCGGTCCAATGTGTGCATGGGGCCCACGTTCGGCGCGAAGCTAGAACGCCTGGGCGCCCTCGGTGCTCACGGACATGCCGTGGCCGGTGGAGTCGTTGGTGAAACGGGTGCCGCTGCTGCTGGCGTCGATTGTCCAGCCGAGCGCATGGTAGGTGGCGTAGTCGATCGTCGTGGTCGGTATCGCGCCCAGGTTGCCCAGGATCCAGCGCATGGTGCCGTCGGCTGTCACTTCAACCCCGTTCGCGGGCGTGCCGTCGATGGTGGGGGAGTTGGTGAATTGCGATTCGCAGCCCACCGAATCCGTCGAGATCTGGCAGCGGGTCAGCCCGGACTTTGTCTCGATGTAGACGTATCCCTCGTCGCTCGGAGGCAATGCGCCGCCGGGTTCAGGCCCTGACGGAGTGCCGGTCGACGGGGGTTCGGAAGTCGTCGGGGTCGGTGACGAAACGGTCGGTCGCTCGGTGGGGAAGCTGGGCTCGCCGCCCGGACCGCAACCCGGGCAGATGGCCCGTCCATCGACGTTGGAGGTGCAGCCGGCGATGGTCGCGGCCGCGGCGATCGCCAGCATTGCCGCCACGCCCGCTTTCACGCCGCTCAGCGTACCGATTAGGTTTGTCCCGATGCCGGATGGCGTTCGGGGTGTTGAAAGGACATCATGACGAACTCGAGTGGACTGCTTCTCAATCCGAAGACCTACGATCCCCAGCGCTTCGATCCTGAAACGCGCCGCCTGTTCCGCGCACTGATCGACTGGTTCGAGGACCGCGGCAAGGTGAAGCTGCTTCAGGACGATCTTGAGGGCGCCTGGGTGTCCGACTTCCTCGACTTCATCAAGCGGGAGCGGATCTTCGCGACATTCCTCACCCCGTCGGCCTTTGCCGGCGGCGACGAGAACAAGCGGTGGGACACCTCCCGCAACGCTGTGCTGAGCGAGATCCTCGGCTTCTACGGATTGGCGTACTGGTACGCCGAGCAGGTCACCATCCTGGGCCTCGGCCCGATCTGGCAGAGCAACAACAAAGAGGCCATGCAGCGCGCGGCGGACCAACTCGAGGCGGGCGGCGTCATGGCGTTCGCGCTCTCCGAGCGGGAGCACGGCGCGGACATCTACAACACCGACATGATTCTGACGCCTGCTTCCGAGGATGACGACGAGGGCGTGCTGTTCCGGGCGTCCGGCGAGAAGTACTACATCGGGAACGGGAACGTCGCCGGCATGGTGTCGGTGTTCTCCCGGCGCTCCGACGTCGAGGGCGCCGAGGGATACGTCTGGTTCGTCGCCGACTCGCAGCACGAGAACTACGAACTGATCGACAACGTCGTTCACGGCCAGATGTACGTGAGCACCTTCCGGCTCGACAACTATCCGGTGCGCGAGGACGACATTCTGGAGACGGGCCCCGAGGCGTTCTCAGCCGCGTTGAACACCGTGAACGTCGGCAAGTTCAACCTGTGCAGCGGGTCGATCGGAATGTGCGAGCACGCTTTCTACGAGGCGATCACCCACGCCAACAACCGCATCCTCTACGGCAATCCGGTCACCGATTTCCCGCATGTGCGTGCGAGTTTCGTCGACGCTTACAGTCGCCTGATCGCCATGAAGCTGTTCAGCGACCGTGCGATCGACTACTTCCGGAGTGCGAGCCGCGAGGATCGCCGCTATCTGCTGTTCAACCCGGTTACCAAGTCCAAGGTCACTTCCGAGGGTGAAGTCGTCGTCGAGCTGCTGCGAGACATCTTGGCCGCCAAGGGATTCGAGAAGAACACCTACTTCGCCGAGGCGGCTCGCCTGATCGGCGCGCTGCCTCGTCTCGAGGGCACGGTGCATGTCAACGTCGCGCAAATCCTGAAGTTCATGCCGAACTACATGTTCAATCCGGCCGAATACCCCGAAGTGGAATCACGCGACGACCCGGCCGACGACGTCTTCTTCTGGTCGCAGGGGCCCGCCCGCGGCGCATCGAAGATCCAGTTCAGCGACTGGGCGCCGATCTATGAAAGCCGGTTGGGTGTACCGAACGTCGCGCGGTTCTACGATCAGGCGCAGTCTCTGAAAGAGCTGCTGCTGACCGCGCCGCCGGATGCCGATCAGATGCGCGACCTGGATTTCATGCTTGTCGTGGGGCATCTGTTCACGCTCGTCGTGTACGGCCAGCTGATCCTCGAGCAGGCGGCGCTCGCCGGACTCGACGACGACCTGGTGGACCAGATTTTCGACTTCCAGGTGCGCGACTTCTCGGCCCACGCCGTCGCGTTGCACGGGAAGACGAGCTCCACCGATGCCCAGCAGAGCTGGGCCCTGTCGGCGGTGCGCAAGCCGGTCACCGACCGGGCGCGCTTCGACCGGGTGTGGGAGCGGGTCAAGGCCTATGACGGCGCCTACGAGATGAACCCGTAGCTTCTGTTCGCTTGAGTTCTCCGCGAGCAGACATAGATGTTCCGCGTGTCGCGGCGTGTCGGGTACCGCTGTGTCTGCTGGCCGGATTTTTACGCATCGGACTGCACGTGACCTAGGTAAACGGCACCCCGCCGCAGACAATCTGTGATAAATCTCATGGACTGTTTGGTGTTTGCTGTGGGTGGCTGAGCTAACTCGTGGCGGGCCCTTTCCTGAGGTGTGTCACTAGGAGGCCAGGTTCATGTACGCGGATAACTTCTCCGGTCGGCAGTCGTTCGGTCCTGGCCGGGGCGGCGACGACGAGGCTGTGGCAGATCGATCCCCGCTGGGATTGTTCGACGCTGCTCGGGACGGGCAAGTTGTTCCGCCACCTGTGCGTTCGACGCATCAGGTCGGCCGGGTGGGGGCGCTGGCGGTCGCACTGGGCGTTGGCGCGGCCGCGATGGTGGGTTTGGCGGGGGCAGCCGCGGCGGATACCGGTGCGGACAACTCACCCGGGTCGGCTGGGGAGGGCGCCGCCCACTCGGGGGGCGCGGGCGTCGCGAAGGGCAAGGCTCGAGCCGGTAACCGGGGAAGCTCAGCGGACAGTTCGCAGGCGGCGAGTCGCCGGTCGGCCACACCCGGACCTCGGTCCGGGGGCTTGCGGTCGAGCGATCCCGACATTCAGCCGTCTCCGATTGCGCCGGAGAATATTTCAGAGGATTTCGACGGCGGGCTGTCGTCGTTGTCGGCGCCGATGGGGGATGTCGAGTCGAGTGCCCCGTCTGTCGTCGAAGCGCCCGGGCTCGCACTGCCACCGCAAATCGCGGATCTTGCCGTCGCCGACGAGGCACCGGCAATGACGGAGGCGGCGCCGTACGGTGCGCTTTCGGATAGCGATCCGCTGGCCTGGCTCGGCGGGGGCAGCGGCAGCGGGGAGCCGATCACGGCGCCATTGGCGTGGGCGTCGCTGGCAGTGGCTCGACGCGAGAAGTTGTCGGGTGAGACGCCCGAGGTGGCTCCGGCGGCCGCGGTGACAACGGGTGAAGAGACGGCGGGTGAAGAGACGGCGGGTGAAGAGACGGATCCCGAGATCCTCCCCGGCGACGAAGCGGACAGCCCCATGGTGGCCGCTAGCGCAATGGCGCTCGACGTGGGGGCTACCCAGCCGTATCCGCCGCTACCGTCCTGCTACTCGCTGGTGTGTGGATCCATGGCCAGCTTCCAGGGCACAGTGGTCAATGGAATCGCCGGGGCGATTGCGGACGCCTTGCCGGCCGCCGGGCCGGCGGGGGGATGTAATCTCTCCGGCTGTCCGGCGCCGATCTCTGTTGCAAACTTGATCGGGAGTTACGCATTCAACATCGTTTACTCGCTGATGGGGAAGCTCTCCACAGCGACAGTGGCGGCTCAGGTTCAGGCCCTCGCGAATGACACCACGGTGCTCGGCTTCATCTCGCAAACCGTCTCGGGGAGTTTGTCCGGTGTGCCCTCCGATGTTGCAGAAACGGTCGGCAATGCCGTTGCTTATTTCGTTCAGAACACATTCGGAAACAGTGCTGTCGCGACGGCGTTCGTTCCATTCCTCCAGGCGCTGAACCTCCCTACCACGCTGGTTGGTGTTGGCCTGTTTGCGGCGGCCATGGAAGCCGATCCGAAGGCGGCGATCCTGGGGCGAATTCAAGGGACGGGAGTCAACCAGGCGCCCGCAATGCAGACCGCATTGATCAACTTCTTCGCCAACACCGGCGTGCAAAGTGCTTTCTCAGCAGCTGTCGCGGGCACCGTCAATGTGCTGATCGGGGCGACGAGCCCCTCGTGGGCCCCCCCGGTGAACCCCAACGCGGTTGCGGACTACGCCGGCGAACTGATCGCCACGGCCGTCCTGGGTGCCGACGATCCGGGCATCCCGGCTTTGGGTGCAACGTTGAGCACCGCATTCACGAACCTCTTCACCGCCATCGGCGGCGACGTGGGCACACAGCTTGGCGCCGCATTTGTCACCCTGCTCAACCAGACCGGCGTTGGAAACATTCTGGCCACCAACATGGTCAACACGGTCCTCACGACACTGGGGGGTACTGCGGCGTTCCCGACGCCAGGTTCGCTCGGCCCGGCGGTCGGCGCCACGGTCACGAGCTTTGTGACCGATCTGTTCGGTATCTCCGCCGTTCCCACGGCGCTAGGTGACTTCGTCACTCAGTTGATCGCCGGCATCGCGAACGATTCCGCGGTGCAAGCCAAGATCGCCGAAGAAGTCGGCACGATGGTGACTTCGGCACTCGGCGGTGGGCCGATCGCGGAAGTCGTGGGGCCCAAGGTTGGCGCGGCAGTGCAGGCGTTGCTGGCCAATCTCGCAGTCGTCACGGCAGTGAGCAGCATCATCGGTTCGTTGGTGCCGACGTTCCTGAATCAGCAGGGCGTTGTGTCGGCACTGGCCAGCGCGGCCGGCCAACTGGCCACCGCTGCTCTCGACGGCGACATGGCTGAGGTGTTGCCGGAAGTGATCCAGGGCCTGCGCTCCAACCCGAACATCTCTGACGCGGTAGGCGTCATGGCGGGCACCGCGGTGACGCAGCTGCTCGGCGACTCCGACCTGTGGGAGGCCGTCGACGGGGCGATTACGACGTTGGTGACCGAACTGCTGGGCGATTCGACGGTGCAGGAGGCTGTGGACACCCAGCTTTCGTCGGCGGTGTCGGAGTTGCTCGGCGGTGGCGAACTGGGCCAGGTCGTGGGCGCGCAGGTCGCCGCCACGATCGTCGGCTTGATGGGTAATCCGGTGGTCAGCGGTGCCCTGGTTGCTTTGGTCGATTCGGTGTTCGGCGACTTCTTGGGTGCCGACGGTGTGGTTCCGGCGCTGTCCAGCGCGGTGAGTCAGCTGGCCTCCGCCGCCGTGGCGGGCGATCTCGACACCGTGTTGCCGGAAGTATTGTCGGGATTGAAGACGAACCCGAATATCGTTGCGGCCGTAGGTGTTGCGGTCGGCGGTGCGGTGACGCAGCTGCTCTCCGACATGGACCTGTGGCAGGCCGTGGATGAGGCGGCGTCAGGGTTGATCACCCAGCTGTTGGGTGACTCGGCGGTCCAGTCCGCGCTGAACGACCGGATTTCGTCGACGGTATCGGCCTTGCTCGGTGGTGGAGCGTTGGGCCAGGTGGTCGGTGCCCAGGTCGCCGATGCGGTGGTCGGGTTGCTCGCCAATCCAGTTGTCAGCAGTGCCTTCGTCGATTTGTTCGACACGGTGATGACCGACTTCTTCGGCTATTCGGGTGTCGTGCAGGCATTTTCGACGGCGGCAAGTTCCGTGGCGCTGGGGGTGATCGGAGGACAGACCTTCCAGGAAGCTCTGAACGCGGCGTTGGGCGTGCTGAAGGCAACCCCGAGTGTCATTGCGGCGGTTGGTGTTGCGGTGGGCGGTGCGGTCACGCAGTTTCTATCCGACACCGCGTTATGGGCGGCCGTCGATGGCACGTTGTCCGGGCTGATCACCCAACTGCTGGGCGATTCGACCGTGCAGTCGGCGCTCAACGACCGGATCCTGAATACCGTGTCGGAACTGCTCGGAGGTGGCGAGCTGGGCCTGGTGGTAGGCACCCAGGTCGCCGACGCGGTGGTGGCGTTGATCACTGATCCCGTTGTCACCGGGGCCTTGGTGGATCTGGTCGATTCGGTGTTGACCGATTTCTTCGGGTCCGCGGGTGTCGTCGAAGCGTTTTCGACCGCAGCCAGTTCCGTGGCTTTGGACCTGATCGGCGGTGAGAGCTTCTCCGAGGCCCTGGCAGCCGCATTGAGCGTTCTGAAGGCGAATCCGGATGTTGTTGCGGCAGTAGGTTTTTCGGTTGGCGGCGCCGTATCGCAGTTCCTGTCCGACACCGCCTTGTGGAACACGATCGACGGCTCGATAGCCGCACTGTTCACTCAGCTGCTCGCCGACCCGACGGTGCAGACGGCGCTGAACACGAAGATCGCGACGACCGTGTCGGAGTTGCTCGGCGGCGGCGAATTGGGTGACGTTGTGGGATTCCAAGTTGCAAACGCGGTAGTGGGATTGATCTCCGATCCGGTATTCGGTGGTGCCCTGGTCGGGCTGGTTGATTCGGTGCTGACCGATTTCTTCGGCTACACAGGGGTGGTGTCGGCGCTCTCGACGGCTGCGAGCGACATCGCGCTGGGTCTGCTCGGTGGTGAAACCTTCGATGAAGCGGTGGGCGCGGCGTTGGCCGGACTCAAGGCGAATCCGGATGTGGTTGGTGCGGTAGGTTTTGCGGTTGGCGGCGCAGTCACTCAATTGCTGTCGGACACCGCGCTGTGGACGGCCATCGAAAGCGCGACGACCGGGCTGCTTTCTCAGTTGCTGAGCGACACGGCGGTGCAGAACGCTTTGAACGCGCGTATCGCATCGGCGGTGTCGGCAATGCTCGGTGGCGGAGCGCTGGGAGATGTGGTGGGCGCCCAGGTGGCAGACGCCGTGGTGGGGCTGTTGACCAATCCCGTTGTCGGCAGCGCTTTGGTCGATCTGTTCGACTCGGTGCTGACCGACTTCTTCGGCTACACGGGTGTCGTCGCGGCGTTTTCCGCCGCGGCGAGCGATTTCGCTCTGGCTGTGATGACGGGCGATTCCGTCGAGGATGCGTTGGCAGCTGCGTTGGGTGAGCTGAAGGCCAATCCGGATGTGGTTGGTGCGGTGGGATTTGCGGTTGGCGGCGCGGTGACGCAGCTGCTGTCCGACACCGCGTTGTGGGAGGCGATCCAAGGTGCGGCGACCGGACTGATCGGTCAGTTGCTGAGCGATTCGGCGGTACAGACGGCGTTGAACGAGCGCATCGCATCAACGGTCTCGGCTCTGCTCGGTGGCGGAGAGCTGGGAGATGTGGTCGGCGCTCAGGTGGCTTCCACTGTGGTGGGGCTGCTGACGAATCCTGTTGTCGGCAGCGCTCTGGCCGATCTGTTCGATACCGTGCTGACGGACTTCTTCGGTTCTTCGGGTGTCGTCACTGCGTTTTCGTCGGCGGCGAGCGATTTCGCTCTGGCTGTGATGACCGGGGATTCTGTCGAGGACGCCTTGGCCGCGGCGTTGGGCGCACTGAAGGCGAATGCGGATGTCGTTGCCGCGGTGGGTGTTGCGGTCGGCGGAGCGGTGACGCAACTGCTGTCCGACACGGCCTTGTGGGAGGCGATCGACGGATCGGTGTCGGGTTTGATAACCGAACTGCTGGGTGATTCCACGGTGCAGGCGGCGCTCAACGAGCGCATCGCGGCTGTCGTGTCGGCGCTCCTCGGCGGCGGGGCTCTGGGTGACGTCGTGGGTGCCCAGGTCGCCGATACCGTGGTCGGACTGTTCGTGAATCCGGTGGTCAGTGGCGCCCTGGTGGACCTTGTGGATTCGCTGTTCGGCGACTTCTTCGGCGCTCAGGGTGTTATCGCGGCGGTGTCGACGGCGGCCAGTGACATCGCGCTGGCGATGATCGGCGGTCAAAGTTTCGACGAGGCCCTGGCTGCCGCTTTGGGTGCGCTGAAGGCGAATGCGGATGTCGTTGCGGCGGTGGGTATCGCGGTGGGTGGGGCGGTCACTCAGTTGCTCAGCGACACCGCGCTGTGGCAGGCGGTCGACGGTGCCGTGGCCGGCTTGATCACTCAGTTACTGGGTGACACGACGGTGCAGACGGCGTTGAGCAACACGATTTCGTCCCTGGTGTCCAGTGCGCTGGGTGGCGGAGAACTGGGTGACGTGGTCGGCGCCCAGGTGGCGAACATGGTCGTGGGCCTGCTGACCAATCCCGCGGTCGGTGGCGCGATCGTGTCGCTTGTCGATTCGTTGTCCAGCGACTTCTTCGGTGCGCAGGGCGTGGTAGCCGCGGTGGCCACCGCGGCCAGCGACGTTGTGTTAGGGATGATCGGCGGTGAGAGCTTCGAGGAGGCGTGGATGCGGCTCTGGGTGTGCTGAAAGCAAACCCCGATGTTATTGCCGCGGTGGGTATCTCGGTGGGCGGCGCGGTCACGCAACTGCTCAGCGATACGGCGCTGTGGCAGGCGGTCGAGGGTTCGGTCGCTGGGTTGATCACCGACTTGCTGGGTGACACCACGGTGCAGGGCGCGCTCAACGCGCGAATCTCATCGCTCGTCTCCACCCTGCTCGGTGGCGGGGCACTGGGTGCGCCGTGGGCGGGCAGGTGGCGGACGCCGTCGCTGGACTGCTCGCCGATCCCGTCGTCACCGACGCTTTGGGCGCTGTCGTCGGGACCGTGCTGACTGACTTCTTCGGCGCTGAGGGTGTGATCAGTGCGGTCGCGAGTGCCGCGAGTGGATTCGCCCTGGCGGTGATGACCGGTGAGAGCGCCGAGACGGCGTTGCAGGCGGCAATCGAGGGGCTGCGCGAAGCGCCGGATGTCATTGCGGCAGTGGGGTGGCCGTCAACGGTGCGATGACGGAGCTGCTCGGCGATACCGCGCTGTGGGACGCGTTCGGAACAACTGCGGCATCTTTGGTCTCGGGGTTGCTCGGCGATTCGACGGTCCAGGCGGCGCTCGACGCCGGGATTTCATCGGCAGTGTCCGCGCTGCTGGGCGGCGGCGAGCTGGGCGAGGTGGTCGGGCCCCAGGTCGCAAGCGCACTGATGGGAGTGATCACGAGCGGGGCCGTAGTGGACGGTCTCGAGGCGTCGGTTCAGTCGCTGGTCGCCGGCTTCTTCGGGGCGGCAGGGTGATCGGTGACGTCTCCGATGCGGTGAGCCAGTACGCGATGGCGGTGTTCTCCGGTGAGGATCCCGCGACCGCGCTGGAGGCGCTGCTGGCGAGTCTGAAGACCGCCCCGGCCGTCATCGCGGGGCTGGAGACGGGGATCTCGGCGGCATCGATGTGATCAACACCCAGTTGTTGAGCAATCCTGTTGTTCAGCAGCTGCTCGGTTCGACGGTGACCACCTTGGTCTCCGAGATCGCCGGCGATGCTGTTGTTCAGGCCGCGATCGCGAACTACCTGGGTGCTCCTACGGTGCGATCATCGCGGGTCTGCTGGCCAACACCGCGTTCACCGACGACCTGGCCGACATGCTCGGCTCGGCCGTCGTCGACTTCCTGAGCTTCCCGGGGTTCAACAACGCGCTTATCAGCACGGCCAACGCCGTGGTTGAGGTGATCCTCACGGGCACGCCCATATCGGTTGCGCTGCAGCAGGGGCTGGCATTGCTGCAAGCCAACCCTGCGTTCCAGGCGGCGCTCGACGCCATCGTGCCCGGTCTGGTGGACCAGATCCTGGCGAACGACGCTGTCAAACAAGCGATCGGTGCGGCAACAGAGGCGCTTGTGGACAGCTGGCTGGAAGGCCTGGGAATCACCAACCCATTCTGAATCGGGTCATCGGCCAGGTGGCCGACGTGACGATCAAGTCGATGATGGGCGTCAGGCGACGGCGAAACTGTTGAGCAACATCATGATTCAGGTTCTCGAAGGCGCGCGCCGGTAGGCCAGGTGTCAAATGGTCACCCAGGCCTTGCTCGTCGACCCCGAACTGCAAGTGGCCCTGGGGCTGTCTCTGGGCGACGGAATCGGATCGTTGTTCGGTGACAACATCTTTGGCTACATGATCGGTGCCGCCACCGGCGGCGCCGCCGCGATAACGATCAGCGTGGTCGCAGGCATCATCCGGATCTTCGACGCGCTGTTCCCCCGGCGGAGCGGAGTGCAGGCCCACAATCACGGCGCATCCCGGATCGCCGAGTCCGGGGCTACATCTACGAGGACTTCGGGCCCTATACGGCGAGCACCCTGGTTCCGCGCGGTGGTGGGTCGGAAGCACTGCGTAGAGGATTCACCAAGGACGCTGGGCTGGCTTTCACCGACTTCTCGGTGTCGACGCCCACCGACAGCCCGGATTTCGTCGATGTGAACGTGGCGATCAACGACGCGAATGCCGAAGCGGGCAGCGGTGATTCGCCGCTGTTAGTCGCGTTCAGGTTCCGTCGCGATTGGCTGTTCCCGGCCGCGGGTCTGACAATCCCGACCGGCTCTGCGGCCCGCGCTGCTGCGTTCGCTCCGTAGGGCGGCACGGAGGGGAGTTGTCCACAGATTCCGGTTCATCCACAGGCCACTGCTCGCAAGCGAGAATTGTCACAGGGGCGCAATAGAATTCGGGCATGTTCGCTGCCGCTGTCGCCACCCTCACCGAGGGTGTGGACGCTCTTGCGGGCATTGATGCGTCGGGGTTGGGGATTGCCGATCAGTTACGGTTGCTCGACGTGCTGGAGACAGCCAAGCGGCGCCTGACGGCGGCGAGTCACACCGTAGCTCTCGCCGCTGCTAAGTCCGACGTTGCGACCGTCATGACCAAGGCCATCGCGGATCGGATCCGGGTGACCCCAGCGGAGATGCGTCGGCGTCTGCGGGACGCCGACCAGCTTGCGCCGCGGACAACGCTGATCGGTGAGCCGCTGCCCGCCGAGCTGCCGGTCACCTCGTTGGCGTGGCATTCCGGGAACCTCGACTGTGAGCACATTCGGGTAATCCAAAAATTCGTGCGGGACCTGCCCAATGAGATCGCCCCCGACGTGGTGGCCGACAGCGAAGCGTTCCTGGCGTTCCACGCCCAGCAGTTGCGCCCCGATCAGCTCGAGAAACTCGCCGTGCAGTTGGCGATGCGGGTCAACCCCGACGGAAAATTCTCCGATGAGGATCGCGCCCGCAACCGCGGGTTCACCTGGTCACCCACTCAGCACACCGATGGGGTGAGTACCGGAAAGTTGGTCGCGACGCCTGAAATGCGGGCGATGATCGACGCGATCCTGGCGAAATTCGCCGCCCCCGGCATGTGCAACCCCGACGACCAGTCTCCGGTCACCGACGCTGAAGCCACCCCAGAGGCCGCCGAACGGGACAAGCGCAGCCACGCCCAACGCCAACACGACGCCCTGGCCGCGATCTTCCGCGCCACCCTCGGGGACCCGAAACTCGGCCAGCACAACGGCCTCCCAGTGACGGTGATCGCGACCGCGACTATTCAGGATCTGCAGGCTCAGACCGGACACGCCGCCACCGCCGCCGGCACCTACCTGCCCGTCAAGGAATTGATCCGGCTGGCCGCTCCGGCGTATCACTATCTGACGATCTTCGACGGCATCACCGGCCGGGCGCTGTGGCTGGGCCGCACCAAACGGATAGCCTCACCCGATCAACGAATAGTGCTGTACGCCAAGGATAGGGGCTGCTCCCACCCGGGCTGTGATATCCCGGATACCTGTGCGAAGTCCACCACATCGACGACTGGGCCACCAGGCGGACCCACCGACATCGACAACCTCACCTTCGCCTGCGCCCAGCACCACAAACTGCTCGGCAAAGGCTGGAAAACCCGCAAGCTCTCCAACGGCCGAACTCAATGGATCCCACCCCCGCAACTCCCATTCCCCAGCGCCACCAACGACTTCCACCACCCGGAACGGTTCTTCTGCGAACCCGACGATCTGGACTAGCGCACCGTCACTGCGGCGGTGAATGTCCATGCGTCCTTCTCGCCGCCCGGCCACGGCTGACCGTAGGTGGTGGTGATGGTTGCGCTACCCGGGTGGTCGGCGGAAAACGTCCACATCTCGGTACCGGCACGACAGTGCCCCGTGGGGTGGTGGACTTCGGATCGGCGTGGAGTCACGCGCAGTGATCAACGAGTCGTGCTGAAGGTTAGGCGATTTGGAGTTGTTCGGCTACCGGTTTCTCGGCTGTCTGCTTGGCGGCGATGACTTTGCGGAGCTCGGCCATGGAGATCTCCGAGAGGTAGCGGCGGGTGACCTGCCACTCGTCGTGGGCCTCGATGACCACGGCGGTGGCCAGGCGCAGGAACGCCGCCGGGTTGGGGAAGATCTCCACGACGTCAGCGCGGCGTTTGATCTCCTTGTTGAGCCGTTCGATCGGGTTATTCGACCAGATCTTCTGCCAGTGCGCCCGCGGGAACGCGGTGAAGGCCAGGACGTCGGCTTTGGCCTCGTTCATCATGGCGGCCACCTTGGGGAAACTGGCCGCCAGGGAGTCGGCGACGGTGTCCCACTGGGCGGCGACCTCGTCGGGGTCGGTGTGGGCGAAGACGGTCTTGACCGCCGCGGTCACCGCCGGGGCATGCTTGGCTGAGACCGCGCCGTGCAGATTGCGCATGAAATGCACCCGGCAGCGCTGCCAGGACGATCCGGAGAACTGCTGGGCGACAGCGGATTTGAGCCCGGCGTGGGCATCGGAGATGACCAGATGCACCCCGGCCAGGCCGCGGGCCTTGAGGCTGGCCAGGAACTCCCGCCAGAACTCGAAGGACTCGCTGTCCCCGACGGCGGTGCCCAACACCTCCCGGGTGCCTTCGATGGACACCCCGGTCGCCACCACCAGGGCCTGGGACACCACATGCGCCCCGACGCGGACCTTGCAGAAGGTGGCATCGGCGAACACGTACGGGAACTGGGTGTGGGTCAAGGTTCTGCTCCGGAAGGCCTCGACACACCCGGCACAGCCCGGACATGGTCAACCTCAAGCCCGAAACCCCACCACCCCAAGGGACTTACCCACCGGCACTGCCGGGCCCGGCAGTCGGTGACGCGATGGCGACGTGCCCGGTCTGGACCAGCACCGCGGTGTCGCTGATCTGCGCATCCTCGGTCCACCTGTAGCCGGTCGATGCATTGGCGCCCAGGATCACCCGCAACGTTTGCCCCGCCGCGAGGTCGATGTCCCGATGCACCCGCTTCTGATTGAGCAGGTCGTTATACGGGCTCTTCGAACTTAAGCGGGCAATGCCTGGTCAGGGCTTCGGCGTGTCGTGGACGTGAGGCGCCCCTGGCTTTCGGGAATCTGGATGTTGCGAAGCATTCAGAATTCGAAGGAGAGCCAGGGGCATGGTCGAGCCTACGTCGTTGTTGTTGGGGCTGGAAGGACTCGGGGTGAGCGCCGTGGTCAGGCGGGCAGATCGCACCCGGGTGGTCGAGGTGATCACCACCGACCCGAACGCGTCGCGCTGTCCGGATTGCGGGATTGCCTCGACCTCGGTGAAGGGTCACGCGGTCACCACCCCCCGCGATGTTCGGTACGGGGATGATCCAATCATCCTGCGGTGGAACAAGACTCGTTACCGCTGTCGCAACGAGACCTGTGAACGGGCGAGCTTCACCGAAGCGCTTGCCGAGGTGCCGGCGCGGCGGCGCACCACGACACGGTTGCGCACCCAGATCGGCCGGTGCGTCGGAGAAGCGGCGCGCTCGGTGCTCGAGGTCGCCGACGATTCCGGGGTGTCCTGGCCGACGGCACACGCCGCATTCATCGACCACGCGGACGCGGTGTTGGGCGACCCGGCGCCGGTGACAGTGCTGGGCATCGACGAGACCCGCCGGGGCAAGCCGCGCTGGACCCGCGAGCAGGCCAGCGGCCGCTGGGTGCGCACCGACCCCTGGGACACCGGTTTCGTCGACTTGGCCGGCGACCAGGGCCTGCTCGGCCAGGTCGAAGAACGTACCGGGACGGCGGTCCGCCAATGGCTGGGCGAGCAGAGCGAGGCCTTCCGGGCGGGGATCACCCATGTCGTCATCGACCCGTCGGCAGCCTATGCCGCCGCGGTCACCAGCGAGGTGCTTCCCAACGCCGAACTGGTCGTCGACCACTTCCATCTGGTCAAGCTCGCCAACGACGCGCTGACCGCGGTGCGCCGCCGGGTCACCTTCGACGCCCACGGCCGCCGTGGCCGCAAACAGGACCCCGAATGGGCCAACCGCCGCCGACTGCTCACCGCGCAAGAACAACTGTCGCCCAAAGCATTCGCCACGATGTGGAACGCATTGATCGACAACGACCCGAGCGCTCAAATCCTGTCCGCCTACATCGCCAAAGAGGAACTGCGCCAACTACTGGCCGCTGCCCGCGACCACGCTGACGACGCCGAGATCCGCACCCGGCTCTACCGCTTCTACACCTGGTGCGCCGACACCCACATCCCCGAACTGCACCGCCTGGCCACCACAATCGAGACCTGGTGGCCGGCGATCCTGGCATTCCTGCACACCGGCCTGACCAACGCCAGAACCGAGGGCTACAACCGGCTCGTCAAACAAGTCAAACGCGTCGCCTGCGGCTTCCGCAACACCGAAAACTCACGACGCCGGATACGCTTCCACTGCACCCGCACCCAGCGGGCCAACACCAGATTCACCACCGTGCACCTGCCCGCCTAACTTCGAAGAGCCGTTATACGACACCTCAACGGTCTGAACCTGAGGCGCGGGCGGTGGCGAGGCCTTTCCCGCGCAGCCCATGATCGAGAACATTGCGACGACCAGAACCGCCATAACCGCTGTGCGCATGTACGAAGTATGGACGGCCCAGTAGGTTTCGGCTCACCCGGCGACGGAGAACACGGCGACGAGGGGGTAGGGCGTGCGGTTCTCGACATACCCGCCGAGTATCGGCACGTACAGGCGGCCCTCGTCCGCGGCGAACACGGGCTGTCCAGCCGTCAGGCCCTCGGCGAACGCCAGTTCCGGAAATTGGCGAGTCAAATCGATTGCCTGGTAGGGGTTTACCTCACTGGGATCCACAAGACCGTCAGCTGAGTCGATCAGGTCCTGCTCCGACACGAACCACAGCATCGGTCGGTAATGCTCTGCGTGATTGCCCTTACCGTCGTAACCGCGCCCGTCACCCACCCCGTGCTCGAAGTCGGGCCCGTACCAGATCAGGCCGTACGCCTGCCCGCCCGAATAGACAAGCGCACCACGATCTCCCGCGCCGGTGCGCACAAACGTCGCACCCGTCGTCTCGTCGAGTTCGGTCCAGAACCCGATGCCGTCGACCGGAGGTTGTGTCCCGGCGGTGTCAACCGATCCCGCAGGATCCAGAGCGACCTGATAGTCCGGCTCGCGTGGACTGCGCTGGTCGAGCGGTTCGAGGGGATGGGCCATCAACGGGTCCGCCGGGATGACGGCACCGTCGGGGCGGTCAGGAGCCGGCGATGCGATGGCATGCAGATCGGGTCCCCACGACGCGGAGGCGTTGATCGACTGCATCTTTCCGCCCAGCCCCATGGTGGCGCCACCAGTCGCGGCCGAGAGACCGTCTGGCAGGAACAGCGCGAACGAACGGGTCTGTTGCGGATCCGAGGTGGTCCGCCATGGTCCCTGCACACTGATCGAACCGTCGGCTCCGAGTTCGGTCGCGCCCAGGACCGGGTTGTTGTCGTGCGATGCTGCGTACCAGTTGCCGTAGGACCAGAACAATCGCTGACCCGCCTCGTCCCAGAGCAGTCCCTCGGTCCAGTTGGCATTCGGGACGCTGCCGTCGGGCTCCTCCGCGGTTGTCTTGGATCCGCCATAGATGTCGCCCCAGTAGTGAACGACGGTCGCGACGGTCGCGGTTTCGGGGGTGAGACCGAGGGTATCCGGCGCTGCGACCTCGACAAGGGGATCGTTCGCGTACCGGTGGCCGGTGAAGAAGAATCGGCGCTGACCGTCCACTTCGCGCGATGCCATGGCCGCGCCGCCATAGGCGAGCGTCGCGTAGTCGCCGTCGCCGATCACCCCGGTCGGGACACGGAAAAGCCCTTCAAAGGTGAGGTCTTCAGGGCGGAGGACACCGACTGGATCGGGTGCGGGATCAACGGGTAGCCCCGGAACACTGACCGATATGGTGCCGACGGCCGTGTGGCCGCTGGACCCGACGATCCCAAAGCTGAGCAGGTTGATCAGACCTGCGAGGCCGTGAATGTGGAATCCTCGGCCGGCGTCGCTGACGGCGACTTGGAACGAATCCGTCGCGCCGGTCTGGGCCAGAGACTGATCGAGGGTGTACGTGTAGTCGTCACCGGAGAGCACCACCGACCCGTGTGCGGGATTCATGGCGACGCTGTAGGTCAGGCTGTCGCCGTCCGGATCGTTTGCGTGCAACTGGCCGTGGACGACGCGACCCACAGGGATGGTGTGCGTCGGGGCGAGCGTCGGCGTCCGATTGTTGAGCAGCGTCGCGAAGCCGTTGGGGCGCAAGCTGTTCGCGTCCGAGGAACGCGCCGGTGCCGCGCGGGTCGACGAGTGCCCGACCGAGTCGCCGGGCGCCGCAGAGGCCGCGCCGCTGCTGAGGAAGGCGGCAGCCGTGAGACCGAAGACCATCGCCAGACCGAGAATCCACCCGGCGAAAGTCTTTGTGGCCATCGCAGCCACCTCCACACGCTCGCACCCGTTGCGGGTGGTGCGATCATATGCCGCGAAGGGCGTGTCTTACCGACGATCAGGCCCCCCGACGATCAGGACGCACCATGACCTCGCACCTCGCCGTCCTCGCCTCGCTCGCGCTGGCCATCTTCTTCAGTCCCGAGACGCTCGTGCTGGGACTCATCATCGCCAGCGACAAGAAGGTGCCGAGACTGGCCGCTTTCGCCTTCGCGATCGGCGGCATTCTGGGCATCGCGTTCGCCACCGGAATCGGGCTGTGGATCGCGGTGGCGTCAGGATCGGAGGCGACAGTCCACCACCACACGTGGGTGGGATTCGCGGTGCGCGCCGTCATCGCCGCAGCGCTGCTGTTCATCGGCCTTCAGCGTGCGGTGAATGCGCTCCGGCACAAGCCAATTCCCGATGTTTCGAAGAAGCAGCACAAACCCGGCAAGCTGCGCAGCACGTTGACCGAACACTTTCCGAACGTCATGCACCGTTTGGATCCGAACGCCGACCTCCCGATCCGTGGGCGACTGGCGCGGGCGGGAGGCGCCGGCTTCGCCATCTGTGGCCTGCACCCCAAGGTCTTCCCGATCGCGATCGCCGCGGGCCATCAGATCATGCAGATCACCGACCGCCCGGACCGCAGCCTGGGCTTCGTTGTGTTCGCGGCGATCGCCGTCATTCCGGCTCTTGTGCCGGCAGTGATCGAGGTGATCAGCCCGGGGGCCTCGAGCCGGACAAAAGACGCCTACGAGC
>JAXLRY010000024.1:0-39936 GCA_046330895.1 Mycobacterium sp. | reverse complement strand
CCGAATCCGCTTGCACCAGTATGCAATTGCATCTGCAGGTCGCGCCCGACGAGTTCGCCGCGCACTGGAACGCCGCCCAGGTGCTGTCCGGTCCGCAGCTGGCGCTGGGCGCGAACTCGCCGTACTTCTTCGGCCACCAACTGTGGGCCGAGACCCGCATCGAGTTGTTCATGCAGGCCACCGATACTCGCCCTGAAGAGCTCAAGTCTCAGGGCGTGCGGCCCAGAGTCTGGTTCGGGGAACGGTGGATCACGTCGATCTTCGATCTGTTCGAGGAGAACGTCCGCTACTTCCCGTCGCTGCTGCCCGAGATGTCCGACGAAGACCCGGCTGCCGAACTGGCAGCGGGCCGCACACCACGGCTACCCGAACTGCGCCTGCACAACGGCACCGTCTACCGGTGGAACCGGCCCGTCTACGACGTCGTCGGCGAAGGCGCCGAAGCACGTCCCCACCTGCGTGTGGAGAATCGGGTCCTTCCGGCCGGCCCCACCGTCGTGGACATGATGGCCAACGCGGCGTTCTACTACGGTGCGCTCCGCACGTTGGCCGAGGACGACCGGCCGCTGTGGACCAAGATGAGTTTCGATGCGGCACACGACAACTTCACCGAGTCCGCCAAGCACGGAATAGACGCCCGCCTGTACTGGCCCCAGCTTGGCTCCGTCACCGCCGACGAGTTGGTGCTGCGCACCCTGTTGCCGATGGCGCACGAGGGCCTCACCCGCTGGGGTGTCGATGCCGACGTGCGGGACCGCTATCTCGGCGTCATCGAAGGCCGGGCGAAGACGGGCCGCAATGGATCCACCTGGCAGGTGGCGGCAGTCCGCGCCCTCGAGGAACGCGGACTGAGCCGCCCTGCGGCCCTAGCTGAGATGCTGCACCACTACTGCGATTTCATGCACAGCAACGACCCGGTGCACACCTGGCCGAACCTCGACTGAGGCTCAGACCTTGGCTTCCAGGGTGACGTCGATGTTGCCCCGGGTCGCCTTCGAGTAGGGGCAGAACTGGTGCGCCTTCTGCATGAGTTCGTCGGCGACGCTCTGCTCGAGACCGGGCAGGTACCCGATCAGGTGGGCGTTGATGCCGAAACCGCCATTGGGGTCCTTGCCGAGGCCCACCCGTGCGGTGATCCCGGTGGCATCGTCGATGGCAATCTTGTCGTTCTTGGCGACCAGTCGCAGCGCGCCGAGGAAGCACGCGGCGTAGCCCGCCGAGAACAACTGCTCCGGGTTGGTGCCCTCGCCACTGCCACCGGCAGCTTTCGGGGGCCGGGTGTCGAGATCGAGCCGGTCATCCGAGGACTTCACATGACCGTCGCGGCCTCCGCCGGTGGCTGTTGACTCTGCGGTGTAGATCACTTCGATGCTCATGGGTCGATCATGCCAGCCTCCCGTCGACGAGCACGAGAGGCTACGGCCGCGATGGCACGGTGGTCGACGGACCGGCCGGATTACCCGCATTCGGCGCGCCCGCGCCAGGACCTCCACCGGGACCACCCGGACCCATCTGCCCCATGCCCGGGCCCATCCCCGGCCCCCACGGCGGCATCATTCCCGGCCCACCGAAGCCGCCCTGCATGCTGTGGTGGCCTCCCCCACGCCCATACCCATGGCCGTACCCGTGATGCCCGCTGTGCCGGCCCATGAAGAATCCGGCGAAGAAAACCGTCGCGACGATGAAGAGGGTTCCCGCCACGATCGCCACCCAGGCCGCCACCTGGAAGAGGCGATGGGGGCGCGCGGGCTCAGCTGCGGCGGACGCCACGACGGGTTGGTCGACCAGTTCTACTGTTTCTGTCATATAGCGATCATCGAATCCATCGACATGTGCCCGTTAGGTCTCAGATGTGAACCCGCTGTGAATGCTTCAGACGCCGGCTGCGAGCAACTCCGCGATCTGGATGGTGTTCAGCGCGGCACCCTTTCGCAGGTTGTCGCCCGCGATGAACAGCGCCAATCCCCGCCCACCGGGAACACCCGGATCCTGGCGGATCCGGCCCACCAGCGATTCGTCGATACCCGCGGCCGCCAGCGGAGTCGGCACGTCGACCACCTTGACGCCCGGGGCCACGGACAGCAGCGAACGTGCCCGCTCCGGTGAAATCGGCTGCGCGAATTCGACATTGATCGACAACGAGTGTCCGGTGAACACCGGCACCCGCACACATGTTCCGCTCACCGCGAGATCCGGGATGCCGAGGATCTTGCGGCTCTCGTTGCGCAGCTTCTGGTCTTCGTCGGTCTCACCCGAGCCGTCGTCGACCAGGGAACCGGCGAGGGGAACGACGTTGAACGCGATGGGCGCGACATACTTTCGGGGCGCCGGGAAATCCAGAGCAGAGCCGTCGTGAACGAGCTCTTCGGCGCCGTCGACCACCGCGCGCGCCTGAGAGGCCAGCTCCTCAACCCCGGCCAGCCCGCTACCCGACACCGCCTGGTACGTCGATGCGATCATCCGCACCAACCCAGCCTCTTCGTGCAAGACCTTCAAAACCGGCATCGCGGCCATCGTGGTGCAGTTGGGGTTCGCAATGATGCCCTTGGCCAGACGCTGCCCGCGGACGTCGCGGTCAAAGTTCACTTCCGACACCACAAGCGGCACGTCGGGATCCTTACGCCAGGCCGACGAGTTGTCGATCACCGTCACCCCCGCGGCAGCGAAGCGGGGGGCCTGCACCCGCGACATCGTCGCTCCCGCCGAGAACAGCGCGATGTCCAAACCGCTCGGATCGGCAACTTCCGCATCTTCGACCTCGATCTCCTGACCGAGGAAAGACAGCTTGCGGCCTACCGACCGCGAGGAGGCAAAAAGGCGCACCGAGGTCGCGGGAAAGTTCCTCTGCTCCAACAGGGTTCGCATGACCTGGCCCACCTGGCCGGTCGCGCCCACCACTCCGATCGCGACCATTATCGGCCCGTCCCGGCGTAGACGACAGCCTCTTCGTCGCCGCCCAAGCCGAAGGCCTCGTGCAGCGCCGACACGGCCTTGTCCAGCTCAGTGTCCTTGACCAGCACCGAGATTCGGATTTCGGACGTCGAGATGAGCTCGATGTTGACACCCACCTCGGCCAGCGCCTCGCAGAACGTCGCGGTGACCCCCGGATGGCTGCGCATCCCGGCGCCGACCAACGACACCTTGCCGATGTGATCGTCGTAGAGGACTTCGGCGAACCCGATCTCGTCCTTGAGAGTGCTCAGCTTCTCGACGGCCGTCGGGCCCGAATCCCGCGAGCACGTGAAGGTGATGTCGGTCTTGCCGTCCTCGATCTTCGAGATGTTCTGTAGCACCATGTCGATGTTGACGTCGGCCTCGGCAACAGCACGGAACACCTTGGCGGCGTAGCCCGGAACGTCAGGCAGGCCGACCACAGTGACCTTGGCCTCGCTGCGATCGTGGGCTACGCCGGTGAGAATCGCGTCTTCCATCTGGATGTCCTCAATCGAGCCGGTGACGATGGTGCCCGGCCTGTCGGTGTACGAAGACCGGACGTGAATCGGAACGTTGTAGCGCCGCGCGTATTCCACGCAGCGCAGCATCAGCACCTTGGCGCCGCAGGCCGCCATCTCGAGCATCTCCTCGAAGCTGACGGTGTCGAGCCGACGGGCATTGGGAACGATGCGCGGGTCAGCGGTGAAGATGCCGTCGACGTCGGTGTAGATCTCGCAGACATCGGCCTTCAGAGCCGCCGCCAGTGCCACAGCCGTCGTGTCGGAGCCGCCGCGTCCCAGCGTGGTGACGTCCTTGCTGTCCTGGCTGACGCCCTGGAAGCCGGCCACCAGCACGATCTGCCCCTGATCGAGAGCTTCGCGCAGCCGGCCCGGAGTGACATCGATGATCTTGGCGTTGCCGTGCGTCCCGGTGGTGATCACACCCGCCTGGGAACCGGTGAACGAGCGAGCCTGGGCGCCCAGACCGTCGATGGCCATCGCGACCAGTGCGTTGGAGATCCGCTCGCCAGCGGTGAGCAGCATGTCCAGCTCACGTGGCGGAGGCGTGGCGGGGCACACCTGGCCGGCGAGGTCCAGCAAATCGTCGGTGGTGTCGCCCATCGCGGAGACGACGACAACAACCTCGTTGCCCTGATTCTTGGTTTCGACGATGCGTTCGGCCACGCGACGGATCCGCTCGGCGTCACCCACCGAGGACCCACCGTATTTCTGCACGACCAACGCCACGTGACTAAGGATAAAGGTGGCCGCATCTCGTTTATCCGGTGAGCGTGCCGGTAACGTCCGACCGGTGCCGGAGCAACCCACCGACCGCAAGGCCCAAACCCGCGTCCCGATCCATCCACCGATCGCCGCGAGGTGGAGTCCGCGAGCCTTCGACCCCGATCGTGCCGTGTCCACCGAACAGGTGACCGCCCTGCTCGAGGCCGCCCGCTGGGCACCCACCTGGGGAAGACGACAACCGGTGCGATTCGTCGTCGGGATGCGCGGCGACGACATCTTCACAACGTTGTCCGAACTGCTCAGCCGCGGCAACGCCTACGCCAAGTCTGCGGCGGCGCTGATCCTGATTTCCACCGACGAGGGTGACGACGAAGATTCAGCGCGCTACGCAGCGCTGGATGCCGGTTCAGCCATGGAGAACCTATTGATAGAGGCGTTCTCCCGGGACCTGGTGGCCCATCCGATGGCCGGTTTCGACGCCGACGGGGCGCGCGCCGCGTTCGACATCACCGACCCGGTGCGTCCGCTCGTCGTCGTCGCGATCGGTCCGCTAGCGAACTACGACGTGGTGCCCGACGACGTCGCCGAACGCGATTCCGCGCCGAGGAAGCGACTGCCGCTGGAAGAGATAGTGCTCAACTGGCCGGTACAGCCAGGAACGTGAACGGCTCGGCGGGCTCGAACTTCGAGCTGGCCTCACCGGCGTAGACCGTCTGCTCCCCTTCGCCCAGCTCAAGTCGGCGGACCGACGCGCCCGCACTGAAATCCAGGTTCTTCAGGTCGACCCAGAAGGCGTTGGGCGACAGCGCCGACTCGAAGAAGTAGCGCAGCGCCTTGTGATCGACAACCGTCCGCCACCGCGTCGAGGAGATGTTCGGTTCGTCGGGAGTCGAAATGCCGTACGGCACCGACACATTGCGCATGACGCTGGACACCGCGGCCACCGACAGCGAGGCATCGTCGGTCTTCGGTATCGCGTTGACATAGAACGAGGCGCGCACGAAACGGTCGGCCGCCCGGTTGGTGCCGGGCAACATCACAACGCCGCCGATCTGCTCCCAGTATTCCGTGATGGCGAGTTGTTTGGAGAAGACCGGCGAGTTCGTCATCACCTGGAATTGACGTCCGTGGTGGATGGTCTGCTCGCCGTCGACGTACTCCACGATGGCGCTGTCGCCGGTCGGATCGGACATCGCCAGGTGCATGGTGGCCATCCGTTGTTCGCCGGGCACCTGCGCGGTGGCCACCCGCAGCGGGGTGGCCGTCAGCGCGGCCACTGCCTCGGCGACGGCGGCGAAATTGTCGAGGACGTACTGACCCCACAACGCCAGCGAAATGACCGGACCGTCGGCCCCCGGCGGAGGATATTGCGACTCCGCCAGCCACAACAGGTTGACCGCCAGACCCTTCTCGTTGACGCCATCGGTGCTGCTGACGTCGTAGCTCGTCGCGACGAGGCTGCCGTACTTCGCCGTCCATTCCACCGAGCCCGGGCCCGCCTGGCCCGATCGCCGAATCCCCCGCGGCAGCGACCACAGGTTGGTTCCCATCTCGTACTTCCAGTCCATCGAACGGCCGGTGATCACCCGGTCGGCGGCACCCAGATAAACCAGTCGCGTACACATGCCTCAACCCTAAAATCGGACTTTGGCCCGATGGCCCATCGGGAGTACTGTGACGGGTGTGCAGCGGGTGCTCCTTCTCGGACGCCGCGACGGGGTCTGACCAAGACCGGCTTCCCGTCGCGGGAATTCGTGATGGCGCCGGTCTGAAATTCGATCTACAACCCCGGAGCCAATCGTGACAACCCAACCCTCTGCTGACGCGTTCGTATCGGCACGCTCGATCACCACTCCCGCCGGTCCTCGCGGCGCGGATCAGCCCGCCTGGAACACCCAGCGCAACACCTCCATGCCGGTCTTCCGTTACCGGCCCTTCGTCGACGAAGTCGAGTCCGTCGCACTGCCGGACCGCACCTGGCCGGACAAGATCATCGAACGCGCGCCGCTGTGGTGCGCCGTCGATCTGCGCGACGGCAACCAGGCCCTGATCGATCCGATGAGCCCGGCACGCAAACGCCGCATGTTCGACCTGCTGGTCGGCATGGGCTACAAGCAGATCGAGGTCGGCTTCCCGTCGGCCAGCCAAACGGATTTCGACTTCGTCCGCGAGATCATCGAGCAGGGCGCGATCCCCGACGACGTCACCATCCAGGTGCTGACCCAGTGCCGCCCCGAACTGATCGAGCGCACTTTCGAGGCCTGCCATGGCGCCGCCAGCGTGATCGTCCACTTCTACAACTCGACGTCGATCCTGCAACGCCGGGTCGTCTTCCGCGCCGACCGCGACGCCATCAAGAAGATCGCCACCGACGGCGCACGTAAGTGCCTGGAGGAGGCCACCAAGCACCCGGGCACTCGCTGGCAGTACGAGTACTCCCCCGAGTCGTACACCGGGACGGAACTGGACTACGCCGTGGAGGTCTGCGACGCCGTCTCCGACATCATCGGACCGACCCCGGACTGGCCGCTGATCATCAACCTGCCCGCCACCGTCGAGATGGCAACCCCCAATGTGTACGCCGACTCGATTGAGTGGATGAGCCGCAACCTGAAGCGACGCGACTCGATCATCCTGAGCCTGCATCCCCACAATGACCGGGGAACAGCCGTCGCCGCGGCCGAATTGGGCTACCAAGCCGGCGCCGACCGGATCGAGGGCTGCCTGTTCGGCAATGGCGAGCGGACCGGCAACGTCTGCCTGGTCACCTTGGGGCTCAACCTGTACTCGCGCGGCGTCGACCCGCAGATCGACTTCTCCAATATCGACGAGATCCGCCGCACCGTCGAGTACTGCAACCAACTGCCCGTCCACGAGCGTCACCCCTACGGTGGCGACCTGGTCTACACGGCGTTCTCCGGAAGCCATCAGGATGCGATCAACAAGGGCCTGGACGCCATGAAGGCCGACGCCGACGCCGCCGACTCCGATGTCGACGACATCCTGTGGCAGGTCCCCTACCTGCCGATCGATCCCAAGGACGTCGGGAGGACGTACGAGGCAGTCATCCGCGTCAACTCGCAGTCCGGCAAGGGCGGCGTCGCCTACATCATGAAAACCGATCACGGGCTGGTGCTGCCGCGACGGTTGCAGATCGAATTCAGCCAGGCCGTCCAGCGGATCACCGACGGCGAGGGCGGCGAAGTCTCGCCCAAGGAGATGTGGGACGCCTTCGCCGACGAATACTTGAACCCGGTCGTGCCGCTGGAACGCATGCGCCAGAAGGTGATCGGCGCCGAGCTCGACGGCGGCACAGATGTCATCGAGGCCACCGTGAAGATCGACGGGGTCGAGACCGAGATCAGCGGAAAGGGCAACGGACCGTTGGCCGCGTTCGTCGATGCGCTGTCAGCCGTCGGGTTCGACGTCAGCGTCCTGGACTACTCCGAGCACGCTATGTCCGCGGGTGAGGAAGCCGCTGCGGCCGCATACGTCGAGGCGTCCGTCGGCGGGCACACCGTGTGGGGCGTCGGAATCGCCACCTCCATCACCACGGCATCGCTGCGGGCCGTGGTGTCAGCCGTGAACCGGGCCGCGCGGCTGGGCTAGAGCAGGGCTGGGCTAGAAGAGCGCGAACTGCTGGCCCTCATTGGCGTTCGGCGCGAATTCATCGACGCCGGTGCCCTGCACCACCGCGTTGACCGAATCCATGAAGTCGGCGTCGGAGACCACCGGAACACCGAGCTCACGGGCCTGGTAGCCCTTGCCCTGCTCGGGCGCGGATTCGTTGCAGACCACCAACGAGGTATGCGGATCGACGGCGTCGCTGTAAGCCAGGCCGGCATGCAGGATCCGCTCGACGAGCTCCTCGTGGGTGCGCTCCACGTCGGCCGACAGCGCCACCCGCATGCCCTGGACCAGCTGCCCGCCCCGCACGTACCGGCCCGGGTTGAGATACGGGCACGGCATGCGGGAGGCGAGCGCCTTCAGTGGGCGCAGCTCATCGTGGGTGACCCGTCCGTTCGGCCAGCGTCGCCGCGTCGCCGGACGGACCGGAAGCCACACATCGGCTGCGCGTGCGCGCTGCAGCGCCGGGACGAGCAGCCGGGAGAGCACCAGCGCATCATCGAACGCATCGTGCGCCTGCCGCTGCTCGATATTCCAGTGTCGCGCAAGGGTTTCCAGGCGCAGATTGGCCAGCCCCAGATTGAGCCTGCGGGCGAGCTCGACCGTGCACATCACCTCGTCGACCGGCAGCGAGGTCCCGGCGAGCTCCGCCTCCGCGGTCAGGAAGTCGTAGTCGAACGCCACGTTGTGCGCGACCAGAGTGCGGCCGTGCAGGAGTTCGACGACGTCGTCGGCTATCTCGGCGAACGTCGGCTGGTCCTCCAGCATCTCCGCCGTCAGTCCGTGGATGTGCGTCGGACCGGGATCGACTCCCGGGTTCAGCAGACTGACCACCGAGCGCTCGACATTCCCCTCAGGATCGAGCGCCAGGACGGCCAGGCTGATGACACGGGCATGGGAAGGGTTGAAGCCCGAGGTCTCGACATCCGCCACGACCCAGCCGTTGTCCGCCGTGGAAGCCGGCCGACCCCATGTGTGCCTCACCACGTCAGAATGGCACGCGTTCCCGACAGCACCCGGGAGGTCCTCCCCGTGTCGGCATACACTCACCATCGATGCCCAGCCAGACCTTGACCATCCGAGGCCGCGCAGCACTGGCCGCCGGCGCAACCGCGCGCTGGGCCTCCCGGGTGACCGGACGCGGAGCCGGTGCCATGATCGGCGGACTCGTCGCGATGTCCCTGGACAAGTCGATCTTGCGCCAGCTCGGAACCGGCCGGCGGACCGTCGTCGTCACCGGGACCAACGGCAAATCCACCACCACCCGGATGATCGCGGCGGCACTGAACACCATCGGGCCGGTCGCCACCAACGCCGAAGGCGCGAACATGGACGCCGGGTTGGTCGCCGCGCTGGCAGGCTCCCGGGACGCCGTTCTCGCGGCGCTCGAGGTCGATGAAATGCACGTCCCCCACGTATCCGATGCGGTGTCCCCCGCGGCCATCGTGCTGCTGAATCTCTCGCGCGACCAATTGGACCGCGTCGGCGAGATCAACCACATCGAACGCACCCTGCGTTCCGGGCTGGCGCGACATCCCGATGCGGTCGTGGTGGCCAACTGCGACGACGTGTTGATGACATCGGCGGCATACGACTGCCCGAATGTCGTGTGGGTGGCCGCCGGTGGCGGATGGGCCAACGATTCGGTGAGCTGTCCCCGCAGCGGCGAAATCATCGTCCGGGATTCCGCGGGCTGGTATTCCACCGGCACCGACTTCAAGCGGCCGACGCCGCAATGGTGGTACGACGACTCAAATATTCATGGGCCCGAAGGATTTTCGATTCCGATGCGATTGTCGCTACCGGGGATGGTGAACCGCGGCAATGCCACGCAGGCCGTTGCCGCGGCGGTGACACTCGGAGCGTCGCCTGCCGCCGCCGTCGCAGCCGTGTCGGACGTCGACGAGGTTGCGGGCCGGTACCGCACCGTTCAGATGGGCGGGCACACAGCTCGAATACTGTTGGCCAAGAACCCCGCCGGGTGGCAGGAGGCGCTGTCGATGGTCGACACGTCCGCCCAGGGCGTCGTCATCAGCGTCAACGGACAGGTTCCCGACGGGGAGGATCTCTCCTGGTTGTGGGACGTCAACTTCGAGCATTTCGCCCACACACCGGTGGTCGCCGCGGGCGAACGGGGAACCGATCTGGCGGTCCGTCTCGGATACGCCGATGTACCGCACACGTTGGTACACAACACGATTGACGCCATCACCTCCTGCCCCACGGGGCACGTCGAGGTGGTGGCGAACTACACCGCGTTCCTGTCGCTCACCCGAACTCTGGGGCGGATGCGATGAGTTCCACCGTGCGGATCGGACTGGTACTGCCCGACGTGATGGGCACCTACGGCGACGGCGGCAACGCCGTCGTACTGCGACGAAGGCTGCTCCTCCGGGGCATCGCCGCCGAGATCGTCGAAATCACGCTGTCCGACTCCGTGCCCGACTCCCTGGACCTGTACACGCTCGGCGGAGCCGAGGACTACGCGCAACGCCTGGCCACCAAACACCTTCTGACGCACCAGGGTTTGCAACGCGCGGCGGTGCGCGGCACGCCCGTTCTGGCGATCTGCGCCGCTATTCAGGTGCTGGGCCACTGGTACGAAACCTCCGCCGGTGAGCGCGTCGACGGCGTCGGACTACTCGATGTGACCACCTCACCGCAGGCGGAGCGCACCATCGGCGAGGTGGTGTCCACACCTTTGGTAGACGGCCTGACCCAACCGCTGACCGGCTTCGAAAACCACCGCGGCGGTACGGTTCTCGGCCCTGCGGCGAGACCCCTGGCCGCCATTGTCAAGGGCGCGGGAAACCGCGACGGGGACGGCTTCGACGGGGTGGTTCAGGGCAACGTCTTCGCCACCTACCTGCACGGGCCGTGCCTGGCCCGCAATCCCGAACTGGCTGACCTGCTGTTGTCGCGCGTGGTGGGCCCCCTGCCGCCGCTGGACCTGCCGGAAGTCGACCTACTGCGCCGGGAACGCCTGGCCGCGCCCCGCCGCGTTTAGCCCCGCCGCGTTTAGCCCCGCCGCGTTTAGCCCCTAAGTCAGCACGCGGCGGCCGGACAGAGCGCGGCCGAGTGTGAGTTCGTCGGCGAATTCCAGGTCGCCCCCCATCGGCAGCCCCGACGCGATACGCGTGACGGTCAAACCGGGGATGTCCCGCAAGATGCGCACCAGATAGGTGGCGGTGGCCTCACCCTCGGTGTTGGGGTCCGTCGCGATGATCACCTCGGTGATGTCGACACCGTCGACCCGCTCACCAATCCGGTTGAGCAACTGACGAATTCGCAGCTGATCCGGGCCTATTCCGGACAGTGGATCCAACGCCCCGCCCAGAACGTGGTAGCGCCCGCGGAACTCGCGGGTCCGCTCTACGGCCTGCACATCCTTGGGTTCTTCCACGACGCACACCTGTGAGCCGTCGCGCCGGGCGTCGCTGCAGATCCGGCATCGCTGCGCGTCCGACACGTTGCCGCACATGTCGCAGAACTGGACACCGTCGCGAACCCGCCCCAAGGCTGCGGTCAGACGGTCGATGTCCGGGGGCGCAACAGACAGCAGATGGAACGCGATCCGCTGGGCGCTCTTCGGCCCGATACCCGGCAGCTTTCCGAGCTCGTCGATCAGATCCTGGACCGGCCCCTCGAACATGGCGAAAAGTCAGAAGCCGGGCAGACCCGACGGGCCGCCCAACCCACCGGCAAGCGGTCCGAGGTGGCTCTGCGCCATGATCGTCATCTGCTGCGACGCATCCGCCAGCGCACCGACGATCAGATCCTGCAGGGTTTCCACATCATCGGGGTCGACGACCTTCGGGTCGATCTGCACGGAGGCGATCTGCCCGGTGCCCTTCATAGTCACCTGCACCAGCCCGCCACCGGCCTGCCCGTGCACCTCGGAACTGGCGAGCTTCTCCTGCGCCTCCATCAACCGCTGCTGCATCTCCTGCGCCTGCGCCAACAGCGCCGACATATCCGGTTGGCCGCCGGGTTGCAAATTGCCGGGTTGCATGACAGTCCCCTTGCGTCTTGGTCTCGACTTGGTTGCTCCTGGCCTCCAGGGCCCGCTGGTGACTTCAAGCCTAGACGGCGAGCAGTTACCGTGACGTGCGTGCCGATTTCCACTTGCACGCGTGTCGTGGCCGCGGCGACCACCGGCGTTGTGCTGGCCGCCGCATCACCGGCGACCGCCCCGGTCACCCAGGCCGCGCCGGGCAACATCGCCGGGATGATCGTCTTCCTCGACCCGGGCCACAACGGCGCAAATGACGCCTCGCTGACCCGCCAGGTACCCACCGGCCGGGGCGGAACCAAGGACTGCCAAACCAGCGGGACGGCGACCGCGGACGGATTCGCCGAGCACACCTTCGCCTGGGACACCGTCCTGCTGATCCGCCAGCAGCTGTCCCAGTACGGCGTACGAACGGCGATGTCCCGGGGCAACGACGACGCCGTCGGCCCCTGCGTCGACGAGCGCGCCGCGATGGCCAACGCGTTGGCGCCGAATGCGGTGGTGTCGGTCCACGCCGACGGCGGACCCGCCACCGGGCGGGGATTCCACGTGAACTATTCGGCTCCACCGCTCAACCAGGCTCAGGCGGGTCCGGCGGTGCAGTTCGCCAGGATCATGCGCGATCAGCTGGCCGCATCGGGAATCCCGGAAGCCAACTACATCGGCAACGACGGCCTATACGGGCGATCGGATCTGGCCGGGCTCAATCTGGCCCAGTACCCGTCGATCCTCGTCGAACTGGGCAACATGAAGAACCCCGTCGACTCATCGCTGATGGAAAGCCAAGACGGGCGGCAGAAGTACGCCTCCGCGGTGGTGAAGGGCATCGTGGCCTACCTGGTCACCCAGCCGCCCCGCACCGCCTAGGCGGGGCGCTCCATCTCGGTCTTGAGGTTCGCGAGCACCTCGTCCTGAATACGGCGCAAGCCGAGCGGCGCGAAGGTCTTCTCGAAGAAACCCTTGACGCCGCCCGCGCCGTTCCACGTCGTCTTAACAGTCACCGACGAGCCCGGCCCGGCCGGCGACACGGTCCAATTGATCACCATGGACGAATTGGCGTCCTTCTCGATGAGGGTGTGCCCGGCCAGGTCGACGTTGGCGCGGACGTCCCGGATCCGGGACTTCGTGGCATGCAGTTTCCAGGTCGCAACCGTGCCGGGGCCCTGGCCGCCTTCGACTACCCGATAGTCGGTGTACTGCGGCGACAGGATCTTCGGCCGCACGTCGCGGTAGTCCGCGATGGCCTTCAGCACCGTGGCGGGTTCGGCGTTGATCTCGACCGTGCTGGCCGCGCTAACGACTCCCATCAGGTAAAACTCCTCGTCATCACTCGTGCGGTCGCATCTACCGCGGGCGCGGACTAGCGTAGTCCTGTGGCGGACGTTGCAGCACAGAGCGCTCACGCGGAGGGTGTGCGGCGGCTCCTGAACAGCTACCGCGCCATCCCGGCGGGGGCACCCGTTCGTCTGGCCAAACCCACCTCCAACCTTTTTCGGGCTCGCGCGAAGCGTTCCGCGCCGGGGCTCGACGTCTCCGGACTGGCCAACGTCATCTCTATAGACACGCGCGGTCAGACAGCCGACGTGGCCGGCATGTGCACCTACGAAGACCTGGTCGCGGCGACGCTTCCGGTTGGGCTCTCACCCCTGGTGGTCCCGCAGTTGAAGACCATCACGCTCGGCGGCGCGGTCACCGGGCTCGGCATCGAGTCGGCGTCGTTCCGCAACGGCCTGCCGCACGAATCGGTCCTGGAGATGGACGTGCTGACCGGCGGCGGCGAAGTGGTCACCACCAGCCGGTCCCGCGAGCCCGAACTGTTCCGCGCCTTTCCGAATTCCTACGGAACCCTCGGGTACGCAGTCCGTCTCCGCATCGAACTCGAGCCGGTCAAGCCCTTCGTCGCCTTGCGGCACATCAGGTTTCACAGCCTGTCCGACCTGATCGCCACCGCCGGCGCGATCGTCGACGCGGCGAGCCACGATGGGGTGCGCGTCGACTACCTGGACGGGGTCGTATTCAGCGCCACCGAGAGCTATCTGACGTTGGGAACCCAGACCACCGCACCGGGACCGGTCAGCGACTACACCGGCAACGACATCTACTACCGCTCGATTCAGCATGAGGCCGGCGTGAAACACGACCGCCTGACCATCCACGACTACCTGTGGCGCTGGGACACCGACTGGTTCTGGTGTTCGCGCGCGTTCGGCGCCCAGAACCCGACCGTCCGTCGATGGTGGCCGCGCCGCTACCGACGCAGCAGCTTCTACTGGAAGCTGGTCGGCTACGACCAGAGGTTCGGCATCGCCGATCGAATCGAAGCCCGGCACGGCCGCCCTCCGCTGGAGCGCGTCGTGCAGGACGTCGAAGTGCCGCTGCCGAACACCGAGAATTTCCTGACCTGGTTCCTGGACAATGTTCCGATCGAGCCGGTCTGGCTGTGCCCGCTGCGCCTGCGTGATGATGACGGTTGGCCGCTCTACCCGCTGCTCGCCGGACAGACTTACGTCAACATCGGCTTCTGGTCATCGGTGCCGTCGGTGTCCGGTTCCGAGGGCCACACGAACAGACTCATCGAACGCAAGGTGTCCGAACTGGGTGGACACAAGTCGCTGTACTCGGACGCTTTCTACACCCGCGAGGAGTTCGACGGTCTCTACGGCGCGGAGTCCTACAACACCGTGAAGAAGACCTACGATCCCGATTCGCGGTTGCTCGATCTCTACGCAAAGGCGGTACAACGGCAATGACGACATTCAAGGCTGACGGGGTACAGATCGGGGGGCAGGTGCCGGGCGGAAAACTCAGCCTCGCCGAAATCCTGGAGATCTTCGCCGCCGGCGACGGCCTCCCGCTGAAGTTCACGGCCTACGACGGAAGCAGTGCAGGGCCCGACGACGCCGACCTGGGCCTGGACCTTCTGACCCCACGCGGCACAACGTATTTGGCGACCGCCCCCGGCGACCTCGGACTGACCCGCGCATACGTCTCCGGCGACCTTGATCTGCTCGGCGTCCACTCCGGGGACCCTTACCCACTGCTCGCGGCGATGGCCGCGCAAAACGACATCAAGCGGCCGTCGCCCCGGGTGCTCGTCGACGTCATCCGGTCGATCGGTTTCGAACACCTCAAGCCGATCGCTCCCCCACCACAGGAGGCGCTGCCGCGCTGGCGGCGCATCGCGGAGGGGTTGCGGCACAGCAAAACCCGTGACGCCGAGGCCATTCACCACCATTACGACGTTTCGAATGCCTTCTACGAGTTAGTCCTCGGCCCCTCGATGACCTACACCTGCGCCTGCTATCCCGACACCGACGCGACGCTCGAAGAAGCTCAGGACAACAAATACCGGTTGGTGTTCGAGAAGCTGCGTCTGAAGCCGGGCGACCGACTCCTGGACGTCGGATGCGGCTGGGGTGGCATGGTCCGCTATGCGGCTAGGCACGGCGTGAAGGCCATCGGTGTCACGTTGTCTCGCGAGCAGGCGACGTGGGCGCAGAAGGCCATCGTCGACGAGGACCTCACCGAGTTCGCCGAGGTCCGGCACAGTGACTACCGCGATGTCCGGGAGTCCGGATTCGACGCGGTGTCGTCGATCGGACTGACCGAGCACATTGGAGTGGCGAACTACCCCGCCTATTTCGGCTTCCTCCAGTCGAAACTCAAGGCCGGCGGCCTGATGCTCAACCACTGCATCACTCGACCGGACAACAAGGGGGGCGGGGCGACGGGCAACTTCATCGACCGCTACGTGTTCCCGGACGGCGAACTAACCGGTTCGGGCCGGATCATCACCGAAGCTCAGAACGTCGGCCTGGAGGTGGTGCATGAAGAAAACCTGCGCCACCATTACGCGTTGACGCTGCGCGATTGGTGCCGGAACCTCGTCGAGCACTGGGACGAGGCAGTCGTCGAGGTGGGACTCGCGACCGCCAAGGTCTGGGGTCTGTATATGGCCGGATCGCGGTTGGGTTTCGAAACGAATGTCGTCCAACTACACCAGGTGCTGGCCGTCAAGCTGGACCACCAGGGCCGCGACGGGGGCCTGCCGTTGCGGCCCTGGTGGACCGCCTGACCGGGTCTATATCCCCGGCAGCAGATCGAGGTCACGGAAGAAGGTGGCCACGGCCGCGTCGGTGAACGGTTTGAATCCGCCGAAGATGGCGTCACGCTCCGGTTTCCACGCGACCGCGGCATCCAGCAGCGGGTGCAAGACGCCGGCGTCGAGACCGTTGCGGACCACGATGATCGCACCCGTGGCCTCGTCGTAGCGGCCGACGATCTTCGTCCTCTCGCCGTTGGACGCCGTGGACCTCCAGACGTCCTCAGGGACCATTGTGGCCCGGACTTCTCCTGATATCACCGCATCGATCTGCCCCTGCCAGGGCGCGGTCGGGCGAAGGTCGAAGAAATCGACGAGCGACGTACCGAGGCGGTGCAGCAGGATCGCCGGCGCGTAATAGCTGGACGTGCACGCCCTGTTTATGTAGCCGAAGGCGGCCCCTTTGAGTTCCGCGAGGCACGTAGCCGGATCGTCTTTGCAGACGACCAGAACACTCGGCAGGTTCGTGCTTCCCGTGAACTTCGACTTGACCATGGCAAAACCCCGGTAGTGACGGTCACCGGAGGCCAGCACACGGTGAAAGTCCGCGATCGGCATGAACACTATGTCCGGCTCGTGCTCAGCGACACTGCGATCCAACTCCGGGAGATCAATCGTGGAGATCGTTTCGATCCCCAGGGCGGGCAGCACCTCGTTCCACGGGTCGCGCTCCGGGTCGAGGCCCAGATTCGAATCGTTGAGGAACGTGAGCACGAGTTCTCAGCCGTCTATGCGACGCGCGCCGAGTTCACTCTGCAGGAGTTCGAGTGCGACCTCTTCCGGGTCGCGCCTGGGGGCGGCCCCCTCGTCTCGGTTGACCTCGGCAATCATGCTGTCCTCCTCGGCACGCGCGACGTCCGCCGGATCCGGACCGGTAGCAGCGGGAGCCGTCGGCGGCGCGGGATCGACGGGTCCCCCGCCATGCTCACAGCGCACCCGCCAGTTGACACCCAGCACATCCTTGAGTGCGTCTCTGATCACGTCGGCGTTGCGCTGCTCGGAGAGTCGTTTGGCCAGGGGCGCCGATTCATGGCCGAGGACCAGAGTGTCGGTCTCCACTGCGCGGACGATCGCACCCGCCAGCATCACCTCGGTGGTCCGGCTGCGTTCGCGAACCTTCTCACGAACCGTCGACCAGAGCTTCCTGACGTCGGCGGCGCCGGGTTCACCGGGTACGTGCGCGGCCGGCGCCACAGGTTCGGAGTCATGCTGCGGTGCCGACGGCACCGCGGGGCTGGGCGGTGCCGGGGTTCGCGATGCGGGGGTGGGCGCTGCTGCAGGAGGCGGATCGGGCACGGCCGGGGCAGGGGCAGGGGCAGGGGCAGGGGCAACCGGGCGGGTCGAATCGGGACCCGCGGACGCGGATACCGGGGCCGGGGCGTCATTCACGGGAGGCTGCTGAGTCTTGCGGACATAGGTCTTCGGTGGCGCTGCGGCAGCCGCACTCATGGCCGCTTCGGCCGCCGGAATCGAGATGTCCATTCGGGTCTCGATGCGTTCGATGCGCTGCAGCAGCGCGGATTCGGTATCGCTTGCCGAGGGCAGCAGCAACCGGGCGCACACCACTTCGAGGAGCAGTCGGGGTGCCGTGGCACCCCGCATCTCGCCGAGCCCGGCGTGCACCACCTCCGCATACCGCGCCAAGGTTGCCGGACCGATTCGGGCGGCCTGGTCGCGCATCCGCTCCAGAACGTCTTCGGGTGCGTCGACCACTCCACGGCTGGCGGCGTCCGGCACGGCTTGCAGCACGATCAGATCGCGGAAGCGTTCCAGGAGGTCCACACCGAACCGGCGCGGGTCATGCCCGGCGTCGATGACCGCTTCGACGGCACCGAACAGCGCGGCGGCGTCCGATGCGATCAATGCGTCGACGGCGTCGTCGATGAGTGCGACGTCAGTGGCTCCGAGCAATGCCAGCGCCCGCTGGTAATGCACCAGGTTGTCCTGAGCACCCGCCAGAAGCTGGTCGAGAACGCTCAGCGTGTCGCGGGGCGAACCGCCGCCGGCACGAATGACCAGCGGAAAGACCGCGTCGTCGATCTGGACGTTCTCCGACTGGCAGATTCGCTCGATCAGGGAACGCATCGTGCGCGGGGCGAGCAACCGGAACGGGTAGTGATGGGTGCGCGACCGGATTGTCGGCAACACCTTTTCCGGCTCCGTGGTCGCGAAGATGAAGATCAGATGATCCGGCGGTTCTTCGACGATCTTGAGCAGCGCATTGAAGCCGGCGGTGGTGACCATGTGCGCTTCGTCGACGATGAAGATGCGGTAGCGCGACTGCGCGGGAGCGTAGAACGCGCGGTCCCGCAGTTCGCGGGTGTCGTCGACGCCGCCGTGGCTTGCGGCGTCGAGTTCCACCACGTCGACCGAACCGGGACCGTTGGGGGCTAGCGCCACGCAGGAGTCACAGACTCCGCACGGTGTCGGGGTGGGCCCCTTTTCACAGTTGAGCGAACGGGCCAAGATGCGCGCGGAGGACGTCTTCCCACAACCGCGCGGTCCGGAAAACAGGTAGGCGTGGTTGATCCGCCCTGCGGACAGCGCGGTGGACAGCGGATCGGTGACGTGCTCCTGGCCCACCACCTCGCCGAACGTCGCCGGCCGGTACTTGCGGTAGAGCGCCACGTCAGCAGGCTACCCACACGGCCGGACTAGCCGTCAACGCAGGAGGACGTCAACGCAGCAGGAACTCGGTGGCCGCCAGCAGCGAGCAGGTGGCCAGTCCGTCGATCGCGTCGGCCAGCTCGCCGATCGGTGGGAAGCTCGGCGCGATCCGGATGTGGGTGTCGCCGGGATCCTTGCGATACGGGAACGCGGCGCCCGCCTCGGTGACGGCGATTCCGGCGTCCTTGGCCAGAGCGACCGTCCGCTTCGCCGTACCCGGCTCCACATAGAGGCTGATGAAGTAGCCGCCTTTGGGCTCGGTCCAGGACGCGATCTTGGACTCGCCGAGCCGATTCTCGAGAATCTCCAGGGCCATCGCGAACTTGGGCGCCAGCACGTCGCGGTGACGCATCATGTGCAGCCGGACGGTGTCCGCGTCGCGCAGGAACATCTGATGCCGCAGCTGGTTCACCTTGTCGGGGCCGATCAGCTTCTTACCGGCGTGCTGCAGATACCACGCGATATTTCCCAGCGATCCGCCGAAGAACCCGACGCCGCTGCCCGCGAAGGTGATCTTCGAAGTCGAGGCGAACACGTAGGGGCGGTTCGGGTTGCCGGCCGCCGCCGCCAGACCGAGCACGTCGATCTGGGGCACGAAATCGAGTACCAGTGTGTGCACCGCGTAGGCGTTGTCCCAGAACAGGCGGAAGTCCGGGGCCGCCGTCCGCATCTGGACCAAACGTCGCACGTTCTCCCACGAGTAGGTGGTGCCGGTGGGGTTGGAGAACACCGGAACGCACCACATGCCCTTGATGGCCGGGTCTGCAGCCACCAATTCCTCGATCAGGTCGACATCCGGGCCGTCTTCTCCCATCGGCACGGGGATCATCTCGATGCCCAGGCTCTCGGTGATGCTGAAGTGGCGGTCATATCCGGGCGCCGGGCACAGAAACTTCACGCCCGAGCCGGTCAGCCTGTCCTCGATCCATGGCCGCGGAGAATCCACCCCGCCATGCAGCATCGAGAACACGACCGCGTCGTACATCATCTCCAGGCTGGAGTTGTTGCGGGCGATGAGATTGGCCACCGGGATGCCCAACAGATCGCCGAAGATGGCACGCAGGCCGGGCAATCCATGCGGACCGCCATAGTTCCTGGTGTCGGTTCCCTCGGAATCCAGATAGTCCGTGCCGGGCAAACTGAGCAGCGCGTTCGACAGATCCAGTTGCGCGCTCGAGGGATTGCCGCGAGTCAGATTCAGCGACAGCTTCTTCGCCTGCAAGTCCGCATAGTTGCGCTGCTGCAACTCGTGCTGGGCGACCAACTCATCGCGACCAAGGGAATGGAACGACACCATGCGGGCCTCCAAGCGCATTGCTGCGCCACTCAAGAATTGGGGACCCCGCGCACCCGACAGAGCCCATTGACCCTTGCTGCCTTCCGGCCCTGGGGGAGTTCACAGGATAGACGCCGCGCGGGGTCCACGGCGAGTCTAATACCCACCCCGGGTCGTCCTGACAGGCAGTCGACACGCAGCCCGTCGGATTGCACCAGGGATGTCGGCTAACATGGCCGACGGAGGATTCGCCTAGTGGCCTATGGCGCTCGCCTGGAACGCGGGTTGGGTTAACAGCCCTCAGGGGTTCAAATCCCCTATCCTCCGCACCCATCCGAGGTGCGATCGGGCGGTGATTCGCCCGATCGCACCTCGGACCACATTCTGGGAAGCAACGGAGCCAGGCATGGGGCGGATCACCGCGACGGCAATACACCTCAGCTTGTGTGTCGCTGCCGGTGTCGGGTTCGCTCTGTTCGTCATTCCCCGCTGGTGGGAATTGATGGGCGAAACGTCGCACACCCTCGGCACCATCATCCGCATCGCCACGGGTGTGTCGGTAGCACTCGCCGCCCTGCCGGTGGTTCTCACATTGCTGCGCACTCGGGCGCCCGGGGCTCAGACACCCGCGCCGGCACTGACACTTCGGATGTGGTCGGCCGGCGCCCACGTGGTGGCGGGCGCGCTGATCATCGCGACCGCGATCGCTGAGATCTGGGTGAGTCTGGACGCCGCGGGCCCCTGGTTGTACGGCGTCTATGGTGGCGCGCTGACCGTGGTTCTCCTGGGCGCCGCAGCGTTCTATCTGGCCTTCGTGGCGGAGAAGCCACCGGCGTTGCCCAAAGCGGCGAAGCCCAAGAAGACCAAGAAGAAGCGCGGTAAGGCCGTCGAGGACTCCTCGGACCAGATTCCTGCCGCCGAGACCGACGATTCGGCGAACGAGGCCCCGAACGCCGACGCCGAGACCGAGACCGAGACCGGCCCCGAAATCGAAGCCGTCGACTCGGCTGACCAGGACGCCGCCACGGACGCCGAAGCCGACGATTCGGCGAGCGCCGAAGCGCCTGATGCATCCCAGGATGAGGCCCAGGGCACACTTCGCAATAAGCGGCCCTCGGGTAAATCCGGCCACCGCTTGCGTCGCAGCGCCCGCGCCGGTACGGCAACCGACACCGGGTAAGCCCCAAGCTCACTCCCCGAGCGTGGCGCTACTGCGGTGGCCGACGGCCGGACCTTCCGCCCACTAGGCACATTCGGCGATGGTTGAGCAGCTTCACGCCGCCACTCACAGCAGAAAGCGGTGATCCCGACGGCCGACGCTGCCCGTCGGGATCACCGCTGGCACTTGCGGCCTACCTGCCCACCGATCAGGGCGTGGGCAGGGGCTGGGGGTCGGCCACGGTCGCGATGTTCAGGTTGATGTTCGACACGTTGATCACGCCGAAGGACGTCCAGTTCTCGTAGGCCGTCGCCGAGCTGGTGATCTGCAGCGTCAGGGTGTCGCCTGCATCGTCGGACGTGTATGCGATGTATTCCATCGGAATGTCCACCGTGTGCTGACGACCATCGAGGTTGACGGTCACCGGTGTCACCAGATTCCCGACAACACGACCGGTCGCGTTGTCGACCAACTGCGCGTACAGGGAACGAGTGGTGCCGATGCCCTGGTAAGTGAAGCTCAACTGCGGAGCCGATGCGATTACCGTGCCGGTCGGCAGGTCGATGTCCACATCGAAGGCACGCCGCGCTTCGGTCGGGATGGTGAAGTTCAGCGGCAGCTGGACTTCGTTCGCCGATGCCGGCCCGGAACCACCGAGGACCGGGACGATCAGCATGTTGCCGCCTTCGCCTTCAAAGCTCAGCTGGTCGGCGTCGTTGAAGTTCGGGTCATAGGGCATCAACGTCGACGAGTACCCGACACCCTTCTGGTCGTACCAGGTGAAGTTCGGGATGTCGTCGGCGGCCGTGGAGGTGCCGGCGACGTACTGATCCAGCCACTTCAGGTTGTTGATCACCTGATCCTGTTCTTGCGGCTTGGGATCCCGGCAGAAGCCGTGGCCGCCGCAGAACCAGACCATCTTGTTTGGGGTCAGCGGGTTGGCTGTGGCGATCTGCTGGGAGTTCGTCACCGCCTGGTCCAGCGTGAACAGGCCGTCGACGGTGCCCTGGACGAAGAGGGTCGGGATGTCGATGTTGTTCACCAACATGGTCGATCCGCTGGCCGCGATCATCGCCTGCGATGTCTCGCTGAGCCAGCCGAGCAGGTTGCCGGTCAGGATGCCCTTGTAGATCTGGTTGTTGATCCGCGCGCCTGTGGTGACGAGGGCCAGCAACAGGAGATCGCCCCACGCCGTCTTGAAGGTGTCGCTCGGGTAGAGCGACTGATTCAGCGAGTTCCAGGTGATCGTCGGGACGATCGCATCGATGCGCTTGTCGGGTGTACCCGCGGTGGCCAACTGAATTCCACCGCCGTATGAACCGCCGACCATGCCGATCAGCGGATCATCCTCCGACTCCATTTTGATCTGACTCTTCGCGGTGTTGCTGTCGCTGGTCAGCCAGGAAATGATGGCGGATGTGTCGCGGCCCTCCCAGAAGGGGCTGTCGAGCTGGAGAATGCCGCCGGAGGCGAATTCGCCGCGCGGATCCCATGTGACGACGTTGTACCCGCCGCCGCCCTCGTAGTCGTTGCCGGACGGGTCGGTGAACGCGTCCGCCCGCAAGGGTTCGATGCCGGGCACCATGCCGCTGAGATTCCATTGCCCATCGGGATCGGTGCCGCCGGCTGACCCGAGCCCGGGGCCGTTCAGGACCGTCGGCGCTTCGTCCACGTCACCGAGTGCGACATTCTTGGCCGGGAAGTAATTGACGCTGATCAGGGTTCCGTCGAATGACGGCATCATGTAGGTGAAGGCGACCGGCCGATCTGCGGCCAGCGTGCTCGGATTCTCGTTGAAGTTGACGATTTGAGAGTCGCCGATGATGGGCGCCAGCAACTGGTTGAGGATCGGCACCTGGTACAGGAGGTTGATGATCGGTTCGGCGAAGAGTCCCAGGATCGGGATGCTCTTCATGAACTGATCGAATCCGGTCCACTCGGACACCATGATGCTGAACTGCTCGTTCAGTCCAACGTTCACCAGCGTTGACTGGTCCGGCAGGTAGGAGAAGTCGCCGGTATCGAGCAAGGCCCCATCGGAGGTGGCGATGTGGATCTTTCCACCGAGGCTCGGATCGCTGACCACCTTGTATTTCAGCACGTCTCCGGTGGTCGAGGTCGCATCCAGGGTGCCGCGCAGAATACCCTCGATCCACTCCATCTCGGGGTTGACGATGATCGAGTTGCCGAAAATCGCCGACGCCGTGGCGGATGCGGTCGGCGAGGCGTCCGCCCCCACCTCACGCCGGCTGAACGCCGTGAAGAGCCAGGAGAGCGGCGCGTCGGCCGGTGCGCTCGGACCACTCCCGGAGGCCGGGTTGAGGAGGTCGTCGACCACGGCCGACAGGAAACCCACCACAGCCCCTGCAGGCGCGGCTGCGGGGGTGGCCGCCGATGACACCCGCGCCCTGCTCGGAACCGTCGAGACCCGTGTGGAATCCGTGACGCTCGATGCCGCTACGGGCGCGTCCTGATCCGAGTCCGCCGTCGGAAGATCGGGCGAAGCCGCGGCTGCCGTCCGCAGGCCGCGTGGGTTCCCGCCGCCGTTACCTGACGAGCGCGACGCGCCCGCGGTGCGAGCCGAAGACGCCTTCGACAACCCTTTTGATGAATGAGAGGGCGAAGAATCGGAGCTCGCCGAGCGGTTGTCCTGACCGGCCGACGATCCGGTATCTGCCGAGGCGACGCCCTGACCAGCGAAAGCTGCGGTTCCGACCCCTAACGCCACCGCCAATCCGCCGACTCTGCCGATGAATTTTGCAGCACCCATTGCCATCCCCTCGCTGGACAAACGTTGGCCAGTCCTCCTCAGCGGAGGGTAACCACACCTGCGTGGCTACGTGAGGAAAATCTCAAAATCATCTAATCAAACCGTCATGTGCATCGGGTGCGACGACAGCGGCCCCCCGGGGGTCAGATGCCGGGGGTCAGATGCCGAGGGTCAGATGTAGTCGAAGATCGTCGAACCGATGCCGTTGTCGGGGCTGTAGTCGATGTAGACCGGACCTTGGGCGAACGGTTCGTTGCCGGTGTTGTGCAGGGTATCGGTGATGACGGTCGGTCCGGAGTTGCCCTTGGTGGTGTAGGTGTAGAGCAGGGTTTGCCCGTCGTTCGTGTACACCGAGACCTTGGTTCCGGCCGGAAGATTCCCGGACGTCTGGCTGTTCCCGATGATGTATGACGGCATGGTGCCGTAGACGCCGCCGGAATCGATGATGGCGTTCACCGGAACCTTGCTGCCGTTACCCACTTGAATCTGCAGATTGGCGTTAGGCGTGCCCGGGACTGTGACCCTCGCCGGCAGCGGGTTGGGGCCGAACACAAGAATGCCGAGGTCCTGATAGATGAGGACGCCGTCGCTGAGCTCACCCGGCAGCGACGTCGCCGGGTGGCTGGGGCCCGGCCCCACGGAATTGGCGCCGATGCCGAGGACCCCGACCACACCGGCGGAGTCGAAATAGTTCCTGAAAGCGGCGTCGTCCTCGGGACTGACCACGTTGACCGCGGTCGGCACGGTCGTCACGCCATTGCCGAAGTCGACGGTGGCGTTGTAGGTGTTGTAGTCATAGGTCAATCCGCCGCTGTAGGCACCGGTGCCGCTGCCGGTCGCTGTGCCCAGTCCCGATCCCACCGCCGAGGAGCTGATGACCAGGCCGGACGATCCGGTGTCGACGAGCACGGGCACCCTGGGGCCGCCGTCGACGGAGATGTAGACGATCGGCTCGGTGCCCGCGTACATCGTCAGCGGGACCACTCCGTATACCCGTGCGTTCTGCTTTGCGGAGTTGAGCATCGTCGTCGCCTGAGCAGCGGCCTCAGAGGCCCCGAAGACGCCGACCAGGGGGATGAACAGGGCGGCTGCATTCAGCTCAGCCTGAGCGATAGAGGGCATAAGCAGCGAGTTCAGCAATTGCAACTGCGCGATCTGGTGCATCACCGGGACGCCTACCGTGTCCGCGACCGCCTGCTGGGCAACCGGGAGTGACGTCTGCCAGTTGGACAGCGATGACGTGGCCCCGCCCAGCAGCATCTGCGGAACGATCGCCACGATTCCGGCGAAGACGTTCCCACTCCCCCAGGTCTGCTCTTGAAGCAGGTCCTGGGTGGTCGAGATTTGCAGTAGGGCCGTCTGCACCGACGACCCCGGTGTGATGGTGTCGCCGGGAACCCAGGACACCATGCTGAACGACGGGTCCGCCGCCGGGTTCGGCACGGACGCAGCCGAGGCCGCGGAGTCGATCCGCTCGCTGGCGTCGATGACGGCCTTGGCCCGGGCCGAGCGTGCGACCGCCGTCACTTGCGAACGCGCCGCCGAGTCGGCTTGCGTCTCAGCGTCCGTGGAATCGCCGGACGCCTGCGCGGCTGACGACGCGGCACTGGTGACGGCCGCCGCGGAGAGCGGTGAATCCGGTGCGGCGGTTGACTTGACGACCGCCGCACGCCGGGCGGCGCCCCCTCCCGCGCGCGCTGAGTGCGCACGGGCCGCGCCCGCGGAATCCGATTGCGCGGAGGAGTTGCCAGCGGTCGACTGACCGGAACCGGAAGCGGAGCCGGCGTCGCTGTCGGCGTAGGCCACACCGGCGCCACTGGCCATCGCCACGCCGAGGCCGAGGGTCACTGCTCCGGCACCCAACCACGCATAGGGCTGGATGCGCCGCCCGGCGCGCTTCTGGTCTGCGGAGCGTGCCCGAGGCTTCGGCAAATCGGCGGTAGCGCCACCGGATTCGGCGCTTTCGATTTTGCTGAGCCTCTGCGACATGGCGCCCCCTGCAACTTTGAAGGTCTGAGCGGTACCTGAATTGCACCTTAACGTTTGCTGAGTTTCTACCATATTCGCAGGCCGAAAAGTAGCTCAGATCTGGAAAAACCGGTAGTTGGCAAGTTTTCTAATGAAGGTCAGAAATGTTTGCCAGCTGAGGTTAGCAGGGGCGCCCTCGCGCCACCGAAGTCAGGTAACACGATTGATACCGCCGGTTGCGAAATTCGCTGACCGAAAGCGCCGATCGGCCCGGGTTGGTTCAGTATTGTCGCTCTTCATGGAACGCGAGGCCGACGTCATCATCGTGGGGGCCGGTTTGTCCGGCCTGTATGCAGCCAGAGAACTCAAGAAGGCGGGCCTGGAACCGCTCATCTTGGAAGCCAACGATCGAACCGGCGGCCGAATCCTGACCGAGGAGGCCTACCCCGGCATCCCCTTCGAACTCGGGGCGCAGTGGATCGGCGATACGCATAGGAGGATGTTCAGGTTGGCCGCCGAACTCGGCGTCGAGACCTATCCCCAGTACGACAACGGCGACACCAAGTACGAACTCTGCGGTACCGGCGTGCTCGGCCAGACCGAATTCCACTCGCGCTTCAGCGAGGACGTCGAATCGGTCAACCGGGTTCTGGCCAAGCTCGACGAGCTGGCTGCGACAGTTTCCGCCGACGCGCCGTGGAAGGCCGCCAAGGCAGCCGAGTGGGACGCCATCACCGCGGGCGCCTGGTATGACGCCCAGGGCCTCAGCCCGATCGCCCGCACTCTTCTCGAGATCTGCACGGTGGGCATCCTGGCGGTGCCCACGGTCGAGGTGTCGTTCCTGCACCTGCTGTTCACCATCCAGACTTGCGGGGTGGGCGCCGCATTGTTCGCCGAGGAAGAGGGCGGCGCCCAGACGACGCGGTTCGCCGGTGGAACGTCGGAGATCCCGAATCGCCTGGCAGCCCAGTTGACCGATCACATCATCCTCGAAGCGCCGGTCCAGACGATCGAGCAGCACAAGGATTCGGTCACCGTGCACTGCCGCGGCGGACGGAGCTTCCGCGGTAAGCGCGTCATCGTCGCGATCTCACCGACCCTGGCCAGCCGGATTCTCTACGACCCCCCGCTGTCGGGCGTTCGCGATCAGCTCACCCAGCGCATGCCGAATGGGTCGTCGATGAAGGCGTTCTTCGTCTTCGAAGAGCCGTTCTGGCAGGAAGAGGGCTACAACGGCCAGTTCATCTCGGACGTCGGCCCCGCCCGGATGTCCAACGACACCAGCATTCCGGGCAACGAACTCGGCGTGATCCTGGCATTCCTCGAGGGCGAGCAGGCCCGCACCTTCGGTCGATGGTCACCGGAGAAGCGGAAAGAGGCGCTCTCCGAGCAGATGGTCCGGATCTTCGGCCCCAAGGGCGCCAAACCCGTCTTCTACATCGACGGCGAGTGGGGCGATCGGCAGTGGACGCGTGGTTGCTACAACGCCAACATGGGCCCACTGGTCTGGACGAACTACGGCCACGAACTGACGCCTCCGGTTGGCCGAATCCACTGGGCGTCCACCGACACCGCAAGCGAATGGAGCGCCTACATGGAGGGCGCCGTCGATGCGGCCGAACGTGTGGTCGCCGAGATCCTGGCCGCCGACAAGACGTAGCGAACCGGCAGGCCGAAGCGTGCCGGTTCGCTCGAGTTGTCTGCGACCCGTCTGGGATCCAAACCGTCTGGGATCACCGTCTGGGACCTAACCCGTTCGGGGCTTATTCGTCGCCGCCGCCGTCGCCGGAGTCGCCGCCCTTGTTGTGGTGACGGTGGTGATGCTTGACGGCCCCGTTCGGGATGTGGTGCACAGCAGGACCGTGCGCAGTGCTGTGGCTGACGGATGTCGGGCCGCCCTTGTTTCCGTCTGTGGTGTCGGCGAAGCTGTCGGGCGCTACCCCGCAGGCCACCAGGGCCGGGCCGAGGGATAGGAGGCCGCCGGCAATGGCCCTTTTGATCCAGAGCGAGGCGGAATTGTCACGGGTCCTGGTTGCGGTGGTGTTCGTCATGCTCGCCCCTCCTTCGATGTCGGCTCCTGGAGCCCCATTTAGTTAGCTTGTTTTCGTAATTACCAAGATCCTCTAACTAATCCGGGTTGTCTGTCCGCCAGCAGGTGGAGACGGCAGATGAATCCGCTGTCCCCCCATCGGGGGAACGCGATTTCAGCCGTAATCGGGGCCGATCGTCCGACGGACGATTACGGTGCGATAACGACACAATTGGTCCAGTCGATTTCAGGTCGAAACCACTTCAGGAGGGTCACCATGGCGCGTCGGGTCTCCATGCCGGCAACGCTTCTCGCCAGCGGCGCGTTTGCCCTTACCGCGGCCGGACTGGGAATTGGTGGCGCACCGATTGCGAGTGCCGACCAGAGCTGCGGGCCCGGCTACCACCTGGACAGCGGCTCGTGCACGCTCGACGGCATCGGCCCCGGCGCCCGTTTCGTCTCCGGCACCAGTTGCTGGTACGGCAGCAACGGCAGCTACAGCTGTCCGGTCGGCGTCTGATTCCCACCACTTCCCCGGTCCTGCATTGAGCCGACCGGGCGGCTTATCTGCTGCGCCGCAGCGCTTTCCGGCTAGTCCTTGAGTTTTTTGTCAGCGTCCCGGCTCGGCTGCACCCGCTTGGGTTCGCCCGGCATTTTGGGGTAGTTGGGCGGATACGGTAGGTCCCCCAGGCCACGCTCTTCGTCGGCGGCAACCAGATCGAGAAGCGGCGCGATCGACTGAGCAACCGAGTCCAGTCGAGCCATCGGATCACCCCGTCTGGCCAGCAGTGCCGGCACGGTGGCGATAGTGAAGTCATCGGGATCCGCGCTCGACAGTTCGTCCCAGGTCAGCGGGGTCGACACCGTGGCGATCGGGGTGGCGCGCACCGAGTACGCACTGGCGAACGTGCGGTCCCTGGCATTCTGGTTGTAGTCGACGAAGACCCGCCGGCCACGTTCCTCTTTCCACCAGGAGGTGGTCACCAAATCCGTTGCACGCCTCTCGATCTCGCGAGCCAACGCGATGCCCGCCCGACGAACGGCAATGAAATCCCAGTCGGTTGCGATGCGTAGATAGACGTGAATGCCGCGCCCCCCAGATGTTTTCGGGTAGCCGACCAGCCCGAGCTCATCGAGCAGGGGCTTGAGCACGTCGACGGCGATAGCGCGCGCCTCAGCGAATCCGGTGCCCGGCTGCGGATCCAGGTCTATCCGCAGTTCGTCGGGATGGTCGGTGTCGGGACACCGCACCTGCCACGGGTGAAACGTGACGGTGCCCATCTGCACGGCCCAGATGATCGCGGATGGGTGGGTGACCTTCAATGCGTCCGCCGTTCGGCCGGACGGAAAACTCACCCGGCAGGTCTGCAGATATTCCGGATGCTTCTCCGGCACCCGCTTCTGATAGATCTCCTCGGCTTCGATTCCGTCCGGAAAACGCTGCAGGTGGGTCGGCCGGTCACGCAGCGCGCCCAACAGCGCGTCCGTAGCGACGGCGAGGTAGTACTCCAACAGCTTTCGCTTGGTCCCGTTCGCCCCGAGTCGGGGAAAGAACATCTTGTCCGGACTGGTGAACCGCACAGCGACACCAGCCACGTCGATCTGCTCGGCTGCGGTGGCCATCAGTGCGACTCCAGCACGTCGTACAGGTCGTAGCTCAACGGCACTTCGAGTTGGGCAACGGTGCAGGTTTGCGGCTGGCGGTCGGGCCGCCACCGGACGAACCGGGCGGTGTGGCGGAAGCGCGCGCCTTGCCTCCGGCCATAGGTCACCTCGGCGACACGTTCCGGCCGGAGCAGTCCACTCACCCTTCGAAGTTACGCGTATCTGTCAAGCGACGCGGCGGGCACGGACATGGGCTCGGGTGGCCGACGGGCAACAGCAGCACAAAGAGGCCCCACGCCGAGGCGAAGCGCACCGACGTATGAGCACTGGAAGAGGACGGCTTCCGTGCAGACGAGGCGCGCGGGCGCCTCGCCGCCGACGACAGCCACCTCGCACCCGAGTGCACAATGGGCTAGTGGATCTGCCGGTGATGCCGCCCGTGGCACCGATGCTCTCGAAATCGGTGGCGAAGATCCCGCTGATGTCCTGTTATGAACCCAAATGGGACGGCTTCAGATCGATCTGTTTTCGGGACGGCGACGAGGTCGAATTCGGCAGCCGCAACGAGCGGCCACTGACGCGCTACTTCCCAGAATTGGTCGCGGCGGCCACGGCGGAATTGCCGCCGCGGTGCGTGATCGATGGCGAGATCGTCATCGCCCGCGACGGTCGGCTCGACTTCGAGGCGCTGCAGCAGCGCATCCACCCCGCCGATTCGCGGGTGCGCATGTTGGCAGGCGCAACACCTGCGTCGTTCATCGCCTTCGACCTGCTGGCTCTCGGTGACCGCGACCTCACCGCCGAGCCGTTCGAGGTGCGCCGAGCGGCGCTCACTAACGCGATGACCGGGTGTGGCCCGTCATTTCATGTCACGCCGGCGACGACCGACGTCCAGACCGCGCGGCGGTGGTTCGAGGAACTGGAGGGTGCTGGCTTTGATGGCGTGATCGCGAAGCCGTTGACGGTGCCCTATCTTCCCGACAAGCGTGCGTTGTTCAAGATCAAGCATCAGCGCACCGCCGACTGTGTGGTCGCCGGCTACCGGCTGCACAAGTCCGGCGACACTGCCGTCGGGTCGTTGCTTCTGGGCCTGTACCGCGACGACGGGACGCTGGCGTCCGTTGGCGTGATCGGCGCGTTCCCGATGGCCCGCCGCCGTGAGCTCTTCGTTGAGTTGCAACCGTTGGCGACTGGGTTCGATGGCCATCCCTGGGCATGGGCGAATGAGACGAGCGCCGCGAGCGGGCAGTCGCGCTGGAACGCCGGTAAGGACCTTTCCTTCTTCCCGCTCCGACCCGAACTTGTGGTCGAGGTCCGCTACGACCACATGGAGGGCGACCGCTTCCGGCACACCGCCCAGTTCAACCGGTGGCGGCCGGACCGCGACCCGGGTTCGTGCACCTTCGAGCAGTTGGAGAAGCCACCGTCAGCGAGCATCTACGCTTTGGTTCCCGGTCTCGACCCTATGGCCGGAACGGATAGCGGACTACCGTGACCTCACTCCCGTCCGCGGGCCGGTTTGCCCCCAGCCCGTCGGCCGACCTACACATCGGCAACCTACGGACGGCGGTGCTCGCCTGGTTGTTCGCCCGATCGAGCGGCCGGAGATTCCTCATCCGGATCGAGGATCTCGACGATCGCACCCGGGAGGACGTCGCGCGGCGCCAGCTCGCCGATCTGGCCGCGATCGGCGTGACCTGGGACGAGGAACCTCTGTGGCAGTCCGCCCGGCGTCACCACTACGACGCCGTCGTCGACATACTCGCCGAGCAAGGTCTCGTCTATGAATGTTTTTGCAGCAGAAGGGAAATCCTGAGCGCGCCGCGCGCACCCCACGCCCCTGAAGGAGCCTACCCGGGCACATGCCGCCATCTGGACGCCGCCGCCCGCTCCGCCAGGCGCGATTCCGGACGCCCGCCTGCACTGCGTCTACGCGCTCAGGACACGCAGTTCTCCGTCGTCGACGTGATTCACGGCCGATACACCGGCGCCGTCGACGATTTCGTGCTGCGACGCGGGGACGGCGTCCCCGCCTACAACCTCGCGGTGGTCGTGGACGACGCAGCATCCGGCATCGACCAGGTCGTGCGCGGAGACGACCTGCTGTCCTCGGCGCCCCGGCAGGCCTACCTCGGATCATTACTGGGCTACCCCCAGCCGACCTATGCGCATGTCCCGCTTGCCCTCAACATCGACGGCAAGCGCCTGGCCAAGCGGGACGGCGCAGTGACGTTAACCGAATTGGGTACGCCGCGGGCGTTTGCCCTCATCAGCGAGTCATTGGGTCTGCCCGGGGTCCAGGCTCAGGATCTGCTGGCTCGATTCGATCCCTTATCGCTGCCCCGCGACCCGTGGATCTACCGCCCGTCGTAAGGCACACTCGAGCCCCCGCCGTAAGGCACACTCGAGCCCCCGCCGTAAGGCACACTCGAGCCATGGAGCCCTCGCCCTCCGGAGCGGACCCACTGACCGACGGCTTCCACTTGGTCATCGACGCCCTGAAGCTCAATGACGTCGCCACCGTCTACGGCGTGGTCGGCATACCCATCACCGACCTAGCCCGGTTGGCCCAGGCCTCGGGAATCCGCTACATCGGGTTCCGCCACGAATCCAACGCCGGTCATGCGGCCGCGGCAGCGGGATTTCTGACACGGAAACCCGGTGTCTGCCTGACTGTTTCGGGTCCGGGATTTCTCAACGGCATGGTCGCCCTGGCCAACGCCACAGTGAATTGCTTCCCCATGGTTCACATCGCCGGATCAAGCACCCGCGCGATTGTGGACCTCCAGCGCGGCGACTACGAGGAACTGGACCAACTCGCGGTGGCCCGTCCGGTGGCCAAGGCCAGTTATCGGATCGACCGGATCGAGGACATCGGAAGGGGAATCGCCCGCGCCATCCGCACCGCTGTCTCGGGCCGGCCGGGAGGGGTCTACCTCGACATCCCCGGGGACGTGCTGGCACAGACCATCGACGCGTCGGTGGGCGCCGCCACCCTGTGGAAGGTCGCCGACCCGGCACCCCGGCAGACTCCCGCCCCCGATGCCGTCGAGCGGGCCGTCGATCTGTTGTCCAGCGCCGAACGACCGCTGATAGTTCTGGGCAAGGGGGCCGCCTACGCGCAGGCCGACGAGGCGATCGGATCGTTCGTGACGGCCAGCGGAATCCCCTTTGTTCCAATGTCAATGGCGAAGGGACTACTGCCCGACGATCATCCGCTCTGCGCCTCGGCGGCGCGTTCACTCGCGTTATCCCGCGCCGATGTCGTTCTGCTTATCGGCGCCCGGCTGAACTGGCTGCTCCATCACGGCGACAGTCCACATTGGTCACCGAGTGCCAAGTTCGTTCAAATCGACATCGAGCCAACCGAATTCGACAGCAACCAGCCGATTGCCGTGCCCCTCGCCGGCGATATCGGTTCCACGGTCGAAGCCCTGAACCGCGCGCTGGACGGGCGCCCGGTGAACTGCCCGTCGGACTGGCACGACGAGCTGAACAGCCGACGGGAACGCAATGTGGCATCCATGTCCGCCCGCCTCGACGAGGATCCCCGGCCGATGCGCTTCCACAACGCCATCAGGCCCATCCGCGAATTCGTCAAAGCGCACCCGGATGTCTACCTGGTCAACGAGGGCGCCAACGCGCTCGACGTCACCCGAAACGTCGTCGAGATGGCGGTGCCACGGCATCGCCTGGACTCCGGAACCTGGGGAGTGATGGGTATCGGTCTCGGCTACGCCATCGCAGCTGCCGTGGAGACCGGCCAACCCGTCATCGCGGTGGAAGGTGACAGCGCATTCGGTTTCAGCGCCATCGAGATCGAAACCATCTGCCGCTACGGCCTTCCCGTCGTCATCGTCGTCCTCAACAATGGGGGGGTGTACCGCGGCGACGAGACCAATCCGCTCGGTGACGCCCCAGCGCCCACAGTCCTTGCCGCCGGAGCGCGGCATGAACTGCTGATCGAAGCATTCGGCGGAACCGGTTACCACGTCCAGAGCCCGGACGAACTGGCCGCGGCACTCGACGCCGCCGTGCAGTCCCGCCGGCCGGCGCTCATCGACTGCGAACTCGACTCGGCCGCCGGGACCGAAAGCGGCCATCTGACAAGTCTCAATCCCCGAAGCTCGCTGCAGGCAGAGACATGACCGCCCCGCGCCTGGGGGATCTCGTCGAGAGCGTCGCCGGTGACCACTCGTCGTCGACTGCCCTGTTGATCGGCAAGACCGGTTGCCGAATCACCTACGAGCAGTTGGCGGAACTGGTCGAACGGTGTGCTGTTCGCTTGTCCGCCACGGGCCTGTCGTCCGGCGATGTCGTCGGTCTGCGGGCCGCCAACGGGATCGAGTATGTGGTTGGCCTCCTTGGCGCGGCGAGGGCCGGATTGATAGTCGTTCCGCTTGATCCGGCGCTGGTTTCCGATGAGCAGCAGACGAGACTGCGCCGCACTGCGGCGCGGGCGGTCATCACGGACGAGCCCGTTGACCCGGGATCACCCGAGATTCGCATCACGGTCGTCGAGTCGGCAACTGGCCCGCAGTGCGAGCTGAGCGGCGCGCCCGGCAGCGCAGCCGATCCCTCTGCAATCGGGCTCACGGCGTCGGATGCCCTGGTCATGTTCACCTCCGGAACCACCGCCATGCCCAAAATGGTGCCGTGGACCCACGAGGCCCTTTGCGCCGCTATGGCGAACGTTGCTGGAGCGTACGAACTTCGGGACACCGACGGCACCGTCGCCGTGATGCCGATGTTCCACGGCCACGGCCTGGCGGCCGGGTTGTTGGCGACCCTGAGCACCGGTGGACGCCTCGGAATCCCCCGCAGTGGAAGGTTTTCCCCCCGTAGCTTTTCCGATGAGATTCACGGAGTCGACGCGACGTGGTTCACTGCCGTTCCGACCATCCATCAGATTCTGCTCGATGTCGGTGCCGCAGCAGACATCGGACACAGCCGGCTCCGATTCCTGCGCAGCTGCAGTGCTCCGCTTGCTCCTGATGTAGCCCAGCGGCTGGAAGTCGCCTTCGGGGCACCGGTGCTGCCCGCGTTCGGAATGACGGAAGCGACACATCAAGCCTGCGCCGTACACCCGTCGTCCGACACCGATACCCGCATACACACTGTCGGCGAACCCACCGGAACCGAGTTGCGGATCATCGATGAGAGCGGATCATCCTGTGCCACAGGCATAGTGGGTGAAGTCTGGTTGCGGGGCAGATCGATTGCACGCGGTTACCTGGACAACGGGCGCGCCACGGCCGAGACGTTCCGCGACGGTTGGCTCCGCACAGGCGATCTCGGCTCCGTGGACTCCAAGGGCATCCTCACGTTACGGGGGCGGATCAAGAACATCATCAATCGGGGCGGGGAGAAGATTTCACCAGAGCACGTCGAAGATGTCCTGCTCGCCCATCCGGACATCACTCAGGCGGCGGTGTTCGGACGCAGCGACACCAAGTACGGCGAGCGGGTGGCCGCGGTCGTCGTCCTCCGGTCAGGCGCACCGGCGGATGAGGATCTACTACGCGGCTTCTGCGCATCCCGGCTCGCAAATTATGAAGTGCCCGAATATATTTCGTTCGTCGACGAACTGCCGACGACCGCAAAGGGTTCAGTGGATCGCAATAGGCTGGCCTCGGAGTTCGGCGGCGCCTGACGCTCAGCCGCCCACCCTCACGGGTAGCTGCGCCATTCCGCGGAGGGTGACATTCGGCTTGTAGACGGGATCGCCGTCGAGGGCGATGTTCGGGAATCGCTTGGCGAACGCCGAAAGCGCCACCGCCGCTTCCAACCTGGCCAGCGGCGCGCCGAGACAGAAGTGCGCGCCATGCCCGAATGCGAGGTGCCGAATCGAGGCCCGACCGGGGTCGAACTCGTTGGGCCGCTCCGTCACCGCCGGGTCACGGTGCGCCGAGGCCAGCAGCAACATGAGACTGTCCCCCTTCGGCACCTCGATTCCACCGGCGACCGTGATGTCCTCGCCGGCTATGCGTCCCACCAGTTGCACCGGGGGGTCGTACCGCAGCGTCTCCTCGACAATCGCCGGTGCCCGGGCGGCATCGTCGCCCAGGGCACGCCAGTGCTGCGGATGCCGCAGCATCGCGAGGACGGCGTTGCCGATGAGGTTCACCGTGGTCTCGTGCCCAGCGATCAGCAGCAGGTTGCAGGTCGCGACGATCTCCTCTTCATCGAGCTGATCACCCGATTCCTCGACGGCGATGAGCAGTGAGATCAGGTCGTCGGCGGGGCTGGCACGGCGGCGGTGAACGAGCCCGCGAAGGTAGTCGCGGAGCCAACGGCCCGCCCTCATTCGGTCCTGGTAGCCGTCGGGCACTTCTCCGGTGAACGTGACGAAAGGATCGAGACCCTGGGCCAGCAATGCGGACGCCGAGCTGAACTGTGGCTCGTCCTCCAGCGGCACGCCGAGAAGCCGGCAGATCACCGCGACGGGAAGGGGATATGCGAGATCGGCGACCACGTCGAATCGCCCCTTCTCGGCAACCCGGTCGAGCATCTCGTCGACGAGTCCGATGACGTCGGCCTCCAGCGCCTTGACCACCTTGGGCGAGAACGCCTTGCTGACCAGCTTCCGCAGCCGGGTGTGATCCGGGGGGTCGAGAAACAGGAAACCGGGCGGCCCCAACGGGCGGGCCGGCGCCCCCGCCGCGATCTCGCGCTGCGCGATCGTCGACTTGAGCCGGTCGCTACAGGACGCGGGATGCCTGAGTATCTCGCCGCAGTCGGCGAACCTCGAGAACACATGGACATTCGCGTCGGGGAACTGAAGCGGCCCGGCCTCCAGAAATCGGCGGTAGACCGGATACGGATCGGGGCGGTTGGACTGATCGAGCAGCTGCAGCAGGAGCGACTGCGACTGTGCGGCAACGGTCATTTGTCAATTGTGCACGCATCCAGGTGCCTGCCGCCGTTTGCTCGTTTCGGGAGGTATCTCCGTACGGGTTTGTCCGGGGAGCGCCGAACCGTAGTAGTTGCCCAGCACATGATCGCGGAGCTCGTCGAATTCGCCGGCGTCGATGGCCATCCGGATCTGGTCGACCAGCCGGATGATGAAGCGTTCGTTGTGGATGGTGCACAGGGTCGCGGCCAATATCTCCTTGGCCTTGAACAGGTGGTGCAGATAAGCGCGGGTGTAGTGCCCGCATGTGTAGCAATCGCATTCGGCATCCACCGGTGTGAAATCACGCCGGTACCTGGCACCGGTGATGTTGAAGCGGCCGGTGGGCGTATACAGCGCGGCGTTACGCGCAACACGAGACGGCGAAACACAATCGAATGTGTCGGCGCCGGCGGCAATCGCCGCGAACAGGTCGTCGGGTTCACTGATGCCCAGCAGATGACGCGGCTTTTCCTCGGGCAGCTCATCGATGCACCAGCCGATGATCGTTGCCAGGTTCTGCTTCTCCAACGCGCCGCCGATTCCGTAGCCGTCGAAACCCCGGCCCTCCTGATCCACAAGGGTTTCCAGGCCGCGCGCCGCCTGCCGGCGCAGGTCCTCGTACTGTGCTCCTTGCACGACGCCGAACAGCGCTTGCGCCGGCCGATCCGGATGAGCCTTGCTCAGGCCACGATGCTCGGTGAGACATCTCTGCGCCCACGCGTGTGTGCGGACCACCGATTCCTCTTGGTAGCCACGGGTATTGACGAGGGTCGTCAATTCGTCGAACGCGAAGATGATGTCGGCACCCAGCTTGTGCTGAATCCGCATCGACACCTCAGGGGTGAATCGATGCCTGGAACCGTCGAGGTGCGAAACGAATGTGACCCCGTCGTCATCGACATGCGCCAATCGCTGTTTGCCCTTTGCGATGACGTCGTCAGCCTGAACTCGATTCGCGTCCATCGACAACACCTTGCGAAACCCCGCACCCAGCGACAGCACCTGAAATCCACCGCTGTCGGTGAACGTCGGTCCGGGCCAATTCATGAACGCGCCCAGGCCGCCGGCCTCGTCGACGATGTCCGGTCCGGGCTGCAGATAGAGATGATAGGCATTGGCCAGCAGCGCCTGGGCTCCGAGTTCGCGCATCGTCTCTGGGAGAACAGCTTTCACCGATGCCTTGGTTCCGACGGCGATGAACGCGGGGGTTCGGATGTCACCGTGCGGGGTGTGAATGGTCCCGGTGCGGCCGCGGCGCCCCGGCAGATCGGAACCGATTGTGAAGAACGGGGACTCGGTCCCGGCATACTGAGGATTATCGGGCACGGGGGTATCTAACCCGATGTTTCTCCCAAACCCGTGACCTTCGGCAGGTAGCGGACCATACTCGTACGCGGAGCGAATGCACCCGCAGCTCTGTCAGACACTGACGGGTCACAACAAAAGGAGAAAAACAGGTGAAGCGTGGGTTGGTGGTAGCCATCAGTGGCGCCGCAATCGTGGCAACTGCCCTGTCCGGCTGTTCGAAGGACGAGAAGAAGACAGAGTCGACGGAGACCACCAAGTCTTCCGCCGCATCGGTGACCGCCGGATCCGCCACCGCCAGCTCAGGCGCGGGCGCGGCGAAGGTCACCATCGACGGCCAGCCGCATGACGTCAACGGCCAGGTGGTGTGCGCGGCCGCGGGCGGTAACTACAACATCGCCATCGGCGAGGCCGCAACCGGCGTAGCCGTCGTCATGTCCGAGGACGGCTCCGCTGTGCACTCGGTGGGCCTGGGCAACGTCAACGGCGTGACCCTGGGCTACCAGGAGGGCGCGCCCGGCGGCGCCAACGCCAAGGCCACCAAGGACGGCAGCAAGTACACGATCACCGGCTCAGCGACGGGTGTCGACATGGCCAACCCCATGCAGCCCGTCACCAAGCCCTTCGAGATCGAAGTGACCTGCCCCTAGCCGGTAGCGCATTTCGCGTTAAGACCCTGGCCCGTCCACCGGCACGATCGGTGGGCGGGCCGCCGGTTTTCGGCGGTGGACACCGATTCAGGCAGCATTGCCATCTCGCGATGGTTACCCCGCCACGCGGGATCGATCCGCGGACTGCACCTGTCGGCCCTGTCTAGACTCGATCACTCGCCTATCAGAGGAGCGCGGCGTGGCTGAATCTGCGGACGCCATCTACGTGGGTGACGACATCGTCACGGTGGACAAATCCAATCCCAGCGCCGAGGCCGTCGCGATCCGGAACGGACGGATCAACGCGGTCGGCAGCCGCAAAGAAGTCCTCGACCAGCAACGCGGAACAGCCACGACGGTCATCGATCTCGACGGCGCGACCCTGCTGCCGGGGTTCATCGATCCGCACAGTCACTACATCAACTCGCTGACCGTGGCCAATCAGGCGAATGTCTTCGCCCCACCCGCCGGCCCCGGGGCCGATGTCGACGCCATCGTCGACACGCTGCGAGCCTTCCGCCGGTCCCACGATGTTCCCGACGGCGAGATGATCGTCGCGTACGGATACGACGACACCCTGATGCCGCGCGGCAGGACACTCTGCAAGGAGGACCTCGACGCCGACTTCCCCAACAATCCGGTGCTGGTCGGTCATGTCTCGATGCACGGGGCGGTCCTCAATTCGGCGGCGATGCGCCAGTTCGGCATCACCGCGCACACCGCGACACCACCCGGCGGGGTGATCGTCCGGAAGCCCGGATCCAGCGAACCGGACGGCCTGGTGATGGAGACCGCATTCCTTCCCATCTTCGCGGCGATGCCGAAACCATCCGCCGCGCAGGAGGTTTCGTGGAGCGTCGCCGGACAAGAGTTGTACGCGGCGGCCGGGATCACCACCGCGCACGAGGGAGCCACGCACGCCGCCGACGTGGAACTGATCTACCGCGCGGCCGACGGCGGCGCCGCGCTGATCGATGTGGTCGCGTATCCGTTCATCCTCGAACTCGACGAGGTGCTCGAAAATCACCCGGTGCGGGAGTTCGGGACCTACCACAATCGGGTGAAACTCGGCGGCGTCAAAGTCACGCTCGACGGCTCACCGCAGGGCCGCACCGCCTACTTCACCACCCCCTACCTGGCCGACGGCCCCGACGGTCAGCAGGGCTGGTGCGGAGAACTCGGATTCTCACAGGACACCGTGAACGGCTGGTTCAAGAAGGTCTACGACCTGGGACTGCCACTGGACATCCACGCCAACGGAGACGCCGCGATCGATGTGGCGCTGGCCGCCCACGAATTCGCGGCGGCCGGCGATCCCACCCGGGATCGCCTCACCGTGATGGTCCATTCGCAGTTCGTCCGCCGCGACCAGCTGGAGCGCTACGTTCGCTACAACATCATCCCGTCGTTCTTCACCGAGCATTCGTTCTATTTCGGAGACGCTCACGTGGCGCTGCGCGGAAGGGCCCAGGCCGACTTCCTGTCCCCGATGCGGGCCGCGATCGACCTCGGCCTGCGACCGACGAATCACACCGATTTCGTCGTCACCCCCCTCGATCAGCTGTTCCTGATGTGGACCGCCGTCAACCGGATCTCCCGAAGCGGCGCGACCATCGGCGCAGACCAGCGAATCACCCCCCTAGAAGCTCTGGAAGCAATCACCATCAACGCGGCGCGGCAATACCGGGAGGCC
>JAXLRY010000023.1:0-51379 GCA_046330895.1 Mycobacterium sp. | reverse complement strand
GCGCCTCGTCCGCTGGAGAGAGCCCATGGGGTCGGGAACGGACCGGTCTGCGAGCAGATGATGGGCGGGGCTGTGGTGACTCGTAGTCGATGACGCGCACGACGGCGCCGTTCTGCTGCATCGGGACACTCCGGGATCGGTCGAATGGGACCGGCCGCTGGAGAGGTGCGTGCCGACGCGGGCAATGATGGCACAGTTCAGAGCACGATGTGTGCACCCCCGATGCGCGGATCGCCGTGCTGCGGTTAACGTGTCGGGCAGGACCGGATGGCGATGGCGGTGGCGGACACGAGAGGGAGAATTCGCGACGATGGTGACTCGGCTGTCAACATCGGATTCGGCCTTCTATCACCAGGAGAACACATCCACGCCGATGTACGTCGGCTCGCTGTCGATACTTCGAAAGCCGCGAGGCGGGCTCAGCTACGAGACGATGCTCGAAACCGTCGAGCGTCGGTTGCCGCAGATTCCGCGTTACCGCCAGAAGGTTCGTGAGCTCACCCTGGGACTGGCCAGGCCGGTGTGGGTCGACGATTCCGAATTCGACATCACCTACCACGTGCGTCGCTCCGCATTGCCGTCGCCGGGCAGCGACGAACAGCTGCACGAGCTCATCGCCAGGATGGGCGCGCGGCCGCTCGACCGGTCGCGGCCACTGTGGGAGATGTATCTCATCGAGGGGCTGTCCGGAAATCGGTTGGCCATCTACACCAAGTCGCACCAGGCGCTCATCAACGGGATGACGGCACTGGAGATCGGACACGTCATCGCCGACCGGACCCAGCGGCCACCGCAGTTCGGCGAGGACATCTGGATTCCCGGCCGCGAGCCGAGCAACGGTCGTCTGGTGGCGGGCGCCATCGCGGACTGGCTGGCCAGGCCCGGCGTGCAGCTGCAGACGGTTCGTTCCGCGGTTACCGACGTCGTGACCAACGGCGGTGAGTTGGCCGAGCAGGTGCGCAGGATGACGGACGTGGTCCGAACGCTGGCTCGCGGCACCGCCCCCAGCAGTCCGCTGAACACCAAGGTGTCCCGCAGCCGTCGGTTGACAGTCGCCAGCGCGCCGTTGGCCGACTATCGCACGGTGCGTTCACGCTACGACTGCGACGTCAATGACGTCGTGCTGGCGGTGATCGCCGGGGCGTTGCGTAACTGGTTGTTGTCCCGTGGTGAGCCCGTCACGGCGACCTCGACCGTGCGTGCGATGGCGCCGACGTCGGTGTACCCTCAGACGCTTCTCGAGACCTCGGGCCCAGGGCAGGCGATCAACGAGGTGGCTCCGTTTCTGGTGGATCTGCCGGTGGGCGAGGCGAATCCGGTCGTGCGCCTGTCCCAGATCGCTCATGCGACCGAATCCCATTCGGCGGCAGCGAGTCTGGTCGACGCGCGGACGATCGTCACACTGTCGGGCTTCGCGCCGCCGACGCTGCACGCGATGGGTACCAGGGTGGCCACTCAGTTCTCGGCGCGCCAGTTCAACCTCCTGATTACGAACGTTCCCGGACCGCAATCCCAGATGTATGTGGCCGGAACGAAACTTCTGGAGACTTATGCGGTCCCCCCGCTGCTGCACAACCAGAGTCTCGCGATCGGCGTGACCTCCTACTGCGGGATGCTCTACTTCGGCATCAATGCGGATCGCGATGCGATGCCTGACGTGGACGTTCTGCCCGGGTTGCTGGCCGAATCGCTCGACGAACTGCTCGAAGCCGCCCAGTAGACGTACGATTCGCCTGTGGGCAAGGACAATTCGGGATCCAAGGCTGTCGCGAAGCGCGACGCGAAAGTACCTAGAGACATCTACGAGGCCGAGTTGTTCCGTCTGCAAACGGAATTGGTGAAGCTGCAGGAATGGGTCAAGGCGACCGGAGCCCGCGTCGTCGTGGTGTTCGAAGGCCGTGACGCCGCGGGCAAGGGCGGAACGATCAAGAGGGTTACCGAATACCTCAGTCCGCGGGTGGCGCGGATCGTGGCGTTGCCGGCTCCGACGGAACGTGAACGCGGGCAGTGGTATTTCCAGCGCTACGTCGAACGCTTGCCCGCCCGCGGGGAGATCGTTCTGTTCGACAGATCCTGGTACAACCGCGCCGGTGTCGAACACGTGATGGGGTTCTGTACCCCGCGCGAGCACACACTGTTCCTGCGGCAGTGCCCGATCTTCGAGCAGATGCTCATCGATGACGGCATCATCCTGCGCAAATACTGGTTCTCGGTCTCGGACGACGAGCAGCTGCGTCGCTTCAAGTCGCGCCGCAACGATCCGTTGCGGCGCTGGAAGCTCAGCTCCATGGATCTTGAGTCGATCTACCGGTGGGAGGACTATTCCCGCGCCAAGGACCAGATGATGGTGCACACCGACACCCCGTCGAGTCCGTGGTACGTGGTCGAGTCCGACAACAAGAAGCATGCGCGGCTCAACATGATGGCGCATTTGCTGTCCACCATCGAATACGAGGATGTCGAGCATCCGAAGGTCGAACTACCCAAGCGCACCATCTTCGGCAACTACCAGCGGCCGTCGCGCGAACTGACGAAGTACGTTGACGATCACGTGTCTGTCTTGCTCGGTGATGCTCGCTGATGCGGGTCTACATCCCGGTGACCTTGGCCGCCCTGCAGCAGTTGGTCGCGGATGGGGTGGTTCAGCCGCTCGGGGGAACGGCCTTTGCCGTGACGCCCACTCTGCGCGAGTCGTACGCCGAGGGGGACGACGACGAGTTGTCCGAGGTGGTGCTCGGTGAGGCGGCGCGGGCCTCGCTGCGACTGCTCGCTGCCGGGGCCGATGAAGATGGCGGGCTTCCGATTCGGCGGGCTGTGCTGGTAGCCGACGCCGAGGCCAAGCTCCGGCCCGATCTTGATGATGCGGTGGTGAAGGTCGTCGGGCCGGTTGCGATCGACCAGATCGTGGCGGCATACGTGGACATAGCGGACGCCGAGCCTGCGGTGAAGGCGGCTGTCGCGGTGATCGACGCCGCCGATCTGGGCGATGAGGACGCTGAATTCGTTGTCGGTGACGCGCAGGACCACGATCTGGCGTGGTACGCCACCCAGGAATTGCCGTTTCTGTTGGAGCTGCTGTAGCGCTGGATACGTGACCGTAAGTTACGGTACCGTAGGTTTATGGGGAAGAACGACGTCAAGATCAGCGCAAAGGTCGGCGACACCGTCGTTCCCCGGGTCGCCGGTGCTGGTAAGTACCCGGCCATCGACGCGCTGAGGGCTTTGGCGGGCCGGATCACGACCCCACTGCTGCCCGACGACTATTTGAAGCTGGCGAATCCGTTGTGGTCGGCTCGGGAATTGCGCGGCAGGGTGATCGAAGTTCGGCGTGAGACGGTCGATTCGGCGACATTGGTCATCAAACCCGGCTGGGGATTCGGCTTCGACTATCAGCCCGGCCAGTACATCGGCATCGGTCTGCTGGTCGACGGACGCTGGCGCTGGCGGTCGTATTCGCTCACCTCAAGCCCCATCGCCGGGCGCGCGCGGACCATCAGCATCACAGTCAAGGCGATGCCCGAAGGATTTCTCTCCACGCATTTGGTCGACGGGGTGCGGCCCGGCACTGTTGTGCGGCTCGCGGCTCCGCAGGGCAATTTCGTCATGCCCGACCCGGTGCCCGCGCAGGTTCTGTTCTTGACTGCCGGGTCCGGGATCACGCCGATCATGTCAATGCTGCGAACCCTGCAGCGGCGCAACCAGATCGGCGATGTGTGTCACGTTCATTCCGTGCCCACCGCTGACGACGTGATGTTCGCCGGCGAACTGGCCGGTTTGGGGAGGGGGTATGCGGGGTATCGGCTTTCTGTGCGGGAAACCCGCGTGGAGGGCCGTTTGGACCTTCAGTGTCTCGACGAATTGGTGCCGGACTGGCGTGCGCGCCAGACCTGGGCCTGCGGGCCCGAGGGGATGTTGAATTCGGCGACGCGGGTGTGGGCGGCGGCCGGGCTGGCGGAGAACCTGCATCTTGAGCATTTCGCCGTGTCGCGCGCCGCGCCGCGCGGCCAGGGCGGCACTGTCACCTTCGGTCGCGCGGGAAAGAGTGTGGCCGTGGATGCGGCGACATCGTTGATGGATGCGGGCGAGCGTGTGGGGGTGCAGATGCCGTTCGGGTGCCGGATGGGGATCTGTCAGACGTGTGTGGTCAGCCTGCTGGATGGGAACGTCCGGGATCTGCGGACCGGTGCCGAGCATGAGGCGGGTACCCGCATTCAGACCTGTGTCTCCGCTGCGTCCGGGGATTGCGTTCTCGACGTTTGATGGTTACCGGCTGGTAACTTACGTCCTCGTAGGTTACGGTAGCGTAGGTTAGCGACCGGCACTGCAATGTGTGGAAGGCAGAACGATGGCGATAACTGATGTCGAGGCATTCGCCCATCTCACGGATGCCGATGTCGAAAGCCTGGGAGTCGAACTCGATGCCATTCGGGCCGACATCGAAGACTCTCTCGGCGAATCCGACGCGCGCTACATCCGTCGGACGATTGCCGCCCAGCGCGGGCTCGAAGTGGCCGGTCGTCTGTTGCTCGCGCTGAGTTCCAAACGCTCGGCATGGTGGGCCGGTACGGCGACACTCGGGGTAGCGAAGATCGTCGAAAACATGGAGATCGGCCACAACGTCATGCACGGCCAATGGGATTGGATGAACGATCCCGAAATTCATTCCTCGACGTGGGAATGGGACATGGGCGGCGCCTCCAAACACTGGCGCTTCACCCACAACTTCATGCACCACAAGTACACCAACATTTTGGGTATGGACGACGACGTGGGTTACGGACTCATCCGGGTCACCCGCGACGACAAGTGGAAGCCGCACAACGTCTTCAACGTCTTCTTCAACACGATGCTCGCTGTGGGATTCGAGTGGGGTGTCGGGCTGCAGCACCTCGAGATCGGCAAGATCTTCAAGGGGCGTGACGATCGCCGTGCCACCGTGATCCGGCTTCGCGAATTCGCGTCCAAGGCCGGACGGCAGATATTCAAGGACTATGTGGCGTTCCCCGCGGTGACGTCGCTATCGCCAGGCGCGACGTACCGTTCCACGCTGACGGCCAACGCGACCGCCAACGTGATTCGCAACGTCTGGTCGAACGCGGTCATCTTCTGCGGCCACTTCCCGGATGGTGCCGAGAAGTTCACCAAGACCGACATGGTGGGTGAGAGCAAAGGGCAGTGGTACCTGCGACAGATGTTGGGCAGCGCCAACTTTGAGAACGGTCCCGCGCTTCGGTTCATGAGTGGCAACCTGTGCCACCAGATCGAACACCATCTCTACCCGGATCTGCCCAGCAATCGTCTGCATCAGGCGTCGATACGGGTGCGGCAGGTGTGCGAGAAGTACGACCTGCCGTACACCACCGGTTCTTTCCTGGTGCAGTACGGAAAGTCATGGCGCACGATCGCGAAGCTGTCGCTTCCTGACCGCTACCTGCGCGACACCGTCGATGACGCCCCGGAAACCCGCAGCGAGCGCATGTTCGACGAACTGGCGCCCGGCTACGTCGGCACCGATCCGCGGACTGGACGCCGGCGTGGCCTCAAGACCGCGATCGCCGCGGTGCGCAACAAGTTCCGCTGAGTGTGAACCGCTGGCGCCGAGTGTGAAACCTTGGCGACGGCTGTCGGCGTGTCGGCACCGGGGATTCACAGTCGGCGCCCGCGAATCAGGGAATGTAGTCGAACGTATCCGGGTTCGGACCGCGACGCCCTTCCTCGCCCTTGTTCAATCCCGTCAACGCGGCGACGTCGGAGTCGCTGAGTTCAAAATCGAAAAGCGCGATGTTCTCTGAAATGCGCCGCGGGGAAATCGATTTCGGAAACACGATGTCACCGCGCTGGATGTGCCACCGCAGCACCACCTGCGCGGGCGTCTTACCGATTTCGCTCGCGATCGCGTTCACCACCGGGTCGCCGAGCACAGCGCCCTGGGCGATCGGCGACCAGGCCTCGGTGACGATTCCGTGTTGCTCGCCGTACTGCCGAACCCCGTCGTTGGTGAAGTAGGGATGCACCTCGATCTGATTGACCGACGGCACCGTATCGGTCTCGCGCGCAAGGGTCTCGAGGTGACTCACCTGAAAGTTCGATACTCCGATACTGCGCACGCGGCCGTCATTCTTGAATTCCTCCAACGTCTTCCACGTCGAGACGAAGTCGCCGTCATAGAGCGTCGGAAGCGGCCAGTGGATCAGGAACAGGTCCAAGTAGTCGAAGCCGAGTGCCGCCAGCGTCTGGTCGAACGCACGGCGCGCATCGTCGGGCTTGTGAAATCCGTTGTTGAGCTTGCTGGTGACGAAGACATCGGTGCGGTCGACTCCAGCGTCGCGGATACCCACGCCCACGCCCTGCTCATTCTGATACATCTCAGCGGTGTCGATGTGCCGGTAGCCGACGTCGAGCGCCATCTTGACCACCGCGGCGGTGTCGGCCGGCGGGACCTGAAACACACCCAGCCCTAGCTGTGGTATCCGAACGCCGTCGTTGAGGGTGATGGTGGGGACTGGGCTCATGGCTGTCTCGCTTTCTCGGTTGGTGGTCGTCTCGGTTGGTGGCCTTCTCGGTTAGTGATAGGAACTTTCGTTCAGTGCCGACAGCAGTCGGCGCGCCGCCGCGACCCGGCGCGCCTGCGGCCCGGTCAGCTCGTCGAGGCTGCACTCCGGATCTGCCGGCGCACCCATGTGTCCACATCCGCGTGGACAGTCCGCTGCGGCTTCGGCGAGATCAGAGAAGGCGAGCAGGACATCTTCCGGCCGAATGTGCGCGAGGCCGAACGACCGAATTCCGGGAGTGTCGATCACCCACCCACCGCCCGTCAGTGGGAACGCCACGGACTGAGTCGAGGTATGTCGTCCCTTGCCGACCCCGGACACGTCACCGATCGCCCGATCGGCTTCTGGGACAAGCCGATTCACCAACGTCGACTTACCGACACCGGAATGGCCGAGAAGCGTGGTGACATGTCCGTCCAGAAGTGGCTCGACCTCGGCGAGCGAATCCTCTCGGCCGGCTGTTATCACCGTGAGGTCCAGATCGGCGAACTGCTCGGCGAACGGCTCCGAGGAGGCCAAGTCGGATTTCGTCAGGCAGAGGATCGGCCGGATGCCGCCGACATACGCGGCGATCAGAGCCCGGTCGACCAGGCCCGTACGAGGCGGCGGATCGGCCAGTGCGACGACGATCAGAAGCTGGTCGGAATTCGCGACCACCACTCGCTCGGTCGGGTCGGTGTCATCCGCGGTGCGCCGCAGCACAGTGCGTCGTTCGCCGCGGCGGACTATCCGGGCGAGAGTGTCGGGCCGGCCGGACAGATCGCCGACGATGTCGACGTTGTCGCCGACGACGATCGGAGTGCGCCCCAGTTCGCGCGCACGCATAGCGGTCACCAGCCGCTCCGGATTGCCTTCCAACACGCAGCCCCAGCGTCCACGATCCACCGTTACCACCATGGCGTTCACCGCGTCAGCGTGCTCGGGACGGGTTTTGGTCCGTGGCCGCGATCCGCGGCCGGATCGGACCTTGACATCGGACTCGTCGTACTCCCGGGGACTCAAGCGGGCTCCAGCATCCGCGCCCACATCCCCGTGAAGTCGGGCAGCGTCTTGGAGGTGGTGGCGATGTCCTCGACCTCGATGCCCCGCGTCCGCAGCCCGATGATGGCGCCGGCAGTAGCCATCCGGTGATCGGCATACGAATGCCAGGTGCCCGGATGCAGTGGTCCGGCCGTGATGACCAGTCCATCGGGAGTTTCTGCGCAGCTCCCCCCGAGTGCGTTGATCTCAGCGCTCAGCGCTGCCAGACGGTTGGTTTCATGCCCGCGAAGGTGCGCGATCCCGGTCAATCGCGAGACTGAACCCGGTGAGGCAAGTGCCGCCAACGCTGCCACAGAAGGGGCGAGTTCGCCGACCTCGTGCAGATCGACGTCGAACCCCCGGTAGTCACGCGGTCCTTCGATTTCCAGGTGTGAATCTGTTTGGCGCACAACCGCTCCGGTCAATCCGAGGATGTCGAGGATCGACTGCGCCGGTTGAACGCTGACCGCTGGCCAACCGGCGATACGGACAATCCCACCGGTGACCACCGCGGCCGCAAGGAAAGGTACCGCATTGGACAGGTCCGGCTCGATGTTCCACTTCATCGTGTCGACAGTGCTCGGGCGGACAATCCAGCAGTTGGCGGTGGCGTCGTCCACCTCGACACCGGCCTCGCGCAACATCGCGACAGTCATCGCGATGTGAGGTGCAGAGGGGACGGTGGCGCCGGTGTGCCGTACCTCCAAGCCGTTGTCGAACGCGGCGCCCGACAGTAAGAGCCCGGACACGAACTGTGACGAGGCCGACGCGTCGATGTGGACGGCACCCCCGGAAACCGCTCCATGGCCGCGAACCGCGAACGGCAGCCCAGATGTATCGATGTCGACTCCCAGGCCGCGCAGGGCGTCGAGAAGGGGAGCGATCGGGCGGGCCCGTGCCTGTTCGTCGCCGTCGAACACCACCGTCGCATCGCTCAGAGCGGCGAGCGGCGGGACGAACCTCAGCACCGTCCCGGCCAGGCCGCAGTCGATACGCGCGCCAGCGGGGGGACCGAGAGCCCCCGAGACCGTGAGCTCAGGCCCGCCGCCGGTCACGTCCAGGCCGAGCACCCGCAGCGAACCGATCATCAGCTCCGTGTCGCGGCTGCGCAGAGCACCTTCGAGTGTCGATGCCCCCTGCCCCTGCGCGGCCGACAAACCGGCGAGAACCAGCGCACGGTTGGTCTGAGATTTCGAGCCGGGGACCGTCACCGTGGCACGGACGGGTGTCGGCGGACATGGCGCCGGCCACAACTCGCTGCTCACCCCGACCATCCTGCCCTGTCGTATCCATTTGCCACCATGGAGGGATGTGCGGACGGTTCGCGGTCACCACAGACCCAGCTCTGCTGGCCGAAAAGATCAACGCCATCGATGAGCGGGTCGCCCACGACAAACCAGATCAACCGAACTACAACGTGGCGCCGACCACCACCATCGCCACCGTCGTCTGCCGTCACTCCGAACCACATGATGAACCGACTCGGCGGTTGCGGTCGATGCGTTGGGGCCTGGTGCCGCCATGGGTCAAAGCGGCCTCCGACGGCACGCCCGAAGCCAAGGGACCACTGCTGATCAATGCTCGCTCCGAGAGGGTCACCACTTCGCCGGCGTACCGGGCGTCGGCCAAGACCAGGCGATGCCTCGTGCCTATGGACGGCTATTACGAATGGAAGCCCGCGGCCGAAGCGCCCGCGGGTAAGAAGGGGCGCAAGACGCCGTTTTACATCTACCGCGAGGACGGCCGACCGCTGCTCATGGCGGGGCTGTGGTCGTCATGGCGGCCCGAGGGGAAGTCCAACGGTGAAGAGAACGACGCCCCATTGCTGAGCTGCACCATCGTCACCACCGATGCGGTAGGCGGGCTGGCGGATGTCCACGACCGGATGCCGTTGGTGGTGGCGCCCGAGGATTGGGATCGCTGGCTGGACCCGGACGAACCGGCGCCGCTCGATCTGTTGGCGAAACGTCCGGACATCACCGGCATCCGCATGCATGAGGTCTCGACATTGGTCAACAGCGTCCGCAATAACGGACCTGAATTGATCGACCGCGACGCTGCCCGCTGGGGTGCGGCAGGTCCGGTGCTGCACAATGACTGACGCGTCGACTTAATGGACTGACGCGTCGACTTAAAGCGTCGAGGAGAAGCAACCACCAGGGGCTGGACGGTCAATGGACACAGCGGAAGCGCGTGGGCGCGCGCGGACCGTGCTGACGCTGTGTGGCCGCACGGGCGTCGTCACCGTCCTGGTGGTCGCGGCGGTGAACTGGTTGGGTTGGGCCACCGACGTCGATCGATTGACCAGGATCTACTCGAGTTGGGCGCCGATGCCCCCATGGTCGTCGCTGCTGCTTGCCGTCGTTGCGCTGGCCATCCTGCTCCAGTCGGACCCACCCGGGCGGGTACGTGTGTGGTTGGGTCGTGTCCTTGCCGTGGCCGTCGCGGCAGTGGCCCTCGCCTACATCATCGAGCGGGCGAGTGGCAGGTCGATGGGAGCGGATCTTCCCTGGCTGGGCGATCTCCTGCGCGGTGAGCGATTATCGCTGCCCGGCCGCCCCCATCCCCGGTCGGCGGTGTCGATTCTGCTCTTGGCCACCGGTGTCGGGCTGCTTCGCGTAGAAGGGCGGTGGGTCCGCATCGCGTGGCCGCTGTTCCTGTTCGGGGCGTTGGCCACGCCATTCGTCACGATCATCGGCCACATGTTCAAAGTGGTATCCGAGGTTAACCTCACGTCATCGACGGGGCAGGGCCCTTCGACCGCGCTGTGCGTAGTTCTGCTGGTTGCCGCAGCTCTTGTGACGCGCAGCGACCGTAGCCCGGTCGCCTGGTTGATGGCTCGCCCGGACCGCTGGAGTCTGCTGCGACTGGGGATCGTCGTCTCGGGCCTGCCTCTGCTCGTGGGTCTTTGGCGGCTGCCGTTTCTGGCGCTGAATTTGGGCACCGACGCCGCATGGATTCTTTCGACGGCCATGGCCACGCTTGCCGTCGGCGTTGTTGCGTTTTATCTGAGCCAGCGAGAGCAGGGACTGCTGATCGAAAGGGAGCGCCTGAGCGGACAGCGGGCTGAGGCGGAGGCGCGGTACCGGATCCTCGCCGACAATGCCGTCGACATCGTCGTGCATGTGCGCGGGAACCGGGTGGCCTGGATTTCGCCGTCCGTCGAGACCGCTCTGGGTTATCCGCCCTATCGGTTGATCGGGACAGATCTTGCCGATCGCATTCATCCGAACGATCTTGAGCTAGTACTGGGGGCCGTCGACCGGATGTCCACCGAGAAGCCGGCCCTTGAACGATTTCGGGTACGCGCGGCGAACGGCAATTACCACTGGGTCGAGGCCCACGGAAAACCCTATGTCGATGCGCAGGGCCGCACCGATGGGCTGATCACCGCGATGCGAATAGTCGACGACAAGGTCGAAGCGGAGCGGCGCCTCGAGCAGCTCGCGCGCTACGACACCCTCACAGGGTTGGTCAACCGCGCGGAAACGATCGCCCGATTCAACGCCGTGTTGGAGGGTGAACGTTCTCCGGGCAGCCAACTCGGCGTGCTCTTCTGCGACATCGACCATTTCAAGACCATCAACGACACATGGGGGCATCTGACGGGGGACGTCGTGCTGTCCACCATCGGCGCCCGGATAAGGATCTGTGTCCGCGAGGGCGACACGGTCGGACGGCTTGGTGGCGATGAGATTCTCGTCTTACTCAACGGAGTTCACGATCTCGACGAAGTCGTGGAGATCGCCGAGAAAATACGCTTGCGTGCCTCTGAACCGATCCACTTCGCCGATCAGACCATTCGCGCGACCCTGAGCATCGGCGCGACCCTGGCCACCCCCGGTGAGTCGGTGTACACCATGATGGCGCGGGCCGACGTCGCGATGTATGCCGCCAAGCGCGCCGGGCGGGACACGGTCACCCGGATTTGAGCAGGTTCAGCCGGTGTAGCCGGGTGGATTGGGCTCATCCACCCAGAGGTCGACACCCAGCTCGGAACCGGGGATGCAGTCGTAGACCGACAGGTCGGTGATCCCCGACTCCAGCAGAACGTCCTCGCACAGCAGCGAATGGCCGGTGAATTCGCGGGCGGGTCGGCTCAGTACCGCGTATGCGGCGTCGGCATATACCTCGGGCTTGCGGGCGCGCGCCATGGCCTCATCGCCGCCGAGGAGGTTCTGCACCGCCGCGGTCGCCACCAGAGTTCGCGGCCACAACGTGTTGGAGGCGATACCGGCGGCCCGCATCTCTTCGGCAATTCCCAACGCGCACAACGTCATACCGAACTTGGCCATCATGTACGCGGTGGGCTTGAGCCACTGGGATTCGAGCCGGATCGGCGGCGACAGCGTGAGAATGTGCGGGTTCTCCCGGCCCTTCATATGAGGAAGGCACGCCTGCGACACCGTGTAGGTGCCGCGGACCTGGATTCCGTTCATCAGATCGAACCGCTTGAGCGACACCTCTTCGACGGACCCGAGGTTGATGGCCGACGCGTTGTTGACGCACATATCGATGCCGCCGAATTGCTCGACAGCCTGCGTAACCGCGGAGGCGACGGAGTCGCCGTCGCGAACATCTCCGACTATCGGCAAGGCCTGACCTCCGACCTCCTCGATTTCCCTGGCGGCGGTGTAGACGGTGCCCGGCAGCTTGGGATGCGGCTCGGCGGTCTTGGCGATCAGTGCGATGTTGGCGCCCTCGGCCGCGACACGTTTGGCGATCGCCAGGCCGATACCTCGGCTGGCACCTGAGATGAACATGGTCTTCCCGCGAAACGACATGGCGTCACCCTAATGCTGCGGGAAATCCGGCGGGAAATAGCGGGCACATCAATCCCGTTGTGATGAGCACAGTCCTAGGATCGGTGAGAAGGGAAGTCGGGTGTCAGCTGCGATTGCCCTCGCCGAGGCAGAAGGGACTGTGTCAACCACGATGACCGACACCGGGGGCCCCGACACCGGGGGTAGCGACACCGGGGGCACCGACACCGGGGGCACCGACGGCCCAGAGCGCGCGCACGATGAGACCGATTCGGAACTCACCGCGCGTTTCGAACGCGACGCGATTCCGCTGCTGGACCAGCTGTACGGCGGTGCGTTGCGGATGACGCGCAATCCTGCGGATGCCGAGGACCTGCTGCAGGAGACCATGGTCAAGGCCTATGCCGGTTTCCGGTCGTTCCGCGAGGGAACGAATCTCAAGGCCTGGTTGTACCGGATCCTGACGAACACCTACATCAACAGCTACCGCAAGAAGCAACGTCAACCCGCGGAATACCCGACTGACGAGATCACGGATTGGCAGCTCGCGTCCAATGACCGGCATTCGTCCACCGGATTGCGGTCGGCCGAAGTCGAGGCGCTCGAAGCCCTCCCGGATACCGAGATCAAAGAAGCCCTGCAAGCGTTGCCCGAGGAATTTCGGATGGCGGTGTATTACGCCGACGTAGAGGGCTTCCCGTACAAGGAGATCGCCGAGATCATGGATACGCCGATCGGGACCGTCATGTCCCGCCTCCACCGCGGCAGGCGCCAGCTGCGTGAATTGCTGGCCGACGTCGCCAAAGAACGCGGATTCATCCGCGGGGAGCAGGATTCCGAGGAGGTGACGTCGTGAGTGAAGATCACGTACCGGGTAACGCTGGGGCCGGTGAGGATTGGCGTCCTCCGGTGGGTCCGGTCGACCCGGAACACCCGGAATGCGCGGCGGTGATCGCCGAGGTGTGGACATTGCTCGATGGCGAGTGCACCGAAACCACACGAGACCGATTGCGAGTCCATCTCGAGGAATGTCCGGCCTGCCTGCGGCATTACGGCGTGGAGGACCGGATCAAGAAACTGATCGCATCGCGGTGCAGCGGCGACAAGGCCCCCGCGCACCTGGTGGAGAGGGTACGGCTGGAGATCAGCCGTACGACCATCATCCGTCGGAGCTGATCAGCCGATCAGCAGTTGGGCCGCTTGCCGTGGTTGGCCTTGCTGTGCTTGCGGTCCTTCTTCTTGCGGCCACGCTTGGCCATGGTGTACCTCCGTCGAGTCTGGATTGACGTACCTGTGTGATCTAGTGTCCCACGGCCGCATCCTGCCGCTGACCACCCGGTGTTGTGGTTCGATAGAACAGCACCGAACGGGATGCCGCGGGACCACGACAAGTGAGGGTGTAGATGGCCGAAGATGTGCGCGCTGAAATCGTGGCCAGTGTGCTTGAAGTGGTCGTTCGCAAGGGTGACACGATCGGTGAGGGCGACACCCTGGTGCTCCTGGAGTCGATGAAGATGGAGATTCCGGTGCTTGCCGAGGTGGCAGGAACCGTGACCGAGGTGAGTGTCGCTGTGGGCGATGTCATACAGGCCGGCGACCTGATCGCCGTGATCGACTAGAGGTAGATGTCAACCCTTGGCGACCTGCTCGCCGAGCACACGATGCTGCCCGGCAGCGCGGCACACCATCTGCATGCGCTGGTGGGGGAATGGCAGTTGTTGTCGGATCTGTCCTTCGCCGACTATCTGATGTGGGTGCGCCGCGATGACGGCGCCCTGGTGTGTGTGGCCCAGTGCAGGCCCAACACCGCGTCCACGGTGCTGTTCTCCGACGTGGTGGGAACCATCGTCGACGCGCAAGACATTCCGCTGGTGGCGGCAACGTTCGATTCCGGCGCAATCGCGCGAGTCGACCCGTCACTGGATTCGCCGGAACACGATCTCGAGGCGGTCCCGGTCCGCCATGACAACCGCGTGGTGGCGGTCCTGACCCATCAGACGGCGTTGGCCCGGCGGCGAACGTCGTCGCCGCTTGAAAAGGCCTATCTCGACTGTGCGGGCAACCTGCTGCACATGCTGACCGAAGGCACCTTTCCCAACGTGGGCGATTTGGCGATGTCCCGGTCGAGTCCCCGCGTCGGAGATGGATTCATCCGTCTCGATGTGGAGGGCGTCGTCTCATATGCCAGCCCGAATGCGCTCTCCGCGTATCACAGGATGGGTTTCAACTCTGATCTGGAGGGACACAACCTGCTGCTCATCACCCGACCGCTCATCTCGGACTCGTTCGAGGCCCAAGAACTCGCCGAGCATGTGCAGGCTTCGTTGGCGGGCGGCTCCAGCATGCGATTCGAGGTCGATGCAGGCGGGGCGGCGGTGCTACTGCGAACTCTGCCGCTGCTGGTCCATGGCGCTGCCGCCGGTGCCGCCGTCCTGGTCAGGGATGTGACCGAGATCAAGCGCCGCGACCGCGCCTTGTTGTCCAAGGACGCCACCATCCGGGAAATCCACCATCGAGTGAAGAACAACCTGCAGACGGTCGCGGCCCTGCTACGACTGCAGGCGCGCAGAACGAACAACCAGGAGGGTCGGGACGCCCTTCTCGAATCGGTGCGGCGGGTGGCATCGATCGCGCAGGTGCACGAGGCCCTGTCGATGTCGGTCGACGAGGAAGTCAATCTCGACGAGGTGATCGACCGGATCCTGCCGGTGATGAACGATGTCGCCAGTGTCGACACCCCGATTCGGATCAATCGACAGGGCACGCTTGGTGTGCTCGACGCCGATCGCGCCACCGCGTTGATCATGGTGGTCACCGAATTGGTCCAGAACGCCATCGAGCACGCATTCGAGCCCGAGGCCACCCAGGGGTGCGTGACGATCAGGTCGGACCGTTCGGCGCGCTGGCTCGACGTCGTGGTCCACGACGACGGCTGTGGCATGCCGGTCGGATTCAGCCTGGAGAAGTCGGATCGTCTGGGTCTGCAGATCGTCCGCACGCTGGTATCGACCGAATTGGACGGCTCACTGAGCATGCACGAGGCCCCCGGCGGCGGAACCGACGTGGTGCTGCGTGTACCGCTTGGACGCCGCGTGCTGGCCCGCGCGTCGGGATAGCGGCCCCGAACGGAGATGCAAAAAGTTGGGGCCCCCGGGCGGTGTGCCCGGGAGCCCCAACTTATGAGTTCGAGAAGACCTAGACGCCCGTACGTGCGCGGGTGCGGGCGTTGCGACGCTTGAGGGCGCGACGCTCATCTTCGCTCATGCCGCCCCACACGCCGGCGTCCTGGCCGGAGTCCAGAGCCCAGGTCAGGCACTCGGTGGTCACCGGGCAACGGTTGCAGACGAGCTTCGCATCGGCGATCTGCGCAAGGGCCGGCCCACTGTTCCCAACCGGGAAGAAGAGCTCGGGATCCTCGTCGCGACAGACTGCCTTATGGCGCCAATCCATTAGTCGTTACTCCTTTGTGTGTGCGCGCACCAAATGCGCCCATGATTTGTGGTGTTTACCGCTGTGCAGAGGGAGGATTCCGCACTTGTTACTTGTTGGTATTGATCGTTTCACAGCCCAGACATATGTCAATAGAACTCAGTTAACGCGTGTGCAATATCACTCGGGGGGACGAGCAAAGGGTCGGTAATTGAACCCACATCTCGTTCCTACCACCGCCGGACAGCGTCTACCACTGAAAATTGCCTGTGATCAGGCTGATTACTTCTGAGACTCCGGCGGACCCGCGTGGCCGCAGGTGGGCCTAGGTTTTCAGCGTGGGTGCGACCACCGCCAAAGCTGCTGGAACGCTCCGGAAGGTCATTTCTGTCCGTCGTCCCAGGAAATCGCCGTCGACCTGGCAGGCGATGGGTTGTTCGGAAGTGAGCCGCACCCAGTCGACGTCGTCTTCGCGGATCAAGTGCCTGCCCTTGATCTCCGCCTTCTTCGACAGCATTCGGCGAAGCAGCATCAGATTCGCCAGAAAGCTGGTTGTCGTGGTGGCGAACACGCCGAGACCGGTGTCAAAGCTGGTGTCCCGGTTGGTCCACACCGGTCTGGTGTTGATGTAGGTCCACGGGCTGGCGTTGGACACGAATGCGAACAAGGCGCCCGGCATCGGTTCACGGTCGGGCAGATGCACCGTGATCTGCGGTTCTCTCCGCACACTGGCCAGCATTTCCCGCAGAGCGACCCGCATGTATCGGCCGGCCGTGACGGTGTGTCCCTCCGCGCGTTGGGCTTCGACGGCCGCCACAACATCACCGTCCACACCCATCCCCGCGGTGAACACCGCCCAGCGTTCACCGCAGTCCATCAGCCCGATTCGTCGCCAATCACCGCCGCCACGGTATTCACCGAGAAGGTCGACCAGTTGGTTGGTCGCTTCGATGGGGTCCGGGCTGATGCCCAGGGAGCGGGCGAAGACGTTGGCCGAGCCTCCGGGAACCACCGCTATCGCGGGCACCCGTTCGGCGGGCTTGGGCCCGCTGGGCTTTCCCAGCAGCCCGTTGACCACCTCATTCACGGTGCCGTCGCCGCCGTGGATGATGATCACGTCGATGCCGTCGCGCTTGGCCGTCTCGGCGATCTCGACGGCGTGGCCGCGATGCTCGGTGTGTGCGACGACGAGCTCCACCCGGCTCTCGAGGGCGTGTGCGAGCAGGTCGCGGCCGGCTCTCGTTGTCGAGGTGGCGTTCGGGTTCACGATCAGCACAGCGCGCACGCTGACGTACCGTACCGGGGTGAGCTCAGCATCGGCGCCATCGGTTGTTCGCTATGCCGGATTCATCGCTGCCGCCGAGGGCGCGGTCGCGGTGGTGGTGGCAGCGGTGCTGTTGGTTCGGGGGTTCGAGGGTGCAGAGCAGCGGATCGTCAACGGGTATGGGACAGCCGGATGGTTCGCCATCATGGGAGGTGCTGTCGTCACGTCGGGCTGGGCGCTGATCACCGGGCGACGGTGGGGGCGTGGCATCGCGGTGTTCGCGAACCTGCTGCTGATGCCGGTGGCCTGGTATGTCAGCCAATCGCATCAGCCGGCGTATGCGGTTGCCGTTGCGGCGGTGGCATTGACGGCGCTGGTGCTGTTGTTCAGCCCGGCGGCGATTCGGTGGGCCTCGGGGGTCGGCTAGACGTCCAAGGGCAGTCGATTGTGCGCTGGCGGTGAGGTTTTGGACCTCAGGTCCGCCGTGCACGCACACTCAGCGCCGAGGATTCACACTGGATCTTCGGCCAGTGCGGCCAGCTCTGCGCCCGTGACGCGATACCCGATCCACTCCGAAAGTTGTTTGCCGCCAACCGAGTCGTAGAGAGCTATCGCGTTGCTGTTCCACGCCAGCACTGACCAACCGAGCCGGCTGTACCCGTTGCGCACGCATTCCCGTGCAAGTGTGGAGAGCAGGGCCCGCGCCAGGCCGCGCTTTCGGAATTCCTCGCGCACGTAGAGGTCTTCGAGGTGAATGCCCGCCACACCGTCCCAGGTGGAGAAGTTGCGAAACCACAGCGCCATGGCGGCGATGGCGCCGTCGACCTCGGCCAGATAGCAGGATGCGACCGCTGCATCACCGAAAAGTGCTGCCGTGATGTGCAATTCGGTGACTGTGCACTCGTCGGCAGCGTTTTCGAATGCGGCGAGCTCGTGGATCATGGCGACGATCTCTGCCTCGTCCCCGGGCCGGGCCAGACGAATCGTGGTCATTGCGCAACTCCCAATGCCGACAGAATTGTTCGGAACTTGGCCGAGGTCTCGTCGACCTCGTCGTCGGGGTCGGATTCCGCGACGATGCCGCCACCCGCCCTGGCTATGACAGTACGGCGATCCGCGGACAGTTGCGCACCCCTGATCGCGACCACCCAGCGTCCGTCGCCGCGACCGTCGCACCAGCCCACTGCGCCGGCGTAGAAGCCGCGATCGCCTTCGAGGGTTGCGATCAGTTCCGTTGCCGCCCGGGTCGGTACACCGCCGACTGCCGCGGTGGGATGCAGGGCGAGAGCCAAATCGATTGCTGTTGTTGATGATTCGCGAAGCTTGGCTCGAATCGGGGTGGACAGGTGCCACAGTGCGGCGGTGCGGCTCAACCGGGGCTCGGCCGCGATATCGAATTCGGTGCAGAGTGGTTCCAGCGCCTCTCGCATGGTGTCGACCACCAGTTGGTGTTCGTGGCGGTTCTTTCCCGATTCCCGCAGAGCCTGTCCGTTCGCCGCGTCGGTGTCCGGATCTTCGGAACGGGCTGCCGATCCCGCGAAAGGTTGACAGGTGACCTCGATCCCGGTCCGGGCCACCAGGAGTTCAGGGCTGGCGCCCACCAGCACCGATCCGGCGTAGTCGCCCCCAGCGGGCGACAGATCGGTCAAGTAGCCCGTCGCCGACGGGTCGGCCGCGACCAGTCGCCGTAATAGGACTGAATCGTCGATCGCGTCGTCGGCCAGCAGTCGCAGCGTGCGCGCCAAAACGACCTTCTGAAGCGGACTTTCCCGGTCACACAGCCCACGAAGTGCGGACTGGATTCGGGTTCGGTGCAGATGTGGTTCGGGAACTGCTTCAACGATCCGCACCTTCGTCAACGTGCCGGGAACAGACGGCGGCAGCGTGGGAGTGAACGTCGCCGACTCGGGTGCGAAGAGCGCGGACGATGTGTTCTGCACGTCGAAGGGCAATGCGCCCACCACCAGGTCCGCTGAACCGTCGCGCAACGCCAGGCATGCCTGCGTCACGTCGGGAAATGCTGCCGTGATTCCGTTGGCCACCACGGTCCCGGAGGGCCCGCTCAGGACGAACGACGTCACCCCGTCGTACCCAGCACGGACAGCTGCCGTAGTCCGTGTTCAAAGCCGCATACCGCCACGGAGGCTTCCGTGAACCCGTACCGGGCGCCCTCGCGAAGCGGCTGCTCGACCCAGCGAGTCGCGACTGCCCTGGAAAAGTGTCCGTGGCCGACGAAGACCACGTCTCGGTCGGACATGTTGTCCAACGCGTACAACACGGCTTGGTCCGCGCGCATGCTTACCTGGTCGACGCTCTCCCCGCCGGGGCAGCCGTAGGTCCACACCAACCAGCCCGGCACTGTCATGCGGATCTCGGGGGTGGTGACACCCTCGTAGTCGCCGTAATCCCACTCCACCAACAGCGGCGACACCTGGTCGATGGTCAGCCCTGCCAGCTCCGCGGTCACCAGAGCGCGTTTGCGCGGACTGCAGATCACGAGCGGATCCTTCAGGCCCAGACGCCGCAGTGGAAGTGCGGCCAGTTTCGCCTGTTCGCGCCCGCGTTCGGTCAGGTCGAGGTCGGTGCTGCTGGTGTGTTTGCCATCCCTGGACCATTCCGTCTGCCCGTGCCGAAGAAGAACCAGTCGATGGTTGACGACGCTCACGCCGACCGATTCTGCCGGATGCGGTCGCGGCATGTCAGGATGGTCCGCGTGACCCAAGTACTGGCCGTTGCCAATCAAAAGGGCGGGGTGGCGAAAACGACCACCGTCGCGTCGTTGGGAGCGGCGTTCGTCGACGAGGGAAAGCGTGTTCTGCTCGTTGACCTGGACCCGCAGGGGTGTTTGACGTTCTCGCTCGGCACAGATCCGGACAAGCTTCCGGTGTCGATCCACGAAGTGTTGCTGGGGGAGGTCGAACCGAGCGCCGCGCTGGTCACCACATCGGAGGGCATGACACTGCTGCCCGCGAACATCGACCTGGCCGGCGCCGAGGCGATGCTGCTGATGCGGGCGGGCCGCGAGTACGCCCTCAAACGCGCGCTCGCGAAGCTCGAGGATTTCGACGTGGTGATTCTGGATTGCCCGCCGTCATTGGGTGTGTTGACCCTGAACGGGCTGACCGCGGCTAACGACGTGATCGTGCCGCTTCAGTGCGAGACCTTGGCACACCGCGGCGTGGGCCAGTTTCTGCGCACGGTGTCCGATGTCCAGCAGATCACCAACCCGGACTTGAACCTGCTGGGTGCGTTGCCGACGCTGTACGACTCGCGGACCACCCACACGCGGGATGTGCTGCTCGACGTCGCCGATCGCTATGACCTGCCCGTGTTGTCCCCGCCGATCCCGCGAACAGTGCGGTTCGCCGAGGCCAGTGCGTCTGGCTCGTCGGTGCTTTCCGGCCGCAAGAACAAGGGCGGCGCCGCTTATCGGGAACTGGCCAAGTCGCTGCTCGCGCATTGGAAGTCGGGCAAGGCTCTGCCCACCTTCAATCCCGACGCCTGATCGGGCCGCTCACGGGCCGAAGACGGCCAGCTGGTCACCGCGTTGTTCGACGACGACTGATCCGGACACTCCGGGAACCACGGGGCCGGGGCCCACGGGATGGTCTATCGGGATGACTCGCTCGTGCTCGCCCGTGGTCGGGCTGAATACGCCGATGCCGCCGGCGACGGGGATCATCAGCTTTCCCGCCATCATCGTCGCCGGACCCAGCGGTGTGAGGACGCCCGCGTCGGCGATCGTGAACCGGTGGCCCAGACGGCTGTCGAGCACCTCGACGCTGTCGCCCGTCCACCAGGTGAAGAGGTCGCCGGCCCTGGTCACCGCGCGGGCGGGGTTGGCGAGCACCGGGGCCTTCGGCAATGGGGTGGTGCTCACCCGAGTGCCGGTCTCGTCGTACACGACCACTTCGGGTTTCGGAGTGGGCAGATAGACGGCGGTGGTGCTGTCGGAAACCGCCAGCACCCGGGCTTCGGAGTCGACCGACACCCCGGCAAGCGGCACATTCTTGGTGTCGGGTTCGTCCTCTTCCTTCGCGGGTTCGAGCAGCGTCAGCCGCAGATCCTGCTGGTCCCGGCAGGCTTCCAATACCGATACCTGCGATGAGCTCGCGGCCGCCGACATCAACGTGCAGCCCGTTCCGAGCCCTTGATTGGCCGGCTTGACCCGCGCGTCGATCTCGCCGTAGGAGATCATCCTGACCAGGTCGGATCGCCACAGCTCCAGTCGCGTCGGCCCGGCCGACAGCACGACGTTGCCGTCGGATCGCAGCGTTATCTGCTTGTCGCTGTAGGAGGTGCGGGCTGTGTTGCGGCGGCCGGTGCCCGCGTCGATGGCGGTCACCTGGCCACAGCCGCGGTCGTCGGGATAGACGGCCACCGCGAGTCCGTACACGTATGAAACGCCGCAGAGATCGTCTTTACGCGCATAGGTCCAGCGGTTCTGGCCGGTCAGCGCGTCACGGGCCTCAACGACGTGGCCGTCGCCGGTGATGACCATGTCCCCGATGATGATCGGGCTCAATGTATGGGGCGAATTCGCCGTCCACAGCGAGTGCAGGGCGCCTGGCACGGCGTATGCCGGCGCAGGGTTGTGCGGCGGAACGGTGGCGGGCTTGCTGAGCGTCGCCCGAGCGGAACTGTTCCACCACAACAGCCCCGCTACGACAGCGACCACCACTGCGATTGCTCCCGCGGCGATGAGGTCGCCATTGGTTCGCCGCTCGGGTGTGACCATGCGGGGATTGTCGCGCTAGCTCGCGGTTGCAGGCGTCCCGGCACCATTGCGCGGGCGGCGCCGACGGCGGCGGCGGGCGCTAGACCCGGCCTCGCCGGATGCGCCCGGTGTCGCGTCGGTGACTACGTCCTGTGAGGGAGTTTCGACGTGCCCGGTGGCGGACTGGCCGCCACGGGTCCGTCGACGCGGCGAACGGGACTTGCTGGGGCGATCCGCGGAGGAATCGGCTGAACTGATGCGCGTCTGTTCTCCACCGGACTGCTTGTCCTTCGGCTTCTGGGCCGACTTCTGTGGTTTGCCGATGGTGCCGCCCGTGCCGGCAGGGATGCCGAGCTCGTCGTACAGGTGGGGCGAGTTGGAGTACGTTTCGGCGGGATCCGCACAGTCGAGCTTGAGCGCCTTGTCGATCAACGACCAGCGTTCCAGTTCGTCCCAGTCGACCAGGGTGATGGCGACACCTGTCTTTCCCGCGCGCCCGGTGCGGCCGATGCGGTGAACGTAGGCCTGTTCGTCGTCGGGGATCTGGTAGTTGATGACGTGGGTGACGTCGTCGATGTCGATACCGCGTGCAGCGACGTCAGTGGCGACGAGGACGTCGATGCTGCCGGTTCGGAACGCCTTGAGCGACTTTTCGCGGGCGATCTGGCCGAGGTCGCCATGCACGGCGCCGACCTTGAATCCGCGTTCGCCCAATTCGTCGGCGACCTTCTGCGCGGTGCGCTTGGTGCGGGTGAAGATCATGGTGGCGCCGCGGCCGTCGGCCTGCAGAATGCGGCTGACCATCTCGACCTTGTCCAGGGCGTGGGCGCGGTAGACGAACTGCTCGGTGGTGTCGTGTGTGGCCGCACTGTGCGGAGCCTCCGCCCGGATGTGCGTGGGCTGATTCATGAAGGTGCGCGCCAGGGTGATGATCGGGTCCGGCATGGTTGCCGAGAAGAGCATTGACTGCCGCTGGTCGGGAATCAGACGCAGGATCCGCTCGATGTCGGGCAGGAAGCCGAGGTCGAGCATTTCGTCGGCTTCGTCGAGCACCAGTACGGACAGGCTGCCGAGTTGCAGGTGGCCCTGTTGCGCCAGGTCGAGCAGTCGGCCCGGGGTGCCGACGACCACCTCGGCGCCCTTGCGGAGTTCTTCGATCTGGGGTTCGTAGGGCCGGCCGCCGTAGATCGAGACCACGCTGAGGGGTCGGTCGTCTGCCGCCTTGAGGTACTTGGCGGCAGCGGTCAGGTCGCCGTGGACCTGGATGCACAGTTCGCGGGTCGGTACGACGATCAGCGCCCGTGGGGTGCCGGTGAGTTCAGCTGTGCCGGAGGCGATTCGGTGCAGGAGGGGCACGCCGAAGGCGAATGTCTTGCCCATGCCGGTGCGGGCCTGACCGATGAGGTCGTCGCCGCTCAGGGCGAGGGGGAGGGTCAGTTCCTGGATGGCGAAGGCGTGTTCGATGCCCTTTTCGGCGAGTGCGCGGACGATCTCGTCACGCACTCCGAGCTGGGCGAATGAAATCTGGGGATGGGTGGTGAGTGCTGTCATGGTGTTGGCGATGTGCCTTCCGGTGTCGTTCTCGGTTAATTCCACGTGTTGTATCCACGCGCGCACGAGTCCGACTGTCGGAATGCTGTGATCACCGTGTCGATGAAAGTTGCCGGGCCCTGCGTCAAGGCAAGCGGCCCACTGCGTGCACGCACATTTCTAGAGGTCGATCATACCTGGTCGGGGTGGCTTTGCCGATTGAGCGCGCGCGGGCCGGATTACAGTGACGCCATGAGCGACGCGTTGACGGAGGCGGGGAACGAAGCGCAGGCGACCCGTGTCCCGGCCGACCATCCGGGCATCAACGAGTTGTTCTCGTTGCTGGCCTACGGCGAGGTCGCCGCTTTTTACCGGCTCACCGACGAGGCCCGGATGGCTCCTGACCTGCGTGGACGTATCAATATGGCGTGCATGGCCGCAGCCGAGATGAACCACTACGAGATGCTGCGCGATGCGCTCGAAGCGCGTGGCGTCGACGTCGTGCCCGCTATCACTCGATACGCGTCGGCGCTGGAGAACTATCACCGCTTGACGACACCGAGCACCTGGCTCGAGGCACTGGTGAAGACCTATGTGGGCGACGCGCTGGCCGCGGATTTCTACCGGGAGATCGCCGATGCGCTTCCCGACGAGGTCGGCGATGTGGTGAGGTCCGTGCTCGCGGAAACCGTTCATTCGCAGTTCGTGGTCGCGGAGGTCCGTAAGGCGGTGACGGCGAGCGGACGTCAGCGCAGCCGGCTTGCGTTGTGGTCGCGCCGGTTGCTCGGCGAGGCGATCACGCAGGCGCAGTTCGTTTTGGCCGACCGTGACGAACTGGTGGACCTGGTGCTCTCCGGTGAAGGCGGACTCGCCCACCTGACCGAATTCTTCGGTCGGTTGCAGCGCACGCATGACGACCGGATGGAACAGCTGGGTCTGGCGTAGCGTCGGCAATCTGGCAGCCGCGCCATCGGGCTTAGCGGTTGCAGGTGGCCGTGATCGTGTTTTGGACCTGCGATGTCATGGTTGCGCCGGTGGCGTCGGTGATCCAGCAGTTCAGCTGGCTGCCGAAACTCGTCGCGGTGACGTAGTTGACCGGGGCGTCCGGGCTCGGAGTGACGGCCATGGTCCAGGGCAGGGAGACGTTCTCGATGGTCCGCAGGGTGCCGGTGTCGTCGGCGTAGACGACCGTGACGGTGTCTTCGGGCCGCTGGTTGCCCGCAACGGTGTAGACGATTTCGCGTGGATCGCCGATGGGTTGGGCCGGTGGAGTGTCTGTTGGCGCGGTCGGTGCGAGGCTGACCGGTGTCTCCGCGGCCGAGGCGGGCAGTGTGACGGTCACCGCGGTGGCGGGCGGCACCGTGTTGCGGGGTCCCGCGGTTGCGACGACCGTTCGGGGCGTCGGTGTGCTGTTCGCCTCGCTGGCCGTGGTCGCGGCCACGCCGGTCTTGATCACGAAAGCTGTTGCGGCGGCAACGGCGAGAGTCCCGGTGACGGTGAGGGCGGCGCGCAGCAGCTGCGGTGCCCGCATTCCGGGGCTGTTGTCGTCCACGGTTCGGGACGTTAGTGAGCCGGATTTGCGCGGCTGCTTCGGCACGCCACGCCGTTGCCATGCTGTTACCGCAGCTTGACGGCCTATTTGCAGAAGCGGGATCGGCGTCCACTAGCCTGCTTGGGTACTGCGCCTACGAAGGGAAGGGTCCAGCGTGGAGGTCAAGATCGGTGTCTCTCACAGCCCGCGTGATCTGATGTTCAACAGTTCCCAGACCCCCGCTGAGGTCGAGGAGTTGGTGACGGCGGCGCTGTCGGGCGACGGCGCGGGGTTGCTCAGCCTGACCGACGACAAGGGCCGTCGCATTCTGGTGCAGGCGTCGAAAATCACGTTTGTCGAGATCGGTGCTGCCGATTCGCGTCGAGTCGGCTTCGGCATCGCGGCCATCAACGCCAACGCCTGATCGGCCCGCGGGCCTGATCTCGTAGTGGTCGGGTGCTTCAGGGCCTGGTGAGCGGGACGTGCGATAGCCCGCCCCAGGCGAAGAACACCGTTCCGTCGACGGCGTCATCTTTGGAGATGGGCCGATCGGAATCGAGCCAGTAGCGCGCGCAGTCGACGCTGATGCCGACCAATCCGACCGCGATCATCCTGGCGCGGTGCGGGTCCAGGCCTGAATCCCGGCTGATCAGGTCGAAGACGGCATCGGTGCACGCTTCCGTCGCGACCTTCACCTGGGCCGCGACCTGGGGTTCGGTGACGTTGTCGTTCTCGAAGATCAGCCGGTATCCCTGGCCGTCGTGCTCGATGAAATCGAAGAAGGCCTGGACGGCCGCGCGTAGTCGTTGACGGTTGTCGGTGGTGGTTCGCAGCGCTTGACGCACTCCCGACACGAGGTTGTCGACGTGCTGCTGGAGTACCGCCAAGTACAGTTCGAGTTTGCTTGAAAAGTGTTGGTAGAGAACCGGTTTGCTGACGCCTGCGCGATCTGCGATTTCGTCCATGCCGGCTGCGTGATAGCCGCGGTCGACGAAGACCTCACTGGCCGAGCCGAGCAACTGTCCTCGGCGTTCGTCGCGGGGCATCCGGGCTCCGCGGCGTCCGGAGGGGCGGTCGCCACCGGAGGATCGAGCGGCTTTCCGCTCGGTCGTGTCGGTGAGATCGCTCATATTCCCTCAATCTGGTGTGTCCCGTCGGACCGAGATTACTACCCGTGGGTCGGATGCCGGCCGCGCCCGGCCCGATGCGGCCGGGGGCGCCGGGCGCGCCGGAAGTCGCCTGCATGTCCGGTGTGCCATCCTGGGTCCGTGACCTATGACCCGGGGCGCCGTGGGGGCGGTGGGACGCCGGTGATGCGCCACGAGTGGCGTGAGCCGCTGCGTGCTCAGCGTGATCCCGTCGCCGAGGACCTGGGTCGCGTCAGAAGCAGTCGGCGGTCGAATCGCGACGATCACCAGCGCTGGCGCAAGCAGAGTTGGCTCGGACGTTTCGTGTCGACGTACGGCTGGCGGGCATACGCGCTTCCCGCTTTGCTGGTGGTGACCGTGGTGGTGGTGTACCAGACTTTCAACGGCACCGCGGCCCCCGTTGTGGACAGTCTCCCCGAGGTCAAGGCGCCGCCGACCATTGGCTCGACCGGTACGTCGATCATCGGTGCGCCGCCTAGGGGGCTGACGGAGTTCGACGCCAATCTGCCTACGGGGATGCTGCCGCAGGGCGGGCCGTTCACCGAGGCGGGCGAGAAGACGTGGCACGTGGTGCCCGGTACGACGCCTCAGATGGGTAAAGGGACCGCCAAGGTCTTCATGTACACGGTTGAGGTCGAGGACGGGATCGACACGACGTCGTTCGGTGGCGACGACGGGTTCGCCCAGATGGTCACCGAAACCCTGGACAATCCGAAGAGCTGGACTCACAACCCGCAGTTCGCCTTTCAGCGCATCGATGACAGCACCCCGGATGTCCAGCCGGACTTCCGGGTCTCGCTCACGTCTCCGCTGACGGTCCGGGAGGGCTGCGGGTATGAGATTCCACTGGAGTCTTCCTGCTACAACCCGGCTTACGGGCCGGATTCCCTGCCGCGGGTGTTCATCAACGAAGCCCGCTGGGTTCGGGGCGCGGTGCCGTTCCAGGGCGATGTGGGGTCCTACCGCCAGTACGTGATCAATCATGAGGTCGGGCACGCGATCGGCTACCAGCATCACGAGCCGTGCGACAAGAACGGCAGTTTGGCGCCGGTGATGATGCAGCAGACGTTTTCAACATCGGACGACGATGCTTCGCGATTCGACCCGGAGTACGTCAAGGCGGATGGCAAGACGTGCCGGTTCAATCCGTGGCCGTACCCGATCGCCTGAAATACCGATATGGGGACCGCACCGCCGCTCCCGCCGCTGGTCGAGCCTGCCGCGGAGTTGAGTGGCGAGGAAGTCGCACGGTACAGCCGGCATTTGATCATTCCGGATTTGGGCATGGTGGGTCAGAAGCGCCTCAAGAATGCGCGGGTGCTGGTGGTCGGTGCGGGAGGTCTGGGTTCGCCGGCGCTGTTGTATCTGGCGGCCGCCGGGGTGGGGACGATAGGGATCGTCGAGGACGATGCCGTCGAGGAGTCGAATCTGCAGCGCCAGATCATCCACCGCGAATCGGATGTGGGCCGGCCCAAGGCTCGCAGTGCCGCCGAATCGATTCGTCGACTCAATCGTTTCGTCAGTACACGGCTCCACGAATTTCGGCTTACCGCGGATAACGCGCTCGGCTTGTTCGCGGACTATGACCTGGTGATCGACGGCAGCGACAACTTCGCGACCCGTTATCTGGTCAACGACGCCGCGGTGCTGGCGGGCAAGCCGTACGTCTGGGGGTCGATCTTCCGTTTCGAGGGGCAGGTGTCGGTCTTCTGGGAGGGAGCGCCCGGCGATCGTGGTCTCAACTACCGCGACCTGTTTCCCGAGCCGCCTTTGCCGGGGACCGTGCCGTCGTGCGCAGAGGGGGGCGTTCTGGGTGTGCTCTGCGCGTCGATCGGCGCGGTCATGGCCACCGAAGCCGTCAAACTGATCACCGGGATAGGCGACTCGCTACTGGGACGGCTGATGATCTACGACGCGCTGGCGATGACTTACCGGACCATCCCGGTTCGCAAGGATCCGGAGGCGCCGAAGGTGACCGGGCTCTGCGACTATGAGCGGTTTTGCGGGTTCCCGGACGGCGAACCGCGGGCCGCTTCGGCGATTACGCCCGTTGAACTGCGCGAGCTGCTTTCGGCGGGGGCGGTCGACCTCATCGACGTCCGCGAACCCGCGGAGTGGGCTATCAACCGCATCGGCGGTGCCCGGTTGTTGCCCAAGTCGGTGCTCGACTCGGGTGCGGGCTTGTCCGGCGTCCCCCGTGATCGCGCCGTGGTCCTTTACTGCAAGACGGGGATTCGTTCGGCGGCGGTGGCGGCGACGCTCAAAGAGGCGGGCTTCGCGGATGTGCGGCATCTGGAGGGCGGGATTGCGGCGTGGGCCGGGCAATTGGAACCCGACATGGTGATGTACTGACCGCTCGCCGACGTGGGGACGCTTTAGGCTGTGTGACGTGAGTGACGAACGACCGCCTGCTCATGTCATGGCAGCGTTCGGTACCAGGGCCGCGGAACCCGTATCGCTCGGAACGAGTTGGGACGATGGGTGGCGGTGCGGCGAGGTCGTGCTGTCCATGGTGGCCGATCACGCGCGCGCCGCCTGGTCCGCCAAGGTGCGCGAAACGTTGTTCGTCGACGGTGTTCGGCTGGCCCGGCCGGTCAGATCCACTGACGGGCGCTACGTCGTGTCCGGATGGCGGGCGGACACATTCGTCGAGGGGACGGTTGAGCCTCGCCACGATGAGGTGATTTCGGCGGGGATCCGGTTGCATGAGGCGACGGCTGCGCTCGAGCGTCCGCGTTTTCTGACTCAGGCGCCGGGCAGTCCGTGGACCGATGTCGATGTTTTCGTGGTCGCCGATCGCGCGGCTTGGGAGGATCGTCCGCTGCATTCGCTGCCGCCGAACGCGATCGTGTCGCCCGGAGCGGCGGATGCCGAGAAGTCGGTCGATCTGATCAACCAGTTGGCGGCGCTTCGCACCCCGACGAAGAGCCCCAGTCAGCTCGTGCACGGAGATCTCTTTGAAACCGTTGTGTTCTCGGGTGCCGCCCCTCCGGGAATCACCGACATCACCCCGTATTGGCGTCCTGCGTCATGGGCTGCGGGCGTCTCGGTGGTGGATGCCCTGGCGTGGGGAGATGCCGACGACGGTCTCATCGAGAGATGGGAAGCTCTTCCGGAGTGGCCCCAGATGTTGCTGCGCGCCTTGATCTTCCGGTTGGCCGTCCATGCTCTTCATCCGCGGTCGTCGGCCGAGGCGTTCCCCGGGCTGGCCCGAACGGCCGCCCTGGTTCGGCTCACGCTCTGACGGTCATGTGAAGTGATGTCGCGCGGTGGCGAGATCGATCCGTCCATCGCCGGCCGGGATCCCTTCGGCCCGTAGGAGTTCCAGCTGCCGACTCGTCAGGTGTGCGGCCGGTCGCCCGGATGCGGTGATGACGCGGTGCCAGGGCAGGTCTGCCGAGTCGGTCCGCATGATCCAGCCGACGATGCGCGGGCTGGAAAGCATTGCCGCCGAGGCGATGTCGCCATAGGTCGAAACCCTCCCAGGTGGGATCGACGCGACCAGTTGCCTGACGAGTTCCACCTGTGCGTCAGTGACCTTGGCCATCGTGTCAGCTCAGCATCGTCCGGATTATCGATGCTGTGTCGTGCGGTCGTGCGTGGGAGACCATGTGCCGGCATTCGAGGTCGACGAGGTTGAAGGCCGCGCCCAGACGTTGGGTCAGTCCGTCGATCAGCTCGTCGCTGACGTAGGGAGGCCGAGTCAGCGATGCGCGGACGAGTGTCGTCGGAATTCCGTTGTGGGGTAACACGATACCGCGGGCGAGTTCACTCCAGTACGACATGATCGCCGGGCCGAACACCCGCCAGCCGTACCTGCCGTTGGACAACGGGACCAGATGTTCGTCGAGATCGTCTTCGAGATCTTCGACGGGTACATCGGCCCACGAACCGGTGATCTTCTCGATGCGTGCCTCGTCGCGGTCGGTGTAGTCCGGCGATGCCGTGGATGCCTCGGCTATCTCGCGCATCCAGTCTCCGTCGAGCCCGACGGCGGGATCCAACAGAACCAGACCGGATACCAGGTTCGGATGTGCTGCCGCAAGATTCAAGGCGACCGCCCCGCCGAAGGAATGTCCGACCACAAGCACCGGGCGTTCGGAATCGACCTTCACCAGATCGGCCAGAGCGGTCACGTTGGCATCGATGGTCCATGGCGCCGAGTACGACGACCGGCCGTGGCCGATCAGGTCCGGGGCAGCGATCGCGATGTCGGGCAGGTGCTGCGTGGCGAGAGTTCGCCAGCGCTGTCCGTGCCCTCCCAGACCGTGAATGGCCAGTATTCGGAACGGGCCGGGGGGACCGTATCGGTGGATATGCAGAGCGTGTGGCACCGCTTCATGCTGCCATCCGAAAGTTGTCGTACCCGCGTGGTCTCATCCCGTACGTGACTATCGCTGATCCGGTCGGAGCTCTCACCGATCTCGGCGGATTCGACGACCTGCTGGATCCGGGTCTGCGGGGGTTGGTTCGGGTGGTCGGCGGACCGGGGACCGGCAAGAGCACAGCGTTGGTGGCCGTTGCGGCCGCGCGCATCTCCGCCGGTGCGGATCTCGGATCGGTGCTGCTGCTGGCGGGGTCACCGCGAGTTGCCGCGGCGGCTCGAGGTGCGCTCACCGTGGCCCTGCTCAGGCAGCATTCGGACGAGCCATGTCGCGCGGTGATCCGCGAGCCCCTGGTGCGGACCATCCACAGCTATGCCTTCGCTGTGCTGAGCCGCGCGGCCTCGCGTGCCGGTAATCCGCCACCGCGCCTGATCACCGGGGCCGAGCAGGACGGGATCATTCGTGATCTGCTGGCGGGCGATCTCGCCGATGGTGACCGGTCTTTGTCGAAGTGGCCGGAAGCGCTGTGCCCCGCGCTCACCAGCGATGGCTTCGCCACCGAGTTACGGGATCTGTTGGCACGCTGCGCGGAACGCGGTGTCGACCCGACGGCTCTGCAGCGCATCGGCCGGCTGTCGGGTCGGGCGGAGTGGACGGCGGCCGGCAGGTTCGCGCAGCAATTCGAACAGGTGATGCTCCTGCGGGCATCGGTCGGGACGGCGGCGCCACAGGCGACGGTCCCCGCGCTCGGTGCCGCGGAACTGGTGGGCGCGGCCCTGGAGGCGCTGGCGACCGATCCCGAGCTGTTGGCGGAGGAACGGTCCCGGATCCGGCTGCTTCTCGTCGACGACGTTCAGCATCTCGATCCACAGGCGATGCGCCTGGTGCGGGCGGTCGCTGCGGGGACCGAGCTGACGGTTTTGGCGGGCGACCCGAATCAGACCGTGTTCGGCTTCCGTGGCGCCGACCCGAATTCCCTGCTTGCCGTGGATTCCCCGGCTCTGTATCTCACTCGGTCGTATCGCTGCGCTCCCGCTGTGGCGCGCGCTGTCGGAGGCATGGCGTCGGGGCTGCCCGGAGTTGCCGCCTGGCGGGGATTCGATGGGCGCAGCGGCGTGGGGGAGGGGTCGGTGAGCGTCCGGGTGGCAGGTTCTGCTCAGGCCGAGGCGGCGCTGATCGCCGACACGCTGCGTCGGGCGCATCTGATCGATGGGGTTCCCTGGTCGGAGCTGGCGGTCATTGTGCGGTCTGTGGAAGGTGCGGCCGCGCTTCCGCGGGTGTTGGCCGGCGCCGGTGTACCTGTGGCACGGCCGGCGGTCGACGGCCCGATCGCCGATGACCCTTCGGTAGCGGCTTTGTTGACCGTGCTTGAGGCAACGCTCGAGGGGTTGGACGAGCGCCGTGCGTTGGCGCTGCTGACCGGGCCGATCGGTCGTGTCGATCCGGTTTCGCTTCGACAGTTGCGGCGAGCTTTGCGCCGAGTGGGCGCCGACCTCGCACTTGCCCTCGTCGGGCCGGCGCCAGATCTACCGAAATCTTTGGCGGGGCCGGTGAAACGGGTCCGGTCGGTGCTCGCGGCCGCTGCTGGTGCTCATCGCCATCACGGCGATCCGCGCATCACTCTCTGGAAGGCATGGGAACGCAGCGGGCTGCAACGCCGGTGGCTGGCTGCCGCCGAACGCGGTGGCGTCGACGGCGCGCTGGCGGATCGGAACATCGTCGCCGTGACGGCGCTGTTCGATGTTGCCGAGCAGTTCGTCTGCCGAACCACGGGTGCATCGCTGCGCGGTCTGATCGATCATGTGGCGGACCTGCGGCTTGCGCCGGTGGGGGCTGACCGCAGGGTCAACGCCGACGAGGTTGCGATAGTGAGTCCCCATGCGGCGCTTGGCCGGGAATGGGACGTCGTGATCGTCGCCGGGCTTCAGGACGGGTTGTGGCCCAACACGACACCCCGCGGTGGCGTCTTGGGCACGCAGCGGCTGCTGGATGCGCTCGACGGGCTCGGCGACGATGTGTCGACCCGGGCTCCGCTGCTCGCGGAGGAGCGGCGCCTGTTGATCGCCGCGATGGGCCGGGCCCGTAGTCGCCTGGTGGTGACCGCGGTCGATGATTCGAGTGGCGACGATTGCGCGTTGCCGTCGCCGTTCTTCGCCGAGCTCGCCACCTGGGCGACGGCAGGCGGCATCGACTCCGACGGACCGGTCGAGCGGATCGCCGCTCCGCCGGTTCTCTCGGCTGCCGCGCTCGTCGGTCGGCTTCGTTCTGTGGTGTGTGCTCCGTTCGGCTCCGTGGCCGAAGCCGAACGCGAAACGGCGGCAAAGCAACTCGCGAGGCTCGCCGATGCGGGTGTTCCGGGTGCCGATCCGTCGCAGTGGCATGGCACGACCGCGTTGAGCACTCAGGAGCCGCTCTGGGACGGCGAGGGCCACACCGTTGTGCTGAGTCCCTCCACCTTGCAGACGCTGACTGATTGCCCGCTGCGGTGGTTCGCGGAGCGTCACGGAGGTGCGGATCGCAGTGGGCTGCAACCGGTACTCGGGTCGGTGATGCACGCGTTGGTCGCGGAGTCGGGTAAGAGCGAAGAACATTTGATGTCGGAACTCGAAGGGCTCTGGGACGGTGTGCCGTTCGAATCCCCCTGGTATGCGGCGAACGAGTTGGACCGGCACCGTGCGATGGTGTCGGCTTTCGCCGCCTGGCGGTCCGCCACTCGGCACGAGCTGACCGAGATCGGCACCGAGGTCGACATCGAAGGCGTGCTGGCCGAGCCCGCCGACGGATCGCCCGGTGTTCGGGTCAGGGGGCGCGTGGACCGGTTGGAGCGCGACCCGGAAGGGCGCCTTGTCGTCGTCGACGTCAAAACGGGCAAGAGTCCGGTGACCAAGGACGACGCGCAACGTCATGCACAGTTGGGTCTGTATCAGCTGGCTATAGCCGAAGGCGCCTGCGCCGAGGGCGATCAGCCGGGCGGAGGCAGGCTGGTGTACATCGCCAAACCCTGCGCATCCGGGGCCACCGAGCGTGAGCAGGCCCCGATGACCGAACAGTCGCACGCGCAATGGCGAGACTCGGTGCGGCAAGCGGCTGCTGCCACGGCGGGTCCTCGTTTCGTGGCGCGCGTGAACACCGGTTGCGCGAACTGCCCGATCAAGGCAAGTTGCCCGGCGCACGCTGCCCCGAGTGGAGGCCATTCATGACGCACAGTCCCGCTGAGCTTGCCGACGCACTCGGCCTGCCGCCGCCGACCGACGAGCAAGCCGCGGTGATTTCCGCGCCGCCCGGTCCTCTGGTTGTCGTCGCCGGTGCAGGCGCTGGAAAGACCGAGACGATGGCGGCGCGCGTGGTGTGGTTGGTGGCCAACGGTTTTGCCAAACCCGAGCAGGTTCTGGGGTTGACGTTCACGCGCAAGGCCGCGGGGCAGTTGCTTCGACGAGTTCGGTCACGGCTATCGCGCCTTGCCGGGCACTTCGGCGCCGGCGGTTCGGCCGACGGTGCTCCGACCGTAAGCACCTACCACGCGTTCGCCGGATCTCTGCTGCGTGAGTACGGTCTGCTGCTGCCGGTCGAACCGGCCGCCCGACTTCTGAGTCCAACCGAGCTGTGGCAGTTGGCGTTCGACGTTGTGAATGCGTTCCCCGGCCCGTTGCACACGGACAAGTCCCCGGCGTCCGTCACCGCGATGGTCCTGCGGCTGTCGAGTGAGCTTGCCGAACATCTTGTCGGCACCGAGCAGCTGCTCGACAGTCATGTGGAGCTCGAGCGGCTGGTGCTGCACCTGCCCGCTGGGCCCAACCAGCGGGGCAACGGTCCGAATCAATGGCTGCTGGGAATGCTGGCCACGCAGACGGAACGCGCGGCGCTTGTGCCGTTGGTCGATGCCCTCCGGGCCCGGATGCGCGCCGACAAGGTGATGGACTTCGGCTCGCAGATGTCCGCCGCAGCGACGGTGGCGTACACCTGTTCCGGGGTGGGGGCGGATGTGCGAAGCCGGTTCCGGGTGGTGCTGCTCGACGAATACCAGGACACCGGGCATTCCCAGCGCATCCTGCTGTCATCGCTCTTCGGTGGGGGCGCCGACGATTCGTTGGCCTTGACGGCGGTGGGGGATCCGATCCAGTCCATCTATGGGTGGCGTGGGGCGTCGGCGGCCAACCTGCCCCGGTTTGCGACGGATTTCCCGTTCGCGGACGGATCGCCGGCGCCGACGCTCGAGCTCAGCACGAGTTGGCGCAATCCGCCGCGCACTTTGCACGTCGCCAACGCGGTCTCGGCGGAGGCGCGGCGGGGGTCGGTTTCTGTTCAGCCCTTGCGGTCCCGCCCGGACGCCGCGCCGGGAACGGTCAGGTGTGCTTTGCTGCGCGATGTCGAAAGCGAACGCGAATGGGTCGCCGATCACATCGCGGCCCGCTATAGAGGGGCTGCCGAGGCGGGTGTGCCGGTTCCGACGGCCGCAGTCTTGTTGCGCCGCAACGCGGATTCGGGACCTATGGCGGAGGCGCTCGCGGCACGTGGTGTGCCGGTCGAGGTCGTGGGGCTGGCGGGGTTATTGTCGGTCGGCGAGGTGGCCGACGTGGTGGCGATGCTCAGGCTCGTCGCCGACCCGATGGCCGGCGCCGCCGCGATCCGGGTGTTGACCGGGCCGCGATGGAGGCTGGGTGCCGGCGACATCGCCGCACTGTGGCGCCGCGCGGTGGCGCTCGCGGGCCGGCCGCCGGTTGCCACTTCCGCGCGGCAGATCGTGGAAGCGGCCGGCCCTGACGCGGACAGTCCATGTCTGGCCGACGCCCTGGCCGATCCGGGTGCCCCCGATTCCTACTCGGCCGAGGGGTACCGGAGGATCAACACTCTGGCGGACGAATTGTCTTGGCTGCGAACCTTTCTGGGCCATTCGGTGCTTGATCTGCTCGCCGAGGTTCGGCGCGTGACGGGTGTCGACGTCGAGGCGCGCGCTGCCAGCGGCGTTGCCGCCGGATGGACGGGTTCGGAGAATCTGGATCGCCTGGCGGCCGTCGTCGCGGACTACTCGGGACGGCAGCACGCCGACATCAACGGTTTGCTCGAGTATCTGTCGGCCGCGGAGGTCGTGGAGAACGGTCTGGAGCCCGCCGATGTCAGTGTGGCCACCGGCCGGGTGCAGATCCTGACGGTGCACGCGGCGAAGGGTTTGGAGTGGCAGGTGGTGGCGGTTCCGCATCTGAGTGGTGGCGTGTTCCCGTCGACCGCCTCGAAGCGCACCTGGCTGACCGATGCCGGAGATCTGCCGCCGCTGTTTCGCGGCGATCGTGCGGACACCGGATCCATTGGTGTGCCGGTACTCGATGTCTCAGCGGTCGGCGATAGAAAGGCCCTGTCCGACAGCATCATTGCCCACCGCGACCAGCTGGAGAGGCGACGTATCGGTGAAGAGCGCCGACTGCTTTACGTCGCGATCACGCGCGCGGAGGACACCTTGTTGTTATCTGGCCACCACTGGGGTGCGACGGGATTGAAGCCGAGGGGGCCGTCTGAGTTTCTGTGCGAGATCAAGGACATCATCGACTCGTCCGCGGCGTCGGGCGATCCGTGCGGGGAGGTCGAGCAGTGGGCAGATCCTCCTGAGCCAGGTGAGCGGAACCCGTTGCAGTGCAAGCAAACCGAAGCGGCATGGCCCGTCGATCCGCTGGGGGGCCGTCGATTGGACCTGGAGCGGGGGGCCGAGCTGGTCAGGGCTGCCCAACGGCTTCCCGGCGGCGGCGACGATCCCGAAGGTTGGGCCGACGCGGTGGATGCCCTTCTCGCCGAGCGGGCCCGCACCCCGGTCCCCGAGCCGGTGATGCTTCCCGGGCAGCTGTCCGTCAGTGCTTTGGTCGAAATCGACAAAGATCCGGCGGGCGCACTTCGCAAGCTGATCCGGCGGATGCCGCCTCGGCCCGACCCACAGGCATTGTTGGGCACCGCGTTCCACGAATGGGTGCAACGCTTCTACGGGGCTGAGCGGTTGTTCGACCTCGAGGATCTGCCGGGCGCCGTCGACGAGGCGCCCGTCGACGCCGAGGCGCTCGCCGCGTTGCAGACAGCGTTCACGGCGTCTCGGTGGGCTATGCGTACGCCGGTGGAGGTCGAAGTGCCGTTCGAGATGGCGATCGTCGACACTGTGGTGCGGGGACGAATCGATGCGGTGTTCGCCAATCCTGACGGGACCTTCACGGTGGTGGACTGGAAGACCGGCGAACAGCCCGGCGATGAGGAGTCGCAGCGGCGTGCCGCGGTCCAGCTGGCCGTGTATCGCTTGGCGTGGGCCGCGATGCGTGGCTGTTCGGAGGCGAACGTCGGCGCGGCCTTCCACTATGTGCGGTCTGGGCGGACGGTGGTTCCGCAGAGTCTGCCCGGCCCAGATGAGTTGGCCGCGTTGCTGGCTAGGGCCGGGGAGCGTCCCGGCGCACTCGCAGAGCCCAGGTGATCATTGGAATCTGCAGGGGAAGCCGGGCGATGGAGGCCAGTCGCAGCGGCCACGATTTGCTCCACCACAGCCGGACCATGTTGAGGTTGGCGGGGAACACGGAGAGGAAGAGCAGTGCGGCGGCCAGGGCTCCCGCACGCCGGGCCTTGGGCACCAGCAGCATCGTTCCGACACCGACTTCGGCTATGCCGGACGCGTAGGTGTAGAAGCGCGCGTCGCCGGGCAATTCGTCGGGAACGATGGTGTCGAAGGGCTTGGGTGCCGCGAAGTGGGTGACTCCCATTCCGATCAGCATGGCGGCCATCCGGTAGGCCGGGGCTTGGCTGGGGGTGTGGGACGGCTCGGCGGTGTTGGGCGACATGGTTACATTGTGCTCGTGGCCAAGGGCAGGTTGCGGCGCCGTCTTGCGGCGACGGACGAGAACCTCACCGCGAAGCCGGACAGCGCGCTTGTCGAATACCTGCACATCCCCGACAAATTCGTCAGCCCCGGCCGGCGCATCGCGAGGCGGGTTCTGTACGCGCTCGGCGCGTTGTTCGCGGCGGTGATCATCGTCTATCTCGATCGGGACGGATACCGCGACGTCAAGGATGATCCGCTGACATTCCTGGATTGCCTCTACTACGCCACGGTCTCGCTTTCCACGACCGGCTACGGGGACATCACCCCGTACACCGAGACGGCTCGCCTGGTGAACGTTCTGGTGATCACACCCCTGCGGGTGGCGTTCCTGATCGTCTTGGTCGGTACCACCGTGGAGACACTCACCACCGCGTCACGCCAGGCCCTCAAGATCCAGCGATGGAGGAAGACAGTGCGTAACCACACCGTCGTCATCGGATACGGAACCAAGGGCAAGACGGCCGTCACGGCGATGCTCGGCGATGGCGCGGTACCGGCCGAGATCGTCGTCGTCGACACGGATCAGGCGTCGTTGGACCGCGCGAACGCGGCGGGTCTGGTCACCGTTCTGGGAGACGCCAACAAGGCCGATGTCCTTCGGTTGGCGGGGGCTCAGCACGCCGAGTCGATCGTCGTCGCGACCAACAACGACCCGACCGCCGTGCTGGTCACGCTGACAGCGCGGGAGCTTGCGCCGAAGGCGAAGATCATCGCGTCGGTGCGCGAGGCCGAGAACCAGCATCTGCTGCGCCAGTCTGGAGCCGATTCGGTGGTGGTCTCCTCCGAGACCGCGGGCCGCCTGCTCGGTATCGCGACCAGCACGCCCAACGTGGTGGAGATCATCGAGGACCTTCTCACCCCGGATGCCGGTTTCGCGATCGCCGAGCGCGAGGTCGAGCACAAGGAGGTCGGCGGGTCGGCCCGGCATCTGCCCGACATCGTGCTGGGCGTGGTCAGGGAGGGGCGGCTCATGCGGGTCGACGCCCCGGAGGCGGACGTGCTGGAACCCACGGATCGGCTGTTGTACGTCCGCAGCAAGGGCGACTGACCGGTGGGTTTCCGGCTGCGGAATGTGCCGCTGCTGTCGCGAGTCGGTGCCGACCGGTCCGACAACCTGCGCACGGATATCGATGCCGCGGTTGCCGGTTGGGTGGATGCGGCGCTGATACGCGTGGACTCCCGCAATCAGGTCATGGCTTGCGGCGGCCGTGTGGTGCTCGGTGCGGCCGCTGAGGCGGGTGATCGGCCACCGTCCGACGCGGTATTCCTCGGCCGCATCGCCGACGGCCGTCATGTCTGGGCGGTGCGTGCGCCGCTGGAAGCCGTCGAGGGTTCTGATGTGGTGGATCTGCGTCGTGGTGGCTCGTCCTTCGACGATGTCAGTGCACAGTTGGTGGCTTCGGCTGTGGCTCTGCTCAATTGGCACGACCATGCGCGGTTCAGCCCGGTGGACGGGTCGCCGACGGTGCCGGTGAAGGCGGGCTGGGCGCGGCTGAATCCGCTTGGTGGACATGAGGAATTCCCGCGTATCGATCCGGCGATCATCTGCCTGGTGCATGACGGAGGGGATCGTTGCGTGCTGGCGCGGCAGACGGTGTGGCCTGAGCGGTTGTTTTCGTTGATCGCGGGTTTCGTCGAGGCGGGGGAGTCGTTCGAGACGTGTGTCGCCCGCGAGGTGGCCGAGGAGATCGGTCTGGACGTTCGCGACGTCGAGTATCTGGGCAGTCAGCCGTGGCCGTTCCCGAGGTCGTTGATGGTGGGGTTCCATGCGATCGGTGATCCGGATCAGGAGTTCGTTTTCAGCGATGGCGAGATCGCTCAGGCCGAGTGGTTCACGCGGGCAGAGGTGCGCGAGGCGCTGGAGCACGGTGACTGGAGCAGTGACTCGCAGTCCCGGTTGCTGCTTCCCGGGTCGATCTCGATCGCCCGCGAGATCATCGAGTCCTGGGCGGCGCTCTAACCCCGCCCAAACGAACAAACGGGCGCAAACGTGCGGGTGGAACGCGCCGTTTCGTCGAGTTCGACGCAGGGCTTGAGACTTAGGACCCCAGCTTGGCCTTGATGTCGGCGACGCTCGGGTTGGTCAGCGCCGAACCGTCGGCGAACTTGACTGTCGGAACCGTCTGGTTGCCGCCGTTGACCCCGCGCACGAAGGCGGCGGCGGCCTCGTCGTGCTCGATGTCGACTTCGACGAAGGGAATGCGGGCGGACTTCAACGCGGTCTTCAGCCGTCGGCAGTAGCCGCACCAGACGGTGCTGTACATGGTGATCTGAGCGTCTTTTGAGGCCATAGGCGTCCCAACTTACCGGCGCCGCGAAGGCGAAGTGGGGTGCGGCCTGTCGCAGCACCCTGCCAAGATGGAGGTCATGCCGGTGCCTTCAGATCTCTTGGCCGGCCTTGACGATGAGCAGCGCGAGGCGGTGTTGGCTCCCCGCGGCCCGATGTGCGTGCTGGCGGGTGCCGGCACCGGGAAGACCCGAACCATCACGCACCGCATCGCGCATCTGGTGTCGAACGGGCATGTGGCTGCGGGTCAGGTGCTGGCGGTCACCTTTACTTCGCGCGCTGCCGGTGAGATGCGCAGCCGGCTGCGCGCCATGGACACCGGCAGCGGCGCCCCGGTCGGGACGGTGCAGGCGCTCACGTTTCACGCCGCCGCGCGCCGTCAACTGCAGTACTTCTGGCCCCGCGTGGTCGGCAGCACCCGCTGGGAACTGCTGGACAGCAAGTTCGCCGTCGTCGCGACGGCCGCGAACCGATGCCGCCTCCAAGCCAGTACCGACGACGTCCGCGATCTCGCCGGCGAGATCGAGTGGGCCAAGGCGTCGCTGATCAGTCCGGAGGGTTACCCGGCGGCGGTCGCGAAGGTCAGTCGCGACATTCCGCTCGACGCGGAGAAGGTCTCGGCCGTCTACACGTACTACGAAAAGCTGAAGGCCGACCGCGACGGCGTCGCGCTCTTGGACTTCGACGACCTGCTTCTGCATACCGCGGGGGCCATCGAGAACGATCAGTCCGTCGCGGGCGAGTTCCGCGATCGTTACCGCTGCTTCGTCGTCGACGAGTACCAGGACGTCACCCCGTTGCAGCAGCGTGTGCTCAGCGCATGGCTGGGGGAGCGCGACGATCTGACGGTCGTCGGCGACGCCAACCAGACCATCTATTCGTTCACCGGAGCCACGCCGCGCTACCTGCTCGACTTCTCGCGGGAGTTCCCCGAGGCGACCGTGGTCCGTTTGGAACGTGACTACCGGTCGACGCCGCAGGTGGTATCGCTGGCGAATCGAGTGATCGCCGCCGCGCGGGGTCGTGTCGCCGGGAGCAAGTTGCACCTCATCGGTCAGCGCCCGCCGGGGCCGGCGCCACGATTCCGCGACTATCCCGACGAGGTCGCCGAGGCCAAGGGTGTCGCGAAGTCGATCAAGGGCCTTATCGACGCCGGGACCCCAGCCTCCGAGATAGCGGTGCTCTACCGCATCAACGCTCAGTCCGAGGTCTATGAGGAAGCCCTTACCGAGGCCGGGATCGCGTTCCAGGTGCGCGGCGGTGAGGGCTTTTTCAGCAGGCAGGAGATCCGCCAGGCGCTGCTGGCGTTGCAGCGTGCCGCCGAGAGGGGAGCGGAGGGGCCGCTGCCCGAAGTCGCCCGAGCGGTCTTCGAGCCGATCGGGCTGACGGCCGAACCGCCGGCGGGCACCCGGGCTCGGGAGCGTTGGGAGGCGTTGGCGGCGCTCGCCGAACTCGTCGACGAGGAGGTGGCTCAGCGTCCGGAATTGGGGTTGCCCGCGTTGGTGGCCGAGTTGCGGGTCCGGGCCGATTCGCGTCACCCACCGGTGGTGCAGGGCGTCACCTTGGCTTCGCTGCACGCTGCGAAGGGCCTCGAATGGGACGCGGTGTTCGTCGTCGGATTGGTCGACGGGACTCTGCCGATCAGCCATGCGCTTGCCCACGGCCCGGAGAGCGAGGCCGTCGAGGAGGAACGGCGCCTGCTTTACGTCGGAATCACTAGGGCCCGAGTTCATTTGGAACTCACGTGGGCATTGTCCCGATCGCCGGGCGGCCGTCAGTCGCGGCGTCCGTCGCGGTTTCTCAACGGGATCGCACCGCAGGCTGCTCTCGATCAGGCGCAGGCGAAGTCGCGTCGTCAGCGTGGCGAGACCAAGCGGTGCCGGGTGTGCAATGCCGTGTTGACTTCTGCGCCGTCGATCATGTTGCGGCGCTGCGAAACCTGTTCGGTTGACGTCGACGATGTATTGCTCGCCGAACTCAAGGAGTGGCGACTTCGCACGGCCACCGAGATGAAGGTGCCGGCGTATGTGGTGTTCACCGACAACACGTTGATCGCCATTGCGGAAGCGCTACCCGCCGACGACGCCGCGCTGGTCGCCATTCCGGGTATCGGCGCGCGCAAGCTCGAGCAGTTCGGACCCGATGTTCTCGACATGGTCCGCAACCGCCAGTAGCGGATAACCGCAGGTCAGAAAATCGCTTGTGGTCGGCTGGGTATCCGCGTTAGCCTCGGACCCGGTGTATGCACGAATTTTGCGCGACGAGAGGAGGGGCTTCGACATGTTGACCATCGCCAACAGCGGCGTACGTCGCACGCATCGACCGACGTCCTTCCATGCCGCCGTCATGGCTACCGCGCAGCCCAAGCGCAGCGCCGCGCACGCCGCCGCAGCAGCCCCGTCCGTGGACAGGAGCGCCATCTAGGAAGCTCCCGAGATTCAGCCCGATCAAGGCCACGGACCCGAAGTCAAAGGATCCGTGGCCTTTTCGCATTCGCAGTCCACGCGATCCGCATATGTAGGAAGCAGGTGAACAACGACATGTCGGCAATGTTGCCGTGTCACGTGAGCGACCCCGATTTGTGGTTCGCCGAAAGCCCCGTCGATCTGGAACTCGCGAAGTCGCTGTGCGGGCAGTGCCCGATTCAGCGTCAGTGTCTGCGCGCCGCGCTGGAACGTGCTGAGCCGTGGGGTGTTTGGGGCGGCGAGATCATCGATCGGGGGACCATCGTCGAACGCAAGCGGCCGCGGGGACGTCCGCGCAAGGACGGGGTCGCGGCTTAGTAGCTCGAGTTTGCGTCCAGATCGCTTCTTTCACCGGATTCGCGATCTGGGCGCAGTCTCGGCGCCGGGGTCAGCAGTTCAGGCCGGCTCGGCGAAGCCGGGCACAAGTTCGGTTGCCAACGCCCGCACGGGAACATGCGCATCCAACTGCGCGCAGATCGCGACCGCGGAGGCGATGACCCTCAGTGGGATCGCGAGTTTGGCCGGCAGATCCAGTTGCCGCGCGGTCTTGATCTGTTGCACCGAGCGGTCCATGTTGACCGCGGTCATGCGTTGCAACCACTTTCGGGTGTAGTGGAACACCTCGGTCTCGACGGGTTCGACGTACTGGCGCATCATGTCGTCGATCTCGCGGACAGGCACTTTTTCGCCCCGCTGAATGAACCCGATCCTCTCCAGGGTCGGAAGCAGTTCGTCGTAGTTCTCGTCGCGGGCCAGTCGAATGGCGGTGCCGAGTTCTATCGGCAGCCCTCCGGGCAGCGGCGCTACTGCGCCGAAGTCGATGACGGCCATCCGACCGTCGGGCAGCAGCATGAAATTGCCGGGGTGCGCGTCGCCGTGCATCATTCCCACGCGGGCTGGGGCATCGAAGGTGAGCTCGAAAAGCCTTGTCCCGCAGCGGTCACGCTCGTCGACCGTTCCGGACCGGATGATCTGGGACATCGGGACGCCGTCGATCCACTCTGCGATCATCACTTTCGGGGAACTGGCGATGACGTGCGGGACCACGAAATGGGGATGCCTCTCGTAGGCTTTGGCGAATGCCCGCTGGTTGTCGGCCTCGAGGCGGTAGTCGAGTTCCATCTCGGTGCGTTCGATGAGTTCGTCGACGACGCCTTGAACGTCCGCGCCGGGTGTCAGTTGCCTGAGCACAACGACCATGCGCTGCATGGTTTTCAGATCGGCGCGCAACGCTTCGTCGGCGCCGGGGTATTGAATTTTGACCGCGACTTCGCGGCCATCCGACCACACCCCCTTGTGGACCTGACCGATGGAGGCTGAGGCCACCGGGGTGTCGGAGAACGAGCTGAACCGGGAACGCCATTTGGTGCCCAGCTGCGCATCGAGAACCCGGTGCACCTTTGCGGCGGGAAGCGGCGGGGCGTCCTTCTGTAGTTTGGTCAGCGCTTCGCGGTAGGGCGCACCGAATTGTTCGGGAACGGCCGCTTCGAGCACGGAGAGGGCCTGGCCCACCTTCATCGCGCCGCCCTTGAGTTCGCCGAGAACTTTGAAGAGCTGATCGGCGGCCTTCTCAAGCATCTCGGCGTTCACTTCGTCCTTGGACTTGCCGGTCAGCCGCTTGCCGAGCCCGAGCGCGGCGCGCCCGGCCATGCCGACCGGAATGCTCGCCAGCTTTGCGTTGCGGGCCGCGCTGCCACGCCTGATATCAGCCACCTACTCATCATCCCCGACGTTGTCGCCGGGTCAACGCCGCCGAGGGCTCAATCGTCGCCGGGCTCGTTGCAATCGCACAACGGATGCTTCACCCAGTGGCGGCTGGTGATGGTGTTCGCGCTGACGTCGACCTCGAGAGTGGTGCCGAGAGTGGCCGGCGGTGCACCGGCGTGCGTTTCGTCACGGACCGCGACGATGATGCGCTGAATCTGGCTCAGGGCCAGCGCAGCGGTGGCCAGTACGGTCGGGCGGTCGGCGTTGCCGATGACGCCGCGCAGTTGCATGGCCACCGCGGGCCACGCCGAATCGCGGTCGGCGCGGTGCAGGTCGGCGCAGGTGAGACAGCTGGTGACTCCGGGCACTACGAGCGGTCCCACCAGCCCTGACCCGTCGCGCACGCGGACCGCCAGGTGTGGCACTCCGGCGACCCGCAACTCACGTAGCAGGTGCGGGTCGCTGGCCAGGTAGTCGGACAGGATCACCAGATCGATGTCTGCGCCTGCGCTCGCGTTCGCGTTGCGGGTGTGGGTGAGCCGAGCCCCGGAACATTGCAGCGTCGGCACGAGCACGTCGGCGATCGGTCCGCATCCATGTACGCGAATTGACAACGCCCGCAGTGGTTTACCGCGCACATGGCTGCGTGCCACGCCCGAATCCACCAGGGCTGTCAGTAGGTGGTCGAAGCCGTCGCGGTCAGCCAGGCCCTGCCGGCAGGCCCGGCGATGCAACTCGCCCACAGGAACGGGCGCGTGCATGCCATTGAGTACGTCGGCCAGGCCCGATGTGGTGAGCCCGTGGGGCGGCCACACCAATACGGCCCGGCGCGGATCCCATCCGACTTGGACTGCGCCGTCGGGCCGCAGAAGCACGGGCAGTCCCGGGTCGAGCGACAACATTCGGGCCACGCGTGCAACTGTTGCACCGTGGCTTCACGAGCGAACTCAGCTGTCCACAGGCCCGTCGGGCCCGGAAGGCCCGGATTCGTCTGACTCGAAGGACTTTTCGAATTCCGCTATGGCGGACTCGATGTCGACGCCGCTGGTGTCGCCGCCGATGATCCGGTCGATGAAGGCCGCGGGCTCGTCGAGGTCGGCCGCGGTGGGCATGAGGTCGGGGTGTTGCCAGACGGCGTCGCGCGCGTCGGAGCCGACGGCTTCGGTGACGCGCTGCCATAGGTCTGCCGCTTCGCGCATTTTGCGGGGACGCAGTTCGAGCCCGACGAGGGTCGCGAACGTCTGCTCGGCGGGGCCACCGGTGGCGCGACGTCGACGCAACATTTCGCTGAGCGCGACCGTGCCCGGGATCCGTTCGCCGAGTGCGGCGGTGACGACGGTCTGCACCCAGCCTTCGATGATCGCCAGCAGCGCTTCCAGGCGTTCCAGCGCGGCCGTCTGCTCGGGTGTCGCCTTGGGTTCGAACATGCCCTGGCCGAGCAGGCGTTCCAACGCGGCGGGGTCGGCCAGGGACTCGGGAGTGAGGCCTTGAGCGAGCTGGTCCATGCCGCTCATGTCGATCTTCATGCCTCGGGCGTACGTTTCGACGGCGTTGAGCAGCTGGCTGGCGAGCCAGGGGACGTGGCTGAACAGTCGGTGGTGTGCTGCTTCGCGGGCGGCCAGGAATGTCAGGATTTCGCTGCGCGGCTGTTCGAGACCTTCGGAGAGGGTTTCGATGGCGGCGGGCATCAATGCCGCGACGCCCGCTGGTCCCAGCGGCAGGCCGATGTCTGTGGATGTCAGTACCTCTTGCGACAGCGTCCCGAGTGCCTGGCCCAACTGGGAACCGAACGCCATGCCGCCCATCTGGTTCATGACGGCCATCAGCGGTCCGGCCATGCCTTTGGCTTCTTCGGGTAGCGCCGAAACCCACACCGCCGAAATCTGTTCGGCCACCGGATCGCACAGCCGCTTCCAGGTGTTCAGCGTCTCGTTGACCCATTGCTCGGGAGTCCACGCCTCGGCCCTGGTGGTTCCGGCGGGCAGCGCGGTCGCGCCGTCGAGCCAGGTTTCGGCGAGGCGCACCGCATCGGCGACCGCCGAGGCCGTGCCGGCGGGAACGGGCGCGGTGAAGCCGATCGACTTGGATGCCAACTGCCGCGCGAGGTCGTAGTTGACCGCGCTGCCGGAGCCGCCCGCCATCGGGTTGCCGGCACCGCTGAACATCTGACCCAGCTGAGTGAAGATCTGCCCCAGGTCGGCCATGTTGAAGCCCGCACCGGCCCCGAACGGGTTGCCGGCACCGGCGTTGCGGTCCTTGTTGGGGTCATTGCGGTCGGGGTCATCCCCGGCGGAGAAGCCGAAGGGCAGGTCAGCCATGCCCCCAACCGTACTCAGTGGTCGGCCCTGCCGTGGCCTCCGTCTAGGGTTGGCGGCGTGAGCAGGCGGATTCTGACGATGCTGACGGCAATGGTGCCGATCATCGTGTTCGGTCTTTTGCTGACGGTGGTGACCGTCCCCTACGTCTCTTTGGGGCCCGGCCCGACGTTCGACACGCTCGGGGAAGTCGACGGCAAGCAGGTCGTCGAGATCGATGGCATCGCCACCCACCCGACCACGGGGCATCTCAACATGACGACGGTGTCCCAACGGGACGGTCTGACGTTGGGGCAGGCACTCGCTCTCTGGGTTTCGGGCCGTGACCAGCTGATCCCGCGGGACATCGTGTTCCCGCCGAACAAATCCCGCGACGACGTCGAGAAGGCGCAGAACGCCGATTTCAAGCAGTCCGAGTTCAGTGCCGAGTACGCGGCGCTCGGCTATCTGAAGTATCCGGAGGCGTTGCGCGTCGAAAAGGTCACCGATCCCGGCCCGTCGGTCGGCAAGCTTCAGGTCGGTGACGCGATCACCGCCGTCAACGGCACACCGATGCCGAATGTCGAGGCGTTCACCACGTTTTTGAAGGCCACCAAGCCGGGTCAGGAACTCGACATCGCTTTCCACCGCAAGAACGCTCCCGATGGGAGCGCGCACGTCACGCTCGGCGCAAACCCCGACCGCGAATACGGCTATTTGGGTGTCGCCGTCCTGGATGCGCCGTGGGCCCCGTTCTCGATCGACTTCAACCTCGGCAACATCGGCGGGCCGTCGGCCGGACTGATGTTCAGCCTGGCCGTCATCGACAAGCTGACCACCGGCGATCTCAACGGGTCGAAGTTCGTCGCGGGTACCGGCACGATCGACCCGGAGGGCAAGGTCGGGCCGATCGGCGGCATTACACACAAGATGGTGGCCGCCCAGGAAGCGGGAGCGACCGTGTTCCTGGTTCCGGCCGACAATTGCGATGAGGCGCGGTCGATGCGCGACGACGGGATGGAGCTCGTGAAGGTCGACAACCTCGGCCAGGCCGTCGACGCTCTGCACATTTTGACGTCCGGCGGGCGCCCGCCTAGTTGCTAGCGCCCGGCTTCGCACCCGCATCGTTGCAGGAGGGGAACCTTTCAGGGATGCGTAGAGTTGTGCCGGTACGCCCAGCGCAGCGCCTCGTGGGCCGCGCCGAAAATGGATAGGGGACCAGACAGGTGAGTATTCGGCCGCCGTCGCGAATGCCGAAACTGACTCGGCGTAGCCGCATTCTGATCGGTTTAGCGCTCGCGGTCGTGGTGCTGTTGTTGGTGGGGCCGCGATTCATCGACGCGTACGTGGATTGGCTGTGGTTCGGGGAGTTGGGCTACCGGTCCGTTTTCACGACGGTCCTGGGCACCCGCATCGTGGTGTTCCTGGTGGCGGGTCTGTTGGTCGGTGTGATCGTCTTCGGCGGGCTCGCGCTGGCCTACCGCACTCGTCCGGTGTTCGTTCCCAATGTCGGGCCCAACGATCCGGTTGCCCGCTACCGGACGGCGGTGATGGGTCGGCTCAAGGTTTTCGGGCTGGGCATTCCGGCGGTGATCGGTTTGCTCGCCGGGGCGGTGGCGCAGAGCTATTGGCCGCGGATACAGCTGTTCCTGCATGGCGGTTCGTTCGGGATCACCGATCCGCAGTTCGGTAAGGATCTCGGTTTCTATGCCTTTGACCTGCCGTTCTACCGGCTGGTTTTGACCTATCTACTCGTCGCGGTGTTTCTGGCGTTTTTGGCGAACCTGGTCGGCCACTACATCTTTGGCGGCATTCGGTTGTCCAACCGGGGCGGCGCATTGAACCGTGCCGCGCGCATCCAGCTGGTCAGTCTTGTGGGTGTCTTGGTTCTGCTCAAGGCGGTCGCGTACTGGCTGGATCGCTACGAGCTGTTGAGCCATACCCGGTCCGGCAAGCCGTTCACGGGTGCTGGATACACAGACATCAATGCGGTGTTGCCGGCCAAGCTGATTCTGTTGGCCATCGCTGTGATCTGCGCTGCCGCTGTGTTCTCCGCTCTCTTCCTGCGCGACCTTCGGATCCCCGGGATCGGGCTGGTGCTGCTGGTGTTGAGCTCACTGATCGTGGGTGCGGGCTGGCCGCTGGTGGTGGAGCAGATCAGTGTCAAGCCGAATGCGGCGCAGAAGGAAAGCGATTACATCCGTCGCAGCATCACCGCGACGAGGCAGGCGTACGGCCTCACCAATGACGTTGTCAGCTATCGCGATTACAACGGGAATGCGCCGGCGACGGCGGCTCAGGTGGCTGCGGATCGGGCGACGACGTCGAACATCCGTGTGCTGGATCCGACCATCATCGGGCCTGCGTTCACCCAGTTCCAGCAGGGCAAGAACTTCTACTATTTCCCGGATCAGCTGTCGATCGACCGTTACAAGGGGCCCGACGGCGATCTGCGCGACTATGTGGTGGCCGCCCGTGAACTGAACCCCGACCGCCTGATCGACAATCAGCGCGACTGGATCAACCGGCACACGGTGTACACGCACGGTAACGGGTTCATTGCCTCGCCTGCGAATACGGTTCGCGGAATCGCCAACGATCCCAACCAGAATGGTGGCTACCCGGAGTTCCTCGCCAGTGTCGTCGGAGCCAACGGTGGCGTCGTCTCGCCGGGGCCCGCCGAGTTGGACCAGCCCCGCGTCTATTTCGGTCCGGTGATCGCGGACACCGCGTCCGACTATGCCATCGTCGGCAAGACGGGCGCAGACCGCGAGTACGACTACGAGACCAACACCGAGACGAAGAACTACACCTACACCGGCTCCGGTGGTGTCGCGGTCGGAAACTGGTTGGCCCGCAGCGTATTCGCGGCAAAGTTCGCCGAACGGAACTTCCTGTTCTCCAATGTCATCGGATCGAACAGCAAGATCCTGTTCAATCGGGACCCCGCCGAGCGGGTCGAGGCCGTCGCCCCCTGGTTGACCACCGACACCACCGTCTATCCGGCGATCGTCAACAAGCGGATGGTGTGGATCGTCGACGGCTACACAACATTGGACAATTACCCGTACTCGGAGCTGACGTCGTTGTCGTCGGCCACGGCGGATTCCAATGAGGTGGCCGTCAATCGGCTGCTCCCGGACAAGCAGGTCTCGTATATCCGCAATTCGGTGAAGGCCACCGTCGACGCCTATGACGGCACCGTCACCCTCTACGCGCAGGACGACAAGGATCCGGTGCTTGCGGCGTGGATGAAGGTGTTCCCGAACACCGTCAAGCCGAAGTCGGACATCTCCGCGGATCTTGCTGCGCACCTCCGGTATCCGGAGGATCTGTTCAAGGTGCAGCGAATGCTGCTGGCCAAGTACCACGTCGACGACCCGGTGACGTTCTTCTCGACGTCGGACTTCTGGGATGTCCCGCTGGACCCCAACCCCACGGCCAGCAGCTTCCAGCCGCCGTACTACATCGTGGCGAAAGACCTTGCGCGCAACGACAATTCGTCTTCATTCCAACTCACGAGCGCGATGAACCGCTTCCGCCGGGACTTCCTCGCCGCTTACATCAGCGCGAGCTCGGATCCCGAGACCTACGGCAAAATCACGGTTTTGACGATTCCGGGTCAGGTCAACGGGCCCAAGCTGGCTTTCAACGCGATCAGTACCGACACCGCGGTCAGTCAGGACCTCGGCGTGATCGGACGTGACAACCAGAACCGCATCCGATGGGGCAACCTACTGACCCTCCCGGTCGGCCAGGGCGGATTGCTTTACGTGTCACCGGTATACGCGTCGCCCGGCTCCAGCGATGCCGCGTCGTCGTACCCGCGTTTGATTCGCGTGGCGATGATGTACAACGACAAGGTCGGCTATGGCCCTACGGTCAGCACCGCCTTGGACGGCATCTTCGGGCCAGGCGCCGGCGCGACGGCAACGGGGCCGGCCCCGGCCACCACGGGCGGTCAGCCGGCTGCTCGCCCGCCCGCGGATGCTCCGGCTGCGGCAGCACCACCTCCGGCGAATTCGCCCGAGGTGCCCACACCGCCCGTCGCGGTGCCGCCGCCGTCAGGTGTTCCTGCGACCCTTTCGCCGGCGAAAGCTGCTGCGCTGCAAGAGGTCGAGTCCGCGATGACCGCGGTGCGCGATGCTCAGCAGAGCGGCAACTTCGCTCAATACGGCGCGGCCCTGCAGCGACTCGACGAGGCGATGACGAGGTTCGACTCCGCGAAATGACGCTCAGTCCGCCAGGCCGACCCGCAGCGCAATCGCCTGCTTCTGTCCGGTATCGGTTACGAACTGCTCGGGCGTGGGTTGGCTTGGCACGCCGTCGAATTCGAGACGTGCCACTGCGGACCCTTCGGTGAAGAGCAGCACGGTCACCGACTTCGATCCGTCGGGCGACATTCCGGTGGTGATCGACCCATTCGTGCCTACGGGAGACGGCTGGGGATTCGGTGACGCAATCGATTTCGCGAGGCCCTTCTTCGCGTCTTCCAGCGCCGCCTGCGCGCCCGACTCCGGGACGCCGAGGATGATGACGCTGACGCCGCGGGTCTGCGTCTGATTGACCAACAGGATTTCGGCGCCAATGCGCCCGTCCGGGTTCGCCACAGGTGATTGCGCCGCGAACGTCTCATTCGCAGTCGCAATGTCGCTCGGCTGAATCAACAGTCGCATGTAGTCGATCGTCTTCGGGGCCGGCGTGCTGACCGACTTCGACGTCGACACGGCCGGGGGACCGGTGGGTAGTGGCGCATTCGAATTCTGGAGGCCTGCCTGGTTGTCGCAACCCGCCGTACCCATACCCACGGCCGCGATCAACAGCGCCGTCGAGGCGCGCATAGCGATTGACTTGTTCATCTCCATCGAGCTTGTCGGTAGTCGTTGCTGGACGCAACTTTGGCCTCTGACCTGCGGTTCGCTCGACGATTTGGAGAGGCCCGCCAGTTATGGGTAGCCTGGTCACCGCATCGCGGGGTGGAGCAGCTCGGTAGCTCGCTGGGCTCATAACCCAGAGGTCGCAGGTTCAAATCCTGTCCCCGCTACCAGGTAGAACGGCCCTCGGAGATCACTCCGGGGGCCGTTTTCATGCCATTTGGTCACACTTTTGGTCACAAGATCTCCCGGGGCTTGTGTGCGGTTCCGGTTGATGCTTGACATTCGAGGTCCGGTTGCTGCTTTACGGTTCTGGGACGCGGGTCCGGTAGGTCTGCGACAACAGTTCCGGTAGGTGCTTTACACCCGGTGGTGGGTGGGGGTCTTTTCGTAGTCGTTGGTGACTGCGAAAGGGGCCGGCATGTTGCGGGAGCTGCGGGTGTCGGAGTTGCGTTATCGGGCGGTGCTTGAGGTCCTGGACGGGGCTGTGATCAGTACCGTTGCCCGCCGTTACGGGGTGTCTCGGCAGACGGTGCACGCGTGGTTGCGTCGTTATGCCAGTGATGGGGCTGTGCTCAATCTGGAGGATCGCTCCTCGCGTCCGCATGGCTGTCCTCATCAGATGGCGCC
>JAXLRY010000022.1:0-53258 GCA_046330895.1 Mycobacterium sp. | reverse complement strand
CTCGACTAGAGCTGAGCGCGAATCCGCTCCCCCACCTCGCGGGTGGAGAGCTTCTCATCGCCTCGGGTGGCCAAATGTGTTGCGACAGCATCGTCCACGCGTTTCGCCGCATCCGCCTCGCCCAGGTGAGCCAGCAGCATCGCCACCGACATCACTGCGGCCGTCGGATCGGCGATGCCCTGCCCCGCGATATCCGGAGCACTTCCGTGGACCGGCTCGAACATCGACGGATTCACCCGGGTCCCGTCGATGTTGCCGCTGGCAGCCAAGCCGATTCCGCCGCAGACGGCAGCAGCCAGATCCGTGATGATGTCACCGAAAAGGTTGTCGGTGACGATGACGTCGAACCGTCCGGGATCGGTCACCATGTGAATCGTGGCCGCGTCGATGTGCTGATAGGCGATCTCGACGTCGCTGAAGTCGGCCCCCACCTCTTCCACTGTGCGCGACCAAAGGCTGCCCGCGAACGTGAGCACGTTCGTCTTGTGAACCAGAGTCAGATGCTTGCGTCGCTGCTGCGCACGGGTGAATGCGTCCACCACCGCGCGCCGCACGCCGAAGGCCGTGTTCTGGCTGACTTCGGTCGCCACCTCATGAGGTGTGCCGACCCGAATCGCGCCACCGGTTCCGGTATACGGCCCCTCGGTGCCCTCCCGGACCACCACGAAGTCGATGTCGGACGCACCCGACAGCGGACTTGTGACCCCCTTGTAGAGCCGGCCCGGCCGCAGATTGATGTGATGGTCGAGCTCAAACCGGATCTTCAGCAACAGGCCTCGTTCCAGCAGTCCGCTGGGCACCGAAGGATCGCCGATCGCACCGAGAAGGATCGCATCGTGTTGCCGCAGTTCGTCGAGCACCGACGGCGGCAACACCTCACCGGTGGCGTGGTAGCGCCGGGCACCCAGGTCGTACTCGGTCTTGTCGACACCGGGCAACACGGCGTCGAGCACCTGGAGCGCTTCGTCGATGACTTCCGGGCCGATTCCGTCGCCCGCGATCACCGCCAGCTTCATGTGCGCCGCTCCCCCACATCGCTCCGCTCTGCATCGTCGCCGGCGCGCTTCACGAAAGATCCACCACTTCCAGTGTCACCGCGCCGACCGCGTTACCGATGGCGGCCCGGACGTCAGCGGGCACATCCCGATCCAGCCGCAGCATGACCGTCGCCGCATCGCCAGCCGCGTCCTGACTCATCTGAGCCGCGAGAATGTTGACATCGGCGCCCCCGAGCAGCGTGCCGATCTTGCCAAGTGCGCCAGGCTGATCCGCGTAATGCAGGATCAGGTTGACCCCCTCCGCACGCAGGTCGAAGTTCCGGCCATTGATCTGGACGACCTTCTCCGCCTGCTGCGGGCCGGACAAGGTTCCCGAGACGTTGGTAGCCGACCCGTCCGGTCCCACCACCCGCACGTCGATGAGACTGCGATAGTTCGGGCTCTCACTGACCGAGACCAGTTCGGACTCAAGGCCCCTCTCCTGCGCCAGCATCGGCGCGTTGACGAAGGTGACCTGCTGATCGGTCACCGTGGAGAAATATCCGCGCAGCGCCGAAAGTTTCAGTACCTCAGCGTCTTCGGATGCGAGCTCACCGGATACCCGCACGGTCAAGGTGGTCGGCGGTTCGGTTGCGAGCACGCCCACGAGCAGTCCGATCTTGCGGGCCAACTCCAACCAGGGCGCTACCTCGTCGCTCACCACACCGGCTCCGACGTTGACCGCGTCGGGAACGAATTCCCCGGCCAGAGCCAGCTTCACGCTAGCGGCGACGTCGGTGCCCGCCCGGTCCTGCGCCTCGGCTGTCGATGCCCCCAAGTGCGGGGTGACAACCACCTGCGGCAGATCGAACAACGGGCTGTCGGTGCACGGTTCGGTCGCATAGACGTCGAGTCCCGCGGCCTGGACATGCCCGCTACGGACGGCGTCGGCCAGAGCGTTCTCATCGATGAGACCGCCACGCGCGGCGTTGACGATGATGACGCCCGGCTTCGTCTTGGCGAGCGCGTCCTTGTTGATCAGTCCGGCCGTTTCCTTCGTCTTCGGCAGATGAACCGAGATGAAGTCGGCTCGCGCCAGCACGTCGTCAAGCGGAAGCAACTCGATGCCGAGCTGTCCGGCGCGCGCCGGGGGCACGTACGGGTCATAGGCGATGACATGAGTTCCGAAAGCGGCCAGCCGCTGTGCGACCAGCTGCCCGATCCGGCCGAGGCCGACGACACCCACTGTCTTACCGAAGATCTCCGCTCCGGAGAACGACGAGCGCTTCCACGTACGGTCGCGCAGCGTGGCGTCGGCGGCGGGGATCTGCCGCGCCGCCGACAGCATCAACGCGATCGCGTGCTCGGCAGCGCTGTGGATGTTCGACGTCGGGGCGTTGACCACCAGGACTCCGGCGGCGGTGGCAGCGTCGACATCGACGTTGTCCAAACCGACACCGGCGCGCGCGACGATCTTCAGCTTCGGGGCGGCGGCAATGACCTCCGCGTCGACCGTGGTCGCCGAGCGCACCAGGAGGGCATCGGCTTCCGGGAGCGCTGCCAGCAGCTTTTCCCGGTCCGGTCCATCCACCCAGCGCACCTCGACGGCGTCGCCGAGAGCGGCAACGGTCGACTCGGAGAGTTTGTCGGCGATCAATACAACAGGCAAGCTCACGGCGATCAGCGTAGTTGGCTGGGATTGGGATCTAATTGACAGGTGGACGTCACCATCGTCGGGAGCGGCCCCAACGGCCTGTCCACCGCCGTGATCTGCGCTCGAGCCGGTCTGTCGGTGCAGGTCCTCGAAGCTCAGCCGACATTGGGCGGCGGTGCCCGAACCAGCCCCGATCCCGAATTCGACGGGGTCCGCCACGACATCTGCTCGGCGATCCATCCGCTGGCACTCGCGTCGCCGTTCTTCGCCGAGTTCGACCTTCGGGCGCGCGGTGTCGAACTGGCGGTGCCGGAGATCTCCTACGCCAACCCGCTACCGGGCCGTCCAGCTGCGCTCGCGTATCGAGACCTCGAACGCACGTGCGCCGAGCTATCCGGGGGGGCCTCCTGGCGGCGGCTCCTGGGACCGTTGACGTCACGAAGCCGCGCAGTCGTGGAACTCATGCTCGGCGACAAGCGTTCCGTCCCCGGCGACCTCGGGGCAGCCGTTCACGTCGCCGCGCGGATGCTCGCGCAGGGCAGTCCGGCGTGGGGCGTCCTGCGGGGCGAAGACGCCCGGGCTCTCTTCAGTGGGGTTGCCGCGCATACGATTTCACGCATGCCATCCCTGGTCTCGGCGGGCGCGGGGCTGATGTTGGCAATGCTCGGCCACTCTGTCGGCTGGCCGGTGCCGATCGGTGGCAGTCAGGCGATCACCGACGCCCTGATCGCGGACCTCCGCGCCCACGGAGGCGAATTGCACACCGGCGTGGAGGTGACGGAGCCACCTCGCGGTGTGGTCGTCTACGACACCGCACCCACCGCGCTACTGGCGATCTACGGCACCCGATCGCCGGCCCGATATGCCCGTGCTCTGCGCCGCTATTCCTATGGGCCCGGGGTCGCGAAGGTCGATTACGTGCTGTCCGGCGACATTCCCTGGACCGATCCGCGACTGGCGTCCGTCGCGACATTCCATCTGGGCGGTACGCGCACCCAGATGGCACATGCCGAACGCGAGGTAGCCGCGGGGCGCCACGCCGACTGGCCGATGATCTTGGCGGCTTCACCTCACGTGGCTGATCCGAAACGGGTTGGCGCACAAGGATATCGACCATTCTGGACGTACGCTCACGTACCCGCGGGATCGACTGCGGACCAGACGGGCGCCGTTACCGCGGTGATGGAACGACTCGCCCCCGGGTTCAGCGATCTCGTCGTCGCGGCGCGGAGCATTCCAGCTTCCCGCCTGCCCGACCACAACGCGAATTACGTCGGCGGCGACATCGCGGTCGGCGGGGCCTCCATTCTGCGGGCGGTGACGGGTCCGACACCGCGTGTCAATCCCTGGGCGACGCCGATACCCCGGGTCTACTTGTGCTCTTCAGCAACACCCCCTGGCGCCGGGGTCCACGGGATGGCCGGCTATTTCGCGGCACGAACCCTTCTCCGCCGAGAGTTCGGGCTCCGAATGCCTCGACTGTCGCCGTCGCAGCTGTAACCTTAAGCCAGCATTTACGCTTGCTGATAAATAGCTGTGGATTACTATCCTTCGCAGGTGCCCAGCAGACACTAGGAGCTTCATATGACTGTCCGCGCGGCGTGCGCCACTGCAGTGGCGGCGACAGGCCTGGCGCTCTTGGCGCCCAACATCGATTCCACCGACCACCGAGAACCCGTGCGGGCCGCGATCGAGGTCCGTCTTACCTCCGGCGAGTCGTCCCTGTGCGTGCTGACCACGAGTTGCAACCAGCATCGAGAGACTCTGGGCACCTTCACCCTGAACACGCCGACGCCTACCCCCCTGGCCTCCGCGGTCGGGGATCCGATCGACTTCAACACCCTGATACTGACCCTCACCTTCGGCGCGATCGGCAATGGCATCGACGGCACCGCGCCGGGTGAGGACGGCACCAACGGCGGCTGGTTGATCGGGAACGGCGGTAACGGCGCCACCGGTGCGACGGGCTCCGACGGCGGAAACGGCGGTCGGGGCGGCTGGCTCATGGGCTACGGGGGCAACGGCGGAAACGGGGGTGCCGGGCTCGTCGGTGCCACGGGCACCGACGGTCAAAACGGTGGCATAGGTGGTGCCGGCGGAGCCGCCGGCAACGGCGGCAACGGCGGAGACGGCGGTTGGTGGACCGGGGGCGGCGGGGCGGGCGGCGCCGGCGGAACCGGCGGAGACGGCGGACTCGGTGTCCTGGACACCAACTCGAGCACCGCGGGCGCCGGCGGCCTGGGCGGCAAGGGCGGCATCGGCGGCGCCGGCGGCTTCGGCGCGTTCGGTGGCGGCGCGGGCGGTAACGGCGGCATCGGCGGCGCGGGCGGGACAGGACCCGGTGACGGTGGAACCGGCGGGACCGGCGGCGAAGCGGGCGCACCCGGCGGCGGCGGCATCGGCGGTCCCGGAGCATATGGCGGTGATGCGCCCGGCGGTAAGGGCGGCGCAGGTGCACCGGGTTACGACGGCGGCGACGGCGGCGACGGCGGCGGCTACTTCGGCACCGGCGGCGCGGGCGGCGCGGGCGGCAAGGGCGTCAGCAGCATCAACAATGGCGTCGGCGGCCGAGGCGGCAACGGCGGCGACGGCGGTTCCTATGCCGGGCGCGGCGGTAACGGCGGCGCGGGCGGCAGCGGCCTGGACAGCACAGGCGGCACCGGCTCCGATGGTGGCGCCGGTGGGGAAGGCGGCGCGGGCGGCACCTACGGAGTAGGCGGTAACGGCGGCGTCGGCGGGGCAGGCGGTGCGGGCGCGACCGATCAGAGCGGATCCTTCCAAGGCGGGGTCGGCGGAACAGGCGGCAAGGGCGGTAAAGGCGGCTCCGGCGGCACCGGCGGCGCGGGCGGCGCGGGCGGTGTCGGCGGGACAGGTTCGAGCGGTGCGGCACCCGGCCTCGGCGGCACCGGCGGCGTCGGCGGGATCGGCGGGACCGGCGCCAGGGCCGGTGTCGGCGGCAGCGGCGGCAAGGGCGGCAGCGGCGGCAACGGATCCACCGGCGTGGACGGCGCCGACGGCGGCAAGGGCGGCAGCGGCGCAGCCAGCGGCGGCGGCAAGGCCGGCAGCCCCGGCGAACCCGGCGGCGGGCATTCCGGCAGCGTCGGCGGACCCGGCGGCAAGGGCGGCGCCGGCGGTACCGGCAGCTAGGCGGTCACCCAGGTACCAAAAACTGGTACCAAAAACTGAAGCCCCACAGGATCTCCTGTGGGGCTTCAGTTTTGACCAGGATCAGGCGGTCTCGGTGATCGGCCGGTCGACCCAGCTCATCAGGTCGCGGAGCTTCTTGCCGGTGACCTCGATGGGATGCTCGGCGTTCTGCTTGCGCAAACCTTCCAACTCCTTGTTGCCGCCCTCGACATTGGCGACCAGACGCTTGACGAAGGTTCCGTCCTGAATCTCGGCGAGGATCTGTTTCATCCGGTCCTTGGCGCCGGCGTCGATGACGCGCGGTCCCGACAGGTAGCCGCCGAACTCGGCGGTATCGGACACCGAATAGTTCATCCGGGCGATGCCACCCTCATACATGAGGTCCACGATGAGCTTCAGTTCGTGCAGCACCTCGAAGTACGCCAGTTCGGGGGCGTAGCCCGCTTCGACCATGACGTCGAAACCGGTCTTCACCAACTCCTCGGTGCCGCCGCACAAAACTGCCTGCTCGCCGAACAAGTCGGTCTCGGTCTCGTCCTTGAACGTGGTCTTGATGACGCCCGCGCGAGTGCCGCCGATGCCCTTCGCATACGACAGGGCCAGCGCCAGTCCCTCGCCGGTCGGATCCTGCTCGATGGCGACAAGGCACGGAACACCCTTGCCGTCGGCGAACTGCCTGCGCACCAGGTGGCCGGGCCCCTTGGGGGCCACCATGCCGACCGTTACGTCGGCCGGCGGCTTGATCAGACCGAAGTGAATGTTCAGCCCGTGGCCGAAGAACAGCGCATTGCCTGCCTCGAGGTTCGGCTCGATGTCGTTGGCGAAGATCTCGGCCTGCGCGGTATCCGGCGCCAGCACCATGATCAGGTCCGCCCACTTGGCGACCTCGGCCGGAGTGTCGACCTCGAGGCCCTGCTCGGTGACCTTGACCCGCGACTTCGAGCCTTCCTTCAGACCGACCTTCACCTCAACGCCCGAATCGCGAAGGCTCAGCGAGTGCGCATGGCCCTGGCTGCCGTAGCCGATGATTCCGACCTTGCGGCCCTGAATGATCGACAGATCAGCGTCGTCGTCGTAGAACATCTCGATGCCGTTTGAAGCCACGTGAAACTTTCCTTCTGTGTTGGTTTCTCTGGGGTAATTACTTCGGATTGATGATTCCGCGTGGGCCACGGGAGAGCGACACCACGCCGGACTGGACGAGCTCCCGAATCCCATACGGTTCGAGCACCCGAAGAAGTGCTTCGAGCTTTTCCGGAGTACCGGTCGCCTCGACCGTCAACGAGTCGGTCGACACGTCGATCACCTTGGCGCGGAACAGGTTCACCGCCTCGATCACCTGGCTGCGGGTGCCCGCGTCAGCGCGAACCTTGATCAGTGAGAGTTCACGGGACACCGAATTGTCGACGTCCTGCTCGACGATCTTGATCACGTTGATCAGCTTGTTCAACTGCTTGGTGATCTGTTCGAGCGGAGTCTCTTCCGCGGTGACGACGATCGTCATCCGCGACATGTTCTTCTGCTCAGTGCTGCCGACCGCAAGCGATTGAATGTTGAAGCCGCGGCGCGAGAACAGCGCCGCCACTCGTGCGAGCACACCGGGCTTGTCTTCGACCAGCACCGAAAGGGTATGCGTGACAGTTCTTTCCGCCATCAGGCCCGACCCTCCTCGTTGTCGTCGAACAGCGGCCGAATGTCGCGTGCGGCCATGATCTCGTCATTGCTGCAGCCCGCGGCAACCATCGGCCACACCTGCGCGTCCGCGCCGACGATGAAGTCGATCACCACCGGGCGGTCGTTGATCTCCCGAGCCTGATTGATGACTTCGACAACGTCTTCCTCACGCTCACAACGCAATCCGACGCAGCCCAGGGCCTCGGCCAGCTTGACGAAATCGGGGATGCGATGGCTGTGCGTCGCCAGATCTGTTTGGCTGTAGCGCTCGTCGTAGAACAGCGTCTGCCACTGTCGCACCATGCCCAGGTTTCCGTTGTTGATCAAGGCGACCTTGATCGGAACGCCTTCGACGGCGCAGGTGGCCAACTCCTGGTTGGTCATCTGGAAGCAGCCGTCGCCGTCGATCGCCCACACTTCCGCCTCCGGGCGGGCCATCTTCGCGCCCATGGCGGCCGGAACCGCGAAGCCCATGGTGCCCAGCCCCCCCGAGTTGAGCCAGGTGCGCGGGTTTTCGTACGAGATGAACTGAGCGGCCCACATCTGATGCTGACCCACGCCGGCGACATAGATGGCCTCGGGTCCGGCGATCTTGCCCAACTCCGAGATCACGTATTCGGGGCTCAGGCTGCCGTCATGCTGCGGCGCATAGCTCAGCGGATAGGTCGAGCGGATTCCGGAAAGGTATTCCCACCATCCGTTGAGATTGTTCGTATCTATACCGGTGCGGCGGATGGCCTCGATCAACTCGGTGATGGCCGGTTTGACGTCACCGACGATCGGAACATCCGCATGGCGGTTTTTGCCGATCTCGGCCGGGTCGATGTCGACGTGGATGACCTTCGCCTCAGGGGCGAAGGAATCCAACTTGCCGGTCACCCGGTCGTCGAACCGCGCACCGAGTGCGACCAGCAGATCGCTCTTCTGCAATGCAGCCACCGCAGCGACGGTGCCATGCATCCCAGGCATGCCGAGATTCTGCGGATGGCTGTCCGGGAACGCGCCGCGAGCCATCAACGTCGTCACTACCGGGATACCCGTCAACTCGGCCAGATCGAGCAGTTCGGGCGTCGCATCACCGCGGATGACGCCACCGCCGACATAGAGCACGGGCTTGCGCGCCGCCGCGATCAGCTTGGCGGCTTCCTTGACCTGACGGCCGTGCGGCTTCGTGTTGGGCTTATAACCGGGCAGGTCCAGCTGCGGCGGCCAGGAGAACTCGCACTGGCCCTGCAAGACGTCCTTGGGAATGTCGACCAGCACCGCACCGGGACGCCCGCTGGCGGCGATGTGGAACGCCTCGGCGATCACTCGCGGGATCTCGTCGCCATTGCGCACCAGGAAGTTGTGCTTGGTGATGGGCATCGTGATGCCCGAGATGTCGGCTTCCTGGAACGCGTCGGTGCCGATGAGGCTGCGACCGACCTGGCCGGTGATCGCAACCACGGGAACCGAATCCATCTGGGCATCTGCCAGCGGTGTCACGAGGTTGGTCGCGCCGGGACCTGAAGTGGCCATGCACACGCCGACCTTGCCTGTCGCGTGCGCGTAGCCGCTGGCGGCGTGCCCAGCGCCCTGCTCGTGACGGACCAGGACGTGACGAAGTTTCTGGGAGTCGTAGAGCGGGTCGTACACCGGCAGGACGGCGCCGCCGGGGATCCCGAAGATGACCTCGACGCCGAGCTCTTCCAGCGAGCGAACCACCGATTGCGCGCCGGTCAGCTGTTGAGGAGCGATCCGGTTCGGCGTCGCCGGAACCGCCAGGTCCGCGGCGGGCAGGTCCGGATTTGGAGCGGGTGCTCGAGTGGTGGGTGCGCTCACGATGGTCGTCCTTCGAGTGGATTCTTTTGTCTGGGCAAGAACTGTCTGGGCAAGAAAAAACCCCCGTCAGCGTCGGCGGCTGTACGAGGGTTGCGCGCTGGTGCGAGTGGCTATGTCCTGCTGAGGACAAGCGCGGCACCAACGCGCTTACCTACTACGAGCAGACCGCCTTTCATACCCGTGACGGTAGCCTCCGTACAGGTCAGGCGTCAAATCTGAACGGCTCGATGCAATGATGCAGGCATGCCCCGCACTGACCGTGTCGTGATCCGGATGTCACCGATGGCACACTTCGCCACCGTGTTTCTCGCGGCGGGATTACTGGTGCTGATACCGGCTCTCCCCGTTTGGACGGCGGCACTTCTGCTGATTCCGATCACCGCCTCACTGGCGGTTGTGCGCCTCCGGACCGTGGCGGATCGAAAATCGGTGACAGCACGCAGCCTGGTGGGAAGCCGGACTGTGGGCTGGGACGACATCGAGGGCCTGCAGTTCACCAGAAGTGCGTGGGCTCGCGCCCACCTGCGGGGCGGCAGCCAACTGGTGCTGCCGGCGGTGACGTTCGCGACTGTGCCGATGCTGACCGCCGCGAGCGGCGGCCGGGTCCCGAACCCCTACGACCGGACCTAGAACGGGCTGTTGCCCCGCAGGAACACCCACAGGGCGATGCCGCCGCCGACGCCCACAATCAGCGCAACCGCGGAGCCGACGAAGGGCCGCCGGGCCCAGCCTCGGCCCGCGTCGAACCCGTAGCGGCCCGGTCCCACCAGGATGATCGCCGCGACGGCCGCGATCACAACGGTCAGGTACTCGATGCCGTCCGATCCGAAGACCGAGATGTAGCCGTCCTGGCGCTGCGCCGTCACGATGGTCATCAGACTGTTGACCAGGTAGGCCAGAGCTCCGGCCGCGGCAATCGGGGTGAAGAGGCCCAACACCAGAAGAATTCCGACGATGATCTGGCCGCCCGCGCCCAGGTAGGTCAGCAGGCCCGCGTTCTGGTAGCCGGCGTCGGACAACGCGCTCTTGAAACCATCGATCCCGCCGCCGCCCCACCAGCCGAATGCCTTCTGCAAGCCGTGAGCGATGAAGATCGCGCCGATCACCACCCGGAGAAGCAGCAGACCCAGGTCTTGTGTGCCCCGCTTGCCCGCCGTCTTGGCGCGTTCCTCCGCGTCGACCGGAGCGATGGCGACGGGCTCGGCCAACGAATGCATGGCATTGGAGGTCGGCTGAACGTACGGCAGGGGTTCCGGATCGTTCAGAAGGCTGTACCCGGTCGACGGCTGCGCCGACGTGGGTGGCGGCGGGGTGCCATAAGGCGGAATCGCGGTGGTCTCGAAGTCGCCCCCGTATGTCGACAGGGGGAGGTCGTCTTCGGGATCGACCAGCCTGGCCGACGTCGGACTCGCCGGCGGTTCATCCGGTCGCTGCCAGCGCGAATCATGGCCTTGACTAGTCACGAAACTCAGAGTAAGTGCAACGTGACGCATTTCTGGGATTTGAACGGCGCTTTCGCCGAGCAAAAATCCGGGTCACGTAACCTGGCGGGCATGCGACTGCAGGGGCCGATTCGTGGCGCGCTCGTTGTGCTGTGCGCCGCGGTTGTCGCAACCTCGGGGTGCGCGCGATTCAACAATTCGATCTCGCAACCGTTCACCACTGCACCCGAACTGGCTCCGGGTCCGCCGTCGACGCCGCCGCCTCCCCCGCCGTTGCCGCCCAAGCCCTTCCCGAAGGCCTGCCCCGCACCCAACGTGATGCAGGGATGCCTCGAAAGCACCAGTGGTCTGATCATGGGCGACGACAGCAAGACCGCCCTGGTCGCCGAGCGAATCACAGGCGCGGTCAAGGAGGTCTCGGTCAGCGCCGAACCGAAGGTGAAGACCGTCATTCCGGTCGACGGGTCCGGCGACGGCGGACTGATGGACATCGTGCTGTCGCCGACGTATTCGCAGGATCGCCTGATGTACGCCTACATCAGCACACCCACTGACAATCGCGTGATCCGGATCGCTGACGGCGATGTCCCCAAAGACCTGCTCACCGGAATACCGAAAGGCGCCGTCGGAAACACCGGCTCATTGATCTTCACCAGCCCGACGACCCTGGTGGTCCAGACGGGCGATGCCGGAAACCCGGCCATGGCTGCCGATCCCAAATCGTTGGCCGGAAAGGTCATCCGCATCGAGCAGCCGACGACCGTGGGGCAAGCCGCTCCCACCACCGCGCTCACCGGTATGGGTTCCGGTGGCGGCATGTGCATCGACCCGACCGACAAATCCCTCTACGTCACCGACCGCACCCCAACCGGAGATCGCCTTCAGCGCATCGGTCCGGATTCGAAGGCGTCCACGGTGTGGACATGGCCGGACCGACCCGGCGTCGCGGGGTGCGCGGCACTCGACGGCACGGTGCTGGTGAACCTGGTCAACACCAAGCAGACGGTCGCCGTCCGGTTGGCTCAGGGCACCGGCTCGGTGACCGGCGAGCCCGAAGTCGTCCGCCAGGACACCCACGGCCATGCCTGGGCACTGCAGGTGTCGCCGGACGGAAACGTTTGGGGGGCAACGGTCAACCGCACCGCCGGCGATCCGGAGAAGCTCGACGACGTCGTATTCCCGCTCTTCCCACAGGGCGGCGGCTTCCCACGCAGCAACGCCGACAACACCTGATCCGCACCCAGATCCGAGTTCACCGGCTAGCCTCGGGCGATGTCGCACCTGACCCGAAACACCGCTGTCTTTGCTTTCGGCGCAATGCTGGTGCTGGCCGGATGCGGCGCGAATGACGCCCGGCGCACATCGGCCGGCCCGTGCGACATCGTGTCGAACGGGACACCGTTGCCCCAGGCAACGGCTTCCTCCACCGGGCAGCGCGACATCGGGTCCACCCCCGAGACCGCGACCGGCTACCGCACGGACATGACCGTCGTGCACGCGCGAGGTTTTGCTGTCGCGACCGCCAATCCGCTTGCCACTCAAGCGGCTTGCCGGATTCTGGATGACGGTGGTACCGCCGCCGACGCGATCGTGGCCGCCCAGGCGGTCCTCGGACTCGTCGAACCCCAATCCTCCGGCGTCGGCGGGGGCGGGTTTCTCGTCTACTACGACGCCGCTTCGGGATCCGTCGAGGCGTACGACGGTCGCGAGGTCGCACCGGCGGGGGCGACGGAGAACTACCTCCGATGGATTTCCGATACCGACAGATCGGAGCCGAAGCCCGATGCGCGCGCGTCGGGACGGTCGATCGGGGTGCCGGGGATCGTGCGGATGCTCGCCGACGTTCACGCCGCGCACGGCAAGACCGCCTGGCGCGATCTCTTCGATCCCGCGGTATCGCTTGCCGATCAAGGCTTTCCGATCAGCCCCCGACTGGCAGTCGCCATCGCCGCCGAGGCGCCGGAGTTGGCACGGGACAAGCATGCGGCCGAATACTTTCTTAATGCGGATGCCAGCCCGAAGCGGGCTGACGAAGTCCTCACCAATCCGGCGTACGCGAAGACGTTGGGCGCCATCGCTTCCGATCCGTCGGCGTTCTATTCGGGTTCCATCGCGGCCGACATCGTCGAAGCCGTGTCCGACATCTCCGGCGGCCGGACACCCGGAGTCATGTCGACCGAAGATTTGACGAATTACCGCGCGGTCAAACGTGATCCGCTGTGCATAACCTATCGGGGCAAGGAGATCTGCGGAATGCCGCCGCCGTCGTCTGGTGGCATCGCAGTGGCCGCAACTCTGGGAATCCTCGAGCACTTCGACATGGCGCAGTACCGCCCCACCGACATCGACCTCAACGGCGGACGGCCCACGGTGATGGGCGTGCATCTCATCTCCGAAGCCGAGCGGCTGGCCTACGCGGACCGGGATCGCTACGTCGCCGATACCGACTTCATCGGGTTGCCCGGCGGGTCACCGCAGACCCTGCTGGGAAGCGAATACCTGGCCGGCCGCGCTGCGCTGATTTCACCGGACCGCACCATGGGCACCGCCAAGCCGGGCGACTTCGGCCCGTCGACCAGTCCCGTTCCCCAGCCTCCCGAACACGGCACCAGCCACATCAGCGTCGTCGACAAGCAGGGCAATGCGGCATCCCTGACAACCACGATCGAAGCCGCATTCGGTTCGTTCCACATGGTCGACGGATTCCTGCTTAACAATGAGCTCACCGACTTTTCCGCCGAACCGGCGGGTGCGGATGGTGTGCCGGTCGCCAATCGGCTGCAACCCGGCAAGCGGCCCCGCAGCTCGATGTCGCCCACCCTGATCTTTGACCGCACCCCATCGGGCCAGCGTGGTGCGCTCTACGCGGTCGCCGGATCGCCCGGTGGGTCGACGATCATCCAATACGTTGTCAAGACCCTCGTCGGCTTCCTGGACTGGGGTCTGGACCCCCAGCAGGCGGTGTCGGCGGTCGACTTCGGCGCCGCCAACACACCGAAAACCAATGTGGGCGGCGAACATCCGAACATCGACACGGCCGACAACGGGGATCATGACCCGTTGGTCACCGGTCTTCGGAAACTGGGGCATCAGGTGAATCTGGCCGATCAGTCGAGCGGGCTGTCGGCGTTGGTGCGATCAGAGACTCCGGAATGGCTCGGTGGCGCCGATCCCCGCAGGGAAGGCGTCGTCATGGGTGGTGCCGGCTAGCTTTCGAGGGGAATCCGCACGGCCACAGTCGTTCCCACGCCGGGCTTCGACTGGACCGTGAGCTCGCCGCCCACCAGTTCGGCACGTTCGGCCATCGACAACATTCCGTATCCGTCGTGAGACGTCCCCGGAACACGTTCGAAGCCCACCCCTCTATCGGATACCTCCAACCGGGCCACACCACCGTCAACCGTGAATCTCACCGTGGCCACCAGCGCACGGGAATGTTTCACGACATTCTGAATGCTCTCCTGCGCAATGCGATACAGCGCGACCTCGATGTGTTCGGGAAGCCTTTCGTCGACGAGTTCGAGCACGAGATCGACCTCCGCCACCGAAGCGGCGAGACTGGCCAGACCCCCTCGCAGTCCCAGGTCGTCGAGCACCGGCGGCCTCAGCCCGTGGATCGCCGAGCGCGCCTCCGCCAGCGTGAGATCGACCAGGTCCCTTGCCTTTTCGAGCTGCAGGGCCGCCGACGCCTGGTCGGCGTCGTCGACCGCTCGCGCGGCTGCGTCCAGACGGTAGGTGAGACCCACCAGACGCTGCGATATGCCGTCGTGGATGTCACCGGCCAACCTGCGGCGCTCACTCTCCTGGGCGGCGATGACCTGCTCGGCGAAATTCTCGTGCGCGCGTTCGCGGGTGGTCAGCTGACGGTGCAGGCGCGCCTGATGCAAAGCGCCAGCGATCAGTCGACCGATGACCATCAGCAACTCGACGTCGCGAGGTGTGAAATCGCGCCGCTCGATCGTGTGGACGTTCAGCACACCCACAAGGACGCCACCCGCTCCCCCGGGACCGATCTCCATCGGGACCGAGGCCATCGAGGTGAAGTCCCTGCCGCGCAACGCGGCAATGGGGACGTACCTGGGATCCGCCTCTTTGTCGCTGACGATCACCACCGGCTCCCGGTGACTCGCGACCCAGCCCGAAACCCCTGAGCCAAGCGGCATTCGGACCACTCCGACCTGCTCGTCGAAGGGCGGTGTGGCGCCGGCCAAGGTCAACGAGCTGTCCGTGTCGTCGAGGACGTGGACGAAGCAGACATCGGAAGCCGTTGCGGCGGTGATCATCTGGGCGACAGCGGCAGCCATCGGTTCCACACCCGGACCGCTGGACGTCGCGGTGATGATGTCGAGCAGCAGCGCGACCTCCCGGTCGGCATCGACCAGGCCGCGAACCGCACTAGGGCTGACACCGGACGTCATCGAAAGATACCCTCCCGCAGGGCGGTCGCCGCCGCACTGGTGCGATCGCTGACGCCAAGCTTGCGGTAGATCGAACTCAGGTGGGACTTGACCGTCTCCTCCCCGATGACCAGTTTCGCGGCAATGCCCCGGTTCGAGAGGCCGGTGACGACCAACGACAGAATCTCGCTCTCCCGCTGCGTCAACCCCTGGCGGGCGCCGGGCCAGAACTGGTCGCTTTGCAGACGGGCCGCCGTCTCGGCCGCGCGCGCCGCCAGCCCGGCGTCGATGGCGGTCATTCCGGCGTGTACCCGTTCGAGCTGACGCACCAGCTCGTCGCTGCTGATGCCTTTCAGCAGGTATCCGGACGCCCCCACGCGCATGGCCTGGAAGAGGTACTGCTCGTCGTCGTAGACCGACAGCAGAATCACCTTGCGTCCGGGATCGCGCTCGCGGATTTCACGGCAGAGGTCCAGCCCGCTGACGCCTTGCATGCGCACGTCGCACAGCACGATGTCGGGCTGCAGTTCCAGAATGATCGCCAACGCCTGTTCAGCGCCCACCGAGATACCCACGACTTCGAGGCGGTCGGCGAAGGGTGCGAGCATCGCCTTCAGTCCCTCGATGACCATTTCGTGGTCGTCGACGAGCACCACCCGCACCGGTCCCATGCGCTCACGGTAGGGCATCCACCGGCCGTCTCCCCCAAACGGGGGATACGGCCGCCATTTCACCGCCGCATACTCACTGGCATGACCTTCTGGTGGGACCGCGCCCGGTGCGTACGCGCTGACGTGCCCGCGTTGGAGGCTGTCATCTTCGACATCGACGCCATCCTGGCCGATCCGGGTTTGGACGGTCCGGTGGTGTGCGATCTGGTGTGGGGCCTGCATTGTTCAGGCGTTCGGATCGCCATCGCGACCGCCGGTAGTCATGCCGACATCGAGCCGCTCGTCCGTGACCTGATCGGTGACGGCGTGGTCGAGGTGATGGTCACCAGCGACGAAGTCTCACAACCGAAACCCGACCCCGAGGTGTATCTGCGAGTCCTGGACGAACTCGGGGTCAGCCCAGCCCATGCGATGGCGGTCGAGGACTGCGCCGACGGCCTGCGTGCGGCTCGAGCCGCAGGGCTGGCAACCGTGGTGGTGGCCGATCAGGAGGTTCGCGATCAGGACTTCGCCGGTGCCGCGGCCGTTTTGCCCGGTTACAACGGACCGGAGCCTCTCTCGGCGCAAAGCTGCCGTACCTTGCGCGAGCGCTGGTGGATCGGGCACCAGCTCACAGCCTGATTCTTACCCGGTTACCCCACAGGCCGACAGCACCAATTCCCTGACGCGGGCGGCGTCCGCCTGGCCCTTGGTCGCCTTCATCACCGCGCCGACGACTGCTCCCGCGGCCTGAATCTTTCCGCCGCGGATCTTCTCCGCGATATCCGGGTTCGCGGCCAGCGCCTCGTCGACTGCCGCGGTGATCAACGTGTCGTCGCGCACCAGAGCCAACCCGCGATCCGCCATAACCTGCTCGGGTTCGCCCTCTCCGGCCAGCACACCTTCAATCACCTGACGCGCCAACTTGTTTGACAGCTTGCCCTCGTCGACGAGCGCGACGACCTTGGCGACCTGCTCGGGCGTGATGGCGAGGGCATCGAGTTCGGTACCGGCCTCGTTGGCCTTCTGCACCAGGAAGTTGCCCCACCAGGCCCGGGCGGATTCACTGGAGGCACCGTGCTTCACGGTCGCAGCAACCAGATCGACTGCTCCGGCGTTCACCAGGTCGCGCATGACCTCGTCGGAGATGCCCCACTCGTCTTGAATTCGCTTGCGTGCCAACCACGGTAGCTCGGGAATGGTGTTTCGCAGCTCCTCGACCCGTTCCGGGCTGGGTGCAACCGGTTCGAGGTCGGGCTCCGGGAAGTAGCGGTAGTCCTCGGCGGTTTCCTTGGTGCGGCCGGGTGAGGTGTATCCGTCCTCGTGGAAGTGGCGGGTCTCCTGGTGGATGCTGCCGCCTTCGGTCAGAATGGCCGCCTGGCGGCGCATCTCGTAGCGAACCGCCACCTCGACGCTCTTGAGCGAGTTGACGTTCTTGGTCTCGGTTCGGGTGCCGAACTCTTTTTGACCGATGGGGCGCAGCGAGACGTTGGCGTCGCAGCGCAGGGAGCCCTGGTCCATCCGAACGTCGGAAACGTCGAGCCCGCGCAACAGGTCCCGGAGCGCGGTGACATAGGCGCGGGCGACTTCGGGGGCGCGTTCGCCGGCGCCCTCGATCGGCCTGGTGACGATCTCGATGAGCGGAACACCCGCGCGATTGAAGTCCAGCAGCGACATCGTCGCGCCGTGAATACGGCCGGTGGCGCTACCGATGTGCGTCGCCTTGCCGGTGTCCTCCTCCATGTGCGCGCGTTCGATGCCGACCCGGAAGGTTGTGCCGTCGTCGAGGGGTACGTCGAGGTAGCCGTTGATGGCGATCGGCTCGTCGTACTGGGAGATCTGGTAGTTCTTGGGCATGTCCGGGTAGAAGTAGTTCTTCCGGGCGAAGCGGCACCAGTCGACGATCTCGCAGTTGAGGGCCAGCCCGATTCGGATGGCCGATTCGACGGCGGCTTCGTTGAGCACGGGCAATGCGCCGGGCATGCCCAGGCAGACCGGGCAGACCTGGGTGTTCGGCTCGGAACCGAACGTCGTCGCGCAGGGGCAGAACATCTTCGTGGCGGTGGACAGCTCGACGTGGACCTCGAGACCGAGAACAGGGTCGAACCGGGAGATCACATCGTCGTAATCGAGCAATTCGACGTCGGTACCGATAGCCATGCCCGGGAGTCTAGTGGTCAGCCGAAGAAGGCCGCCGCGTCGTCGTAGCGGCTCTGCGGAACCAGCTTGAGCTGTCGGGTGGCGTCGGCCAGCGAAACACGGCCGATGTCCTCACCGCGCAGCGACACCATCACCCCGTATTCGCCGGCGTGGGCGGCGTCGGCCGCGTTCACGCCGAAACGGGTGGCGAGCACGCGGTCGTAGGAGGTGGGCGTGCCACCGCGCTGGATGTGGCCCAGCACTGTCACGCGGACTTCCTTCTTGATCCGCTTCTCCACCTCGATGGCGAGCTGCTGGGACACCCCGGTGAACTTCTCGTGCCCGAACTCGTCCGTGCCGCCCTGCCGCAGCTGCATCGACCCGGCGGCGGGCTTGGCGCCCTCGGCGACCACGCAGATGAAGTGCGACTCGCCGCGCTGAAAGCGCTTCTTCACCAGGCGGCACACGTCTTCGACATCGAATGGCTGTTCGGGAATCAGAGTCATGTGCGCGCCCGACGCCAGCCCGGAATTCAGCGCGATCCAACCGGCGTGGCGGCCCATCACCTCGACGAGCATCACCCGCTGATGCGACTCCGCGGTGCTGTGCAGGCGGTCGATGGCCTCGGTCGCGATCATCAGCGCGGTGTCGTGGCCGAAAGTCACGTCGGTGCAGTCGATGTCGTTGTCGATGGTCTTCGGCACGCCCACCACCGGAACGCCCTCTTCGGACAGCCAACGCGCGGCGGTCAGTGTGCCTTCCCCGCCGATGGGGATGAGCACGTCGATGCCGTTGTCGTCGAGGGTCTGCTTGATCTGATCCAGCCCGGCGCGCAGCTTGTCGGGATGTACGCGGGCCGTGCCGAGCATGGTGCCGCCCTTGGCCAGCAGGCGGTCGTTGCGGTCGTCGTTGTGCAACTGGATACGACGGTCTTCCAGCAGGCCTCGCCAGCCGTCGAGAAACCCGACTACCGACGACCCGTAACGGGCGTCGCAGGTACGGACGACGGCGCGGATGACCGCGTTGAGTCCGGGACAATCGCCACCGCCGGTGAGCACTCCGATTCGCATGGGCACCATCTTGCCCGTTGCCGGGTTGCCCGGCAGCGGTTCAGAGCGCAGACGGCAGCTCGCCCCTCGCAGCCTCGTACGCGGCGCCGACCCGATACAGCCTGTCGTCGGCCAGAGCGGGGGCCATGATCTGCAGCCCGACCGGCAGGTTGTCGTCGGGCGACAGCCCCGAAGGGACCGACATCCCGCAATGCCCCGCCAGGTTCAGCGGCAGCGTGCACAGGTCGAACAGGTACATCGCCAGCGGGTCGTCGACCTTCTCGCCGAGACGGAAGGCCGTCGTCGGGGTGGATGGCGAAATGAGGACATCGACCTTTTCGTAAGCACTGTTGAGGTCGGCGGCGATCAGCGTGCGGACCTTCTGCGCCTGGTTGTAGTAGGCGTCGTAGTAGCCCGCGGACAGCGCGTAGGTTCCAATGATGATGCGGCGCTTGACTTCCGGGCCGAAACCGGCGGCCCTGGTGAGGGCCATGACTTCCTCGGCGCTGTGGGTGCCGTCGTCGCCGACGCGCAGCCCGTAGCGCATGGCGTCGAAGCGCGCCAGATTGCTCGAGACCTCCGACGGGAGAATCAGGTAATACGCCGGCAGTGAGTAATCGAGGTGCGGGCAGTCGACTTCGCTGACCTCGGCACCCAGTGCCTCGAGCTGCTCGACGGCCGCGTCGAAGGATGCGAGGATTCCCGGCTGGTAGCCCTCGCCGCTTCGCAGCTGCTTCACCACGCCGACCTTCACACCCTTCAGATCGCCATTGGCGCCGGCCTTCGCCGCGCCGACGACGTCGGGAACCTCGACGTCGACCGATGTCGAATCCCGTGGGTCGTGCCCGGCGATGACGGCGTGCAGCAGCGCGGTGTCGAGCACCGTCCGGGCACATGGCCCGCCCTGATCCAGCGACGACGCGCACGCGACCAGTCCGTACCGCGACACCGTCCCGTAGGTCGGCTTGACGCCGACGGTCGCGGTCAGGGCGGCGGGCTGGCGGATCGAGCCGCCGGTATCGGATCCGATGGCCAGCGGCGCCTGGAACGCGGCGAGCGCGGCGGCGCTGCCGCCTCCCGACCCGCCGGGCACACGCTCGGTGTCCCACGGGTTGCGGGTCGGGCCGTACGCGGAGTTCTCCGTCGAGCTGCCCATGGCGAACTCGTCCATGTTGGTCTTGCCGAGGATCGGGATGCCGGCGGCGCGGATCTTCGCGGTCAGCGTCGCGTCGTACGGCGACACCCACCCCTCGAGGATCTTGGACCCGCAGGTCGTGGGCATGTCGGTGGTCGTGAAGACGTCCTTGAGCGCCAGGGGCACCCCCGCCAACGGCGATGGCAGAGTCTCGCCCGCGGCCACCGATTTGTCGATTTCGGCGGCGGTGGCCAGCGCCTCGTCGGCAGCGACGTGGAGGAACGCCCGATAGTTGTCGTCGGTCACGGCGATCTGGTCGAGATGAGCCCGCGTCACCTCGACCGAAGACAGCTCCTTGGCGGCGATCTTCTCGCCGAGGGTTGCCGCGTCGAGCCGAACGATCTCTGCCTTAGTCATCACTGCTCCTCCCCCAGGATCTGCGGGACGGCGAATCGGCCGTCGACCGCCGACGGCGCCTCGGCCAACGACTGTTGCTGGGTGAGGCCTTGTCGCACCGCGTCGGGCCGGGTGACGTTGACGTCCTTGAGCGGATTGTCGGTGGCTTTGACGCCGGAGACGTCGACGGCCTGAACCTGGCTCACATGGCCCAGGATGGCGTCGAGTTGGCCGGCAAAGTGATCGAGTTCGCCGTCGGTCAACGCGAGCCGGGCCAGCTTCGCGAGCCGCGCGACATCATCGCGAGAGATCTGGGACACGGTCGACAAGCCTAAAGGGTCGCCGATCTGCGACAGTGATGCGCGTGCTGTTGGCCCGGGCGCTACTCGCGGTGACCGGTACGGAGGCCGCGGTGCTCGCGTTGGGCTACCTCGGCGCGCTGACGGGCACGTACTTGGCGGCTACGCTGTCGCTGGCCGGTCTGGTGTCACTCCTCATCGGTCGCCTCCGCGTGAACCCGCGCCCGGCCCGGCGGGGTTCGGTGAGCCTTGAGACCTTGCCGCTCGTGCTCGTGGGTTTCACGGCTTTGGTTCTGGCCGTCGTTGCGGCCTACTACCTGCCGGTGTGGCAGTGGGACGCGCTGGGATACCACCTGCCGTACGTGAATTTCGCGTTGCAGCGCGGGACTTTCGCCGACATCCCCGCCGACGTGCCCTACCTGTCGAGTTACCCGCACGTCGTCGAGAACATCTTTGTGGCGTGGCGGGCCATGCTGCCCGACGACCGTCTGGTCGAGATCGGTCATCTGCTGCTCGGACTTTTTGGGGCTTTGGCCGTTGGGACGATCGCCCGTGGCCAGGGCGCGCGCACCGGTCATGCCGTGGCGGCCGGTGCGGCCTGGCTCACGGTTCCCGCGGTGTTCCTGCAGTTGCCGTCCAACTACGTCGACGTGGGTTCGGCGGCGTTGTTGTTGACGGCGATCGCTTTCGTGCTGAAGTCGCCTCGCGGTTCTTCGCTGCTTCTCGCCGGGGTCGCTACGGGATTGTTCCTGGGCTCGAAGCCGACGGCGCCCATCGCCGCTTTGCTGTTGCTGCTTGTCCTATCGGTTCGTGGCCGGCGGGCCGGGCATCGCGGAGCGGTAGCCGGCGCCTGGATTGCAGCACTGGCGATCGGCTCGCCTGGCTACGTGATCAACGTTGTGCGGCATGGGAATCCGGTGTGGCCGGTGCGGCTGGATCTCGGGCCGGTGCACCTGCCCGGCACCCATACTGTGACCGCGCTTCTGCAATCGGGGGCGCAGGCTCCGCATCTCGACGGCCCGTTGCCGCTGCGGCTCGCGCAATCGTGGACGACGATCTGGCCGCCGTTTCCGGCTTTCGACATGCGGATCGGCGGGCTGGGTCTGCTGTTCCTCGTAGCGTTGCCGTTCGCGATCGTCCGGGTTGTGCGGACCAGATCGGTTGCGGTGTGGGTCTGTCTCGCGGCAACTCTCGCCACGCCGGACCCTGCGGTGGCGCGGTATGTGCTGGCGTTCGCCGGGCTGGTGCTGGCATTCGCGGTCGGGGCTGTTGGTTCGCTGCGGTCCGGTCCGGGACGACTGGCTGTCTTTGGGCTCGCGGCGCTGTTCGCCGGGCAGGGACTGTTGGCGGCCTACCCGGGCCTCACCGGCGAGGGTCCGCCGCTGAGCGCGTATCCGCACATGACGGATGTCCAGCGCCGCTCGGCGGTCGGGGCCGACGGGCCACCCGGCGCGTTCGTCGACCTGATGGACTCTCTGCGTCCCGGAGCGGTCACGTTGTTCGACGGGACCGCCGAACTCCCCTATCTAGCCTGGCCACATGACCTGTCCCATGTCGCGTTCCGGATCCCGGACGATGCGCCCGCCGATCAGGTGCGGTCGCTGGTCACCGACCCGGATGTCGAGGTGCTGATGGTCGGCGACACGTCTGCTGCCGGCACGCTGGCCCGCGCCGACCCGCTCTTTCGGCCGGCCTTCAGCTGCGGCTCCACCCCCTGCACCGTCTACATTCGCAGCTGATCGAACGGCCGCGCCGGAACGCCTAGCCCGTCCCACTGTGGAACAGTTGACCGCGTGACGTCGTATCTGCTGCGGGTCCAGCTTCAAGACCGGCCCGGCAGCCTCGGATCACTCGCATTGGCCCTCGGCTCCGTCGGTGCCGACATCCTCTCGCTGGATGTCGTCGAACGCGGGCCAGGTTTTGCGATCGACGATTTGGTGGTCGACCTGGCCCCCGGCTCGATGCCGGACATGCTCATCACGGCCGCCGAGCGGCTCGAAGGCGTACGCGTCGACACGATCAAGCCGCACTCCGGGCTGCTCGAGGCCCATCGCGAATTGGAGCTCGTCGACCACATCTCCGCGGCCCACGGCCGAGCGGCCCGGCTGCAGGTTCTGGCCGACGAAGCGCCGCGGGTATTGCGCGTCGGATGGTGCACGGTGGTTCGACTCACTGACGGTGTATTGGAGCGGATCGTCGGCAGTGCCAGTGCGCCTGAGACGCGCGCGACCGAAGCCCCGTGGATGCCGATCGCGCATGCCGAAGTCCTGAATGCCGAGGAGGGTTGGGTGCCCCCGGTGTGGCGCGATCTGGGCACCACCCTGGCGGCCGCCCCACTCGGTGCGCCTGACACCGCGATCGTGCTTGGCCGCCCCGGTGGGCCGGGCTTTCGGCCGTCCGAAGTCGCGCGCCTCGGCTACCTGGCCGGCATTGTGGCGACGATCTTGCGTTGACTCGATTCACTCGCCGACGGCTGCTCCAAGCCGGAGCGCTGACGGCACTTGCGGCTGCAGGATGCGGCCCGCCCAAACGCAACACACCATCCGAGGCGGCGTGGAGAGAGTTGGCCGCGAATCTTCGCGGGCAGGTGCTGCGCCCGGGTGATGCCCAATTCGACGCGCTTGGATTGCCACTCAACCGGCGATTCGCCGGTGTACGTCCGGGCGGTGTTGCGGTGTGCGCGACCCCCGAAGACGTCGCTCACGCCCTCACCTGGTCGCGGGAAAACGGCCTGCCGTGCGTGCCCCGTTCCGGCGGGCACAGCTTCATGGGCTATTCGACCAACGAGGGACTGGTCGTCTCGACTGGTCGCCTGAATTCCGTTCGCTACCAAGCTCAGTCGGATCGCATCGTCGTCGGCGGCGGCGCGCTGAACACGGATGTCGCCGCGGCGCTGAAGCCATACGACGTCATGTTCCCCACCGGCCAGTGCCCGACTGTCGGTGTCGCCGGTCTGACCCTCGGCGGCGGTCTCGGCTTCAGCATGCGCTCGCTCGGAATCACCAGCGACCAACTGATTTCCAGCCAGGTCGTGTTGGCCGGCGGCGAGATCGTGACGGCGTCTGCAGCCGAGAACCCCGATTTGTTCTGGGCGTTACGTGGCGGGACGGGCGGCAACTTCGGCATCAACACCGAATTCACCTTCGCTTCCCATCCGGCCCGACGATGCACCCACTTCTCCGTGGACTTCCCCGCCACGCAGATGGCTCCGATGCTCGATGCGTGGTTCAGCGTGCTCGCCGGCGCCCCACGCGAACTGGGAATCATGTGGTACACCGACACCCTCGACGGCCAACCCGTCTGTGGGACTTGGGGATTGATGTACGGATCCGAGTCTGATACTCGCGATGTTCTGGCTCCGCTGTCCCGCTCCGTAGGGCGACCGGCGTACGAGGAGTACGTCGAAGGCACCTACTGGGACGCCATCGCCTTTCTCGCCGAGGGAAGCTCCGTTCCGCACTCTTATATCGACCGGTCCCGTTTTTTGGATCGGCCGCCCGGCAACGACGGCATCGCATCACTCGTCACGCAGCTCGACAAGCGACCGCACAGTGGTCTTTCCGCAACGATTTTCGGTTGGGGTGGAGCAATCAGGGAGACGCCGGCCGATGCGACCGCTTTCGTTCACCGCTCGCCGGTGGCCCTGATCAAGTACGGGGCAACGTGGGATCCCGGTGATGACGGTGCCGCCGATTCCTCGCGGCGGTGGGTGGACGAGACTTTCGACGTCATGGAACCGCACAGCAGTCGTCGGTCCTTTCAGAACTTTCCGGACGGCGAGCTCCAAGACTGGGCGGCAGCGTATTTCGGCGACAATCTGGCCCGGCTCATCGACGTCAAGCGGAAGTACGACCCGGATCGGAAGTTCGATTTCCCGCAGGCGATTCCGAGTCGGTGAAGATCGGGCGGGCCGCGTTGTCCACAGCTGTCGATTCATCCACAGCCTTGAGTTCGTGAACGGCTTTTGTCGGTGTGCTGCAATAGAATTCGGGCATGTTCGCCGCCGCTGTCGACACCCTCACTGCCGGTGTTGACGCGATCGCGGAGATCGATGCGTCCGGGTTGGGGATTGCCGAGCAGCTGCGGTTGCTCGACGGGCTGGAGACCGCACGACGCCGGTTGACGGCGGTCAGTCACACCGTGGCGCTGGCCGCCGCGAAGTCGGATGCGCCGGCGGTGATGGCCAAAGGGATCGCCGACGCGATCCGGGTCAGTCCGGCCGAGGTCCGCCGACGCCTACGAGACGCCGAACAGTTGGCGCCTCGGTCCACGTTGACCGGAGAAGTACTGCCCGCCGAGTTGCCGGCGACCGCGCTGGGGTGGAATACCGGCACCCTGGACGGCGAACACGTTCGGGTCATCCAGAAGTTCCTGCGCGACCTGCCCGCTGACATCGCCCCGAACGTCGTCGCCGACAGTGAGGCGTTTCTGGCGTTTCACGCCGCTCAACTGCGTCCGGATCAGTTGGAGAAGCTCGCCGTACAGTTGGCGATGCGGGTCAATCCCGATGGGAAGTTCACTGACGAGGACCGGGCGCGGCAGCGGGGATTCACCTGGTCACCCACGCAGCATCCCGACGGGATGAGCACCGGCAAGTTGGTCGCGACACCGGAGATGCGCGCCATGATCGACGCACTGTTGGCCAAGTTCGCCGCCCCCGGCATGTGCAATCCAGCAGACCAGTCACCCGTCACCGACGAAGCCGCCCCGGAGGCCGCCGAGCGGGACACCCGCAGCCACGCCCAACGCCAACACGACGCCCTGGCAGCGATCTTCCGCGCCACCCTGGGTGACCCGAAACTCGGTCAACACAACGGATTACCCGTGACGGTGATTGCCACGGCCACGATTCAGGACCTGCAAGCACAAACCGGGCACGCCCTCACCGCCTCAGGCACCTACCTACCCATCCGGGACCTGATCCGCATGGCCGCCCCGGCGTATCACTACCTAACGATCTTCGACGGCGTCACCGGCCGGGCCCTGTGGCTGGGCCGCACCAAACGCATCGCCTCACCCGACCAGAGAATCGTGCTGCACGCCAAAGACCGTGGCTGCTCGCACCCGGGATGCGATATTCCCGGGTACCTCTGCGAAGTCCACCACGTCGACGACTGGTCCCAAGGCGGGCCCACCGACATCGACAACCTGACCTTCGCCTGCGCACCACACCACAAGCTGCTCGGCAAAGGCTGGCGCACAAAGAAACTCACCAATGGCCGAACCCAATGGATCCCACCACCACAACTCCCCTTTCCCAGCGACACCAACGACTACCACCACCCGGAGAGGTTCTTCGACGACTAGCGTCAATCGCTGCCTTCTGGTGTCTCCGGCCCGTTCTCCAGCAGCGCACGGAAGCCGTCCTCGTCGAGGATCGGCACACCCAACTCGACGGCCTTGTCGTACTTGGATCCGGGCGCGTCGCCCGCCACCACGTAGGCCGTCTTCTTCGAGACCGAACCCGCAGCCTTGCCACCGCGCATGATGATGGCCTCCTTGGCCTGATCGCGCGAGAAGCCCGCCAGCGAACCGGTGACGACAATCGAAAGTCCCTGCAATGTAGGCGTTATCGCCGCATCACGCTCGTCGTGCATCCGAACCCCGGCGGCGCGCCACTTGTCGACGATCGCCCGGTGCCAATCTACGGCAAACCACTCCGTCAGGGCGGCAGCGATCGTCGGTCCCACACCTTCCACGTCGGCCAGCTGCTCCTCGGTTGCGGCCATGATGGCTTCCAGGCTGCCGAAGGCGACCGCCAATGCTCGCGCGGCCGTCGGACCGACATGTCTGATGGACAAAGCGACCAGGATCCGCCACAGCGGGCGGTCCTTGGCCTGATCCAGATTCGCCAGAAGTCGCGCACCGTTGGCAGACAGAAGCCCGTCCTTGGTCACGAAAAAGTTTGCGCTGAGCAACGTTTCAGCTGTCAGGTTGAAGAGGTCGCCTTCGTCGGTGATGACGCCGGCCTTCAGCAGTGCCGTCGCGGCCTCGTAACCCAGCCCCTCGATGTCCAGCCCTCCGCGGCCCGCGAGATGGAACACCCGCTCGCGCAACTGCGCCGGGCAGGTGCGGGAGTTCGGGCAGCGGATGTCGACATCGCCCTCCTTGGCGGGCGCCAGCGGGGTTCCGCATTCGGGACATGTTGTGGGCATCACGAATTCGCGCTCGGTTCCGTCACGCAGATCGACCACCGGACCCAGAACTTCGGGAATCACGTCACCCGCCTTGCGGATCACGACGGTATCCCCGATCAGCACACCCTTGCGTTTCACCTCGGAACCGTTGTGCAGTGTGGCCAGCCCCACCGTCGAACCCGCGACCCGTACCGGCGTCATATACGCGAACGGAGTGACCCGGCCGGTCCTCCCGACGTTGACCCGGATGTCGAGCAACTTCGTCTGAGCTTCCTCCGGCGGGTACTTGTAGGCAACTGCCCAACGCGGGGCGCGCGACGTCGCGCCGAGACGGCGCTGTTGGGAGACATCGTCGAGTTTGACCACGACACCGTCGATCTCGTGTTCCACCTCATGGCGATGCTCTCCCCAGTAGGCGATTCGCTCGTGGACCTCGGCCAACCCCGACACCAAAGAATTTCGCGAGGAGACCGGCAACCCCCATGCGTCGAGCGCAACGTAAGCCTCGTGCAGGCTGGTGTGGCCGAAACCTTCTGTGCGACCGATTCCATGGCAGATCATCCGCAACGGGCGCCGAGCCGTCATGGCCGGATTCTTCTGCCGCAGAGAACCCGCGGCACTGTTGCGGGGGTTCGCGAACGGCGGCTTCCCACTCTCGACCAGGCTTGCGTTGAGATCCTCGAAATCGGCCACCCGAAAGTAGACCTCACCGCGCACCTCGAGAAGGGCAGGGACCGGGAATTCTGCTGACTCACTGAGCTTTTCGGGAATGTCATCGATCGTGCGGGCATTGAGCGTGACATCTTCACCGACCCGTCCGTCGCCACGGGTCGCCGCTCGCTCCAAACGCCCGTCGCGGTAGACGAGAGCGATCGCGACGCCATCGACCTTCAGCTCGCAGAGGTAGCGCGGGTCGGGGCCGATCTCCGTCTCCACCCTTGTCGACCAGGCCGCCAGCTCGTCGGTGTCGAAGACGTCGTCCAAGCTCAGCATTCGCTCCAGATGTTCCGCCGCGGCGAAATCGGTCGCGAACCCCGCGCCCCCGACCAATTGCGTCGGAGAGTCGAGAGACCGCAATTCGGGATAACGTTCCTCGATGGCGATCAACTCGTTGAACAGCTTGTCGAACTCGCCGTCGGAGATGATCGGCGAATCCTTGACGTAATACCTGAACTGGTGTTCGCGCACCTCTTCGGCGAGTTCCTGCCAGCGTCGGCGCGCATCGGCATCGATCACAGGTGAAGGTTATCCGAAAGGCGCGCCGCCGGGCCGTGGCAGTCTGGCCGTATGCCGCACCCGATCATGTTCAGCGACGACGACCCGCTCCTGGGACGGCTGCGCGACCTGGCTTTCAAACTCCCCGGGACCACGGAGAAGATTTCTCACGGCCGTCCGGTGTTCGGTGTGCCGAAGATGTTCGCCGTATACGGGGGAAGCCGCAGAAATCCGCCCGGGCCGCACATTCCGTATCCGCAGTCGCTACTGGTGAAGGTCGACGACAGCGAGCGCGCCGCCCTCGAGGAAGACGCGCGGTTCTTCCACCCCGCGTACCTAGGTCCGTACGGCTGGCTCGGGCTCGATTTCATGGCCGCCGAAATCGATTGGGACGAAGTCGCCGAACTTTTGGATGCCTCCTACCGCCTGGCAGCGCCGGCGAAGCTCATCCGTCAGCTGGACAATTGAAAGTGGCAGTGGCCGGAAGCGTGCCGTGCTCAAGGAAATTCAGAGTGGCGGCGTCGGCACATTTGTTATGAGACGACGCGATGTGCCCCTGGCCCGGCGCGATCACCAGCGACGACCCCGTGAGCTGTTCATGCAGTGATTCCGCCCACGCCAGCGGGGTGGCCGGATCTCCCGACATGTTCAGAATCAGAGCCGGTCCCGCACCCTCCGCACGCACCGGACCTGGGCGACGAACCGCCTGCACCGGCCAGTTCTCGCACGGCTGCAACGACCACGCGCGACTCCCCCCGCTTAACGGACTTTCCTTCGCCCAGATGGGCGCCAGCCGCGCAGGTGCGGCGGCGTCGCGCTCGGTCTGGAAATCGATGCACACCACCGAGAGGTATTCGGAATCGGCGGGGTTCACCATCAGATCCGGCGAATACGCCGAATCGACTACCGATACCCAATCCCCGGCGATGGCTTGCCGCAGCGTCGTTCGCAGGGCAGGCCATCCCGAGTCCGGGAAGTACATGGACGATTCGATCAGGGCGAGCATCCGGGCCCCGGATAGCTCGCGGCCACCAGCGGTGGTCACCATCTGCGCGTCAAGATCCCGGACGATCCCCTCAATCTTTTGCAGCGCAGCCTCTTTCGGGCCGGACAGCGGACAATCCGGCAGTGTGAGGCAGTCATCGACGAACGCCGCGACACTCGCCTGCAAACCCTGCGCCTGACCATGCCTCACCTGTTCATACGTCAGCTTCGGATCCAGTACCGAGTCCAACACCAAGCGGTCGACTCTGTTCGGATAGGCGTCGGCGTACAACGCACCGACGAAAGTCCCATACGAATAACCGATGTAGCTGATCTTGTCGAAACCCATGGCCTCCCGGACGGCGTCCATGTCCCGGACCACATCGGCAGTGCCGACATGACCGAGCGCCTCACCGAATTGCCGGTTGCAGGACTCACCGATTCCCTTCGCCAACTCGGTGGCACGCTCCTGCTGCTGCGGCGTCACAGGCACACTGGGCTGGTTGAAGATGGCCGACTTCTGCTCTGCATCGATGCAGGCGATCGCCGGCGCGGAAGCGCCGACTCCGCGCGGGTCGAAGGAGACGACGGTGTAGGTGTCGGTCAGCTTCTCGAAATAGGTTGCTTCTGAACGAAGGTCGGTGACTCCGCTGATACCTGGGCCGCCGGGGTTGGTCATCAGCAGCCGCGGTTTGGCCGCCTTCGAGGGAATTCTGATCAGAGGCACGGTGAATGTGGGCCCGTCGGGATGCGCATAATCCATCGGCACGGTGATCGCGGCGCATTCCAACTCCGGCAGCGGAGTCGGGCTCGACTCGGTCAGCGGACAGGGCGTCCACGCGCTCAGATTCTTCGCGGCAGACGCAGGCGCATGGGTTGCTGACGAACAGGACACCACCGAAACGACAGTCACCAACGCTGCGGCGAACCTCATCCACATCGAACCGGGCATGCCTACCTTCTAGCACGCCGAACGGTCTACAGCGCTAAGTCGGCTATATCGCCTCCGGGTCGACGGCCAGTCCGTCAGCCGCCCGCTGGGCGAGTTCGAGCGCACTGCGCGCCCACTGATCCGTCGCGCCGGCGAGACCACATGCCGGGCTGATGCCGATCCGGTCGCCGAGCACGGCTCGGGAGAAGCCGATCCGATCGGTCATCGAAGCAGCGGCTGCCGCGATCTGCTCCGACGAGGGGCGCTGCCCGGGGGCGGTAGCGGGCACGAGCCCCAGCACCGCGACACGTCCCGAGTCGATGAACTGGCCCAAACCGTCGACGTCGGCATCGGCCAAACCCCGAGGATCGACTGACAGCGCTGCGATAGTGCTGCGCTGCAACACCTTCCATGGAAGCTCGTCGCCGCAGACATGCAGCATGGCCTCGCCTCCCGCCGCCGCGGCGCATTCGTCGATCAATGTGACTGCCACGTTTTCGTCGACCGGATGCACGGGGCTCAACGAAGTCACCCCGGACAGCCGACCTTCGAGTGCCACCAACAGCGACGGTTCGTCGTACTGCACCACGACCGTCGCGCCCAAACGACGTGCCAGTTCGGCGCGATGAACGGACACGCCCTCAGCCAATGAGGCGGCCAGGTCGCGGACCGCACCCGAATCGGTGAGGGCTCGATGGCCGTTTGACAGCTCAAGCTGGGCCGCCAGGGTGATAGGCCCGGGAGCCTGCACCTTCACCACCCGGTCACCGCCGGCGCCCGCCAGCTCCCATGCTTCTTCAAGCGCGTCCATGTCCTCGGCGAGCAGGCTCGCAGCCCTGCGGGCCACCGCCCCGGGCCTGGCGACGATGCGGTAGCCGCGAGGCGCGGTGTCGATCGCTATGTCGACCAGCAGCGCGCCCGCCCGTCCGATCATGTCTGCGCCGACGCCGCGCGCCGGCAATTCGGGGAGGTGAGGCAGCCGGTGAAGCTCGCCGACAATCACGCGCGCGGCTTCGCGGGCCGACGAGCCGGGCCACGAGCCGATGCCGGTCGCCGCAGCGAAAACGCTCACCGGGCAACCCTATTGGAGTCGGGCATCGAATGTGCGCTCGGGGCTTCGAGTGTGAACCCAGGGTGGTGATCCGGCCCCGGATCGCGCCGTGGGTTCACACTCGATTACTGGCGTGGCCGGCGATGGTCGCGCTGGCGATGACCTCGTCGCCCGCGGAGTCCGGCCGATACAGCACCATCGTCTGCCCGGCCGCGACCCCGCGCAGGGGTGTGCGCAACGAGAGACGCAACTCGCCATCGACCAACTCGGCGACGGTGTCAACGACCTCGCCGTGCGCCCGGACCTGCACCTGGCATTCCATCGGTCCGTCCGGCGTGCGCCCGTCGGTGAACACGGGCTTGATCCCGGTCAGGGACGACACTTCCAGGTCGGCAACGCTGCCGACGTACACCGTCTGCGAGTCGGCATCGATCGCCGTGACATAGCGGGGCGCGCCATCGGGCCCGGGACCGGCGATGCCGAGACCCTTGCGCTGACCGATGGTGAAGCCATGCACCCCGTCATGGGTGGCGAGCACAGACCCCGTCTGATCAACGACGGTCCCGGTGCGCACACCGATGCGCGCACCCAGAAACGCGCGCGTATCGCCGGACGGGATGAAACAGATGTCGTGGCTGTCGGGCTTGTCGGCGACCGAGAAGCCGCGGCGCGCAGCCTCATCGCGAATCGCCGGCTTAGGCGTGTCCCCGATCGGGAACAGGGCACGGCTCAGTTGTTCCGCGGTCAATACACCGAGGACATAGGACTGGTCCTTGTCGCGATCGACCGCCCGCGTCAGACGGCCATCCGAAAGCCGGGCATAGTGGCCGGTGGCCACGGCATCGAATCCGAGGGCCAAGGCCCGGTCAGCCAGCGCCGAGAACTTGATCTTCTCGTTGCAGCGAACACAGGGATTCGGCGTCTCACCGCGCGCGTAGGACTCGACGAAGTCATCGATCACGTCGTCCTTGAATCGGTCGGCGAAATCCCAGACGTAGAAGGGGATTCCGAGGATGTCGGCCACCCGGCGGGCATCGCCGGCGTCTTCCTTCGAGCAGCACCCGCGGGATCCGGTTCGAAGCGTTCCCGGCGCGCTCGACAGGGCGAGGTGCACGCCCACCACCTCATGGCCCGCATCGACCATTCGCGCGGCAGCCACCGACGAATCAACTCCACCGCTCATGGCGGCCAGCACCTTCATCGTGCCGATCCACTCGTCGCACTGGCGAGCGCAGCCTGCCGGGCCCGCTCCACCGCGGCGGGCAGGACCCGCAGAACGGCGTCCACATCGGCGTCAGTACTGGTATGCCCCAACGACAATCGAAGCGAACCGCGCGCGTCTGCCGCATCGGCGCCCATCGCCAGCAGAACATGCGAGGGCTGCGCCACACCCGCGGTACACGCCGACCCTGTGGAACACTCGATTCCGTTGGCGTCCAACAACATCAGCAGCGAATCCCCCTCGCAGCCCCGAAAAGTGAAGTGGGCGTTTCCGGGAAGCCGATGCTCGCCCTGGGCACCGTTGACGCTTGCGTCATCGATGGCACCGACCACGCCGGCGATCAGGCGGTCCCGCAATGCGGTGAGCGCCAAGGCGGTTGCATCCAGGGAACTCACAGCGATATCGACCGCCGCCGCCATCGCCACCACCCCCGCGACATCTGGTGTGCCGGAACGGACGTCGCGCTCCTGGCCGCCACCATGAGCCAGCGGAACGCACGCCGCTTCACGCCTCAGCAGCAACGCGCCCACCCCTGTCGGACCGCCGAACTTGTGGGCGGCAATGCTCATCGCGGACAGTCCCGAGGCACCGAAATCGACCGGAATGTGCCCGACTGCCTGAATGGCGTCGCTATGCATGGGGACGTCGAATTCCGCGGCGACCGCCGCCAACTCCGCTACCGGCATGATCGTGCCGACTTCGTTGTTGGCCCACATCACCGACACGAGCGCAACGTCGCCGCTGTCTCTCAACCCGTTACCCCGCAACACGTCCCGCAGAGCGGACGGCGTCACCGATCCGTCGGGTTCGGTGGGAAGAAAGGTCACTTCCGCGCCTTCGTGGTGGACCAGCCATTCGATCGCGTCGAGAACCGCATGGTGCTCGACAGCGGAGGTGATGATTCGCCTTCGTCGCGGGTCCGAATCCCGGCGAGCCCAATAGATACCCTTGAGAGCCAGATTGTCACTTTCGGTGCCGCCGGACGTGAAGATCACCTCTGAAGGGCGGGCGCCCAGCCGCGCGGCGATACTCTCGCGCGCCTCTTCCATCCGTCGACGGGCATGACGACCCGCGGTATGAAGGGAGGACGCATTCCCGACGGTGGCCAAGACCGCCGTCATCGCTTCGATGGCGGCGGGGAACATCGGTGTAGTGGCGGCGTGATCGAGGTACACCTGACCGGCATGACTCATAACCCGTCAAGGATACCGGCCGATCAGGGCACACTTGCCCGGTCTAACTCGCCATCGCCTGAACATGGCCTTCAGCGACGGTCGCATTCCCGTGCATCGCGGCCTCACAGCGTGCCGACAGGTCCCGGCGATCGGTGCCCGGAAACTCGAGCGAAGCTACCGCGACGTGCACGACAGTCCGGCGCGCACGCACCAGACGGCGCAACGATTGCCACAGTGTGTCGTCACCTATGAAGGCGGGAACCGTCGAGTGTTTCCCGTCGCGATGGTGGTAGGTCAGCCGCAGCGGCTGAACCGGACGGGCAGCGTCGATGGCGGCTTGGAACATCGCCGGATGGAACCGCCCGTAAGCGCGGCCACACCAGGTTGTGCCCTCCGGGAAGGCGACGACCGTGTGCCCGGCACGCAACCTGGCCGCGACGGTGTCGATCACGGTCGGTAGCCGGCGCAGGCTGGCGCGCTCGATCGGGATGACCTTCATGATCCGGGCGGCGACTCCGACCGCCGGCCATTCGATGAGATCGGCACGTGCCACAAACGAGCCGGGCAGAACCGCACCGATGGCGAACGCATCGACCCAGGACACATGCCGGCTGACGACGAGCACACCTTTGAGGTTGCGAATAGGACCGCCCGACAACGTGATTCGAACGCCGAGGCAGCGCAGCATCAGCCGGCAGTAACTCCGCTGGAGATGTGGGCGGCCGGGTAACGGCAGCACGATCAGGGGCAGTCCAGGCAACAGGCACAGCGCCGCCGTGACGCGCAGCGCCATCCTCAGCCGGGTGCGACCGGAATCGCTGCAGGGATCCGAGTGGCAGCGGTCATCGCAGTCGGCCCGCGGCAGCCAAGCGTGACCGGACTTCATCGTGCCCCCGCGCCTGCCGATGCGGCGGCTGCCCGCAACCTGGTGAGGTAGCGGACGTCTGCGCGGTCTTTGTCCAGCAGGGCAGGAAAGTCGCCCACGCCGAACTCCGGATCGTGGGCCGGCTCACCGCATACCTGGGCGCCCAGTCGCAGGTAGCCGCGCATGAGCGGGGGCAGCAGCGAGTGCGCCGGGAGGTCCGGCGGCTCGATGTCGTCGAGGCACCGGCCGTCGACCACGACGGGCCGATACGGGTGAACGGTGAGCTCTGGCGGCGCCACGTGACGGCGACGAGCCACGTCGCGGACTCCCCGGAGCAGCTGACCCGGCGCGCTGCCTTCGGGGTGTGTCGGCACCGAAACACATCCGGCCACGTAGTCGTAGCCACATCGGTCGAGATAAGCCAGGATTCCGCCCCACATCAGGAGCACCACGGCGCCGTTGCGATGGTCCGGGCGAACCACGGCACGTCCCATCTCCACCAGCGACGGCCGCAGCGCATCCAACGCACCGACGTCGAACTCTGTCGCGGTGTAAAGGCCCCCTGCGGCGATGGCGCCCGGTGGCGGCAGCATGCGGTAGCAGCCGACCAGTTCGCCGGAGGCGTCGTCGCGCACCAGCAGGTGGTCGCAGAATTCGTCGAATCGGTCGGCGTCGAGCCCGCTGCCATGTGCTGACAGGGTGAACCCGGGTTCGGTGCTGAACACGTCGTGGCGCAGCCGCTGCGCGGCCACGATGAGGTCCGAATCGGTGGAGAGTAGAAGTGTGTAGCGCGGGACGCCGGCGGTCAGGGGTTCAGGTGCGATGAGTACGGATGCTGTGCCCATAGGTGCACAGTCGCGCAGGCGTGGGACGAGACGTCAACGACGACGTGACGTGTTCGTGCACAGTCAGTGACCAACAGACACGGCGCGAGCAGACGCAAAAGCTCCCGCACGCACGGCGTGTCGGGAGCTTTTGCGTCTGCTCGGCAGAAAGACCTAGCCCTTGCGGGCCTTGATGGCCTCGGTCAGCTGCGGTGTGACGTTGAAAAGGTCACCCACGATGCCGTAGTCGGCAATCTCGAAGATCGGAGCTTCCTCGTCCTTGTTCACCGCGACGATGGTCTTCGAGGTCTGCATGCCGGCCCGGTGCTGGATCGCCCCGGAGATACCCAGCGCGATGTACAGCTGCGGCGAAACCGTCTTACCGGTCTGGCCCACCTGGAACTGGCCCGGGTAATAGCCCGAGTCGACAGCGGCACGCGAGGCGCCCACCGCACCGCCCAGCGAATCGGCGAGTTCCTCGACGATGCTGAACTTGTCGGCGCTGCCGACGCCACGGCCACCCGAGACGACAACGCTCGCCTCGGTCAGCTCCGGCCGGTCACCGGCCACCACGGGCTGACGCGAAGTGATCCTGGTCGCGCCCTCGCCCTGCGCGGGCACCTCGACGGTGACCTGCTCGCCGGCACCCGCGGCGGGCTCGGCCTCGATCGAACCGGGACGCACCGCGATGATCGGGACCTCGGCGCTCACCTGGGCCTCGACGGTGAAGGCACCGCCGAAGATCGAGTGCACCCCCTTGCCGCCCGCCTTCACCTCGACGACGTCGGACAGCACGCCCGAGCCGATCCGCGCGGCCAGCCGGCCGGCGATCTCCTTGCCGTCGGCGTTCGCGGCCACCACCACGCCGGCCGCACCGGCCGACTCGACGAGTGACGCCAACACGTCGACGAAAGGAGTGATCAGATAGTTGGCCGCGTCATCCGACTCGGCCACGTAGATCTTCGCCGCACCGGCGGCCTTGAGTCCGTCGACCAGCGGCGCGGCAGTGCCGGGGGCGCCGACGACAACGGCAGACGGCTCGCCCAAGGCACGTGCGGCGGTGATCAATTCAGCGGTGACCTTCTTGAGGGCACCTTCGGAGTGCTCGACGAGCACAAGTACTTCAGCCATGTGTTTCGTTCGCCTTAATTTCTAGAAGGGTCTAGAGGGTCTGTGGATTACGCCTAGATGATCTTTTGCGCGACCAGGTACTCGGCGATCTTCGTGCCGCCGTCGCCCTCGTCGGCGATCTTCTCGCCTGCGGTCTTCGCGGGCTTCGGAGTCGACGACAGCACGCTCGAGCCGGCGTTGGCCAGGCCGACCTCGTCAGCCTCCACACCGATCTCGGCCAGCGTGAGAGTGGTGACTTCCTTCTTCTTCGCGGCCATGATGCCCTTGAAGGACGGGAAGCGCGGCTCGTTGATCTTCTCGTTCACGCTCACGATCGCCGGTAGCGACGCCTCGACGGTGAACACACCGTCGTCGGTCTCGCGCTCGCCGGTGATCTTGCCGCCCTCGACGGTCACCTTGCGCAGGTGGGTCAGCTGGGGCAGGCCCAGGTATTCGGCGATGATCGCGGGCACGGCGCCGCCGGTGCCGTCGGTCGCCTCGTTGCCCGCGATGACCAGCTCGGTGCCCTCGATCGTGCCCAGAGCGCGGGCCAGCGCCCAGCCCGTCTGGACCATGTCGGAGCCGTGCAGGCCCGGATCGAGAAGGTGCACCGCCTTGTCGGCACCCATCGACAGCGCCTTGCGGATCGCTTCGGTGGCCCGCTCGGGACCGGCGGTGAGCAGCGTCACCGTGCTGTCGCCGCCCTCTTTCTCTTTGATCAGGAGCGCTTCTTCGACCGCGCGCTCGTTGATCTCGTCGAGCACGGCGTCCGCGGCTTCACGATCGAGGGTGAAGTCGCCGTCGCTGAGCTTGCGTTCCGACCACGTGTCAGGGACCTGCTTGATCAGGACCACGATGTTCGTCATGAGTCTGCTTTGTCCTCCTGGAAGGCGTCATGCAGCCATTCGGCCGCAAGACAGTGGGTACATCACCGAGCCGTATGTTACTCATCGGTAACTTCGCCCGGATCGCCTGACCACCATAACCCGTCGTTTGGCCGTTATCGCAGTCCACGGGTTAGCCTGCCTTGCAATGAGCGCATTCCTGACCGACTCCGGCGACAGTGCGTTGCCACTGACCGGAGAGCGGACCGTTCCCGGACTGGCGGAGGAAAACTACTGGTTCCGCCGCCACGAAGTGGTGTACCGAGCGCTGTCCGGCCGGTGCGCGAATCGGGACGTCCTCGAGGCCGGTTGCGGCGAGGGATACGGAGCCGATCTCATCGCGTCAGTGGCCCGATCGGTGGTCGCGGTCGATTACGACGCGGCGACGGTCGCGCATGTCCGGGCGAAGTATCCGCGGGTACAGGTCGCCGAGGGCAACCTCGCGTCGCTGCCCACGCCAGACGGTTCGGTCGACGTGGTGGTCAATTTCCAAGTCATCGAGCACCTTTGGGACCAGCTGCAATTCGTCGAAGAGTGCCGACGGGTCCTGCGCCCCGGCGGGCTGCTGCTGATGTCGACGCCGAACCGCATCACCTTCACCCCCGGCTCCGACACTCCCCTCAATCCGTTCCACACCCGCGAACTCAACGCCGCCGAACTCACCGAGTTGCTGACCGACGGCGGCTTCGAGGTGTCATCGATGAACGGCGTTTTCCACGGGGAGCGCTTGACGGAGATGGACTTGCGCCACGGCGGGTCGATCATCGACGCCCAGATAGCCCGCGCGGTGGCCGACGCACCGTGGTCCGATGACCTACTGGCCGACGTCGCTGCGGTCCAGTGCGACGATTTCGCGCTCCTCGGCGCGACGGAATGTGACATTGACGACAGCCTGGACCTCGTGGCGATCGCGGTGCGCCCGTGAGCTCACAGCGCAACGAGACAGTGCCCGGGATGTTCACGCTGGTGCTGCACACCCACCTACCCTGGCTGGCTCATCACGGACGCTGGCCCGTCGGCGAAGAATGGCTGTACCAGTCGTGGGCCGCCGCCTACCTGCCGTTGTTTCGCGTACTCCGCAAGCTCGCGTCCGAGGACCGTCGCGGACTGATCACGCTGGGCATGACGCCGGTGGTAACGGCACAACTCGACGACCCCTACTGCCTCGACGGAATGCATCACTGGTTGGCGAACTGGGAACTACGCGCCCTCGAAGCCGCCACCATGACCTCGGCCACCGGTGCCGCGCCAGGAACCGCTAGCACCCCGGAAGCGTTGCGGCAGTTCGGCATTCGCGAGCACGCCGAATCCAGCCAGGCCCTCGACGAGTTCGGCACCCAGTGGCGTCACGGTGCCAGCCCACTGCTGCGCGAACTTATCGACGGCGGCACGGTGGAACTGCTCGGCGGGCCACTGGCACACCCATTCCAACCGCTGCTCAACCCGCGCCTGCGCGAGTTCGCTCTGCGGGAAGGGCTGGCCGACGCCCAGCAGCGATTCGCCCACGCGCCCTCCGGTATATGGGCGCCTGAATGCGCCTATTCCCCCGGCATGGAAAGCGACTATGCGGCCGCCGGCGTCAGCCACTTCATGGTCGACGGACCTTCCCTGCACGGCGACACAGCCCTCGGCCGACCGGTCGGTAGCAGCGGGGTGGTCGCGTTCGGCCGCGACCTGCACGTCAGCTACCGGGTGTGGTCACCGAAGTCGGGCTATCCCGGTCACGCCACCTACCGCGACTTCCACACCTACGACCACACCACCGGCCTCAAACCGGCACGGGTGACCGGACGCAACGTCGCCGGCGAAGACAAAGCGCCGTACGACGCTGCGCGGGCCGACAAGACCATCGACGCCCACGTCGACGACTTCGTCGGACTGGTGCGCCAACGCCTCATCAGCGAAACCGAGCGGATCGGGCGTCCCGCCCACGTCGTCGCGGCATTCGACACCGAACTGTTCGGACATTGGTGGTACGAGGGCCCGACCTGGCTCGAGCGACTCCTGCGCGCACTGCCCAAAGCCGGAGTGCGCATCGGCACGTTGAACGACGCGCTCGCAGGCGGATTCGTCGGCTCCCCGGTCGACCTGCCCCCGAGCTCATGGGGCTCCGGGAAAGATTGGCAGGTGTGGGCCGGCGACCAGGTCGCCGACCTGGTGACGCTGAACGCCGAAGTCGTCGACACCGCCCTGTCGACGGTTGACAAGGCACTGGGCCAGACCGACACCGCACCGACCAGAGATGTCGTCGCCGACCAGATCCTCCGCGAAACCCTGCTGACGGTGTCGAGCGATTGGCCCTTCATGGTCAGCAAGGATTCGGCGGCCGACTACGCCCGCTATCGGGCACACCTGCACGCGCACGCCACCCGCGAGATCGCGGGGGCACTCGCCTCCGGCCGGCGGGAGACCGCCGAGCGACTTGCGGCCGGATGGAACCGTGCGGACGGCCTCTTCGGGGCGCTGGACGCCCGTCGGCTACCGGGGCCCGGAACATGAGCAGGTTGGGCACATGAGCAGGTTGGGCACATGAAGATCCTGATGGTGTCATGGGAATACCCACCCGTCGTGATCGGCGGACTGGGCCGCCATGTGCATCACCTGGCGACGGCGATCGCCGCCCAAGGGCATGAGGTCGTCGTGTTGGCCCGTCGGCCGACCGATACCGATCCGAGCACACACCCGACCACTGACACAGTCGTCGAAGGTGTGCGGGTTCTGGCCGCCGCCCAGGATCCCCACGAATTCTCCTTCGGCACCGACATGATGGCCTGGACACTTGCCATGGGCCACGCCATGATTCGCGCCGGCCTGGTCCTGCAGGCCGAAGGATGGGTACCCGAGGTGGTGCACGCCCACGACTGGCTCGTGGCTCATCCCGCCATCGCGCTGGCTGAACTCTTCGACGCACCAATCGTTTCCACGATGCACGCCACCGAGGCGGGCCGGCACTCCGGTTGGGTGTCCGGGAATCTCAGCCGACAGGTGCACGCCGTCGAGTCGTGGCTGGCCCGGGAGTCCGACACCCTGATCACCTGCTCGGCGTCGATGGCCGACGAAATCACGGAATTGTTCGGACCGGGCCTAGCCGAAATCACGGTGATCCGGAACGGAATCGATTCGACTAGTTGGCCATTCGCGCCACGCCAACGACGCACCGGACCGGCGGAGTTGCTCTACCTCGGACGGCTGGAATACGAAAAGGGCATTCACGACGCGATCGCCGCACTCCCAAGGATCCGCCGCACCCACCCCGGCACCAGCCTGACCATCGCCGGTGACGGCACCCAGCAGGATTGGCTCGTCGAAGTCGCCCGGAAACATCGGGTGCTCAAGGCGATTCGGTTCGTGGGACGGGTCGACCACGACGAATTGTTGCGGTTACTCCACCGGGCCGACGCCGCCGTCCTGCCGAGTCACTACGAGCCTTTCGGCATCGTCGCACTCGAAGCCGCGGCAGCAGGTACACCTCTGGTCACCTCCAACGCCGGCGGCCTCGGCGAAGCGGTGATTAGCGGGGTGACCGGACTCTCCCATCCCCCGCGCGACGTGGCGGCTCTCGCAGCGGCAGTGCGGAACGTCCTCGACGATCCCGCCGCGGCGCAGCAGCGCGCGGTGGCGGCCCGGGAACGACTCACCGCAGAATTCGGCTGGAGCCATATAGCCGCCGAGACCGCCGACGTCTACCTGGCGGCCAAACGCCGTGAGCGGGAACCACATGCGCGGCGCCCTATCGACGAGAACGCACTACCCGGCCGCTGACACGGGGCCAACTACAAGATCGTTTTGGCGCGCACGAGCACACAGCCCGACCCATAATTGGCCATGCCTCACGCCGAACACGCATGCGTAAGCGACTCGTTCCCGATGCCCGATCGGTTCCCAGCGATCGATACGCCGGTCACGTCGGGGCAGACAACCAACTGCAGCAGACATGTGGGCCGCGTCGGAGCGCTGGCCGTGGCACTAGGCGTCGGCGCCGCCATCGCATCGATGCCCGCCGTCGCATTCGCAGACACCGCTGGTTCTCCCGGGTCATCCGCTGGGCCGGGTCCCAGCGCATCCGGCAAATCCGCGGGTTCTCCGCGAGGAATCCCTCGACAGGCACCGGCACGATCGGCGTCCGGCGCGTCGTATCCGGCAACCAAGCCCGCAATCGGCTCTCGACCCAAATCCGTTGGCGCCGTGCCGGATCAGGTCATGGAAGTGCCGCCGCCCCTCACATCACGAGCGGGGAAACGGGGTGCCGTCGATACTGGGGGCCCGGGGGCCACCGAAGCCCTGGCGTGGACGACGTTGGGGTTCACCCGCCGGGGCGGCACGCCGGGGAGGCCCGAAGTGGCCACCGTTCCGACAGCCACATCCACGGCCCCGAACGCGTCGTGGGCCGGGGCGGGAGCAGGCGGGCTGTTCAGTTTCCTATTCGGGAACGGCACTGCCGAACATCCCGACGGCGGGATTCTGGTCGGAAACGGCTACTCCTGGAACTCGTTGACGTGCACCGGCATATCGGCCTGCAACGGCGGCAACGGCGGATTGCTGGGCAACGGCGGCAACGGTTATAACGGCGGCAACGGCGGATCGGCCGGCTGGTTCGGCAACGGAGGCAATGGTGGGGCCGGCCTGGACGGGGCCACGGGTGGTGCCGGCGGCCAGGGCGGAACCGGTGGATTGTTCATCGGCAACGGCGGCAACGGCGGCGCCGGCGGGATGGCCACCGACCCGGGCGGCGACGGGGGTGCCGGCGGGAACGGTGGCGACACCGGTGCCCTGTCGCTGCGTGGTGATGGCGGTGCGGGCGGCGCAGGCGGCGCGGTTGCCGACGGCGTGTCCGGCGACGACGGTCCGAGTGCCGGCGATTCAGGCACCGACGGCACCGCCGGGGGCCGCGGCGGTGACGGCGGGGCGGGCGGTTCCGGCAGTTGGGTCATCGGCCTCGGCGGATCCGGCGGATCCGGCGGATCCGGCGGTACCGGCGGTAGCGGCGGCAAGGGTATCGGCGGGGCAGATGCGATCACCGCGGGTGCGTCGGGCGGCGCAGGCGGTGACGGCGGAAGCGGCGCGAGCGGCGGCGCAGGCGGCGCCGGAGGGGACGCCGGCACTGCTCGCTGGTTGTTCCTGCTCGGTGCCAGGGGAACAAACGGATCCGGCGGCAGCGGCGGAGCAGGCGGGGCCGCAGGCGCTCCTGGTAATGGCGGCGTCGGCGGCGCCGGCGATGCGGATACGCCTGACGGTGCCACTGGTGGGGCCGGCGGCAACCCCGGTACCGGCGGGGCCGGTGGGGCCGGCGGGGCTGTGGGTCGCGGTGGCGCGGGCGGTCATTCGGGTGGCGACGGTGCGGATGGCGCCGCCGTCGTCGGGGCCACCGGCAACGGCGGCAACGGCGGTGCGGGATTCAGCAGCACTGTCGCCGGCGACACCGGGGGCAGAGGCGGCGACGGAGGCGACGGTGGAATCGCCGGCAACGGAGGTAACGGCGGCGACGGCGGTGCCGGAAGCCCGCTAGCCGGCGACGGCGGCGCAGGCGGTAGTGGTGGTGCGGGTGGAGCTCTGCGTGGAAACGGCGGCAATGGCGGCGCCGGCGGCAATGGCGGAGCTGAGACGGCGTTACTCGCGGCCGGCGACGGCGGCGACGGCGGCAGGGGCGGCAGCGCCGGCGCGATCGGCGGTGGAGGCAATGGCGGCGCGGGCGGCGTCGGTGGCGCAGGACGGGACGGCAGCGCGCCTGCACAGGGCGGTGGACACGCACAGGGAGGCGATCCCAGCTACGCCGGTGCCTCCCCCGGTGATGCGGGTGACTCCGCTGTTTCCGTCACCATCGCAGTGGGTGGTGACGGCGGCAACGGCGCGACCGGTGGAGCCCAGCAGAGCGGTGGTGACGGCGGGGACGGCCAATGGGCGTTGTCGGCCGGAAGCGCCGCCGGTGGTCGAGGCGGCAACGGCGGCAACGGAAGTGCGGGCAACAGAGGCGGCAACGGCGGCGACGGCGGTGTCGGCGCGGCCTACACCGGCATCGCGACAGGGGGTGACGGCGGCGACGGCGGCAACGGCGGTGTCGGCGCCGCCGGTGGCTCGGGCGGGGCCGGCGGACTTGCCGTCGGCCCATCGGGGGTCGCGGGCCAAGGCGGGTCGGGCGGCGTTGGCGGCGCGGGCGTGTCCGGAACCCCGGGCGGCAAGGGCGGTAACGGAGGATCCGGAGGATCCGGCGGATCCGTATCAGGCAACGGCGGCAACGGTGGCGCCGCAGGAGCGGGCGGACGCGGTGGTGCCGGCAGCGACGGCGGCACGGGCGGTACCGGTGGCACCGGCGGAACGGGCTACTTCGGCGCTCAGGGTGGATCGGGCGGTGCTGGCGGAGCCGGCGGCTCCGGCGGCGCCGGTGCTTCCGGTGGCGCCGGCGGTATCGGAGGCAGCGCCGGCTCTGCGCCGGGCCAGGGAAGAGCGGGAAGTTCGGGCGCTGCCGGTTCCGCAGGAGCCACCGGAGCCCGTGGGGCCACGGGCGCCACAGGCTCTCGGGGGGCAACCGGCGCGAGCCATCAGACTCAGCTCTACGACGGTGCACTACTGGAGATCGGTGACGGCGCCACCGCCACTGCACCCGGCGGGGCCGGAGGCAGCGGAGGTTGGCTCTACGGCAACGGCGGGGCGGGAGCAGCTGGAACTACCGCCGGGCAGGCGGGCGGGTCCGGTGGGGCTGCCGGGCTGATCGGAAACGGCGGGGCGGGGGGCAACGGCGCAGCGGGGCAGACGGGCGAGCTGGGTGCCGTCGGGGGCGCCGGTGGTACTGGCGGTGCCGGCGGCGACGGTGGTTCGCTGTTCGGTGACGGCGGCCGAGGCGGCTCCGGTGGCGCTGGGGGTACCGGCGGGACCGGCGCCGCAAGCCCTAGCGGGTCGCACGCCGCGGGAGGAGATCCGGACTATCAAGGAGCCACACCGGGAAGCGCTGGGGATTCCGCTGTCGCCGTCGACAGCCCTGTCGCTGCGAACGGCGGCGCCGGCAGTGGCGGCACGGCTGCGGGCGAAGCGGGAGGCAACGGCGGCAACGGCCAGTGGGCTCTGGGGGCGACCGGTACCGCCATCGGTGGAAACGGTGGAACCGGCGGGGCGGGAAGCACCGGCGGAACCGGCGGCAACGGCGGCAACGGCGGCGTGGGCGCCAGTTGGGATCAGTTCAGCGGCGCGTTCGGCGGGACCGGCGGAGCAGGCGGCACTGGCGGCACCGGGGCCAATGGCGGAGCCGGCGGCAACGGCGGCATGGCAGTCGGGCCCGGCTACGGCCTGGCCGGTGACGGCGGCCGCGGAGGTGACGGGGGCACGGGCGCCCCCGGCGGTTCGGGGGGTACGGGCGGAGCGGGCGGCAAGGGAGGCGCCGGCGGATCGCTGTACGGCGACGGCGGTAGCGGCGGAACCGCCGGAGCGGGCGGGAAAGGCGGCAAGGGCGGCACCGGCGGAGACGGCGGAGACGGCGGCGACGGCGGCGACGGCTTCTACCTCTCGATCGGTGGAACAGGCGGACTCGGCGGAACCGCGGGCGGCGGCGGAACCGGGGGCAGCGGAGGAAAAGGCGGCAACGGCGGAGAGGGAGGACTGGCTCCTGCCGGGAACTCGGGTTCGTCGGGCGGCACCGGCGCTGAGGGTGGCCTCGGCTCACTGGGCGCCAGCGGTTCCGATGGCGCCACCGGCGCTAATGGCCAAAACTATTTGACCGAGCTGTACGACAGCGACGAACAGCTGGAGATCGGCAACGGCGAATCCGCTGCAGCGCCTGGCGGGACCGGGACATCGGGCGGCTGGCTCTGGGGTTCCGGCGGCGACGGCGCGAGCGGAGGCACCGGACAGGCCGGCGGGGCCGGAGGGTCAGCAGGCCTGATGGGCAATGGTGGCCGGGGTGGCAGCGGCGGCGCCAGCGGCACTACGGGTGGCACTGCGAGCGGCGCATCCGGGGGTGCCGGCGGCAACGCCGGGTCGCTCTTCGGCGACGGCGGGGCTGGTGGAAATGGCGGGAGCGCCTCGACGGACAACGGCAAGGCCGCGGGCGGCGCCGGTGCTGAAGGCGGTTCCGGCGGCCAGTACTACGGCGCCGGCGGAACCGGTGGAAACGGCGGCAACGCCCAATCTGCGCTGGGTGACGCCCTAGGCGGTAACGGCGGCACCGGCGGCAGCGGCGGCAGCACCGGAGGTAAAGGCGGCAACGCTGGCAGCGCCGTATCCCAGGCTGCAGGCAGTGCCACGGGTGGCGACGGCGGGAACGGCGGCAACGGAACCGCGACGAACTCGTCCGGCGGAAACGGCGGCAACGGCGGCAACGCATCTGCCGCTCCCCTGGTCAACGCCACCGGCGGTTCCGGAGGCACCGGCGGCAACCCGGGACCAGGCAGCGGTTCCACAGGGAGCCGCGGTGCCGATGGGACCGTGTACGCAACCATTGCGGTCGGTCTGATGCCTTTCGATCTGGCTGTCACACCCAACGGCGCCCAGGTCTACGTCACCAATTTCGGTAGCGACTCGGTGTCGGTCATCGACACCACGACCTACGGCGTCACAACCATCGCGGTCGGGAGCACTCCGATATCAGTCGCCATCACACCGAACGGGGCGTTCGCCTATGTGGCGAATCAGGGCGGCGACACCGTGTCGGTGATCAATGTCGCGATCGGTGCCATCAGCTCCACCATTTACACGGTGGGTTCTGCGTCGTCGGGCGTGGCGATCAGTCCCAACGGCGCGACCGCGTACGTGACGGCCGTGGGCAGCGGCGCTGTGTCGGTGATCACGACCGCCTTCAACACCGTTGGACCGACCATCACCGTCGGCCCCGGCACCTGGCCGTTCGGAGTGGTGTTCAATCCCGATCAGCTGTTGCATCCCCGCGCCTATGTCGGTAACTACAACGCGAACGCCGTGTCGGTGATCGATACCTCCACCAACACGATCGTCGCCACCATCTCGGGATTGTTGTCACCGAGCGGCCTGGCGGTCACGCCGAACGGTGCCACCCTCTACGTCACCAACCGGGCCTTCCCGGGAACGGTGTCGGTGATCGACACGGTGACCAACACCATCACCGGCACCATCACCGTTGGGTCGAACCCCGCTGAGATCGCAATCAGCCCGGACGGCTCCACCGCATATGTGACGAACGTGACCGACAACAATGTCTCGGTGATCGACACCGCGACGAATACGGTGACTGGAACGATCGGCACGGGCGCCAACCCCTGGGGAGTGGCGGTCAGCCCGGATGGCAACACGCTGTACGTCGCCAACCGCCTCGACGACAACGTGTGGGTGATCCCGCTGTGATCGACTGTGACGAAGCAGTGGAACGCAGTTCGTGTGTCACTCCACGGTGCCCGTCAGGCCCATGTCGCTGATCGCCCTGACGAACCGCTCGCGCAACTGGCGCCTGCTGGTGATAGCACCAGGTATCCAGGCACCAACGCTGATGAACACCCGGCCGTGCACACGACCGGAACCGGCGAAGAGATGGCCGCCCATCCGGTCCAGAATGGCTGCGGTGACCGGTGATTCGATCGACCGGGCGACGATCCGGTCCGCATCGGTGCCGTCGGGGCGGTTGATCCGCGCATCGCAGTCGCCCAGGTTCGAGCAACCCACGTCACTGCTTCGAGTGGCGGCGACCTTCTCCAGACGCCGGAGCAATGCCCTCGGGGTGAAGGGCGTCATCGCCATCGATGCGAGCAGGTCCGTTGACATTCCGGGCACCGCGGCCAGCGCAGCGGCCACCTCTTTGCGGAGTGCGCTGAGTGTTTCGGTGACGGCCGCCGGGTCGACCGAGATCTTCGCCACCGACAGGGCATTCGCACGCCTGTCCCCGGCGCGGCGATCGCTGACGGGTAACACCAAGACCACCCGCCCGGCGCCGTCGACCCGGCCCATGCCCTGTGCCAGGCGCGCCACCAGGCCGAGGAACAGCGAATTGCTGCTTCCGCCAAGCATTTCCGCTCGCCGGTCCCACAGGTCGAGGTCAACCCATGCCGCTGCCGTCGGTAGCGCCAGGGGCTCATCGCCACCGAGCCCGGACTTGCGGGACTTAATCCGGCCCGACGGCCCGCGGAATCCATTCGGCGAAATCTCGGCTCTCGCGGTTCTGACGGCAGCAACCAATCCGCGCGCGATGTCGGGCAGCGAACGAGCCGTTGCCGCAAGGTCCCGGACGACCGCGCTGCGTGCGGTTCGGGCACCGGGCGGCGGATAGCCGAGATCATGCCGGTCCCCCTGCACGGCGTCGGCGATCGCCAGACTCACCGCGCGCCCGTCGGCCACTGAGTGCGATACCACCAGCGAGACTGCCGCACCCCCCGGCTTCAGTGGTTGCACCCCCAGGTGCCAAGCCGGCCCATGCTCGGGATCGATCGGAAGACTCACCCGCGTGTCCGCCCAATCCCACACCTCGTCACGGAGTCTCGCCGTGGCGGCGACGTCCAGTTCGGCGGGAGCCGCTTGTGCCACCCAGCGGTGACGGCCGAAGGGAATCGGCGACCTCTCGATCCGGCGCCCGAGCAGGCCGTGCCCCAGATTCTTCTGAAATCGCAGTAGGCCATCCACGTCAACTGGACGGTCGTAGATCCACACGAACTGAATCAGGGGTTGACGACCGAGTGCCCGCAACCCCAGGAAGGATCCCTGATCTATGTAGGCGAGTTGATTGTCCACGGCTATTCGATGGCGCCGGTCAGCTGGAATTCGGCCAGAGTCGCGTGGGCGAGATCCCGCAGCCGTGCCTTCGAATTCGGGGCACCCACCTCGTAGGCCTCCACCGAAATGCTGACCTTTCCATTGATGCGGCCGGACACAATGACCAACTGCCCACGCGATCGTTCCAAATCTCGTTGCGTCACATTGGCATCCACGGCGCGGATGAATACGTACTCGGCTTGGGTTCCGTCGATCCGGCTCAATTCCGGAGGCAGGTCGCCGAGGTTGGAGCACGAGACCGGGAGGTCTTCGGAGTAGCCGAACAGGAGCTCCGCGACCGCCTTCACCCCCGCATCCGGCAGCCACGGCATCAGCGCCAGCAGTTCCAACGCGGGATCAGGTTGGCGCATGGCATTCTCACGCGCCTCGCGCACACGGGCGCGCAGGTCCGACAAATCTGCGGTGACATTAGCCGGCTCGACGGATGCTTTGGCCAGGGTCAGGGCGATTGCCCGGGTGTCCTCGTCGCTCTCGCGCACGTTGATCGCGATGATCAGCGTCACTGCGCCATCCGTGGCACGCTGGCGCCCCATCCTCTCGCCGAGTTTGGCCGCGAACGCGGCAAGCAGTGAATAGCTGTTGCCACCAAGATGTTTCGCTCTTCTGTCCCATTCGTCACCATCGATGAAGATGGCAATAGCGGGTACGACCACCGTCGGTTGCGGCGCAACGTCGGCGACCGGCTTCGACGCGACCGCCCTGGCGATCTCACGCCGGCTGCGGTAGACGAACGCGGAAGCCCTAGCAAGCACACGAATAGTCTCGGGAACGTCTCGCACCGCCTGGTGCAGGTCCGAGGCAATGCCCCGCAACGCGGGACGCGCTCCATGGCTGAGGTAGCCCGGGTTGCGCCGTCGGCCCTCTGTCGCGTCCTTGACGAGCCGTATCGCACCGACACCGTCGGCGATGACGTGCGAGCCGAACATGCTCACCGCAGTCGATCCATCGGTCAGTGGCTGGACGACCAAACGCCAGCAGGGACCGTGCTCCGGATCGATTGGGAGACTGGCGAGTTCGTCAGCCCAGTCGATGAGCTCATCGCGCGGGCGCGGGCGCGCCTCCACCCGGATCGGCACTTGCGATCGGTCACCCCGCACCCAGCGGGGACGACCGAACGGCAAGGGCGACCGCTCGACCAGACGATTCCCGTACGACGCCGCCACGTTGCGGTGGAACCTCTCCAGGCCGTGCATATCGATTGGGTGTTCGTAGACCCAGACGCACTGAATGAGTTGGTCGCGGCCGGTCGCGCGCATCAATTCCAGACCGGTTTGGTCCATGAACGAGAGCCGATGCTCGTCGCGGGGCACCCGTGAACCTCCTACTGCGTGACGCCGGACAGAGTGAAATCACTGAGAGTCTGCCCGATGACCTCAATCAACCGAGCACGCGAGTTCTCCTGCCCTGGAAGGTATCCGATCACCACCAACACGACCTTGCCCCCGATTCGGGCCGAGGCGACGGTGAGGACGCCACTGCGGCGCTCAAGAGCACTCCGGGTGATGTTCCGGTCCATCCCACGGGCCCAGAAGAATTCGGCTTCCGTTCCGTCGACCCGCAACAATTCGGACGGCAGCTCACCCACATTGCTGCAAGACACCGGGAGATCGGCGGTGAAGCCGAATGCCATGTCGGCTATCCGTCCGACCACTCGCATCGGGATGAAGGGGACCAACGGAAGGACGCCCACCAACTCGTCTGGCGTATCGATCGCTCTTGTGACCGCCCGCCCGATCTCGCGTCTGGCGCCGGCGAGATCGTCAGCGATGTTTCGAGGGTCGAGGCTGACCCGGGCTATCGAGACCACGTTCCCGCCCGTATCGTCCGCGGAAACCCGCTGACTGACCGGAATCATCAGAGTCACCGCACCGTCGTCGGCACGTACGCGGCCAAGACGCGCAGCCAATTTGACGGCGAACCCGGCCACCAGCGAATGACTGTTTCCCCCAAGGGCTTCGGCACGTTTGTCGAAGGCTTCGGCGTCGACCGCCACCGCGACAGTGGGCACCGGGACGCTGTCGGTGCCACCTGACGGGTTGGGTACAGACGATCCGGAACGACCGACCACTCGGCCGCCGAATGCCAACCGGACCGCCGTCGCGAGCGCACGACCGATGTCCGGGAGATCTCGCAGCGTCCGGCACACATCGGAGCGCAACGCGTTCGCCCGCGACCGAGCGTGCGGTGTCGGATAGCGCAGATCACGGCCCCTGCCGCCGACCGCGTCACAGATCTCGGAAAAGACGGCGGTCCCGTCGGCGATGCAATGCGAGACGGTCAGCAGCACAGCCGTCGAGCCATCCGTGAACGGTTGCAGCGCAAGGCGCCAGGCCGGGCCCTGTTCGGGATCGAGCGGCAGATTCACCTGTTCGTCGGCGAATTCGAACATCTCGGACGGCGGCCGCGGACGTTCCGCGATGCCCAAATCACACTGGGGCCCGGGCGAGGAAACCCACCGATGCCGGCCAAACGGCAACGGGGAACGCTCGATTCGCCGCCCCATCAACCCGTGACCGAGATTGCCGTGAAACCGCTTAACGGTCGCCACGTCGACGGGACGGCGATAATGCCAGCACACCTGTATAGCCGCGTCATGGTCTCCGGCGCGTGCCGCCAGGAACATCGCCTGATCCGGGTACGACAGCACGTTGTCGCGATTGTCGAACACCGGGGTCAGACCTCGTGCCCGCTACGCCTCGTAGCGGGCATCAAAGGTTTAGGTCCAGAACCCGTTCAGCGGCTGTGCGTACTTATCGTTGTTGGTCATCGTCGGCAGCCCGAGAGCTTCCTCGATGGTCCGCAAAGTGCTGAAGTGGTCGAGACGATCGGTGACGATGAAGGCGCCGTCCCGCATCCCGCCGAGAGTCACCGCGCCCGGCGACGGGATCACCACGGTGACGATGTGGTTGCCCTCGTTTCCGATGCCCAGCGTGATGTTGTTGTTGTCCTCGTCGAAGGTGACGATCAGGGCGGACTTCAGGGTGGGGTCATTCCAGACGGCCGAATTCATCACGACCGGCACGGTCTCGGACAAGAACTGGTCCAGCGCCGGGACGTTGTACTGGTGAGCCGGATTGATCTGCCCCGCGAGGAAGTGCAGGATGCCGCTCAGACCGTCTACCGGGCCTTCACCGTTGAAGTCCTCGTTGGCCGCGAACCACACGAAGTTGGGCGTGGTTTCGGCTGACTGGAAATCGACGGCCATCTGGTCGAGCGGGAACAGGTGCGCCTCGGCGTATTCCTGGTTGTCACCGATTCCGGCGAAAGCCGGGAACGGAAGCTGGTCGGTGGAGTAGTCGCCCTGGTTCACCAGCGGCTGTCCCGGGGTCATGCTCTGGGCGTAACCCCGCCACGTCTTGCCGGCGTCATCGATGTTGAACACCAGAGCGTCAGGATCGTCGATACATACGTCCGGGCAGTTGTACGTCTTGCCGAAGTCGGTGCCACCGACCATCGCGTAGTAGTTCGGCAGGCTGGGGTGGGTGATCGCGTAGTAGTTGTTGGCGAATCCGTACCCGTTGATCAGGCTGTTCAGGAACGGGGCGTTCGGGCTCCCGACGATGCTGTCGTAGCCCTTGTTCTCCATGTAGACGAGGAACACGTGATCCAGCTCGCCGACGATGGACGGTGGCGGAGTGGGGTCCGCCGGCGCGGGGAGATCAGCGTCGATGGTGAACGACAGGTTGTCCGCGTAGGCGTTGTTGTACCTGGCGGTGAAGCCGAAGTGCACCGGATTCAGGTCGTGCATCTGCAGGGTCACCACGGCGCTGCGGGTGCCGATCGGGATGGTGCCGGTGGTCTCGCGCTGTTTGAATCCGGTGAGTCCCCAACGGTTCAGGTTGGTGACGGGTCCAATGTCGGCACTTCCGAGGAAGAGCTTGTTCTCGTCGAGGAACTGGACTTCCACCGTCGCGTAGGACGGGTCGAGCAGGTATCCGCCCAAGTAGCCGCTGAGATTGAACTGCACCGCATCGTGGTCGATTTCCTCGCCAACGGCGCTGAGGTCCACGGTCTGGGTGAAGTTCGACGAAGTCACGTTTCCGCCGCCGAAGAACTGATCGCCGCCATCCGGCGGAGCCTGGTTCGTGCCCGGGTAACCGAAGATGGCGGGCAGGTTGGGCATCTGGAAGCTCAGCCCGGTGGGCCAGGAGTTCTTGAGGGTGCCGTACTGGATCACCGTCGGGTTGCCGGTGACCGTCCAGCCCGGCACGGTGACCACGCCGTTGCCCAGACCGGAAGCGTCACCGAACTCCGCGCCCGGGTTCACCAGCAGGTTGGGGCTGGTCTCGAGGAGGCTGGACGCCACGACGGGCGACCCCGTCTTCAGAATATTGACGACGCGGTCGAATTCGTCACGGGCGAATGCGATCACCGACCACAGCAGCGGTCCCGGCGGAGGCGTGTCGCTATTCAGGGAATTGAGGAACGTTCCGATAGCGGTACGGAGTTCCTGCACCACCGCGTTCAATCGGAAGATGTTGATTGCCGCCTGCGGCGCAGCAGCACGAGCGGGCGACACATGAGCCACTTGCACGCGCACTGCGCTCGCGACGGGTGCCGTGACGGGCGCCTCGGCCTCGGATCCGGTGTCAGCGCTGGACACCTGGTCCAGACCGTCCGAATCCCGTTGCGGCTTGGAGAGTTTGACCTCTGAACGATCACGAGCGGTGGTGGCTGCCGGTCCACGGTTGATCCCCGACGGCCGCGAACGCGATGCCGAAGGCGACTTGCCCGAGCCCGCTGACCGTGCCGCTCCGTCCGACTTGCTTGCCGCGGATCCGCCCGACGCCGAGGCGTCCGAAGAATCCGCGTTCGCGATACACGCTGTGCTGGCGATCGCCGATCCGATCCCGAGCGCAACCGCGAGCGCTCCCAGACGACCGATATGCGTGTTGTTGACCATCGAAGCCACACCCCCAAGTTTGCCGACTATTAGAGACACCCTAAGGAAACCGATGCGCGCTTATTGGGATTTGGTGGTAAACGCTGGTCCGGGGGCGTTTTCAATTGACCAAACCGTCAGCGGGAGGCTTTCTTCCGCTCGATGTCGGCCAGCGCGGCAGCCAACTCCGCGCGCTGCGCCGCCGATGCGTCCCAAGCCACTTTCCGGTTCTTGACCACCTTCGCCGGGGACCCAACCGCAATCGAGTAGTCCGGAATGTCCCCCTTGACGACCGCGTGGGCGCCCAACACGCAGCCGCGGCCGATCCTGGTTCCGCGGAGAATGGTCACCTTCGCCGCCACCCAGGTGTCCGGCCCGACCCGCACGGGGCTCTTGACGATCCCCTGGTCTTTGATCGCCATCTCGATGTTGTCCATCTTGTGGTCGAAGTCGCAGACGTAACACCAGTCCGCCATCAG
>JAXLRY010000021.1:0-60782 GCA_046330895.1 Mycobacterium sp. | reverse complement strand
CGACCGCCGCCAGTCGATCGTTCAATTCCCTCCGATTCGCAAGATCCGTCAGAGGGTCGTGGCTGGCGAGATGCCTGATCTCCTTTTGTGCCTGCTTTATCTCCGTCAGGTCGTGGACCACAGCGGCGACGTGCAATTCCACCGAATCACCGATAGGCGACAACGTGACGACGACCTCCACCTGACGGCCGTCGGTGGAGGCGCATACCAGCTCCATCGACACCTCTTGGTGCGCCGACAGCGTGTAGGCCAGTTGATCGCTCAAACGCTGCCGGTGCGAATCTGCAGCGAATTCCAAGATCGACCGGCCCATCAAGGTGTCGTAGTCGCCGCCGAACAACGCCGTGGCCGCCTTGTTGCAACTGCGGATTTCACCAGAGGCATCGACGGCGAGAATCGCGTCACCGGTCGCCTGCATGACCGCCGCGTACTCCGCTTGTATGCGGTAGAGCGTCGCATTGGAGACAGCGAGTGCCGCCGCTGTCGACGCGCCCCGAAACAATGCGGATTCAATTTCGGTGAAGGGCGGACCGAGCGCGCGACCGACGCAGACGACACCAACTCGTTGGCCACGGGCGGTCAACTCCTCGACCATGATTGCCTGGTACGGAGTCGACCGCGGGCCTTCCTCCGACAGGAGTTCGACCAACCAGGCCTCCAGCTGACCGGAATCGGCACCAGACCCCGATTGTGACAACGAATCGTGCCACCCGTGGCCGGGTGAGGACAGGCGGAGCACGCAATCGGCATCGAACAGGTGGCTCAGCTCGGTGACTATTGCGTGCTCAAGAGAAGCCAGGTCGATACTCGCTTCGGCGAAGATGTTGGTCAGCCGTTCCCGCCGCTGTGTGAATGCCAACTCCTCCCGCTGCCGAATCTCGGCGGCCCGGGCGACCTGAAGTTGTTGTTCGTGCAGCCTGGCAGCTTCCATTCGCAGCTTGGCGAACGAGTGATCCAACTCCAACAACGCCTTGACCTTGGCGTACAGCACCTGCCGTGAGACCGGCTTGACCAGGAAGTCGACCGCACCGAGGTCGTATCCGCGTTGCAGGTCTTTTTCTTCCGACATCTGGCCGGTGAGGAAGATGATCGGCGTCGAGGCCAGCTCCTCTGTCTCCCTGACCAGTTGAGCCGTCTCGAAACCATCCATTCCGGGCATGTTGATATCCAGGACGATCACAGCGACCTTGCGCTGCAGCAACTCGGTAAGAGCCTCTTCACCGGACCCGGCCTTAACGATTTCGCAACCCAGCGGGCTGAGCACCCTACAGAGCAGGTCGCGCAACACGACGTCGTCATCGACCACCAACACCGTTTGGGGGGCGTCATCGCCTGACAGATCGGCTGCGACAGCTATCGGCTTGGCGCCGTCGGGTTCCTCGTGAACCGCATCGGGGACAAACACGCAGACTTCCGCCCACTTCGTTCGACTGGGACCGCTTCGCAGTTGGCTGCGAATCCAGTCATCCTAAGCCGGGGCGACCCCGCACTGCGAGGACCCTCAAAATTCCGGTCAGCGTGCGCGCGCCGAAGCCATGCCGGCGGTGGAGTTGGCGGACATGGTGGCGTCCACGACCAGGCCGGACGCCAGAATATGCAGCAAGTTGCGGAAGCGATCCAGATCCTCGATCACCGGTGCTTGGTTGTTCATGTCGGCCAGCTCCCTCTCAAACCCTGCGACTATCCCGAGAACCAAATATCCATCAGTTGCGCCGGCACGTCTGTCCCGCGGACGGGCCTTTCTTGTTCCCCCGAATGGTGGACATTCGGTTCATCCCCGATGGCACCGCCATCGGGGATGGGGCCAAGCCGTGCGGGGGCGGCCGGGGCTAAGCCGGCCCAACAGACAGAGAAGTCCCTGACACGCTAGGCGTGCAGGGACTTCTCTGTCTGTTCGCGCCAGGAGACGCTAGTGAGCGTGCCCGTGGTGGCCGTGACCGTCCTCGGCAGCCTCAGCAGGTTTGTCGACGACGGCGGTTTCCGTCGTGAGAATCATCCGGGCCACCGATGCGGCGTTGAGCACCGCCGAGCGGGTCACCTTGACCGGATCGACGACGCCCTCGGCAGTGAGATCGCCGTAGCTGAGAGTCGCGGCGTTGAAGCCGTGTCCCGCAGGCAGTTCGGAGACCTTGTTGGTGACCACGGCGCCGTCCAGACCCGCGTTCGCGGCGATCCAGAACAGCGGAGCAGACAACGCTGCCGAGAAGACGTCGACGCCGAGCGCTTCGTCACCGGAAACGGAGTCGCGCAACGACTTCAGTGCCGCGCGGGCCTGCACCAGAGCGCTACCGCCACCGGCGACGATTCCCTCTTCCACCGCGGCTTTGGCCGCCGCCACCGCATCTTCGACGCGATGCTTGCGTTCCTTGAGGGCGGTCTCGGTCGCCGCCCCCACTTTGATCACGGCAACACCGCCGGCCAGCTTCGCCAGACGTTCCTGCAGCTTTTCGCGGTCCCAGTCGGAGTCCGTCGCCTCGATCTCGGAACGGAGTTGCTTGACCCGAGCAGCGATGGCGTCTGAGGTTCCGCCGCCGTCGACGATGACGGTGTCGTCCTTGCTGACGACGACACGGCGCGCAGTGCCGAGTACGTCGAGGCCGACCTCGCGCAGCAGCAGACCGACGTCCGGGTTGACCACCTGGGCACCGGTCACGACAGCCAGATCATCGAGGAACGCCTTGCGGCGGTCCCCGAAGAACGGCGCCTTGACCGCAACGGCCTTCAGGGTCTTGCGGATGGCGTTGACCACCAGCGTGGACAACGCCTCGCCCTCGACGTCCTCGGCAACGATCAGCAGCGGCTTGCCGGCCTGGGCCACCTTTTCGAGCAGCGGAAGCACGTCGGGCAGTGAACTGATCTTGTCGCGGTGCAGCAGCACCAACGCATCCTCCAGGACAGCTTCCTGCGAATCGAAGTCGGTGACGAAGTAGGCCGAGATGAAGCCCTTATCGAATCCGACGCCGTCGGTGATCTCCAGTTCGGTGTTCATGGTCGAGGACTCCTCGACGCTGACGACGCCGTCGCCGCCGACCTTCGTCATCGCCTCGCCGACCATTTCGCCGACCTCCTCGTCGCGCGACGAGACGGTGGCGACCGCGGCGATTGCGGCCTTGTCGGCGACCGGAGTCGCCGACGCCAGCAACGCCTCCGAAACCACGTCGGCGGCCCGGCCGATTCCCGCGCCCAATGCGATGGGGTTGGCGCCGGCCGCCACGTTGCGCAGGCCGTTCTTGACCAGCGCCTGCGCCAACACGGTGGCGGTGGTGGTGCCGTCGCCGGCGACGTCGTTGGTCTTGGTGGCGACCGACTTGACGAGTTGCGCGCCGAGATTTTCGAACGGGTCGTCAAGGTCGATCTCACGGGCGATGGTGACGCCGTCATTGGTGACCGTCGGACCGCCGAAGGACTTCGCCAGCACGACGTGGCGACCACGTGGGCCGAGGGTTACCTTGACCGCGTCGGCCAGCTTGTCCACGCCGGTTTCCATGGCGCGGCGCGCGGTCTCGTTGAACTCAATCTGCTTGCTCATGCATTCCGTCCTTGGCTAAAGCGCGTTCCGCCCCGGAAACCATCCACGTCAGGTGGGGTTTCCGGGGCGGTACACGGTTGCTACTTGTTGACAACCGCCAGCACGTCACGGGCCGACAGGATCAGGTACTCTTCGCCGCCGTACTTGATCTCGGTGCCGCCGTACTTGCTGTAGATGACGGTGTCGCCTTCGGAGACGTCCAGCGGAATCCGCTTCTCGCCATCCTCATCCCAACGGCCGGGGCCGACTGCGACGACGGTGCCTTCTTGCGGCTTCTCCTTGGCGGTATCCGGGATGACCAGACCCGACGCGGTGGTCGTCTCGGCCTCGTTGGCCTGTACGAGGATCTTGTCCTCGAGTGGCTTGATGTTCACGGCCACGATGGAGTCCTCCACTTATTAGCTTGCGGTCGGGCTCAGATGCCCGAACCAGTCGGAATTACCAGGTGTTCGGCATACGTCCGTCCTCGCGTCGTCGTCGCGGGAGCCGACACAGGGATTGTCCGTCTGCCACCTAGCACTCTATACATGCGAGTGCTAGCACTCAAGGCTGGGATCATGCTTATTCGCTGACGGCGGAAATGTCGCAGCTATCACTCAAGCGATCTGGCCCTGAACCACCGGCAGACCGGGATCACTGGGAACGTCCAGGCGTGACGGTTCGGCACCCGCCGCGATCAGATGCGCGGCAAACGACGCGATCATCGCCCCGTTGTCCGTGCACAATCGGGGACGCGGCACCCGCAACGTCAACCCTGCTGCGGCACAACGCTCTTCAGCCAGCTCTCGCAGTCGCGAATTGGCCGCGACCCCGCCGGCGATCAACAACGTCGACACATCCACCTCGGCAGCGGCCCGCACGGCCTTCGCGGTGAGAACGTCGGCAACGGCCTCCTGGAAGCCCGCCGCGACGTCGGCCACGTTGTACGACGGACTCGCGCCCTCCCGCTCGACATAACGCGCAACCGCGGTCTTCAGACCGGAGAAGCTGAAAGCGAACGGGTCGTCACGCGGCCCCGTCATCCCCCGGGGGAAGGTGATGGCCGCGCGGTCCCCGGTTCTGGCCAGGTCGTCGAGCACCTTGCCGCCCGGGTATCCCAGACCGAGCAGCCGCGCGACCTTGTCGTAGGCCTCGCCCGCAGCGTCATCGACCGTGCTGCCGAGTTCGACCATCGGCTCGCCCAGCGAGCGGACGTGCAACAGGTTCGTGTGCCCGCCCGACACCAGCAGACCCACGCACTCGGGCAGCGGCCCGTGATCGAAAACGTCGGCGGCAAGGTGGCCACCGAGGTGGTTCACACCGTAGAACGGAACTCCCCAGGCGGCGGCATACGCCTTTGCCGAAGCGACGCCGACCAGAAGGGCCCCGGCCAAGCCCGGCCCGATCGTCGCGGCCACCACATCGGGACGCTCAATTCCCGCTGACCGCAATGCGCGGCGCATGGTCGGCACCAGCGCTTCCAGATGGGCTCGAGACGCGACTTCCGGAACGACCCCACCGAAGCGGGTGTGTTCGTCGACGCTGGAGGCCACCTCGTCGGCAAGCAACGACACCGACCCGTCATCATTCAGCCGGACGATGCCGATTCCCGTTTCATCACAAGACGTTTCGATGGCGAGAACTAACATGCGTCCCTCCTCATCGAATAAGCGTCGGCTCCGCTCATGCGGTAGTAGCGCTTGCGCAGCCCCACGGTGGTGAACCCGGAGGCCTTGTAGAGCGCGATCGCGGGTTCGTTGTCGGTACGCACCTCAAGATGCACGACCGAATGAGGGCCGGCGACGTCGAGCAATTCGGTCAGCATTCGGCGCCCGATCCCGCGGCCCTGGAACTCGGGATCCACACCGATGGTGTGGATCTCATACTCGAAAGGCGGAATTCGCCCCAACCGGAAGATTCCGGCGTAGCCCACCAGAGTCTCTCCCACCCGAGCGGCGACATAGTGGCCGTACGGGCCGGCAAGTTCTCGGAGGAACGCCGACTCGGGCCACGGATCATCCCCCCCGAAGAGCATGGCCTCCAGTTCGGCGCAGCGAGCGGCGTCGGTACGAAGCAGCGGACCGTAGACGGCGTCCATACCTCAGAGCCCCCGCTCGGCGAGAGTCTTCGCGTCTGGCCGACGAAGATAGAGGGGCAGCAACGGCGCTGGCTGCGCAGACCAATCATCCACGGCCGCAACAAGTCCCTCAGGTGAGGGCTGCGCCGGTGCTACGACGGGCAGCGGGAACAACGCAGCGTGATCCGGTGACCCGGCGACTGCGGCCGCCTCTCCCACCGGGACATCCGCGGCCGAACCGACCGCGGGCCCGTCGAATCGGACGCCGTCGCGGTAGCGCGCCCAATAGACCTCGCGGCGCCGCGCGTCGGTGACCACAAGAACGTCACCGGTTGTCCGCCCACCGATCGCATCGAGGCTGCAGACCCCGAATACCGGTACCCCCAACGCCTGACCGAGGGCGGCCGCGGTAGCCATCCCGACCCTCAAGCCGGTGAAAGGTCCCGGCCCGCAACCGACTACCACTGCATCGAGATCGGCCATCACGAGCTGGGCGGCCTCGAGCGCGGCCAGCACGCTCGGCGTGAGGAGCTCCGCGTGGGCACGCGCATCGACAACGATCCGCTGGCCGAGAGTGGACAGCCCGTCATCGCCCCGGCGCACCACTCCGGCTGTCACAGCCGAAGTCGCGGTATCGACAGCTAGAACCGTGCGGATCAACGGTCGCTCCAATGCCAGATCGCCGATCGCACTTCACCGTCAGCCGCGCGTTCCAGCCGAATGTCTAAATGGCTGTCCGACAATCGCTCCGCCAGCCCCTCACCCCATTCCACGACGACGACTGCATCTGCCAGGTCTGTGTCGAGGTCCAGCGAATCCAGCTCAGCCAGCAGATCGTCGGCCGGGTGGCCGAGCAGCCGATAGACGTCCACGTGGACCAACGCGGGACGCCCGGCGGTCCGGGCGGGATGCACACGGGCCAAAACATACGTCGGCGACGTCACCGGACCGCTCACATTCATACCGAGCGCGATTCCCTTGGTCAACAACGTTTTTCCGGCGCCCAGCGGGCCGGAGAGCACCACGACATCACCGGCCGCCAAACTCTCCCCCAGTCGGGCCCCCAAGGCCAACGTATCGGCGACGGTCGCCAACTCAGCCCTACCGTCATCCACGACGGGACCGCTCACGGATGCGCCGGGTGAGGGCAACCAATTTCGACGGTGTGGCCCGCTCAACCAGGCGTACCAGCGCGTCGTTGATGAGTTCGGGTTGTTCGAGCTCCACCAGATGCCCGGCCCCCGGGACGATGAGCAATTCGCAGTCGCCCAGTGCCTCCGCCATCTCCCGGGAGTGAACGATCGGCGTCAGCACATCTCGATCGCCGCAGGCGACCATTGTGGGGATCTGCGACAACGCCGTCAGGCCGGCGCTCTCGTCGTGTACCTCCAGGGCGTGCAGGAACTCCACCAGCGTGGCAACAGGAGTGTCGTGAATCATGGCCTCGGAGAATGCGACCACGCTGGGACTGACACGGTCGTCACCGTAGGACGCCGTCTTCAGGATCGGGCGCAACGCGGACCGCACGGCACCCCGGGTGCGGTGCACCAGCTTCGGCGCGTAACGCGCCGCAAACCGCACTGCCTCCAAGGCCGGGTTCTGCAAGATCTCACCGAGCGGCGACCTGGACAAGCCCTGCGCCGCCGACGATATGAGCGCCGCGCCGACGATCCGGTTGGTCCGGCCGTACTCCTCGGGGAACTGCCGCGCGTGCGACAAGATCGTCATTCCACCCATCGAATGGCCGACCACAACGACCGGCCCCACCGGAACTACCACCCGCATAACGGATTCCAGATCGCGCCCAAGCTGCGACACGGTGTAAGTGTCGACGGGTGCAGAACCGGACTGCCCATGACCGCGTTGGTCATAGAACACCATGCGGACTTGATTGCCCCACCGCTCCGCGAGCGCGGCGCGCTGAAAGTGGAACGCACCCATCCGCAAACAGAACCCATGCGCGAATACCACAGTCAGCGGTGCGGTGACCGGCCCGACCTCCCGGACGATCAGCGGTACCCCGTCGGCCGTTGTCACAACGCAGCCGCGGTCGGCATCCAGGAGAGCGAAATCCTCTCCCCGATAGGCGTCTTCGATCATGCCTCGATACCGTCTGGCCCGGGCGGCCGACACTCCGGCGACTGTCCCGACAGCCGCGAGGCCCGCGACGCCGGCCATCAGACCGGCGCTTTTGATCGCAGTGTCGCCGGCACCCGCCAATGCCTGATCGCTGATCAGACGCTCCGCACTCTTTGCCGCCCGCCGCGCTATGCGCGCGTCGATGTTCTTCTTGATGCGACCCCGCTTGACCCTGCGCTCCCGCTTCATGCCGTCAGCCATTCCGGCCGTCCACGTAAGTACGAGCAACCCGCACCCGCGGACTGGTCACCACCTCGTAGTGGATGGTGCCCATCAGATCGGCCCAATCCTGCGCCGTCGGCTCGCCGGAGTCGCCCGGACCGAACAGAATCGCCTCATCCCCCTCCACCACATCGGGGCGACCCGGCCCTAGGTCTACGACGAACTGGTCCATGCAGATCCGGCCCACGCTTCGGTGACGACGTCCATTGATGAGCACATCCATTCGTCCTCCCAGCGCACGGTAAACGCCGTCCGCGTATCCGACCGGCAGCAGGGCAAGATTGGTGTCGCGTGGCGCGGTCCAGGTGTGGCCGTACGACACTCCTTCACCTGCCTTGATCGACTTAACCATGGCCACAACGCATTTAAGAGTCATGGCCGGCCGAAGTCCCATGTCACCGCACTGCGGGATAGGACTGAGACCGTAAACCGCGATACCCGGCCGCACCATGTCGAACGCTAGATCGGGGCGGGCCATCGCCGATGGCGAGTTGGACAGATGCGCCACCTCGAACTCGACTCCGGCGCTGCGGGCCTGACCCAACATCTCGGTAAAGCGTTGGGCCTGAAGGTCATTCATCGGATCATCCGGCACATCGCCATTCGCCAGATGTGACATGATGCCCCGTATCCGAATCGCGCCGTCGCCGGCAGCGTTTCGCAGTCCGGTCAGCACCGCGGGGAAGTCGGCAGCGGCCAATCCATTCCGATTGAGGCCGGTCTCGACCTTCAACGTCACGTTTGCCGTGCGGCCAGTGCGTCGCACCGCATCCAGCACGGCGACGATCTGGTGTTGCGACGACACCCCGATTTGGACGTCGGCCTCGAGAGCGGGTGCGAAGTCGACGCCCGGGGCATGCAACCACGCCAGCACCGGCGCTGTGACGCCCGCCGCACGCAGACCCAGCGCCTCGTCGATCGTGGCGACACCGAGTTCGGCCGCGCCGGCCTCGATCGCCACCGCAGCGACCCGTGCGGCGCCGTGGCCGTAAGCGTCAGCCTTGACCACCGCCATGACCTCCGCGGAGCCCGCATGGTCCCGCAAAACCCGCACGTTGTGGGCTATCGCGGCAAGGTCCACAACAGTCCGCGCGGCGTCCGCGGGTACACGGCTTGTGGTAGGCGGGTTCACCGATGTCATCTGCATGCTCATGTCACCTCCGCCGATTGTCCCAGAGCGGATCCTCGGTGACGCACTCAGTGCGAGAAGTGCTCTTGGGTGAAGTGGCCGTCGGGCTTGATCGCATCGAGGTGAGCCAGGACGGCGTTGAGGTCTTCCCACAGAGAGCGGGCCAAGTCTCCCGAGAATCCTTCCCGGACAACCACCCGCAGTACCGTCACGTCTTCGGCCCCCTCGGGCATCGTGTAGGCGGGCACCTGCCAGCCGTAGGCCCGCAGCTGGGCCGACACGTCGAATTCGGTGTAGCCGAAGTCCCCGGAGAGCTTGAACGCCACAACCGGGATCGCCGATCCGTCGGAGATGACCTCGAAGTGCCGGCTGGCTTCAAGTTGATCGGCGAACCAGCGCGCTGTGGCTGACAGGCACTGCATCACCTGCGTATACCCGGCCCTGCCCAGTCGCAGGAAGTTGTAGTACTGACCGACGACTTGATTTCCCGGCCGGGAAAAGTTCAGCGTGAAGGTTGGCATGTCGCCACCCAGGTAGTTGACGCGGAAAACCAGATCCTCCGGGAGGCTGTCCGCATTGCGCCACACCACAAAGCCGATTCCGGGATAGGTGAGTCCGTATTTGTGGCCGCTGACATTGATCGACACCACCCGCGGCAGCCGGAAGTCCCAGGTCAGATCCGGGTGCAGGAACGGAACGACGAACCCGCCGCTGGCCGCATCGACATGGACCGGGATGTCGAGTCCCTTCTCCTTTTCCAGCTTGTCGAGGGCACCACAGATATCCGCGATGGGCTCCAGTTCGCCGGTGTACGTGGTGCCCACAATGCCGACCACACCGATGGTGTCTTCGTCCACGTACTCCAGCACCTGCTCCGGGGTGATGACGTAGCGGTCCTCGGCCATCGGGATGTAGCGGGGCTCGACTTCGAAGTAGCGGCAGAACTTCTCCCAGACGACTTGAACGTTGGAACCCATCACCAGGTTCGGGGTGCGTGACTTCCAGGCGTCCGTGTCGCCGGCCTCGGCGGCGACACGTTCCTTCCACTTCCACTTCAGCGCAAGGCCACCCAGCATGACGGCTTCGGACGACCCGATCGTGGACACGCCGACCGCGGTCGCCGGATCGTCATCGCGCAGGTTCTCGGCGTGGAACAGATCGGCAACCATTGCCACGCAACGTGATTCGATAGCGGCCGTCGCGGGGTATTCATCCTTGTCGATCATGTTCTTGTCGAACGTCTCGGCCATCAGCCGCTCGGCTTCCGGGTCCATCCACGTGGTGACGAACGTGGCGAGGTTCAGCCGAGAACTCCCGTCGAGCATCAACTCGTCGTGGATGAAACGGTAGGCGGCCGACGGCTCCATCGACTCGTCCGGAAGTCGCAGCGCGGGAATCGGATCGGTGGACAGCCGACCGGTGTAAGCCGGTGCGATCGACGGGGAGCGGTACTTGACGTGCGGCACAAGAAGTCCTTCCTGACATGTTCGACGAATCTAAAGAGCGGCCAATGCTGGGCGGATATGGGCAAGGATCCGGGCGGCGGACGTCGGTACGAGCCTCGGACCGGGGTCGGCAGCCGAGGCCTCAGCCGCGCGGGAGTGAACGAAAGCTGCCGCCGCCGCTGCCTCAGCGGGCGGCAAGCCGGTTGCGACGAGCGCACCGATAATCCCGGACAGCACATCCCCCGAACCGGCCGTCGCAGCCCACGATCCTTCCGAACGGTTAAGGAACACCCGACCGCCGGGTTCCGCGACGACGGTGACGTTGCCCTTGAGCAATACCGTCGCCCCGAACCTCGCAGCGAGCGATCGGGTCGCGGCGACCCGGTCATCGCCGGGCGGTTCGCCCGCCAACCGGGCGAACTCCCCGGCGTGCGGAGTCAGCACGGTCGGGGCGTCACGGCGCTCGACAAGTTCGGGATGCGCGGCCAACAGCGTGAGCGCGTCCGCATCGACCACCACGGGCACCGCAGAGTTCAGCGCGAACCTCAGCTTCTCCAACGCGCAGTCGTCGATGCCTGAACCGGGCCCGACGACCCAAGCCTGAACCCGACCCGCCTCGGCGTGATCGTCGACGGCAACCACTTCAGGCCAATGCGAAACGACCTCCGCAGCAACAGCTCCCACATAGCGTTTCATTCCGGACGTGGCCGCGACCGACGCACCGGTGGCCAGGATCGCCGCGCCCGGGTAACCCGCCGAGCCGGCGAGGATACCTGTGACTCCCTGGCTGTACTTGTCGTCGTTGCGCCCTGGAACGGGCCAGCGAGCCCTCACATCGGAGGCTTCGAACGACATCACATCCGAGCCCGGGAGGTCGAGCCCGATATCGACCAACTCCACACGACCACAGTCCGCGAGCGCGTGCAAAGGCTTGAGGCCACCGAACGTCACCGTGAGCGCCGGCCGCACCGCCGGGCCGGCTATCGCACCGGTGTGGACGTCGACACCGCTGGGAGTGTCCACGGCGACAACGGGAATCCCGGCCGAGTCGACGGATCCGAAAATCTGGTCCGCGGGCTTACGAAGCGGCCCGCGTCCGGAGATACCCACTACACCGTCGATCACCAAATCGGTTGCCGCCGGGACCATACGCACCACACGGCCGCCCGCGTTCGTGAAAGCCGCGAGCGCCGCGACATGCGTCCGCTCCGGGCTGAGCAGAATCGCGTAGGCCCGCACACCGCGACGGCGGAGATACGTTGCCGCCCATAGGGCATCTCCGCCGTTATCACCCGAACCGACAACGGCACACACGCACCGGCCACCCACCCCTCCCGTGCGGCGGCGCAACTCGGTGGCGATCGCGACGGCCAGACCGTACGCCGCGCGCCGCATCAGTGTCCCCGCCGGCATCGTAGCCAGGAGGGGCGCCTCGGCCGCACGGATCACGTCAGCGGTGTAGTACTCCCGCATATGCGCTATTCGACGGTGACTGATTTGGCTAGGTTGCGAGGCTTGTCTACGTCATAACCCCGGGCCTGCGCCACCGCAGCCGCGAACGCCTGCAACGGGATGGTCGACAGCAACGGCTGGAAAAGCGTTGAGGTCGCAGGCAATTCGACGATGTAATCGGCGTAGGGCCGTACCTCATCGTCGCCCTCCTCCGCGATCACGATGGTGCGCGCGCCACGCGCCTGGATCTCACGGATGTTGCTCAGCAGCTTCGAGTGCAACATCGCAGCGTTCTTCGGAGAAGGCATGATGATGATCACCGGCAGGTCGTCTTCGATCAACGCGATGGGCCCGTGCTTGAGCTCCCCCGCCGCGAAGCCCTCCGCATGGATGTAAGCAAGCTCCTTGAGCTTGAGCGCGCCCTCCAGAGCCACCGGGAAGCCGACATGACGGCCGAGGAACAACACCGTGGGTGCTTGAGCGAACTGATGGCCCAGCGCCACAACATCATCGAGTCGATCGATGACATGGCTCACCAACTTGGGCATGGCCTCGAGCTCGCGGTACTCACGCTCGACCTCGTCGGGGAACTTGGTTCCCCGGGCCTGCGCAAGGGCAAGTCCGACAAGGTAATTGGCGACGATCTGCGCCACGAACGTCTTGGTCGCCGCGACGCCGATCTCCGGTCCGGCACGGGTGTACAGAACTGCGTCGGCTTCGCGCGGGATCTGACTGCCGTTGGTGTTGCAGATGGCCAGGACCTTGGCCTTCTGAGTCTTCGCGTGACGGACGGCTTCCAGCGTGTCCGCCGTCTCACCGGACTGCGAGATCGCGATCACGAGGGTGCTCCGGTCCAAAACCGGGTCACGGTAACGGAATTCGCTCGCGAGCTCGCATTCAACCGGAATACGCGTCCAGTGCTCGATGGCGTACTTGGCCAGCATCCCCGAGTGGTAGGCGGTGCCGCACGCGACGATGAAAACCTTGTCGATCTCGCGCAATTCCTGGTCGGAGAGACGCTGCTCATCGAGAACGATCCGGCCGTCGACGAAATGGCCCAGCAGGGTATCGGCGACCGCGGAAGGCTGCTCGGCGATCTCCTTGAGCATGAAGTACTCGTAGCCGCCCTTCTCGGCGGCCGAGAGGTCCCAGTCGATATGAAACTCGCGGGCCAGCGAGGAACCGTCGTTGCCGTGGAAGTCGGTGACCCGGTACCCGTCGGCGGTGATGACCACGGCCTGGTCCTGGCCGAGTTCCACGGCCTCACGGGTATAGGAGATGAACGCGGCGACGTCGGAGGCGACAAACATCTCGCCCTCCCCCACACCGACCACCAAGGGGGTCGACCGCCGGGCCGCGACTATGGTGCCCGGGTCGTCGGCATGCGCGAACACCAACGTGAAGTGTCCCTCGAGCCGGCGCAGAACCGCCAGGACCGAGGCGACGAAGTCACCAGCCGTCTCACCTTCGCGATACGCCTGCGCGACGAGGTGGACCGCGGTTTCGGTGTCCGTGTCGCTGGCGAACTCGACCCCCGCGGCTTCGAGTTCCGCACGCAGGGACTGGAAATTCTCGATGATGCCGTTGTGCACTACGGCGAATTTGCCGGAAGCGTCTCGATGCGGATGAGCGTTACGGTCGGTGGGCCGACCGTGAGTCGCCCAGCGAGTATGTCCGAGACCGGCTGTCCCCTTCAAAGCATCCACATCGGTTTCAGCAAGCGCGGCTTCGAGGTTGGCGAGCCCACCGGCACGGCGACGAACCGTCAGACCGCCGTGGCCGTCGAGTAGCGCCATGCCCGAGGAGTCGTAGCCGCGGTACTCCATTCGACGCAATGCTTCGACCACCACCTCGCACGCGGGACGATGACCGACGTAAGCGACGATTCCGCACATAGCCAACCAGGGTAGTGCAGCACCTCCGGCCTGGTAGTCGGCTACGGTCATGGAGTGGCCCGGTCTTCCAAGCTTTTTTCCGCGCTGAGCCGTCGCGGACCACATCGGTGTCTGCGCGGCGATCTGGCTTTCGCCGGACTGCCCGGGGTGGTGTATACCCCCGAGGCAGGCTTCAACCTTCCGGGTGTCGCATTCGGCCATGACTGGCTCATGGACGCCAGCCACTACCTGGGCACGCTGGAGCACCTCGCGTCGTGGGGCATTGTCGCGGCGGCGCCGAACACCGAACGTGGTGTGGCGCCGTCGGTTCTGAACCTTGCCTTCGACCTGGGCACCACACTGGACATCATTGCCGGCGTGCGCCTGGGCACCGGCGGGATCAGCGTGAGCCCCACCAAACTCGGTGTGGTGGGCCATGGATTCGGTGGCTCGGCAGCGGTGTTTGCGGCCGCCGGGCTTTCGGGCACCGACAAGCGCACCGCGAAGCGGTCCGCGCCAAAAGCTGCCGCCGCACTGTTCCCGGCAGTCACCAAGCCGAATGCAGGGCAACCTGCCCTGCAGCTGAAGGTACCCGGGTTGGTAGTCGGCGCTCCCGACGACCGGCAGTCGCTTCGAACCGACGCGATGGACTTGGCCCACGCGTGGAACGGATCTGTTCTGCGGGTCGTCAGCAAAGGCATCTCATCGGGCTTGGCCGAAAAGCGGTTCGCGTCACGTGCCGTGGGTCTCCCGGGTTCACATGGTCGGACCCAGAAGACGACCCGCGCGCTGCTGACCGGGTTTCTGTTGTTCCATTTGACGGGCGACAAGGCATATCGCGAATTCGCTGACCCGGAAGCCGCGTTTCCCAAGACCGATCACCCGGATCTCACCGCACCTCCCCTCACCACCGAGGACCAGATTGTTGCGCTGCTGAAGTAACCGGCAGGTCGCCGCGCGTGCGAATCGGTGGGGTTGCCGCGCGTTGCTGATCGGCCGGGCGGAGGACAAGTCGCGGCTGTTCCGTGGCGGAGTGGTCTGCGGCGTTCCGGCCTGTCATTGCCCCACCTGCGGTAGTTCATCGGCGGCGATCTCACACGGAGTCCGAACGTCCGGCGACACCTCGACTCGGCCGGCCTCAGGCTCTCCCGTCGGCGGTGGTCCCTGTTCCGGTGCCGTGATCAGTTGGTTAGCTTCCGGCGCAGAGCCTTCGTCGGTAGCCGACGGGTCGCCGTGTTTCTCGCCGCCGCCTTCGGCGTGCTCGTCAGCGCCGGCATCGGCTTCATCGTCTTCATGGGCTTTGTCGGCTTCATCGGAATCGGGGTCGGGGTCGGGGTCGGCGGACTCGTCGTGAGACTCCGCGGCTGGATCCGCGTTCGACCCGTTCGGATCATCGACACCGAGATCGATTGGATCTGGGTCACCCGTTCTTCCGAGGGACATCGGTGGTGGATCCCAACCGCCCTGCTTGAGCCCGTCAAAACTGGGCACCTCGGACAGTCCACTCGAAAGTCCGCCCGGCGGCGACGCGAATGGGGACGTACCCGTGATGGGCGACGTTGTGGTCGGCAGATCCGCGGGCGACGTCTCCGGTGCCGGTACTGCGGCGACGGTCCCAGGGTGCACCGGCACAGTCGGCAGTGCACGAACGGACGGCGCCGGCCATCCCGGCTCTGAACCCAACTCACGCAGCGGTGGCTCAGCCGCAGAGGAACGGGAGTATGTCAAGACCGGAACAAGGTGCCCGGGGAGATCGAAATCGATTGCCGCAGAACGACACGATTGGTTCAAGGCTTCGCGATACGCCCTACTCGCCGAATCCCTTGCCGATCTCATGGCATCAATCCAGTCGACTCGAATGTCGCAGTCGACATACGGCACCACGGCTTTTTCGATGATCTCGACTGCCGCGGCGCGGTCCTGGCCACCAGTCATCACCGTCCGTGCCGCCGCGAGCCACGCGGTCCGCTGGCCCGCCGGCCGATCGTCGATCGCGATCGCCGCGGCAACCTTCGTATCTACGATGCGCCACAGGGTGTCACGTAAAGAAGCACATCCTCCGGCCGCCGATCGAACCAGCTCTACCAATGCGAACGCCGTTCGTCGATGGCTCGCGACAAATTCAGCGGCAGCCGACCCCGAAGCACCGCTCCAGGCCGAGTTCAGGCCTTGGGCCGCTGCATCTTCCAGTCGCATCGCCTCTTCGGCCGTCGTCAACGCCGACCGCAAGCGTTCACAGTCAGCATCGAGGACGCCAAGATCGAGTCCGTCATCGGATCCGAACCATTCGGCGATCTGGGCCCCATGCGATGTGAGGTCGGGATGCTGATAGCCAACCGACGCACACGCCGATACGAGCGTCTGTGTGTTTCCGATCGCACCGCGAGCATCAGCCAATCTTTTTGCAACATCGAAAGTCACGCGATCAACGCCGCCGACTGCTGGTCCGCCCCGGTTTGGCGATCGGATTCCATACTCAATGTGGCGGCGACTTCCGCGGCGGCGCGAGACCACCGCTCCACCCCCGTCGCCAACGTGGCGAGTGCTACATGCAGCTCATCGCCATCGGCGACGTGAGCGCGTCCGGCCGTCGAGCCGTCGAATCGCAGCCCACGCAAAGGGGAGCGGCACGCGGCGCCGAGTAAATCAGCGACCGCTCTGTAGCGCTGCGCAACAGTCCGGACCGCTTCGATGTCGACACGTATGGATCCCATACCCCATTACGACGGCTAAGCGCCGCAACAGGTTCCGACCCAAGAGGGCGATCGAGACAGACGATCTGATCAGCTTTGCGCGCTGACAGACTCGGCGACCGCGCTAGCCAGGCGGCGTGCGGTCTCCTCATCGGCAGCTTCAACCATGACACGCACCATCTGCTCGGTACCCGACGGCCGCAACAGGATGCGCCCGGTATCGCCCAGTTCGGCCTCCGCCGCCGCCACCGCCTCACGGACAGCCGGTGCTTCGGCGACCGTTGCCTTGTCGGCGACCCTGACGTTGATCAACACCTGAGGGAGCGCCCGCATGGCGGAGGCGAGCTCGGCCAACGACTTGCGGGTTTGGGCCATCCGGGACATCAGCTTGAGGCCGGTGACGATTCCGTCACCGGTGGTGCCCAACGAGGGCATCACGATATGTCCGGACTGCTCGCCGCCAAGCGCGAATTTGCCGGCACGCAACTCTTCCAACACGTAGCGATCGCCCACACCCGTGGTACGCACGGTGATGCCCGCCTCCCGCATGGCCAGGTGCAGCCCAAGATTGCTCATCACCGTCGCCACCAGAGTGTTGGAAGCCAGTTCACCGGCATCCTGCATGGCCAGCGCGAGCACCACCATGATCTCGTCACCGTCGACGACCCGCCCGGAGGCGTCGACAGCCAGACAACGATCGGCATCGCCGTCGTGGGCAAGACCGAGATCGGCCTCCTCCGCGACGACGATTTCCTGCAACTTCTCGAGATGAGTCGACCCGCACCCATCGTTGATGTTGAGGCCATTCGGCTTGGCATGGATCGCGATGACACGAGCGCCGGCTGCGGCGTATGCCCGCGGCGCGGCGGCAGAGGCCGCACCGTTGGCGCAATCGACCACTACGGTCAAGTCGTTCAAAGGGGCGGCGACCGCACCTCGGACATGGTCCAGATACCTGTTGATCGCGTCGCCGCCATCGATGACACGGCCGATCGCCGCACCGGTCGGCCGGAGACCCGGCCCCTCCGCAACCATCTCCTCGATCTGGTCCTCGGTGGCGTCATCGAGCTTGTGTCCACCCGGACCGAAGATTTTGATGCCGTTATCCGGCATCGGGTTGTGGGAGGCCGAAATCATCACCCCGAAATCGGCACCATACGCGCCCGTCAGATAGGCAACCGCCGGAGTCGGCAAGACACCGACGTGGAGGGCATCGACGCCCTCGCAGGTCACCCCGGCGATCACCGCCGCTTCCAGCATCTCGCCGCTGGCCCGCGGATCGCGGCCGATAACCGCGATCCGCCGACCAGGAACATTGAGCTTGGCCAAACGGCGAACTGCCGCAGAACCAAGAGCCATCGCCAATTCGGCGCTGAGCTCTTGGTTCGCGACTCCACGAACCCCGTCGGTTCCGAACAGTCGTCCCATGGGGACAACCTATCGCGCGACGGGAGCCGGGATCAGCGCTTGCTGTACTGCGGCGCCTTACGGGCCTTCTTGAGGCCGTACTTCTTGCGTTCGATCGCACGCGGGTCGCGGGTGAGGAACCCGGCCTTCTTCAACGCGGGCCGGTCCTCGGGCTGGACCAGGATCAGCGCTCGGGCGATCGCGAGGCGCAACGCGCCTGCCTGCCCGGACGGACCGCCGCCATCGAGGTGGGCGAAGATGTCGAAGCTGTCGACCCGGTCGACGGTCACCAGCGGAGCCTTGATCAGCTGCTGGTGAACCTTGTTGGGAAAATAAGCCTCGAGCGTGCGGCCGTCGAGGTTGAACTGTCCGGTGCCCGGCACCAGCCGCACCCGCACCACGGCTTCCTTACGGCGACCGACGGTCTGGATGGGACGGTCGATCAGAACCTGCTCGCGGGGCACGGTCTCTTCGAATTCGACAGCTACTTCGGTTGTCTCAGTCACTGCGCCACCTGCTTGATCTCGTAAGTAACGGGCTGCTGGGCGGTGTGGGGATGCTCCGGCCCGGCGTACACCTTGAGCTTCTTCTGAATCTGGCGGCTGAGCTTGTTATGGGGCAGCATCCCGACAATTGCCTTCTCGACAACGCGGTCCGGATGCTTCTGCATCAGCTCGCCGATGGTGCGCGACCGCAGACCGCCGGGATAACCCGAGTGGCTGTAGGCCATCTTGTTGTTCAGCTTGTCGCCACTGATGGCGACCTTGTCAGCGTTGATGACGATGACGAAATCGCCACCGTCGACATTCGGCGCAAACGTCGGCTTGTGCTTGCCGCGCAGCAGATTTGCCGCAGCGACAGCGAGCCGGCCAAGCACCACGTCGGTGGCGTCGATGACGTACCACGAACGCGTGGTGTCACCCGCCTTCGGCGCATATGTAGGCACAGCGCTACCTTCTCTTCTCTCGGGTTTTCCCGGTGCGACCCGGGTGTCGGTCGGACGTTCGCGGTGGGGTTCAGGTCTGAGGACCAACGTCTCGGCGACCAACACTGACCCGAGAAACCCGGCTTACCCCGCAGATGCACCGCGAGGTACCGCACGCCAACGAGGGAGCCTACCCGTGGCCGTCGATGCAGGTCAAAACGCGGTGCGCCCAGACCGGGCAGTCCAGTTGTTCGATGTGCGGTCGAATGCGTTCGTGTGGCTCCGGCGGCTCTCCGCCGCCGGAGCCACACGAGGCTTGTCCGGACGGATGGCAGTGTTATCCGCCTATCCGTCGGTCGCAATTCACCTCGACCTGATGCGGTGCGCCTGCCCTCACCTCCAGGAACCGGCCCTCCAGGAACCGGCAGCGCGACGGTCCGCATCAGCCATATCCGCAACCCCCGAATGGACCGCCCGGCCCAGGTTGACCAAGATCTCGTGCAGTGCCGCGGCCGCGTGTTGCCAGCGAGCCTGCTCCGATCGGTAGGCGCCGGCCGCCTCGCGAGTCCACAGATCCTGCAGGGGTGCGACCTGCTTTCTCAAGTCGTCGAGGTGCGCGCTCAACTGAGCGGATGTCGACTGAATGTCCCGCAACACGACGGCGTCGATCTCGGCGAAGTTATACGAAAGCACCGGATCCATCAGAGCGCACCGGTCGCGTCGCCGATGTGCCTGGCGTGCAGTTCTGCCGCCGCACGCAGGTCGCCCTCGTTTTGCCGGATGGTGTCCGCGATATCGCTCAGCGACTGGCACAGCCGGGTGGATTCCGCGTCCCACCGCTGCACCACGTCCCTGAAACGCATCGCGGCCATCCCGCCCCAAACCGACTGTGGGACGGCATTCATCCGGGAGATGAACCCTCCCAACAGCGAACGGATCGCCTCCGTCCGATCCGCCGTTGAAGCCGCCACGGCTCTCATCAACTCGAAATCCGTAGTGAGCGTTGCGCCCGACGCTGGTGTGGTCACACGATGTCCCATCGACGATTCTGGAAGAAGTACCGCATGTTTGACGCTGAGTTCGTCACGGCGGTTCCCATCAATTCGCGCCGCGAATCTCGTGGGCCGACTCGATGGCGTCATCACACGCCGCCCGAACCTGCCCCTCCAGATCCGGTGGACTTTCACAGCCGATCCCGATACGAGTCGAACCGTCGACAACAACGAACCACTCGACCGTCCTGCGGCCCCTAACCTCCCGGTACGTCACGGCCAAGCGACCCGCCCTGCGACCATCGGCGTCGAAGTCACGAAAGACACCCGGCGCCTCGGCGGCCATAGCCTGCTCGAGAGTCTCGGCGGTGCCCGCCAATGTCTGGCCGGCCACGTAAGACTGGGTGAAGTGCAGCGCGACACCGTCGGATTCCGATGCCATTGCCCGAATTCGCCGCGAACCGGGGCCGGCCGTCACCGTCTCGACCTTCCACCCCGACGGAACTCGCACCGACATCCGGCCCTCCACCACCAGCCGCGAATCATCGGCCGCCGACGGGTTCGCAGACCGGTGTCGGTCAGCTCTCGCGGCGGCAACCCCACCGGCACACAGCACCGCGGCCGCAAAAGCCGCTGCGACGACTCGGGGCTGCGGTAGCCGCCGCCACACCCCGTCCGCAACACGAGGAGGGTCCGGGGAATTCGCACTCATCGTTGCCGCGGCAACCTCATCCACTCGTGCCGAATGTGCGCGGACACCCCTGTCGGCCAATGCTCTACAGACTCCGTCGGCACACTCATCGGCTCCCGGCACCCCCGCGGGAACGTCGATGAGGACGGTTGCCGAAGGGCCACCGGGCCGAAGCGCCTCATCGACGATGCGATCGACGTCCGTCGCTCGGTCCAGTACGGCTGCGAGCTCGGTGCCGTCGCTGATCGTGATCAGGGCCACGCCGATCTCTATCAGAACGGCTGGGGCATCGAGTGGCCACCGCTTCGGGCCGGCGAAATACCCCGCCCTCGACATCGCGGTCACCGGGGCGGCAACGTCACTCGGCGCGAGTGGCCTCAACCCCGCGACGACGTGCTCGATTCGGCGCTTCGGCCACCAACTCGGATGAACGACAACGAGCGAGTCATAGCCGGGGCTGCAGAGCGGTTCGGCAATCCGACGCCACACTGACGGGACGTCTACCGCCACATCCCCGATCAGAACGACGCCGTCCCCGAACTCATCGAGTGCCGCCGATACCGCCTCGCGGTCTGCACAGACTTCGCCGTCGGGCCACAGGCGCCGGACCACTCCCGGCCCCAGTTCCAACACGCACGTCGTCGACGCCCCGGTCAGGGTGGGCACCAACCGACCTGAACGGCCTGTGCGTCATCTCCGTCGATCAGCAATCCGCGCCCGACCGGCTGCGCAACGGGCCGCCGACCCCGAATCAGCGAGCCCTCCTCAGGACTGCCGTTCATCAGTAGTGCCGGGCATCCGGTGTCGCGAATCTGGCTCAACAACGGTTCGAACATCGCACGCGACGATCCGGCGCTCCGCCGGGCTATCACAAGATGCAAACCGATATCCGTCGCATAGGGCAACAGCCTCATCAGCGGACGAAGCGAATCTCCGACATCGGAGACGAGGTCGTAGTCGTCGACGATCACGAAGACTTGCGGACCCGCCCACCATGACCCGTCCCGCAGTTGTTGAGCCGTTACGTCCGCGCCCGGAATTCTCTTCTCCAGCATTTCGATCAGCGCTGGAAGCTGTTCGACCAGAGCATAGTTGGAGAACGCATATGCGATCAGATAGGCGGACGGCACGACACCGAGAAGGGTTCGCCGGTAGTCGACGACGAACAACTTCCTCTCATCGGGTGCGCCGGGTTGTGTCAGTTGCGTACACAGCAACCGGAGAACCGAAGTCTTTCCGCAATCGCCGTCTCCGAGAACCAGCAGGTGCGACTGTGTGGCGAAATCCACGGTGACAGGCAGGAGCTCGCGTTCACCGAGACCAAGACAGATTCCTCCCCCGGTGTCCGGAAGCCCGGCGATCTCGACGACCTCCGGCAACATCGGAACCGGTGGCGCCTTCCCTCGGCCAGGACTGATGATCGTGGTGTCCGGACGCGCCAAGACGAAATGGTCTCCACCGTCGATGATTCCGCGGCCGGATACTCGCTTGGGAACCATTGCCGCCTGCCGCCTGTCGACCTCCGACTCAACAGGGTCTGCCAACCGCAATTCCAGCCTGCTTCCAATTTGGTCCTTCAATCCCGGACGAATGTCAGCCCAGCGGGCGGCAGTCAGAATGACATGAACACCGACCGAGAGTCCCTGAGCCGCGATCCGGGTCACGACCGGCTCCAGATCTCCACATTCCTCGCGGAAAGCAGGCCAGCCGTCGATGACCAGGAACAGATCACCACTCCAGCTGGCCGACACTTCGCGGGATCGGAGAAGCGATTCGACATGAACCACCGTGCGGCGAACCAATTCCCGATCGCTCCGCGCCGCGACGGAGCCGACATGTGGGACACACGCCAGACCCGACAACGTGCCCCCGCCGAAATCGATGCAGTAGAACTGGATTCGGCTCGAGTCATGAAGGTATGCCAATGACGTGATCAGGGTCTTGACCGCCGTCGACTTCCCCGTCTGCGGAGCACCGACCACCGCGACATTGCCGCCCGCCCCTCCGACATCGACGATCAATGGAGCACGACGCTGTTCGAGTGGCAGATCGACGAAGCCGACGGGGGCAGCGAGATCCGTCAATGACGAGGCTGGGGTCGCCCCGATGAGAGATCCGAGCTCGGGCCCCGATTGCAATGGCGGCAGCCATATCCGGTGAGCCGGCGAGCCACATCCCTTCAGGCCGGCGAGGACCTGATCCATGACTGTTGGAGCGGGGCTCTGGTTCCAGTCCACGACGTCGGGAGTCCGTCCTGGCCCGAACGCAAATCGGCCCACCGCGCCCCCGTCCCGGTCGGTGGCTGCACCGAGCACGGGTGCGGTCACGCGGACCGCCCGGAAACGAGTCAGCGACCCGTCGGCGGACCGCAGGATCGCGGCTCCCGGGGTGGCCGGCAGGTCTGCGGCGTCAGTGATGCCGAGCACGGACCGCGACTCGGACGCCGTGAGTGTCTTGAGACAGATGCGATAGGAGAGGTGTGATTCCAGTCCCCGCAGTCGACTCTCATCGAGCCGTTGACTGGCCAACAGCATGTGCACTCCCAAGGAGCGCCCTAGCCTCCCGATCGAGGAGAACACGTCGATGAAATCCGGGTACTGAGCCAACAGTTCGGCGAATTCGTCGACGACGATGAGCAGTGCGGGCATCGGGGGCAACGCCGGATCGGTCCGGCGCAGTGCTCGATAGGCAGAGATATCGGCAACGTTGCCGGCCCGACGTAGCTGCTGCTGCCTCCGATTGACCTCGGCCGTCAACGCATCTTTCATACGCACCACCAGGTAGGCCTCATCGGACAGGTTGGTGACGACAGCGGCGATGTGGTGCATTTCGGAGAAGTCGAGAAACGTTGCACCGCCCTTGAAGTCGACCAGGACGAGATTGAGTTCATCCGGCGAATGCCGGGCAATCATTCCCAGCACCAACGTCCGCAGCAGCTCGGACTTTCCGGACCCTGTCGCTCCCACGCAAAGCCCGTGAGGACCGATGCCATTCTCACTCGCCTCACTGATGTTCAGCGACAGCAAGGTTCCGCTCGCAGTGACCCCGAGCGGTACGCGGAGCCGCTGATGTCCCTCGAGCCCCTCCCACAGCGATTCCGGCTCGATATCGCCCAGATCATCGAGATCGAGTTCCGAGCGCCACATCTCGAGCGCACCCATCACGGGTTGTCCGCGGGTGGAGCCGGACAACCGCCGTGCGCACGCTTTGGCCTCAGCGAGGCTGATGCGGTCGGCGCGGCCGACGATCTCAGATCCGGCGCCCGAGCCTACGACGAGGTCCTGCCCATCGACTCGAAGACGCAGAAAGCCAACACGTTTCGGAGAATCGCAGGACTCGGTTTCCAGACGAATCTCGCCACAGTCGACGACGCGTATCGAATGGCGTCGCTCGGATGGCCTTCCACCGCCGTTGTGCGGAAGCCACTTGATCCAGTCCCAGTGGCCGATCAGGTCGCCGTCGGCCCGCACATCTATGGACAGATGATCCGGACTGTGCAGCACCGCGAGTTGGCAGACGATCGACCTTGCCAGGCTTCGGGATTCAGCCGGATCGCCCCCAATCGAGACCGCGCTGACACCCTGCAATGCCACGGCGATCGGGGCTTCGGCGATTGTGCTGTACGTACGCGCGAAACGCCGGAATTCCACCAACGAGACCGGATCCAGGCTGTCGGCAACCGCGAGTGCAGGCATCGCAAGACGACGGCAGAGCCGCTGATCCCCGACGCCCACTCTGGCGTGGAGGAAATCGGCATCAGTCGTCCGCCGTTCCCACATCCTGGATCCACCGACGAGCGTCCATAGCGCCGACGGTTGGGGATGTATCCATTGCAGCGATGCCGACTGAAGCTGCGCAGCTTCGCGCAGTCGGTCACCCAAAACACCGAGATGTTCGATGAATCTGATCCGCTGGTCATCAAGATCCGCCAGTCTTCGACCGGCACCGCTCCGCATGAACATCCCGATGCCGGACGCGATTGCCGTCACAGGAAGGATCATCGCGAACGGATTGCGGGCACCGGCACCGGTCACACCAGAGGTCCACATCAGCGCGATCGTCCCCAGCATCGCCCCAATTCCCACGATGGGCATGAGCAACATTCCCCACCGGACACGGGGCACCGAAGGCGGAGCGGGCACCGCGAGGTCATCGGTCGGAAACGTCGGCGCGAGCCTGCCGGAGGAGGTCATCGACGCCAGCTAAGGCGCGGCGCGGACGATCGGCAAGTCAGCTGTGGAAGCAGGTGTTCGCCACAACCCGATGACCGATAGCGTCGCGGTCCATGCCCAGCGAGATGTGCCGAGTTTCCATTCGTGCCGGTAGCCGCGAAGTCGATTTGACCCTGCCGGTGCACATACCACTCGGTGAAATAGTGCCCGCCACAATAGATCTCGTCATCGCCAACGACAACGATCTGCGTGCCGAATTCGCCGGACGGGCAGTAGACCTCTGCCGCGTGGGTGTTCCGCCCCTCGATCCGTCCCGGTCGCTGGCTCAGAGCGGTGTTACAGACGGTGATCTGTTGATACTGACAACCCAGCACATCACTCCCCCGACATACCGCTTCGATCCCTGCTCGACGATTCGGGACGTCACGGCGGCCGCACCGCCGGGCGGTCCGCCGCTGAGCAAGACATACGTGACCGCAGGACTGCTGTGCTGGGCTGGCATAGCCGAATTATGTTTTCTCGCCGGGCTTTTGGCGAACGGTCAGCAATCCCATGCCGTAATCGCCGGCATGGCTTCCACCGTCGCGTCCGCGGTGGCTGCCATGGCGTTCCGGCGCAACGACGCGAGTCGCATCCTCTCGGCGTGGAGCGCAGTGTGGGCGGCCACCTTCGCCTCAGTTGCGGGCGCACTGGCGATCCCGGGCCATCTGTCTGCATCCCATCTGTTGCTGGCGATGTCGGCCTGCTCAACCACCGCCTTCGGCCTGGGCCGGCTGTTGGGTTGCGGAACCGATGTCCTGCTGGCGATTTCGGGATCCTCGGGGTTGGCGGCGGTCGCGGCATTCGGAGCGACCCTGAACTGGTGGGCCCCGGTGGCGGTCGGCCCGATTCTTGTGGCTGCTTCCCTGGCAGCGCTGCCGGCGGGACCACGAATCGCAGCACTGATCGCCCGGCTGTCACCGGCGGATGTCGACGAGGACGAGCTTCTGGAACGTGCAACACAGGCGCGTGGAATCCTGTCGCTGTGGGTGACCGCATCCTCGGGCAGCACGGCGTTGGGCTGTCTGCTCTCCGCCACCTTCGGATCCGGCGGTGTGGCCGAGGGGTTCCTCATCCTGGCCGCCGCGATCGTGTTGTTGTCACACATCCGACGGCACCGCGATCCGCTCCCTGCCACGGCGCTGGCCGTTTCCGGCGCCACCGCCGTCACCGCATTACTCCTGTTCGCGGCAAGCGGCGATTTCGGCTGGGCACCATGGCTATTCAGTGGACTGATTCCGTTGATACTGGCCTATGTGTGGGTCGCCGTTGGGACCGCGCGGCCTGAACTCCCGTTCGGCAAGCAGATCGCCGAAGGCATCGAATTCGCTATGGCCACAGCCGTTCCACCGCTCGCCTGCTGGGCGATGGGACTGTTCTCGGCGGTACGCGGCATGAGCCTGCCGTGACCGGAACCCGCATTCGGGCTGCCGCCGTAATCGCAGTCCCGCTGTTGATGGCATCTCAATGCGCCGCATCGGCAGGCGCAGTGGCGCCTCCGCCGATCGACGAAACAATGCTGCCGGCCCCCGCGCCGCCGGCCCCGCCTCAGCCGACGCGGCAACACGAGACCTGCTCGAACGATTCTCCGCCGCACCTGTCGTACCAACGCGGTCGGGAGAAGTTCGCCGACCGCGAGGCGATCTGGCGCCTGACCCGCGGATCGGGTCAGCGCGTCGCCGTCATCGACACCGGCGTCGAACCAAACCCCCGGTTGACGGACGTGGTCGCGGGCGGCGACTACGTCTCCGACGGCGACGGTCGACAAGACTGCGATGGCCACGGCACCGTCGTCGCCTCGATAATCGGGGCCTCGATAATCGGGGCACCGATAATCGGGGCACCGTCCGCCACGGACGACACAAACTCGTTGAGCGGTCTCGCACCTGACGCAACGCTCATCAGCATTCGGCAGTCCAGCACGAAGTTCAGTCCGGCGTCCGGTCATAGCAGTGGCGTCGGTGACGTGCGAACCCTCGCCATGGCGGTCCGCACCGCGGCCGACATGGGCGCCTCCGTCATCAACATCTCATCGGTCGCGTGTTCCGCATCGCCTCCCGACGATGGTTCCCTCGGTGCCGCACTGTCCTACGCAGTCGACATCAAAGATGCGGTGATCGTCACCGCCGCCGGAAACGTCGGCGGCACCGGGCAGTGCCCGGAGCAGAACACCTCGGCGCAACCGACAGTCGTCGCATCACCGGCCTGGTACGACGACTATGTCATCGCCGTCGGCTCCGTGTCGCCGGACGGCGTCCCGTCGGCGTTCAGTCTTCGCGGGCCCTGGGTTGATCTGGCGGCCCCCGGTGAGCAGGTCATCGCGCTCACGACGAAGTCCGGGCCGACCACACCCGTACCGATTTCCGGAACCAGCTATGCCGCTCCGGTGGTTTCGGCTGCGGCCGCCCTGGTTCGTTCACGATTCCCGAGACTCTCTGCCCGCCAGGTCATGTCGCGGCTGGAGCACACCGCACATGCGCCAGCAGGCAGGGACGATCTCGCCGTCGGCGCTGGTGTAGTCGACATCCTGGCAGCCGTCAGCGACGAAATCACACATCAGACCACGGATCCGGCAGAGCCGAAACCCGTTGTGCGCCAGCCCAGTGAAAATCCATCGAGCCGAATAGCGCTTGTCGGCGCCACTGTGTGCCTGACGTGCACGGCGGTTGCGACCGCCGTCTTCCATCTACGAAGGCGCAGGCAGCGCGCGGTTGCCGAGGACATCGACGGCGAATAATGCAGCGGACTGGCTGAGCTCGGGGCCGGCCGGAAGTCCTGCGATCACCGGTTCCGGCACGGCTGCGGGTGACTCGGTCAGGCCCAGTGCGGTCGCACTCGCCGAGTCATGCAGCGGGAAAGCCACCCCCGCGCCGGTGATCAGATAACGCGTCCCGCTACCGGCGGTACCGTCGCGCGCGGCGACGACGAGATCCGCACTGCGACCGACCGGGAGTCCGACGAAGTCGATGGCCGGTCCCGGGCCGTCAGCCTGCGCGAGGTGTACGGGATCCGGTATGCGCGGAAGGTCGGTTCTGGAGACGGTCGTGCGCATGTCCTGCCAGGACACACACACCGGAGAGCCGGCCCCCGAGACCGCTGGAACCTCGTCGGGATAGTCTCCGAGCGCAAGTTCGTCGACCAGCGGTGAGCGGACCACGACATTCGGTGACACCGTGGTGATCTCCAAACCGTCGGCCGACCGAATGAGATCGGCGGCCGTCCGCCCGATCCGTTGCAGCCCCTGCCGTAGGACGACGTAGAGCTCCGCGACGTCGCCGGCCCGCTCGACCCGGAGGACGGAACCGACCGGGAACGAACCGACTGCCGATTGTTCGCCGGCTCCCTGAACATGCGGCATGACGATCGGCGAAACCTCGGGGATCAGGTTGAGCGCCGTGAGCGACACCGGCACGGGCGCTACGCCCGCCAACCGAAACGTGCGTTCGATCGCGGGATCGGCAACGTCGATCAGTGCGCGTCTTCCGCCGTACACCAGATACGTCGAACCGTCGCCATTGGGTAGACGCACCAAGATGGCGCCTTCGTTCGGCGACGGCACAGCATCAGATGCTGGAATGCCGACAGTCGTTGTCCCATCCGGATTCTCGCAGACCGCCCACCGAAGGTCGCCGGAATCCAACGGCGGCTCGAGCCGATGAGGCGCACCGACGATGCCGACGACCGGGCCACGGCCGACGGATCCGAGACCGTCGTCATCGACCACCCGCGGGATGGCGGGAGTTCCCAGGATCAGGCGGGCCGACGTCAGATTGGCCGCCGCGTGCAGGGTGCCGCCGATTCGAACGAACAGCGCACCCGATTGCCGTGACATCACAAGAGGCGCGTCCGCCGGCACTGCGGCCGGCCTGAACACAGCCGTTGCGACGCTCGCGGCCAAGATCGTCAGAGCGAGAAGGAATCCCACGACGTGAGGCCGCCGGCCGCGTTCATCAGACGATGGCGCCCGCCCCAGGAGTGCGGCCTCGACCCGGCGGACCATGTACCTGCGGCCGCGTAGAAGAACGCGCAGCGACCCAAGCCTCAACACAGGTCCACGCTAAGTGGCGACAGCCACCGGCGTGATCCTCGATCCACAATCAGCCCTCCGCGGGAGCGCCTTTCGCACGACGCTCGCGATACGCGGCAACGTGCTGGCGATTGCCGCAGTTCCCGGTGTCACAGAAGATCCGGGACCGGTTGCGCGACAGGTCGATCAGAACGGCATCGCAGTCATCCGCGGCGCAAGTCTTGAGGCGACGCAATTCGCCCACGCGCACCAGATCGGCCAAAGACATCGCCATCTCCGCACCCATTCGCTGCGCCAGCGGGGCGTCGACGGACGCGAGGTGCAAGTGCCATTCCGGCATCTCCGGGTGACGTGTCAGCCAGGGCGAGGCCCCTGTCTCGGCCAGAAGCTTGTTGACCTCGTCGACCGTCCGCACTTCATCATCGACGACTTCGAGGATGCGCCCGAGTCGCGCACGCAACGCATGGACAGCCGCCAGTTCGGTGGCATCGCGGTCACGTCGTCCGGTCCACCCGTAGAGCGAGAGGTAGGCGTCGAGGGCGGCCTGATCGACAAGCTCCGCTCCCTCGACACGATCACTGTTGATCAGCACACAGACAGCTCGCAACGTGAGCTCTGTGTCATAACTAAAAAGCATTTGACTCCTGAACTCCACGCCCCGTAGTGTCATGACCGTTCGATACTTTACTCATTACGAGACGGGGTGCGCTTTGACGCGGGCTGTTCGGAATCCAACCCAATTCCAGTTCGGCCTGTTGTTCGCGCTCGGCTCCGCGTTCTTCTTCTCAGTGTCCGGCCCACTGGCAAAGTCATTGATGGAATCCGGCTGGTCGGCAACTGCCGCCGTGACTGCCCGGATGGCATGCGGCGCGACCGCCCTGGCCGTATTCGCCACCGCCGTCCACCCCGGCTGGGTCCGCGAGATGCGCCAGCACGCCCGAGTGATCGCCGTCTACGGCCTGATTCCCGTCGCGGGCGCGCAACTCTGCTATTACAACGCGGTGGCACACCTGTCCGTCGGTGTCGCGATCCTGCTCGAATACACCGCGCCGATCCTGGTGATCGCGTGGATCTGGGCCACCACGAGGATCCGCCCCAGCGGGCTCACACTCATAGGCGTCGGGCTGGCGATCACCGGCATCACGCTCGTACTGAACGTCTTCTCAGACACATCCCAGACCGCGTCCCATGCCGACCCGGGCAGCACCGTCGGCGTGGTGTGGGCATTGGGGGCCGCGCTGTCCGCAGCCTTCTACTTCATGATGTCGGCAAAGGTCACGACGGGGAATTCGGCTTCGGACAGCACGTCAGGGGCACCCGGACTCCATCCGATCACGTTGGCGACCGGCGGACTGGTCACCGGAGCGATCACCGTGGCACTCATCGGGATAGCCGGCGTCCTGCCGATGCGATTCACGATGAACGACGCGGTCCTCGCCGGAGCCACCCTGCCCTGGTTCGTTCCCGTGATCCTGCTCGGGATCATCCCCACCGCAGTCGCCTACGCGTTCGGAATCGTCGGCGTCAGCAGGCTGCGGCCCGGCTTTGCGTCGCTGGTAGGGCTCAGCGAAGTGCTATTCGCCGTCCTGGCGTCTTGGCTGGTGCTGCATGAATCGATATCCGGCATCCAGGCATTCGGGGGCGCCGTCGTCCTGCTCGGCCTAACACTCGCCCGCCTCGGCGAGCCTGACAACAGGGCAGCCACCGAAGAAGCAAGCTGCAGTGAGCTGGCATCACATCTGTAACATCGCCGTGTGACGATCTCGCGTGTGAACATCTTTGCCCGATTCGCCACCCGCACAGCGCTGGCACTCGTGGTGGCAGGTGCCGGCGGCGCCGCCACCATTGCCGTGCCCGAGGCTTCCATGGCCCCCGCCGGAGCCGCCGGCTGCAACAACGTCGAGGTCGTCTTCGCCCGGGGCACCACTGAAGCGCCGGGAATCGGCCGCGTCGGTCAGGCCTTCGTCAATGCGCTGAGCAATCAGATCGGAAATCGGTCGATCGGTGCCTACGGGGTCGACTATCCCGCCACCTACGACTTCCTGGCCGCGGCGCAAGGCGCCAACGACGCCAGCGCACGCATCCAGTGGCTGATGGCGAACTGCCCGAACACGCGGATCGTTCTCGGTGGGTACTCGCAAGGCGCGGCCATCGTCGACGTCGTCAGCTCGGTACCCTTCCCCGCGGTCGGATTCGACAACCCGCTTCCCCCGAACGCGGTGGACCACATCGCGGCACTGGCCGTATTCGGCAACCCCACGGCCAAGGTAGGTATCCCCCTGACCGCGAGCCCCGCATACGGCGGCAGGGCAATCGACCTTTGCAATGACAACGATCCAGTGTGCTCCGGGGGCGACGACGTCGCCGCTCATCGCGGCTACGGGCCGGGGTCACCGCAAGTCACCCAGGCAGCAGCATTCGCTGCGGGACTTCTGTAGCCCGTTAATCCCGACTTTTTTTGGGCATCCGGCAACCGTTATGTGACTATTAGCCGCATGCGTGCTCTTCCGGGGGGTGTCGCGGCCGCAGTGTTGGCCGCCGCCGCAACACCATTCGTGATACCGGCACCGGCCTCCGCTGGGCCGTGCCCTGACGTCGAGATGGTTTTCGCCCGAGGCACCAGCGAGCCACCTGGTATCGGCCGGGTCGGTCAGGCACTCAGCGACACCCTGCAGTCACAACTGGGCGGCCAGTCCTTGGGCGTCTACGCCGTCAACTACCCCGCGACATACGACTTCCTGGCGGCCGCGGACGGCGCGGCCGACGCCACCAACCACATCGCGACCATGGCCTCGCAATGCCCCTCGACGCAATTCGTCCTGGGCGGCTATTCGCAAGGCGCGGCGGTGGTCGACATGTTGGTGGGCATACCGCCGCTCGGCGACAAGGTTGGCGACGTCGGCTCCGCACCGCCGCTACCGAGCAGCCTCGCCAGCCGGGTCGCCGCCGTCGCGGTGTTCGGCAACCCTGCCACCAAATTCGGCAACCCCGTGTCCGCTGCCGGCGCACCATTCGCCGGTAAGGGCATCGACCTGTGCAATAACGGTGACCCGATCTGCTCGCCCGGCCGCAACCCGTTCGCGCACACCGACTATGAGAGCACCGGGCTACCGGGGCAGGCAGCCGGTTTCGTCGCCGGAATGCTCTGACAATGCGCGTCAGCGGCGCCCTACGGGCAGCCATAGCCTCCGCGGTAGCGGCCGCAGCCCTGCTGGCCCCGGTCGCGGCCCCCGACGTCCTTCCCGTGGCCGGCGCCGCGTGCCCAGACGTCGAGGTGATCTTCGCGCGCGGCCGACTCGAATCGCCGGGCGCCGGGATTCTCGGCAACGCGTTCTTCAACGCGTTGCAATCGAAGCTTTCCAAGAGCGTCGATCTTTACGCGGTGAAATACCCGGCCAACACCGAAGTCGACATCGGGGCCAACGACATGAGCCAGCGCGTCCAGTACATGATCAACAACTGCCCGAACACCCAGCTGGTGCTGGGCGGCTACTCGCTCGGAGCCGCGGCCACCGACCTGGTGATCGCGGTGCCCATCGCAGCATTCGGATTCCGCAATCCCCTCCCGCCGGGCGCGGGCGACAAGGTCGCCGCGGTCGTGTTGTTCGGCAATGGAAGCCAGTGGGTCGGGCCGATCGTGTCGTTCAACCCGGCGTTCGCGAACAAAACGATCGAGTTGTGCCACGGGGAGGACCCGATCTGCAACCCAGCCGACCCGGACACCTGGGAGAACAACTGGCCACAGCACCTCGCCAAGGCCTACCTCGGTGCCGGAATGGTGAATCAGGCCGCCGACTTCGCGGTCGGCAAGCTCGCCTAGCGGCTCAGGGCGCGTCGAGTGTGCCGCCACGGCGATCGGCGCCGGCGTGTCGCCGCCCTGACGGCACACTCGGTGACGGAAGATCCAACGTCCGCACGTCGCGGGTCACCGCGATGCGGGCGGCCAGTTCGTCGTCGGGCGGATAGTCGACGCCGACCAGGGTGAGTCCACGCGCCGGTGCGGCCGCGAAGTCGCTGGAACGCGCCGTAGCCGTGAGAAGCGTTGCGGTCCAAGAAGGTTCGCGACGACCCTCCCCCACCGCAAGCAGGGCGCCGACAAGGGAGCGCACCATCGACCAGCAGAAAGCGTCAGCGCTCACATGGGCGGTGAGCAGATCGCCGGCGACCGCCCACTCCAATCGCTGCAGATCACGGATGGTCGTTGCACCGGGGCGGTGGCGGCAGAAGGCCGCAAAATCGTGCAAGCCGAGCAGCATTCGGGAGGCGGTGGTCATCGCGTCCACATCCAGCGCCCGACGCCACGGGGCGACGTACCGGGACAACTGCGGGTCGACGCCGTGAGCGGCGCTGGAAAGCCGATACACGTAGTGGCGTCGCAGCGCCGAGAACCGTGCGTCGAATCCCACTGGAGCGCGGACGACGGCGCGCACCCGAACATCCTCGGGGAGGAACCGGGCAAGGCGTCTGATCATGGGAAGGAACTCCGGGTCGCCCCCGCGTGGACGACGCGGATAAGCGTGCGGCAGCGCGTCCACCGGCACGTCCACGTGCGCTACCTGGCCGGTGGCATGCACTCCACTGTCGGTACGTCCTGCCGCAAATATTCGCACCGGAACCCGGAACACCGTGGACAACGCGTCCTCAAGCACACCCGCCACCGTGCGATGCCCATCTTGGGCCGCCCAGCCGGTGAATTCCGTTCCGTCATAGGCGATGTCGAGACGGAGACGAATCTGCCCGCCATCGGATTCGATGGCGGGCAGATTCGTAACGTTGCTGTCAGGCCTTGTCAGCGTCCGTGTCCTCAGCGGTCTGGACTTCAGCAGTCTGGGCTTCAGCGGTCTGGGCTTCAGCGATTGCCTCGTCCTCGGCCTTGATCTCCTCGGCAGGAGACTCGTCAACCACAGCTTCCTCGGCGGCCGGCGCTGCGGGTGCCGCCGCCGCCTTCTTGACCGCCGCGCGGCTGCGCTTCGCGCGCTCCGCTTCCGAAGTCACGGTCTTCTCCCGCACCAGTTCGATGACCGCCATCGGGGCGTTGTCGCCCTTGCGCGCCTCGACCTTGATGATGCGGGTGTAGCCGCCATTGCGGTCCGAGAAGAACGGGCCGATCTCCGCGAACAAGACGTGCACGATGTCCTTGTCACGGATCTTCTTCATCACCTCGCGACGGTTGTGCAGCGAGCCCTTCTTCGCGTGGGTGATGAGCTTCTCGGCGTACGGACGCAATGCGCGTGCCTTCGGCTCGGTCGTCTTGATTCGGCCGTGCTCGAACAGTGAAGTAGCCAGGTTCGCGAGGATCGCCTTCTGATGCGAGGACGATCCGCCGAGGCGAGGGCCCTTTGTCGGCTTGGGCATTGCACTATCTCCTTATCGGGGCCGGTCCCCGTATCAGGTAGGACCGGGACGGATCGGGCGGGCGAAGCCGGGTGGGAATAAGCCCTGTTACAGCTGTTCGGTTTCGGCGTAGTCCTGCTCGGAGTCCAGGTCGTAACCCGAATCGCCGTTCCAGGTGCCGGTCGCGACGTCGTAGCCGGCGACATCCGACGGATCGAAAGTGGCCGGGCTGTCCTTCAGCGACAGACCGAGCTGATGCAGCTTGATCTTGACCTCGTCGATGGACTTCTGGCCGAAGTTGCGGATGTCCAGCAGATCCGATTCGGTCCGGGCGACCAACTCGCCGACGGTGTGCACACCCTCGCGCTTGAGGCAGTTGTAGGACCGCACAGTGAGATCGAGGTCGTCGATCGGCAGTGCGAACGCGGCGATGTGGTCGGCTTCGGCCGGCGAGGGACCGATCTCGATGCCCTCGGCCTCGACATTGAGTTCCCTTGCCAGACCGAACAATTCGACCAGGGTCTTGCCGGCCGACGCCAGCGCGTCGCGCGGGCTGATCGAGTTCTTGGTCTCCACATCGAGGATCAGCTTGTCGAAGTCGGTGCGCTGCTCGACGCGGGTGGCCTCGACCTTGTACGTCACCTTGAGCACCGGCGAGTAGATGGAATCGACCGGGATACGGCCGATTTCAGCACCCGAAGCCTTGTTCTGCACGGCGGGAACGTAGCCACGACCACGCTCGACGACGAGCTCGACCTCAAGCTTGCCCTTGTCGTTCAGGGTCGCGATGTGCATATCCGGGTTGTGCACGGTCACACCGGCCGGCGGGACGATGTCGCCGGCGGTGACCGCACCCGGGCCCTGCTTGCGCAGGTACATGGTGACCGGCTCGTCCTCCTCCGAGGACACGACCAGGCTCTTGAGGTTCAGGATGATGTCGGTGACGTCTTCCTTCACACCCGGCACCGTCGTGAACTCGTGCAGCACACCGTCGATACGGATACTCGTGACGGCTGCGCCGGGAATGGACGACAGCAGCGTACGACGCAGCGAATTGCCAAGCGTGTAACCGAAACCCGGCTCCAACGGCTCGATGACGAAGTGGGAGCGGTTCTCGGCGAGGACCTCTTCACTCAGGGTGGGACGCTGAGAAATCAGCATGGTTTTCTCGTATCTCCTTCTCGGCACCCACTATTTGATGCCGTGTCGGTGGCCCGCGGAGCACACGCCCCGCGGGATTTCCATTACTTCGAGTAGAGCTCGACGATGAGCTGTTCGGTGAGCGGCACCTGGATCTGGTCGCGAGTCGGCAACTGGTGCACCAGAATTCGCTGACGTTCGCCGACAACCTGCAACCAGCCCGGAACCGGGCGATCACCCTGGGTTTCCCTGGAGATCTGGAAAGGCACGGTGTTGATCGACTTGTCCTTGACATCGATGATGTCGTACTGCGAAACCCGGTAGCTCGGGATGTCGACCTTCACGCCGTTGACGGTGAAGTGGCCGTGGCTCACGAGCTGCCGCGCCATCCGGCGGGTCCGCGCCAGACCGGCACGGTAGACCACGTTGTCCAGTCGGCTCTCGAGGATACGGAGCAGGTTGTCGCCGGTCTTGCCGGTCTGACGCACCGCTTCCTCGTAGTAGCGGCGGAACTGCTTCTCCATGACACCATAGGTGAAGCGGGCCTTCTGCTTCTCCTGCAGCTGGGTGCGGTATTCGCTCTCCTTGATCCGCGCGCGACCGTGCTGGCCGGGCGGGTAGGGGCGCTTCTCGAACGACTGATCACCACCGACCAGGTCGACGCCGAGACGACGTGACTTGCGGGTGACAGGACCTGTGTAACGAGCCATTGAAGTTTCTCCCCCTAGACCCGGCGCCGCTTGGGCGGACGGCAGCCGTTGTGCGGCTGCGGAGTGACATCGGAAATTGCGCCAACCTCGAGGCCGGCGGCCTGCAGCGAACGAATCGCGGTCTCGCGGCCCGAACCCGGACCCTTCACGAACACGTCGACCTTCTTCACACCGTGCTCCTGCGCCTTGCGCGCAGCGTTCTCGGCGGCCAGCTGAGCGGCGAACGGGGTCGACTTACGCGAACCCTTGAAGCCGACGTGACCGGAGGAAGCCCAGGCGATGACATTGCCCTGCGGGTCGGTGATGGACACGATGGTGTTGTTGAACGTGCTCTTGATGTGAGCGGCGCCGTGCGGGACGTTCTTCTTTTCCCGGCGACGGGTCTTCTGAGCCTTGCCACCCTTCTTCGGGCCGGCGGCTGTCTTCTTTGTGGGTGCCATCGGGGATTACCTGGCCTTCTTCTTGCCGGCGATGGTGCGCTTCGGCCCCTTGCGGGTGCGCGCATTGGTCTTGGTCCGCTGACCGCGCACCGGGAGACCGCGGCGGTGGCGCAGGCCCTGGTAGCAGCCGATCTCGATCTTGCGGCGGATGTCGGCCTGAACCTCGCGGCGCAGGTCACCCTCCACCTTCAGGTTGGCTTCGATGTAGTCGCGAAGAATCGTCAACTGATCGTCGGTGAGGTCCTTGCTGCGCTGATCCCGGTCGATACCGGTGGCGGCGAGGATCTCCACGGAGCGGGTACGGCCGATGCCGTAGATGTAGGTCAGCGCGATCTCCATGCGCTTATCGCGCGGAAGATCGACGCCCACTAGACGTGCCACAGGGCTGTATTCCTTCTTCTATGCGGAGGTCTGTTCCCAGTCCGTTCCCGTGGGATCCCACGAGGTCCGGCCTCCGTTCCGGACGTGTCAGAGCGGCGCTGAATCGCCTTGTCGGCGCTGGTGCGCCGGCTGCTCTGTGGAGCTGGGAGGTCAGCATTCATTCAGTTGTGTTGGTGCTTCTCAGCGGGTTTTAGTCGGTCCGGCTCCTCCTCAGGCCGCTACGCGGCCTGCATCGTCGTCCGGACGGACTAGCCCTGTCGCTGCTTGTGACGCGGATCGGAGCAGATCACCATGACCCGCCCATGCCGGCGGATCACCCTGCACTTGTCACAGATCGGCTTGACGCTCGGGTTCACCTTCACGGCTCGTTGATCCTTCTGGTCTCGTCTGAAACATTCGAAATGGCGTGCTGATCGTGTGCGGGCACTACTTGTACCGGTACACGATGCGGCCACGGGTCAGGTCATAGGGAGACAGCTCGACCACCACCCGGTCCTCGGGGAGGATGCGGATGTAGTGCTGCCTCATCTTGCCGCTGATGTGCGCAAGTACCTTGTGACCGTTCTCCAGCTCAATGCGAAACATCGCATTTGGCAGGGGCTCGACCACCCGGCCCTCGACCTCGATGGCGCCGTCTTTCTTAGCCATTCCCTCTCAGATCCTGCTTGTCGGTTCGGGACAGCCTTCGCCCCGACTTTCAAAACGTGAGCCGCGATCGCAGAAATTCCAGGACTTGGCACGCAAGAGTCGGCACGGGACCGCACCGTGGGTCTACGATACCCGCTGGCCGTCGGTACTCCAAAATGACGGCGTCGATGTGATGGTCTGCCACACGATCCACACAAGCGCATACTGTTGGCGATGACTGGATCCGATCTCCATTCCGGCCCCCAGCGTGCTCCGCAGACCAAGAAGCCGGTCATTCTCACCGTCGACGACGATCCGGCGGTCTCTCGCGCAGTCGCCCGGGATCTCCGTGGGCACTATGGGGAGCGCTATCGCATCGTCCGCGCCGAATCCGGACCCGATGCCCTGGACGCCATAAACCAGCTGAAACTCCGCGGCGAAACAGTGGCGGTACTTGTCGCCGACTACCGGATGCCGCAGATGAGCGGCATCGAATTCCTCGAGGAGGCGATGCACCTCTACCCCCTGGCTCGTCGCGTGCTCCTCACCGCGTACGCCGACACCCACGCCGCTATCGACGCCATCAACGTCGTCGATCTCGACCACTATCTGCTCAAGCCCTGGGACCCGCCCGAGGAGAAGCTCTACCCGGTGATCGACGGCCTGCTCGAGGCCTGGCACAGCACTGGTGACCGAGCGATACCGCACACCAAGGTCATCGGTCATCCGTGGAACGCGCGCTCGTCGGAGGTCCGCGAGTTCCTTGCGCGAAACAGGTTGTACTACAGCTGGTTTCGGTCCGACGAGCTGAAGGGTCAACAGCTTCTCGAGGCAGCTGGACTGGACGGCCAGACGTTGCCGGTGGTGGTCACCGAATTGGCTCAGACCCTCGTCGATCCCACCGATTCCGAGCTGGCGGCCGCCCTCGGATTGACCACGACCCCCGCCGAGGACTTCTACGACGTGGTCGTTGTCGGCGGAGGTCCCGCGGGTCTGGCGGCCGCGGTCTACGGCGCCTCCGAGGGGCTGAAGACCGTGCTCATCGAGCGTACGGCGACCGGTGGCCAAGCAGGGCAGAGCTCCCGAATCGAGAATTATCTGGGCTTCCCCGACGGGCTCTCCGGGTCGCAACTGGCCGAACGTGCGCGCCGCCAAGCGGAGAAATTCGATGCGGAACTGATCACAGCGGCGGCGGTGACCTCACTCGAAGTCGACGGAGCGGCACGCACGCTCACGCTGTCGGACGGCCGCCGGATCGGATGCCGGTCGGTGATCCTCGCCATGGGAGTGGAATACCGCCAACTGAATGCCGAGGGATGCGGGGACCTGACAGGAGCCGGGGTCTATTACGGCGCAAGTACGTCGGTGGCACCGGACTGCGCAGATGAAGAGGTCTACGTGATCGGCGGCGCCAACTCGGCCGGTCAGGCCGCGATGTTCCTGTCCAGGACAGCGAAGTCGGTGACGATCGTCAGTCGCCGCGGGCTCGAGGATTCGATGTCGCACTACCTCGTCCAGCAGATCCGTTCGCGGCCGAACATCCGCGAGATGCCGAACACCGTCGTCCACGCAGTGCAAGGCGACGGGCACCTGGAGCGAATCTGTCTGGAGAACGTCGGCACCGGCGAACGTCAGGAGCACGCGAGCGGGCGAATGTTCATCTTCATCGGCGCGGAGCCGCGCACCGACTGGCTCGGGGGTGTGGTGGTGCGCGACGACCACGGATTCATCCTGGCCGGTCCCGATCTGCGCGAGGTGTCAGGCTGGACGCTCGACCGGCCGCCACACCACCTGGAAACAAGCGTGCCCGGCGTGTTCGTTGCAGGTGATGTGCGCGCAGAATCGGCCAAACGAGTGGCAGCTGCCGTCGGCGAGGGGTCGATGGCGGTCATGTTCGTGCACCGCTACTTGGCTGACGGGTGAATTAGAGGGGCGTGAGGTCGATGGGCGAAACCTGCCTGCCGGAAGAACTGCGGTCGCTGTTCCTCTTCGAGGCGCTAACCGAGACACAGCTGGCGACACTGTGCGCCAACGGCCACATCGCCACGTTCGAGCCCGGCATCGTCTGCAACGAAGGCGACCCCGCAACCTGCCTGTACGTCCTTCTGGACGGCGAGCTGGTGATGTCCAAGCGGTCCGGCGGTACCGACATCGAGACCACCCGGACATCGCAGCGCGGCGTCTACTGCGGCGCGTGGTCGGCCTATGTGCCGGACGAGGAACACATCTATCAAGCCTCCGTCCGGGTGACCCGGCCGTCCCGCTTCTTCGTCCTCGACGCCGACGCCTTCGCGCGGTTCATGCAAGCGGAGTTCCCGATGGCCGTGCACCTGCTCGAAGGCCAGAGCGTCGGACGGCGGCGCCAGGCGCAGATCATCGGGCAGCGCGAACACCTGCTGGCTCTCGGAACCATCACCGCCGGACTTACCCACCAGCTCAACAATCCGGCCGCCGCGATCGCCCGCGACATCGCCGGACTGCGCGCGAACGTCGGCAAGATGCGCCACAAACTGGCGATGCTCGCGGACGGGAAGTTCACCCCCGACGCCCTCCGGGTGCTGGTGCGTATCCAGGAGGAAGTCGCCGAGCAGGTGGCCAAAGCCGAGCTGCGCGAGCTCACCGCACTGGAGACTTCGGACCGCGAGGACGAGGTGGGCGATTGGCTCGAACGTCATCACATCGCCGCGGGCTGGGACTACGCTCCGACATTCGTCGAGGCGGGCCTGGACACCGATTGGCTTGAACGGGTCGAGGCGTCGGTCGATGCCGTCGATTGTTCGGCGACATTGCAGAGCGCCATCGGCTGGCTGAAATACACCATCGACACCGAACTGGCGGTCAACAGGGTTGCCGAGGCCACCAACAGAATCTCGGCACTGCTGGCCGACGCCAAGCAGTACTCCCAGATGGACCGCGCACCATACCAATCCGCGGATGTCCACGAATTGCTGCGCAGCACATTGATGATGTTCGGCGGAAGGGTCGGCAAGAACAGTTCGATCAAGCTGATCAAGGACTTCGATCAGACGTTGCCCGAAATACATTGCTATCCAGGCGATCTCAATCAGGTGTGGACGAACATCATCGACAACGCCATTCAGGCGATGGACGGTGCCGGGACCCTCACCGTCAGAACACGCCGCGACACCGACGACACGATCAGGATCGAGATCGGCGACGACGGACCGGGAATCGACGAAGACATCGTCGATCGGATCTTCACCCCCTTCTTCACCACCAAGCCGGTCGGACAGGGCACCGGACTGGGGCTGGACCTCGCCTGGCGGATAGTTGCCGAGAAGCACCACGGCAATCTTCGTGTCGACTCACAGCCCGGCGACACTCGGTTCATCGTCACGCTGCCGGTCGAGCCGCCCTCTCCCCTCTAGGGTTTGACCGTGCGGTTGCTAGTCACCGGCGGCGCCGGGTTCATCGGTGCGAACTTCGTGCACAGCACACTGCGGGAACGACCGCACGTCCGGATTACCGTCCTCGACGCACTGACCTATGCCGGCAGCCGCGAATCGTTGTCGGCAGCAGAGGATTCGGTGCGAATTGTCGAGGGCGACGTAACCGACGCGGTCCTGGTGGACGAGCTGGTGGCCGACGCCGACGCAGTGGTCCACTTCGCCGCGGAAACGCACGTCGACAACGCCCTGGCCGACCCCGAACCCTTCATCCGGAGCAATATCGTCGGGACCTTCACGGTGCTGGAGGCGGTGCGGCGCCAGCGGGTTCGACTGCATCACGTCTCTACCGACGAGGTCTACGGCGATCTCCCACTCGATGACCGGCAGCGTTTCAGGGCGGACTCGCCGTACAACCCGTCGAGCCCGTATTCGGCGTCGAAGGCATCCGCGGACATGCTGGTTCGCGCCTGGGTTCGCTCCTACGGCATCCGCGCGACCATCTCCAATTGCTCCAACAACTACGGCCCGTACCAACACATCGAGAAATTCATTCCCCGCCAGATCACCAACCTGCTGACCGGCCGGCGCGCCAAACTGTACGGCGCGGGCGCCAACGTCCGGGACTGGATACACGTCGACGATCACAACAGTGCGGTGTGGCGGATTCTGGACCACGGCACGTCGGGTTCGACCTATCTGATCGGGGCGGACGGGGAGCGCGACAACCTGTCGGTGCTGCGCCTGATCCTGGAGCTGATGGGCCACGGCCCCGACGACTTCGAATCCGTCACCGATCGCGCGGGCCACGACCTGCGATACGCCATCGACTCCTCGGCGCTTCGCGACGAACTCGGCTGGACTCCCGAGCGCACCGATTTCACGAAGGGACTCGGCGACACCATCGACTGGTATCGCGACAACGAATGGTGGTGGCAGCCCTTGAAGCGGCAGGTCGAGGACGAGTACGCGAAACGTGGTCAATGACATGGGCTTTCGCGAACTGGCGATCCCGGGGTCCTGGATAATCAGCCCACCCCACTTCGGTGACGATCGCGGCACCTTCTTCGAATGGCTGAATGCGGCCGCTTTCGAGGAAATGACGGGTCATCGCTTTGCAATCCGCCAGGCCAACTGTTCGATCTCCCGGGCCGGAGCCCTGCGCGGTCTGCATTTCGCGCAGGTCCCTCCCGGCCAGGCCAAGTACGTGACCTGCACCAAGGGGGCCGTCTTCGACGTCGTCGTCGATATCCGGGTGGGCTCCCCCACCTTCGGCCGCTGGGACGCCGCAGTGCTCGATGACGTCGACCACAACTCGATGTACCTGGCTGAGGGACTCGCGCATGGATTCCTTGCGCTGGAGGAAGATTCGACGGTCATGTACCTGTGTTCCGCACCGTATGCACCGGACCGCGAGCACACCGTCAACCCACTCGATCCGAACATCGGAATCCGCTGGCCCATCGACGCCGACCAATTGGTGCTCTCGGATCGCGACGCGGCCGCACCGCTTCTCGACGAGGTCGCCGCTGCGGGAGTGCTGCCGTCGTGGAGCGAGACGCAGGCGTTCGTCGAGGCACTTCGCCGGGCTTCCTCCAGCTAGTTGCGTGTGCCGACGCGCCGTTACTAGGATATGCAAGTATCTAGTTTCGCTTCATAGAACACCCGTCGAAGGACACTTCATGAGCTCACAGATCCAGCACTTCATCGACGGTGCGCGCAGCAACCTCGCCAGCACCCGGACAGCCGACGTCTTCAACCCCAGCACAGGCGAGGTCCAGGCACAGGTCCTGCTCGCCTCGGCCGCCGACGTCGACACCGCCGTGCGATCCTCGGTGGAGGCCCAAAAGATCTGGGCTGCATGGAATCCGCAACGTCGCGCACGAGTCATGATGAAGTTCATCGAGCTGGTCAACGCGAACACCGACGAACTCGCCGAACTGCTCTCCATCGAGCACGGCAAGACCGTCGCCGATTCGCGCGGCGACATCCAGCGCGGCATCGAGGTGATCGAGTTCGCCATCGGCATCCCCCACCTGCTCAAGGGGGAATACACCGAAGGCGCCGGCACCGGCATCGACGTCTACTCGATCCGCCAGCCGCTCGGCGTCGTCGCCGGCATCACCCCGTTCAACTTCCCCGCCATGATCCCGCTGTGGAAGGCCGGCCCGGCGCTCGCGTGCGGCAACGCGTTCATTCTCAAGCCCTCCGAGCGCGACCCCTCGGTGCCCGTACGGCTTGCCGAACTGTTCCTCGAAGCAGGTCTGCCGCCCGGCGTCTTCCAGGTGGTCCAGGGCGACAAGGAGGCCGTCGACGCTCTACTCACCCACCCCGACGTCAAGGCCGTCGGATTCGTCGGGAGCTCCGACATCGCGCAGTACATCTACTCCACCGCCGCCGCGCACGGGAAGCGCTCGCAATGCTTCGGCGGCGCCAAGAACCACATGATCGTCATGCCCGACGCCGACCTCGATCAGGCGGTCGACGCGCTCATCGGGGCCGGATACGGCAGCGCCGGTGAACGATGCATGGCAATCAGCGTCGCCGTGCCGGTCGGCGAACAGACGGCGAATCGGTTGCGCGCCAAGCTCGTCGAGAGGATCAACAGCCTGCGTGTGGGTCACAGCCTCGACCCCAAGGCCGACTACGGGCCGCTGGTGACCGGAGCCGCACTGAAGCGGGTCCGCGACTACATCGACGCCGGTGTCGCCGCCGGCGCCGAAATCGTCGTCGACGGACGCGAAAAAGCCAGCGACGAACTGACATTCGGCGACGCGAGCCTCGAGGGCGGCTACTTCATCGGACCCACCCTCTTCGACCACGTCACCACCGAGATGTCCATCTACACCGACGAGATCTTTGGCCCCGTTCTCTGCATCGTTCGAGCCAGGGACTACGAAGAAGCACTGGCGCTGCCATCGGAGCACGAATACGGAAACGGCGTAGCGGTTTTCACCCGCGACGGCGACACCGCACGCGACTTCGTCTCGCGCGTTCAGGTGGGCATGATCGGTGTCAACGTGCCGATCCCGGTGCCGGTGGCCTACCACACCTTCGGCGGCTGGAAGCGGTCCGGATTCGGAGATCTGAATCAGCACGGTCCCGCGTCGATCCAGTTCTACACCAAGGTCAAGACAGTGACCGAACGCTGGCCGTCGGGCATCAAGGACGGTGCCGAATTCGTCATCCCGACCATGAGCTAGCGGGTCGCCGATGAACTTCACCACCATGGACGACGACGAACGGGTGATCGCCGAGACAGCCGCCGCATTCGCCGCCAAACGCCTCGCACCCCACGCCCTGCATTGGGACCGAACCAAGCACTTCCCCGTCGACGTACTGCGCGAATCCGCGGAGCTCGGCATGGGCGCCATCTACTGCGGCGAGGATGTCGGAGGCAGCGGCCTCCGACGCCTCGACGCGGTGCGGATCTTCGAGAACCTGGCGACGGCAGATCCGACGATCTCGGCGTTCATCTCGATCCACAACATGTGCACCTGGATGATCGACACCTACGGCACACCGGAACAGCGCAAGCAGTGGGTGCCCCGGTTGGCGTCGATGGACGTCATCGCCAGCTATTGCCTGACCGAACCGGGGGCCGGCTCCGACGCGGCCGCGTTGAGCACCAAGGCCGTTCGAGACGGCGACCACTACGTACTGGACGGCGTCAAGCAGTTCATCTCCGGAGCGGGTAGCTCCGACGTATACGTTGTCATGGCGCGCACCGGCGGTTCCGGACCGCGGGGCATCTCGACGTTCATCGTCGAAAACGGCTCTCCGGGGCTGAGTTTCGGCACCAACGAAGCCAAGATGGGCTGGCACGCCCAACCCACCGCGCAGGTCATTCTGGAAGGGGTGCGAGTACCCGCCGACGCCCTGCTCGGCGGCAAGGAGGGCACCGGATTCGGTATCGCGATGAACGGACTCAACGGTGGCCGGCTCAACATCGCCGCATGCTCGCTAGGCGGCGCGCAAGCCGCATACGACAAGACGCTCAGCTATCTCGCCGACCGGCAGGCCTTCGGCGGCCCTCTGCTCGACGAGCCGACCATCCGGTTCGCCCTGGCCGACATGGCGACCGCACTGGAGACGTCGCGCCTGATGCTGTGGCGCGCCGCGAGCGCCCTCGACAACGACGACCCCGACAAGGTGGCGCTGTGCGCGATGGCGAAACGCTACGTCACCGACAGTTGCTTCGACGTCGCCGATCAGGCGCTCCAGTTGCATGGCGGCTACGGATACCTCGCAGAGTACGGACTGGAGAAGATCGTCCGCGATCTTCGCGTACACCGCATCCTGGAAGGCACCAACGAGATCATGCGCGTGGTCATCGGGCGGTCCGAGGCCGCCCGGGTTCGCGGCTAGGCATCGGTATCACTCGGCATCACAAGGGAGAATTCATGACCACGATCGCATTCCTGGGGCTGGGCAACATGGGCGCGCCAATGGCCGCGAACCTCGTCAATGCCGGATACACCGTCCGCGGTTTCGACCCCATGCCGGCCGCCAAGCAGGCCGCGACCGACAAGGGCGTCGCGGTGGCCGACAGCGGGACCGCCGCGGTTCAGGACGCGGACGTCGTGATCACCATGCTGCCCAACGGCCAACTCGTGAAGAGCTGCTACGACGAGGTGCTGCCCGCAGCGCCCGCCGGCGCACTGTTCGTCGACAGCTCCACCATCTCCGTGGACGATGCCCGCAGCGTCCACCGCCAGGCCGCCGAGAAGGGATTCGCCCAACTGGACGCGCCGGTGTCCGGTGGCGTGAAGGGTGCGGTGGCGGGGACGCTGGCGTTCATGGTCGGCGGTGAGGCCAAAGCACTCGAGCGGGCGAAGCCCGTGCTTGACCCCATGGCGGGCAAGGTGATTCATTGCGGCGCCTCCGGCGCCGGGCAGGCCGCGAAACTGTGCAACAACATGGTTCTCGCCGTCCAGCAGATCGCCGTCGGAGAGGCGTTCGTGTTGGCCGAGAAGCTCGGCCTCTCGGCGCAAGCGCTGTTCGATGTGATCACCGGCGCCACCGGAAACTGCTGGGCGGTGCACACCAATTGCCCTGTGCCGGGACCGGTTCCGACATCGCCGGCCAACAACGGATTCCAGCCGGGGTTCGCGTCAGCCCTGATGAACAAGGACCTGGGGCTGGCGATGGACGCCATCGCTTCGACGGGCTCGTCGGCTCCGCTGGGCACCCACGCCGCTGAGATCTACGCGCAATACGCCGCCGAACATCCCGAACTGGACTTCAGCGCGGTCATCCAGCTGTTCCGCTGACTCCGCGCACGGCGCCTAAAAGTCACCCGCGTGGTGGCGGAGGATCTCGATCGACGCCACCAGCGCGCGGGCATCCGAATCCGACATCCCGACGTCGGCGAACACACGCTCGTTGAGCGTCGCCGTGGCGTCCTCGACCGTCGAGCGGCCCAGATCCGTGAGCTCGACCAGCGTGGTCCGCCCGTCGGTGGGATGCGGAACCCGCTTGACGAGACCGTCGGACTCCAATCTCCGGATCGCGTGCGTGACACTGGTGACGTGGACCTGCAACCGATCCGAGGCCTTCGTGATCGGAAGAGCGCCAGTACGGCTGAAGGCCAACAGCCGAAGCAACTCGAACCGCGAGAAGCTGAGATCGTAAGGTCGTAGCGCATTCTCGACCCGAGCCAGCAATATCTGATGTGCCCGCATCACCGACGTGACGGCCACCATTCCCCCGGCGACATCGCCCCAGCCGGCCCGTTCCCAATTAGCCCGCGCCGCGGCGATCGGATCGGGTTTGGGAAGGGGTGACCGATGAGCCATCGTCTCTGGCGGATCCGCGGGCATGCGCCATTGATACCCCATCGTCGCTCCGGATCAGAACTCGCGCTCCAGGAGCACATCACCGGTGTCGGTAGACACGACCTGGATTGAGGCGATCGCGTCGATCGGCATCGATGTGCTGCCGGTCGGTGTGGCCGTCACGCCCTCGCGAGCCATCCACGTTGCGAGCTGGGCGCGAGTGCCGTCCCTCCCCACCGCAACCAGCTCCAGCCGGTCGCCGGCATCGCCACCCCGGCCGACGGCCGCCTCCTCTTCGCGGTACGTACACGACACCACCACGTACGTGCCCCAACTCCGGCTCGCCATCGACACCGTCGCTTCCACCGAGGACGGCGCGACGGGCGTCATGCTGAGTGGGGTGGCCGACGCGTGCATGGACGGCTCCTGCGGAGCGACCGACGAATCCGGCCCGAAGGTGAACAGGCCGCCCACGATCACCAACGCGGCCGCGGCCGCCGCGGCTGTCCACGTCAGCCAGCGCACACGGCGCCGACGGCGCCGAACGATGTCGAGCAAGTCCTCGAGCATCCGCGGGTGGACCCTCGTCGGCAGTACCGGCAACTCGACTCGGCCATCGTCGATCGCAGCCATGTCGGCCGGGGTGAGCATCGCCAATAGTGCGGGCACGCCGCTCATCTCACCCACCGCCGCACGGCATGAGGAGCATCCCGTCAGGTGGTTCTCGAATTCACGACGTTCACTGCTCGTCAACGACCCCAGCACGTAGGACGCGTCCCACAGGGCATACCGGTCGATGTCGCCGTCCGACGGCGCGGTCATCGCGTCACTCCCATCTCCTGAAGCGCCAGCCGAAGCGCCCGCACCGCGTAATGCAGCCGCGATTTCACGGTGCCCTCGGCGATCTGCAACTCCGCGGCGATCTGGGCGGTCGTATGGCCCTGGTAGTAGGACCGCCGAATCACGGCGCGGTGCTCGGCAGACAGCTGTGCCAGCGCATCGCCGAGCAGCAGCCGGTCCAAAGCCGCGTTGACCTCGTCCGGCCCGTGCGGTTCGACAACGGAGCCATCCAACGACCCCGACTCCCGACGAAAGCGAGCGCTGCGACTCTCGTCGATGATGATGTTGCGGGCGACGGTGAACAGCCAGGCCCGCACGGAGTGGTCGGTGTCATCGACCACCTCCGGATGCTTCCAGGCCCGCAGGAGGGTTTCCTGCACGACATCCTCCGAGCGGGCCGGATCCCCGGTCAGCCGCATGGCATACCGCCACAGCGGGCCCGCGTGCTCCTCGTAGAGGACGCGCATCAATGCCGTCTCGGGGTCGTTCATCACCACCTCCCGGTTGAAACACGAGATGGAGGGCCCCGCTAGTTCAAATCCAGATCCAGCAGGGTGATCGGCTACTGCGGCAACGTCAAAATCCGGGGACCGTCGTCGGTTACCGCCACCGTGTGTTCCCAATGCGCGGCGCGGGAGCCGTCAGTGGTGACGACTGTCCAGTCGTCACCCAGGATCTTCGTCTTCGTCGTTCCCAACGTCAGCATCGGCTCGATCGCCAGGACCGAGCCCGCCACCAGAGTGGGCCCCTTACCGGGACTCCCCTCATTGGAGAGGTACGGCTCCATGTGCATCTGGCGACCTATCCCGTGACCGCCATAGCCGGACACGATGCCGAAATGCCGGCCGTGCGTCCGTTCCGCGGCTCGAGTGCCTCGCTCGATCGCATGGGACACATCGGTGAGGCGGTTACCCGGCACCATGGCCGCGATTCCACACTCGAGGGAATGCCTGGTCGCCGCGGACAGTGCCTCGTCGGCGTCGATGAGGGGTCCGATTCCAAAGGTGACCGCGGCATCGCCATGCCAGCCATCCAGGATGGCACCACAGTCGATCGAAACAAGATCGCCGAGGGCCAGGACCTCATCGGCTGACGGGATGCCGTGCACGACGCGGTCGTTGACCGATGAGCAGATGCTGGCCGGATACCCGTGATACCCGAGGAACGACGGAACCGCACCGGCGCCGCGGATCACCGCCTCGGCGACATCGTCAAGATCGCGAGTGCTGCCACCCGAGCCCGCGCACTCCTGGACCGCCTTCAGCGCGGCGGCCACAACAGCTCCGGCCGCGGCCATCGCATCGAGTTCACCCTCGGTGCGGGCGGGAACTGTCTTGCGATTGCGCCGTCCGGGCAGCGAGACCATCGAAAGTCAGTGACCCAACGCCCGCAACGCGCGGGCGAACACCTCATCGAGACCACCGACAGCATCGACCGTCTTGAGCTCATGGGCGTAGTAATCCAGCAGCGGGGCCGTCTCGTCGCGATAGACCTTCATCCGATTACGGATGACCTCTTCGGTGTCGTCGGCGCGGCCGCGGCCCTTGAGACGCTCGACCAACTCGTCCTCGGGGACACGGAACTCCATAACCGCATCGAGCTTCAGACCACGGCGCTCCAGCATCTGATGCAACGCCTCTGCCTGCTCCACGGAGCGCGGAAAGCCATCCAGGATGAACCCGTTCGACACGTCGTCGTGGTCGAGCCGGTCGTCGACCAGCTCATTGGTCAGGCTGGCCGGCACCAGGTCACCGGCGTCGAGATACTTCTTCGCCTTCAAGCCCAGCGGTGTGCCGTTGCTGATGTTGTCGCGAAACAGGTCTCCCGTGGAGATCTGTGGAATCCCGAGCTTCTCCGCCAACTGGACAGCCTGCGTACCCTTACCCGCCCCTGGGGGTCCCAGCAAAACAATTCTCACTTCAGGAACCCTTCGTAGTTGCGCTGCATCAGTTGGCTTTCGATCTGCTTAACCGTATCCAGACCGACGCCAATCATGATGAGAACGGCCGTACCGCCGAAGGGCAAATTCTGGACGCCACCAGAGTTGCCCATCTGCAGGAACAGGTTCGGCAGCACGGCGATCAACCCGAGGTAGATCGAGCCGGGGAGCGTGATCCTGTTCAGCACGGTGCGCAGGTAGTCCGCGGTCGGCTTGCCGGGGCGGATGCCGGGAATGAAGCCGCCGAACTTCTTCATCTCGTCGGCCCGCTCTTCGGGATTGAACGTGATCGAAACGTAGAAGTACGTGAAGAAGATGATCAACGCGAAGTAGATCGCGATGTACACGGGGTCGCCGGGGTTGGTCAGGTAGTTCGCGACGAAGCGATCCCACCATCCGGTCCCGGCGCCGCCCTTGCCGCTCTGGACGAGCTGGGTGATCAGGTGAGGGATGTAAATCAACGACGACGCGAAGATGACCGGGATGACGCCGGCCTGGTTGACCTTCAACGGCAGATAGGTCGACGTTCCGCCGTACATCTTCCTGCCGACCATCCGCTTGGCGTACTGCACCGGAATGCGCCGCTGTCCCTGCTCGACGTACACCACACCGATGACGATCAACAGCGTTGCCGCACAGACGGCGGCGAACACCAGCCCGCCACGGGTGTCCAGGATGCTCTTGCCCTCGGCCGGGATGCGGGCCGCGATGCCGGCGAAGATCAGCAGGGACATGCCGTTGCCGATGCCTCGCTCGGTGACCAACTCGCCCATCCACATCACCAACGCCGCGCCGGCCGTCATCACCAGCACGATGAGGACCAACGCGAAGATGCTCTGGTCACTGATGATGTCGAGGTTGCAGCCCTGCAGCAGACCGCCGTTCGCCGCGAGGGCGACGATGCTGGTGGCCTGCAGAATCGACAGCGCGACGGACAGGTAACGCGTGTACTGCGTCATCTTGTTCTGCCCGGCCTGACCCTCTTTGCGCAGCTGCTCGAACCGTGGAATGACGACGGTGAGCAGCTGAACGATGATGCTGGCCGTGATGTAGGGCATCACGCCGACGGCGAAGACCGTGAGCTGCAGCAGCGCCCCACCGGAGAACAAGTTGATCAGCGAGTAGAGCTGAGCACCGCTGCCACCGCTGACCTGATCGATGCACTGGCGCACGTTGTGGTAGTTGACGCCCGGGGACGGCAACGTGGCACCCACCCGATAGAGGATGACGATGCCCAGGGTGAGGAGGATCTTTCGCCTAAGGTCGGCTGTCCGCAGCGATGAGATGAAAGCCGAGAGCACTCTTCCTCCTGGGCAGCCGGACTCTCGGTCACAGCGTGCCATTGGGGCTGGCGTGGCCAGCGTTCGGATAATCTTGCCGCGCGCCGGGAGCCTGCAGTCGTATGCCTGCGGCGCCGAACGCTCAAACAGCTTACGAGAGTAACAGTTGACGCAGGCAGGGCGAGATCCCCGCAGCACAGCACCACAGCCGGCCCGCGTTCGTTATATTGCCTAAGTAAGGCGCGCGACCCCCCGGAGGGAGTTCCAGCACCATGCGTACCGATTCGCCCAAGCCCCCGCCGGTCGGTTCCGGGCCCGATTCCGCGCGTCGGGACGGCGACTCCTGGGACCTCACCACCAGCGTCGGCGCCACCGCGACCATGGTGGCGGCCGCTCGCGCGTTGGCCAGCCGTGAAGCGGACGCGCTCATCGAGGACCCTTTCGCCCGAGCCCTCGTCGAGGCGGTGGGGATCGACTTCTTCACGCGGTTGGCCAGGGGCGACGTCGACCTCTCCGACCCCGAAAACAAAGCGGGCGCCCACCTGCTCGTCGATGTGATCGCCGTCCGCACCCGCTTCTTCGATGACTTCTTCGTCTCCGCAACCTCATCGGGCATTCAGCAGGCGGTCATCCTCGCGTCCGGTCTCGACTCCCGCGCCTACCGACTTGCATGGCCGGCGGGCACAGTCGTCTTCGAGATCGACCAACCCGCGGTTATCGACTTCAAAACCGGCGTCTTGGCCGACCTAGGCGCAGATCCCACCGCGGAGCGCCGCGCCGTCAGCGCGGACCTGCGCGACGACTGGCCCGCCGCTCTGTGCTCGAACGGCTTTGACCCCGAGCAGCCGACCGCGTGGATCGCGGAGGGACTGCTGCTCTACCTCCCGCCCGACGCGCAGGACCGGTTGTTCGACAGCGTCACAGCACAGTCGGCGCCGGGCAGCCAGCTGGCGACTGAGGACTATCCGGGCTCACGGTCGGCGATGGTCGCCCGCTTCGGGGCCTGGAGCGATCAATGGGAGCGGCTCGGCCTAGACATTCGACTGCCCGACTTGCTGTACGCGGAGGGGCACAACATCGTCGCCGACTACCTCGACCGGCTCGGCTGGGAGGTCGGCACTCAGACGAGGCCGGAGATCTTCGCCGCCTATGGTCGCCCATTCCATTCCGACGATGCCGCCACCGGACTTCAGAATTCGCTCAACATCACCGCCACCCGAAAGTAGCGCCCCATGGAATCTGTGGACAAAGGATCCCCGAAATGACACGTACGGACGGCGACAGCTGGGATGTGGCCTCCAGCGTCGGAGCGACAGCGACCATGGTCGCGGCGGCGCGGGCCATGGCAACCAAAGCGCTCCCCCACCTGATCGACGACCCACTGGCGGAACCGCTGGTAAGGGCGGTCGGCATCGATTTCTTCACCAAGTTCCTCGATGGCGAGATCGACGTCAACGATCTTCCCGACAGCTCGGCCGCCAGAATGGAGACACTGGTCGCCGGAATGGCGGTCCGCACCAAGTTCTTTGATGAATTCTTCCTCGACGCGACGAAGAAATCGGTGCAGCAAGCAGTCATCCTCGCCGCCGGGTTGGATTCGCGCGCCTATCGATTGAACTGGCCGGAGGACACCGTCGTCTACGAACTCGATCAGCCCGACGTGATCCGGTTCAAGACCGAGACACTCGCCGGCATCGGTGCCCTGCCGACCGCGATCCACCGCACGGTCTCAGTCGACCTCCGCGACGACTGGCCCGCCGCGCTGCGCGCCGCGGGCTTCGACAGCAACAAGCCGACTGCCTGGTCCGCGGAGGGCCTGCTCATCTACCTGCCCAGCGAGGCACAGGACAATCTGTTCGACACGATCACCGAACTGTCCGCTCCGGGAAGTCGACTGGCAACTCAATTCGTGCCCGGCATAAGGGAATTCGACATCGAGGCGGCGCGTGCACGAACCGCACCGATGCGCGCCCTCGGGCTGGACATCGACCTACCGTCGTTGATCTACCCGGGCCAACGCAGTCCAGTGCTCGACTACCTCGCCGAACGGGGGTGGCAGGTGGCCGGATCACCCCGCGACGCCGAATTCATCCGCAACGGACTGACGCCCCCAGCCGAAGGCGAAGACCCGGATCCCGTGGGCGGCGTGATCTACGTCAGCGCGACGCGTTAAAAGCGCGTCTCACCGAGCCACAGCACACTGGCACCGGTCAGCGTGCGCTCGGCATGGTCCACCACGGCCAGGAGGGACGTACTGATAAGTCCGGCCACCGCCTCCGGCAACGACGCCGCCGCCGGCTGCGACGATGCCTTGGGCTGCAGGTAATCCCGCCACGATGAACCCGGGTACCCGACGAGCCGAACATCGGTGTCCTCGTCGAGGCCCGCATGCGCCTTCGCGCGACGGACAGCAGTCCGCAACCCACCCAGTTCATCAACCAAGCCTCGCTCCAGCGCGTCCTCGCCCGTCCAGACCCGGCCGCGAGCAACAGCGTCGACAGCGGCGACTGTCATCTTGCGCGCGGCGGCCACCCTTTCGATGAAGTCCCCGTAGAACAGGTCCGCCTCCGCCTCCACGAGTGCGTGCTGCTCGGGGGTGAACGGTGCGTTCACCGACCACGCATCGGCATTGGCATTGGTACGCAACGAATCCGACCCGACACCGAGCCGATCCTTGAGTTGCCGCGCAACGAGTTTGCCCGTCACAACACCGATCGAGCCCGTGATCGTCCCCGGATTGGCGACGATCGTGTCGGCATCCATCGACACGTAGTAGCCGCCGGAAGCAGCCACCGAACCCATCGACGCGACAACGGGTTTGCCGGCGGAACGAAGGCGGCATACTTCCCGCCAGATCGTCTCCGATGCGGTCACCGACCCGCCCGGGCTGTCCACGCGGAGGACGACGGCGACGATGTCTTTGTCGGCCCCCGCCTCGCGCAGTCCGGCCGCGATCGTGTCACCGCCTGCGCTGGCACGCCCGATCGGCAGAACCTGGGGTCCACCACGCCCACTGACGATGGGCCCGGCGACCGTCACGACCGCAATGGCCGGATCCCGCTTGAAACTCGGCAGCGAGGGGGCGGGCACCAACGCCGGAACCGGAGGCCCGCTCTTGCGGGCCTGCGCGTACCGCGACAGATACAACCTCGGCGGAGCGTTGTCCGCGGTGTCGGCGTCACCGGTTTCCGGTGAGACACCCTCGATCCCGATGAGTTCCGCCATGCGGCTGTAGGCCTCATCGCGGAACCCGATCCGGTCGATCAGTCGCGCGGTGACCGCATCGTCGCGCAGTAATGGCGCCTTGTCGGCCAACTCGTTCAGAGCCGCGGCGTCGAGGTCACGCGACTCCGCGATCCCACGCAGCACCTGACCGTGGAGACTCTCGATCATCCGGGCGTCCGCTTCCCGATGCGCATCGGTGTAGCGGTCCTCGGTGAACAGATTCGCAGCCGACTTGTACTCCCCGCGCGCAACGAACTCCGCCTCGATCCCGGCCTTTTCGAGCGCGCTACGCAGGAACATCGCGTTGGTGGCGAAACCCACCAATCCGACTGTTCCGGACGGCTGCATCCACACCTCGCCGAAAGCCGAGGCCAAGTAGTAGGACAGCGTGCCGGGATAGGTCTCGGCCCAGGCGAGGGATGGTTTGACCGCGCTGAAAGCGGCCACGGCCTCGCGCAATTCCTGGACGGGCCCGGGCGGGGCGGCCGACACCTGCACTCGCGCAATCAAACCGGCGACTCGCGGGTCGTCCGCCGCGCGGTGAATGGCGCTGACAGCTTCACGCAACAGCAGATTCCTGCCGCCACCGGTGATGAAAGACAGCGGATCGAAGCCACCGGTCTCCGGCGGGGCCGCGTGAATGTCGAACTCCAGGATGCACCCATCCGGAATACCGTGGTGACGGGCTGTATCCACCCGCCGGGCAAGATCGCGAAGGCCGGACGCGCCGGGAATGCCGGGCAGGAAGTCGAGCATTCCTCGACCCTACAGAGCGCACCGTCAGCAGCGCGGCCCGGCTGCTTGGGTGAGCAGACGTAAAAGCCCCCGCACGCGAGGCGTGTCGGGGGCTTTTACGTCTGCTCGCGCCGGGAACGCTAGGACAGTTCGGTCGCCGAACCGCCTGCGGCAGTGATCGCCTCGCGGGCGCTACCACTGAACTTGTGCGCGGTGACATCCAGTTTGGCGCTGAGCTTGCCGTCGCCGAGAACCTTCACCAGAACGTTCTTGCGAACCAAACCCTTGCCGACGAGCTCGTCGATGCCGACGGTGCCGCCCTGCGGGAACGCCTTGCTCAGGTCGCCGAGATTCACGACCGCGTACTCGGTGCGGAACCGGTTGCGGAAGCCCTTCAGCTTGGGCAGACGCATGTGGATCGGCATCTGACCGCCCTCGAAGCCCACGGGCACGCTGTTGCGGGCCTTCGTACCCTTGGTGCCACGGCCCGCGGTCTTACCCTTGGATCCCTCGCCGCGACCGACGCGGGTCTTAGCTTTGTTCGAGCCCGGAGCGGGCTTCAAATCATGGAGCTTGATAGTCATGTTCAGACCTCTTCTACCTCAACGAGGTGGTGCACGACCTTGATGAGGCCGCGCGTCTGCGGGTCGTCCTCCCGGACGACCGACTGACGGATCTTCCGCAGACCCAGAGTCCGCAGACTTTCACGTTGCTTCCAGCGTGCGCCGACGATTCCGCGCACCTGGGTGATCTTCACCTGTGCCATTGCTATGCACTACCTTCCCGTGCTGCCGCGACGGCAAGTGCTTCGCTCTCGCGGCGTGCGCGCAGCATGCCTGCCGGCGCGACGTCTTCGAGCGGCAGACCCCGACGGGCCGCCACTTCCTCAGGACGCTGCAGCAGCTTCAACGCGGCAACGGTGGCATGCACCACGTTGATCGCATTGTCACTGCCCAGCGACTTGGCCAGGATGTCGTGCACGCCTGCACATTCCAGCACGGCGCGCGCCGCACCACCGGCGATCACGCCCGTACCCGGGCTGGCGGGACGCAACATCACGACGCCGGCCGCGGCCTCACCCTGAACCGGATGGACGATCGTCCCGCCGATCAGCGGAACGCGGAAGAAGTTCTTTCGTGCTTCCTCGACGCCCTTGGCGATCGCGGCCGGAACTTCCTTCGCCTTGCCGTAGCCGACACCGACCAGGCCGTTGCCGTCGCCGACGATCACCAGCGCGGTGAAGCTGAACCGACGACCGCCCTTGACCACCTTGGAGACGCGGTTGATCGCGACGACCCGCTCCAGGTAATTGCTCTTCTCGCCACCGTCGCGGCCGCCACGGCCACCTCCGCGGTCGTCACGCCGGCCGCGGTTATCTGACCGGCCGCCACGATCACCGCGGTCATCTCGACCGTCGGTCCGAGTTCCGGCGGTGGGGGCGCCGGTCTCCGGCGCGGTGCCGGATGCGCTCTGCTCCACCATCATTCGGTCCTTCCGTTGTCACTCGTAGTCATTGTCATGTCCCTAGTCGCTTCCGTTCCCGCCCGCCGGCTAGAACTTCAGTCCGCTCTCACGGGCAGCATCCGCCAGAGCCGCGATGCGTCCGCCGTAGGTGTAACCACCACGGTCGAACACCACGTCCTCGACACCGGCCGCCTTCGCGCGCTCGGCGATGAGCTGGCCGACCCGAACGCTGCGAGCCTTCTTGTCGCCCTCGACGCCACGGACATCGGCCTCGATCGACGACGCCGCCGCCACTGTGGTGCCGTTGGCATCGTTGATCAGCTGGACATGGATATGCCGAGCCGAGCGGTGGACGGCCAGACGGGGCCGCTCGGCGGTCCCGGCAACCTTCTTACGCAGCCGGGCATGACGACGCAGACGCGAGGCCCGGCGGACCTCCGACGCGCTCTTGCCGACCGGCTGATGCGCTGACGCGCTTGATTTTTCGGTGCTTGTGGCCATGGTTACTTACCTGTCTTTCCGACCTTGCGGCGGATCTGCTCACCCTCGTAGCGCACACCCTTGCCCTTGTACGGGTCGGGACGGCGCAGCCGGCGGATGTTGGCAGAGATCTGACCGACCTTCTGCTTGTCGATTCCGGTGACCGAGAACTTCGTGGGCGTCTCCACCGCGAAAGTGATGCCCTCCGGGGCCTCGATCAGTACGGGATGGCTGTAACCCAAAGCGAACTCAAGGTTGCTGCCCTTCAACTGAACGCGGTAACCGACACCAAAGATCTCCATCTTGGTGGTGTAACCCTGAGTCACACCGGTCACCAGGTTCGCCACGAGCGTCCTCGACAGCCCGTGCAGCGAGCGGCTGCGACGGTCGTCGTCGGGGCGGGTCACGATGATCGCGCCATCTTCGTTGCGCGCCACCGTGATCGGCTCTGCGATGGCCAATTCCAGGGTGCCCTTGGGCCCCTTGACCGACAGGTTCTGACCTTCGATCGTCACATCGACACCGGTTGGCACCGGCACCGGCTGCTTACCAATTCGCGACATAAGCCTGTTCCCTTCCCGCTACCACACGAAAGCGAGGACTTCGCCGCCCACGCCCTGTCGTGCTGCCTGGCGGTCGGTCAACAGACCCGAAGACGTGGAAATGATCGCCACGCCCAGGCCGCCGAGAACTCGCGGCAGATTGGTGGATTTCGCGTACACTCGCAGACCCGGCTTCGAAACCCGGCGCAGACCGGCCAGGCTCCGTTCCCGGTTCGGGCCGTACTTGAGCTGAACGACCAGCGACTTGCCGACGCGAGCATCCTCGGTGCGGAAATCGGTGATGTAACCCTCGCGCTTGAGGATCTCGGCGATGTTCGCCTTGATCTTGCTGTGCGGCAGGGTCACTTCGTCGTGATACGCCGAGTTGGCGTTGCGCAGACGTGTCAAGAAGTCTGCGATCGGGTCCGTCATAGTCATGACTGGGCCTGTCTACCTTCCTCGCAGCGGTTCCCCGGGAAACGATTTCCCGTGCGGGCCTACTGCGCCTGAGTTCGAAATACGGTCTGTGGGCTGTTGGCGTGGCTGGGTTTACCAGCTGGACTTCTGCACACCGGGCAGTTCGCCGGCATGCGCCATCTCACGCACGCAGATTCGGCACAGGCCGAACTTGCGGAACACGGCGCGGGGGCGGCCGCACCTATTGCAGCGGGTGTAACCCCGCACAGCGAACTTCGGCTTCTTGTTGGCCTTGTTGACCAGTGCCTTCTTTGCCATCTGCTCAGTTCTCCTTGAACGGGAAGCCGAGGGCACGCAACAGCACTCGCCCTTCGTCGTCATTTGTCGCCGAGGTCACGACCGTGATGTCCATGCCGCGCGGTCGGTCGATCGAGTCCACGTCGATCTCGTGGAACACGGACTGCTCGGCGAGTCCGAACGTGTAGTTGCCGTGTCCGTCGAACTGCTTGGGGCTCAGCCCGCGGAAGTCGCGGATACGGGGCAGCGCGATCGACACGAGGCGATCGAGGAACTCCCACATCCGGTCGCCGCGCAGAGTCACCCGCGCACCGATCGGCATGCCCTCGCGGAGCTTGAACTGTGCGATCGACTTGGTGGCCTTACGGATCTCCGGCTTCTGGCCGGTGATCAACGCGAGATCGTTGACGGCTCCGTTGATCAGCTTGGCGTCGCGGGCGGCGTCACCGACGCCCATGTTGACGACGACCTTGACCACACCGGGGATCTGCATCACGTTGGCGTAGTTGAACTCTTTGTTCAGCGCATCCTTGATCTCGTTGCGGTAGCGCTGCTTCAGCCTTGGCTGAACCTTCTCTGCGGTAGTCATCGCTCTCAGATGTCCTTGCCGTTGGATTTGGCAAAGCGGACGCGCTTGCCGGATTCTTCGTCGACGCGAACGCCGACGCGGGTGGGCGTGCCGTCGGAATCGACCACCATCACGTTGGAGACGTGGATCGGAGCCTCCTGGGTGACGATGCCGCCCGACTTGGCGCCACGCTCATTGGCGGATTCCGCGGTGTGCTTCTTGATCCGGTTCACGCCTTCGACGAGGACCCGCTCCCGCTCGGGATACGCAACCAGCACTTTGCCTTTGGCGCCCTTGTCCTTGCCGGCGATGACCAGCACCGTGTCGCCCTTGCGGACCTTCATTTACAACACCTCCGGGGCGAGTGAAACGATCTTCATGAAACGCTTCTCGCGCAGCTCGCGGCCGACCGGGCCGAAGATACGAGTCCCGCGAGGCTCGTTGTCGTTCTTGATGATGACGGCGGCGTTCTCGTCGAACCGGATGTAGCTGCCGTCGGGACGACGACGCTCCTTGACGGTCCGCACGACGACGGCTTTCACGACGTCACCACGTTTGACGTTGCCGCCGGGGATGGCGTCCTTGACGGTCGCCACGATGATGTCCCCGATCCCGGCGTAGCGCCGCGACGATCCACCCAGCACACGGATGCACAAGATCTCCTTGGCGCCCGTGTTATCGGCGACCTTCAACCGCGATTCCTGCTGAATCACTAGATCTCCCTCAAAATGTGAGCACGGCAGAGCTGAACAGACACAGCTGAACCAAACCTGACGTGCGCGGTCTTTGTCTTCCAAGAGCACGCGGGGCTGACTTGAACAATCCAAGCCGGCCGAGGTCTGCCCTGGGCAACCCCGAAAGTCTAGGTGACGCTGTCGCGAAGCTCCAAATCCGAGCTGTTCGCGGTCGTCCGCGAGCAGTCGCTCAGGTACCCGACACGCCGTCAAAAGCGGGGCAGCTGCGTCTGCTCGGCGTCAGGAGGTGACGCACCGGAAGCCGATGTGCGTAGTCGACGTGTCCTGGGATTGCGGCGACCGCGCCGCGGGCCGGTACCGGTGGCAGTACTCCGGCGCGCAGAGGTGCGAGCCGCCCTTGAGGGTCTGGTTCACCGTCGGATCGGGCCGCTCCGAAACAGCCGGCGCTGGGCAACACGAACCGCCGATGATGTGGTGAGCCGAGTACCGCGTCGTCGTCCACTCCCAGACATTTCCGATCATGTCGAACAACCCGAAGCGGTTTGGGGGAAATGCCCCAACCGGTGACGTGCCCACCCACCCCAGCGCCCCGTCATTCCGATACGGGAATTTCCCCTGCCAGGTGTTGGCCATCAGTTCGCCGTCGACGGTCGCTTCGTCGCCCCACGAATACACCGAGGTGGCACCTGCCCGCGCCGCGAATTCCCACTCGGCCTCGCTCGGCAACCGTCGCCCTGCCCACCGCGCATAGGCCGCCGCGTCCGGGTACGCGATTTGAACCACGGGATGATCAGATTTGCCGGCGAGATCGCTGTCGGGACCGAACGGCCGCTTCCAAAAGGCGCCCGGAACCCAATCCCACCACAGCCGCCAGTCGCGCAAGTCGACAGGACCAGCCGCCTGCCGGAAGACCAGCGCGCCGGGCAGCAGGTCGGCTTCTGCGACACCCGGATACAACGACGGGTCCAGCGGACGTTCAGGGACGGTGACATACCCTGTCGCACAAACGAACTCAGCGAATTGGTCATTGGTCACCGGATGCCGTTCGATCGCGAACGCCGGAACCGTCGCGGTATGGATCGGCGCTTCCTCTGGGTAGAAGCTCGTCGACCCCATCCGGAACGATCCGCCTGGAAGTTCAACCAGCTCGGTCAGCATTCCTACGGAACGCTCACGCCGAAATCGCCGGTCAATACCGAAGCCGCGTCGTTGAAACCCGGAGTGCCGGACAGCGCCTCGACGTGCACCGAGACCAGATAGTTCTGATCGTTGGTCCAGACATGGACGATTCGATCGTTGTACTGGATCGACCGATCGGGATTGTCAGCCCAATTGCCCATCAGCTTTTGACCGCTGTAGCCGCACAATTCGGCCGGCAATGCGCTCAGCGAGCTGATCGGATACTTGGCCATGACATCGTCGGCGTAGCGAGTGAACGATGCGGCCGCGTCCGGGGAGGCCGGCGCGATCCTGACGTCACCGATCATTCCGTTCGGGCCCACCAACCGAGCCGCCACGTCACCCGTGCCGGGCTGGGTCGTCCACCCGGACGGCAGCGCGACGGTGATCGTGGGCGCCGAGGGATCGACGATAGTCGCGACGGCGGTCTGCGCGGATGACGGCGCCGCGCACACGACCGAATTCGGGGCGACGGGGCGCTTGGTCGTTTCGACGATGCCGGGCTGGGACGAG
>JAXLRY010000020.1:0-65077 GCA_046330895.1 Mycobacterium sp. | reverse complement strand
CCACCCAGGTCGTCAGACTGCTTAGGGCCGATCAGGAACACGAGACGGAACTTGCCGATCTGGACCTCGTCGCCGTTGGCCAGGCTGGCGGAATCGACGGGCTCCCGGTTGACGTAGGTGCCGTTGAGGCTGCCGACGTCGACGACCTGGAACTCATTTCCATCCAACCGGAATTCGGCATGACGGCGGCTGACAGTCACGTCGTCGAGGAAAATGTCGGAGTCAGGATGCCGACCGGCCGACGTGGTCGCCTGGTCGAGCAGGAACCGTGAGCCTGCGTTCGGGCCGCGTTTGACGACCAGCAGCGCCGAACCGGTGGGAAGTCCTTCCACACCCGATACCGCGCTTTCGCCACTAGCCGTTGCCGGGGCGTCCAACTCATTGAGGAAATCCGCGCGGAAGACGGATGTCGTCTCCACAGTGACTTCCTCAGACGCCTGGTCAGCCCCAGAATTCTGATCGTTGTCCGTCACTCGTCACTCCTCACTGACTTCACTGATAGCCGTGGCATCACTTAAGTCGACCGGTACGTCGACCGTACCGTGCGATGACTGTCATTGTGTCCGCCACCCTCGGATCTGTGCTGATCATGTCAGCGAGCCACCATAGGCGTCTGCGTCGAGCAATGCCGCCAAACTGGCTTCGAGCGTATCGCCGTCGACCTGAAGATCCAGGAGCCAGCCCGCTCCGTACGGGTCGCTGTTCACCAATTGGGGGCTTCCGACCAGGTCCTCGTTGACCGCGATCACTTTCGCCGAAACCGGCGCGAACAGATCTGAAACCGACTTGGTCGACTCGACTTCGCCGAACGCCTCGCCCGACTTGACGTCGGCGCCGACATCGGGAAGCTGCACGTAGACCACGTCACCCAACGACGACTGGGCGAAATCGGTGATTCCGACACGTACGGTGTCGGTTCCGGTACGGCGGATCCACTCGTGCTCTGCCGTGTATCGCAGGTCAGCCGGGATGTCGGTCGCCGGGTTGTCTGTCACAGGTGCTCCTCTGGGCTGTCGGCGCTCACTTGACGGGCTGAGCGTATTGGCGGGCTTTCGGTTGTCGCAAGGTGGTGATGTCGACGTGATCGGATTGCGTGACGACCATGGTGCCGCCGACCCGCTCCACGCTGTCGACCGCGCCGCCTGGAATGTTCGTAGCGGCAGCCAACGTGGGAGGGTCACCAATCGCCAGAACAGAATAGGGCGGGCTGAAGGTGACCGAGTCGATGACCAGGCTGCCCGGACTGCCGACCACCCAGGTGTCGACCCCGACCCGGACGGCCCGCTGACCGGAACGGATCTCCATCGCCTCGGCACCGGCCGCGCGCAGCTCGTTGATCACGTCGAGCAATGTCTCCGGCGCGACGCCCGGGCCGGGATCGTCGATCACGATGGTGACGCCCGGACCCGTGGCGGCGACGGTGCCGATCAGGATCGACAACGCGGCAAGCCGGGCCCGGGCGTTCTCGATCGCCGCTTGGTCGCTGTTGCCGGCAGCCTGCATCGCACTCAAATTCCGTTGCAGCTCAGCAACTTCCGTGTTCAGGGCGGCCTCCCGCTGTTGCAGCGAGTCGAGCAGAACCAGCAAATCGGCGGGCCGGGCCGTATCGAGCGCATCCCCCGATTCGGTCTGGCGGACCTGGGTGACTATCGCGATGCCCAGCACCAGGCATAAGACCACTCCGAGGGCCCCGAACACGAGCTGCGACTTGCCGCGCGGCCGGGCCGTCAGTCGGGCGACCGCAGTCCCGGCGGGCAGTTCGTGGCGGCCTTCGTGGTGATCGGCGTTGGGGTCAGACGGGCTGACGACGTCAGACGGGCTGCCGGCGTCGGCAGAAGGGCTTGCGGCCGTGTCCCCCGCCATGTCACGCACCGAACAATCTGCGTCGCAGGGCCGCGGCATTGCCGAAGATGCGGATCCCGAGAACGACGATGATCGCCGTCGACAGCTGGGTCCCGACCCCGAGCTGATCACCGACATAGACGATGAGCGCCGCAACCAGCACGTTGAACACGAATGAGACGACGAAGACCTTGGCGTCGAAGATCTTCTCCAGGTAGGCCCGCAGCCCGCCGAATACCGCGTCGAGGGCGGCCACAACGGCGATCGGAAGGTAGGGCGCGATGTACTCCGGGACGTTCGGATGAAACACCAGGCCGAGAACGATGCCGACGACGAGTGCGGCGATACCGATCATGTGGGTCGGCTCATTTCACTTCGGGATGTTCGGTCGCGTCAGGGTATTGCTTTGGCAAATGTAATCTCCCGAGTCGTTCCGGCTGGCAGCGACAGGCCGTCTCCCCTGCTCACGCTGACGCCCACTCCATAGGCGGCTTCCAGCAATCGCAGCCGGTGTAGTCCGCTGCTGTGGTCGAAACCGTCCAGCATGGTGTCGGGAGATCCGATCGCCAGCAACGTGTACGGGCTGCTGATCGGATGGTTGTCGACCAGAATCGCTCCGCCCGCCTGCCGGATGGTGACATTCGGCCCGATGCGCACGCCTCCGACCGAGACGGCCTCTGCCCCGCTCGACCACAGCGAGTTCACCGCCAACTGGAGGTCGCGGTCGAGAATCACCTGCCGGCTTCCGGGCAGCCGGCGTTTGGAGACGTCGGTCAAATCTCTGCCGGCGCCCGGTTCGGTGACGGTGACGGTCAACCCGGGACCGACCACGGCCGTCGTGGCTGCCGCGAGACCGACCTGGTCGAGTCTGGCCAGCAGCTGCCGGCCCGTGGCGTCGTCGCGTAACTGCGCGTGCTGGACGTCGTTGACCTGGCGCGCCAACTCGTCGCGTTCGGAGGTCAGGCGGTCGGTGACGGACTCGGCCGACCGCACGTTGGTCGCCAGCGCGCTCTGCGCGGCGCTGACTCCCGGCGCGGTAGAACGCGCCTGCGCCATCGCAGCCGCGAATACCGCTGCGATCAGAAGGGCCGCGAGTGCTTGCCAAAGCCGGTCGGCGATCGGTCTGCGGGAACGCCCGGAGCGGCTGCGCTCGGCAGCGGCGGCAGCGTACCCGGGATCGAGATGGTCGGAGAGCAACGAACGCAGCAGCGACGGCACGGGGATCCGGGTCGGCCGGTTGGCGGAATGTGCGGCGAAGCCCGCCCGCGGGTCGTAGCCGCCGAGGACAGGGTCAGGGCGCGGCGACATGGTGTGCCTTGGGCAAGTCTCGCACCACCAGTCGGACTTGCAGCAGGTACAGCGTGCCGGACCACAGGTACATGCCGATTCCCCAGATCAAGAATCCCCATCCGATCGCGCCGACGACTCTGCTCCACAAGGCATCCCACTGCCCCAACAGGACTAGCGGGAACCCCGACATCAAGGCGAATGTCGCGGCCTTGCCGATGTAGGTGACCGGAAGCGCGGTCAGTCCACGGCTCCGCACGATCGGCAGTGTTGCGGCGAGCACGGCGTCGCGGCCGATCAGCAGTGCCACCACCCACCACGGGACGACACCGGCCAGTCCGAGTCCGACCGGAACGACGAGCATGTACACCCGATCGACCAGAGGGTCCAACAACTCACCCAGCCGGGATGACTGGTTGGCGACCAGCCTGGCGATCTTGCCGTCGGCCCAATCGGAAACACCGCTGAACATCAAGATGCCCACCGCCCAGCCGTAGGCGTGGGTGAAGAGCAGCAGGTACAGGAAGACGGGCACCAGGATCAACCGAATCATGCTGAGCACGTTCGGGATGGTCAGCACTCTGCTGCCTGGTTGCGGGCCGCCTGTCAGCGGCATGCCTATCGGAACACTCCGGGCAGGCTCAACGCGGACAGCGTGTCGTCGTTGAGCGGGTTGTCGTGAACCATGTACGTCCACGTCGACGTCGGACGCGCCAGCTTGGACAGGTCCAGGCCGGGTTTGTCCACGAGTACGTTGGCCGTTTCGAATGTCTGCTGGGCTGCTTCGATGGCGTCGGCGGCGAGATGTGTGAACGCGTCGACGGCCATTCTGTGGAACTCGTCGAGCGGGTTCTGGCGGCCGAGGGCACGCAGATGAATGCTCTCCCGGATGTCGGAGAGGTAGGCGAGGTGATCGGCCCAGCCACGGTCCAGGTGGTAGAGCATGATCGTGCGGCAGATGCGCTCCAGTTCGTCCTCGGCGGCATTGTCCCCGGAAAGGTCGGCCGACAGCTCCTCATAGCGTTCCGGTGACAGCGCCTTAAGCTCCGTGCGAGCGGTGTCGGTGCCCAGCAACGCGTTTCGGCGCTCGACAATGATCGAGCGTTGCTGGGCGATCAGCTGGTTGTAGCGCCAGGTATTCGCGTGTACGTCCAATAGGCGGCCCTCGGCGACTCGCTGGGCGTGGTCGAGCAGGGCCGCCGCTTTGGGACTGACGATGCGCCCGGTCGCGTCGCAGTCGGTCGGCAACTTGGAGGAATCCAGATGGGCGGCGACGACGTCGTCGTCCAGGCTGGAGAAGAACACCGACGAGCCGGGATCTCCCTGCCGGCCCGACCGGCCCCTGAGCTGGTTGTCCAGTCGTTCCGTTCGGTGCCGGCCCGTCCCGATGACATGAAGGCCGCCGAGCGCGGCAACCTCATCGTGTTCGGCCGACTGGTCGGCGGCATCCGATCCGCCGAGGCGGATATCGGTGCCACGGCCGGCCATCTGGGTCGAGACGGTGACGACACCGAGCTTGCCGGCTTCGGCGATGACCTGCGCTTCTTCTTCGTCGTTCTTTGCATTGAGCACCACGGCGGGCACGCCGCGACGAACGAGGCGCCGGTGCAGGTCTTCGGATTCGGCGACGTCGTGCGTGCCGATGAGAATCGGTTGCCCGGTCGCATGGACTTCGATGACGTGATCGATGATCGCGTCGGTTTTCGCCGCGGCGTTGATGTACAGCCGGTCAGCCTCGTCCTCGCGGATGTTGGGCGTATTGGGTGGAATCGGCGACACACCCAGCTTGTAGAACTGCCGGAGCTGCTCACCGGCGGCGAGCGCCGTACCGGTCATCCCGCACACGGTCGGGTACCGATTGATCAATGCCTGGACGGTGATGGTGTCGAGAACCTCGCCGGTCTCGGTGGTCTCGATCCCCTCCTTCGCCTCGACTGCCGCCTGCAACCCGTCCGGCCACCGCTGCAACTGGGCGATTCGGCCGCGCGAAGAGTTGATCAGGTGCACCGCGCCGTCGCGCACGATGTAGTGGACGTCGCGTTGCAGAAGAACATGAGCGTGGAGTGCGACATTGACCTCGGTGAGGGTGGTGGTGACGTGTTCTTCGGAATAGAGGTCGATATCGCCCAGCGCTTTCTCGATCCGCTTGGCGCCGGCCTCGGTGAGGTGAACGTTGCGGCTGTCGTCGTCTGTGGCGAAGTACTCCTCGGTCGAATCGGCCACCAATTCCCCGACCAGGCCGATGATCTCCAATTTCGGGGTTTCGCGATGCGTGGTCCCGGCCAGCACCAAGGGCACCAGCGCCTCGTCGACCAACACCGAATCGGCCTCGTCGATGAGTGCCACATCCGGGTTGGGCGACACCAGATCCGAAACATCGGTGACGAGCTGATCGCGTAGCAAGTCGAAGCCGATCTCGTTCACCGAGGCGTAGGTGACATCGCAGCGGTAGGCGGCGCGCCGCTCGTCGGCGGTCGACTCCGAAGTGATCCACCCGACGGTCAGGCCCATGGCCTTCAGCAGGGGCGCCATCCATTCCGCGTCGCGGCGGGCCAGATAGTCGTTGATGGTGACGACGTGGACCTGACGGCCACCGAGCGCGTATCCCGCCGCAGCGATCGCGCCGGACAGCGTCTTGCCCTCGCCGGTCGCCATCTCGACGATGTCACCGGCCATCATGCGCAACGCGCCGAGCAGCTGCACATCGAAGGGGCGCAGATCCGTGGCCCGCTCGGCGGCCTCGCGCGCCACCGCCAGGAATTGTGGGATGTCGGAGGCTCCGGCCAACAATTCCAGGTTCAGCAGCTCTGCCGCGTTCCGTAACTGCTCATCGCTGAGCTCCTTGGCCTTGTCCGCGAATTCGGCGGAGGCCTCAACCTCGGCCATCGATTCGTTCTTCACCCGTTCGGTGGTCGCACCGAGCAGACGCCAGAACCCCTTACTCAAACGACCCGGTCCGCCGGTACCGGTCTTGCGAGTCTTCGCCACGGCTCAACGGTACCGGCGGCGACCGCGATAGCGACGGCGACCGGCCACGCGCCGGGGCGACACTTCGGCGACCATTCAGCACTGACGCACCCCGCGTGCCGGTGTCGCGGTAGGTTCGCCGGGAGTGGCATGCGCGCCACCCCAGGAGGAGATCGCGTTGGAGACCTTCAAGCCGTCCATGGACTGGGCGCACGAACTGGGCCCGTCGCTGCTGTGGATCGGCCAGGCGTGGGCGATCAGCGCTGTCGTCACCATGGTGCTGCTGGTCGTGCTGGCCCGCTACACGGTGTGGGGCCGCCAGTACTGGCGGATCACCGGCGACTACTTCAAGGGCCGGCAGAGCGTGGGTACATGGATCTGGTTGGCGGTGCTGCTGCTCTCCACGATCATCTCGGTTCGGCTTGACGTCCTGCTCAGCTACTACAGCAACGACCTGTTCACATCCCTGCAGGTCGCCTTCCAGGGCGCTGGCGCGGGCAATGAGGAGATCCGCCAGTCCGGCATCCACGGGTTTTGGCAGGCGATCATCATCTTCGCGATTCTCGCGACCATCTACATCTCCAGGGTGATGCTCGACATCTATTTCACTCAGCGGTTCATCATCCGCTGGCGCGTCTGGCTCACCGACCGGCTCACGTGTGACTGGCTCGACGACCACGCCTACTACCGGACCCGCTTCACCGACCGCGATGTCGACAACCCCGACCAGCGCATCCAGTACGACATCGACATCTTCACCGCCGGGGTCGGCTCCTCCCCCAACACTCCGATGATCGGAACGTCGGCAACCCTGCTGTTCGGTGCGATCAACTCGCTGGTCACGGTCGTGTCCTTCACGCTGATCCTGTGGAACCTCTCGGGGCCGCTGACCATCGCGGGTCTTACTCTGAGCCACGCCCTGTTCTGGGTGGTCCTCATCTACGTCACATTCGCGACGGTGATCGCGTTCTGGATCGGTCATCCATTGATCCGGCTCAGCTTCCGCAACGAGCTCACGAACGCAGCCTTCCGCTACGCGCTCGTGCGCCTGCGTGACGCCGCCGAGGCTGTCGGCTTCTATCGTGGTGAAGACGCCGAAAGGGGTTTGCTGCGTACGCGTTTCGCGGCGATCATCGCCAACTACCGCCGGTTCGTGAATCGCACCATCGCGCTCACCGGCTGGAACCTGTCGATGAGCCAGATCATCAATCCGCTGCCCCTGGTCATCCAGGCGCCGCGACTGTTCAAAGGCGAGATCGATCTTGGCGACGTGACTCAGTCGTCCAGCGCCTTCGGATCGATTCACGACTCCCTCTCGTTCTTCCGAAACGCCTACGATTCGTTTGCCAGCTACCGAGCGGCGATCATCCGTCTTCACGGACTGGTCGAAACCAATTCGGTGGCCCGGCAGCTCCCCAAACTGGAGACCCAGGCCAGTACCGACGGTTCGGTCGAGCTGAGACAGGTCGAAGTCCGGACACCGAGCGGCGCTCAGCTGGTCGAGCCCCTCGACCTGAGGTTGGAGCCGGGCGAGACGCTGGTGATCACCGGCCCGTCCGGAGCGGGTAAGACGACTCTGCTGCGCAGCCTCGCGCTCTTGTGGCCGTACGCGTCCGGCACCCTGTGCCGGCCGATCGACGAGCACGACACCATGTTCCTGTCCCAGATGCCGTACGTCCCCCTTGGCGACCTGCGGACGGTCGTTTCGTATCCGGCGAGTTCCGGTGATATCGACGACCAGGACCTGCAACACGTCCTGACCAAGGTCGCACTGGCGCACCTGGCCATCCGGCTTGGCGAAGTCCAGGATTGGGCGAAGGTTCTGTCGCCGGGCGAGCAGCAACGCATCGCGTTCGCGCGAGTGCTGTTGACCAAGCCGAAGGCCGTTTTCCTCGACGAATCCACCTCGGCGCTCGACGAGGGCCTCGAGTTCGCGCTGTACGACCGCGTTCGCACCGAACTGCCGAACACCATCCTGGTCAGCGTCAGCCACCGTCAGACGGTCGAGCAGCATCACGAGCAGGAGTTGGAATTGCTTGGTGAAGGTCGTTGGCGGCTGGGCATCTGCGACGGGCATAAGCCGGCACCCGCCGGGTAACGGCTCTAGCGGGTTCGCGAAATGCCGGCGGCATGCGTACCCGCGCGCCTACCGAAATACGACCCCTCGCCCAGTTGGGTGCCGCTCGCGTAGCCCTTCCCGTCCTGCGCGATGTTGGACGCGCAGGCTCCGGCCGCGTAAAGGCCCGGCACCGGGCTGTTGTCGGCGCGAAGGACCGCACCGTCCACCGTGGTGGCCAGTCCGCCGACGGTGAACCCCGAATAGATCGCCTTACCCAGCGACAGATCGAATGCCGCCCAGGGCCCTTTATCTTGGGGCGCAAGGAATTCCGGCTGTTTGTGGAAATCCGGGTCCACGCCGTCGGCGGCGTGCCGGTTGTAGTGCTCCAGCGTTGCCGCCAACGCTCCGTCCGGGATGCCCAGCGCTTCCTCCATTTCCTCGACGGTCTCCCAGCCATCGATGAACGTGATCAGCGGGATCGCGGGGGGCCGCAGGTGGGATTCGTCGACGATCAGAAATGCCGCACTGTCCGGTTGGTCCATGACGAATCCGGATGTCCGGGAGTGATAGGAGTCTTCGGCGACGAAGCGGCGCCCGAGTTTGTTGACGATGATGCCGGTGAGCAGGATCGAGGGCGGGTAGACCGGCGCGGTGATGAAGGTCTGATCCATGTGTTTGGTCGCAGCGCCGGCCGCGATGCCGAGCCGGATGCCGAGGCCGTCGTCATAGGTGCTTCCCAGGACGAATGGCTTCTCGGCGAGCTTCGGGGTGTACTCGGCGACCATGTCAGGGTTCATCACGAACCCGCCGGCCGCAATGATGACGGCTTTCGCCCGGATCGTGCCCACCTCGGCGAAGTGTTTCCACCTCACGCCGGTCACGACGGATTCGTCGCCGGCGTTGTCGACGACCAGGTTCGTGGCGCCGGTCTCGTAGCGGATCTGCACACCCAGTTCCGCGGCGCGCTTGACGAGGAGTTCTATCACCAGGGCGGCACCCTGAGTGTCACCCGGAACCGGCACCTTGTGTCCGCGGGGCGCCGGCACCGCCATGTCCTTGAACGGCCACACCTTCTCATTGCCCGTGTACATGAGCCCTTCGGTGTTGGGCTGAATCACCGCTTTGTGGGGGTAGTAGCTGCGTTCGAAGTGGAAGCCAAGCTGTTCGAGCCAGTCGAAGTGTTCGACGCTGTCGTCGCAATAGGCCCGGATCTTGTCGTGCTCGGGTTCCCGCGACACCGCGACGAGGTACTTGTACATCTCGTCGGCGCTGTCGGCGTGACCGGTTGCCTGCTGTACGGCTGTGCCGCCGCCGAGATAGAAGTGACCGCCGGCCATCGCGGTCGTACCGCCGGCCACGGCGGCGCGTTCCAGAACCAGAACGCGGGCCCCGGCGGCCGCGGCCGAGACAGCCGCGCAGCCGCCGCCGATCCCGAAACCGATCACGACGACGTCGACGTCGTCCGACCACTCCGTCACCTCGGCCGTGTCGACGAGCGCGGGGATGTCGAGGCCGCTCATGATTGCTGTTCCTGCCTCACTTAATCGAAGTAGACCCCGGCGTCGAAGTAGACCCGGATCTCGACCTGAGGGTATCCCCGCGCGGCAGCGTTCGCTAGAACGTGTTCCAGTTTTGGTAGGCGGATGTCAGTTTTGCTGTGCGGCGGCGACGTTGATGATGCCGCCCACGTCCTCGCGGATCTGCTGGCCGGTGGCCTGCCACGACACTGCTGCCGGCAAATCGCCCCACGTGCTGTTGAACAGGCCGAGGATCACCGCCTTGTCGGTACCGGTCAGCATGTAGACGGGGCCTCCCGAGTCGCCTTTGCGGCTGACGACGCCGTTGTTCATGGTGAACCAGCCGTTGTTGACGCGTTCCACCGATCCGCAGCTCTCCGCAGTGACCACGCCGAAATGGCAGATGGGCTGTCCCTGGGCCAGGGCGGAAGCAGGGTCGAACACCAGTTGCCGGCCGTTGGGCAGGACGTCGTTGATTATGACGTCGTTGGCGAGGCTGATGGTTTCGTAGTCGGAGATGACCTCATCGGTGCGGACGATGGTGCCGTCCGGAGTGTTGTCGCGGGATGTGGCGACGGTGCCGATGAAGCTGCCGTTCTTGTCGGTGACGACTCCGCCGGCTCGGCAATGGCCCGCGGAATAGGCGACGCGCTGCACCGGATCGACGTAGCCCAGGGTGCAGACGTTGGTGCCCTGCCGGATCTCCATTCCCGGGGAGACCACCACACCGGGGTCGGCTTGAGCATTCGGCGCGATGGCCAGAGCCGCGGCGGTGACGCCTAGAGCAATCAGGGCAGATTTGAAAGCCGAGCGCGCCACCGTACACCCCGATCGGTCGGCGACCCGTCAACGACGCGGTCGCAATAGTGTGTCGACTCTGTATCGGTTTACCGCCCGGAGTGTTACGACCACTATTGCGAGAACACGCTTTCCTTAGGAATCGAAGCCGAGCCCCAATCGGTCCAGCGTGCGGAGGAAGACGTTGCGATTGCCGGCGTTGTGATCGGCCTGGTTCAGCGACCACCGTGTCGCCTGGATGCCGACACTCGCGAACGGCTCGGGCGGGAACGGCACCGGCTTCTTGCGCACCATCTCCAGTTCCGTGCGCTCCGTCGAAATACCCTCGACCATGTCCAGGCACACGTCGGCGGCGAAGCGTGCGGCGCCCACCCCCAGACCGGTGAACCCGTTGACGTAGGCGATTCGTCCGCCCGCCGCCCGGCCCCAGTGCGCGCAGAACCGGCTATTGGCGTCGATGGCACCCGCCCAGCGGTGGCTGAACCGGATGTCGTCCAGCTGCGGGAACGTGATGAAGAAGTGTGCGGCCAACTTGCGGAAGGTCTCAGGTCGGTCCTCGTAGTTCGAATCGACGCGCCGGCCGTAGAAGTAGAGGGCGTCGTAGCCGCCCCAGACGATTCGGTTATCCGCGGAGAGTCGGTAGTAGTGGAACTGGTTGGCGCAATCGCTGAGCCCCTGCCGGCCGCGCCAGCCGATTCGATCCAATTGAGCCGTGCTCAGCGGTTCGGTGGCGAGTACATAGTCGTAGACGGGGACGGTGTGTAACCGATTGCGGCGCAACAGACTTGGGAATACGTTCGTGGCCAGGACAACCCGCTCGGCCGTGATCGTTCCGCTGCGGGTCTCGACTCTGATCGCTCGGCGATCGTGCTCGATCGCCTGCGCCGTGGTGTGCTCGAAGATTTGAACGCCCTTGTCGGCGCAGACCCGCGCGAGTTCGAAGGCCAACCGGGCCGGGTCGACGATCGCGCAGGTATCGGGTGTCGACAGGGCCGCCAAGTATGTTGGCGAGGTGACCTCGGCACGCGTCGCCGCCTCATCGAGGTACACGCCTTCGCCGGCTTCGGCGGCTTCACGCAACCACGGGACCTGATGCTGCTCGGTGGCCACAGCCAAGGCGCCGCTGCGTTCCCAGTTCACCTTCATGTCGTAGCGCTCGATGTCGGCTTGCATGCCGTCCAGGTTGTTCATGCCCAACTGCTCGAGACGATCGAATTCAGCCGCCCAACGGGACTTTCCGTTCTCCGTCCCGTGCGTGAGGCTGGCGTCGACGAAGCCTCCGTTTCGGCCGGAGGCGGCCCACCCCACTTGTTGCGCTTCGATCAGAATGATGCCAGCCGACGGGTTGCGTTCGGCCGCGTGCAGAGCCGTCCACAAGCCCGCATATCCGCCGCCGACCACCAGCAGGTCGCAATTCGCGGCGCCGGTCAGTCGTGGGTAGTCGGGGCGGGGCGCGTCGAGCCACATCGAGCCGAATGTGGCGGGCGCCAAGGCCCGAGCGATCAGTCCGGGGTCAACTTTGCGATCGAAGACGGTGTGCACACCGAGCATGGTGACACGCCCCAGGTGGCCTGAACGGTGGAACTGGGGCTATTCGGCGGCTATTTGGCGAACCTGGCCAGCAATGGACCCAGTGATGCGAGCACGAACACGTAAGGGGTTGCGATTGCGCCGATCGACTCGACGGTGGTTGCGGCCAGACCGATGATCACCAGCGAGAACTCTCCGCGCGCGATGAGTGCGGTGCCCGCTCGTAACTGTCCGGGCCGAGCCACGCGGTCGCGTCGGGCGGCGTACGCGCCGGTGAAGACTTTGGTGAGCGCGGTCACCACGGCGAGCGCGATGGCCGCGGGCAGCATAGGTATCAGGTCGGCCGGCACGACCGTCAACCCGATCGCCACGAAGAACACGGCGCCGAAGAGATCCCGGAGCGGAATCAGCACATTGCGTGCCCGCTCGGCGGTCGGCCCCGTCAACGTCAACCCCACCAGGAAGGCGCCGACGGCCGCGGAAGCGTGAAGCTGTTCGGCCAGCGCCGCGACGATGAGCGTCAATCCGAGGATGCGGAGCAGCAGCTGCTCGTCGTCGGGATGGGAGATGAGGCGCCCGACGTGATGGCCCCATCGGTACGACGCCCCGAACGCGGCCACCAAGGTGATGACGGCGACACCCATCCACAGCAGCGCCTCCCACCACGCGCCACCGGCGACCAGAACCGCCAGCATCGGCAGGTAGGCGGCCATCGCGAAATCCTCGAGCACCAATACCGAAAGAACTGCGGGCGATTCCCGGTTGCCGAGTCGTCGCAGGTCATTGAGCAGCCGTGCGACGATCCCCGACGACGATATGAAGGTGATGCCCGCCATCGCCAGGATTCCGATCGGGCCCAACCCGAGGAGCCAGCCCGCAATGGCGCCCGGCGTGGCGTTGAGCACCAGGTCGACGAACGCCGATGGCAGGTGCCGTCGCATGCTGGTGGCGAATTCGGTGATCGAGAATTCCAGACCGAGCGTCAGCAGCAGCAGCACAACCCCGATGGACGCGCCGGTCGACACGAATTCACGTGCTGCCGGAACCTGGGCGACACCCCCGTCGCCTAACGCCAAGCCCGCTAACAGATAGAGGGGGATGGGCGACAGGGCAAAGCGCCGGGCTATGGAGCCGACGATCGTCAGGATCGTCAAGATCAGGCCGAGTTCGAGTAACACGGCCGCCGAGATCGCCACTAAGTCAACCCTGGTCGACGATGCGTTGGACTCCGGAAATCCCCTTCTCGGTACCGATGACAACCAGAATGTCGTGGGCGCGCAGGGTCTCGGCCGGCCCAGGCGACGCCAGGACCTCCTCGTCGCGCACGATCGCCACTATCGAGGCGCCGGTTCGGGTGCGCGCCTTGGTGTCCCCCAACGGCCGATTGACGAAGGAACTGCCGGAGCGAATCTCGACCCGGCCCGCGTCGAGACCCGGCACCTCCCTGCTCAAGTCGGCGAAGCCCTCGACGATTCGCGGCGCGCCCAGTATCTGGGCGAGCGCCTCGGCTTCGTCCTCGGTGAGGCGGAACACAGGCCGTGCCTGATCGGGATCGGCCGCCGTGTAGACGACGACTTCGAAGTCGCCCCCGCGGCGTGCGATCACTCCGATGCGGCCGCCGTCACGGTTCTCGAATTCGTAGCGCAGGCCGACTCCGGGAAGAAGGATCTCTTTGACCTCCATGCTGATCGTCCTCCCGTTCGTCGGAAACCTGCTTGCTTAGCTGACCTGTGCGGGCTCGAGCCGCTGCGCGGCGGGCTTCCAGCCGGGCGGCCCGAACGCGTAGCCGATCCGGTCCCGCCAGCGGTCCGCCCGCTTTACGTCACGCGCTATCGCCGCGTACTCGTGAGTCTGCAGCTTCCACACGTTGAAGGTCGTCACCTGCTTGGTCAGACCGTAGTGTGGGCGAAACACTTCCGGTTGGAAACTTCCGAACATGCGATCCCACACGATGAGGATTCCGCCGTAGTTCTTGTCGATGTACAGCTTGTCGATCCCGTGATGGACTCGGTGGTGAGACGGGGTGTTGAACACGAACTCGATGGGCCTGGGCAGCCGTCCGATCCGCTCGGTGTGGATCCAGAACTGGTAGATGAGGCTGACCGAAAAGCCGCTGAAAACCATCCAGGGCGGAATTCCCAACAGCGGCAACGGCGTCCAGACCACGATTTCGCCGCTGTTGTTCCACTTCTGACGCAGCGCCGTCGCGAAGTTGAAATAGCGACTGGAGTGGTGTGCCTGGTGGGTTGCCCAGATCAGTCGTACGCGATGCGCGGTGCGGTGGTAGAAGTAGAAAAGCACGTCGACGCCGACCAGCGCGATGACCCAGGTGTACCACTTCGTCGCCGACAGATGCCAGGGCGCCACGTAGGCGTAGAGGGCCGCATAACCCAACAGCGCCAAGAACTTCCATGCTCCCATGGTCGCGACGGAAACCAGTCCCATGGAGATCGACGCCCATGCGTCTCGTGCCATGTATGCACCGCTCGTCGGGCGATCCTCCAGGTGTTCGAGTTTGCGGGCGGCCGTCCACTCGATCGTCAGCAACAGCAGAAAGAACGGCACCGCGAACAACACCGGCTCGCGCATGGACGGCGGGATTATCTCCAGCCAGTTGCCGATTCGGTCCACAGCACGGTCCCCCTAGTAATCCCCTGAGTGCGAGTTTAGCCCGCTGCTGGGCGCATCTACCGGAAGCTGAGCACCTGGTCGCCCCACAGCGAGCGAATGCCGCGGTCCAGGTCATCGACTACGTGGTCCCTGCGGTTGAGCACCATGGTCGTTCGCTGCTGGGCGCTGTAGGGGGTCCAATCCGGTTCCCCGGGTAGCCCGCTCGGGTCGGCATCGCGGGCGAAATTCGTCCAGCGCGCGCGGATCCGCTCGGACAGGGCTTGTGCTGTTTTGAGTCCGCCGAGCTTGAATGTGAAGTCACGCGAGCCTGACACCAGGTTTCCCCACGTGTAGATGAGTTCGGTGGCGTGGGCTGCGCCCAGTCCGATTATTTTGAATACCGGTGTGGCCCAGTCGAATCGGTAGAGGTATACCGGGGCGACTTCGCCGTGCCCTTCGGCGAACCATACGGTTGGCATCCGGAATCCGACGTCGCGCGCCACGCCGAGACCGCGGGCGCGGGCACGCATTCCGGCGTAACCCGAGATGATCTGATCCTCGGTTGGCAGAACGAGCCCCGGTTGGTCCTCGGCGATCTCCTCGAACATCGTCCGGATCGCCTTCGGCGTGATGGGCATCAGGGGCGACTTCATGAATCGGAACAATGCCGCCTCGTCGCGGTTGGTTCCGATCAGCAGGGGTACCGGGTGGGTTTTGCCGGCTCTGGCGAGCTTCACCGGGTAATCGGGCACCAGATCGCCGTCGACCGTTGGGGTGAATGCGAGACGGCCGGGGTTGGCCATCGGGACGTGGTCGAAGAGGTAGGCGGAGGCTTCCACCAACATCTGCGCGGGGGCTTGCCGAGCTTCGGCGAGCGTCATTCCGAGGCGGTCCAGCAGCTGTGCGGCCAAATCGCGACTGCGGTCCTTGTCGTAGACCGAGGTGACCGGCGAACTCTGCGCGATGGCACGACTGAACAATCCCGCCGCTTCGGGAACCGCGAGAAGTGTTGTCACGATGCCCGCGCCGGCGGACTCGCCGAACAATGTCACGCGTTGGGGGGCGCCGCCGAATGCCGCAATGTTGTCGCGCACCCAGCGCAATGCCGCCAGCACATCCCGTAGTCCGACGTTCGATTCGCAGCCCGAATCGATGCCCGACAGGTCGACGAAACCCAAAGCGCCGAGCCGGTAGTTGATGGTCACGACTATGACGTCCGATTCGGCCGCCAACGTCGAACCGTTGTACAGCGGCTGGCTGCCGGCGCCCAACATGTAGGCGCCGCCGTGGAGCCACACCATGACCGGAAGCCCGTCTGATGCTCCTCCGACGGCTGGTGCGGGGGCCGGCGCCCAGATGTTGAGGTAGAGGCAGTCCTCGTCGGCGCGGGTGCCCGGGCCCATCGGAATCGGACTGCGTGGCTGAGGGCACACGGGACCGAACGCTGTCGCGTCGGCTACCTCGGTCCATGGCTGCGGCGGCTGTGGCGCAGTCCACCGCAGGTCACCGAGTGGGGGCGCTGCGTAGCGGATCCCCCGCCAAACCCGGACGGGCGTGCCTGCCTGGTTGTCGTAGGTGCCCCGCACGGGACCGTATCCGGTTTCGACGACGAGTTGATCGGCGATCCGGCCGGTTCCCGCGCCCAATGTCATATTGCCCTCGGCTCAAACGATTTCACCTGATTCGTCCACGTTACCGACGAGCGGCCGGGCTATCCTTTGCCGGGCCGGCGAAAAGATGGGGGTGCGCGATATGCGGCAATGGGCACTACTGTTGGCGGCCATCTTCACCGAGGTCGCCGGCACGCTGTCGCTCCGCGCTTCACACGACAGCGGTGCATGGATGATCGTCGTGGTCGTGGGGTACTTCCTCTCGTTCTTCTTCCTGACGATGGTGCTGCGGGCGGGCATGGGGGTCGGTGTCGCCTACGGAATCTGGGGTGCTCTGGGAACGGCGACGACGGCTGGTCTCGCATCGGTGTTCTTCGACGATCCCTTCACCACCGCGATCATGGTGGGCATCGGATTGATCATCACGGGCGTATTGCTGGTGGAATTCGGCTCGCGTGAGCCTGAGAATGAGGTCGCGCAATGACCATGTGGCTGACGCTGGCCGGAGCGATCGTGCTTGAGGTGTCGGGCACCCTTGCCATGCGTGCGTCGGACGCGTTCCGCAAGAAGATCTGGATCCTTCCCGTGGCCATCGCGTTCACGGTGTCGTTCTGGCTGCTGTGGCTGACCTTGGAGATGGGAATGCCGGTCGGTATCGCCTACGGCGTCTGGTCGGCGTGCGGTGTAGCACTGGTTGCGCTGATCGCGCGGGTCTGGTTCAAGGAGCCGTTGACGCCGTTGATGTTGGCGGGGATCGCGCTCATCATCGCCGGGGTGTTGACCATCGAGTTCACCGGTTCCGCGGACTGAGCTACGTCGATGGCACCGCGGTCGGAACTGGAACCTTCACTGGTAGAACTTGCCCGCCGCTTCGCGGTGGCCACCGATTACGAGGACTGGACCGGCCAGCCCGTCGCTGTCGAACGGTCAACCCTGATAGCCGTGCTGGCCTCGCTTGGTGTCGACGCCGAGACAGAGGATGGCCGTTCGGCGGCACTCGCGGATTACGAACGCGATCACTGGCGGCGATCGTTGCCGCCGACCATCGTGGGCCGTGACGATGCTGAGACCTCGTTTTGGGTACACGTACCGCACGGGGCGCCGGCGGATGTCTCGATTCGGCTCGAAGACGGCTCGGTCCGTGGCGGGGTCAGGCAGGTGGACAACTTCACGCCCCCGTTCGATCTGGATGGCCAACGCATCGGCGAGGCGACATTCGTCATTCCCGCTGGGCTGCCTCTCGGCTACCACCAGGTGCACCTGCGCTCCGGCGACCACGAGGCGACCGCACCGCTGATCATCACTCCGTCATGGCTCGGGATGCCCTCGCGGCTGGGCGCTCGCCGGCTGTGGGGGCTGGCGGTTCAGCTCTACAGCGTTCGGTCCGAGAATTCCTGGGGCGCAGGCGATCTCGCGGACCTCGCGGATTTGGCGGTGTGGGCGGGTGCCCGGCACGGGGCGGGGTATGTGCTGGTCAATCCTCTGCATGCCGCGGCGCCGACCACCCCTATGGAACCTTCTCCCTATCTGCCGACGTCGCGACGATTCACCAATCCTCTCTACCTGCGGATAGAGGGGATTCCGGAGTACGGCCGACTGGCCAAGCGAGGTCGGATCGGAAAGCTTCGTGCCGCTGTCCAGGCGCGGGCCGCTCGCCATGACTCGATCGATCGCGATGCGGTGTGGGCGGCGAAACGTGCCGCGTTGAAGCAGGTTTACCGAGTGCGCAGGACGGCCGGGAGGCAGTTGGCCTTCGATGCGTTCAAGGCCCGGGAAGGCGCGGCCCTGGACGATTTCGCGACATGGTGCGCCCTGGCCGAGAGATTCGGCGCCGACTGGCACAACTGGCCTGAGGGGTTCCGGCATCCGTCGAGCCCTGACGTTGCCGAGTTCGCCCGTGAGCATGACCGCAAGGTCGACTTTCATCGCTGGCTGCAGTGGCAACTCGACGATCAGCTGGCGGCGGCGCAGTCCCAGGCAATTCGGACGGGCATGGCATTGGGGGTGATGCACGACCTGGCGGTCGGGGTCCATCCGACGGGCGCGGACTCCTGGGCCCTGCAGGACGTGTTGGCACTCGGTGTGACCGCCGGCGCGCCGCCGGATGAATTCAACCAACTCGGCCAGGATTGGTCTCAGCCCCCGTGGCGGCCCGATCAGTTGGAAGAGCTTGGCTACCAACCGTTCAGGTCGTTGATCGAAACAATCCTGCGGCACGCCGGCGGGGTGCGGATCGACCACATCATCGGTCTGTTCCGCCTGTGGTGGATCCCTCGGGGAGCGCTGCCCGGAAAGGGCACCTACGTTCGCTATAACCACGACGCGATGATCGGGATCGTCGCGCTCGAGGCCCACCGGGCGGGCGCGGTGGTGGTGGGCGAGGATCTGGGAACGGTCGAACCTTGGGTTCGGGACTATCTGCGGTCCCGTGGGCTGCTGGGGACGTCCATTCTGTGGTTCGAACTGGATCGACACGGCGCACGGAATACGCCACTGCCGGCCGATCGCTGGCGTGAATACTGTCTCTCGTCCGTCACCACTCACGACCTGCCGCCCACGCCGGGTTATCTCGCCGGTGAGCATGTCCGGTTGCGTTACGCGCTGGGATTGCTGACGCGGTCTGCGGAGGAAGAGTTGGCCGACGACCGCGCGGCCCAGTCCGCCTGGTTGGAAGCGTTGATCCGCGCCGGCCTGCTCGAGGCGGATGCCGACGAGGAAGCCGTGATCCTTGCGCTCTACCGATATCTGACCCTGACCCCGTCGCGGCTTCTTGCGCTGGCGCTCACAGATGCCGTCGGCGACAGGCGCACTCAGAATCAACCGGGAACCACCGACGAATACCCCAATTGGCGAGTGCCGTTGACCGGACCCGATGGCAGGACGATGGTCCTGGAGGACGTGTTCGTCGACCGCCGTGCGGCCACACTGGCGGAGGCGCTGGACACGGCGACCCGGCAGACGCCCGCCATCTGAACCGGTCGCAGGATGCAGAAGTAGGATCACTGCCCATGCCGTTGGCCGAGGGTGAGAAATTCGCCGGCTACACCATCGTGCGCCTGCTGGGAGCGGGCGGAATGGGCGAGGTCTACCTCGCCCAGCATCCGCGGCTGCCCCGGCGTGACGCGCTCAAGGTGCTGCCCGCCTCGGTCAGTCGCGATGACGAATATCGCGCGCGCTTTGAACGCGAAGCCGATATCGCGGCCACGCTGTGGCATCCCCATATCGTCGGCGTCCACGATCGTGGTGAATTCAACGGCCAATTGTGGATCGCGATGGACTATGTCGACGGCACCGACGCCGCCGAGCTCCTGACCAGCTATCCCCACGGTCTGCCGCAGCGCCAGGTCCTCGACATCGTCACAGGTGTGGCCGAGGCGTTGGACTACGCGCATCAATGCCAGTTGCTGCATCGCGACGTCAAGCCGTCCAACATCCTGATGGCCCGTCTGGAATCCGGCGAGCAGCGGATCTTGTTGGCGGACTTCGGTATTGCGCGGCACACCGACGATTCGAGTGGGCTGACCCAGACGAATATGACAGTCGGGACGGTGTCCTACGCGGCGCCCGAGCAACTCATGGGCGCGGATATAGACGGTCGGGCCGACCAATACGCCCTCGCGGCGACGGCCTACCACCTGCTCACCGGAACCCCGCCGTTTCAGCACACCAATCCGGCTGTGGTGATCAGCCAGCATCTGACTGCCGCGCCGCCGACCCTCGCGGAACGGCGTCCGGAGTTGGCCGGCCTGGACCCCGCCGTGGGTAAGGCGATGTCGAAAGATCCGGCGGACCGCTATGTGCGGTGCGTCGATTTCGCCCATGCGCTGGGTCGCCACATCACGGTGCCCATCGCGGGCAACCCGCCGACCGATCCGGATGCCACACGATTCACCGCGTTGCCCGACGTGACGGCTCTCAGTGCTCCCACCGCCAGCCCGAGAACAGGCTGGCGGCGGCCCAGGTTCATGTTCCCGGTGCTGGGAATTCTGCTGATCGTCGCGGTCGCATTCGTGGCGGGACGGTTCCGGGGCGAAGACGTCGAGAACCAGGAACTGCGCGACACCACCTCGACGACTGCGTCGGCAACCACCTCGGCGCCGACTTCGACGACGCCGACCACCCCTGCGACCACGACGACGACGGCCACCCCTGCGACCACGACCGGTGCGGTCACCGACACCGTGACCGACACGGTGACGGCGACCCCGGTGGTGATCGGGTCCCGCTGCGGTAGTCCCGGCGCGACGGCGACGACTTCGGATGGAACCACCGCGTACTGCAGTCAGCTTCAGTACACGGACCGATATCTGTGGTCGAACTCCCAGGGCGTCATTCCCAATCCGGTCGTGACCAGTTCGCCGGTGGCGGCGCCGCCGTCGGAAGACGAATCCCCGGTTCGCATCTGCATGCAGCAGACCGGTCAAACCAGACTTCGGTGCGTACAGGAGATTCTCCGCGGCAACGGGGGCTGACAGCCGGTTTCGGCCGAAATCCTGGCGCGAAACGTCTGGCGCGAAACTTCACGTCCCGAAACATCACGTCCCGAAACATCACGGCCCCGTCCGGCGATACACCCTCTGACAGGCTGTCCAGGGTTTCTCCCCGGTGGCTGAACTGCGCTATGTTCGGGTCTGAGCAACAGACGGAGGTTCGGTGAAGAAACTCATCCTGGCGGCTGCGGGCGCCCTCGTGGCGGGTACCGCCGTCACGGCGCTCGGCATGGGGTCCAGCAGCGCCGACACGTCGAACAGCATCTACAACGTTCTCGGCGAGCCCTATGCCAAAGCGGTGGCGATTCTGCACGCGGAGGGTATGTCGACCGTCTTCGGCGGTTCCGTCGGGAGCGATGTCCCGCAGGCTCGATGCATCGTGCAGAGCCAGAAGGCGATCACGAGCGCCAAGATGCAATTGATGCTGAACTGCACCGACGAAGCTCAGCCGGAGCGGCCCGCGGCGACCTCCGCGGCGAGTGCTCCCGCGCAGAGCGGTGAACAGGGCGCTGCTGCCGGCGGAGGTGCTGCTGCCGGCGGTGGAACCCGTCCGACTGCGGGCGCCCCCGGAGTTGTCTCTGTGGTACCGGTTCCGGTTGGCTGACGCCGGGTTGGCTGACGCCGGGTTGGCTGACGCCGGGTTGGCTCACCCGGAAATCGCCCCCGTTTAGACTCGGAGGAGTCACCTGGCGACTACTGGGTAATTGGGGGCCGCGAATGCTTCGATCACGCCGTGTTGGTCGGGAGATCGATCCGGGCCCGGTTCAGATTCAGGCACGCAAGGTCGGTTTCGATGTCAGCGGGGCACCGCTGCACTGGATTCCGGGCCATCCGGTGGCATCCCATGTGATCGGTGTCCTGAACCTCGTGCTCCCGGCGGCCGAACGGTGGTTCGTGGCCACCTACAACGAAGCCTTGCCGATGGTCGACGATTCGCGACTGGCCGATGACATGCGCGGGTTCATCGGTCAGGAGGCGACCCACGCCGACACGCATGACAAGATCCTGCACGAATTCATGGAAGCTCAGGGTGTCGATACCGGGCCCGTCCTCGAACATGTCGACTACATCTTCGGCAAAATGCTGGCGCCTTCGACGTCGACCGATCCCAAGCGCCGGTTCAATCATCTGTGCGACAGGCTCTGGCTGATCGCCGCAATCGAGCACTACACGGCTGTGATGGGTGATTTCGCCCTGAATTGCAGCTGGGACGACTATGGGGCCGACCCGACTATCGCGGACCTGTTCCGCTGGCATGGCAGCGAGGAAGTCGAACACAGGAATGTCGCCCACGATGTCGCGACGTATTTCCGGGACAGCTACGTGAGCCGGATCCGTTCCATGGGTATGGCCGCAGCGCTGATCTATGTCTTCTTCATGCGCACCTCCTGGTATTTGTGCCGGATGGATCCGAATCTGGACGTCGGCTGGTTGCGCATGCAGCTCATGCGTGCCCATGACTCGAAGATCGGCCTGTTGCCGAAGTATCGCAATCTGTTCGGCAGCACGACGCTGACGTACTTCCGGCCGAACTATTCCCCGGAAGACGTGGGATCGACGGCACAGGCTGTCGCCTATCTGGCCAGCTCCCCCGCCGCTCGCGCCGCTCACCTCTAGGTGTCGGGAACGCCCGTGTTGCGTCGCCTTCGTGAACTGCCGCCGAGCGCGTCCGGCCGAACCCACCGTGACGTCCTGCTCGGTATGGCCGACGCGACGATCAGTGCTTTGTGGGCTCTCAGTGGGTCGGCGCGGGCACCAGAGAGGTTGCCCCATCGGGACCGAACTCTGCAGCTCGAAGTCGTCGACCGCAGGGTCGTCGCGCGCGACCAGAACGTGGTTGCGCTGACGTTTGCCGCCCGCAACGGCGGGCTGCTGCCCCGCTGGCATCCGGGCGCGCACCTGGACATTCACTTGCCGAGCGGCCGTGTCCGGCAGTATTCACTTTGCGGCGACCCGGCATCGCGCGATACCTACCGCATAGCCGTGCGCAGGATTCCCGATGGTGGCGGCGGATCGATCGAGATGCACGACGCTCTTTCCGTGGGGTCGCAGGTCGTCACGAACGGCCCGCGCAACGCCTTTCCGTTGGCTGTTCCAGGCTACGGATCGCCGGCCCAGCGTTTCCGGTTCATCGCGGGTGGAATCGGCATCACGCCGATCCTCCCGATGTTGGATCTGGCGGTTCGACTCGGAATCGAGTGGTCGATGATCTATGTCGGCCGCAGTGCGGAAACTCTCCCGTTCATCGACGAGTTGGAGCGCTACGGCGATCGAATCGAGGTGCGGACGGATGACGTCCACGGGCTGCCTACCGCGGGCGATCTCCTGGGCGAGTGTCCGGACGGCACCACCGTCTACGCGTGCGGGCCGGCGGCGATGTTGACGACGATCCGCATGCGGCTCGCCGGGCGAGGCGACGTCGAATTGCATTTCGAGCGATTCGCCTCCCCGCCGGTGGTCGACGGAACAGAATTCACGGTGACGGTCGCTTCCTCGGAAGCCTCCATCGCCGTCGCGGCTGACGAGACGACACTGGCGGCGCTACAGCGTGAGGGTATCGCCGCCCCTTACTCCTGCCAGCAGGGCTTTTGTGGGACCTGCCGCACTCGAGTGCTGAAAGGTGTTGTCCAGCACCGTGATACGTTGTTGACCGACCCCGAACGCGATCAAGGGATGATGCTCATCTGTGTGTCACGCGGCCAGCAGGGCGGTCATCTGAGATTGGATCTCTGACCGCCGATGTCACGTTCACTCGGTCTTGCCCGCTGGGATCTTCTTCGTCCGTTGGACATGCTGTCCTCGCTGTGGTCGTCGGCGGCCGCACTGCCGCCTGTCAGCGCCGGCGCGGCGGTCGCCTACCGCTCGTTGTTCATGACCGTCCGGCGTCTGGTTGTCGGTCGCACACTCACGATCGCGATGAAGAGCGGCGACATCACACTGACGGTCACCGAGGTCGAATCGACCCTCGACGTCGGGCGGCTGGCTGTCGGTCAGCTCAACGACATCGAACTCAAGGCCACCAACATCACCTTCGGGGATCAGGTTTTCGACAACGCCAGCCTTGTGCTGCGCAATGTTCACCTTCGCCCGGGCGTTCCTCCTGTCCTGGTTGCCGCCCCGGTTGACGTGACGTTGGAGGTTCCGACCAGCGCGTTGTCGGATCTGATCAGTTCGGCGTTGCCGAGGATCTCGGGTCAAGTCGATGACGACGGCGTCGCGCGGCTCAGGTCCACCCGCTGGCCGCGGTTGGCCAGCGTCGAGGTCGAGACCACGTTGGACGGCTCGGCGTTGTGGCTGGCTCCGCGCGTCCTGCGGGTGGGGGGCAGTCGCTGGCAGCTGCCGAATCGGATCCCCCCGTATCCGGTGCAATTGCCGGATCTCGCCAGTGGGTTGACTTTAACCAATCTCGAACTGAGCCCGAACGCGGTCCATTTGACCGGCCGGTTGCCGCAGTGGCGCGCCGAGGTGCCCCGCGCTCGAATCGAGGACCTGCTCAACCAGCTGAGCGCGGTCGGAAAACCCCTGATCCTGACCGGGCTGGGGCTGGCTTAGCTCGGCCCTCCCCAGGTCTCTTCGAGTTCGTGGGCGACGTCGATGATCTTGGCCTTCTCGGAGGCCGGGCTGTCGATCTCGTCGGCCACATAAGCGGCGATGAACCGGCGGATCTCCGTATCGACGCCGGCCACGATCCGCAGGATCTCCCCTCGAACGGATTTCGAGGTCACGTGCACCGAGATGTCCGACGCGCGTGGCTTCGCGAGGTCGATCACCAGGAGCAGCGGTTCCGCGGCACGCGCGGTTGCGCGCAACGCTATATCGCCGTCCACGGTGAATTTCTGCTTGTCGAGTCGCAGGTCGACGACCATGTCGATGGCGAGCGGGATGCGAATGCTGAAAGTGATGGTGTCACCGAGGTTCCGGCGGACGTGGGGCTCCTGAATTTTGACCTTGGCGCTGATCCTTGCCAGTCCGCCGGGGCCCTGAGCGATCGGCCCCATCTCGAATTCGCCCCCGGCGACTTCGGCGAGAGCGGCGGCGACACGATCTTCGGTCACCGCGATCTGGAAGAACCGTCGGCCGAATTCTTCGTACGTGACGTAGTTGTGCGTGTCCATAGCGATCTACAGTCTCACGCTTGCGGCTTCGCGGGAGCGCAGTCCGATAACAAATCAGCGCACAAGGATTCGGTGCCGGTCACATCTCCAGCATGAGGGTGACCGGACCGTCGTTGATCAACTCGACGTGCATGTGGGCACCGAATTCACCGGTTTGGACGGACGCGCCGAGATTGCGGAGCGCATCGGCGAAGGACTCGACGAGTGGCTCCGCCACCGCGCCCGGCGCGGCGGCGTTCCATGCCGGCCGCCGGCCCTTCGCAGTGTTCGCGTACAGGGTGAACTGACTGATCACGAGTATCGGCGCCCCGATGTCGGCGGCGGATCGTTCATCGTCGAGAATTCTTAACTGCCAAAGCTTTTCGGCAAGCCGGCGCGCAATGTCCTCGGTGTCGGTGTGAGTTATCCCGACGAACGCGAGCAGACCTTGGGCCGGTCCGGCTCCGGCGGATCCGATGGCGCCGACCACTCGGCCGTCGACCGACACCGACGCGGCGGCGACACGCTGCACGAGGATTCGCATCGTGGTCGTGTCAGCCGCGCCAGCGGGTCGCGGACGCGCGGCGACGCTGCCAGTGCCGCACGATCGTCAGGTTGTGCGGAAAGGTGGCTCGTTGCTCGACGATCCGCCCCTCGGCGGCGGCGCGGCGACGGTGAACCTCGTCGACCACCAGCCGTGCAGCCTGGTTCATCGCCCACTTGTGGTTCCACAGCATCGGCCGGTGGAAGATTTTGCCGAGCGGTCGCATCCAGCCGCGGGTGATCGACATCCGCCAGTCCAGGTGCCATTGGCAGCCCGCGCCGTCGGGAATCAGCGTCACATCACCGATGCCTTCGAGGTCGCCGGAGACCGCCACCCGCATGTACTTGTGCTGAATGACGTCGATGATGCGAACCACGATGAAAAAGCTGTGCGGCAGGAAACCCTTCACGTGCAGCCGCATGGTCATGCCGAGTCCGTCGGCTGCTCCGCGGTCGACGACTTCGCCGAACATGAAGACGTTGGAGCACCATTTGTCGAGTTGTTCCGGGTCGAGACCGACGTCGGTGAGCTCTTCGGGGCGGGCGTCCAGATAGCGCACTGTCGTGAGTTTGAAGTCGTACTCGTTCCGATCGACCTCACCAGGCATGTGAGTTCCCGTCTCGCGTTGCATGATTACAGCCGATGCCAACTATAAACACGCGGCGGTATGCCCTTGACCAGGCAAAGCGTCGCTTGTTCCCCACGGTCACGCACTTCCCGGGCATGGGTGCCCTGGAGAGGGCGTTGCTGAACCATGAGTGGAAGCCGACCATGCTGGCCAGTCCGCCGGCAGGCAGCGGCCTGCGTCCTGTGCTTGGCGATGCCGGCCTGCCGGTGCTCGGCCACCTCATCGAGTTGTTTCGCGGCGGTCCCGACTACGTGCTGCGTCTCTACCGGTCGCACGGACCGCTGGTCTACTTCCGCCACTACCCCGCGCCCGTGGTTCTCGCCATCGGTCCCGATGCGACCGAGGCGATCTACGGCAACAGCGCTCAGGACTTCTCGCAGCGCGGCTGGGATCCGGTGATCGGACCGTTCTTTCGGGGTGGGTTGACACTGCTCGACTTCGACGAGCACCGGCATCACCGGCGAATCATGCAGCAGGACTTCACCCGTGCCCGGCTGAGCGACCACGTCACCCATATCGACCAGATCGTGACCCACGCGCTCGACCACGAGTGGGTCGCCGACGATCCGCGATTCCAGTTGCACCCGGCGATGAAGATCTTGGCGCTGGATATCGCATCGGTGATCTTCATGGGGTGTGAGCCCGGATCCGACTCGCGGGAACTCGCGAAGGTCCATCGCGCCTTCACCGCGACGACCACCGGGGGCGAGGCGATCATCCGAACGTCGGTTCCGCCATTCAAGTGGTGGCGCGGCGTGCGTGGTCGAGTCGTCCTCGAGGACTACTTCATGGCCCGGGTGCGGGAGCGCCGCTACGGCAGTGTGGCGGCACGCGATTCCGCGGCCGGCGGTTCTAGGACGGACATGTTGGCGGCGTTGTGCCATGCCGAGGACGAGGACGGCAACCGCTTCACCGATGAAGACGTCGTCGCCCACCTCATCTTCTTGATGATGGCAGCAGATGACGCGGTGACATCGGCGGTGACCGCCATCTCCTATCGATTGGCCGCCAATCAGGATTGGCAGGACAGGGTGCGTGACGAGTCGGCGCAGCTGGGCGACGACCACGTCGGCATCGACGGGTTGGAGACGTTGAAGTCCCTTGATCTGGTGATGAATGAGTCGTTGCGGCTGGACACCCCGCTGCCCTTCAGCGTGCGGCAGACGGTTAGGGATACCGAGCTACTGGGCTACCACCTGCCCGGCGGGACGAACGTCACCACATGGCCGTCGGTCAATCATCGGCTGCCCGAATTGTGGTCGGATCCAATGACATTCGATCCGGAGCGATTCCTCGAACCGCGCGCGGAGCACAAAAGTCACCGGTACGCGTTCGCGCCATGGGGCGGGGGCGCGCACAAGTGCATCGGCATGGTGTTCAGCCAGCTGGAGGTCAAGACGATCATGCACAGGATGCTGAGGCGGTACCGTCTGGAGCTTCCGCACCCCGGTTACCGCGCGCGCTGGAACTACGCGGGGCTGCCGGTGCCGACGGACGGTATGCCGATCGCTCTGCGCCCACTCAAGCGGATTCGCTGATTCCGATGCGTTGATGCAAGCGGGCCAACGGTTTCGGTGCCCACCAATTCCAGCGGCCGAGTACATGCATGAACGCCGGCACCAGCACCATCCGCACCAGCGTGGCATCGACCACGACGGCCAGCGCCATCGCCAGTCCTACTGTTCGCATCAACGCCACCTGCGAAACCATCATGGAGCCGAAGCTGATCGACATCACCAATGCCGCGGCGGTGACGACCCGTCCGGTGTGTGCCACGCCGAGGGCGACACTCTCGTCGTTGTCGCCCGGTGGATTTCGCACCGTGGATTCGAGCCAGAATTCGCGGATCCTGGCCATCAGAAAGACTTCGTAGTCCATCGAGAGACCGAATGCCATACAGAACAACATGACCGGCAATCCCATGTCCAAGGTGCCCGTGGGAGTCGTGCCCAGCGCGCCGAGGTGGCCGTCCTGAAAGATCCACACCACCGCACCGAATGCGGCGGTGAGCGACAGGATGTTGAGCACGAACGTCTTGACGGGCAGCACCACGCTGCCGGTCAGCAGGAACATCAGGACGAATGTGACGGTGAAGATCGCCGCGAGGACCAGCGGTAGCCGGCCGGTGACGGCGGCATTGTTGTCGCGATTGATCTGGGTCATCCCGGTGACTTCAACGGATCCACCGCCCGGACTCGCGACGGCGCGTACGAGGTCGAGTTGGGTTTCGGCCCGCTCGCTGAACGGTGGCGCGTCACTGCTGACCGTCAGGTACATGCTCCCGCCGGCGGCTCCCGCCGATGTGGACGCAGGGCCTATCGTCATGCCGTTCGAGTAGGTCCCGGTTGTTGATGAGACCGCGCGAACATCGGGAATCCGCGACAGCGCGGCCGAGTAAGCGGCGATCTGCTCCTGGTTCGCATCGCCGATGTGCGGAACGACGACCTGAAAGTCGTTGGCGGAGTTGTGGGCGAAGTCTGATCGCATCTGGTCGCCGACCTGACGCGATGAAACCGAGGTGGGCAGGTTGCGATCGTCGCCCAATCCCCAGCGGACTCCGGCGAATGGGCTGACCAACAGGATCAGCAACACGACCACCGCGATGCCCAGCGGAACCGCGTGGCGGATCACCACCTTGCACCACCGATACCAGAAAACCTGAACGGCGGGCGGGCCTACCCGTTTGGGGCGTCGCGATAGGCGGCGAAGCAGCCGGCGGATGTCCAAGGTCGCCAATCTGGATCCGAGCAGAACCAGGATCGCCGGAGTCAGCACGATTGCGGTCACCGCTGTCAGCGCCACCGAGATGAGCGCGACGTATCCGAACGACTTCAGAAAGTAACTCGGGAACAACACCATCGCGCTACCCGACAAGGCGACGACCGTCGCCGAGAAGACCACCGTCCGTCCGGCCGTCATCATCGTGCGGATCAAGGCGATCTGACGATCCTCGCCCGCTTCGATCTCCTCACGGAATCGACTGATGAGCAGCAGGGTGTAGTCGATCCCCAGGGCCATTCCGGTCGCGACCGTCAGGTTGAGCGCGAAGACCGAGACCTCGGTGCCGAGGGTGATCACCCGCAACACGGACATCGACACGGTGATGGCGACCGCGGCGACGGCGATGGGGATCGCCGCCGCGATCAGCCCGCCGAACACCCACACCAGCACAATGAAACTCAGCGGTGCGGCAACCACTTCCATCGACAGCAGGTCACGCTCGATCTGTTCGATGCTCTGGTCGTACACCAGCGACAGACCGCCGGCCCGGATGGTCACGCCGTCGTGGTCACTGGGGAATTGCTCTGCCAGCCGCGACGCATATTTGGGGGCATCGTTTTCGCCGCCCCGGATGCTCGCGACGATCAAGCCGGATTTTCCGTCACGCGCGACCAGGTCGGTCGATGCTTCCGGCGCCACGGTCCAGGCCGACGTCACGGATGCGACGTGGGGCGATTTCCGAAGCTGCTCGACAACGGTCAGAGCCGAGGCTTTCGCCTGCGGACTCTGAACGCCTGCATCGCTGCCGACGACCACGACCAGTGGCATGCCGCCCTGCCCATAGGTTTCGGCCAATACTCGGCTTGCCCGCGCCGATTCCGAATTCGGATCCTGGAAGCCGCCGGCCGACAGACTCTTGGCGACTGGCAGTCCGAATATCGCCGCGGCAACCAGGATGAGTCCGCCCAGCGCAACGGTCGTTCGGGGTGCCGCGATGGCCATCAACGCAATCCGGCGCAGCACGACTCCCCCTTCGGCGTCAGTCACGGACCGTTGGAAATGTAGCAACAAAGCTATGGGCGAACCGGACGATTTCGGGCCGATGGCCGCGCGGTGAGTTCGATCACCCCCCGATCCGAATCGTGACACATATCCGTAACGGAATGGCTGCGCGCATTGCGAATTGTTCGATGAATTTGATCAATTCATGATCGACATCCCACGCAGATGCGCGCTGACCTAGGTGTTTGTGGCAAAAAAGTGATCCACGACATATCGAATCGTCGAATGTGATCGATGGCATATTCGGTTGGCGAAGCGTAAATGCCATTGTTAGTTTCGAATTCATGTTTGCAATTGCAACCTTGATGGCGCTGATTCAATCGGTGTCGGGTACGCCTTATGTGCCCGGTGGCGATTCTCCGGCCGGCACGGATTGCTCGGGTCTTGCTTCCTGGGTCTCCAATGTGGCCACTGGGCGCCCGGTCTACGGAAGCCGGTTCCATACCGGCAACGAAGAGTCCGCGTTGTTGGCGCGTGGCTTCCAATACGGAGTCGCTCCCAACGCGGTGGTGATCGGCTGGAACAGTCGGCACACCGCGGTGACACTTCCCGACGGGACAGCAGTGTCCAGCGGAGAGGGCGGCGGCGTACGGGTCGGCGGGGCGGGTGCCTACCAGCCGCAGTTCACCCATCACATGTTCCTGCCGGTCGATGCGGAACAGCTGGATACCGATCCTGGTCCGCCCCAGGGTGCTCCGCCGCCAGCGGATGCGCTTCCCGGGCCCGATCCCGCCCCCATCCGGGCCGATGCCATCCCGGTCGATCCGATCGCGGTCGATCCGCTCGGGGACTCTGCCCCGGCTCCCCCGGGCTCTCACACCGAAGAACCTCCGCAACCGCAACCCGCGGCGGATGCGCCCGTGAACGTCCCGGTCTAGGTGCCGCCGTATTCGGGGCGCAGGATCGAACTCAATGCGGACAATGGGATGTGCGCTTCGACGGCGCCCCCATCCATGGACCACTGCGGCAGCCCTGTCGTGTAGTTGACAGGCACGTCGTGACCGACCGGGTAGTCCGGCATGTAGAGAATCAACTCGTCCGGCGTGAGGGCCCATGCCCGATAGCCACCCGAATAGACGTTGTCTGGAGTCCACCGTTCCGGAACAAAGGGATAGGTGCCGGGATCGTGCGGCGGAGCGGCCGCGTTGAGGGCGTCCTGAATGAATGGCTGACCCAGCAGCGGGATGCTCGCTACGCCGGCCGAACCGGTGCGCATCAAGTCCGCCAACTGCACCTGCCGACCGCCCACGAAGGTGAAGGTGCGATAGGCGTTGCTGAAGTTCGGTCCGTCGGCGTGGTAGGTCTCACGGAACACCGCGGTGACGGCGCCGCCGTGCTGGAAAATCTGGAAGTTTTCCTCGGCGAAGCTGTCCGCGGCCATCTTGACCGCCGCGGTCTTCCAGTTGTTCATCAACGTGTTCAGGTAGCTGTGAATGACCGGGTTGTCGACGAGGTCGCCGGGCAGAGCCAGGTTGATGTCGCGGACGGCTTGACGCTCGGAGGGCACCGACGCGTGGCAGTACTGCCCGTTCCAGTCGCCGCCGAGTTCCGCACAGAACGACGGGGCGGACGCGGACGCCGACGGCGCGAGCACGACCGCGCCCGCGACGGCGCATCCGAGCGCCGTGATCTTCGCGCCGCGCATGTGGCTCATGGGAGCTCGACTTTGCTTGCGCGCCAACGCCCGTCGACGTACTCCATCGTCAATTGCATTCGGCTGCGGTCGATTCGGGGGTCGGGCATGTTCATGTTCGCGACGGTCTGGTCCACGAACAGCAACACGACGACCTTGTTCTTGGTCGCCGATTCGATACCGGACGCCACGACGACGCCGTGCGCGGTGGCCTTGTTGTCGATCAACAACTGCCTCAACTGCAGGCTCGACTTGGAGTACATGTCCTTGAATTCGCCCGTTGAGCCGTCGAGGACCTGGTTGAAGTTCTCATCGACCTTGTTGGAGTCGATGCTGGTCAGCACTTGCGCGTACGACACGGCCGCCTGCCGTGCCTCGTCGCTTGCGCGGGCGATCTGGTGCTGCTGCCACAGCTGCCATCCGAGGAATCCGGAAAGCCCGACGGACACCAGGACGAGAAGAACGACCGTCGCGCGTAGCAGGATTCGCCGCCAGCGTGGCGCGCCCGCCTCGCTGTGCGCGTCCGCGGAGGTCCCGTCATCGGAACGGATCTCGACGGCGTTTGCATCGATCTCGGTTTCGGCCGTCCCGATGTCCGTAGTCGCGTCCTCGAGGTTGTCTGCGCCGTCCTCGTCTTCGGCCACGTCGGCCGGCTTCTCAGTCTTGGCGGACAACTGCGTACTCCTTGTGTTCGACGTTCGTGCGAGCCTCAGCGAGGCGGCTCGATCGGGAGGGTCGGACCACCGTACGGGGTGGGAATCGTGTAGCGGCCTTGGGGGGTTGGGTCGGTTCGGCGGCCCAAGTCGGCGCCGGGCGGCGGGCCTGCGGTGTCGTCGCCCGCCGGCCGCGGCGCATTCTTCGCGCCGCGGATCAGCACAGCAGGGTCGTCGTCCCGGCAATACGTGTACATGAACGGCTCGGGGTAGTCCGCGGACGACGGCGGGTGCCGGGGCGTGCCGTAGTCGCAGGCGTACCGCGGGTAGATGTCGGCGTTGACCCACAGTCCGTCGTCGTGCATGAAACTCGAGAGGGCATCGAAGACCGACGTCCGGTAGGCCGGGAAGAGCGCGTGAAGCGCCGGCACCCGGTAGTACAGCAGTTGCGAGGTCGTGGCGAGGCTGCCCAGCAGCTGCACCATCGTCTCGGAGTTGTCGTCGAACAGATTGTCTATGGCGCCCAACGTCTTCGGGGCCGTGGCGTTGAGGGTGCGGTAGCCGCCGAGCATCTTGTTCACACCGGTGAAGGTCGAATTGAGGTCGGCCGCGGCCGCTTGCATGCCCGGACCTTTGTCGGCTGCGAGGTCGAACACCACCCGGCTGGTCCGCAGCAGGCTGGTGGTCTCGGGTAGCACCGAATCCAGGGTCGACAGCAGGAATGTTCCCCCGTCGACGATGTCGGCCAGCTTCTCGGGCCCCGCTGTGCTCATGCCCAGTTCGGCCTTCAGGACCTCGATCTTCTTGGTATCCATCTGCTTGAGCGCGCCATCGGAGTTGGTGAGTGTGTCGGCAAGGCTCTGCGGCACGACGGCGGTGCCGAGCGGAATGACGCTGCCGTCCTGCAGGAACGGGCCGTTGCTGGACGTCGGGAGGAAGTCGATGTACTGCTCGCCCGCCGGTGACAGGCCCGATACCCGGACCGCACTGGAGGCGGGGATCTGATACTTGGAATCGATTCGGACCACCGCGTTGACACCCTCCGCGGTGATCTGGAGGTCCTCGATCTCGCCGATGCGGAAGCCTCGTTGGGCGGCTTCCTGGTTGGGCAGCAGGCCTCCGGAGCGGGGCAGTTGCACCGTCACGCGGTAGTCCGAAGCGAACGGATTGAATTGGAGCGAAACGAACGAGACGTAGGCGGTGGCCAGCACCAGAGTCATGACGAGCGCACCGGCCGAAAGCCAGTTCCGATGTTTGTGGCCGTATCGAACCAGCCCGACGATTTTGTTCGCCGCGGTCGAGATCATCGCGGCGCCTCCGTGGTCGGCGGCGGACCCGGCGGCGGTCCCAGCACTTGCATTTCGCCGGGCTGGTCGGGGCTGGGGATGACCGGCACCTGTGGCACGTCGGGACCCTTGCCCACCACGCGCTCTTGTAGTCGCAGGAGCGTGTACTTGAACGATCCGATGATCTGGTTGAAGTTCGACCACTTCGGTCCGTGGAAACCGTCGTCGCCGGTGAAGCCGATGTCGGGGATCTGGCCCAGGATCAGACGGTCGATGGTCGCTCGCGTCGAAAAACCGCTGCCGGAAAACGATTTGACGACGGGCGGCATGATGCGGTTCAGCTTGTAAAGAGTGGCGTTCGGTTCCAGCACGACATCGTTGAACGATCCGGCGAGAGTATTGAGATCGCGGATCATGCTTCGACCGCTGGTGTCGGTGCCGGCGAGGGACGGGAATTTGGTCAGCAGGACGGTGAGGTCCCCCGCTTGTTGAACCAGGTCTGCGATCTGGCTGGAGTTGGCCGACAAGGTGTCTGTTGCGGGACCCGCATTGGTCATCAACTCGCTGATGGTCTGGTTCTGAGCTTTGAGTTTCTCTGCCAGCTTGGACGTTTCGGTGAGTGCGGTCGAAATCTGGTCCGATCGGGCGTTGAGGGTTCCGAGTGTGTGGTTGGTCTTGCGGATGAGGTCGCCGAATGCGTGCCCCTGCTCGCCGGTCGCTTTGCCCATGCCGTTGACCAGATTGGTGAGATTACGCAGTGCGCCACCGTTGATGACGATGCCGGTCGAACTCAGCAGGTCTTCCACCGTAGCGGCGGACGACGTCGCGTCGACACCGATCGTGTCCCCGTCTTTCAGCATCGGTGCACGCGGATCCACGGAGGCCGGCGGTTCCAGCGCGACGAACACATCACCGAGTGGTGTCGCGGAGCGCAATTCGACGGTGCTGCCCTTCGGCAGTTCGACACCCGGCATCAGACTCAGTGTGGTGACCGCCGTGAAGTTACGGGCGACCATGGACGTGACTTCACCGACGTCGGCACCGCCCAGTTTCACTTTGGCGCGGTCGGGAAGATTCAGCGCGTCGGAGAACACCGCGTTGAGCGTGATACCACCGGTGGCGTTGCTGCCCGGTGCGGGCAGGGGCAGGTCGGACAATCCCTGGGATGCGCATGCCGAGCTTGCGACGACTGTGCCCGTCAAGGTCAGCAGTGCCGCGGCGCGGCGGCGGAATTTGGCGTTGCTCATGATCATCGCTGCCCCATCGCCGCAAGGCCGTCCAGCATGTACGTCAATCCGAAATCGGGGCCGAAGTCGTCGAGTGTTCCGGTGCTGCATCCCAATTGCCGCAAACCCATCATGTTGCAGACTTCTTTGACGGTCTGGGAGTCGAAGAGCACCTTGTCGAGAAGCAGGTGGACGCGCACCGCCCCGTTCTTCTGATCGACGATGTTGTACAGGTTGTCCAGCGTCATGGGGGCGACGTCGAGGAGCTCAGATAGATCGCGCTGATATTCGACCAGCGTCTTGAAGCTCACGTCGCCGTTGGAGGCGAGTTTCTTGATGGTGTCGCGGTGGGTCTCTAGGATTCCGCTCACCTGAGTCAGTACCTGGTTGAGTCTCTTTCCGGTGGTGCCGCTGCCGAGATTCTCTTCGGCCAGGATGTCGCTGAGCTGCCGCACGTAGGAGCCGAATTGGCGCAGTGTGCCATCGTTCTTCTGCGCGGCGTCGAACAGGGAGCTCGTGCTCTTGATGATGGCGGTCAGTTGTTCGCGGGTCACGGCGCCACGATCCTGGCTCAACCGCAGTGCGTCCGAGAGCCGGCCCAGGGCGTCTTTGATCTGCTGGCCGTTGCCACTCGCGATTTCCGCGCCGGAGTTGACCAGATCGGCCAGGGGCCCGTTGCCTTTGCCGTCACCGCGCACCGACCCGGCCAGGTTGTTCACCATGTCCAGGGTCCGGGCGAACTCGACCGGTGTCTTGGTGCGATTCAAACCGATGGTCGCATGGTCGGTCATCACCGGACCGCTGCTGTATGCGGGAGTGAGTTCGACCTGACGGTCGGTGAGGATCGAGTTGGAGATGGTGACCGCGTGGGCGTTGGCGGGGATTTTGACATCCTTGTCGATGGTCAGTTCGACCTCGACGTAACCGCCCTTGGGCGTGATCTTGGTGACGTTTCCGACCTGCATTCCCAGGACGGCGACCCGATTTCCTTCGTAAAGGCCTGCGACACTGTCGAATTGGGCGGTGACATGGATGACGTTGGTGCGGGAGTAGAGGTACTTCGCGGCGATGCCGCCGACCACGACGACCAGCACCAGGGCCACTGCCCCGGCGATCAGAAGTCTGCGTCGGGGCGATGTCATTTGCAGTCCTTGAGGTACTCGATCATTCCGAACTGCTTTGCGCGGCCGCTGATCGCGCACATCCAGGAATCGATGAGAAGGCCGTTGGTGACGCTCAGATCCACCGCATTGCCGGTGCCCGTGGCATTCGTCAATCCGCGCAGAGTCACCGGAGCGGTCTGCAGGAAGCTACGGACCAGATCGTCGTGCTGGGAAAGCAGACCTGTCAGCTCCTCGAGATCGGACAGTGTCTCTTCGAGTTCGGCACGGTCGTCGACGACGATGCCGCTCAGCGTTTGTACGAGATTGGTGAGCGACTGCAGCAGCGCGTGGAAGCTTGCCCGCCGCTCGACGAACTTTCCGAGCAGGGAATTGCCCTGGTTCACCAGGCTGCCGATCGTTGCCTGCTGGCTGCGCAGAGTGTTGGTGACCGACTCCGTCGTCTTCAGCAGTGTGCCGATCTGGTCGCGCCGTTCGCCGATGACCTTGGACAGATTGTCGATGTTGGCCAGTGCCTGCGGCACCAGCGGTGGAACGCTTTTCATCTGCGCGGCGAGGGTGCTCACCGAGTCGCCGAAATTGCCGAAGTTCGTCCGCTCGAAGGTGTACGTCGCGTCGGTGAGCGCCTGTTCGAGGTCATAGGGCACCTCGGTGTGGGCCATGTCGAACGTATTGTTCGGAACGGAGTCCGAACCGGCGGGGCTCAACGATAGGTAGCGACCGCCGAGAATGGTCAGCGTCATGATGCTGGCCCTGGAGTCCTTGCCGAGGACGATGTTGTTCTTGACCCGGAACCGGGCCTCGACGTGGTTGCCGGCCAATTTCAGGTTTGTCACCTGGCCGACGGGCACCCCGGCGATGGTGACCGCGTTGCCGACCTTCAGCGCCGCCGCCTGAGCGAATTGGGCCGTGTACTGGCGGTACCCGGGGGCGATCGCCTTGAACAGGAGCATCGTTGCGACGATGACCGCGACCACGACCAGGGCGATCAGCCCCAACAGGGTCTTGTTGTATTCCTCGAGTGGCCGTTTGCGCTTCGACTGGGTCCGCGCCTCACCACCCTGCGCCGCGTCACCCTGTGCCTGTTCACCCTGCGCCGCGTCACCCTGCGCTTGTTCACCCATTGGCCATATTCCTGCATCTCGGGCTGTGCTGGGCCTTGCTGCCCGGGGTGGCCGCGTTGACGATCACCGGTGTCACATCGTTGAGGCCCGGGAAGAAGCCGAGGGCATTGAGATCGCAGGCGTACGTCATGCCGTAGGCCCCTTCGTTGCTGACACGGGCCAGCCCCTTCAGCAGCAGCGGGATATTCGCGCCGGCGAACGCCAGCTGGGGTTCGATCCCGACCAGATGCGATGTGAAGCCGGGTTCGCGATTGACCAGATCGTTGAGCGACGGATACACCTCGTCGGTGATGCCCGAAAGTTGCCGCACGACACGGGATATCGAGCCCATCGACGACACCAACTCGTCTTGGCGCGCATTGAACGTCGACACCATCTTGCGGGTTTCGGTGATCACGTGGTCGAGGGATTCGTTGTGTTGGGCCAGATTCGCGGTGACGTCACTGAGGTTGGTGATCACCGGGCCGAGCTGGGCGTCTTCGCCGGCGAATGAGTCGGTGAGTTTGGTGGTCTGGTCGATCAGGCCCGCCAGGGAGACGTCGTCGCCCTGAAGGGATTGGATCGCCCCCTGGGTGAGGTTGTTGAGATCCTTCGGGTCGATGGTCGTGAAGAGCGGCTCGAATCCGTTGATCACCGCGCCGACGTCGAACGACGGGTCGGTCTGCTCGACGGGAATGACCGCTCCGGCCTGCAACTGCTTGAGGTCGCCCGTCTTGCCTTGGGAGAGGCCGAGATAACGCTGCCCCACGATGTTCTGGTAGGTGATGGCCGCAATGGTGTTGCCGTACAGCTTCTGGTCGCTCTGCACCACGAAATCGACTTTCGCGTGCGTTCCGTCGACTTCGATGTTCTCGACACGGCCCACCCGGACACCGGCGATACGGACGTCGTCGCCCTCGGAGAGCCCGAACACATCGGTGAACACCGCCGCATAAGGTGTCGTGTCGCCAGTGACGTTGCGGCGCAACGTTTCATAGACGAGCCAGGTCAACGTCAGCGATATGACCATGAACAGGCTCAGGCCGATGAGTGGGCCGCGAAAGTTCTTCATCGGGGCTGTTCTCCCGCCTCGCTCGGTGCGGGTGACACCGTCATGCCGCGTACGACCGGCCCGAGCAGCAGCTGAGTTGCGGTAGTCACGGGCTGGCCGGTGACAGCCGTGAGCTGTGCGCGTTCCTGATCGCTGCCGACGGGACCTACGTTTCCGCCGTAGCTCGCGGGTGCGGCCTCCGCCGGTAGCGGGGCCCCATCACCGGCGGCTCCCGGAAGGGGTGGGAAATCCGGGTAACCGGGACGGGCCACCGGCGCCGGCGGAGACAGCGGCACATCCGGCGGTTGGATCACCGGATTGGCCGGGTTCGCCGATCCCGGAACCGGTGCTGCCGGAGCCATTCCCGGCGGTAGCGGAGGATTCGGATCGACAAGGTTCGGGTAGGGGTTGATGTACGGGGGGCCGACTGCCACCAGATTTCCGTTGGGGCCCACCACGGTTCCCGGCGGGGGCGCGAGATTGGCCGGGGGCTGGTAATTCTGCGGCAGCAGGTCTTGCGGTAGATCCGGCCGAACGGCGACCAGCGGCGCGGTGTAGCAGCTAGGTCCCTTCAACTCGCCGTATTGCGGGCAATCCGCGCGGGTGTACGAGTAGGTGGGCGTCAACGACAGGTTGATGCGCAGGTTCGCGGTGTCGCGGTCGGGCATCCACACTTCGTCGAACCACTTGTCCGACAACCGGTTCAGCTTCACAAAGGCGGGGGGAAAGTTGTGGGCGCTGTTCGCCAGCTCGCCGATCACCGGGGTGAGATTCCCGGTGATGGTGACCAGTTGGTCGATGTGATTGTTGAACGCGCTGTAGGTGTTTCCCGTCGTGCTCATTCCGGCGCTGATCAGATTGGTGAGCTGGGCGCGCTGCTCGGCAACCACTTGCATGGCCGGCACAGCTTGGTGCAATGCGTCGAACAGCTCCGGTGCCGACTTCTGCAATGCGCGTGATGCGTCGATCAGCGCCGAGATGGTGGTGTTGTCAGGGTTTGTTGCCACGATCGAGTTGAGTTGGTCGACGATCCGGTCCATCTGCGCGCCGGCCGCCAACAACGCGGGACGGCGGTGCTCAGTTGCCTGGTTGAGGGCAGCCAGGATCCCGATCGATTTGTCGTTGCGAGGGTTCCTGGCGGTGGCCGAGATGATGTCGCGCAGCTTGTTCAGAGTCGTCTGGAAGAGGACGTTCGAGAGTTCCTTGTCTTCGAAGATCCGCGCGCCGTTCTGAATCGTCCGGCCTTGCTGTTCGCGTGGGGCGATGAGTTCGACGGACGAGACGGCAAAGATGTTGCTGGGTACGACGCGCGCGCTGACTCCGGACGGAATCTCCGCGGCGTACCCGGGCTTGAGGTCGATTCCGATCACGTTCGGTTGGTCGTGAGCCGCGGGAGTGACGGATCGGACCGTGCCCACGATGAGCCCGTGGTATCTGACATCGGAGTTGGGCGGCAACCCGTCGCCGATGTTGGTCATCTCCGCGACGACCCGAACGGCCGAATCGAGCCGGCCCGTCGATCTGGCCAGCATCGTCATGGTGAATACGCCGGCCACGACCATGAAGGCGATGCCGGCGACCAGCAAGGTCCGCTCTGAGGGGCCGCGGCCGTCGGTCTCGAACAGATTTCCCACCGCTATCCCCCGAATCTCGCGCCGGAGTCAGCGGACCAGAAGGCCATCGTGAGCAGCATGTTGGTGATGATGATGACGGTGATCGCGGCACGCATCGCGTGGCCGGCGGCAATACCGACACCGACCGGGCCGCCACTGGCGTAGAACCCGTAGTAGCACTGAATCGTCGAGGCGATGAACACGAAGATGACGACCTTCACCACCGAATAGAAGATGTCCGTGGAGGACAACATCAGTCCGAAATAGTGCAGGTAGGAACCCGTCGAACCACCGCCGGCGGCCTGTACCACCAGCTGAGCCGTCAGAAAGCTGACCCCGAGGCATGCGACATACAGCGGGATGATCGCGACCATCGAGGCCATCAGGCGGGTGGTGACCAGGTACGGGATCGAGTTGATGCCAAGCACTTCGGTGGCGTCGATCTCTTCGGCTATGCGCATCGACCCGAGTTGTGCGGTGAATCGGCATCCGGCCTGGGTGGCGAACGCCATCGCGGCCGCGATGGGCGCCAGTTCCCGAGTGTTGGCCAACGACGAAATGATGCCGGTCGCCGGTCCCAGACCCAGCAGATCGAGAAAGTTGTAGCCCTCGATACCGACGAGCGCACCGACCGTGATGCCCAGGACGATCGTCACCCCGGCCGTGCCACCACCGGCTACCAGTGATCCATTGCCCCAGGCGATATCCGCGAGGAGCCGGACGAATTCCTTCCGGTAACTCCGCAGCATGACCGGCAGGCCCAGCAGAGCGCGGAAATAGAAGGCGACCATGTGACCCAGCCGCAACGTCGCCGTACGTGTCCGCCGGTACGGGAGGACCAGGGGCCCGACCCATCGCGGAATGTGCGGAGAAGCCTTGGTGGACGTCACACCAACCCCACTCGCGGCACGAGCATGATGTAGAGCTGGCTGATCCCGACGTTCACGATCATCAAGACCAGGATTGATTCGACGACGGCGGCGTTCACCGAGTTGGCAACGCCGATGGGCCCGCCCTGTGTCGAGAGTCCCTTTTGGCACGAGACGATCGACACGATGACGCCGTAGATGATCGCTTTGAACAGTGCGAGCTGCATATCGGAGACCGACGCGAACGACGCGAAAGTCGCCAGGAAGCTGCCGGGTGCTCCACCCTGGGCGAAGACATTGAAGAGGTAGCTCGCCAAGAAGCCGACGAAACACACCACTCCGGTGAGGGCGAAGCCGACGATGATCGCGGCGGCGAAGCGCGGCACCACCAGCCGCCGAATCACCGATACGCCCATCACTTCCATCGCGGCGGTCTCATCGCGCATGGTTCGCGCACCGAGGTCAGCGGTGATGGCCGATCCGACGGCTGCTGCCATCAGCATCGCGGAGACCAGCGATGCGGCCTGACGGACCACCACCAGACCGCTGGCCGCACCGGCCATCGATGTCGCGCCGACCTGTCCGGCCAGCTGGGTGAACTGCACCGAGAGGGTGACGCCAAGCGGGAGCGCCACGAGGATCGTCGGCATTACCGCGGTACCCGCCATGAAGGCGCCCTGGCGGACGAATTCCTGCCACTGGAATCTGCCGGTGAAGAGGTCGATGAAGAACCACTGGATGGTGCGGATACCCAAGATGAATTGGTCCCCGACGGTGGTCAGCGATGCCACCGGGTGACGCTTCACATATCCCGTCGCCCATTTGTCGATCGCCTGCAGTCCGTCCTCGGCGACCTGCTCCTCGGCGACCTGCTCCTCTTCGTCGGTCGCCATCAGTGGGCGGAGGTCCGGGATTGTGCCGCGGAGTCCGCCACTGGATGCATCACAAGGTCACGATTGCACATCGGCTTCCTCGCTGGCATGGCGGTCCTCCCCAACTGCCGCTCCCACTGGGAGCAGGCATGCCCGGATCACGACGATCTTGCTCTGGGCCAAGCGGGAGTCTATGCATTATCGGGTGAATTCAGACGGATGTTGGATGCAATTACGCTGAAATTCTCGGTCGAACGAACACTGTGTGGGCAAACAACATTAGGGCCGAGCGCGCTCGGGGGGCTTGACCACCTGGAAGATGCGGTAGGCGTCGTAGCCCTTGGCGTCGGCCACTGACAGAACGGGAATACCGATTCCGGCGCCGGTTTCCCAGATCTTGGGATACCTGATTGCGACCGCGTCGGCGTTGTAGTTGTCGGGGGCCGTCACGACGATGTATTTCACCCCGAGATTCCACGGGCGGTTCAGCTTTACGGTGAAGTCGTAGTCGCTGGTCAGCACGAATTGCTTTGGATTGTTCGACCTGAGCCAGATTCCCCATGTATTGGCGGTGTCCATCAACACCGTTCCAGGTTCCAGGTGTTGGTCGTCGAGAAACTTCGCTGTTTCGGACTCGTTGATGTTGAGCCGCCGATACCAGCTGTCGTGCGAGTGCGTCTTGTCCGGGAACAGTACGGAAGTCACACCGAGTTGGATCTGGGTATCCCCAATACTCGGATCGCGCATCGCAACGGCAGTTATGGGCATCGTAAGGAATATCGATGCGCACAAGGCCATTCCGATTCGGCGGGCTCCGGCGAATGCATTGGAATCGTCGGATGGTATCCAACAGAGGATGGCGATACAGGTGACGAGCGGGATCGCCGTGATGTAGAACCGGACGAATCCGAAGGTGGTAGGCGCATGCTGGCCGTACGCGGCGAACGCCAGAATCGGGCCCATCGTGACGACTGGAACGAGTAGGTCATAGCGTTTGCGGAACACGCCGATTGCCACCGCGATGCCGGCCGCGACCAGAACGAGGGGTTGCGTGCCCAGCAGACGTCCTGCGATGACTGGCCACGCAGCAAACGCTGGACGGACATTGCCGTTCGCTTCGACCCAGTTCGCCACCTGTGCGGCATTGCCGTAACGCGAAGACAACTGGGCGAAGAGTTCGCCGGCGAGCACCCAGCCGATGATGGCCCAGACGACGAAGGTCGCCGCTATGGGCAATACCAGAACCATGACCGGAATTGCCGTTGATGTTAAGCGTTGCCCCGCGGGCGACCGGAAGATCACGATGACGCCCACCAATGCGACGGCGCCAGCGGTTGCCACAACGATCTCGTAGCGGGACAGATAGCCGACAGCGAGTGCAATTCCGGCCCAGGTGAGGTCCTTGGGCAGTCTGCTGTCCATCCACCGCAGCAGATAGCGGACCGCCCACAGCAACGAGAAGATCTCTGCTGCTTCGCTCAAGCCGGATTGGGCGTAGACGATGATCACCGGGTGTAAGGCGAAACCCGCGATGGCGAGCCGCCGCCAGCCGCTGCTCATGCCTCGATCGGTGGCGATGACTCGGAGCATCACCACCGCACCTGCCATGAACAGCGCGCTCTGCACGGTGCCCGCGAGTGCCCGAGTTCTCAACGGCGGCCACCATTGGCTCAGCCAAACGAAGGGAATCTCGACCAAGCTCGGCATCGGGTTCCACACGAATCCGATTGCCGACAGGTGTGGATAGCGACTCATGAATGTCAGGCCGGCGTTGGCGACTCGGCTGGGGGCGTCGGGGTCGAAGACGTTGTATCGAAGAATCAACAGGGCGCCGACGCCAAAGTAGAAGGTGGCGGTCGACGCGAAGAGTGCAACGCCCCACCACCGTGACGTGCGAGGCGACGATTCCTCGTCCGGGTCGGCGTCAGCGGCTTCATGCCCGTCGGCCTGAACCGTGCCGAACGGGCGGCGAGCATGGACGCCGACAGTCACTGCGAAGGTTCTGGTTCGTCGGGGCGGCGCCGTCGCCTGTTCCTGAGCACCAACACGATTGCACTGGCCAGAACCGCGGCGCTCGCGAATGCAACCGAAATCCAGGCCCATATCGCCCAGCCCCGGACTGGAGTGAAGTCCTGCCAACCGCCGCCCTGATTGATGGTCAGGTTGACCGCATTGCCCGCGGCGCCTGTCGCGACCACATCGCCGCTGAGTGCGCCCCACTGCCCTTTCAATGTCCGGATGTAGTCGAATCCCTTGTCGACCAAGCTCCAATCCTGATTTGCGGTTATCGCGAGGACTGTGCGTTTGCCGTCGGTGGCTGTTTCGACCACGCCGATCGGGCCGTTGAGTTCGATCTCCGTCACCGGCTTACCGTTGACCTCGGATCCATCGCCGGACAACGTCAACGGCAGTTTGGGGATCCTGCGGGAAAGTTGGTCGCCGTTGGCGACGATCAGCAATCCCAGGCCGGACTGCGTTCCCGCATCCATGGTCGTCAGCCGGGGCTTCAATGTGGTGGCGGTCTGCTGGCCCATCAGATTGATTGCCGCGGCGGCGAATCGGATCTTGTCGGGCTCGTCGACAGCCACGTTGAATGCAGGCGAGAACGCCATCGGGAGCACGCTGAAGCCCCGACGAGTCTGTGTCCCCGGGGATACCTCCACTGTGGATTCGGGCTGGATGGCGAAGGTGATGTGGTTCGCCGGCGCGTTACCTCGGTGGGGCAGGTAGCGGATGTCCAGTGCCAGACCGACATTGGACTGGATGGCATCGGCCGGGACGCGGAAGGTGATGTCCAGGTCGCCCGAGCGGTCCAGCGGCCAGGTTCCCACCACCGCCGACCCGGCCCGGACCACCACCGAGCCCTCCCCCTGGTCAATGGGTGTGTAGCGGGCCCGAAGATTCACTTCGGCGGAATCGATTGGACCGACACCGAATTGGCTGGCGTCGAAGCCGAGATACATGGTGTCGGTCCCCAGGATCGGCAGTTCGCCCGTCATCCCGAGCTCGCCGAAGCGCTTCACCGTCCCGACTGTCTTTCCGAAGCTGGAGGCATCCTGGACGTCGGCTGATGTCGTCTGCGCCATCTCGAAGCGGCGGTCGGCGAAGAATTCGACTTGGCGCAGCAATTGGTCGCCTTTGCCCGCGATCACGAGGGTGGCATCGGATGCGCCGGGATCGACAATGCTGATACCAGCGGTCTGATCTTCCCGAATCGTGATCATGCGCACCGCGCCGTACGGTTCCGGCGGTGGCTGCATGGGGCTGGACGAAGTGTCGACGTCGATGCGGATCGGCAGGGGGCGATACAAGTGCGTCAGGTTGGCAACCAGATTGAGCGCTGTCTGCTGGAGAACAGTGGAAGGGTTGTTGCCGACATGGATGACGATCCGACTGAGGTATGGCGGAAGGAAGTCGGCGATAGTCGTGGGAGCGGGACTCGAACCCTCGAATGTGGTTGCGAGCTGGTCCAATTTGAGCGATGACGACTCCGCGATCTGGGTGCACTCTTGAGCGGGCGGTCCATCTTGGCGCAGAGCGAATCGCAACTCCGCTCCCCTGCTGCCCACCGCTGCCTGCGACAAGTCCAACGTGAAGGGGACCGTCGTGAGATCCTCGGGGGGCGCGATGAAGCCGAGGAATTTCCGCTCGCCGTCGTAGACCTCAATACGGCAGTTCGAAGCGTTGGAGACTGGCTCGACCTGGCCCATCAGCTCCGCAGGCTTCATGCCCGCGGGTACGGGGACCACCAAAGTCTTTGGTGCTTCAGTACTTTCGAAGGTCATTTCGCCCGATAACCCCAACTGAGGCCACGAGATGGCCGGAGGGGGCGGCGGGGCTGGCTCGGTTTCGGCGTCGACGGGTGCGGGCTCGGCGGTGGATTCGAGGACGGGCCCGGGGCTGGGCTCGGTCAAAGGGTCGGCAGTGGCAGTGTGCGGCGTCGTGGTCAACGCCATGAGTACACAGATGATCGCGCACGAGGCGATTCGTAAGGAGGCCATCATGCGGCGGGCTCCGGTTGCGGAGTCGCGGACAGCCCGTGAACGGTTTTCTCCCAGAACGACGGCCGGAACGCAAGTTGGTAGATCGCCTTCACGGCGGCGATCGATTGCAAGACCCAGTACAAGGGCGCCAAGAGCGCTGCCCACCACAGATGCTGCTTGCCCAGCGCACCGGTGCAGATCAATCCGACGAGGATGGACAGTGGGGCGCCGAGCAGGAACAGCGTCATGCAGATGAAGTACGTGACCGGCGGAAAGAGCATGTTTACGAACTCCGGGCGACCGGCGATCCAGATGAGCATGAAGAAGCCGAAGGGCACGTTCAATGCGCTGCTGAGCGGAACACATCCGGTCATCCCGATGAGCCTCAGGGTGCTTCGGAGGCCGATCTCGCGAACCAGGGTCAGCGGATGGCGCAGGTGAACCACCATGGTCTGGAGATAGCCCTTGTACCAGCGCGACCGTTGGCGGATCCAGTTGATCACGTCGGCTGTAGCCTCTTCCAGCGTCTCTGAATCGAGAATCATCGTGCGGTAGCCGGAACGGGCCAGCCTTACGCCGAGGTCCGCGTCTTCGGTGACGTTGAATTCATCCCAGCCGCCCACTTCGTGCCAGATCGCGGCGGGCATGTGATTGGAGGTCCCGCCGAGTGGGACCACGCAGTTGGCCGCTTCGACTGCAGGAAGAATGAGTCCGAACCATTGCGCGTACTCCAGGGAAAACCATCGGGTGAGCAGGTTTTCGCGCTCGTTGTAGAAGCTCAAGCGTCCCTGTAGGCAGCCGACATCTGTTGGCAGCCGCTGGAATGCCGCCACCGCCCGCCGCAACTGGAGTGGATCGGGTAGATCCTCGGCGTCGTAGATGGTCATCAATTCGCCACGGATGTCCGGCAGCGACATGCCGTAGTTGCAAGCCTTCGGCTTGGTCTTGGGCTGACTGTGCGGAACGACGACCACACGGATCTTGTCCATCGCGACGTCGTGCAGCGCATTCAGGGTGTGCGGGTCGTCCTCTTCGACGAGTAGGAGGATCTCGAGCTTGTCTGCCGGATAGTCGAGCTTGCCTACGCCCTGCACCAGGTTCTGAACGATGTTCGGTTCGTCGTAGACGGGCAGCAGAACCGTGTACGGCGGGAGTTGTTCGTAGGTCAGGGCCAGAGCTTCCTCATCGCTGACTTTCACTGGGGACCAGCCGCGTATCCCGCGAATCACCAGCCATTGGCGGTCGAGAGTCATAACGAGGTAGATGAGCGCCAGAATGCCCGTGAATATTGGAAGGCCGTAGCGCGGCCAGGTCGCAACAGCGCCGATCACGGAGGCCGCGACCAAGCCGATTCGCACCAGTGTCCACTTGCCGAATGTCGTACGGGCGGACAACTCCGGCGGCAGGTGTGGGTCCAGCGTCTGGCTATGTGTCGTCACGGGTTCTTCCCAGCCCGGCTGCATCGATGATCCCGCGTGCCAGACGTTCCGCCACCGCGATGGTGTCCGGGTGCACTTCGGAATCTTGTCTGGGTTGCTGGCGGGCTATCCACAACATCGGATCCAGTAGTGACTGGGACACCGACGGCGCCTCAGGCGAAGGGAGTTTGCCGTCCCGGTCTTGGCTCGCGACCACCACGACCTGTTGATATCCGGTCGCGACGCGCCAAGTCCAGGTGAGGGCGTACCACTGCGGCGCCTCGGGATTCACCGCAGTGTCTGCATTGCTGTGTGCCGCCCGAACTACCAGGGACCGTCCCCACGGGCCGCGGATCGTCGCGGATTCGTAGTCGATAGGTTCGCTGCTCTCGTACCACTGAGCGTTGGTGAAGTTTTCCAGAACACCCCAGCTACGCGTGGTGATCACGTCGACCGCCGCGGCGGGCGATGAAGGCTGCGATTCGGCGTACCGCGTAACGGTGGAATGCGGGCCCAGGAATCGGGCGGCGAACCCGTAGTTCTTTGATGCACGCAGGCCGCTTCGGGCAACCCAGTCGGCGGCTGCGTGGGGCGGTTCGGCTCGCCATGGCGGCTCCGGGTACGCCACCAGCATCACTGCTGAAAGCCCCAGGACCACCAGTACTGCCACCGGCGAGAAGTCGGGGAATTTCGCAACGGGCAAGCCGGGGTGTGAACTCGGCTTCCTCGGCGCCAGCCGCAGAGCCGCTCGTGTCACGGCGAACGGCACCACGCCGGCTCCCACCGCGGCGGCGATCAGCAGCGTGGGTTGAAATTCGGGCGCCAGAGCCAGGATTCCTCCGGACACCATCAGTCCGATGGTGAATGACACCAGCGCGGCGGCGCTGCGCCAGACCGGGCCGCACGAGCGAGCGGCCCGGAAAACGACGAAAGCCGCAACCACACAAGCCAATCCGGCCAGACCCGTGTCACTTCCGCCGAATACGGCACCCACCAGTAGGAACGGCACCGGGCTTGCGCAGATCAGCAGGAGTAACCAGACATCCCACAGTGCGAAGGCGTAGCGAAGGCCCAGCAGGACACCTGTCGCGCCAACTGTGAATATCACCGGGCCCACCATGTCGATTCGCCACAGCTGGCTCAGCGTGGGAATTCGATTGTTGAGCAATGCGAGCGTGGCTAATGCCCCCGCACCCGCAAGCAACGCGACGATCCAATTAACTTCGGTGTCAATTACTCCCCGCGCCGGCGGGCAACTCAAAATCAGAATGAGAGCCAGGATGGGGCCCGCCACGAATAGGACTGATCGCGAGCCCGCGGAAATCGAATCAATGGCACCACTAATGGCCGGAAACCATGGCGGCGCCGACACCAGCAGGACGGTCAGAATTCTTTGCCACACCACTCGAGGGGCGTGTCCGGACCCGATCTCGTCTGCTGCGTCGACTCCCTGCAGCTCGGACTGAGTCACTCCATGCTGCGGGATGTTGGCGCTAGCGCTCCGCAGGTCGAACATAGCGATATCGGCGCCGGCAGGCCCACGCGTGCACTTGTGGATCCACTGGGTGCACCCCCCTCGAAGCACTTTGCTGGAGATTTCACCCTACGGAGAGAAATCTCACATTTCAAATCAAAGTGGCATGGAAACGCCGGCGAAATTCCGACACCACTCGACCGCAGTCATTGATCGTCGATCAATTTCTCAAAGTAGCCCATAAGGGCCGTAAGCGGGGGCGGCGTCACGAATGGCCGACCAAGGCTGTCCCGACGACAAGAATTGTCGGATTGGTCAATTGAAACGGATTTGAGCTAACTCCCTGCCGATGCACACAATTAACGGCGCCGGAACTCGATCAGTAGCCGACCGTGAGAAATGAGTCGATCCGCTGGGCCTGTCGCCCTCTTTCGTGACATTCTGTCGGCGGCGCAGTCGATAGGTTCGCTGCTCTCGTACCACTGAGCGTTGGTGAAGAGTTTTCCAGAACACTGGCTACGCGTGGTGATCACGTCGACCGCCGCGGCAGGCGATGAAGGCTGCGATTCGGCGTACCGCGTAACGGTGGAATGCGGGCCCAGGAATCGGGCAGCGAACCCGTAGTTCTTTGATGCACCAGGCCGCTTCGGGCAACCCAGTCGGCGGCTGCGTGGGGCGGTTCGGCTCGCCATGGCGGCTCCGGGTACGCCACCAGCATCACTGCTGAAAGCCCCAGGACCACCAGTACTGCCACCGGCGAGAAGTCGGGGAATTTCGCAACGGGCAAGCCGGGGTGTGAACTCGGCTTCCTCGGCGCCAGCAGAGCCGCTCGTGTCACGGCGAACGACGCCACGCCGGCATCACCGCGGCGGCGATCAGCAGCGTGGAGTTGGAATTCGAGGCGCAGAGCCAGGATTCCTCCGGACACCATCAGTCCGATGGTGAATGACACCAACGCGGCGGCGCTGCGCCAGACAGGCCGCACGAGCGAGCGGCCCGGAAAACGACGAAAGCCGCAACCACACAAGCCAATCGACCCAGACCCGTGTCACTTCCGCCGAATACGGCACCCACCAGTAGGAACGGCACCGGGCTTGCGCAGATCAGCAGGAGTAACCAGACATCCCACAGTGCGAAGGCGTAGCGAAGGCCCAGCAGGACACCTGTCGCGCCAACTGTGAATATCACCAGGCCCACCATGTCGATTCGCCACAGCTGGCTCAGCGTGGGAATTCGATTGTTGAGCAATGCGAGCGTGGCTAATGCCCCCGCACCCGCAAGCAACGCGACGATCAATTAACTTCGGTGTCAATTACTCCCCGCGCGCCGGCGGGCAACTCAAAATCAGAATGAGAGCCAGGATGGGGCCCGCCACGAATAGGACTGATCGCGAGCCCGCGGAAATCGAATCAATGGCACCACTAATGGCCGGAAACCATGGCGGCGCCGACACCAGCAGGACGGTCAGAATTCTTCCCACACCACTCGAGGGCGATGTCCGGACCCGATCTCGTCTGCTGCGTCGACTCCCTGCAGCTCGGACTGAGTCACTCCATGCTGCGGGATGTTGGCGCTAGCGCTCCGCAGGTCGAACATAGCGATATCGGCGCCGGCAGGCCCGCGTGCACTTGTGGATCCACTGGGTGCACCCCTCGAAGCACTTTGCTGGAGATTTCACCCGGAGAGAAATCTGTTCAAATCAAAGTGGCATGGAAACGCCGGCGAAATTCCGACACCTCGACCGCAGTCATTGATCGTCGATCAATTTCTCAAAGCCCAGCCCTATCAAGGGCCGGTAACGGGGGCGGCGGCATGAATTGCCGACCAAAGCCAGCCCGCCGATAAGAATTGTCGGATTGATCAATTGGCCCCGATTTGAGCTAACTCCCTGCCGATGCACAAAATTGACGGCGCCGGAAACTCGATCAGTAGCCGACCGTGGGAAATGAGTCGGTCCTCTGGGCCCGTCGCCCTCTTTCGTGCCATTCTGGCAACGGCGTCTTTCGTGACATTCTGTCGGCGGCGCAGTCCGAACGCGGCGTTATGCGACTTCCTCGCAGCCCGCGCATCACGAGATGGAGTTAGTCCACATGATCGGGAAGTATGGCGCGACGCTGGTCGCGACAGTCGTTGTCATGGGCGGTTCGGCAATGGCGTCGCCAGTCGCCACCGCGGACCAGGCGTCGTGGAACGGCTGGTACAAGCTGACGTTCCACACGGACCAGAAGTCGGGAACGAGCATGGCGGCTTCCCAGCGCGAGACGCCCTACACCGCCTCATATCTGTTCAACACGGATTGCTCAACGGGGCAATGCGTCGCATCCGTGGTCGACGGCCCCACCCCGAAGAACAACGTCGCATCCACCACCAGGTTCGATTGGACGGGCTCCCAGTGGTCACGGACCAGCGACTGGCGCTGGGACTGCCAGCTCTCAGACGGCACAATAACTTTCGACCCGGCGAACTCCGTGACGAGCTATTCCCCACAGCCCGACGGCTCGCTCGCGGGCACATTCCAAACCACCATCAGCGAGGGGGCCTGCAAAGGCACCGTTGTCATTCCGGTCACGGCCGTTCCGTCGTAGCGGTCCCGGATAGCCGACCATGACGGGTTCGCGGTCCGGGCGGGGTTTCATCGTCGCCGGCATCTGGCTGGTGGCGATTGCCGCCGCGGGATGGCTGGCCACACTCATCGCTGCATCCTTTGCGGCCGCGACGGACACGGTCGAAGACATCACCGCGGCGTGGAAGTCCGCCGGTGAGACGGCGCTCGGCGCCACGACGACCGTCCGAGTTGCCCACGGTGACACGCTGGTGGCCTTCCTGGTGGGCACCGACCTCTCGGGAATCGCCGGGACCACCACCGGCACCTGCTCGGCTGATTCCCCGGAGCACACGGTAGAGCTTGGATGGCCGGTTCACATCAACCACTCGCTGACCGGGGTGCTCGAGCCCGGGCGCGAGACAGTCGAGATCGCCGGCTGGACAAATGACCTGCCCGGCGATCAACCCGTCGCCATAAACATCAGCTGCACGAGTTCCGATTCCACCGTCGACTACTTCGTGGCAGTTGCGACGAAAACGGCAGTGGTGGAATCGGGTCCGTGGTTTCAGCCGTGGGCCTGGGTCGCCCTGAGCGCCGTTGGTGTTGTTCTGACCGGGGTGGGGATTGCGCGACTACCCGGACAATCCCGATGACCGCCACGTACCCTCCCTGATGTGATGCCGGAAGGAGAACTCGGATGACACCCACAGCTCGGCTCTGCGTCTGTTCCGCGGCGGCGGTACTGGCGGCGTTGTCCTTCCCCGGCACGGCCCCGGCTCACGCCGACGCGGCCTCGCCGCCGATGCCGGGAATTCAGATCGACGACGACAACGGCCGGTGCACAGCGGGTTTCGCGGCACAAGGCAACGACGGCAACTACTACCTGCTGACAAGTGGCCACTGCGACGAGCACGACGGATCGCTGTGGACGTACGGTGACGAGGAATCGCTGGGTTATATCTCCGCCAGCGAGAAGGGCGGCGAAGGACTCGAGGAGCGGGATGCAGCACTCGTCCGGCTCGATCCTGAACTGGGAGAGCCGATCGGCGACATCGGGGGCACCTATCCCGTTCGGGATGTCTTGAGCGTGGACGCTATCGAGGTCGGCGCGCCGTTCTGCAAAATCGGCGCTGTCACGGGCGAGACGTGTGGTGCGGTGACCGACGTGGGTGGCAACGTGATCGAGACGAGCGTTTTCAGCCTCCACGGTGACAGCGGAAGCCCTGGCTTCATCAAGAACTCCGATGGCACGGTGAGCGCGGTCGGCATCTTGATGTCCTCCCCCGACGGGGACGACTACACCACGTACTTCACTCTCGTCGACCCGCTGCTGTCCAAATGGGGCCTGACGATTCTGTCCTGACGGATCGGGCTACGCGGTAGTGCCGATCTGTGAAAGGTCGGACAGCCGGTAGGCGGTCACTCCGTTGTCGGTGACCGCGTAGAGGACATCGTCGATTCGAACGACTCGGATGACGGTGGCGTCGGTGACTATCTCGCCGACTTCCTCGATACCGTCGGCACCCACACGGAGAACCTTGATGAGCTGGTCGTAGCGATACGCGCCTGTCTCGGGGTCGTAGCCGCTGGCCGCCATCGGCAGCACGAGCAGACCGTCCTCCGGCGAGTACAGAAGTGCATGGTGATCGAATTGTGCTTCCGACCAAGACCATTGGGCTCCGCCGTCGAGGTATTGGCGTTCGATCTGGATCAGATTCGCGCCGTCGCTGACGTCGAACAGCGAGGCGTGGAGATGCGTGTTCCACGTTCCCGTCTCGCGTTCCTGCCCGATTCCCAGAAGGAGCCCATTCCCGACGGACTGCAGGTAGTTGGAGAATCCCGGAATGACGAGTTCCCCCTCGAGGGTGGGGGACGCCGGGTCGCTCAGGTCGATGGCGAAGAGCGGATCGGTCTGCAGGAACGTGACCAAGTACGCCTTGTTGCCGATGAATCGCGCAGCGTACAGCTGCTCCCCCGGCGCGAGTCCGGTCAACCGGCCGACCTCGTCGAGGGTCGCACCGGCAGTGTCCAGGATGTAAACCCCGTTGTCGTTCTGGGTGCTCCAAGAGCCCCCGGGCGTCCATGCCGACGCCGAGTTGTGCGTCGCGACACGGAGGTAGCCGGCCTCCTCATCCATCGCGAACTGATTGATCAGCGTCCCCGACACCACGCCGGTTCCCTGCCAGCCCAGCTTGGTGCCGTCGATGGTGTAGCGATCGATGCGGGTGTCCTGCGACGAACTCGTGGAGGAATAGTGGCTCTCGGTCGTTGCCAGGTACAGCGCGCCGGCTGTCATGTAGACGGTGCTGCCGTACGCGGGGACCATGCTCGCGATGCTGCTGTCGAACCCGGATTCCGTTGTCGCCGCCGAAGAGTCGATCGAAACGAGCGTCAACATCGACTGCGCGAGGTCGTCGGACCGGGGCCCGACGATGTTCTGCGCTGTCGTGACAACGCCGATGTCGACCGAATTGCCTTGTGCGTCAACGGTATATGCATGCGGCAGCGAGAGGCTGACGATTTGGTCGCCCACCCGGGCAACGTACTCATCCCAGGATTCGTAAGTGCGGTACCCGGTGATCTCCGAACTCCACGGAGCGGGTTTGCTCACGATGCCCTTGGCGGGGTCGCCCGCTACCTCGCCCGGCTCCACAGGGGTGTCGGTGTACTGCAGTTCCGGAAGGTCGAACGGGGTGTCGAGGACCAGGTAGACCACGCCGTCGACGGCTCTCGCGTCATGGAAGCTGCCGTCGAAGGTCGTCTGGCTCGCCATGGCGGGCGCGTTCGGGTCGGTGACATCGAATACCGTCACGGTCGTCTGGGGATCTCCCCCCCACCCGTACGGCATGCCCCCGGGACCAGCCAGTCGCACCATCGGTCCGTACCAACTGCCGTATCCGGATTGCGTGATCACGGTCAACCGGCCGCCCGAAAGGAACGCGCCGACGACGTTGCCGGACAACGGAACCTGAGACGCGACGTTCAGGTCCCGGTCGACGATCGTCAGGGCCCCGTTTCGGGCCACGTACAGCATGTTGCCGTCGGTCTCGACGAAATCGGCTTCGTCGACGTCGTCTTCTTGATTGTTCGTTCCCGACACGATCGGACTTGATGCGACACCGCCGCGTTCCCCGGCTACGCCACCCCCGCTGGCGTACATCACGTCGTAGTACCACGGACCGCCGTATTCGTACTGCGGGATGGTCTGACCGAAGAGGCCGCTGTACTGCTGTTGGGCAAGCTTCAGCAGGTAATCGTGCAACGCCTGATCGGTCAGATAGGTCGCCGCGGTCGAGGTTCCGGGATCGATTGGGCCGGTGATGCTTCCGGGGAACAGGGTGCGCCGCACCAGAAGTAGCGCGCCCTGGAGAAAGTCCGCCACCGGGCTGGAAGGCAAGCCGGAGAGCCAGTTGGCAGTTGAATCAAAAAATGTCGAGACCACCGGGCTCATCACGGGCGTCATCCCGGCGAGGCGCACCGGCGCAGGGCCGCCCGGGCCTCGTCCTGATCGGGCAGCGCGCGACTGCCCCACCGAGCGAGCCCCGACCGTCTGTGCTGGCGGCACGGAAGCAGCTGAGACGGCAGCGGGTGCCGGGCTGGGCTCCACGCTGTCGCGATCCGCGCGTGGAAGTCCGGATCTCGCCGGCCGCCGGTCTCCGTCGCGTCCGTCGGTCGATGGGAGGGTTGCGGCGGCCGCGGGCTGTGTCGCCCCGCCAGAGGTCTTGTTGGGCGACTTTTCCCGCACCGTTGATCGGGTGGCGGGAGCTGTCCGGTTGCTGCCGGCCGATCCGGTCGACACCGACGAATCGTCCGATGAGGTCGGGGCGGCACTTGCGGTTCCCGCTGCCTGAGGCCCCGCGAGAGACAACCCGAGCACTACGGCAGCGGCGCTCACGCGCACGCCAGATCTCGTCACCGACATGAAACTTCCCCCGCCCCAATCAAGCTGAAAATTTGCTGTGAGGTAGCCGTCAAGGTAGCCGCGATTCGTCGGGTTCGTCAACAGCGTGGGTCGGGCCGTGTCGGCGGGCGCTCGGACCAGGCGGAACGGGCCATCCGGCCATGCGCGGTGCTACCTTGGCGCCACGACCGCCGGTTGTTCGCACGAAGGGGCGACATGGATTCCACCACGGATTGGGAATCGCTGCGGATTGCGGCTGTAGCGGCGAGCCGTAATTCGTATTCGCCCTACTCGAACTTCCCGGTCGGCGTCGCCGGCTTCGTCGACGACGGTCGTCTGGTATCGGGTGCGAACGTGGAAAATGCCTCCTACGGGCTGGGGTTGTGCGCGGAATGTTCGATGGTGTCCGCGCTGTACGCAACAGGCGGCGGCCGGTTGACTGCGGTCTACTGCGTGGACGGCAACGGCGATTCGCTCATGCCCTGCGGGCGATGCCGCCAACTGCTCTACGAGCACGGTGGTCCGGATCTCGCCGTCATGACGCCATCCGGCGTGCAAACCATGGCGCAACTTCTACCGGACGCGTTCGGTCCGTGGGATCTGACACGGCGGACGGTCTCAGAGGCCGAGTAGGTCCGCCACCGCCGAACGGAGCGCGGCGAGCGCCGTGTGGGCCGTGGCGCGGGCCTGGTGCACCTCGCCTTCCACGGGCACGACTATTTGGAGATAGCACTTCAGCTTGGGTTCCGTGCCACTCGGCCGGATGATCACCCGGGCTTCCTCCATGAGGAAGCGCAGTCCGTCGGTTGGCGGCAGTCCGCCGCAACCCTCCGCGAGGTCGTCCAGAGCCAGTACCCGTCGACCGCCGATCTCGGTGGGAGGGGCCGCCCGAAGCCGGGCCATCGTGCCGAAAATCTGCGTGCGGTCCGAGACCCGCACGGACAACTGGCTGGTCGCGTACAGGCCATAGTGCTGGGCGAGCTCGTCGAGGATGTCTTGGGGACCGCGTCCCTCCGCTTTCAACGTCGCAGCCAGTTCCAGCATCAGGAGCGACGCGGTGATGCCGTCCTTGTCTTTCACCGCGTCTGGGTCGACGCAATAGCCGAGCGCCTCCTCGTAGCCGAATCTCAGCTGCGGAACCCTGGCGATCCACTTGAAGCCGGTGAGCGTGGCGACATATCCCAATCCGGCGTCCGCGGCGATCCGTTGCAGCAGATCGCTCGACACGATGGACTGGGCATAGACACCTTCGACGGACTCCCCCGCGCGGCGGGCACGTTCGATGATCCACCACCCGATGAGCGCCCCGACCTCGTCTCCGGAGAGCATCCGGTGGTTGTTGTCGGTCCGGATACCGACAGCGCACCGGTCGGCGTCGGGGTCGTTGGCGATGATGATGTCGGCTTGACGTGCGCGGGCTTCGGCCAGCGCCAGATCCATGGCTCCGGGCTCTTCGGGGTTTGGGAAGCTGACGGTCGGGAACCGGGCATCGGGGTCGAATTGCGCCGCGACCGTCGACGGCCGCTCGAATCCGGCGTCCCCCGCTACTCGCACGAAGACATCGCCACCGACACCGTGCAGCGCTGTGTACACGACGGACAGTTTGCGCGGACCGGGAAGTAGCAGTGCCAGCGCGCGGCTCACGTACGAATCGACGACGGCCTCGTCAAGCACAAGCCAATCGTCGGCTTCGGCAATGCTGCCCACCGGTCCGATCCCGGCGATACATTCGGCGATTTCCGTGTCTGCCGGAGCGACGATCTGACTTCCGTCGCCGAGGTAGACCTTGTAGCCGTTGTCATCCGGTGGGTTGTGCGAGGCGGTGACCATTACCCCCGCGGCGCAGAGTAATTCTCGAATGGCGAATGCGAGAACGGGTGTCGGGAGCGCTCTGGGCAGCACCATCGCGGTGATGCCGGCGCCGGCCATGATTCGGGCCGTGTCGCGGGCGAATACATCCGAATTGCGGCGTGCGTCGTAGCCGATCACAACACGGAGGCCCTCCCGGCCGTGCTGTCCCAGGAGATATCGGGCCAATCCCGCGGCCGCTCGCGCAACGACGACGCGATTCATCCGGTTGCTGCCCGGACCCAGCTTGCCGCGCAAGCCCGCGGTACCGAACTGCAGAGATCCGTCGAACGCATCCGTCAGTTCTGCGATGGCTTCGTTGTCGCCGCCGCGGGCCGCATCGAGCAACGACGCCAGTTCTCGCGCGGTGAGCGGGTCCGGATCCTGCGCCAGCCAGGCTTGCGCTGCCTGGACGAGATGTCCGCTCAGGTGCGATGCGGTGGGTATGGGCGAATCGGCCATGGTGAATTCAGTCGCCCAAGGCTATGGCGACGGACGCGGAGGCCCCGATTCGGTCGGCGCCCGCGGCGATCATCGCCTCGGCATCCTCCCGAGACCTGATGCCGCCGGAAGCCTTCACCCCGAGCCTGTCACCCACCACCGCCCGCATGAGGGCGACATCGTTCGTCGTCGCTCCACCGCCGCCGAAGCCTGTGGACGTTTTCACGTAGGCCGCGCCCGCTCGCAGCGCGATCAGGCAGCCGACGGCCTTCTGCTCGTCATCGAGGAGGCAGGTCTCGAGAATCACCTTCACCGGAGCCGGCCGTGAGGCGGCCACGACCCCGGCGATGTCCTGGTACACACCAGGCAGATCTCCGGAAAGCAGCCCGCCGACATCCATCACCATGTCGACTTCGGCAGCGCCCTCCGACACCGTGATGCGGGCTTCCCCGGCCTTGGCGCGACTGGTGGTCGCCCCCAGCGGGAAGCCGACCACGGTGCACACCATGACATCGGTACCCGCGAGCAGTCGGCTTGCGAGCGAAACCCACCGGGTGTTCACACACACTGAGGCAAACCTGTGGTCCTTGGCCTCGGCGCACAACTTCTCGATGGCACTGGCGGTGGCATCCGCTTTCAGGAGGGTGTGATCGATTCGTCCGGCGATGGTGTCCGCACTGCGCAGCGCGGCCGGAACGTCGACATCCGCGGGCGGCGAACCGAGCGCTTGATCGACGATATAGCTTGCGCGGGAGATCAATTCGGCATGATCACCGGCTCGTGTCACGGCCATACCTGAGCCTCCTGCGGGTAGTCGGGGGCATCGCGTCCTCAGGATCCCAGCAGATCACGCTTCAGAAAGTTGAACAGCGCGACGCCCGAATCTCCGCTGAATTTACGCAACTGGTCCGGTGTCGCTGTGAGCTGATCCCCGTCCAGCCTGTTGATGATGGTGCAGCAGATCATGGCGAATCGAGAAAACCCCCAGTGATTGAGGTAGCCGGCGATCATCGCGCCTTCCATTTCGATGTTGCGTACGCCGTTCTCGTCCAGCCGGCGAAGCCAGTTCATCTTCTCGTCGGGCGACGCGAGACGAATGGCACCGTCCAGTCGGAACTGTTCCAGGAAGAATTCGTTGCTGGCGACCGTCTTTCCCGAAACAACGCTCAGTTCAGTGGCATTCGCGTTCGCCGCGATGACGGCCTCGCAGGTGCTCGCCGGAAAGCGACCGTCGAACCAGTGCACGCCATCGCCGCCATTGAGGACCCGGTAAGGCTTGAGGTCCGCCATCAGCCCCTCGGTCGAGACCACGACGGTGCCGGCGGGCAATCCGACTCCGCCACTCGTTCCCACTCGACACCAGAACACCTTGTCCATCTCATCGAGGTCGCCACGTTTGAGGAAGAACACCATGCGCATGAGTTCCTGCAGTGCGATCGACGCGCTGGGCATGCCCATGCCGTGCGAGACGAACAATGCGCCGGCGGTGTAGTGAGTGGTGAATCGGTCATGTTTGGGGAACACGACGATGTCGGATCCCCCGTTGAGTTCGCTCCATTGCGAAGCGAATTCGCAGATCCGGTCTGCCGATCCGGCCAGTATCACTGCCCGCACGTCGGCGACCGCATCGAGAATCGGATCGGATGAACCGACGCCCAAGTGGTAGTAGATGTCTTCAGTGCTGCCGTCCAGCACGCCGCCGAGGAACCCGAAATTGATGTTTTCGGATTTCACCTGGTCGCCCCGCGCGTTGCCGGTGGCTACTTGCGGCCGGGCAGCATCATCACCGAACGGACGATCGGCAGCAACGCCTTCTGCCACATGACCGCCGGCATCCCGAACGGCGGGTCGAGATTGAGCACTCGGGCGGTCGCGATCGTCTGGGACTCGGTGTATTTGAGGAGACCTTCCGGTCCGTGCCGGCGGCCGACACCGGAAAGTCCCATCCCACCCATCGGTGCGCTCAGGCTGCCCCAGGCGAACGCATAGCCTTCGTCGACATTGACCGTTCCGGAGCGCAGTCGTGCGGCGATCTTCTGTCCTTCAGCTGTCGAGCCCGCCCATACGCTGGCGTTGAGGCCGTACTCCGTGTCGTTCGCCTTCTCGATCGCCTCTTCGACGTCGATCACCGGGTAGATGGAAACCAGCGGTCCGAATGTCTCGTTCGCGGCGCATTCCATTTCGGGGGTGACATCGGCAAGGACGGTGGGCTCGTAGAACAGCGGCCCGATGTCAGGGCGGGCTTTGCCGCCCGCAATCACTTTGGCGCCCTTGGATGTCGCATCGTCGACGTGCGCCGAGACCGTCTTCAATTGGCCTTCGGAGATCAGGCTGCCCATGTCCACCGAGAAGTCGTATGCGGTGCCGAGTTTCATCTTTCGTACGGCGTCGCCGAATTTCTGGGTGAACTCGTCGGCGATGTCCTTCTCGACGTAAATGCGTTCGATCGAGATACACAACTGGCCCGCGTTGGAGAAGCAGGCGCGGGTGGCGGCTTTCGCAACCTTGTCGAGGTTTGCGCCGCGCGTGATGATCATGGCGTTCTTGCCGCCCAACTCGGCCGAGAAGCCGATCAGGCGACGTCCGGCATGCTCGGCGAGCTGACTGCCGGTAGCGGACGATCCGGTGAACATCAGGTAGTCGCACTGTTCGGTGATGGCTGTCCCCACCACTGAACCCGGGCCGGGAACCACCGCGTACAACGCTCTGGGCAGACCTGCCTGGTACAGCAGTTCGGCGCAGGCGAGCGCGCAGTACGGGGTTTGGCTGTCCGGCTTCAGGACCACAGCGTTGCCGGCGAGGAGGGCCGGAACCGAGTCAGAGGCCGTCAACGTCATCGGGTAGTTCCACGGCGAGATGACGCCGACGACGCCCTTGGGCTGGTAGCCGACGGTCGTTTTACCCAGGGCCGGCAGCAATGCCTGCACGTTGTGGGGCTTGAGCAATTTGGCGCCGACGCGTGCGTAGTAGTTCGCGTTCGCCATGAGATCGACGATCTCCTCTTGCGCCGCCCAACGGGCCTTGCCCGCCTCGGCTTGCAACAGGTCCATCAGGAATTCGCGATTCTTGATCACGAGATCCCGGTAACGCCTGACCACCGCGAGACGCTCGGACACGGGGCGCTGCGCCCATTCGGCCTGGGCGGTACGTGCTGCGGCAAAAGCCACGTCGACGTCCTCGGCGGTACCGACGGGGATGGTCGTCAAGGGTTTGCCGGTGAAAACTTCGACGATGGTCCTGGTTGGGCGGTTGTCGGCGTCGGCGAGTGCCGCGAGGCCGCGAAGGCGGTCGAATACGGCTTCTGATGGCGCAGGCATGGTGCTGCCTCCCTCTACTTCTCAAGACATAGGGACGTCTCCGGGCGACGTCTCTGACTCTGACGACCTTTGGTCATAGAGTATCGGTCGCCGAAACTGACCAAGAAATCCTCCTAAGGAGGCGGTCAGGGTCTTATGGGGAACAACCCCGACCGCCTCCCAGCTTTGTCCGCAGGACAGGTGGAGGGGGATCACCTGCGGACAACCCTCTTCAGGAGGGGCACCGTCAGTCTGCCCCGACCGATCCAGATCTTCAGTCCTCCGAACAGACCATTCGGTGGACGATTCACATGTCCGCCGATCGGTGGACACCCTGGGATATCTGGTACCGGATTACGGCGCTACGGCAGCACTCAATGCGCGGCGGCAGCCGATTCCAGCTCCTCGAACGCCTCCGCGGTGTAGCGAGCGAGTCGCTGCAGATGCGGCAATGTCTCGCGGCATCCGACGAAGCCGAGCGCCACCTTGTCGATGTAGCCGACCAGCGTGACGTTGAGACCGTATCCGTCGCACAGGAATGAGATCGGGACGATGATGTCGAGCCTGGCGCCACATAGATAGAGCGGCTGCTTCGACAGCACGACGTTGGACACCGTGAAGTTGAACAGCGGCGGGATGGCTGCCGGGGCTCCTGTCTTCTGCCCCAACGCGATTGGAAGCAGCCCGAACAGAGAATAATGTTCCAGGGCGTTCGTGGACATGGACTGCAACTCACTTTTTGCGCGGCTCGTCGCGGCGGCGATCTCCCGCAGCCGTTCCACTGGGTCTTCGATGGAAGTGCCCAGCGGGGCAACGAATCCCGCCGCGGCGTTGATGGTGTCGACATCGCGGTCGAGTCCGACCGGCACCGATGCGGTCAGCGTGCTTTCCGGGAGCGCGTCCAATTCGGACAGGTATCGGCGAGTGCCACCGCCGATCGCGGCGAGGACGACATCGTTGACCGTCGCCCCGACGGCGGCGCCCACCGCCTTCAACCGCCGCAGGCTCAGGACCTCCACCGCCAGACGACGATGTTGAGTGACTCGGCCGTTGAATGGCGTTCGGGGCGTGTTGAGCGCGGCCTGCACCGTGCTGTTTTCGCCGAACATCATTCCGGTCAACTTGGGGACGAGTTCGGATGCGGCCGAGACGGTTTCGATCACACGCTTGGCGGCGGTCACGGCGAAGATGTTCGCCAGATCGAACCCCTCGTCGACATCGTCCGGTGCCGGCCGCCCGGAACCCGGTGGCGCCGCAGGATCGGTGGTCAGCCATCGCTTGATGTAATTCATCGCACCCATACCGTCGGTGGCGCAGTGGTGTGCCTTGAAGTAGAAGGCAAATCGGTTGTCCGCCAACCCTTCGATGATGTGCGCTTCCCACAGGGGTTTGGTCATGTCCAAAGGTGTGGAATGCAAACGTTCGACCAGGGCACCCAGATCACGGTCGGTTCCAGGTCGGGGCAGAGCCGCGAGGCGGACGTGGTAGCCCGGGTCGGGTTCCACCTGCTTCCAGTAGGCCATGGCCGTTCCGCCGGCAACGACGCTGTCGAATGGAAATGGGAGATAAGCCATCTGGGCGAATGCCTCATGCAGATCGCGGACGAAAGTCGGCGCCGCATCGTCGGGCAGTTCGAAGATTGCGAGTGCCCCGATATGCATTGGTGTTCGCGATGTCTCCATCCGCGCAAACATCTGATCCAGCGGGCTGAGCAACTTCACGGTCCAACCTTAGAGCAGGTGCTCGCTACAATTCGGGCCTGAAAAGAATCCGATCGAAGGTGAACACGATTGAATCGCAGACGGGTGGCTGTCACGTCGGGCCTTGTCGCGGCGCCCCTTTTCTTGGCACCCGTGCTGGTGGCGTCGATGTTCGCATCGGCCGGATGCGCATCGCCGCGCACCGCGGCAACCGAGGCCCCGCCGTCCGGGCAACTCGCGACACCGCGATCGGCGGAGGCCGCCGGCGTGTCCGCCCTTGTCTCAACCGTGGCGCAGGACCCGCCGTTCGAAACCCTTGGTGCGCAACCACGACTGGCGGCAGACCCGGTGCAGATCGCGGATGATCTGCTCGCCGACGAACTTGCTCTGCGCGACAACACGAATACCGAGGCCGTGCTGGTGGCGGCCGCACGGCGGCAGCAGGTTGCGTATCGGGCCATAGGCCGCCACCCCGAATGGGATCCGATCATTCGGCCACGCATTCCCGGGTGGTTGCTCGACAACTACGACCGAAATATCAACGCACGCCGTGAGCTCGCGGCGATGGCGACCCCGAAAGACACCCTCCCACCGTGGACAATCGTTCCCCCGGTTCCCGCGGACGAACTGCTCGGCTACTACCACGCGGCGGAGGCGGACACAGGTGTCGGTTGGAACTACCTCGCGGCAATCAATTTGATCGAGACGCGGCTGGGCAGCATTCAGGGGCTGAGTACTGCCGGGGCACAGGGGCCGATGCAGTTCCTGCCGTCGACTTTCGCCGCCTACGGAATGGACGGCGACATCAATTCGCCGCGTGACAGCATCATGGCCGCGGGCCGCATGCTACGCGCCAACGGCTTTGCCGCCGACCCCGATCGTGCCATCTTCAGTTACAACCACGCGCATCAATACGTCACTGCGGTCCACGACTATGCGGCCACGATTGCCGCGGATCCGGCGGCGTTCGCCGCCTACTACCGCTGGGACGTCTATTACGTCACAACCGCCGGAGACGTCCTGCTTCCTGTCGGCTACTCAGAGATGTCGCGAATTCCGGTCGACGGTTACCTGGCAACGCATCCGCAATAGGTTGCCCTGCACTGTGATTCGGGGCGCTACTGCTCACCGTGCTTGATATGCGGTACCGGGGTGCCTTCCTCGGCGAGCGTCTCCTCTTCGATCTTCATCGTGAGGGGCGCCCTCAACCCGCGGGTGATGTACAGCAGCAGGATGACGCCGATGGTGAGCCAGATGCTGCCGTAGGCCAGTGCGTCGAAGTGGAGGTTCGCCCACAGCACCCCGGTGAGGCACATCCCGACGAACGGCAGAACGATGTTGTGGAATATCTGCCCCGGCGTGCGCCGTTCACCGCGGCGAACGGCGTAGTACACGATCACCGTCAGGTTCACCACGGTGAAGGCGATGAGCGCACCGAAGTTGATCATCGACGAGATGAATTCGAGGGTGAACTTCATCGCGAGAAGGGACACCACGCCGACGATGAGGATCGCATGGGTGGGTGTGAGGTAGCGCGGATGGATGAACGACAGCCACCGGGAAACGTGGCCCTTACCGTTGCGACCCATCACATAGATCATGCGAGACACGCTTGCGTGTGAAGAGAGGCTCGATGCGATGACCGCGGCGAGCGCCGCAGATGTGAACAGGATCTTGAACACCGTGCCGCCGACCTTCAACGCGATTTCCGGAAGCGTGTCGTCGGTGACCTCAAAGCCGTCGAGGGTCGGGAACGCGACCTGGCTGAACCACGCCCCGATGAAGAAGATGGCCCCTCCGATGAGGAGCGCCAGCACGATCGCCCTCGGGATGGTGTCGGCGCTCTTCGCCTCTTCGGTGTACATCGTGATCGCATCGAATCCGATGAATGAGAAGCACACCACCGTTGCGCCGGCGATCACCGCCTGCATATGCACGTCGTCGTGGTAGAGCGGCTTCATCGTGAAGATGGTGCCCTCACCCATTCCGTTCTGGATCGCCTTCCAGGCGAGTATCACGAACACCGCGATGAGCACGGTCTGGAACACCACGAGGAACCCGTTGACCCGCGAAGTTCCCTTCATACTCCACAGGTTCAGCACCGTGACACCCGCAACGTAGAGCACGACGAATACCCACGAGGGCAAGCTCGGAAAGAACGACTCGAAGTAGATGCGCGCGATGACCGCATTCACCATCGGCAGCAACAGATAATCGAGCAGCGATGTCCAGCCGATGAGGAAGCCCACGTTGGGGTGCAGCACTTCGGACGCGTAGGTGTACGCCGATCCGGCGGAGGGATAGACGCGCGTCATTCGCCCGTAACTGATAGCCGTGAACACCATCGCGACCAGTGCCACCAGGTAGGCCAGGGGAACTACCGCGTTGGTCTCCTCCGAAACGATGCCGAACGTGTCGAACACGGTCATCGGGGTCATGTATCCGAGTCCGAGACCCACGATCGCCCAGAGGCCGAGCGATCGAGACAGGTGGGGTGTCGACGAGTGAGTTACTGCCTGCGCGCCTTGCGACATCGTGCCCGCCCTCCAAGCATGCGATCCGATTCAGCAACCAAAAGAACGCCGAATCGCGATCATTCCACGAATGCCGTCATCTATCTTCGCAATCTTCGGCATTCGGAACGGTTGCAGCCTCCGGGACTAAACCGGGGGTGCGGGGTCGTACTGGACGTAGCGGCGGACGTCGCGCGCACGGTCGGTACCGGCGAACCGGGCGACAAGGTGCAATGCCATGTCGATTCCGGCGGAAACCCCTGCGGCGGTGACGATATCGCCGTCGTCGACGAAGCGGTCGTTACGCCGTACATCGATGGTGGAGTCGAGTTCGGCAAGGTGGTCCAGCGCGCTCCAATGAGTGGTCGCCGGGCGATGGGCCAACAGCCCGGCCGCCGCGTACACCAGCGATCCGGTGCACACACTCGTCATGAGCGGCACGGCTTCCCGCTGTTGTCGCACCCAGTTCAGCACCGCGTCGTCATGCAGTTGCGGTCGGGTGCCCCGGCCGCCGGGGTAGATGAGGACGTCGAGTCCGGGTGCGTCGCCGAACGAATGGTGCGCGCCGAGGGTCAAACCTTTCGCGCATGTCACGAGGCCCCCCGAATCGGAAATGCACGACACCGCGTAGCCGTCGTCCGGAAACTGACGTGTCCACGCCGCCAGGATCTCCCAGGGGCCGACGACGTCGAGCTCTTCGACGTCCGGAAACACAACGATTCCGATCTGCTTTACCGCGACCATGGTGCGATTAGAACAGGCAAAGTGGTGT
>JAXLRY010000019.1:0-67401 GCA_046330895.1 Mycobacterium sp. | reverse complement strand
GAGTGAATACCGAGCCAGGGGCCCGGTCAGGTAACGGTTGCCGTCCAAGGTGGCGTGTAGAGCGGTGGAGTGTCGAACCTGGCTCTCGATGACGTGGTCGCCGAATTCAGCTGGGGAGAAACCGGTTCCGGCGCTGCGCTGGATCGTCCCGTTCTCAATCGGATAGCGAGGTGATCCGGGGGTGGAATCGAGCAGCGACAACAGCTCGTGATCGAATTCGAGGTCAGGGAAATCGAACTCGGCGACCCAGCCGACCATGGCGAGCGCGTCGTCGAGCGCGTGGCGCAACTGTTCGGCCAGTGCGCTCAGATCGCGGCTGTGCGGCACAGAGTAGAAGCCGCCGAGTCGCACGTTGACCGGATGGATGGCGCGCCCGCCGATCTGCTCCATCAGCCGGTTTCCGGCTTTCTTCAGTGCCAGTCCGCGCTCGACGAACTCAGGACGGTCTTTGGCGAGGCTGATTCCGTCCGGGTATCCCAGAAAGTCCGGTGCGTGCAGCAGAACGATGTGCAAGGCGTGGCTGTGAATCCATTCCCCGCAGTACAGCAACCGGCGCAGTGCCGCGATTTCGGGTCCGACGCTCACACCGCATGCGTCTTCGATCGCGTTGCACGCACTGATTTGATAGGCCACCGGACAGATGCCGCACACCCGGGCGGTGATATCGGGCGGCTCGGTGTAGGCCCTGGCTCGCAGGAAGGCCTCGAAGAACCGCGGCGGCTCGTAGATGTTGAGCTCCACACTCTCAACGGTTCCATCGGTCAGCGTGACGTGCAGCGCGCCTTCACCTTCGACGCGGGTCAGGGCGCCGACGGACAACGTGCGAATCTCCGGTGTCATTCGTCGTTCCGTTCGGCGGCGAAGGAGGTGACGTTGAATGTCGAGAACACCCGGTCGACCTCGCCGTCGGAAAGCCCGTCGCGGCGCAGCAACGGAATCAGTGCGGCGGTGTTGGGTGTCACGACCGGCCCGAAGCAGCCATAGCAGCCGCGATTGAACGACGGGCACAACGCTCCGCATCCGGCGTGGGTGACGGGGCCGAGGCACGGGATGCCTTCGGCCACAAGCACACACGTCACGCCGCGGAGCTTGCATTCGGTGCACACCGTCTTCGCCGGCAGCCGGGGTTTGCGCCCGATCAGCAGGGCGGCGAGAGTGTCGAGAAGTTGACCGCGGTCGATCGGACAGCCCTGCAGCTGGTAGTCGACCGTGACGTGCGCGGAAGCCGGCGTCGATGTGGCCAACGTGTCGATGTATTCGGGCCTGGCGTAGACGACGGAGGCGAATTCGTTGACATCGGCGAAATTCCGGAGTGCCTGCACTCCGCCTGCGGAGGCACATGCACCTATGGTGACGAGGATGGTGGACTGCTCCCGGATCTCCCGGATGCGCCGTTCATCGGCGGCCGTCGTGATGGAACCCTCCACGAGCGACACGTCATAGGGACCGCCGAGGTTCGTGCTGGAGGCTTCGAGGAACGTGGAGATTCGTACCTGACCGGCAAGCGTGAGCAGTTCGTCTTCGCAATCCAGCAGCGTCAGTTGACAGCCGTCGCACGACGCGAACTTCCAGACCCCGAGGGTAGGCGTGCCCATCTAGAGTTCCTCTGTCCGAAGGAGCGGTTCGGCGATATCGAAGCCGGTTACGGGACCGTCTCTGCACAACAGCAGCGGCCCGAGCTGGCAGTGGCCGCACCAGCCGATACCGCATTGCATGTTTCGTTCGAGGGAGACCCGGATTCGGTTGGCCACCAACCGCTTCCGCAGCAGCTCCTTGGCGGCGTTGCGCATCATCGGTTCGGGCCCGCACAGAAATGCCGTCGTTCGGTCCGGTCGCACGGATAGCCGGCGCAGCGGTTCGGTCACGAATCCCACTTCGCCAGGCCAGCCCTGTACCGGCACGTCGACGGTGAGATGCAGGTCGATCGAGCCGTCACGCGCCCAGTCGTGAAGATCGATTTCGAACAGGAAGTCGTCGCGTGAGCGGGCACCGGCGATCACCGTCACCCGCCCGAATCGGTCACGGTTGTTGAGCGCCTCGAGCACCACAGGCCGTAGCGGAGCCAGACCCACCCCGCCCGCAACGATGACGAGGTCGTGGCCGACCGCCTCATCGAGGCCCCAGTGCGTGCCGAAAGGGCCGCGCATGCCGATGACGGTGCCGGGCTGTGCATCGTGCAGAGCTCTGCTCACGGCGCCGACCGAGCGAATCGTATGTCTGATCGCTGCGTCTGACCCGGACGGCAGACCGCTGACCGAGATGGCGACCTCACCGATTCCGAACGCGTACATCATCATGAATTCGCCTGGCTGCGGCGCCGGCAATGACTGCCGGACCGGCTCCAGGCACAGTGTGGCCGAATCCCGATTCTCCGCGACCCTGCTTCGAACGCGGTAGGGCACCGGGGTCATCGCAGCGGAGGACGTCATCCGCATGGCCGCCTCAGGCATCGTGGGTGGAATCCTTTCCCCGGGCAAGGACATCCAGCGCGTTCATTTCTTCGGTGATGTCAATCCCGGTGGGGCACCAGGCGATACAGCGACCGCAACCAACACACCCCGAGCTGCCGAACTGATCGTGCCAGGTGCCGAGTTTGTGGGTAAGCCAATGCCGGTAGCGCGATGGCACGGACTTCCGTACCGGACCCTCGTGGACGTGAGTGAAGTCGAGCTCGAAGCACGACGCCCAGCCCATCCATCGTTCCGCGTGCCGGCCGGTCAGGTCGGTGACGTCCTCGACGCTGGTGCAGAAGCACGTCGGACACACCATCGTGCAATTTCCGCAAGTGAGGCAGCGGTCGGCGACTTCGTCCCAGCGCGGCGACTCGCGAGACTGAATGAGCAATTCGCGGTGGTCGGTGGCCGGCATCCGTCTGCCCATCCGGTTCGCCGCCTGCGCGACATCGGCTCTGGCTGAGTCGATGTCGATGGGCTCGGCGTCGCGGTGCGGCAACGCGGCCAGCACGTCCGCACCCTCATCGCTGCCGACGTCGACGAGGTAGCTGCGACCCGCTTCGTCGATGCGCTCCGTGAGTGCCAGGTCATAACCCGGACCCACCTGAGGGCCGGTGCCCATCGAGGTACAGAAGCACAGCGATCCGGGCTCGGTGCAGTTGACAGCCACCACGAATGCCCGGCGCAGACGCCCGACGAAGGCGCCGTCGGGATGTTCCGCACCACCCAGCACCGTGTTGAGCCGTGCGATGGCCGACAAGTCGCACGCCCGCACCCCGATGAACGCGTATTGCGGCGTCTCCTCGACCTCAGCCGCCTCGTCGGAAGACCACAGCAGTTGGCGCCGCGGATGCAGGAACTCTTTCCACGACTGCGGACCAGCCGAATGGCCGAACAGCGCGTCGTCGTCGCGTCGGCGCAGCCGATAGCGCCCGGGACTTACGTCGACACCCCAGCCGGCCGGAAGATCACCGGCGGAGTCCAATTCGGCGAGCACGATCGCGTTGTCGCGCAGCGTGGGGCCGATGACCCGATACCCGAGGCCGGAGAGCCTGGATACGAGCTGCGCCAATCCGTCAGCGTCCAGCACCACGCTGTTCATCAGCACATCGTGCTCCCATATTCGACGCGATGCACGGCTTGGCCCCGAATCAGCGGCAAACCGGCCCGGCCAGTGTTAACGACTCGTTGAACGTCCCAGCGGTATAGGACTTCGTGCCCTTGGTGTCCGGCTCGAGAGATCGAATCATTAGCGCAGCATCGATTGTCGATGATCAGGCACGCAACAGTCGACGGTGGAGTGCTGTCAGATTTGTTACGTCGGCAGAAGGAGATGAGCGTGTCGATTCGTAGTGGAATCGTTGCCGCAGTTGATGGTTCGCCAGAATCAATGGCGGCCGTGGACTGGGCTGCGCGCAGTGCGGCCATGCGCCGGTCGCCGTTGAAACTGGTCCACGTGATGATCCCGCCCGTCGTCATGGGATTCCCGGAAGCGGCGATACCAGCCGACTACTTCGAATGGCAGGAAGAGGAAGGGCGCAAACTGCTGGGCGAGGCACGCAACGCGGTCGAGAAGACACTTGGTGATGTGCCGATCGAAGTCAGCAGCGAGATGATAAGCGGCTCGGCGGTGGCGACTTTGGTGGATGTATCCAAGACTGCTCAGCTGCTTGTGGTGGGGTGCCGCGGCCGCGGGGCGTTGGCGCGAGGACTGCTGGGCTCAGTGAGCTCAGGCTTAGTTCACCACGCTCATTGCCCGGTCGCCGTGATCCACGACGAAGATTCGGCAACGCGTTCGTCGACCGCGCCTGTCGTCGTCGGCATCGATGGATCACCTGCCTCCGAACTGGCTACGTCGATCGCATTTGAAGAAGCGTCGTTCCGGGGGGTCGAGCTGGTTGCCGTGCACGCCTGGCACGACGAGAAGTTGGTCGAGGTTCCAACCGTTGACTGGTCAGCTGTTCGGGATGCCGGCGAGGAGATCCTCAGCGAGCGGTTGGCGGGCTGGACCGAACGATATCCCGACGTTCCGGTGCGACGAGTGCTGCAGGCTGACAAGGTGGCCCACCTGCTCCTGGAGCAATCCGAATCGGCTCAGCTTCTCGTGGTCGGCAGTCGCGGCAGGGGTGGTTTCGTCGGGATGTTGTTGGGCTCCGTGGCCACTGCGGTGGTGAACACCGCGAGGTTGCCTGTTATCGTGGCTCGCGAACTCTAGGCCCGGCTATCGGTCGCCGGCTTCCAGTGCGTCGAGGGCGGCCCGCAGCTTGGTAGCGGCGGTGTCGGCGACTTCGCGGAGGGCGGGTGCGTCGGAAACCTGAACCATCACTTGGGGATCCATCGCGTCGACGATCACTGCGTCACCGCCGGCTGCGGTGTCGGCGCGCACGGCGACATTGCAGGGCAACAGCAATCCGATCTGGCGATCGGCACTGACGGCGCGGTGGGCCAGCGGTGGGTTGCAGGCCCCGAGGATCAGGTAGTCCTCCATGTCCTCGCCGAGCTTGGCCTTCAGGGTTGCCTTCATGTCGATTTCGGTGAGGATGCCGAACCCCTGGTCCGCCAACGCCTTCCGGGTACGTTCGACGGCGTCTTCGAATGTGGTGTGCAGTGTGGTCGACAGTGCGTAACTCATGTCTCTCCCAGGCTTTCGTCGTTCTCGGCCGAGTCAGGCCAGCGCCAGAAACAGCTTTTCCAATTCGGCTTCCGTCATCGGTTGTTTGCCTTCTGCCGCTTCTCCGGTCAGGCATTCGCGCATTCCGGTGGCCACTATTTTGAACCCGGCCCTGTCGAGAGCTCGTGACACCGCCGCCAGTTGCGTTACGACGTCCTTGCAGTCGCGGCCCTGCTCGATCATGGAGATCACTCCGGTGAGCTGTCCTTGAGCTCTGCGTAACCGGTTGAGCACTGCGGCGATTGCGTCCTCGTCACCGACCATGGTGTGGCTCCTATCTTCGGGAAGTACGTTCATGGTACCCACGGGGGTATTCCCCTGTCATCAACGTGCGCGTCACCTTCATGCGGTGGCTTGTCCAGCCGGCAGGGTCGACATGAGGCGGCGCAGGGGACAGTGGGCGTACCGGGTGCACGCCAGCGTCATCGTCGCGGCGATCGCGGTGAGTGCTAGAGCGGCGATGCCCACGGCGGGGTGGACCTCCTGGGCCAGAATGACCGAGGACATCGACAAGACGAACCAGCCGAACGATTTCCGAAGAGCATCCGGGTTGACCCTGGCGGCGAGTCGGGCCCCGATCAGGGCACCGGCGACAGCTGCTGCGGTGACAGCGGCGGCGATTCCCCAGTCGATCTGAACGCTGGACAGGTAACCGCCCAGGCCCGCGAAGGACTTCATTGCGATGACGACCAGTGAGGTGCCCACCGCAACCGGCATCGGCAGCCCGCCGAGTAACGCCAAGGCCGGCACCACCAGGAATCCGCCGCCGGCACCGACCAGTCCGGTGACGAGGCCGACCACTACGCCTTCGGCGACGATCTTCGGTATCGACAGCCGAAGACCGTCCTGATGCCCGCCGACGTTCTTGCGTCCACGCAGCATGGCGATGGCGGTGGCGATCATCATCAGGGCGAAACCGATGAGCAGGACCGTGCCCGGGATGAACCTGGCCAGCACACCGCCTGCATAGGCTCCGGCCATCCCGGCACCGCCGAAGATCAGGCCGGTGCGCCATTGCACCCGACCGGAGCGGGCGTGCGAGATGGCGCCTACGGCGCTGGTGACGCCGACAACCAGCAGCGAGGTGGCGATGGCCTGCTTCGGGTCCATGCCGGCGACATAGGCCAGCAGTGGCACGGTGAGGATGGATCCTCCGCCTCCGAGTAGGCCGAGTGCGACGCCGACGAAGACGGCCAGCCCGATTGTGAGAGCAATCATGTTCTGCCAGATCACTTTTGGCCGTCGGTCGGCCGACCGACCAGCTGGGAGACGATGGTGGGGGCATCGCAGGAGGCGCCCCGGTTGTAGGGCAGCTTGGCCAACGCGGCGCCCATTGCGCAGGTGTTGGTCAGCGCCGCGAACGCCAGGCCGGCGCCGACCGCCCCGGCCAGCCATTTGAATTTGGGGACCGCGATGCTGGCCAGCACACTGCTCAGCACGAGTGAGCCGGCCGCCAGGCGGACCTGCCGTTCGAGGTCCCAGCGTTGGGTGCCCCGGTTGACCTCGAAGCCTTGTGTCTGCCAGGCGGTGATGCCGCCGTCGAGGATGTGGACGTTGGCGACACCGGCGGTGCGCAGTGCCTCCTCCGCCTGTGCGGCGCGCTGCCCAGAGCGGCATATCAGAACCACATCCTCGTCGAGGTGCGTGCTGATCTCGTCCCGGTGTTCGCGCAGCAGGTCCAACGGAACGTTGTAACTCCCTGCGATATGTGCGGTTTCGAACTCGCCCGGGGTTCGGACGTCGAGCAATCGAGGGGGATTGGCAGAGCCGCACAGGTCGTTGAGATTCTGCGGATCGATGATGGCGGGAGCGGTCACGTCTGTCCTTTCAGCGGGCGGCGCCGGCGCTTGGGTTATACCGCCGGGGGTATGATCGCCTCCACCTGTTATACATACCCCCATGGGTAAAAGCAACGTGGAATATCGATAACCCGCAGCGCGCTTGACATACCTGTGGGGGTATATGGAAGATTGGGTCCAGCTCAAGACAACGGAAGGTCTGCTGACATGAAGTTCATCCAGTACTACTTGGATTGCCTGTCCCATGCGTCGTATCTGATCGCCGACGAAACGACCGGCCGCGCAGTCGTTGTCGACCCCCAGCGGGATGTGGCGCAGTACCTCGCCGATGCCGAAGAGTTCGGCTACACGATCGAACTGGTCATCGAGACCCACTTCCACGCCGACTTCATCTCCGGCCACCTCGAGCTAGCCGATGCCACCGGGGCGAAGATCGTCTATTCGTCGGTCGCTGAAACCGAGTTCGAGTCGACCGGCGTCGCGGACGGCGAACGCTACTCGCTGGGGGAGGTGACGCTTGAATTCCGCCACACGCCGGGGCACACGCCCGAGTCTCTGAGCATCGTCGTCTACGAACATCCCAACGACGCCGTTCCCTATGGCGTGCTCACCGGCGACGCTCTGTTCATCGGCGATGTCGGCCGGCCCGACCTGCTGGCCTCGATCGGCTTCACGCGCGAGGAACTCGCAGACAAGCTCTACGACTCACTGCACAACAAACTGATGACGCTCCCGGACGCCACGCGGGTTTACCCGGCGCACGGGGCCGGCTCGGCCTGCGGCAAGAACCTGTCCACCGATCTCTGGTCGACGATCGGCGACCAGAAGGAATCGAACTACGCCCTGCGCGCCCCCGACAAGGCCACGTTCATGGAACTCGTCACGGAAGGGCAGCCGCCCGCCCCGGAATACTTCGTCTACGACGCCATCCTCAACCGCAAAGATCGTGAGCTGCTCGACGAGACCAAGATGCCGGCGGCGATGAGCTACGAGGAAGTCCGCCGGGCACTCGCCGAGGGTGCCGTCCTGGTGGACGGGCGCAGCCCGGAGGACTTCGCGGCCGGCCATCTCCGCCAGGCGATCAACATCGGGCTCGACGGCCGCTACGCGGAGTTCGCCGGATCCGTCCTGCCGTCGTCCGTCGACATCGTGCTATTCACCGAGGAAGGCCAGGAACTCGAAGGTAAGAACCGGCTCGCCCGCATCGGTTTCGACTCGGTGATCGGCTATCTCGACCGGCCGTTCGAGGTCATGTTCACGCATCAGGACGACGTCCAGATCGCTTCCCGGTTGACCGCGAAGGCATTCGACGAGCGAGTCGCCGAACTGTCCGACTTGCAGATCGTCGACGTTCGCAATCCGGGGGAGGTCGCGGCCGGCACCATCCCGAACGCCATCTCCATCCCGGTCGGACAGCTTCCGTCCCGCCTGGACGAGCTGGACGCCACCAAACCGACGGTCGTCTACTGCGCCGGCGGATACCGGTCCTCGGTGGCCGCAAGTCTTCTGCGGTGCAACGGATTTGGTGATGTCAGCGACATCCTGGGTGGGTTCGGCGCTTGGGAGGATGCGCACCAGAGCGCCTAGGCCTGGGCGGCCTAGGTAGGCGTGGGCGGCGGCGGCAGGAGATCATCGAGGTCGAGGTATTCGATCACGCATCGGCCAGTCGGGTGAGGAGACCGGCATCTTCGGTGAGGATGCCGTCGAGGATTTGTTGACGTCGCTGGATACGTTCATCGACGTATTGGTCGATGGCCTTGAGGACGACGGCGTGCACGGAGAGGTTTTCGCGGGCGGCCGCTTCGCGCAGTTTCGCCGCTTGTTCGTCGGTGAGTCGCAGGGTCATCGCCATAGGCCAAGATACCGGGTGATACCAGTCGGTATCACGATTTCGCCGCGTGGCGACTGCCATCGATGTTGCCGGGGCGCTGGACAAACAAACGAACCCTCTATCCGTAACTCCTGACGCTGCGTGGAAGGCATTCCACTGAGACTTCTTGGTCGTCCCGCAGGACGACCACTTGAATTCTGCGGTTCGCGACAAGCTGACGTTACTTTGCTGGTGCGACAAATATGTCGCTATGCCTGATCCATAATTTGTCAGGGTCCCGGGTCTCCCGAAGATCGCTCTGACACGCTCGCTCGCAAACCGGAGGACCGGACGTGGGGTTCAAACCCTTGCAATGGATTCGACATCTCTGGTCGACACCTGCCAGTGGCTCGGCCGAATCCGGTGATGAAGGGGGGCAGGAGCCAGGGCCGACTCCCCATCCGTATTTCCTCTGCCCTACTTGCGGCTACATACCTGGTCTCGGCAAGTAAGGGGGACGACGGTGGACGCATGCAACCACAGCGAATTGACATTCGGGTACCACCCGATTCCGTCAGAACTCGATGCCGTACTAGGTCGCGGCTTATTCGACCGAGCCGTGGTCGTTACGATGTCGATTCAGCGCCTCGCCGCGGACGTTTCCGACTGTCGATTCCTCTTCGCGGAAACTGAATTGCCAGAAGGCATCTACTGGTTTCAAGGTATCGAAGCCGGCGACCTCATCCTGCAGATTGGTCAGGGTGCCCCGTCAGCTGACGCGGTGATCGCGACGATCGATCAGATCGACGACAGCCACGATCTCGCCGCGCCATATCGATGGGCCGAACATTATTGGGCGCAAGCGGTTCCGGTGCCAGAGCCCAAGTTCCAATTGCACCAAGCGGTGACGACGGCCTCAGGTGATCTTGACGGTGTCGTCTCGTCCAGATTCTTTTCCGGTCAGTGGCGGTACAAGGTAGCCGTCGATGGTCGTGCGACCGAGTTTTTGGAGGGGAGTCTGCGGGCACAAGCCCAGGACGACGACCCAGCCGTTTGGGTATGCAACATCCCGGAGCCCGCCCAATCATTTGGGGCGACGCTGACGAGGGCAAAGCTGCGCGGCAAATTCGCCAACACATTGTTCTCGTTCAGGGCGACACGAACCACCTTCCGGCCCTACCAGTTCAAGCCTGTGCTCAAGCTGCTCGAGACAGGCAAGGCGCGAATATTGATTGCTGACGAAGTCGGTCTCGGTAAGACCATCGAAGCCGGGTTGATCTGGACCGAACTCGAGGCCCGTCAAGAGGCCGACCGAGTTTTGGTCGCTTCGCCGTCGAACCTCACCGAAAAGTGGCAGCGGGAAATGGAACGCCGGTTCGGGTTCGAGGCGCGCATCCTCGATCGTCAAGAACTCGACCGCTTTCTAACGAAGCATCTGGAAAACAACTTGCCGCGCCGACTGGTGTACATCGCAAGTACGGAGACCCTGCGCGGGTGGGACGGCCTCGAATATCTGGAAGACCATCCGCCACAGTTCGATTTGGTGATCGTGGACGAAGCGCATTCGATGCGGAACAAGGAGACCCGTACCTATCAACTCGGAAGTCACTTGTCCGAATGGGCCGACAACTTGGTATTCCTCACCGCGACGCCGATCAACCTCAGACAGGGCGATTTGAGCAACCTGCTCGAACTGCTTGTGCCTGAGGATTTCGGCAGTGTCGACGACCTTCAGTTGCGGCTGGAGCCGAACAGGATCATCAACGACGTCACCGCGACCCTCAATCGGCCTAACGCGGATGGCGCCAAGCTGGCAGCGCGCTTACGGGAGATCGAGCGGACCGCCCACGGCCCAGCATTGATGCACAGGCCAGACTTTCAACTGCTGCTCAAGATATTGAATCGACCGGCGTTGTCGCCGCGCGACGTCGTCGAGGCGAAGCGGCTACTAGCGGATCTCAACACCCTGTCGGCCGTGATCACCAGAACCAAGAAGGTAGAGGTCGACGACCAGAAGGCAAGGCGTGAAGAGCGCCGATTCGATGTTGAGTGGACATCGGCGGAACACCACTTCTACAAGCTGTATCTGGACTGGTGTGTTGACCGGGCGGCGGCCAACGGACAGTCTGTCTACTGGTCGATGCAGATGCCTCTGCGCCTTGCCAGTGCTTGTCTTCCGATGGCACGTAGGTCCGTGCTCGATCCCGAATTTCGAAACCGCAGGCGCCCAGAGGAGACATCGACATCGATCGAAGTCGAGCCGTCGTCCGAACTTGTCGCGGCGGCGCGCAACCTGCGGGTCGGGGTGGATTCGAAATTCGATCGCCTCGTGGGTGCCTTACGCGACTTGCGCCGTGATGGAAAACAGGCGCTCCTGTTCACTTTCTCGCGGCCGACTCTGAGCTATCTGGAGCAACGATGCAGCGACGAGTTCCGAGTCGCACTGCTGCACGGTGGCGTAGGGCGAGCCGAGCGAGCCGTGATCATGGAGGATTTCCGGGCCGGCAAATACGACTTCGTGTTCGCCAACCGAGTCGCCAGTGAGGGTCTCGACTTCGAATTCTGCTCCGTGGTCATCAACTATGACCTGCCGTGGAATCCAATGGAGATCGAGCAGCGTATTGGTCGCATCGACCGAATCGGCCAAGCCGCGGAACGCATGCTGATCCTCAACTTCGTCAACGAGGCCACGATTGACGAACGGATTCTGTCGCGAGTGCTGGAACGCATTCGGATCTTCGAATCTGCGATTGGCGCCCTCGAACCGATCATTGCGGAGCAGGCGGCGCAGGCCCTTGAAGTTGGGTTCTCCTTTGCGCTTACCGACGAGCAGCGCCGCGAGAAGCAACACCAGATAGAACTCGCATTTGAAGAGCAAAAGCGCGGGCTCCAAGATGTCGCCGATGCCTCCAGTTCGCTCATGGTGGGTAACGAGGTCGACGTGGCTGGACTGGAAGACGATCTGCTACGTACAGGTCGGTACATCGGCCAGGAGGAGTTGGCTGCGCTGATCCACGACTGGGCGACCACCGATGGCGCCGAAGGCGTCGTCCGGCAGAGCAACTCAAGCGTCATCGAGTTGCGCGGCAACTCTGCCATGGCCGCGCGAGTCGAGGCGGTTGCGAAGAAGGGTTTGCGTACCCGCGCGGAAGTCGATCCGCTGGCGCGTGCACTGCGCGAGGAAGTACCGCTGCACTTCACACTCGACCAAGAGGCCGCTCGTACCGGCTCAGTGCCATTGCTCAGCGCGACCAGTCCGCTAGCAATGACCGCGGCCGGGCTGCCTGCACACCGCCAGGCCCGGTTCTCGTGCCTTCAGATCAGTGCCGGCCCCGAAGATGTCAGACCCGGGACCTACCTTGTCGTCATGGTTTCCGCGATCGCCGCGTCCCGTGGAGGGGACGAAATTTGGAGCAGCGCAGTGACATTAGATGGCCGCCGGGCCGGTGAAGCACCGGGCGACGCACTGCTCGCCGCACTAGCGGAGGGACGACTCGCCGACGGGCCGATGCCCGGGCACTCGACGCTTCCGGATCTCGTGGAACGTGTGATGGATCAGCTCCGGTTTAGGCACGCGACTGAGCAGGAACGCCGTGACAGTGATTTCGATGCGGCGAAGGCAACCAGACTTGTCACCTTGCAGGCGCAACTCGATCGCAAATTGGTGTCGCTCGACGGCCGGATCAGCAAGCTCCGCCAAGACTCGAAAATGACCAAGTTGTTTGAGGCGCAGAGGCGGCGGGCGCGCGAGCGCTTCCACACGCTTCATGCCGATTTGGAATCCCAGACTCGGCCTGAGATACGGCTCGAACCACTGGCAGTGTGTGTGTTGGAGGTAGTCGCACCATGATGACCGGGGACGAAAAGCGACAGGCGATCGCGGGCGAGCGCTCTACTGAATCGCGGTATCTTGAGGCGCTAAAGAGATCTCGCGCAACCTTATCGAAGTTTGACGGACCGGCCAATTCGTTCTGGACAGGTTCGGGTCGGCCCAAGCCGCAGGGACTAGGTGATGCGCAGTTCGTCGGACGAGTTGCGCTGATCAAGCCAGACCACGAAATCCTCGATGGCGCTTCTGAGTTTTACATCGGTGAGTCGTATTCGAAATTCGAGGGCGTCCAGGTGTACAGCTGGGCCGCAGACATTGCGCGGACCTTTTACCTCGGGACCGGCGACTATTACCTTTGCGGCGACGTTGCGGCTACGCGGTCGTTCACTCACCGACACGGTCAAATAGCTGACCTGGTAGACGAGATTGTTCATCCGGACGCGCCGCGAAGCCCCTTCAAAAAGCGGACGCTCACGGTGCCAAAGCTGCCCGGGGGACAATCGATCTCATTCCGGCATAGCGGAGCACCAAAGGTCGCGACTGCTCCCGAGGGGTCCGCGCCGGCCGCGACGCCTCCATTGCCGGCGCCGGGGACAGCGCCCGCCTTACCGACGGATGGCCACCCGATCGAGGTGCGGGCCGAACCCATCCTGCGTGCGGTGCTTGAGGCTCCTCGTACGGAGAGCCTTGCGCCGGTGCTCGCAACGTTGCAACCGGATCAGTACGAGCTCGTCACGATCCCTGCTATGGAATCAACGATCGTCGCGGGGCAGCCGGGAAGCGGAAAGACGATTGTCGCGTCCCACAGGGCGGCTTATCTCGTACATCCTGACACCCCGGCAGAACGGACCCTCGATGGGAAGGTGCTGCTGGTCGGCCCTACGGCGGGGTATTCGAAACACGTCCGGGGCGTGATCAACAAGCTTGCGACCCAACAAGACCGAATCATTGTCCTGTCCCTCGACGAACTGCTTCTCAGGCTTCGTGGATCTACAGTCACCCCGCAGGGTCCTGCCTCGGAGATCTGGCAGGACGCATCCGCCGACCTTGCACGAGCGGTACGAGACGCGATCGCGCGAGGACGTGAAACTCGGGGGACCTTGAACGCGACGCAGGTTTACGAATCGCTTCTCGCCGAATCGAGGGCAGAGCGCGATCCGGAAATGCGTCAGTACTTGAGCAAGCTGCCATTGCTCAGAAACGCTCTTGGCCGACGGCGATTCGTTCCTTTGCTGGCGTATATCAAAGTGGCGCTGGGCATTCCAGACGATCTGCGAGGAGTCGAACACATCATCGTCGATGAGGCACAGGACGTCACCGGCCTGGAATGGGCGATCCTTGAAGCACTCAACGAAGCAAATCAGTGGACAATTCTGGGCGACTTGAATCAACGCCGATCCGACCACACCTTGTCGAGCTGGGCGCACATCATCGACTTGGCTAAGCCCGCGTCAGAGGCCCAAGTCCAGTCACTTAAGCGGTGTTATCGTTCCACCCAGCCGATCTTGAGATACGCGAACAGGCTCCTCTCCCGGGAACATCGTGATGTGGACGCGTTTCGCGTGGACGGACCCGAGCCTGTGGTGGTGAGGGCGAAAGCCAAGGAGCTCGGGACGATCGCCCTGGTCGCGGTGGAGCGATTGCTGCACGACTATCCCGATGGGACGGTTGCGGCGATATGCACGGACCCTGAGGTAGTCAGGGGTGCATTGCGAAAAGCTGGTTGGCGAGCCGAATCTCGTCAGCCGACCCGCTGGGTCAAGGATGGTCGGGGCGTGGATGTACTCCATCACGACGATGCCCGCGGAATCGAATTCGACGGAGTCGTCGTGGTGGAACCCGCCGCCTTCCCGCGGTACTTCGACAAGAATGGACCGCTCTACACCGCATTGACTCGGGCCAATCGCGAGCTGGTAGTCGTTCATGCGGAAGCGTTGCCCGACCGGCTCAAGCTTCGGCGCTCCGAAACGTCGAAGACTTCGTCAACCGGCGGCCCCATAACTCGAGAACTGACCGATGTGACTTTTCCAAATGAACTGCAGAAGAGTCACATTCGGCGACTGTTGGCCGATGATGCGGTGCGCGCCGAACAACTTATCGCTTCGCTGTCGGAGCGCAACTACCATCACGCTGTCTGCTTTGAAATCGCCAAGCTCGAGGGAACCGCAGGGTAGCGGCGTCAGAGCTGCACCACCTCAAGGGGGCGGTTGTCGTCCAGCCGGTTGAATATCTTGCGGACATTCGAGATGTCACTTGACACATCCGTCGCTGTGGCCAACGGCCGGGTTGCCACCGCCAGTTCACGCGCGATTTCGGCCTTCGCACCGGTCGCGAGCTTATGAAACGAAAATTCGACGTTAGCCGATGGCGCCGAGGTTGACTCGCTGACGGCTGATGGCGCATGTACGCGGAGGGCTCCAGCGGGGGGAGCAAGACCGGGCGCATCTGCCTCGAACTCCGAAGCAATCGGTCCGGCCAGTACGAATGTTTCAACGATTCCCTGGACCTGACCAGTCCAGGTCGCGACATCGGCGAGGAAGGCGTTGACGTCGAAGGCGGGGTGATCGAGTGCCACCGCCAAGACGATCGGTACCCGGCGCTTCTCGGCCGTCAACCATCCAACGAGCTCTTGGTGATTAGCGTGCGTCACCAGCCGTGGCTTGTCCGCCACGGGAATCGTTCCGTGGGCCAACGACAGGCAACTCATGAGGTACTTCGCGATCGACGGCACTTCCACGAATTCACCACTGTTAGTGGAGATTTGGAGGGATAGCCAGTCGCCCGCGCCTGGCCGATCGCGGGCTACTACCTCCATGCGCGTTGTCAGGCGGCCCTCGGTGGTTTCGAGTTGCAGACGTAATAGTTCTCCGTCCTTCTGATGCCGGCGAATCCGCAATGCCTGATTGCCTCGGATGAAGAACCCGTTCCGATCGGCGTCGACATCCCATCCGTCGTTTTGAAGCCATGATCCCAGCTGTTGTCCAAGCGTCCGGAACCATCCGTCGTCGTCCGCGCACTGCCACACCGCGTCATATGCATGACCGGACGGCATTGCGAAGTCGGTCCACGAGTCGCTGACTGAGTGCCGGCCCATTTTTGCTCCTGGGTTCTGTCTGAGAGTCCGAAATTCAAGTGAGGATGCGTTGGTTTGTGATGCACTATGTCCTCTGCGATGCGGAATGTCACTCCCTGGAAAGCGAATTGGGTGACAGCAGAATCCGCGGGTCCATCTCACGCGGCTGGCGCTGCGGCAATCCCGATAACGACGTCGTTTCCGGAGCCGAGGTCAACGGCGACGTGCATTCCCAACTCGGTGACCCTGCCGTCAAGCGGATGCCAGGCGCGATTCGGGTTGGTGCGCCCGAGTAGCGGGTCGAGTGAATCGACTGTCTTCTTCCATAGATTCAGCCAGTTCCGGCGCGGGCCGACGACGAAGGACAATTCGAGCCTGACCGGGCCGGACGGAAGTTCTTCCATGCCCGCAAGGGCGGAGTAAATCTGTTCTTGAGCGGATTGAGCCGCCCACGAAGCGGTCGTCGTCACGAGCACCACGTCAGCTCCCGAAGGTGGTTGAACCTCTTGGGCGGCTTCGATCCGCACGAATGACTGCTCGCTGTGTTGTTTGGTGCACCACACGGACACCAGGCCTGGATCGTTCAGCCGTGCGGCCAGGGGCTGAACGTAGTTGTCGACGTCGGCCATATCGAGCAGATCATGTCCCTTTGGCCGTCCGACATCGAGTCGGAGCGCCCATGGCCCGTCGATCCGCGAATCACCAAGGAGTTCCTCGGTGTCATCCAAGTATTCCCGCAACCGAACCTGCTCCGGGTGGTCAGATTTCTCCCATGAAGCGAGCCGAGGCGCGCCCCTGAGTAGGAAGGGTTCGCTTTCGGGACGGGCATACCAGCGCATTCCGAGAAGCTAGCGCGGCGCACCGACATTTGGCTTGGCGGTGGGTCCGCGGCCGAGGTGTTCAACGAGTCCCGGGGACCTGGAACCACCGGGCGGTCATGGCCTGTTGACCAGCTGTTCCGTCGCGCGCCACCACACGTCACCGCGTGCCACTATGGGTAACGGAAGCAATGGCGCTGAAGCGTTGCAGGGAAGCAAGACCTCGCGGAGGTGAGTGGCACGAGAGGTGGCTCAGCGATGCAGGGAGCCGGCAGGTCCGCTGTGCGAGCGGCGATCCTTGCCGCGCTGTTCGTACTGCTGGTCGTTGCGTTGCGCAGCCCGTTCGGCGATCGGGGGGCAGCCCAGGAAGAGCGGCCGCCGTCGGGGGACGAGGCGAGTCTTCTGGGCGTCGTTGCATTGTTGGCTCTGTCGCTGTTGATCGTGACGATCGCGTTGGTCGCATCGCTGCGGGAGCCGCCGAGAAGCAAGCCTTCGCGCAGTTACGAGCTGCCCGGTATCGGCAGATTGCGGGTCCCCCCGAGTTGGCGGCTCGTGGTCATCGTGATCAGCTCGGTGCTCACGTGGCTGGTGATGGTGGCGTTGCTCGCACAGGTCCGGCTAGGCCAGACCGATCCCGGTTCACGGCAGTCCACTCCGCTACCCGACCGCCCAGGCGTCGACCCACGTCCTTCTCCGCCGCCGACCGATCCCACTGTCGGTGGAGAGGCGGCGTGGCGTTACCTGACGGCAGGCAGTGTGGCGCTGGTTCTGCTGATCGTGGCAGGCGCGATCCTGCTACGGATGCGCGCCCGAGTCCCAGCCCCATCAGTGGCGATTCACGATGTCGCCGGAACCGACGTGCCGGCCGCACCCGAAAGCGGTTCGCTCGCAGTGGCGGCCGAGTTGGGTCTTGCCGCCGTCGGGGATCTCAACCGGGAACCGCGGGAGGCGATCATCGCCTGCTATGCCGCGATGGAACGTGCGCTCGCAGACGCGCCTGAGGCAGCACCCCAGGACTCCGACACCGCCTCCGAGGTCCTTGAGCGTGCGGTGCGGATGGGTGTCATTCATGCGGAGGGCGGCACCGAACTGGTGAAGTTGTTCGCGGAGGCCCGATTCAGCACGCACGTGATGATCGAGGCCCATCGGGAAGCCGCCGAACGGGCGCTGCGGCTGGTTCTGGCAGAACTACGGAATCCGGTATGACCAGACTGGCGGCCGGCGGCATCTTCCTCGTGGCGGGCGCCGAGGTGCTGGCGGTGATGTTCGCGGCCCATCGCTATCCGGTGGTGATAGGTGGGCTCGCGGCGGCGCTGTTCGTCCTGGCCGCCTGTCGGCAACTGAATTCCGAACGGCGGGGCCTGCGACCCGAGCCCTCCTCGGACGACGCTTCGGAATTGTTGCAGCGGTGGAAGACCCAGACCCGGGCAACGGTGCAGTGGGCGGACTCCACACGGGGGGACTGGGATCGATATCTGCGGCCGAAACTCGCGCGCGAATTCCTGCTCGCCACCCGTCAGAAAGATCCCGCCGCACAACAGGCCACCGGGCGCCTGGTGTTCGGCGACCAACTGTGGACGTGGGTCGATCCCAGCGCCATTCGGCCCGAACAGAGTGAGGAGCCCGGACCGGGCTATCCCGCCCTGGCCGAGATTCTGCAACGGATGGAGCAGGTATGACAGCGGACATGACGCTGCCCGCGGTGACGACCACCGCTTACTGCAAGGCCGTACTCGACGAGATCGAACGTGTGGTGGTCGGGAAGCGGGCCGCGTTGACGCTCATCCTGACCACCGTCCTGGCCGGCGGCCACGTCCTGATCGAGGACCTGCCCGGCATGGGTAAGACGCTGATCGCGCGCTCGTTCGCCATGGCTCTAGGCCTGCGCTTTACTCGCGTGCAGTTCACCCCGGACCTGCTGCCGGCAGATCTGCTGGGTTCGACGATCTACGACATGCGATCCGGGCAGTTCGAATTCCGCGCCGGCCCGATCTTCACCAACCTCCTGATGGCCGACGAGATCAATCGCACTCCGCCCAAGACCCAGGCCGCGCTGCTGGAGGCGATGGCCGAGCGGCAGGTCAGCATCGACGGTGAAACCCACCGTCTCCCTGAGCCTTTCATCGTCCTGGCGACGGACAATCCGATCGAGTACGAGGGGACCTACCCGCTGCCGGAGGCACAATTGGACCGATTCGCCGTCAAGGTGAACCTCGAGTATCTATCGCCGGACGACGAGCAAGCCATGTTGCGCCGACGCCTGGACCGCGGTTCCGCCGAAGCGTCGGTCGCCCGGGTGGCCGAGGCCGACGGCCTCCTCGCGATGCAGCGGTCGGTCGAGCAGGTGTCGGTCCACGACGACGTGCTGAAGTACGTCGTCTCGCTGGCCGGCGCCACCCGCAGCCACCCTCAAGTGGCCGTCGGGGCGAGCCCACGAGCAGAACTCGACCTGGTCCAGCTCGCCCGGGCCCGCGCTCTGGTGTCCGGACGCGACTACGTCATCCCTGAAGACGTGAAAGCGCTTGCCGTGCCGGCGATGGCGCACCGGATCAGCCTTCGCCCCGAGATGTGGGTGCGAAGTGTCCACGGCAGCGACGTGGTGGAACAGTTACTGCGACGGCTTCCGGTGCCGCGTACGCAGGGGCCGGTCGACCGGTAAAGCGATGTACGACGAACGCATCACCGACATCGAACTACGCTGGAGCGCTTCGTATTTGGCTCGAACGCTGGCGGCGTGCGCGGGGCTGGCCCTGGTCTTGGCTGTGGTCTCGTCGCGCTGGCAGCTGGTGGTCTTCGCCGCGCCGATGCTGGGCGTCCTCGCTTCCCGCCACTGGCAGCACCGGCCGCCGCCGGTGGCCGTGCGGTCCTTCCCGGGTCTGCAGCGCTGCTTCGAAGAGGAGGAGGCCGCCGCCGCGATCGAACTGCAGTCGGCGTCCGCCGACGTGGTCGCTGAAGTGGAGGTGAGATGCCTGTCGACAATGCAGATTCAGATCCAGCAGGGAAGCACCGCACAGCGTGCCGAAGTCACCGCATCTGCACTCAAGTGGGGCCGGTATCCGCTTAGCGCCCGCGTTCGGATGGAGGCGCCCGGTGGCCTGTTGCGCGGGACCGCGACGGTAGAGGTTGCCGACGTGTACGTCTTTCCCAAGACGCCACCCCAAGCGACGCCGGTTCCGCGCACCGAGTTGCCGAACCGGTTGGGCACTCACCTCACGCGGCACATCGGTCCGGGGGTCGAATTCGCCGATATTCGGCCGTACCTTCCCGGTGATCAGCTGCGCACGGTGAACTGGGCAGTCAGCGCGCGCCGTGGGAGCCTCCACGTGACTCAGCGTCTGACCGATCGCGCCGCCGACGTCGTGGTGCTGCTGGACATGAGTGCTCAACCGGCCGGGCCGGCGACGGCGGCGACCGAGCGGGCGCTTCGCGGCGCCACTCAAGTGGTGCAGACCGCGCTTCGCAACGGTGATCGCGCCGGGCTGGTCGGCCTCGGTGGCCGCCGGCCGCGTTGGCTCAATCCGGATATCGGCCGCCGCCAGTTCTACCGGGTTCTGGACGTCGCGCTGGCCGCCGGTAGTGAATTCCACGACATGACAGGCACATTGGCCCCACGGGCCGCGGTGCCGCCCGGAGCCATCGTCGTTGCCTTCTCCACCCTGCTGGACACCAGCTTCGCACTGGCGCTCATCGACTTGCGTGAACGCGGTCACACAGTGGTCGTCGTAGATGTCATGGACGGTTCCCCGTTCGAGAGCGAGGAAGAACCGATCCTGGAGCGCATGTGGGGCTTGCAGCGTTCGGCGATGTACCGCGACATGCGGGTGGTAGGGGTGGAGGTCATTGCGTGGCCGACCGACATCAGTGTCGACCAGGCGATGCGCCTGGTGCCGCCCCAGCCGACCGTCAGGAGGCGCCGCACATGACCCGCAATGCGCTCGCGGCGGCGCCCTTCGGCCTCCTGATGGCCGCTGCGCCGGCAATCGATGACCACCGATGGTCCGCACTGGCCGGCGCGCTGGTTGCAGCGGCCGTCGTGGCCGGGATGTGGATCAACGGAGCGGCGGCCGTGGCGGTCGTCGCGGCGACCGGCGTAGTCGTGATCTGCGACACCGCAGCGATTCTCGCGGCGCTGTGCGGCTTGGCGGCAGCCGCCTATGTGGTGCTCTGCCACACTCGCTTGACGGCGCCCACCGCGGTGAGCATGGTCGGATTCACGGCAGCGGGCACAGTGGGTCTGGTAATTCCGGTGAGGCCGGGATGGCTTGCCCTGCTTGCCGCACCCGTCGTGGTCATTCTCGTCGCCGTTCTGCTCGAAGCGTTTCCGCGCACCACGGGTTCGGCGGACACCCATGAGCCGGAGTGCACCGCTTCGCGATACGAATGACGGGGGGCTTCAGGCGTCACCTACATCCGCGACCTGAATCAGGAAGTGGTCAGTCAATTGCGAGACCAACACCCGTACTGATCCTGGCACGGCGTGTACCCGTTGGGATTCCAGGTTCCCGGAACGCCTTTCACCGTTGTGCAGTTATCGAACGCCAGGTAGCACGACTGTCCGTACCCGGTGCACACGGAGTTATAGGGCGGGTAGGGCACTGCGGGCGTGCAGTTCTGGGGTGCCGCGGCAGCCGTCGGGCACTGGATGGCGAGCGCATGAAAGATCGCCAAAGCCGAGATCGTGAAGATCTTGAGCATGGAGTTCCCCATCACGGCAATCCGTCCTTGCGGGCTTGTTGGATCTGGTTCTTGATCTCTCGGTAAGCCTGCACTCGTGCCAGTACGGCGCTTGCGGCCGAGCAGTCGGGTGACGCGACAGGCGCTGCCTCGATCCCGTAGAGCATTGCGCTCAGCTTGCCGTGCAGTTCGGCTCGCTGCTCGGCTGTCTTGGCGTCCTTACGCTCGTTCCTCAGCGATTCGTCGATGCGCCGAGCTTCGGTTGCGCACTTCGCGATCAACGCAATCCGTTCGCGCGCAGACCGTTCCAGACCATCCGCGGTTGTGTTGGCGTCAGCGAGGACGCGCTGATCGTCGGCAGTGGGCTTGTCCAGTGCGGACAGTTGGCCGGCCACTTTCCGCAGGGAGTGCGCCTTTTTAAAGCTCTCGGTGATGCCTTTGAGATCGGCTGTGAAGTCGACCTCTCCGAGCCATCCCGCGCGGGCAGCCTCCGTCGCGGCGACTTCCTTCACCGAATGCTGCACGGATTCAACAAGGTCGGCATTGTTCGTGCCCAGAGCATTGACGCGCTGCTGTCTCTCCTTGCGTGCACGTTCTTGTCGCTGCTTCGCTTCGGCCTCAGCTTGTGCTGCGCGCCGGAACTTCTCCCGGGCCCGGGCCTCTTCGCGGTGTTCCTGAACAGACTTGACGGTCTTGCCGATCACTGCCATCAGAACGCCGATACCCGCCATGACGCCGATCACGATCCAGATCTCCTTCGGGATGGCGGTGATCGCGATGATGACGAAGACGATCACACCGCCGACGACGTTGGCGCAGCCGTCGTTTGATTCTTTTGCCATTTGGTCCCACACCCCCCCTGCACCGCGATCCGTCGCCGAGAGTTGGCTCTCCCGGCCTGACCGATGGTTGCACCGCGGTCCGACAAGTTGATTCGCGCCGGGGGCCGAGGATCGAGATGGAGCTCCTGCAGAGCTCCGGGAGTCGAACTGGGGCTGATCGAGGAGCGCACGGTCGCGAATCACCACATCCGGTTCCGCATCCACCTGTCGGTGGGGTGTGCGAATGTGGATAGCAGCCAACCGAATCGATCCAAAGGGGGGGTGGGACATGAGACGTGCGGTTACGCCTCTGATCGCGGCGGTGATTGCCGCAGTTTCCCTGGCCGGCACAGCGAATGCGATTCCTGACCAAGGCACACCGGAATTCGACAACTACATGCAAGCTTTGCAGCGCAATGGATTCAATCTGATCCCCGACACCGCGTGGCGCGTCGCTCACCAAGCGTGTGAAGGCACCATTCCGGGGTTTCTCGGGTATGAACTGATGGCCCAGGGAGTCATCGGACCCGGGGCTCAACAGCGGCTGATGAATGTGGCGATGCAGTACGCCTGCCCGGTGCAATAACGGCTCAAGCAGCAGGTCGACTAGGTGACCGTCGGCTGCAATGCGAACGAATCCCGTCATGTCCTCCGATTGCAGGACATCGAATCATCAATCGGATCGCTGAATCACGCGATGTTGCGCAGCGTTCGCGGACTGCATTGTTGATCTCAACAAGCCAAGGCCAACGGGCCGGGCGAGACATACAGGGAGACAACGATGAAGCGTTTTGCAGCCTCAATGGTTCTGGCCGGTGGATTCGCGGCCGCACTGCTGGGCGGCGCGGGCGCCGCTCACGCCGATCTCACCGACGTCACTTGGAATCTGCAGCAGCAGCAGATCAACAAGGTCTATGTGCCCCACGTCGACAGCAGCGTCCGCCATAGCCGCTGACGGCGCCGTGTACCACCCCAGTCGATGTGCACATGTACCGAGCGTCTGGCAGTCTGCAATGGTGCCTTCACGTGCAGCGTTCTTTCCGTACAGACTCGATCGCCGGTGGGCTCCGCTTTTTGCCGCTCTCGGTGTGAATAGCGGCGACGGTGTTGAACTGACCGATGATGGACTGCTTCGGGCGACATACGGTCGCTTCAGGGTCGAAACCCCGCTCGACAACGTCGACCACACGGAGGTCACCGGGCCGCATCGCTGGTACACCGCAGTGGGATTGCGGCTGAGCTTCACCGACGACGGCATCACCTTCGGTACCAACCATCACGCGGGGCTGTGCATCGCCTTCAAGAAGCGGATTCCGAAAGTCATTGGTTTCAAGGACCACTCGGCGCTGTGGGTCAGCGTGGCGGACCCCGAAGGGCTGGCGACCGCAATCGGAAAATAGAGGCGCTCTACGAGCCCGCTGCAGCGGCTCCGTCAGTTAGGGGCTAGGTATAACCGAGATAGGGGAGTATGCCCGCATGCTGCTGAAGCTGATGGTGGGTCTCGCTATCTCCTCGTTGCTCTCGCCGGCAGCGGCGGCGGCCAAGAACTATGAGACGCCCTCGGGCAAGGTCCTGTGCGTGTTGACCCCGGACCCCACGGTCGTGTCGCCCACTCCCGATGAGCAATACGACGCAGCGGTGTGCCAAGGCGAATTCACCCAGCCCGGCGCGGCCTTCAACGTGACCACCACCGGCGACGGCTCGCTGTCGTGGAGCAATGCAAATCTGGCAGTCGACAATCCGACCATCCGGATGGTCTACCAGCGGAACTATCACTGGGGCGTCTGGACGATTCGCACGGCACCCGCGGGTACCAAGATCACCAACAGCCGCACCGGCCACGGTATGTACGTCTCCGTCGACAAGGTGTACGCCTTCTGAGCCGGCACCCGAGCCTGGTTTCGGATCCACCTCAACCTGCCCTCACACCTGCCCTCACACCCGGCCTCACGCCCGGCCTCTGGCGAACGAAAGCATGGAGATCGGGCCGCATCACCGTCACTTAGTTTGAAATCGCAAACATCTGCCGAATATTTTTCGGGTGTTTGGCAGGGGTTGCCGCAATTGTTCCCATCGGCCTTGGATCGGCGGCAAAATGTTTGCTGGCATGAGACCTGGCACTCATGGAACCCGGCCGTCCGCTGTGTAAACCCTGTGAGACAACTCACGACAATGTGTCGCATAATCGCCGGTCGGACGCCATATTTGACAACGCGTGTTGTCCGCGGGATCGGCTCGCTGCAAGTGTGCGGAGGCTACCCGATGAGTTGTTGCTAAAACTGGGCGCTCCCTGAATCGCTGTTGTCTACCAACCACTTACATGCGGCCAGCAGTAACCTGACTGCCGCGACCCTCGCGTCAGCGAATTTGCCGGATTGGTAATTCCCGCCTTCGGAGTGCCGAATACTAGGTGTCGTCGGAATGTCGGGCGACCTGGGGATGTCATGGATTCTGGTTCATTCGGTGTGCGCGTAGGCTCTGCAGCCTTTGCTTTGGGGCTCGGTTGGACGATTGCCAGCAACGCCGGGGTGGCGTTGGCCGACGACTCGGATTCCGGTGGCGGTGCACCGGATTCTTCGCGCGCGGCGAGCGCGTCACCCTCGAAAGCCTCTACTCCGCCGTCGTCCTCGGGGCGTTCCCGTCCGAGCTCAGCGCGAGGCGTTCTTCGGCCGCAGGTCCCGGCTCCAGTCGCAGTCGATGCCGCGCAGACGCCCGATGGTGCTGTCGACGCGGAAGTGCCGTCGGTAGGCGCCTCGCTGTCGGCCGCGCAGACCTCGGGCGCAGCGGCGCACACCAATGACGCGCGACCGAGTCGGCAGCGCTCAGGTTCATCCGACCGGCCCTCCGGAGGGTCGGCCCCCGCGCCCGCCGAGGCTCCCACATCGCTCGCTGGAAGCGAGTCGATCAGCGATGTCGCGTCGGACTCGAACGACACGGCGGGAAGCACTGGGCAGGCAGCCGCCCCGTCTCCTGCTGCCGCGGCGGTGTCCGCGTCCGCCTCTTCGGCGGCGACGCCACAGGCTGCGAGCATTGCGGCGCAGCCCACACTCTTCTCGGGCTTCTTGTCGCTGCTGGGCCTCGGCGGATCGAACGGTGCGGGCTCCCCGATGGAATTCGTCACCGCTGCCCTGCAGTTGATCCGACGTGAAATCAATCGGATGTTCAACAACTCGGCACCCACCGCCGCACCCGCACTGACCAGTGCCACTGAGCCGGGCATCGTGCACGGAGTCATCGACGGCGTCGACGCCGAAGGCGACCCGCTGACATACGAAATCATCAGTGGTCCGGCCAACGGCACCGTCACGGTCGATGCCGACGGCAACTTCACCTACGAGGCGGACGAGGAATTCGCGGCTCTCGGTGGCACCGACTCATTTGTAGTCAAAGTTGTGGATGCCGGCTTCCACCTGAGCTTTTGGAAGCCGACCGCCGCTGAGGTCCCGGTGACGGTAGTCGTCAACCCCGGCGGGAGCTCACTGCGAGGCGCGGCCGCGGCGGCGGCGACTACCGGTGGCACCACCACCACCATCACCTGGGACTGGGGGAAGAACCCGGCCATCAACTTCGATCCGGCGAAAGACAAACTGGACTTCGGCTGGATGGGCGCCGCCTCGTTCGAAGTGACGGAGAAGAACGGTTCGACCGTCATCAGCGTGGTGGACAACCAACACAGCTACACGCTCAATGGTGTTTCGCTTAGCCAGCTTTCGATGACGAACATCGTCGCCAAAGACGCGGGCACCACCACAAAGTGGCAGACGCTGCTCACGGCCCCGGCTCAGCCCAGCATCTCGATCGGCAACGCCGCTAAGAACGAGGGCAACAGCGGCACCTCCAACATGACGTTCACGGTGACGCTGTCGAAGGCCTCGACCAAACCCGTCACGGTCCAGTACGCCACATCCAACGGCACCGCCACGGCCGGCCAGGATTACACCGCTGCCACCGGCACCATCACGTTCGCGGCCGGCGAGACGTCCAAGACGATCAACGTTGCGGTCGCCGGCGACACGACGGTGGAGGCCGACGAAACGTTCACCGTGACGTTGTCGAATGCCAACGGCGCCAACATCTCTACCGCGTCGGCCACCGGCACGATCACCAACGATGACGCCAGCAGCGGTGGCACCGGTGGTTCGGGTCAGAATTCCGGCAACGCCGGTGATGAGCGGTGGGGCGAGGCGTTCTATGCGCCGTACGTCGACATGGCGGCCTGGCCGCCGCCGGATCTGGTGAACATCGCCCAGCAGCAGGGTGTTTCGTTGCTGACGTTGGCCTTCATCCAGTCCAATGCGAGTGGTCAGGCGGCGTGGGGTGGCTACGCCGGCCTGACCCCGGGTTCATCCGAGGACCAGGCCAAGGCGATCGACGCGAGCATCGCCGCGTTCAAGGCCGCCGGCGGCGACGTCATGATCTCGTTCGGCGGGGAGAACGGGACCAGCCTGGCTCAGTACTACGCACAGCACGGGAAGTCAGCTCAGGAGCTGGCCACCGCCTACGGTGCCGTCATCGACGCCTACGGGCTGAACCGAATCGATTTCGACATCGAGGGTGCGGCGGTCGCGGATCCCGCCTCGATCGCTCTGAATTCACAGGCGCTGAAGATCCTTCAGACGGCACGTCCCGACCTCGAGGTCTGGTACACGCTGCCAGTCCTGCCGAGCGGCCTGACCGCCGACGGTATCAACGTGGTGGAGCAGGCACTGAAGGCCGGGGTCAAGCTCGACGGCATAAATGTGATGGCGATGAACTTCGGCGCCTCGGTGGCGCCGACCACCGGTCCCGATGCCAAGACCATGGGCGCCTACTCCATCGATTCCGCTCAGTCGACCTTCAACCAGATGACCACACTGTTCAACAAGTACGGACAGAACTTCGGTTGGAATCAGGTCGGCGTGACCCCGATGATCGGGGTCAACTACACCCAGGGCGAGGTCTTCACCGTCGCCGACGCCCAAGCTCTCGAGGACTTCGCGCGCACCAAAGGCATTGGCATGCTGTCGATGTGGTCGGTACAGCGCGACGTTCCGGGAAGCATCGGTCAAGCCACGCCGAGTGCTTCGGGCGTCAGCGATCCGGCCGGCAGCTTCGGCAACGTCTGGAAGGACTACGGGACCATCAACCCGATGAACGTCGGGAACTCCGGTGGGGGCGGGGGCAGCACTCCGGTTGAGGGCGGCACCACCACCGCCATCGGGTGGGCGTGGGGCCAGAACAAGGTGCTGAACTTCAACCCGGCCAAGGACAAACTGGACTTCGGGTGGATGCAGCCGGCCCACTTCGACGTCTCCGACGCCACCGGCTCGACGGTCATCACCATAAAGGACTCGGGCGGGCAGACCTACACCCTGAGCGGGGTCAAGCTCACCGACCTGCAGATGGGCAACATCGTCGCCCTCGACGGCGATACCAAGACCAAGTGGCAAAACCTGATTGCCGGAGCGCAGCCGACGACGCCGACGATCTCCATCGGTAGCGCCTCGAACGCCGAGGGCAACAGCGGAACCGCGAACATGGCATTCACGGTCACGCTGTCCAAGGCCGCCACCAGCCCGGTGACGGTGAACTACGCGACATCCAATGGCACGGCCACTGCGGGACAGGATTACGTAGCCAACACGGGGACAATAACTTTCGCCGCCGGTGAGACATCGAAGACCATCAACGTCGCGATCAACGGCGATGCGACCGTGGAGTCAGACGAGACCTTCACCGTGACCCTGTCGAATCCGTCTGCGGGCGCCACCATCAAGACCGCAACAGCGACCGGCACCATCACCAACGACGACACCGACTCGACCAACCCCGGGTCGCCGGGCACGTTGTACAAGGTCACGACGACGGGCGCCGACATCGTGGGCTTCGACCCGGCAAAGGACAAGCTGGATCTCGGTGACGTCTCGGTGCACAGCTTCATCGTGGTCGACACCCCCGAAGGCGCTGGATTCCGCAACCCCTGGACCGGCGACACGATCGTCCTCCAAGGTGTTTCGCTGGGCCAGTTGACCATCGACAACTTCGCCCCGGTCATCAACGATCACCTTCGCCAGGACCTCTCGGGTGCGATGGCGTGGGAACACGGCATCACCGCGCAGCCCAACACCGTGTACGCACGGTCGCACGAGGTCGGTCAGATCGATCGGGTTGCGTTCAACCCAAGCACCGATGTGGTGGACTTCCGCTATTACGGCTCGCGGGAACAGATCTCGATGGTCGACAGCGCCGAAGGCGTGATCATCGCCAACGCCGGCACGGGTCAGGCTCTGATCCTGCAGGGCGTGACCAAGTCTCAGCTCAGCGCAAAGAACTTCGTCTTCCACGCCGCGCAGGTTCGCGAAGACCGTCTGAACGAGCAACTGGGCATCGGCCCGGTTACCGACGCCCAGGTCAAGGACCAAGGCGTGCCCATTGCAGGTACCAACAATTGGCCCACCGGAAGCGGCAACGGGACTCCGCCCACCGGGCAGACCGGCACGACCACGGTCATCGGTTGGCACTGGGGCGTGAATGAGGTACTCCAATTCGACCCTGCCAAGGACAAATTGGACTTCGGCTGGTTCCAGGCGGACAACTTCAAAGTCACCGAACAGGCGGGTTCCACCCAGATCGAGATCGTCAACAACAGCCAGACCTACACGCTGAACGGGGTATCTCTCGGACAGCTCAGCACGACGAACATCATCGCGCTCGACACCGGCACCCAGACGAAGTGGCGCGACCTCATCACCGCCGCTCAACCTGCGTCGTTGCCGAAGCTCTCGGTCGCGGATTCCCTGGGGAAGGAGGGCAATTCCGGTACCTCCACGATGTCCTTCGTCGTGACGCTCTCGCAGGCGTCATCGAAGCCCGTGACGGTCAGCTACACAACCACCAACGGGCTCGCGGGCGGCGAGGATTTCACCCCGGCGGTGGGAACGCTCACATTCGCGGCCGGCGAGACCTCGAAGACCATCAACATCTCGATACTCGGTGACACCATGGTCGAGCTCAACGAGAACTTCGTCCTGAGCCTGTCCTCGCCGGTCAACGCGACGATCGCGGACGGAAACGCCATCGGGACCATCGAGAACGATGACGTCGACTCCTCGCCCGCCACGCTGCCGAAGGTGTCGATCGCCGACCTGGCGGTGTCCGAGAAGAACCCGGGCGACCATTCGCACTTCATGTTCCAGGTGACTCTAGACAAAGCCTCGAGCGAAACCGTCACGGTGAACTACCAAACTTCCGACGGCACGGCGGTTGCCGGCGAGGACTACGACGCGGCCAGCGGGACGATCACGTTCGCACCTGGTGTGACGTCGCAGACGATCCACTTCCACATCCACACCGATACCGCCGATGAGTCCGACGAGACCTTAACAGTCACGTTGTCCGGCCCGTCGGGCGTGACCGTGGCTCGTGGAACTGCGACTGGCACGATCCTCAATGACGATGCGCCACAGTCGATCGTGTCCAAGTTGTCGGTCTCCGATGCTTCCGTGCAAGAGGGCGACAGCGGGACCAAGCAGATGGTCTTCAACGTCAATCTCTCGGCGCCGGCCCAAGGCGTCGTCACCGTCGACTATCACACCGAAGACTTCACCGCCGCGGCAGGAACCGACTACCAGGCTCTCGAGGGCGTGCTGACGTTCCTCGCCGGCGAGACCAGCAAGCAGGTGCAGGTCGCCATTCTCGGTGACGCCACCTACGAGGGAAACGAGTCGCTGGTCCTGGTCTTCACCAACATCAGCGGGGCGGAGTTCGACGATGCCCAGGGCGTCGGATTGATCACCAACGATGACGCGAAACCGGTGGACGGCGAGGATCCGCAATACCGGGTGGTCGGCTACTTTGCCGAATGGAGCGTGTACGTCCGCGATTACGAGGTGTCGCAGATCGAGGCCGACAAACTGACGGACATCAACTACGCGTTCGCCGATGTCAGCGATGACGGCCGGGTGGTGTTGTACGACCGCGGAGCCGCGATCGACCAGTCGTATCCGGGCGACAAATGGGATCAGCCGATCAAGGGCAACTTCAATCAGCTCGCCAAGCTGAAGGAACAGAACCCGGACGTCAACGTCTTGATCTCGGTCGGCGGCTGGACTCTGTCGAAGAATTTCTCGAATGCGGCTCTGACCGAGCAATCCCGGGCCAAGTTCGCGGCGTCCGCGATCGAATTCATGAAGACGTACGGATTCGACGGCATCGATCTGGACTGGGAGTACCCGGTTGCCGGCGGTGAGGACTACAACATCTACCGGCCAGAGGACACGGCCAATTATGTGTTGCTGGTCAAGGAGATTCGTCGACAGCTGGACGCACTGGAAGCCGTCGACGGCGTCGAGAAGCACTACCTGCTGACCATCGCCGGTCCTGGTGGCGACGACAAGATCAAGAATTTCGATCTGGACGGGATGGAGCCCTACCTGGATTGGTTCTCGGTGATGGCCTACGACTTCCACGGGGCCAGTTGGGAACCGAACAAGACGGGGCACGCGTCGGCCATGTACGGCACGCCGGATTCCACCAAAAGCACGTACTACACCGACTACGCCATCGATCTTTATCTCGACCAGGTCGATCCGTCGAAGATCGTTTTGGGCGCACCGATGTACGGGCATAGCTGGAAGGGCGTCACGAAGGGTACCGACAACGGGCTGAACAACCCCGCGAGCGGCGCCGGGCTCGACACCTATTGGGGCCCGCAGGGCATCGTCGCCTACTGGCAGATCATGAATCTGCTTGAAACACAGCCGGATATGTACCACGTGTACTGGGATGACCAAGCCAAGGCGTCCTACATCTACAGCCCTGTGGACGGTGGCACCTTCATCAGTTACGAGAGCCTTGAGGCGCTGCAGTACAAGCTTGATTACATCAAGGAACTGGGTCTGGGCGGCATCATGTTCTGGGAGTTGGACGACGACATTCGGGACAGCGATGATCCGGATTCGCTGCTGGGCCTCACCGCGCGAGAGCTGCTGAACTCGGGAGACCAGGCGCCCTGAGCCTCAGTTGACCAGCCGGGCAATCGCTCGCAAGGGAATGTGCAGCCAACCAGGGCGATGGCGGGCCTCGTAGCCGGCCTCGTACACCGCCTTGTCCAATTGGTAAGCCATCAGCACTTCGGTGTGGTCGCGCGGGTCGATCGTCGATTCAGCGGCATATCCTTCGCAGAAGGCGGCGCAGTTGCGGTCCACCCACTCCTTGGCCCGTGCGATGAGTTGCTTGCTCGGCGGGTCCGCCGAGTCGTCGCTGAGTTGGTGATATGCGGCGTATTCGAAAGATCGCAGCATGGCCGCGACGTCACGCAACGGTGAGTCGGGCCGTCGCCGCTCATCAAGGGGCTTACCCGGCTCGCCCTCGAAATCGATCAGCAGCCAAGTCTCGGGGGTGCGTAATACCTGTCCCAGATGCAAATCCCCGTGCACCCGCTGGACCAGGATGCGTTCGGTTGCGAGTTTGGAATATCGCTCGTCGATCACCCGTGTGTAGGGTTTGAGTTCGGCAACAGTCTCGGCGGCCGAGGCCAAGCGCTCACGCATGACATCGACGGGCATCTCGCCCGCCGTGGTTCCGAGCGCCTGCGCGAGCGAATGATGCACTGAGGCAACCGCTTCGCCAAGGCGGTACGACTCGCCGGCGAAGTCACCCCCTACCTCGTACGCATACAGATCGCCTTCGGCGTACAAATCCCGGGCACTGGCCGTTGCCATCTGCCAACCCTCCGCCGCGTTCGCCGCATATCGGGTCACCATGCCCAAGGGCCAGATTTGTGAATCGTCCTGCATCTCATAGGAACCGAGCAAGCGAGCCACGTGCGGGTTACCGATCCCGCCGAGGACGCGATTGAGTTCGATATCTGGATTGATCCCGGGAGAGACTCTGCGGAAGAGCTTGAAAACGGCTTCCTCTTCAAATACGACGCTACTGTTACTCTGCTCGACGTCGGAGACCCGGGGAGTGGCGCCGATCGGCAACGAGGCACCCGATTCATTGACGAACCGGACATTTCCGATCACCGCGGATGATTCGAACAGCGAGAGCAACAACTGTGCCGATGGTGCGTCGTACAGCGCTTCGCAGGCTGTGTGGCCATCGACCGCACCGATCGTCGCGATATCGCCGTACTCATTCGGAGGAATCGAATCCCATTGCACCACAACCTGATAGCGCTCGGACGGGCCATACGTGTAGGTGACGTCGACGAACGTCAGCTCCAGGCCATCCGGCAATCGCACGACTCTGGCCGCCTCAGCCGAAGCCAGTGTTCGGCGTCGGCCGGCATACCAGCGCTGACGCGGGAGCCATTCTGCCCAAGGGAGGTTCGTCGTTCGGCTCGGGCTCACCTGCCGGCCTCCGACGGTGTCAGCCGGAACCAGTAGAACCCGTGTCCAGGCAGAGTCAACAGGTAGGGGAGTTGACCGATCCGCGGGAACGGGACGTGTCCGGTCAATTCGATGGGAACGTACATGTTCCACTGCTGCAGGTTCAACTCGATGGGCTGCGGAAAGCGGGAAAGGTTGTTGACGCACAACACTGTGTCATCATCCGATTCTCGAACATACGTCAGCACAGAAGGATTGGACCCGCCGAGTTCACGAAACATCCCGACCGCAAAGGCGTCATGCCGTCGCCGAACAGACAGCATGGTCCGAGTCCAATTCAGCAAAGACGTGTTGCTATCTCGCTGAGCTTCGACATTGACGGACTGATACCCGTAGATCGGATCCTGATTCGACGGAAGATACAACCGGCCCGGGTTCGCATTCGAGAACCCGGCATTGCGATCCGGCGTCCACTGCATCGGCGTGCGCACTCCGTCACGGTCGCCGAGCCAGATGATGTCACCCATTCCGATCTCGTCGCCGTAATACAAAACCGGTGAGCCCGGCAGCGAGAGCAGCAGCGCCGTGAAGAGCTCGATCTGATTGCGATCATTGTCCAAAAGGGGAGCGAGCCGCCGACGGATCCCGACATTGGCCTTCATGCGCGGATCGCGCGCATACTCCTTGTACATGTAGTCGCGCTCTTCATCGGTGACCATCTCGAGGGTCAGTTCGTCGTGATTCCGCAGGAAGATTCCCCACTGCGCCAGCTCGGGAATCTCCGGTGTCTGCGCAAGGATCTCCGAGATCGGGAACCGCGACTCCCGCCGCACCGCCATGAAGATCCGCGGCATCAGCGGAAAGTGGAACGCCATATGGCATTCGTCGCCGCCGGTCGCGGCATCCCCGAAATACTCCACGACGTCGGCGGGCCACTGATTGGCCTCGGCAAGTAAAACCCGCCCGGGATACTCGTCGTCGATCACCTTGCGGCAGTGCCTGAGAAAGGCATGCGTCTCGGGGAGGTTCTCGCAGTTCGTGCCCTCCCGCTCGAACAGATACGGCACCGCGTCCAGTCGAAATCCGTCGATCCCCAGGTCCATCCAGAATCGCAGGACGTTGATCATGGCCTCCTGAACGGCGGGATTGTCGTAGTTCAGATCAGGCTGGTGGCTGAAGAATCTGTGCCAATAGAACTGCCGACGGACCGGATCGAAGGTCCAATTGGATTCCTCGGTATCGACGAAGATCACCCGGGCATCGGGGTAGCGGTCGCTGGTGTCGCTCCAGACGTAGAAATCGCCATAGGGGCCATCCGGGTTGCTTCGGGATTGCTGGAACCACAGGTGCGAATCAGAGGTGTGGTTCATGACCAAGTCGATGATCACGCGAATGTTCCGTGCATGAGCGGCGTCGAGCAACTCGACGAAATCGTCGACGGTGCCGAACTCGGGCAGCACCCTGTAGAAGTCCCGAATGTCGTAGCCGCCGTCGCGCAACGGCGAATCGCACACCGGCGGCAACCAGAGACAATCCACCCCGAGCCACTCCAGATAATCGAGTCGCTCAATGAGGCCCTTCAAATCCCCGGATCCGTCCGCATCCGAGTCGTAGAACGCCCGGACCAGCACCTCGTAGAACACGGCGCGCTTGAACCAGGTGCGGTCCTTCGGCATGACGCGCGCATGCCCGAAGTCTTCCGCCGTCGGATGCTCGACGCTTCTTCCCTCGGGACCTAGTTCGAGATGACTGCCGGACGAGGGACCTGTGGCCACTTCCATCTCAAGGGGACTACCCCGAGTTGGCAGGCCCCAATCGAAGTCGCGGAAATCGCCGACTCTGGAACTACTGTTCGTGAACGGCTCGCTTCGGGGCTTCCGTGTGGGCCCCCTCATCCGCGCGTTCGACACCAAAATTGTTGGCAGCCAATGCCAGTAAATCGCCGACGACATCAGCAGCTTCTAAACCGATAGCCCTCAGCTCGACCTTGTCGCCGTAGCGGATGTCCAGGCCGGACACCTTCGACAGACTGCTCGCCGTCACCCACGCCGACCCGGCGGTCCGGTTGCGAATCAAAACATGAGTGTCGGGCGCAGTGGCCGCAGTGACCAACCGGGCAGCAGGCCGCATGTGCAGACCGTGGGGGCAGTCCACAACGAAGCTGCCGGCTATCTCCCCAGGCGCCAGGACATTGTCGAGCTGGGTATCGGCGGCGGCCGCTATCTGAGACGCCTTACCAGCCAGCGCATCACACGCCTCAGTGACCACCTCATCGATCGATCCGCCACCGGCAGCCGTGACCGCCGCGGCGATCAACCCCTCAACAAGGGGAGCGGGACACACGACAGTCCGTTTGCGGAGATCGTCGTCGATGAACTCGAGCGCCACCTCAGCCGAAAGCACCGCGCTACCCACATCCATCACAACGACAACACCGTCGCCTTGATCGACTTTGGCGATCGCGTCGGCGATGTCGCCCGCGTCGGTGCCGAACGTCGTTGCGTCGATGCCTGCCGCCACCGCAATTCTCGGCTTCGTACCGGTTAGCATCACGAGCGCCAATTCGACCGCCGCCTCGGCCAGCGACCGACTATGCGAGACGACGACCAAGCCGACGGTCATAGGTATTCTTCCTAACTCAATGCCGTTCAGGGGACAGCAGGCGGGCGTGGCAGTTGGAGCCACTGTATTCGGCCTGGAGGCTTTCGAATTGCACCTCAGTCGAGCCGAGAGAACTTCGTCGTCTGGCTCAACCCTTCTTGACCTTGAGGACCTGTCCCCGCAGACCCTTGGTAGCCGTATCGAGCGCGCCCTTCATCGCCGTCTTCACGATGAACCCGGGCAGCGGTATCGCCAATTCGACATCGACATCGACCCGCACCAGGGTCTTATCGCCCTGCGGAGTCAGGGTGTAGCCGCCGGTCTGCGCTTTGAGCTGGGTCGCCTCGACCAAGGTCCACGTCACGGAGTTCTCCGCCCAGGTGTATTCGACGGTCTGGACATCGCTGATGCCGGCTGTCTTCACCTTCGCCCGGACGATCCGCGGCCTGCCGTTGTCGAACGACTCCAGCACCTCGACGCTCTGGTGCTGCGGCGACCATTCCGGTGTGCGCGGGATATCCGCGACGACGTCGAGGATTTCCTCCGGCGTTGCTTCGATCACTATCTCCCGAGAATCTTTGACTGCCATAGCGTGACCATATCCGTGCGTCGCGCCGGCTGATGCGTCGCCTGTCGTTCACATCCCCGGGCGTTTAACGGCGATACGCCGGGGTACCCGGAGCGGCGATGATTTCAACAACGTTCAACGCGGCAACTGATGGTTCGTGGACCGTCTGGCGCGACGATCTCAGCCATTGGCTCGCGACCAAAGGGCTGCACATCGTCCTGGTCGTCGCCTTCGCGATAGCCGCCGCGCGGGTGATCCGCCGGGTCGCAAATCGCAGTTGCCGAGGTGCCGATGTCGACAATGGCGACGCCCCGGTGCCGTCCGAAGCTGCCAAACGCCGCCAGACCATTGCGTCGGTCATCTCATCGGTGATGATCGCGGTGCTGTACATGACTGTCGCGATGGACGTCGTCGGCCAACTCGGGCTGCCTGTCGGTTCGTTGGTGGCACCCGCCGCCATACTGGGCGCGGCCCTCGGCTTCGGCGCCCAGCGCGTCGTGCAGGACTTGTTGAGCGGATTCTTCCTGATCACCGAAAAGCATTACGGCTTTGGCGATCTCGTCGAGTTGACGATCAACGGCGGCGGTACGGCCCGGGGCACAGTCGAGGATGTAACCCTCCGTGTGACCACCCTCCGCACTGGTGACGGCGAGGTCTACACCATCTCCAACGGCCAAGTCGTAAAGGCATTGAACCTGTCGAAAGACTGGGCCCGCGCCGTGGTGAACATTCCGATCCCGGTGTCGGCCGACATCAACCACGTGAATCAGGTGCTGTCAGACGTCGCAGCAATCGCGTTGCGAGAAGACAGCCTGGCCGGGCTGCTGCTCGATGAACCACAGCTGATGGGTGTCGAGAGCATCGAAGTCGACACCGTGAATCTGCGAATGGTGGCGCGCACCCTCCCCGGTAAGCAGTTCGAGGTCGGACGCCAGCTGCGGGCACTCGTGGTGTCGGCCTTGCGCAGCGTCGGTATCACCGCCCAAGACGGTCGAACGGTGACGTCCAGCTGATCGCGGTCCCCGAGTCTGAATCCATCGCGAAGTTCGGGCCCATTTTTCGCTCGCTGTCAAGTTTCGACACTCCGCCGAGCGGGGGAATTCGATTTCGCCAGCTTGCGGGACAGACACGCATGCGCCAACTCGCGAGGATGGAATCACAAGTTATTCAACGCAGTAGCTGAGAAGGGACCCACCATGATCAAGCGCAACGGGATCAAGAGCAACGGGTTGACTGCCGAAGACACACGCGCACTCGACGAAGCAGTGCGGCGCCATCCTGCGACGGTCTCAAAGCTTCTCAACAGCCGGAACACAACACGCTAGGTCTGCCGGATCCAGGGTTCGCAGTTTCGCGACTCGAACGCCTTCACCGATGAGTTGATGTTCGCGTACATGGGGCCCATCGAGATGTTGGTCTCCACGACGTGGTCCTTGTTCGCGTCCGGTGTGCTGTAGGTGAACCAGACGCACATCGAATCCTCGGTCGGCACATTGTTGATCCACACACCCCACGTCGAGCCCGAGCCGCCGGTTCGGTACAGCCCCGGCGCGATATCCGGCCCGACGAGGAAGAATCCGTCGCCGGGAATCGGGTCCATCGGGTCCGCGGCGGCCGGCGCAGCCAACGAGACTGCGCCAACCGCGGCGAGCAACCCGGCCAGTGCCCGCCGCATGTGTGCTGTACGCATATTTCCTCGCCACGTAGTTTGCCGAACCGTCGTTGCCGAACCACTAATCGCAGGGTATGCCCGCCGGGTTCCTCAGACCACTGGATCGAGGAGAAGGACGACTCGACTACCGCCCCTTGAATCCGGCGTGCTCAACGCCGTCGGTGTGGTCGGTTCCGGCGACCGCGGCAACGGCACCGACGCCGACGCCTCCCGCCGGGCCGCCGGCGGATGTCCCCGTGGCTCGTGGCGTTCCGCGCACAACGTCTTCGTCCTGAGTGGCCGGCGATGTGCAGCCGTGGATCGAACTCTGGATGCCGCACGAGCTAACGTCGGCATCAGCCACTGCGACCGGTGCGGCGATCAGAGTGGCCCCCACGAGAGTCAAGGCGAAAAGCCGGACTATGGCCATGGGGACCTCCGAACATTGGAGCTGCGAGTTACTGAACGGTAACTTCGATTTGGGCCTCGGCGCAATGGCGTATGGCGCCGCTCACATCGGCTTGACCTGCGGTTTTTCCGCTGAACCGGGAAATTCCATCCATCGGAGTCGGCGGTGTCCGCCGATCGACGGAAGACGGGTCACCAGTTCGACGGTCGGTAGTCCTTGAGGAATACCCCGTAGAGATCGACCCCCGCCTCACCCTGAACTATCGGGTCGTAGACGCGGGCAGCCCCGTCGACCAGATCGAGCGGGGCATGGAAGCCCTCTTCGGCAAGCCGGACCTTTGTGGGATGCGGACGTTCGTCGGTGATCCATCCGGTATCGACACTGGTCATCAGGATTCCGTCGGTCTCGAACATCTCGCCCGCACTGGTGCGGGTCAGCATGTTGAGGGCGGCCTTGGCCATGTTGGTATGCGGATGGCCGGGCCCCTTGTAGCGGCGGGAGAAGACGCCCTCCATCGCAGACACGTTCACCACATAGGTGCGGCGGGCCGACGACGCTGCCAGCGACGGCCGCAGTCGGCTGATAAGGATGAACGGCGCGGTGGCGTTGGCCAACTGCACCTCCAGCATTTCCAGCGGTTCGACCTCATGCACGTGTTGCGTCCAACTGTTCACGTGATGCTCATCGGGAATCAGCCCGCCTGCGTCGATGGCAGTCCCGGCGGCCAATCTCTCGAGAGATGAGGAGCCGGCGGCTAGCGCGGCGCTGGTCAACTCATCGGCCCGCGATGCCGCCGCCGACAGAATGGGATGGCTCGCAACGGAAGCCGCGAGTGCCTGCGGATGTGGATCGTTGGTGTGCCCGAACGTCAGGAGTTCGGGAAGCGGGCCGTCTGGCAGCGGTGACAGCTCGGCCTCGGCGAGCGGTGCGTATGCGCCGGGGGAGCGGCGTACCGTCTGGGCGGCGTTATTGATGAGGATGTCGAGCGGTCCGGCCGCTGCGACGGCATCCGCCAGCCCGACAACCTGGGCCGGGTCGCGAAGGTCGATGCCGACGATTCGCAAGCGGTGCAACCACTCCGGCGAGTCGGCCAGACTCGTGAACCGGCGGACCGCGTCCCGTGGGAATCGTGTGGTGATGGTCGTGTGGGCGCCGTCGCGGAGCAGTCGCAGCGCGATGTACATACCGATCTTGGCGCGACCGCCGGTCAGCAGGGCGCGCCTTCCCGTGAGATCGGTTCGGGCGTCACGCTTCTCGTGACTCATGGCCGCGCATTCCGGACACAGCTGGTGGTAGAACGCGTCGACGGTCGTGTAGTGCTGTTTGCAGATGTAGCAGGCACGCGACCGGAGGAGGGTGCCGGCGCTCGGAGCGGTTGTCGACGTGGCCAGCGGGATGCCGCGGGTTTCGTCGTCGATGCGGTCGGGCGCACCGGTTGCCGTGGCGGCCACGACCGCGCGGTCGGCCTCGGCGATTTCCGCGCGCTTTTCGAGGCGACGCGACTTCTTGGCGGCCTTGAACATGTGGGCAGTGGCCCGGCGTACCGCAATGAAATCCGGATGCTTCTCATCGAGCCGATGCAGTTCGGCGAGAACGTCGAGCGTGATCTGCAACCGGTCCGGGTCAATGCCGCCCTGGTCATCCGACGTCCGATCGAAACTCACGCCAGATTGTAACGACGAGCCGTCTACGGTGTCGCGGGCATCGACAGCCCATCGGGATCGCGGTCAGCCGGCTCCGGTGATGTCGGTGTGCGGCCCAGCGTCGAGACGATGGACGCCCCTATCACGACCGCGATCGCGATGTCCTGCAGGAACGTGATCGGCTGGCGCAGAAAGATCCAGCCCATCAGCGCAGCGATAGCGGGTTCCAGACTCAGGAGCACGCCGAAGGTTCGCGAATTGAGCGACCGCATGGCCGCGAACTCCAGCGAGTACGGGATGAACGACGAGAAGACCGCGACTCCCAGAAGGGGCAGCACCAGGTCGAGACGGCCGACGAGATCCGGCAACGTGCCGGTGCCGAAGGGGATCACGGCAAGGGCGGCGGCGAACATGGCGACCGGGAGCGGCCCGTGTCCCGAGACACGTGCGCTGAGCCGTTTCCCAGCGACGATGTAGAACGCCCAGAACGCCGCCGCGATCAGGGCGTAGACGACGCCCAGGCGGTCCAGATCGTCGGCCCGCGACTCGGATCCGTCGGCGCCGAGCATCACGATGGCCAGGGCGGCCGCAATCACCGCAGCGAAGTCTCGGCGTTGGCGGGAGAGCACCGCTGCCAGTAAAAGCGGCCCCGCGAATTCGATCGTGACGGCGATGCCCAGCGGAATCCGCGCGATCGCGGCGTAGAAGAACGCGTTCATTCCCGCCAGAGAAACCCCGAACAGCAACACGGCCAGCCATTGACCGCGGTTCCATCTCCAGGGGTGCGGGCGGAACGCAAGCATGAGTAGCAGTGAGGCAAGCAATAGCCGCAGCGAGGTGATCAGGCCCGAACCGAACTGCGTCAGCAGGGGAACTGCTATCGCAGCACCGAGCTGCAGGGACATGCACGATCCGACGATCATGAGCACGGGCTGTGCGGACCGGCGAAAACTCATCCGCATATCGTCCAACACCACTAAATCAGGTAACAGTTCGCCCGACTGCGCCGATATTGCAGCCGTAACCCTCCGCACGACGAATGCGAGTGAGCCATGGCGTCAGGTCGATCGTTCGGTCCGCTGGTACTCGCGGCATTCGCGGCGTTGGCTGTCGCGGCTGCCCCGGCCGCCACCGCCGACCCACAGCCTCAGGTGCCGTGCGGCGTGCTCGACCAGCTTCGCGACAACCTCGACAACAGCGTTTCGGTCGGGATCGCGGGCGTGCGCATCGTCATCACATCCCCGTATTTGTCTGGCGGACAACAGAATCGCGATGCCGAGTCGAATCTTGTCCTGGCCAGTCACGGGGTTCACGCGATGCAGGACATCAATCAGAACAACATCGTGCCGGGCCTGGCGCCGTTGCTGGACAACCTCAGCCGGGCAACCGATGACATGAGTCAAGCAGTGGAGGCACTCTTCCAGCCGACCTGGGGCGGATTCGAATACGGATCTGGGATGTCGCTGGCGTGGCCGCAACCGGCCACCTGGACCGTCATCGACTACGCCGATCAGAAGAAGAACGACGTCTACGCACTGGTGAACGCTCTTCAGCCCACCTGCACGCCGTAATCCGGGCTCCGGCAAATCTATGCTGGCAGGATGCCGCTGACCAAGCTGTTCCCCGACTCTCGCACGGTCGCCGCCAGCACCCCCGCCACGCGCGATCGGGCGGTCGATGTCGCGAGGCTGGCCGCGCTGATGGTCGTCATGTTCGGGCATTGCGCGCTCCTGCTGGCGACTATCGATAGCGGCGGTCTGCGAATCGGGAATCTGCTCGGCGCGGTGCCGGCGCTCACCCCGATCACATGGGTGGTGCAGGTGATGCCGCTGTTCTTCCTTGCCGGGGGAGCTGCGGGAGCATACGGTTGGCAGCCTGGAACATCTTGGGGAACATGGCTTTTCATCAGAGCGCAGCGCCTTTGCCGACCTGTCTTCTGGTACTTGGCGGCCTGGAGCGTCGGCTTGTTCGTGGTGAGGTTGACGCTCGGACCCGAGTCCGCGGCAGGCATGGGCCGGGAGTGCGTTGCTTTGCTGTGGTTTCTGGGCGTCTACATCGTCGTGCTCGCATTCGTGCCGGCGTTGACCCGATTGAATTCCGGCCGCGCGGCGGTTGTGGTCGTTGTGGCGCTGTTGATCGCGGCATCGGCGATCGACCGAATTCGCGTGGCCGTCGGAACGCCGCAGGCGGGTGTCGCCAATTTCCTTGTCGTCTGGCTCATCCCGGTCGCGATCGGCGTGGCCTATGCGCGGCGGCTCATAGTCACCTCGGCAGCGCTCGTGTTCGCCGCGATCGCGTTTTCGATCCAACTGGTCCTCGCTCTGGCCGGCATCTATGAGGTGTCCCTGGTCGTGACCGGTGAAGAGGTCATGTCCAATGTGTCTCCGCCGACGCTGCTGCTAGCACTGCACTGCACGTGGATGTCGCTGGTATTCGTTGCGGCGGCCGAGCCGATACGGCGCTGGGCCGGAGGTCAGCGGGTGTGGCACGTCGTCGCTGTCGGAAATTCCGGAGCTATGACGCTCTACCTCTGGCACATTCCGGCTATCGCAGTTGCCACTCTGTCTCTGCATGCCGTCGGCCTCGACGCCTTCGACGTCACCGCCCCGGGGTTCTGGGGTGTTCTCGCGCTCCGGGCGGTGGTCTTCGCACTGGTTATGGCGATCGCGTTTGTCGTGCTTTCACCGCTGGAGCATCAGCCGTTGCCCTGGTGGGACGGGCCTGTTCATGCCACCGGAGTCGCCTCGACGATCGCCGGCGCGTCGATGTGTCTGGCCGGAATCGCAGTGCTGCTGATGGCGAAGAACGGCTTGAGCGGGGAGGCCGGCTGGACCTCGCTGGCCTGCTTCGTAGCCGCTGCCGCTGTGGCGCGAACCGCGGCCCGCGGTCCCGCCGAGCGGGAATCGGCGAGCCGAATTCCCGATTCGGTTGCCTAGTGCCCCGATCGGCTCGGATGATCATCGAGTGATCGACCTCTGGAAGACGACAGTTCGCCGCGTAGGCGTCGCCGCGGTGTGCGCCCTTGCGGTCTCGAACGCCTTCTCATCCGCGGCGAACGCCGATGACACGGCGGCCACCCTGCCGGTGTTCGTCCCCTACCCGTCTGATTGGGCGCCCGACTACAGCCTGTACCCCTACAACCTTTGGCAGAACCGTGTAACACCAGAAATGATTACGGCACAACGTGATTCGTGCCAGTGGTTCAACGCGCAGTACGGGCCGCTGCACGACCAGATCTATGGATTTCAGGGATACCTGGGCGACCGCCACGACGTCTGGACCGCACCGGGCGTTCAAGGTCTCGCCGATGTGGTTCGCGCCAACATAGATCAGTCCGCGGCATTCCTGGATCCGCGTGCGCACACGTTGTACATCGTCAACTACCCCGATCAGAGCGAGTACTCCCCGCTGTACAACGGCGATTCGATCTATCACCTCTGGTACCAGCTCACGCAGATCAGCGACAAAATGGTCAAGCATCAGCCATCAGGCGTGATCAACGCCAACATCGCCACCATGAACGTCTACGGCAACGTCATCCGCGACTCAGGAGTGTGTAACGGGGCGTGACGTCGCTCAGGCGGTCGCAGGCTTGGCCAGGTAGCGCAGACGGAATGTCCCGATCTGGATTTCGTCTCCGTCGGAGAGCTCCGCTGAGTAGATCGGGTCCTGATTCACGTAGGTGTTGTTCAGGCTGTCCAGGTCGAAAACGCGGTACTTGCCGTTCAAACGACGGAATTCGACGTGCTGACGGCTGACCGTGACGTCGTCGAGGCAGATGTGACACTCCGGAGCCCGGCCCGCGGACACGACTTCGCGATTGAGCGGGAACTCAGTACCCACGTTGGGGCCACGCACGACGAGTAACCGCGGCCAGGTCTTGCCGGACGAAGCACGCCCTTCAAGACCCTGTGCGGCCGGCGCGTCCAACTCGCCGACGAGGTGTGTCGCGAACGCGTACGTCCCGCTGACGGTCTTGGGCTTACGGGGCTCGGGGGTGTCGTCGCTCACGTGTTGTCCTGGGCCATTCGGGTCGGGTGCTGCGCGGACGGAATGTTGGTAAAGCTACCGCGCAGAGCTACCGGGCTCATCCCGAATGTGCGGTTTCATACGTGACACGCCGCTGCGGGCGAATCAGTTCGCACACTCGGCGCAGAAGCGTCACTGTCCACCGATTGGGGGACAGCGGATTCAACCCATGCGTGGGCTGATCGGCGGATGGCAGTGGCAACGCAAAGGCGTCAGTATTGGTGTCAACAACCTGATGGATCGCATGAAACCCCCCCAAATCATGCGGACCGGATGGACGGAATACGCGACCGGAGCGACTCAGCCGAGATCAATCCAGGGCGCGAGCACTATCGACGAGGCGGTTGTGGCAGCCCCCCCTGTGGCCACAACCGCCTCGTCTTCATTTCTAGGGCGTCGTCGGCGTCGGCGGCTCAAGAATGATGTTCCCGGTCAGCCGACCGCTACGACTGAGTTCGTGGGCCTCTTCGGCGCTCGTGAGTGGAAGCTTCTTGGCGATGTTCACCCGTAGCTTCCCCGCCGCCACCGCCGCAACGAGGGGCTCCAGCCTCGCGCCGGTCGGCCTGCCCAGGATGCTTTTGGACTTGAACGGTGGAACCACGATCTGCAGCATGCTGTCGGGCGAGTCGCCGGCAACCATGATGTGCCGCCCGTGGGCTGACAGCAGCGCTCGGCAGCGCGCCGCCGGATAGCTTCCGGCGCAGTCGACGATCACCTGGAAGGGGCCGTGCTCCCCGGCTTGAGCAAGTGCATCGCCCTGGGTGTAGTCCACGACCACGTCCGCTCCGAGCCCCTTGACCAGCTCGATGTTCTTCGACGAGCACACGCCGACCACGAACGCACTCTCCAGCTTCGCGATCTGCACGGCCAACTGGCCCACGCCACCAGACGCGCCGAGCACCAGCACCCGCCGCTCGGAGCCGGATGCCTGTCTGATCCGGCCGAGATCCACCACCGACATCCACGCCGTCACCCCGGGAATCGGCAGTGCTCCTGCGATGGCGATGTCGACCGAATCCGGGACCCGGCACACCTGGTCCTCACGGACGAGGACGGTGTCGGCATAGGAGCCGCGTTGTCCACGCGAGAAATCGGTACCCCCGACCACTCGATCCCCGGGCACGACGCGCGTCACCTGGGAACCGACGGAATCGACCACCCCAGCGAAATCGACCCCCACCACCACTGGGGGCTTCGGGCCCAATAAGCGCGCGGCGAGTCGCAGCGGGCCGGAGCTGCGCATCTTCCAGTCGACCGGGTTCACGCCGATGGCCTGGACGCTGACGCGCACATCGTGCTTTCCGGGTTCGGGCGTAGGCAGTTCGATGAGTTCGAGTCGCGCGTCCGCAGCCCAATCGCGCTGTCCCATGGCTTTCACGACGTCCTCCTCTGTCCGACCGCACTCTGGTGCGTCGACCAAACCGTACGATGGCCGCTTCGGAATCGGAACCAGCGGGATCGGAACCAGAAAGGTCATGGAATGACCAGGCGTCAGGTCACGGCGTTGCTAGTACTTTGCCTGGCGGTCTTCATGGCGGCCGTGGACGGCACGGTCATCAGCGTCGCGGTGCCGGCCATCACCGAACAGCTTCATCCGAGCTACAACCAGATCCTGTGGATCGGCGACGTCTACTCCTTCGTGTTGGCGGGGCTGCTCATCACGATGGGGAATGTGGGGGACCGGATCGGCCGCAAGCGGCTGCTGCTGTTCTCCAGTGTCGCGTTCGGGATTGCCTCGGCCGCCGCGGCGTTCGCCCCCACGGCCGGTCTGCTCATCGTGGCGCGTGTCGTTCAGGGCTTGGCGGGCGCAGGGCTGATGCCCTCGACGCTCGCGTTGCTCAGAACCGTATTCACCGACGACCGTCAGCGAACCCGCGCCGTTGGAATTTGGAGCGCGAGCGGCGCCGGCGGGGCAGCATTGGGCCCGACGGTGGCCGGCGTGCTCCTTGAGCATTTCTATTGGGGCTCCGTGCTTCTGGTGAATCTTCCTGTGGTGGCCCTGATCGTCGGAGCCGGTGCGTGGGCCCTTCCTGAGGCGCGTAGCGAGACGAAACATCCCCTGGACCCGATCTCCGTCGCGTACTCCACCGCGGGGATCTTCGGCACCGTCTACGGCATCACCGAACTCGCACATTCCGGAATCCGGAACTGGTCGGCCTACGCCGCGTTGATTGCCGGCGTACTGCTCCTCGTGGTGTTCCTGCGCCGCCAACGTCGACTGCCGATACCCCTTCTCGACATACAGCTGTTCTCCGACACGAGGTTCACCGCCGCGATAGTGGCCGAGTTGGTGATCGTCTTCGCCAACATCGGGGCGCTCTTCTTCCTGCCGATCTTCTTCAGGCAGGTTGGAGACTTCTCCGCATTGCAGTCTGGAGCGGCACTGCTGCCGGAATCACTCGCGGGGTTGGTCACCGCAGCCCTGACCGCGCGGCTCATCCGTATCTGGAATCACCGGCGCACCCTGATTGTGGGCCTGGCCGCGGGCGCTGCGGCCATGCTGCTCCTTGGGCTGACCATCCCCGTGTCGTACGTGGCAATGGTGTTTCCACTTGTGCTGCTGGGCTTTTCGTTCGGATTGGTGGTCACCACAGCATCGGATCTGGTGCTGACGAGTGCCAGCGCCGACCGTGTCGGCGCGGCAACCGGGATTTCGGAGACCGCCTTCGAACTGGGCAACGCGCTGGCCATTGCGCTCACCGGCAGTGCGGTGTCGGTACTCTATCTGATCTTCCGCGGGGTGCCGGCCGACTTCAGCAGTGCGATGGATTCGCACGCTTTCACCTCCAGCCTGGCAGCCAATTGCGCTCTCGGAGGCGTGTTCCTGGGTCTTGTGACGGTCGTCGTGGCCTGGACTCTACGAAGGCGCCAAGGGACGGGCTGCGAATCCATTGAAATTTCCTGAGAAAACTCTAGGAAAACCCCAACCGGCTGCTGATGGTATTGCGCCGCCGCTGCCCCGAGGATGGACGTGTACCGAGAACGACCCTCGGACCCCAGACGAAAATCGAAGGCCCGCCACTATTCACCTTGGTGGCGGGCCTGTCCAATTGAAAGCCTCGCTCAACCCGTCGGAGGCGGCGGCTTCATCGATCCGATGTAGTAGGTCTCGCTCCCGGTCGGGTAGCCACCGCCTGCGGTCGCAATATGAACGTGGTCGAAGTGATTGGCCGTCTCGTTGCCGTAGTCGGCCGTCCAGCTCGGCGCGCCGATGCCCGGATAGAAGCCCCGCCGCCAGATCACGTGGAGAACCCCCCAGCGCCTGGCATTGGCCAGCGCCATTCCGGCGATCTGATTGCCCAGCTCAATACCTTCGGCGCTGTGATAGTTCGGGATCATCACGTCGATGGCCAGGCCGTTCGGGTGCCACTTCAGTGGATCCTGGCGATAGCCGCCGATCGTGGTGATCTCGGGGAACAGAACGCTGATGGCTCGCGCGACCCAGATGGTGCGGACCTGCAAACCGCCTTCCGGGGCGACGCCTCGCGGTAGCGCGAGCTGGAATGTCTGAGCATCGCCGACAGGCGCACTCGCCGCGAGCAGTTCGGCTTCGGTGGGAATCGGGATCTGCGCGAATTCACCGGGCGGCGGTGCCGGAACGGACGGACTGGCAGCCGGATTCCCGGCCGAGCGTTCCCGCTCACCCCGAGTGCCGGGCTCGTGGACCTGCGCGTAGAGCATCCCTGCCGAGACGACGAGCGACATCGCCAGGGCCAGCCACCGGCCCCTGCCGTTCGCCAGCAGTCTTTTGCTCACGGAGAGCACCTTAAACCGTGCGGCGGCTCACATTGCGTGGGCGGAGTGCGGTGCGTCGAGATCGCTCAGGTTCTCTCCGACCGGATTGCCCAAGGACACCATGCTCTGGAAATACTCGATGACGCCGGCATCGGAGACGTCGAGCGCCGGCCACTGAGGCCAATCCCAGGTGTCGTTCATGAACGGCTGCAGCTGGTCATGGCTGAGCACTGTGAGGTGATTGACGTCATGCGAGGTGGCGACCCCCTCGATGGAGAGCTTTCCCTGCGCACGGTCGTGCATCCACCCGGCGTAGTGGGGTTCCATCTTCAGGGTGTCGATGAATGCCTGGTCGTAGCCGTTGTCCATCAGGAAGTCGGCGAAGCCCTCGTGCCCGTATTCGGCCACCATGGCCATCACGTCGTCGGCGGATCCGAGCCGTGCGGTGCGCTCGATGTCGGCCACGATCTGCGGGTCGTACTTGTCGTCGGCGATCCAGCCGACCTTGGCGCCCTGCATCGCGTAGTACAGACCCACCCCCTTCAGGTCGTTGTCCCACGCCTGCGCGTTGTTGGTCATCTGATTCGCGAAAGCCCAGGTGCCGACGTCTTCGAGGGTGGCGGGTGTCAGCCCCGCGAACTCTCGCAGATTGTTGTAGGCGACCAGTGCTTCGGTGGTGATCGCAGTCCTGCCGCCTTCGAAAGCCGAGTGGTCGGTGTGGTCGCTGCCGTGGAAATCGCCGAAACTCGCGAGATCGATGTAGTCGCCGTCGTCTCCCGGGCCGGGCATCGCCATGTCATCGTCGACGATGGTGCCGGTTGCCGTTGCGCGGGAGATGGTGGCGCCAGACGGGGCCGAGAGCGTCACCGTGAATGTCTCGTCCGACTCTTCAACGGCGTCTCCGACGATGTCGACGTGCACGGTCTGAGATGTGACGCCGGGCGCGAAGGTCAGGGTGCCGGATCCGGCGACATAGTCCTGACCTGCTGTCGCCGATCCGTCAACGGTCGCGTAGTGCAGGGTCACCGCCGAATCGGACTGCTGCGACAGACTCACCGTGAACATGAAGTGGGCGTGCTGACCGTTGCCTTCGGTCACCGAAAGATCGGCGATCGAGGCCGTCGGCAGATCCGATGGGCCGGGGTCGGTCATTCCCGTCACAGTCACCGTCACCGGCACCTGTGTGGTTGGTGGAGCCCAGAAATTCAGATGAAAGCCGGTGTCGCGAACCGTCACCACGAATGTGTCTGTGCCACCGCTCGCCGCCATGTCCTCGTCGGCCGTATAGGTGAAGTCGCCGTCAGGATCGATGACCACGGTTCCGTTCGCGGGATGCTGGGTCAGGCTGTAGGCCAGCGGATCGTCTTCTGGATCCGACACGTTCAGCGAGCCCGTCACCGTCCCCGGTTCGATCTGGCTATTGAGGGTGAGAGCCGCCACGGGTGCTTCGTTGAAGAAGAGTCGCTTGACTTCACGGCGGACGAATTCCAGGATCGCGGTGACGAATTCCATAGGCGTCCCGGGTGTTCCAGTGCTCGCACCCGATGGTGTCAGCCCGAGGAACGAGATGACACCAGACGGCCGCGCGAGGCCTGCTGACGCTTTGGGTGCGGCAGCGGTCGGAGGCGTCTCGGCGATCCCGCCCGGCGCCGCTGCCGTGACGGACTGCCCTGGCTCATCGCTCCCGGCAGGATGGGTAGCGGCGACGGCCGACGTCCCCGCGGACGCCGAATCGCCGGACGCGTCTCGAGCGGAAGCCCGGGCGCCCGCGGCTGCCCTTCGCAACGCCGACGGGCCATCCGGGGCGGGATTGGTGGTGGCGGATTTCGCGCTGCTCCGCGACCGCTTCCCCGTGGGCGATTCCGACGCGGTCCGAGTATTCGCGGGCGCCTTGCTCTTCGTACCGGCGATACGGCCGGGCGACGTTGCAGCGGCCGCCGAAGACGGTGCCCCGTCCGATGCCGGGCCGGATTCGGCGCCATCGGCCGCCGCCGTCCCCGGACTGGCGGCGATCGCCAAGCCCACCCCGACGGCAAACATCGCGGATCCGACGCGCGAGCCGAAATTTGCTGAATTCACGTTGCCCCCCGTGGTCATCCAACACGCCAATGACGTTGCTGCAACATGACTTAACCGCGGGCGCGCAACCCTGGATGCCGCTGAGCCCCCGCCGAACTCGCACAACAACAAGCGGACCATAACACGCTTGCGTAATGCCGATAAATAGAAAATCACAAGTATCCCGGGCCCTGATGTTTGCTGACAATTCGTCCGGGTGCGCGGCCATTGGCCGTCGCTTATTCGATTCCTCGACACATCAGCAACGCGAATACCGCAGAAATAGGTAGCCGTCGTGGACCACGGCGTGACGTAGCCGCAAGCCGAGTGGTACCGACATGGCGGGCGTCGCGATGGGACTGAGGGGTTGCCGGCCGCCCAGCTTGGGAGCGATCGTCACACACAGCTCATCGAGGAGTCCGGCGCGCACGATTTCGTCGAGGAGCATCGGCCCGCCCTCGCAAAGGATTCGGGACATCCCCGCCCGACGTAAAAGTTCAAGAGCCGTCGCGATCTCGACTCGGTCTTCGCCGGCGACGAGTACTGGGCGGCTCGAGTCATCGCGTAGACCGTTCCGCTCCGCGGCGGTGCGGCTGGTGAGGAGCACCGACTGTTCGTCGATAGGGGAGTGCAGCGACTCGGGGAGCACGCCGCTGAGGGTGACGATAGCGAGTCGGGGTTCTTGCAGCCCGGCCGCCGCCCGTTCTTCACGTTGGTCGGCAGACAATCGGATGGGGCCGTAGTTTTCCGCGCGGACGGTCGCTCCACCGACGAGGACGGCATCCGAGTAGCCGCGCAGGTGCCTCAACAAGTATTGATCGGCCGCGCAGGTCAGCCCCTTCACCCGACCGTCTATGGCCGCGGCACCGTCGGCGCTGAAGATCATGTTGGCGCGCAAGCCCTCCGGCGCATCGCTATACAGACGTCCCACATCGGTCATGTCGGTCAGCGATGCGACCAACGGGACTCCCAAACCGGTCACGCCCCGTGCCCCGGGGTCAGGTCTCGAACAGACGAAAACGTCAGCCAATCGGTTATGCGCTCCGGCGCGTCACCCGCGATGGGGTCCAACAGATGCCCTAAGTGATCGCCGAAGTCCCACCGCGCGTGAATTCGTCCGACGAACCAGGCAGTCGCGCCGGCCAGAATGGGCATGTTCGCCGGCCCCTCCGTCCATTCGCATCGACTGAACTTATCGATCGAATCTTCTGTGCTTCCGCCGAATAGCGCGGCGAGTTCCATTGCATCCCTCGACAACAGGTGAATCGCCAGATGCGTTGCGTCCCGGGCGATCCGGTATGTGTGGTTTGCTCGCGACAATGCCACCAAAAACCGCTCCGGCTCGATACTGACCTGGCAGGCGAATCCGACCAGGCAACCCGCAAGTTCGGAGTCGGTCGAGCCGCGGGTGGTGACGACATACATCGGATAGTCGATCGCGGCGACGATGCGCCCGAATGCGTCGGCGGCCATGCCACAAGGATTCCCCGGCTTGGTGGGGCCAAACGTTCGATGGGCCCTCATCCACCGAACAGGAGGTACAGCCCGGTGAAGGTGTAGGCGACCATGACCAGCATCATCGCCAATTGACCCGTCAGCTGGTGCCCCTTGGGCAGCAGGCGAAGAGCGGCATCGTGGGCGGCCACCACTCCGGCAATATGGCCGGCCACAACGCATGTCACCTTTATGGTCGCGAGCACCCCGGGATGCATCGACAGCACATAGCTGACATCTTCCTGGCCGAGACCGAGCAGATTCCAGCCCCGGTCGAGCGGATCGGACAATCGGATGACGGTCTGCTGCCCACGCTCGACAAGGTACGAAAGATAGTGAGCGAAAACGTAACCCAGCACGATCGGAACAAGTGAGTGAGCCAGCCGGCCGGGAAGCTTGCGTCGGGCGTCCCGATCGACACCGCCGGTAGCCCGGGCGGCCAGCCAGAAGCTGATGCCGACGATCAGTGCGAAACCAAGCAGTCCCGCCGTCCGGGCGAGGGTGGCGCCGCCCGGCATCGCGGATGTCGCATCCACGACGGCACGCCACTTCGGCATTGCCGAAAAGCTGTCGAAAGCCGTAGACCCCAACAGCACTGCCAGTACCGCGACCGTCCCGGGCCGGACCGGAAGGGTGGGCAGGTGGTCGAAGGGATTGCCCACCACTATCAGCCGGCCGCGTCCGTCCCGCCGCAGGGGCGACAACCGCGACGCGACGACACTGTAGACCTCGAACGGATCGCCGCGTGAGAACCATCGGCGCCCGAAAAGTCCAGCACCACAGAGCATGACCATGGCATAGATCAACAACCACAGCTTGATCGCAGTCAGTGAGGCTGAATTCGGACTGGCCAACTCGAGCCACACAAACGCGAACAAACCCAGCGCGGTAGGCCAGTAGCCCCAGTTCGACGGGTAGTCAATGGTTTTGGCGCCTCGGGGGATCAACTCCCAGACCGTCCGCAATGGCGAGATGAGCCGCCAGACCGGCCCCAACAACACCGAAGCCGTCGGAAGACCCACCCACAGCAGCACGTAGAAAGTTCCGGGCAAGGCGTTTTCATTGTTCTGCGGTCCGCCGATCGCCGCGAGCAAGACCCATGCGGTGAACCCGAGTCCGAGTAACGCGATGACTGCGCGGGTCGCTTTAGCATCCACCAGCGCCGTGATCCGGCGTGGAAGTGCCACTCCCGGTTTCGCCGGATCGAAGCGAGGCTTCCGCCAACCCAGCGCAACAAGCGCGAACGTGAGAGTCAACGCCCAGGCGGCACCGATCAGGGCGTACGTGTACGGGATCGGCAGATCTGTCGAGCCGCCCGTTCCGTGCGCCAGCAGGCTCATGGTTTGACTTGGATGATGGCGATCGTCCGTTCCAATCCGTGCAGCTCGACTTCTACACGCCCGGGCACGGTGACGGTGAACTCGAACTTCTGGTTCTGTCCGGCCGCAACCGGGAAGGTTCGATCCGGGATCGAGTGCACGTGTATCTCATCGGCTGCGTCGCTGTTCACCACGAGCGTGATCGGCTCGCCGGTGACGGCCGTCCGGCCTGCCCGACTCGTCATGCGCTTCCTAGAGCTCATCGCCGCTGGACTGGGTTTCGCCGCGTCTGCGGTCCCGGACGGATATGTACACCACCACCCCGGCGACCACGAAAGCCGGAGCCAACGCGGGGAGAGCCAGCAACAGCGAGTGATGCGCGAGATAACTCACCTGTTCGGTCATTCTCATGTCCTCGGTAGCACCGGTGGCCGTCGTTCGATTTCGCTCTCGGCGACCGCGTCGCTGCGGTTGATACGACCAGCACCCCAGGTCAGCGCCGCGATCAGTATCAAGGTGCACCCCAAGACGACAAGTGATGCGGCCGTGAACAACCACGATGGATGGTTGAAGTTGCGTTCACGCTGCAGAATGGTGATCTCCGGAACGAAGTCCCGGGTGAAAGTTGCTTCTGCCGGCACGCCTTTCGCCCCGATGCCGGGGTCCTCCGGCAAATAGATCGGCACCCCGGCCATCATCGCGCCGTCCTGGACTCGGATCAACGTCTTCCAATGTCCCCAGACTGGAATCGGTCGCGTCGACCGGTAGTGCCCCGGTCCGACTTGCTGCAGGCGGTCGACGATCAGGCCGCGCTCGTGCGCCAGACCGCCCTGCCAGGACAGGATCGACACCCATTCAGGATCGTCACCGATGAGGTTCTGCGGACTGAAGCGGGCATCGAGGGACACCATTCGCTGACCTGGGTCCGACGGGAGCTCGGTCAATGAGATGCTCGCCGAAGCATTTTCGGGCACCTGGACCCGTAGTCCGTTGGCGACCGCGCCGCCGATAGCCAGCACGGTGACGAGTACCACGGTGACTCCGACGGCTCGTCCAGGTAGCCGCTCGCCTGTGATCACCATCGCGAGAAGTGCACCGCACATGCCCATGAACACGGATACCGGCACGGCCATCGCAAGGGCTTCGGGCCACATGCCGGTGGGCCACGGATAGTGATAGACCGCCGATATCCAGAACGACTCGAGATAAAGTCCCACGCTGCCGACCAGCAGACCGGCGAGGGCTCCGAACGCTATGTGACGCTTGACCATCGGTGTAAGCGCCAGAAGCTCGACAACGATCGCGGCGCCGAGATAGGTGGGAAACCAACTCGTCGGACCTCCCAGAACCGGACCCACGATGAGTGCGACCGCGCCGCGCAGCGCCACCGACAGGAGCGCCGCCGCGATCGCCGCGCCGCGGCCGAGAACGATCCGAGCGGCGACCAGAGCCATCGCACCGGCTGCCGCGATCATCATGGGCTGCAACACAAGCCGGAATTGCTCGACGCCGAAGTCATACTCGATCTGAAAGACCGACAGCCCCACGGCCAACCCGCCAAAGGACAGGTAGCGCATGAAGCGGATACCCAGACCGTCCTTCTGGGGCACGTCCCGTTCAAAGTCCTCCGCCGGCTCGGCATCTGCCTCGGCGGCCTTCATGGCTCGGCTGCCTTCGTATTCCAACAGAGCGACCGCGATCAGGGACAACCCCGCGCCGCCGATCAACATGAGGTGGGTCGGCCCCCACAGAGTGACGTCCTGCCCGAACATTCGGTGCCAGACGTCGTCGAGCGGAAAGCCGATGAGCGCATACAAACCACATGCCGTCATCAACAAACCGCCAACTGGAGCGAACCACGTCCGAGTGATGCGGACGGCGGAGGAACCGGGCTTGTCGTACGGCAACGCGACGGCGGATGCTCCCGCTATGAACAACATGAATAGTCCGACCAGGATGAAATAGTGCGCCGGGTTGGCCAGCGGACCGTCGTCTCGGCCCTTACCGATGTGCAGGCTGACATCCCAGATGAACCCGAACAACGCACAGATGAGCGTCCCGGTGAACAACAGAATCTGCAGGGCTACCCACGGGGGACGGTGGAAGCGGTGGCCGAGGCGAATGGCGAGGGTGTTCAACCAAGTGATGCGCCTGGCGCGATGCTGATAGCCGATCCACAACAGGACGGCGGTCACGGCTGCCGCGGCGACCGATAATCCGATCACCTGATCCAGGGCTGCACCTCCGCCCTCTGACGTGGCGGCCAGGACTGAGGTGATCACGGCGGTCCTCCGTAGGGCGAAACTCCAACAGTGCGAACTCTGATTCCCCGATTCGGAAGCCCTGAAACTCGTTCGAGGCCTTTAATCCGGGAAGCGCTGAAAACGTTGTCCTCGTCGAAATTGACTCTGCCGCAGTCACATCAGGTTCGCCGTTCGACGATTTTTTCTCAGCCGAGGCGGGTATCCACCCTCCGCATCGAAACGGCGTCGGTAGGGGAGGTGACGGGGTGGCGATCCACATCGTGAGTGGTCGCGTGGATCGGATCGAGGTGCGAGTACCGGCCAGGACTGACAGCGTGGGCTTCGCCCGGATGATCGTCACAGCGATAGCGGCCTTCGAGGACCTCGACCTCGCGTCGGTGGCCGATTTGCGACTCGCAGTCGACGAAGCATGCGCGCGCCTGCTGGAGTCTGCGGTGGGAGGCGGCACCCTGCTGCTGGTCGTCACCGTCAGTTCCGAGTCGGTCGACGTCGAATTGTCGACGGTGTGTCGAACTGCGCACGCCTCGGAACTCATTGATCCGGCGGGCTTCAGCTGGTACCTGCTGCGATCGCTGACCGACCACGTGGAAGTCTTCGAGTTCGACGAGGCGACCGACGGGACACGGACGCTCGGAATCTCAATGACCACCAATCGGCGGAATTGAGTCAGGGCCTGTATCTCAGGGCGTCGGTCTCAGGGCGCCCGCTCTCAGTGCGCCCGCTCTCAGGGCGCCGATGTGGCGGACCGGCTTCCGGGACGGACACGTGTGCTGCCGAGGGCGACGAACAGGCCGATGACGGTGACTGGAATCGCCCACCAGCGCCGCTGCCCCACGGCGCTATTGCATTCACTGACGTAGTCGGTGTGGGATACGAAATCCTTGATGATCGGCAGATTCGTGACCTGACGTTCAGTGGCCGCCCGAGCGGCGCTGGTGTCTTGAACAACTGCGTTGCCGCACCCGATGGTCGCGCCGTCACCGTCGGTGATGCTCACCGGTGCCATCAAACCGAAGATGCCGGCCAGGATGACGGCGACTCCCACCACCAGCGCCACACGTTGGATGTTCATGCTTGTCCTTCCCACTTAAGAGACTGGGCCTGAAGAGACTGGGCCTGAAGAGACTTGGCCTGAAGAGACTTGGCCTGAGGAGACTGGGTGGCCCTAGGCGATTCGGTACGCCAGGAGTCGCTTGCCCTGTACAGCGCCCTTACGGCTCTTCTTCTGCGCCCGGCGGAACAGGTCCGCCAGTTCGTTGTCGCCGTGCCGCTCCGCGTCGGCGATGTACTGCTGCAAACGCAAGGCGTTACTCAGGCAAGATTCGATGAACCAGATGAGGTTGTAGTCCTTGTCGGCCGTGCCGGTGACCGACCCGGTCTCCTCATCGAGGTAGGTCCTTGTTGTCATGTCCGCCCATCCTCACTCTGTGCCGGGTGCCGCGCGCCAAGTGCGACTTGCCAGCGGGAATGCGCGTGCACTCCCCGCCGGCTCTGACCTGAGTACCCGGCCGGGGCGGTCTGAAACGTTCGCGAACGCGCGCGACGTAGTGCAAAGTTGAGAGTCCGGGTGGTCGCCACCCGGTATGGGGAGGTTCGATGGCGCTTGGCGACCCGGTGGAGGCCTGGGCACGCACTCTCGAATTGCGCGTCGCCGCGCACGTGACGAATCTGGACCTGATCCGAACAATCGTCGGCGCGGTCGCCATGTTCGACGATCTCGATCTCGACGCCGTCTCCGATTGCCGGCTCGCCGTCGACGAAGCCTGCAACAGACTGATTTCGGCTGCTGTGCCGGGCGCGGTGCTGACATTCGTGGTGCACCGTCGCGACGACGCGCTCGTGGTCGACGTCTCGACCATGTGCGACAGAGTCGACTTGATTTCGCCGGATGACTTCAGCTGGCACGTCTTGCGTTCACTGACCGACGACGTCCGCGTATTCAACCTTGGCGAGGCCACCGACTGGCCGCGCCTCGTGGGCATTTCGATCACGACAAACCGGGCCGCCGCCCCCGGCCGTGGCAGTGCCAGTGGTCGTGACGAGTAGCCGATTTCGCCGGAAGTGCATTCACACAACACGATTGGTTGTATTCGCTCATCACCGGTGCGGGAGTGAACCGGGCTGACTACGATTGAAGCGTGATGGAGGTGCCCGAGAACATGGTCGGCGAAGTCTCTGCTGAACATGCACTCGCGGGCGGCGACGCTCAGCGGATCGGCTGGTTCCGGTTCTACTTTGAGGGCGAGCGCTGGGAATGGTCGCCCCAAGTAGAGGCCATGCACGGCTACGCGCCCGGAACCGCCCATCCCACAACGGAACTGGTGTTGTCACACAAGCATCCCGACGATATGGGACGGGTTGCCGCCACGCTCGACGACATCCGAAGAAACGCGACCGCGTTCAGCACGCGCCACAGAATCATCGATACCGCAGGCAACATTCACCACGTCGTCGTCGTGGGCTGCCGCCTCTACGACCACTTCGGCACGGTGATCGGCAGCAACGGCTTTTACGTTGACGTGACCCCGATGATGCAGAGGGAAACCGAAGCACGGGTGACAGAGGCGGTCGCCGAGATCGCCGAGGCGCGGGCGAGTATCGAGCAAGCCAAGGGCATGCTGATGGTCGTCTACCGCATTGACGCCGATACCGCATTCGACCTACTCCGCTGGCGCTCCCAGGAGTGCAACATCAAGCTCCGGAGAATCGCGGAACAGCTCGTCGAGGATTTCAGCGGCCTCGAATGCGGCGAGACCCTTCCATCACGCGAAACCTATGACGGCCTCTTCATGACGGTGCACCTTCGAGTGAAATCCTGAGCGCGGATCTGTCAACACCTGAGCTGGTTCTGTTAATTCGGTGATGCGACGTTGATAATCGGATCCGCTGTCTGGCGGCCCCCGCGGGGCGTCCGTAGAGTCAAATTGTTCGCCATAGAACTGTGTGATCACGCCGATATTCACGAGCGTGACCGGCTCGATTCCGTTTAAGCGCAAGCGGAAGCCGGAAATCTTCAATTGCCTGCCGCCACCGGTGTCGGCAGGGGATCGGGATCGTCGGGGTTCCACTAATTGCACGCCCGAAGACAAGGTGCCGATGATGAACACGAGATTTGTTCGAACGACGAGTCAACAGGTGCCGCCGCGAGCAGGTGGTTTGCCTCGACAGTCGCGTGCAGTGGGCGGTTCACGTCGCTCCTTCGGTGACCAGTATCAGGACGTGCTCACGATGTTCGCGACGCTCGAACAACTCCCGCCGCGATCATCGGCTCGCCGCCACCAGCGCGATTCGATCATCACGCGGTGCCTGCCATTGGCCGACCATGTCGCAGGCCATTTCAGTCGGCGCGGCGAGTCGCTCGATGACCTCGTTCAGGTCGCCCGCATCGGCCTAGTGCAAGCGGTCGATCGATTCGACACATCCAAAGGCGCCGATTTCGTAGCGTTCGCGGTTCCCACGATGATGGGCGAAGTCCGGCGATACTTCCGGGATCATGGATGGACCATGCACGTCCCGCGTGGATTGCGAGATCTGCACGTGCGCATCAGTCGAGCGACGTCCGAACTATTGCAAAACCTCGGTCGGACACCAACCGCAAGCGAGCTTGCCGAGCAACTCGGCGTCGATCGTAACGCCGTGGTCGATTGCCTCATCGCCGGCGACGCCTACCAACTCAGATCTCTCGACGCGCCGGTGTCCGACAGTGATAGCGACGGCGAAGGGCGTTGTGTCGCAGACACCATCGGTGACCTCGACCGGCAACTGGAGGCAGTCACCGATCACGAAACCGTGTGTTCACTTCTTGCAACGCTCTCCGATCGAGAACGACGGATCGTCGAGATGAGATTCTTCGACTCGATGACACAAACTCAGATCGCGACCGAGATCGGGGTCTCGCAGATGCAGGTTTCGCGCATCCTGACCCGGACTATGGCAAAGCTCAGAACCGCTGTCTGACAACCGTTTTGAGTTCCCTTAGCCTGACGGTTAGTCCTCCGTGCCGCTTTTCATGGGTGCCGTTTCTCAGGGGCGGTGTGTGGCACCACACACTCCAGCTCTGGAGTCTCAAAGAGGAGTCTCAAAGACCCTGGTGCCTCGGTTAGGGAGCCGAATTCCTCTCCCTCACAGCCGATCTAGCCTGACAGCCGATCTAGCGACTAGCTTCCCCAGACGAGATTGTTCTGGGTGACGTCATCGCGATAGACGATCTCGGTGGGAGCCGGACCCGTGACATCGAAGTACAGCTTGCCGTTGGTCTGCTGACCCTGCATCAGCGGAGCGGGGCTAAGCCCGGAGGGGGCTGCAGCCTGGAACAGAACACGATAATTCTGCCCGCTGTCCGCACGCGCATTGAACATCGGAATTTGGTTGCGTCCAGCACAGTGGTGTACGAGTCGGAGCTGATCTCAGTCCCCGGCGTGTCGTTGCCGAGTGATGGAAGGTCATCGCGTGATTCTTCGAGAGACCGTCCAAAGTCACTCGAGCAAAGGAATCAACGCGATGACCACTGTCCACGATATCGACCTGCCTGCTGTGTTGGCCGACCGACTCACCAGCGCCAGCCCTGATGTGTTGCGCGAACTGTTCGCCCTGTTCATCCACACCTTGATGGGCGCCGAAGCGGATGCCCTGTGGGGGCGGGCTACGGTCAGCGCAGCAGCGAGCGCACCAACTCCCGCAACGGCTATCGGCACCGCCGATTCGACACCCGCACAGGCACATTGGATCTGGCGATCCCCAAGCTGCGGACCGGATCGTATTTCCCGGACTGGCTGCTCGAACGCGGCAAACGCGCTGAGCGGGCGCTGACCACGGTGGTGGCCACCTGCTACCTGCTCGGGGTATCCACGCGGCGGATGGACCGCCTGGTGGAAACCCTCGGCATCACCGGGTTGTCTAAATCCCAGGTGTCGGTGATGGCCAAGGAACTCGACGCCGCGGTCGAGGCGTTCCGGACCAGGCCGCTGGATGCGGCCCGTACACCTTCGTCGCCGCTGACGCGCTGGTGCTCAAGGTCAGAAGGCGGGCGCGTGGTCAACGTGCACGCCCTGATCGCCACCGGGATCAACGCCGACGGCTACCGCGAAATCCTCGGTGTGGACGTGAGCACCGCCGAGGACGGCGCGGGCTGGCTGACGTTCTGGCGGTCACTGACCGCCCGGGGTCTCTCAGGGGTCAAGCTGGTCACCAGCGATGCCCATGCCGGCCTGGTCGCCGCGATCGGGGCAACGCTGCCCGGGCGGCCTGGCAGCGCTGCAGAACGCACTACACGACCAACCTGATGGCCATCACCCCGAAGGCCTCCTGGCCGTGGGTGCGGACCCTGCTGCACTCGGTGTTCGACCAGCCCGACGCCGAATCGGTTGACGCCCAATATGATCGGGTCATCGAGGCGCTGGCCGACAAGCTCCCGAAAGTGGCCGACCACTTGGAGGCGGCCCGCGCGGACCTGCTGGCGTTCACCGCCTTCCCCAAGGCGATCTGGCGCCAGATCTGGTCGAACAATCCCCAGGAGCGGCTCAACAAAGAGATCCGCCGCCGCACCGACGTTGTCGGCATCTTCCCCGACCGCAACTCCCTGATCCGCCTCGTCGGCGCAGTCCTGGCCGAACAACACGACGAATGGGCCGAGTCCCGCCGCTACCTCGGCCTGGAGGTCCTCAGCAAATCCCGAGCCGACCACAGCTCACCGACAGAACAGGAGGCCACCCCAGCGGCACTGACCGCCTGACCCAACCCGTCGAAGAATCACGCGACGAGCTCGTACACCACGCCCCTGGACTTGACCCGGAATTTCTGGAACGGCCATGCCCTGCACAGCCGTTGCCGTCGTCTCCACGGCATAGAGCTGTCCCTGAACCGGCCCGTTCACCTGGTCGGTGCTCGGCTGCGGTTCGCCCACTGTGTAGGCGATGACCGCGGGACCGACCGCGACCTGCTGCGGAGTGCCGAAATCCGCTTCACCCGAATCAGCCGAAGCGGTTGCCGCGCCGCCCAATACCAGAGCGCCAAGGGCCAGTGGTGTGAGGACATATCGAACCTGTTGCATCGTTCCTCCTGGTCGAATTGATTTCCTATTTGGCGGTTTATGTTCAAAGTCATTTGGACACATGACTTTTCCAACCGCAATGGACGGTTTCCCGTATCGGAGATTTCTAAACTTCGCCCCCAGTCCGTTTCGTCCCGCGGAGTCTCGGGCATCACTCCGGGGCGGGCCGAAGGTAGGCCCGCCATGTTGAGAGGACGACAATGGCTGACTCGATTTCTGACCCCATTGACCACGCACGCACCACGCGGCAGCACGCTGGTGAAACGATGAAGAACGGCACCAACTCACCCGGTTTGGTCCTTGTCGCCATCGGAGTGGTGGCGTTGGTTGTGGGCCTGTACGGACTCGCCGTCGGAAGTACCGTCGGTGCCCTGTCGGGTATCGGCCTCGCAGTCGTGCTCGGCTCGGCCGGCTTGACATGGGTTCTTCTCGCTCACCGAGAGGTCCGCAAAGACGAACGCCGTTGGCATGCTGCACATCCCGGCCGGCCCCTCCAACCTCCGGCAAGCTGACCGGCATCCCCGGGTCGTATACCCCTGGATTGCAGACTCAGGGGAACGCAACCACGACGGCTGCGAAGCAGAACACCAAGAACATCCAGGTGACCAGCGGCACCAGGAATCCCAGCCGCTTGTTGGCGGTGAACCCCGAAACGCCCACTGCGACAACCGCACTGATCGGCGCGCCACGAGTGATGAAGGTGAACCAGAAGTCACCGGGACCGGGACACGACAGCCCGTCGCAATCGATGCCCACAAATCGTTCGTAGGCAACGATCACCACTCCCGCGGCGCCGAGCAAGCTGGCCAGCGCCAACGTCCAGTTGACCACCAGACGTGCGCGCGATTGCGATGCCTTCGATTCGGCCGCCGAATCGTGCCGAGCTGCTGCGCTCGACCCGGCAGATCCCGCTGTCCCGGCTGACCCGCGAACGGCGAATCCATTGGAGAACGACATGACCACACCTCATCTCCGGCCGTTGAGCGTTGCCGGTGAGGCAGCGAGGGCCACCTATTCGGGTACCCCGCCTCAGATGCGGTAAACGAGCGACGCACGTTTGAGGGCGGTCCGCATGAGCGGACCGCCCTCAAACCTCAACGTCAGCGGTGTCCGCCGCCCCCGTTGAAGCCGGGCTCGGCCACTTCTTGCTCGGTGAGCTGATCACTGGGCGTGGAAATCGTGGGGGGAGTGGCCACAATCGCGGGGTCGGTCTCTGCTGGCATCGGACCGCCCGGCGCCGGACCTTCAGCAGGAAGTGCGGGCATGCCTGCCGGCGGTCCCAGCGGCTCGACCTGAACTGGCGCTGTCGGGTACTGGACCGGGCCGGACCCGACTTTGGTCAGCTGGAACGGGATCGCGATGCTCTCGGCCTCGGAGCCACACGCTCCTTCGTTGAAGATGCTGGCGTAGCCGGACAAGCTGGTCGCATCCCATGAGTAGTTGTTACGGCCGGGCGCGGAGCCGCCGCCCGCGCACAGAATGGCATCCGGTTGGTCGACGAACAGGATCCAGGATCCGACCGTCCAATATGCGTTGCCGCTCCATGCCGCGCGCTTCGAATTGCCTGTCGAGACGACGTAGACGCAGTGGTCGGTGTCGTCGGCGCATGGCGAAACGGTCCAGGTGGCGGATTCGCCGTCCTCGGCCTCGAAGGTGTACGTACCCAGGGCGTGCGGGTCAGCCGCGTTGGCCGGGCCGGCGAGCCCGACGCTAAGACCGCCTGCGGCGATGGCCGCAGCCACCGCTAGCCGGGTCAGATACATGACGCTCCTCCTTGGTGAACCGGGTATCTCGTCTGCCAGTCAGGCCGGGACTATTTCACCACCCTATTCGGTTTTCTGCCGGATTTGCGCCCCGGGCCCGTCGGCCGAAGGCATCGACGATCACCGGAAGTAACCGACTCGTGGTCAAGCGTGATTCGCCCGGCTCCGCCTTAGTCCGCGGTCCGGATCAAGAGGCGATGCTGACCTTGCGCCAGCGAATCAAGAGTAAGCCGAGGAACAGAAATGCCGAAACGCTGTGTGGCGCAATGGTGTAGCCGAGATCTTGCAGAATTCCGAGTTCGACGTCGCTCAGTTCGCGAACTCCGAGCCCGGTGTCGCTGATGGCGTTCATCAATTGCTCGTTGTTGCCGGTGAAGGTCGAGTCGTCGAGGTGTGACATCGAGCTTCCCGACTGCCACGGGTTCGGCGTGTAGAGCGGAACGAGTCCGCCGTAGGCGGCCACCGCGTTCGGACCGCCGAAGTACAGACCACCGTTGCTTCCGGTCAGGTTGGAGTTGAACGCCGTCTTCCACTTGTAGTCGTTCCCGATTGCCTTCGTACCGTTGCTCGTGACGACGAAGCTGTCGAATTGGGTCCAGTTGTCACCACTGTTCGAGCCGGCGCTGTCGACATTGGACAGGAACCCGAACGTGTGCAGGAGTTCATGCATGGCTGTGGACTGGAAGTCGTACTGGCTGTTGCTCACCGAGTTGCCGAATGCCCAGGCATTCCCGAAGTTCCAGGTGATCACGCCGTCGGCTGCCGCACCGTTCGAGTCGACGCCGTTGAGGATCTTGTTCTGCACAACCGTTTGATAGAACCCGGGGTCCGTGCTGACGAGATCGCTGCCGGCGGTGGCGAGCGTCGAGGTGAGCGGCGAGTACTCGCCAGTCACGTCATAGGTGACGGTCACCGGCGCGTCGACCACGAAGTAGGACGAAAGGAGGATCGCGGTGGTTTGGAGCGCGTTGCGGGCCGACTGCGACCAGTACTGAGAACCGGTGCCGTAGATGAAGTTGAAGTTGACTCGCGCACCTGACTCGCCCTGCGTGACGCTCACGACAGCCTGGGTGCTCGGCCCACGGAACGGGTTGAGCAGATTGAAATGGAACGGGCCGTCATCGGCAGCGGCAACCGTGAACGCGTCAACGCCGCTGAAACCGTCGCCCGGCGTGTAGGTGTACGTCCCGTCGGAAGCAATAGCGACCGAGCCATACAGCGGCGCCTGCACCAGGCTGTAGGTGATGCCCTCGCCCTCAGGATCGACCGCTCCGATGGTTCCGGTGATCAGCCCTTCGGACTGTCCGGTCAGCTGAACGGGATCGACCGTCGGCGCCTGATTGAAGAACGCGCGCCGCACCAGCAGCAAGGCCCCCTCGAAGAACCCCTGGATGGAACCGAGAATGCCCGAGAAGATGTCGGTGACGGCCGAAGCTGACGCAACACGGAAAGCCGCCACACGAGCTGAGGTGGCGGCGGCGACGGGTCGCGCCTGGGAATCGGTGGCCGCCGCGCCGCTGACGACGTCAGCACCGACGTTCGAATCCGCGACCGTGTCGACGGCGGCGGTCTGCTGTCCATCGGGTGCGCCGGCCGGCGTCTCAACATCTGTGGACCCGGCCACCGGGGAGTCGCCCCCCGGCTGCTCTGCGGCCGGGCCCGGACGCGAGCGATGGGCCGAACGGGGGCTGGAGGCGCTCCCGCGGCTCGCCGACGGGCCGGATCCGGCCGCCTCGGAAGCTGCGGATCGGAGGGAACTGCCCACTGACGATGCGGCACTGTCAGAGATCTCTTGCGCGGAGGTCGCGGTATCGGTGGGGGAGGCGGATCGCGCCGAGGACCCCGTGCGCGCCTTGCCGGCCTGTCGTTGACCTTTGCTCGAGGTCGTAGAGCCGGCTGCGGAGGCAGTTGCGGAGCCGGCGTCGGAGCCCTGCGACGCCGAAGTGTCCGCGCTGTCAGCGGCGGCGATACCGATCACCGGCAAACCGGCAAACGAAATACCCAATGCAACCGCCGCACCCGCCAGCGCGCCGCTCTTTGCTACCGACATTAGAAAAACCCCCATAAACGCTAGACTGCTGCCCAATTTCCTGCGGAATCGCCTTTTGCTCCCATGATCATCCCCCGGCGTCACCGCAAAGACAATAAGGAATTCTCAGCCTAGTTTTCGGGCGGTCTTCACAGCCGCTTATTCCACCCACCCGTGTTTGCGCGCAAGCGCCTCGAACGCCGCCCGAACCTGCCGGATCTGCTCCCCGGTGATCGCCGGAATCTCGAGAAGCATCTCGGTCACCGTCTGCTTGAACTCCTGCACGGACAGATAGTCGTAGTAGTCGTCCGACGACGAGCCACCGCTGGCACGGGGTTCGGGATGGCCGGGCGCGTTGCCGTCACGTTGCACACCCGTCGCGAACTGACCGCGAGGACCGTCTTCAACCTCAAACGAAACACGCGCTCCAGCACGGATCCATTCGCGGTCCATCTCGAGATCGTTGGCATGCAAGAACACGTCCTCACCGCCGAGATCCGGCGCGATGAACCCATAACCGCGCACGTCGTCGAACCGCACAACTTTTCCTGTGACCCGCACTTGACCCCACCCCACTACTCCAATAAACGAAAAGGCGGGCTCAGGCTACCGCCTGGCGTCAGCCGCGCAGGAGTTTCACCGCCGCGTTTTCGATCGCCTCTTCGCTGAGAAGCACCTGCAAAGCCGCATCGCCGAGTGGGATGAAGCTGTCCGCGCTGGCAACTCGAGCCAGCTTCCCGGCAAACCCGTTGTCGATCATCGTCGCGAGCACGTGTTCGGCGACGCCGCCCGACCTGCGCGTCTCGTCGACCACGAGCACACGCCCTGTCGCCGTCGCCTCACGCATGAGGTCGGCCACCGGCAGCGGAGCAAGCCACCGCAGATCGACGACGCGTGCCCCGACACCGTGGCGCTCATGAAGCCGTCGGGCGACGCGAAGACTCATTCGAACGCCGTTGCCGAAGCCCACGAGCGTCAGATCAGTCCCGTTGCCGTGGGTTCGGGCCGTACCGATCGTGGGATCGATTGAATGATCCCCGCTGCTCAGCCAGGCTCCGTCACCAGCGGAATGCAAGTCGCGGGTGTGATACAGGGCGATGGGCTCGACAAACAGGCTCAGCGTGCCCGCGTCGACACCGGCTCGCGCGCACGCGCGCAGCATCGCGCCGGCATCCTCGGGGTGCGCAGGCGACGCCACCACCAGGCCGGGGATATCGAGTAGCGCCGCTACCGAGTTGTCGTTGTGAAAATGGCCGCCGAAACCCTTTTGGTAGCCATATCCGGCGATGCGCACTATTCCGGGATTGCGGTATTGATCGTTCGAGAAGAACCGAAGCGTCGCACCCTCGCCCCGGATCTGGTCGAGCGCATTGTGCACGTACGCCAAATACTGAATTTCGGGTATCGGCAACATCCCGTGGAGCCCGGCGCCCAAAGCTATTCCCAGAATGGTCTGCTCATCGAGGATCGTGTCGAAAACCCTTGCCGGCCCGTACTTCTTGTAGAGACCGCGGGTCACCCCGTACACGCCGCCCTTACGGCCGACATCTTCACCGAACAGAACAGCCTGCCGATATTCGCCCATGACGTCGGCCAGCGCCGCGTTGATCGCCTGGGCCAGGGTGTGACCCCGCTGTGCCAGAGCCTCAACGGAGCGTGACGCTCGCCGGGCCCCCCGGATACCGGCGACCAGTGGCGCCATCACCGCTTCCGCCGAATCCAGCTGGGGCGCAGCGGCAACGGCACGTGCCAGTGCCATCACCTCGGTCCGCTTGTTCTCGTACAGCGCCGTGACCTCGCCAACGGTACGATGCCCCTGGTCGACGAGCAGTCGGGCTGTTGCCAACACAGGATCGCGCGCGTAGTCGTCGCTGATGTCGCGTGTTGTGCGGTAGGCGAGTTCGTAGTCGGTCCCCGCATGCCCCATGAGACGAACTGTTCGCAAATGCAGAAATGCCGGCTTGCGTTGCTCGCGAACCAACTTCACGGCCGCCTGAGACACCGTGAAGGCATCGACTAGATCGCTCCCGTCGGCGGTGAAGTAGGCCAGGCCCGGCCGGTTCCCGTACATGGCAGCTATCCAGCCATCGGGAGTCTTTGTGCTGATGCCGATTCCGTTGTCTTCGCACACGATCAGCAAGGGCGTGTCGATGCCCCGATAGACGGCATTGAGTGCTGCGTTGATCGCGCCAAGCGCGGTCGAATGGTTCGCCGACGCATCGCCCAGGCTCGTCACCACCACGGCATCGGCGGGCCACGGACAGGCATCGGTGAACTTGTGCGCGCGCCCGAGCATGAACGCGAGGCCGAACGCGCGCGGCAGGTGCGACGCGATCGTGGACGTTTGGGGTATCACGTGAATGTCATGGCGGCCGAACACTTTATGGCGTCCGCCGGAAATCGGCTCGTCCGACGCCGCAACCATTCCCAGCAGCACATCGCGCAGCGGATCGCTTCCTCCGCAATGCCGGGCACGTTCGAGAAAGAACGCGCCCGAACGATAGTGGAGCAGCGCGGGATCCGTGCCGCGCAACGCGGCAGCCACCGCCGCATTGCCCTCGTGTCCCGAAGACCCGATGGTGTAGAAACCCTTTTGTTCGGCGCGTAGCGCGCGCGCCGCAAGATCGAGATGCCTACTTCCGAGTTGCGAATCGAAAATCCCCAGGGCCTGTTCGACGGTAATGGCCGAGCCGACGACGAGCGGCGCGCGGTCGGAATGACGCTCGGGTCCGGGACGCTCGGGGCGGTGATGTGCGTCCCCGTAGGCCAGAAGCGTCGCCGTGAAGTAGTCGTCGATCTGTTCGGCCATAGAACACCACTTTGCCTGTTCTAATCGCACCATGGTCGCGGTAAAGCAGATCGGAATCGTTGTGTTTCCGGACGTCGAAGAGCTCGACGTCGTCGGCCCCTGGGAGATCCTGGCCGCGTGGACACGTCAGTTTCCGGACGACGGCTACGCGGTGTCGTGCATTTCCGATTCGGGGGGCCTCGTGACATGCGCGAAAGGTTTGACCCTCGGTGCGCACCATTCGTTCGGCGACGCACCCGGACTCGACGTTCTCATCTACCCCGGCGGCCAGGGCACCCGACCGCAACTGCATGACGACGCGGTACTGAACTGGGTGCGACAACAGCGGGAAGCCGTGCCGCTCATGACGAGTGTGTGCACCGGATCGCTGGTGTACGCGGCGGCCGGGCTGTTGGCCCATCGCCCCGCAACCACTCATTGGAGCGCGCTGGACCACCTTGCCGAACTCGACTCCACCATCGATGTACGGCGTAACGACCGCTTCGTCGACGACGGCGATATCGTCACCGCCGCAGGGGTTTCCGCCGGGATCGACATGGCATTGCACCTTGTCGCCCGGTTCGCAGGTACCGACCGTGCGCGCGACGTCCGCCGCTACGTCCAGTACGACCCCTCACCCCCGGTTTAGTCCCGGAGGCTGCAACCGTTCTGAATGCCGAAGATTGCGAAGATAGATGACCGCATTCGTGGAATGATCGCGATTCGGCGTTCTTTTGGTT
>JAXLRY010000018.1:0-73811 GCA_046330895.1 Mycobacterium sp. | reverse complement strand
TCACGTCGCGGTACCGGAGATCTCGACGGGGACATCCATGGCGGTGATCGGTGGGGTGCTGCTGGTCACCGTCGTCGCCAGCCTGATCCGCACCCGGGCGCAAGCCGCACGGCCACCACTGGAGCCGTGACGACCACGCGAAGAAGAACCACTCAACAGTGTCCGAGGGGGGACTTGAACCCCCACGCCCGTTAATAGGGCACTAGCACCTCAAGCTAGCGCGTCTGCCATTCCGCCACTCGGACCAACCCGCCCAGCCGTTGCCGGTGGGGCAGCTAAGGCTAACGGATCGCGCGTGTCAGTCCCAAACTAGGGCCTGCACTGCTACGCGGCGGGCAGCCGAGTGGCGATTTGACGGGCGATCGCGGTCGCCGCCGTCGGCGGTCCGTCCGTGCTGCACGCCTCGACGTCGATGGCGACATTGCTGTGCACCGTCAGTGCGCGCTGGCAGGACCAGCGGTCGGGGGCCTGCTCGATCCGCGACACGGCGAGGACATCATGATCGGTGCTGATCGAGCCGACGGACCAGCGTTGCGCTTCTCCGATCGGCTGCGGATAGGACAGCTCCCGTTCCGAGCACGCGCCCCAGCTGCGGCGAGATTTCTCGTAGAACGCGACGGCCGCCTGGCTGGTGGGAAACAGGACCACGGCCTGGACCGCGTAGTGCGACCATGTCGGCGAAGTCGGCGGCTCCCGCAGGACTTGACTGTGCGTCGCGGTCGCCCCAGTGCCGGCGTAGACGCCCTCTTGCGCGGTGCCGGCGACAGCTAGGCAGTCGACGTTGTTGAGGCGGGCGGCGTCGTTCCAGAATTTGTCGACGTCGCGGACGACGGCGAGGTCGCCGCTCGACATCGCCGACCCGACGTCCGAGGCGGACAGCAGAAACGAGGGAAGTGCCTCGGTGGTTGCCAACGGAACCGGCGGGCCCGGGTTCGCGGTCCCTGCGATGGTGGCCGTGCACGCCGAGAGCGGGGCGCACAGTATTGCTCCGATCGCGGCGACCCGGCTCAGCATCCATCGATCAAACCCCAGACCGGCGTGTTGCGCATGGGGTTTGAGGGAAGGGTGTGGTAGTGCGGTCGGCTGCCTACCCTGCGGATCGCCTCGGATGGTAGGAAAGGTGACTGTGACAGATCCCGTCGGTGAGGTTGTCGACCTCGTCAGCGCACTGATTCGATTCGACACCTCGAACACGGGCGATCCGCAAACGGTCAAGGGCGAAGCGGAGTGCGCACAGTGGGTGGCCGGAAAACTTCGCGAAGTCGGCTATGAACCCGAATACATCGAATCCGGTGCACCCGGGCGGGGGAATGTCTTCGTGCGGCTACCCGGCTCCGACTCGGCGCGCGGCGCGCTGCTGATCCACGGTCATCTCGATGTGGTGCCCGCGGAGCCGGCGGATTGGAGTGTGCACCCCTTCTCCGGCGCGGTCGAGGACGGCTTCGTGTGGGGTCGCGGAGCGGTCGACATGAAGGACATGTGCGGCATGATGATCGCGGTCGCGCGGCATCTCAAAAGTTCCGGCATCGTGCCGCCGCGAGATCTGGTGTTCGCCTTCGTCGCAGATGAAGAAGCCGGCGGCGAATACGGCGCGCAGTGGCTCGTCGACAATCGGCCCGACCTGTTCGAAGGAGTCACCGAAGCCATCGGCGAAGTCGGCGGATTCACCCTGACGGTGCCGAGCAAAGGTGGCGGCGAGCGTCGGCTCTATCTCATCGAGACCGCCGAGAAGGGTCTGCTGTGGATGCGGCTGACGGCGCGCGGTCGGGCCGGACACGGCTCGATGGTGCACAACGACAATGCGGTCACCGCTGTTGCGCAGGCTGTGGCGCGGCTGGGCAATCACGAATTTCCGATCGTGCCGACCCCGGCTGTCACCGAGTTCCTGGCCGCGGTCGCCGACGAGACCGGCTACACGTTCGACTTCGACTCCGATGATCTGGAAGGGGCGGTCGCCAAATTGGGGCCGGTCTCGAAATTCCTTGGCGCGACGCTTCGCGACACCGCAAACCCGACGATGCTGAAGGCCGGGTACAAGGCGAACGTGATTCCCGCGACCGCCGAGGCCGTCATCGACTGCCGCATCCTTCCGGGCCGCCAGGAAGCATTCGAGCGGGAAGTCGACGAGCTCATCGGACCCGATGTCACGCGGGAATGGATCACCGAGCTGCCCTCGTATGAGACGAGTTTCGACGGCGACCTCGTCGGCGCGATGAACGACGCGATTCTGGCGTCCGATCCGGAGGCCCGGACCGTGCCGTACATGATGTCCGGCGGCACCGACGCGAAAGCCTTCGCCAGGCTGGGTATCAGGTGCTTCGGATTCACGCCACTGCGGTTGCCGCCGGATCTCGATTTCGCGGCCCTGTTTCACGGGGTCGACGAGCGAGTGCCCGTCGACGCCCTTGAATTCGGGACGAAAGTTCTCGATCACCTGCTCAGAAACTGCTGACACCAACCGACCAAGGAGTGGCGTGATGGCCTTCGACTACAACCCCTACGACTTTCTGCCCCAACTGCCGGGCTTCTCACTGAGCAGCACCGACATCGCCGACGGACAGCCGCTGAAGATGGCTCAGGTCAGCGGAATCATGGGCGCGGGCGGCGAGGACGTCTCGCCGCAGCTGACCTGGTCCGGCTTTCCCGAGGAAACCCGCAGCTTCGCTGTCACGGTCTACGATCCGGACGCGCCGACTGCGTCCGGATTCTGGCACTGGGCGGTAGCGAATCTGCCCGCGACGGTTAGCGAGCTGCCGTCCGGCGCCGGTGACGGTTCACTGCTGCCGGGCGACGCATTGACGCTCTGCAATGATGCGGGCATGCGCCGCTACATCGGCGCCGCGCCGCCATCGGGTCACGGGGTGCATCGCTATTTCGTTGCCGTGCACGCTCTTTCGGTGGAGAGGCTGGAGCTCGCCGAAGACGCCAGCCCGGCCTACCTGGGGTTCAACCTGTTTATGCACGCGATCGCGCGGGCTGTCATCCACGGAACCTACGAACAGTCCTAGTGGCTCGCCGAGCCGACGGCCTCTGATAACGAACCGAACCCGCCTGCATGCAGGCGAGCAGCAATGCCCTGGTGGATGCGCTTGGGCCACAGGCCGCCGCCGTAGATGAAGCCGGTATATCCCTGGAGCAGCGAAGCCCCGGCCGTGATCCGCTCCCAGGCGTCGTCGGCGGTCTCGATCCCGCCGACGCCGATCAGCACCAGCTTGTCGCCCACGCGCGCATACAGGCGGCGCAACACCTCGAGTGAACGCCGCGCCACCGGCGGTCCGGAGACCCCGCCCGCCCCGAGGTCGGCGACGCCGGGGGTTCGCAATCCGGCACGTGAAACCGTGGTGTTCGTGGCGACGATCCCCGCCAACCCGAGGTCCACCGCCAAGTCGGCGATCGCGTCGACGTCGTCGTCGGAAAGATCTGGCGCGATCTTCACCAGGACCGGTGTGGACGTCTCCGCCAGAACCGCGGCGAGGATGGGCCGCAGCGAATCGACCGCCTGCAGGTCCCGTAGTCCGGGGGTGTTCGGCGAGCTGACGTTCACCACTAGATATGTCGCCAACGGGCCCAGCAGCCTGGCGCTGGCGCGGTAGTCGTCGACGGCGAGCTCCGGGGGAGTGGCCTTCGACTTGCCGATGTTTACACCGATCGGCACATCCGGGTGGTGACGTGCCAACCGCACAGCCAACTCGCCCGCCCCGTGGTTGTTGAAACCCATCCGGTTCAGCAGCGCTCGGTCCTCGGGTAGCCGGAACAGCCGGGGCGGCGGATTGCCAGGCTGGGCCGAAGCGGTCACCGTTCCCACCTCGGCATAGCCGAATCCCAGTGCGCCCCAAGCGTTCAGCCCATGACCATCCTTGTCGAACCCGGCGGCCAGTCCCAACGGTCCGGGAAAGCGTGCGCCGAACACCGTGCTCGCCAGGACCGGATCCCGCGGACCCATAGCCTTGCGCAGACGCCGGCGGGAAACGGAATTGGCCGTGGCGCCGCGCAGTGCGGTGAACACCACGGTGTGGATGCGCTCGGGCGGGGCCAGGAACAGTGCGCTCCGAACGGCGCTATACATCGCGTCCCGGCCCCTCGAGCCGCATATCGCTGTCGTAGGTTTTCTTGCGCCGCAACAGGACTCGCCTGCTTCCGTCGGTGTACAGGCGCACTTTGGTCAGCTCCCAGCCGCGGTATTCCGCTTCGATCGACAATCGGGTGGAAGCAGTGATTCGAGTGACGTCGGGCGGCAATCGTAAAGGCACCCAGTCGTATTCGTCGGACAGACCGGAAATCCACCCCGCAGGCATCCGGCCTCGGTGCGACGCGCTCATCCGGTCCCCGCCGCGTTGCGGATCACCTGGACGCCGGCACCCGAGCCGGACACCACGTACAGGGTGTTCGACGCCTCGTCATACGCGAGCGAGTCCGGTTGCTGCACGGTGGGATAGCGCACCTTTTCCACGGGGATACCAGTAGCCAAATCGTATCCAACGACGACGTTGGAAGCCGTCTGAGAAATCCACGCCAGTTTCGCCGATCCCGCCAGCCCGTACGGCGCGCCGGGAACAGGGTAGGCCTGGCGTTCGATCAGCGGATCCACCCCGAACACCAGCAACTGGCCGCCGCGGGTGTCGGCCACCAGTACGCGCCCGGCGGCATCGGAGGTCATCGTGGTGGCTCCCTCACCCGCCCGCAGCGCCTGCTGCGCCTTGCCGCGGCCGTCCAGCGCCGTCACCGACGTCTGCCCACGATCGAGCACAACCGCGTCGTCGCCGACGGTGACGATCGCGTCGACGTGAGCGAAGATCTTTGCCCTCTCTGCCACCCGGCCGTCGGCGGTCAGGGTGAACGCGGTCCCGTCAGCGCTGCCCAGGACGAATCTGCCGTCGGCGCGGCGCGCCAGGGCGGTGAAATCGGTCTCCGTCTCACCCGGAACGTCGACTCGGGCGGTGGTTCCGGCCGCCAGTTCCACCGAAAAATATCCTCCCCGGGAGGCCAGGTAGACGACGCCGTCTCCGTTGCCGGTCATCGACGTCGCAGGCCCGGGCAGAGCGACGGTCTTGTTCCCTCGGCCGCCGAACAGCGACAGCCGGGGCTCGGGTCCGGGGATGAATGCCGCCAGATACCCGGTCCGGCCGTCGAACAACGCTGCCGTTGGGCGGGCGCGCAGCTCTGTGACCTCCCCCGCAGGTGCCGTCGATACCGCGGGTGAGAGGGCCGGCTTGGCCGCCTCGATGGTCGGTGGGGCGGCGTTGAACGGGGTCGAAGAACAGCCCGCCACCACGACCGTCAGCGTCAGTACAAGGCCGATGTACCTGCGCAAACGGCCGTTTGATTGCTGTGCCAACGGGTAGCCCCCGAGTGTGTGCAGGATCGAACGATCGAATCGTCAACGGACGAGTACGGATTCTAGGCGTGCCGATCAGGTATCAGAATGGGACGATCGTCCGTGTTTGTCCCCGGCGACGGTCTAAGCGCGATTATGGTGGCGACATGACGTTGGCCGGCGGCCCGGACTCGAATGGTGAAGGTTTCGCCATCGAGGACATCACCACGGGGATGTTCGCCAACGGTTTCGGGCACCTGAGTGACGGTCGCAGCTTCTCCTTCCAGGTTCATCACCTCGAACTGGTCGTCGAGGTGTATCACCCGCGGTTGGCGGGTCTGGTGCCGCAACCCGAGGACGTTGTGGCCACCGCAACGCGCAACCTGCTCGACGTCGACATCGATGACGAGCGCAGCCTGGCGGCGGTCGTCAGGGATGCCGTCGCGGGAGCCCAGCCGGTTCCGCGCCTGGCGCGCTGATTCAGTCTCCGGTGTAGCGTCCTGGCGCGGTGGACGATGAAGTACGGTCGGCGGCGTGGATGTAGCGCCCATGTCGTGGTTGCAGGTGATCGTTCTCTCGGTCATCCAGGGACTGACGGAGTTCTTGCCGATCTCGTCGTCGGGCCACCTGGCCATCGCCTCACGGGTCTTCTTCTCGGGCGACGCCGGGGCGTCGTTCACCGCCGTGTCGCAATTGGGCACCGAGGCGGCCGTGTTGGTCTACTTCGCCCGCGACATCTGGCGGATCGTCAAGGCATGGTTCAACGGCATATTCGTCAAAGCGCATCGCGGCAGCGTGGACTATCGGATGGGCTGGTACGTCATCATCGGCAGCATCCCGATCGGAGTGTTCGGGCTCCTGTTCAAGGACGAAATCCGTTCCAGTGTAAGAAATCTCTGGGTCACCGCGACCGCGATGCTGGTGTTCTCGTTCGTGATCGCCGCCGCGGAGTACTTCGGCCGGCAGACCCGCCACGTCGAGCAGCTGACATGGCGGGACGGCTTCCTGGTCGGGCTGGCGCAATGTATGGCCCTGGTGCCGGGGGTTTCTCGGTCGGGCGCGACCATCAGCGCCGGCCTCTTCCTCGGTATCGATCGCGCCTTGGCGGCGAGATTCGGTTTCCTTCTTGCCATTCCAGCGGTATTCGCCTCGGGTTTGTTCTCGCTGCCCGATGCGTTCCACCCCGTCACCGAGGGAATGAGCGCGACCGGGCTGCAGCTCCTGGTGTCGGTGATCATCGCGTTCGTGGTGGGGCTGGCGGCCATCACCTGGCTGCTCAGGTTCGTCGCCAACCATGCGATGTACTGGTTCGTGGGCTATCGCATCGTGCTCGCGATCGTCGTGATGGCATTGCTGGGCACAGGGGTTTTGGCTGCGACATGACCCCGCAACGATCGTGACCGTCATCCTGTTGCGCCACGGCAGGTCGGTGTCCAACACCTCGCACACACTTGCCGGGCGTTCTGAGGGTGTCGGCCTCGATGAGAAGGGCGCGGCGCAGGCCCACGAGTTGGTCGAGCGGGTCGGCGGACTCCCGATCAAGGCCCTGATCCGTTCGCCTCAGCTGCGGTGTGGTCTGACCCTCGAACCGTTGGCGGCGGCTCTCGGTATGACGCCCGTGGTGGACGAGCGGCTCGCCGAAGTCGATTACGGGGCATGGACGGGACGGAAGCTCGGCGATCTGGTGAAGGAACCATTGTGGGCCGTTGTGCAGCAGCAGCCCAGCGCGGCCGTCTTTCCCGACGGTGAGGGGTTGGCCGGCGTGCAATCCCGCGCGGTGGCCGCGGTTCGTCAACATGATCGGCAGCTCGCCGAACAACACGGAGCGGACGCGCTGTGGATCGCCTGCACCCACGGCGACGTGATCAAGGCGGTGGTCGCGGACGCGCTGGGAACCCACCTGGACAGCTTTCAGCGCATCACGGCCGACCCCGCGTCGATGAGCGTCATTCGCTACACGCCGCTGCGGCCCTTCGTCGTGCACCTGAACCACACCGGTGCCAGGCTCGCATCGGCGCTCAGGACGCCGCCGCCGAAGGGCGACGACAAGGCTGACGGTCACGCCGTGGTGGGAGGTTCGACGGACTAAATTCCGTCGCGTTGTTTCTGCCGGTAGTTTGGATCCACCATGCCCCGCGCAATCCATGTCTTCCGCACACCCGACCGGTTCGTCGCCGGGACCGTCGGGCAGCCCGGAAACCGGACGTTCTACCTGCAAGCCGTGCACGACGAGCGGGTGGTCTCGGTGGTCCTGGAAAAGCAGCAGGTGGCGGTGTTGGCCGAACGGATCGGTGCCCTGCTGGTCGAGATCAACCGCCGGTTCGGCACGCCGTTGCCGCCGGAAACCGAGGTCGACGATCTGAGCCCGCTGGTTACGCCCGTCGACGCCGAATTCCGGGTGGGCACGATGGGGCTCGGCTGGGATTCCGAGGCCCAAACCGTCGTGGTCGAGTTGCTGGCGGTCACCGACGCCGAATTCGACGCCTCGGTGGTGCTCGATGACGCCGAAGAGGGGCCGGATGCGGTCCGGGTGTTTCTCACTCCGGAGTCGGCGCGGCAGTTCGCCACCCGCTCCCATCACGTCATCTCGGCGGGCCGTCCGCCCTGCCCGCTGTGCGATGAACCGCTCGACCCGGATGGACACATCTGCGTGCGCACCAACGGGTATCGGCGCGGCGCGTTCGCGGGTGCGGAGGACGAGCCCGAGTCGTGATCGACGGGGCGGGCGACATCGTGCCGGATGACGAGGCTCTCCGTTCGGGCGAATTGATTCTCTTGGGCCGGATCCGATCGGCCAGCAATGCCACTTTTCTGTGTGAGGCGCAGCGAGGCGATCACAGCGTGCACTGTGTCTACAAGCCCGTCGCCGGCGAGCAACCGCTGTGGGATTTCCCGGACGGCACCCTGGCCGGCCGGGAGCGGGCGGCGTATCTCATTTCAGCCGCGCTGGGGTGGAACATCGTGCCGCACACCATCATTCGCGAAGGCCCGGCAGGTCGCGGAATGGTGCAACGGTGGGTCGACGAAGTCGAGGACAACGAGACGGAACTCATCGACCTGTGTCCCACGGATTCGATTCCCCGCGGATTCCTTCCGGTGCTGCGCGCCCACGACTACCGGGGCGATGAGGTGGCGCTCGTTCACGCCGACGATGTTCGCCTGCGGCGCATCGCCGTCTTCGATGTGATCATCAACAACGCGGACCGAAAAGGGGGTCACGTGCTGACTTCGGTCGACGGCCGCGTCTACGGCGTCGACCACGGAGTGTCTCTGCATGTCGAGGACAAACTCCGGACGGTCCTATGGGGCTGGGCGGGCACACCCGTCGACGATTCGGCGATGGAAGCCGTCGCCGAATTGGATCGAGTCCTCGCCGGTCCGCTCGCGACGGAACTGAGCGAGCACATCACCGTCCGCGAGATCACCGCACTGCGACAGAGGATCGGCGACCTGCTGAGGCGTCCCGTCATGCCGATGCCAGACGGCCGTCGTCCGATTCCCTGGCCGGCGTTCTGAGCCGCTTCGATGCCACAACCCGTAACCCCCGCCCATCGGCGCGGCCCCAACCGCCCCAACGCCCCGGCCGCCCCAACACCACAGCCGCCCCAACACCCCGGCCGCCCCAACACCCCAGCCGCCCCAACCGCTGGCGGGGCCTCGGCGATACTGGCAGGGTGACGCTGACCGACGCCGCGCTTGCCGCCGACCTCGCCGAAGACGCGGGCAGGCTCCTTCTCCAGGTTCGCGACGAGGTCGGCTTCGATTTCCCGCCCGCCCTGGGTGATGCCGGCGACATCCGCGCGAACACGCTGCTGCTACGTCGATTGAGGGATGAACGGCCCGCTGACGCTGTTCTTTCCGAGGAGGCGCACGACGATCTCAAGCGGTTGAACGCCGACCGGGTCTGGATCATCGACCCCCTGGACGGGACCCGTGAATTCTCGATGCCGGGCCGCGACGACTGGGCGGTCCACGTCGCGCTGTGGCAGCGGTCCGGATCAGATCCGGACGGTGCCATCACCGATGCGGCCGTCGCGCTCCCGGCCGTCGGCGAAGTCTTTCGCAGCGATCGGGTGGCGTCGCCGCCGCAGGTCGGGACCGGGCCGATCCGCATCACAGCCAGCGCAAATCGCCCGCCCGCCGTGCTGTGGCGGCTGCGGGACAAACTCGACATCGAATTCATCAGGATCGGGTCGGCCGGCGCGAAGGCCATGGCGGTGGTGCGCGGCGACGCAGACGCCTACATCCATGCGGGCGGCCAATGGGAGTGGGATTCCGCGGCCCCCGCCGGCGTGGTTCAGGCCGCGGGGCTTCACGCAACGAGGCTCGACGGGTCGCCGTTGCAGTACAACCGGCCCGACCCGTATCTGCCCGATCTGCTGATGTGCCGGCCGCAGATCGCGGAATTGCTGCTCGACGCCATGTGGACCGCCAGCTGAAACCGATCTGCGACACGCTTTAGAGTCGACGTATGCAGTCGTGGCCCGCCGTCGACATTCCCGAACTACCCGGACGCGGGCCGCAGCTGCGCCTCTACGACAGCGCCGATCGCCAGATCCGCCCAGTCGTTCCAGGGGAGACCGCAACCATGTACGTCTGCGGGATCACGCCCTACGACGCGACGCATCTCGGCCACGCCGCCACGTACCTCACATTCGATCTGGTCCAGCGGGTTTGGCGCGACAACGGTCACGGGGTCCGCTACGTGCAGAACGTCACGGACGTCGACGACCCCCTGTTCGAACGTGCCGACCGCGACGGAATCGACTGGCGCGAGCTCGGCGATCGCGAAACGCAGCTGTTCCGCGAGGATATGACCGCGTTGAGAGTGATCCCGCCCAGCGACTACGTGGCGGCCACCGAAGCCATCGACGAGGTGATCGAACTCGTTGAGAAGATGCTCGCGTCCGGCGCCGCGTACGTCCTCGACGACGAGCGGTATCCGGACGTGTACTTCCGGGCGGATGCCACACTGCAATTCGGCTACGAGTCGGGGTATGACCGGGCCACCATGCTGGAGCTGTTCGCCGAACGTGGCGGCGATCCCGAGCGGTCCGGCAAGTCAGACGAACTCGACGCGCTGCTGTGGCGTGCGCAACGCCCGGGTGAACCCAGTTGGCCGTCACCGTTCGGGCCGGGCAGGCCTGGCTGGCACATCGAATGTGCCGCAATCGCTTTGAGTCGTATCGGCGCCGGATTCGATGTTCAGGGAGGCGGTAGCGACCTCATCTTCCCGCACCACGAATACTCGGCGGCGCACGCCGAATCCGTAACGGGGGAGCGCAGATTCGCCCGCCACTACGTTCACGCCGGGATGATCGGCTGGGACGGTCACAAGATGTCCAAGAGCCGCGGGAATCTGGTCCTGGTGTCCAAACTGCGGGAGCGCGGGGTGGAGCCGGCGGCGATCCGCCTGGGACTGCTGTCCGGACACTACCGGGAAGACCGGTTTTGGAGCGACGCCGTTCTCGACGAAGCGCAGCAGCGGTTGCAGCGCTGGCGCGCGGCCACCGCATTGCCGGCAGGACCGGCGGCCGACGACGTCATCGGAAGGCTGCGCAGATATCTGGCCGACGACCTCGACACCCCCAAAGCGCTTGCCGCCGTGGATGGTTGGGCCACTGACGCGCTGACCTACGGCGGACATGATCCTTCGACTCCCGCCGCTGTCCGTTCGGCTGTCGACACCCTCCTAGGAGTGAAGCTGTGAGCTCGGTCGCCGGCAAGGTCGTATTCGTCACCGGGGGCGCACGTGGCATCGGCGCGGATGTCGCGCGGCGTCTGCACCGCAAAGGCGCAACGCTGGTGCTGACCGACATCGACACCGCGCCACTCGCGGCCATATCTGCCGAGTTGGGCGGAGAGGTAAAGGTTTTGACCGCGGTCGCCGACGTACGCGACCTGGCGGCCATGCAGACCGTCGCCGAAGCGGCCGTCGAGCGATTCGGTGGCATCGACGTCGTTCTGGCAAACGCCGGAATCGCCACTTTCGGCTCCGTGCTCCATGTCGATCCGGACGCGGTCAAGCGTCTTCTCGACATCAACGTTCTCGGTGTCTTTCACACCGTCCGCGCCACCCTGCCCTCGATCATCGAACGACGGGGATACGTGTTGATCGTCTCCTCGTTCGCGGCCTATGCGGCGTCCCCGGGCTTAGCGCCCTATCACGCTTCCAAAGCGGGCGTCGAGCACTTCGCCAATGCGCTGCGGCTCGAGGTCGGATACCGGGGCGTCGACGTCGGCTCCGCGCACATGTCATGGATCGACACTCCGTTGGTTCAGGACGCGAAGCACGACCTGAACAGCTTTACGACGATGCTCGCCAGATTGCCCTATCCGCTGGGGAAGACCACCAGCGTCGATAGGTGCGGCGAGGCCTTCGTCAAGGGCATCGAAGGCCGCAAGCGGCGCATCAACGTGCCGGGATGGGTTGGTGCCTTCCGGTGGGTGAAGCCGGTGCTGTCGACCCGAGTGGGGGAGCGGCCGGTCGCCGCTCTGGTCCCGGAAATCCTGTCCGGGATGGATGCCGAAGCGGCCGCGCTCGGTCGCTCGATCAGCGCCCGGATCGAGAAGCTCGACGGTTAGAGCGTCCGGTGGTCATAAGCAGCCGTGTGGGTGCTCAGGAACCGCAGTTGGTCTGTCGACGTGCCGAACGTCTGCTCGATGGCGGTCAGACGGGCTGCGTAGTGAGCGACCGGGTATTCGGCGGTGACGCCGATACCCCCGTGAAGCTGAATCGATTCCTGGGCGATATGGCGGCCTGAACGGCCGATCTGCAGCTTTGCCCGCGCCGCCGCGATCGGATCGATCCGGCCGTCGGCCAGACACATCGCGGCGTAAAAGTTCATGCTCCGAGCCAATTCCAACGACACATACATGTCGGCTGCGCGTTGGGTCAGTGTCTGAAAGGACTTGAGAGGCACCCCGAATTGCTTGCGAGACTTCAGATAGTCGGTGGTGAGCCGGAGCGCTTCATCCATCGCGCCCACGGCTTCCGCGCACAAGGCCGACTGGTACCGGATCACGGCCGCATCGATTGCGCCGGTGGCGTCGCCGGTACCCAGTTGTTGTGCCGGGGAGTCGTTCAACTCGATCCGCGAGCCCCGCTGGCCGTCGAAAGTGCGGAAGTCGTGTCGGCTGGTGGCGGTCGGCTCGACGAGGAAGACGCCGTGGCCCCCGTCGGGGAGGGCTGCGGTGACCAACAGCAGATCTGCGCTGTCACCGGCCTGCACCGGGCTTTTCACGCCGGTGATCGCCCACGAATCACCTTGCCGGACAGCGCGTGTCGTCATAGTCTTCGAATCGCGCGACGCCGGCTCGAGGTGGGCGAACGCCAGCAGCCTATCGCCGGCCGCAACGTCGTCCAGCAACTCGCGTTGTTCGGTGTTCCCCAATTCGGCGATCACGCCACCCGGAATGAGAGCCGCGGCGGCGATCGGCTCGGGGGCGAGTCGGCGCCCCACCTCGGTCATGACAACCATGATCTCGATCGGACCGGATTCGTCGGGGTCGAATCCCAGCCCCAGGATGCCGATCTGGGCGAGTTGGCCCCAGAGATCCCGGCTCCACCCAGGATCGGAATCGATTGTCTTGTTTCGGCTTTCGGTGTCGTACGCGCTCGACAGGACGTCGCGTGTGGTGTCGGCGAGAAGCTGCTGCTCGTCGGTCAGATCGAAGTTCATGGCCGGCCTTACAGTCCGAGGATCGTGGACGAGATGATGCTGCGCTGTACCTCATTCGATCCGCCGTAGATCGACGTCTTGCGGAAGTTGAGGTAATGCTCAGCCGAATGTTCGGCCGCCGGAAGTGCCTGCGCGCCGGCGACTTCCACCATGAGCTCCGTCACCGCCTGCTGCAGCTGGCTTCCGCGCAGCTTGAGAATCGACGAGGCCGGGTTGGGTTTGTCCGTCGCCTCGCCGCCGCTGACCCGAAGTTGGGTGAGTTCCAAGGCCACCAGCTCGTTCTCGATCTCGGCGACGCGTGCGGCGAACAGGGGATCGTCCATCAGGCTGGCGCCGCCGAATGGGGCCTTCATCGCCCGCTCCTTGACGTCGGACAACCAGACTTTCGTGGTTCCGAGCCGGGCGATTCCCGTGCGCTCGTTGGACAACAGGAACTTTGCGTACGTCCATCCTGAATTCTCTTGGCCGACAAGCTGATCAACCGGAACCCGAACGTCTTCGAAGAACACTTCGTTGACTTCGTAACTGCCGTCGATCAGCTTGATGGGTCGCACCGTGATCCCCGGCGTGGCCATTTCAACGAGGATGAATGAGATACCGGCCTGTCGCTTCGGGACATTCGGATCGGTGCGGGCCAGGACGAAGATCCAATCCGCATACTGGCCTTGGGTGGTCCAGGTCTTCTGGCCGTTGATGATGTAGCTGTCGCCGTCGCGGACGGCCGTCGTGCGAAGCGACGCCAGATCGGAGCCGGCTTCCGGCTCCGAAAAGCCTTGGCACCACCAGATGTCGAGGTTGGCGGTGGCCGGTAGGAAGCGTTCCTTGATCTCCTGGGAACCGAAGTGCGCGATCACCGGGCCCACCATGCTGGCGTTGAACGGAAGTGGTTCGGGAACGCTGGCGAGCTGCAGCTCGTCCGACCAGATCTGCTTGCGCAGCGGTGACCAATCCCGCCCGCCCCACTCGATGGGCCAATTGGGTACCGCCAGCCCCGCCTGGTTGAGGATCCGCTGCGACGTGACGACATCGTCGGGATAGTTCAGCTTCTCCTGGCGTGCGCGGTCCCGGATGTCCGCTGGGACTTGGGTTGTGAAGAATTCGCGAAGCTCGTCTCGGAACTGTGCGTCGGCATCGCTGAGTGCCAGGTGCATGGTGTGACCTCTAATCTCCGGACCGGTTTGCACGTTACCGCAGCTTGTGTGGACGCCGAGCGCCGGTGAACTCGCGAAACCGGGAACGGCGGCGCGTCAGCCGATTCAGCCTTTGAAGCCGGGCCCCCGTCGCCTCAGATAGCGTTCGAATTCGGCTGCGAGTGCGTCGCCGTCCACCTTGGACATGGCTTCGTTCACATCGACCTCGGCGTCGCCGCGTTCCTCCAGCGAGGTGACGTATTCGGCGATCTCCTCGTCGTCGGCAGTCATGTCGGTGACGGCCTGTTCCCATTCTTCGGCCTGCGTCGGCAGGTCGGCGAGTGGAACCTCGATGTCGAGGACGTCTTCGACGCGGCGCAACAACGCGACGGTCGCCTTCGGGTTGGGCGGTTGCGAGACATAGTGCGGCACGGCCGCCCAGAACGTGACCGCGGGAATTCCGGCCGCCACACAGGCATCCTGAAAGACACCGGCGATGCCCGTGGGGCCTTCGTACCGCGTCTCCTCCAGTCCGAAGAACTTGGCTGATTCGGGGGAGTAGGCAGCGCCCGAAACGGGCACCGGGCGGGTATGGGGCGTGTCGGCCAAAAGTGCGCCGAGGATCAGGACGGTGTCGACGTTGAGTTTGTCGGCGATGGCCAGAAGTTCGGCGCAGAAGCTGCGCCACCGCATGTTGGGTTCGACTCCGTGCATGAGCACGATGTCGCGATCCGAACCGGGCGGACGGCAGTGGGAGACCCGCATCGACGGCCACACCAACTCGCGGGTCACCCCGTCGACCTGGCGGATGACCGGCCTATTCACCTGGTAGTCGTAATAGGCCTCGTCGTCGATCTCGATGATCGGCTTGGCTTCCCAGATGGAATCCAGGTGCTCGAGCGCGTCGCTGGCGGCGTCGCCGGCGTCGTTCCAGCCCTCGAACGCCGCAACAATGATCGTGTTGTGGAGTTCGGGCAGGTCCGGGCCCTTAGTGCCGCTGAAGTTCGACGGGGTCACAACCTCAGGGTAAGCCTTGCGGGGCTGCGATGAGCCTCATAGGAGCACGACATGGGCGTCCGGACGTTCGATCTGCCGACGACGTAGACTTTTCGGGTCGAGAGGCGTTGCAACGGTTCCGGCTTTCTGCCGGATTCCGCCACGCTCGGCGGAGTTAAGGACGCCTTCCGCTATGGAAGGACTGTGTGGACGTGCCCGAATCACATACCCGACAGCCGACTGACGGGGAGCCGAACATCCGCCCGGATTGCACCGATGAACTGAAGGCCGCTCTGGGTCAACGGATCATGGTCATCGACGGCGCGATGGGCACGGCGATCCAGCGCGACCGGCCGGACGAGGCGGGCTACCGCGGCGAGCGATTCAAGGATTGGCCGAACGATCTCATCGGCAACAACGACCTGCTCACCCTGACACAGCCGCACATCATCGAGGGCATCCATCGGGAGTACCTCGAAGCGGGCGCCGACATTCTGGAAACCAACACGTTCAACGCGAACGCGATATCGCTCTCCGACTACGGCATGGAAGAGCTGAGCTACGAACTGAACTTCGCCGGGGCCGCCCTGGCCCGCAAGGCAGCGGACGAGTTCAGCACTCCGGCGAAGCCCCGCTATGTCGCCGGGGCACTGGGACCGACGACGCGGACGGCGTCGATCTCCCCGGACGTCAACGATCCCGGGGCCCGCAACGTCTCCTACGACCAGTTGGTGGCGGCGTACCTCGAGGCCGCCAACGGCCTGGTCGACGGCGGTTCCGACATTCTCATCATCGAGACGATCTTCGACTCGCTCAACGCCAAGGCGGCCGTATTCGCCGTCGAGACACTGTTCGAGGAGCGGGGACGCCGGTGGCCGGTCATCATCTCGGGCACCATCACCGATGCATCCGGTCGGACGCTGTCCGGTCAGGTCACCGAGGCTTTCTGGAATGCGATCAGGCACGCGAAGCCGATCGCGGTGGGCCTGAACTGCGCTCTGGGCGCCCCCGAGATGCGGCCTTACATCGCCGAGATGTCGCGGATCGCCGATACCTACGTGTCGTGCTATCCAAATGCCGGTCTGCCCAACGCTTTCGGCGAGTACGACGAGTCCCCGGAGCGTCAGGCCGGTTACATCGCGGAGTTCGCCGACGCCGGCCTGGTCAACCTGGTGGGCGGTTGCTGCGGGACGGCGCCGCCGCACATCGCCGAGATCGCGAAGGTCGTCGAAGGCAAGAAGCCCCGCGCGATTCCGGCGATCGAGGTCGCCACCCGACTCTCGGGCCTCGAGCCGCTCAACATCACCGACGGCTCGCTGTTCGTCAACATCGGTGAGCGCACGAACATCACCGGATCGGCCCGGTTCCGCAACCTGATCAAGGCCGAGGATTACGACACCGCGCTGTCGGTTGCGTTGCAGCAGGTCGAGGTTGGCGCGCAGGTCATCGACATCAACATGGACGAGGGCATGATCGACGGCGTCGCCGCGATGGACCGGTTCACCAAGCTGATCGCGGCCGAACCGGACATCAGCAGGGTGCCGGTGATGGTCGATTCATCGAAATGGGAGGTCATCGAGGCGGGCCTGAAGAACATCCAGGGCAAGCCGATCGTCAACTCGATCTCCATGAAGGAGGGCGAGGAGAAGTTCATCCGCGAGGCGCGGCAGTGCCGGAAGTACGGCGCCGCGGTCGTGGTGATGGCGTTCGACGAGAAGGGCCAGGCGGACAACCTGGAGCGTCGCAAGGAGATCTGCGGGCGGGCGTATCGGATCCTGACCGAAGAGGTCGGTTTCCCGGCCGAGGACATCATCTTCGACCCGAACTGCTTTGCGCTGGCGACTGGCATCGAGGAGCATGCGACGTACGGGATCGACTTCATCGAGGCTTGCGCCTGGATCAAGGAGAACCTGCCCGGGGTGCACATCTCCGGCGGCATCTCGAACGTGTCGTTCTCGTTTCGGGGCAATAACCCGGTGCGCGAGGCGATTCACGCGGTTTTCCTCTTCCACGCGATCAAGGCCGGCCTGGACATGGGCATCGTCAATGCCGGTGCGCTGGTTCCCTACGACTCGATCGATGCGGAGTTGCGGGACCGCATCGAGGACGTCGTCCTCAACCGTCGCGAGGACGCGGCCGAGCGGTTACTGGAGATCGCCGAACGGTTCAACAGCTCCGACAAGGCCGACGACCCCGTCGCCGCCGAATGGCGCAATCTTCCTGTGCGCGAACGTATTACGCACGCGCTGGTCAAAGGTATCGACGCCCATGTCGACGACGACACCGAGGAGTTGCGGGCTGAGATCGCGGCAGCGGGTGGTCGCCCGATCGAGGTGATCGAAGGCCCGCTGATGGACGGCATGAACGTCGTCGGCGATCTCTTCGGCGCGGGCAAGATGTTCCTGCCACAGGTGGTGAAATCGGCGCGGGTGATGAAGAAGGCCGTCGCGTATCTGCTGCCGTTCATCGAGGCCGAGAAGAAACCGGGCGACGCTGAAACGACCAACGGCACCATTGTGATGGCGACCGTGAAGGGCGATGTCCACGACATCGGCAAGAACATCGTCGGAGTTGTGTTGCAGTGCAACAACTACACCGTTGTCGACCTTGGTGTGATGGTGCCTGCGCAGAAGATCCTCGAGGCGGTGAAGGAACACAACGCCGACATCGTCGGGCTTTCCGGGCTCATCACGCCGTCCCTGGATGAGATGGCAAACTTCGCCGTCGAGATGGAGCGGGCAGGTCTTCAGATCCCGCTGCTGATCGGCGGCGCGACGACGTCGCGGGCCCACACGGCAGTGAAGATCTCGCCGCGCCGAAGCGGCCCGACGGTGTGGGTCAAGGACGCCTCCCGCTCTGTGCCGGTCGCTGCCGCGCTTCTCGACGACAAGCAACGCCCGGCGCTGCTCGAAGAGACGGAGAAGGACTATGCGGCCCTCCGCGAACGGCACGCTCAGAAGAGCGAGCGGCCGATGCTCACCTTGGAGAAGGCACGCGCCAATCGCACGCCGATCGAGTGGGACGGCTACATTCCGCCGGTTCCTGTCGTCGGAGTGGGCGCGCGCGATTTTCTCGACTACGACCTTGCCGAGCTGCGCGAGTTCATCGACTGGCAGCCATTTTTCAACGCCTGGGAGATGAAGGGCAGATTTCCCGACATCCTCAACAACCCGGCTACGGGCGAGGCCGCCCGCAAGTTGTACGACGACGCGCAGGAGATGCTCGACACCCTGATCAAGGAGAAGTGGCTCACTGCCAACGGTGTGATCGGGTTCTTCCCGGCGAACGCCGTCGGCGACGACGTCGAGGTCTACACCGATGACACTCGATCCGAGGTGCTGACCAGGTTGCACAACCTGCGCCAGCAGGGCGAGCACCGGGCGGGCATACCGAACAAATCGCTGGGCGACTTCGTCGCCCCCCGGGACACCGGGCTGGCCGACTATGTGGGCGCCTTCGCCGTCACTGCGGGGCTGGGTAGCCAGGACAAGATCATCGAGTTCAAGGCCGCCCTCGACGACTACAGCGCGATTCTGTTGGAGTCGATCGCCGACCGGCTCGCGGAGGCGTTCGCCGAACGTATGCACCAGCGGGTGCGCCAGGAGTTCTGGGGCTACCAGCCCGATGAGCAACTTGACAACGAGGCGCTCATCGGTGAGAAGTACGTCGGAATCCGTCCGGCCCCCGGCTATCCGGCGTGCCCGGAGCACACCGAGAAGATGACGATCTGGGAGTTGCTGGACGTCAACGCGCGGACCGGAATCGAACTCACCGAATCAATGGCGATGTGGCCGGGTGCCGCAGTCAGCGGCTGGTATTTCTCGCATCCGCAGTCGCAGTACTTCGTGGTGGGCCGGTTGGCCCAGGACCAGGTTGCCGACTACGCGCGACGTAAGGGCTGGACGCTGCGGGAAGCCGAGCGCTGGCTCGGACCGAACCTCGGCTACAACCCGGAGGACTGAGCCCTTGGTTCGGGACGGGGGGCCCGCGTGAAAGCGGTCCTGTGGGACATGGACGGCACCTTGGTCGACACCGAGCCCTATTGGATCGAGTCCGAGTTCGCTCTGGTCGCCGAGTTCGGCGGCACCTGGTCGATGGAGCATGCGCTGAACCTGGTCGGAAACGACTTGCTGGTGTCAGGCGAGTACATCCGCACGCACGGCGGCGTCGACCTGTCGGCCGCCGAGATCGTCGAACGACTGTTGGACGGTGTGATCGCCAGGGTCGACGAGCGCATCCCGTGGCGGCCGGGAGTGCGCGAGCTCCTGGCGGCGCTGAGGGAGGCCGATGTGCCGTGCGCCTTGGTGACCATGTCGTACGCGCGGTTCGTGGCACCGATTCTCGCGGCACTGCCGTCCGGCACGTTTTCGGCGGTCGTGACCGGCGACCAGGTGACGATGGGCAAGCCGCATCCCGAGCCCTATCTGAAGGCGGCCGAGTCGCTGGCTGCCGATCCCGCGGACTGCATAGCCATCGAGGACTCCAATACTGGCGCCGCATCGGCCGAAACCGCCGGTTGCACCGTGCTGGTCGTGCCCAATCACGTCGCCGTGCCCGAAGGCCCGCGACGCGTGTTCGTCGACGACCTGGTCGGGCTCCGTCTGGAGGACCTGGACAGACTGCTTCTCGGGTAGTGCGAGAACCTGCCGCTTGACCGCGTTGCCTGTGTGAACATTGTGACAACAGTTCTCGCAGCGCAGCGGAAGGGACTCTCATGGCCGGCCAGGGCGCCATCAGTAACGAGCCGTCGGCATTCGACGACGAAGATTTCTCATCGGGACGCACCGCGGTTCGGATCGCCTCGGTTGCCGCGTTGGGCGGATTGCTGTTCGGCTACGACAGCGCGGTGATCAACGGCGCGGTGGCCTCGATCCAGGGCCACTTCGCGATCAGCAACTTCACGCTGGGAGTCGTGGTCGCCTCGGCCCTGCTGGGCGCCGCGGCAGGCGCGATGACGGCGGGCCGTCTGGCCGATCGGATAGGTCGGATCGCCGTCATGAAGATCGCTGCCGTGTTGTTTCTCATCAGCGCCATCGGTACCGGTCTTGCGACCAATGTCGGATTGATCGGCGTGTTCCGCGTCATCGGTGGCATTGGAGTGGGTGTCGCGTCGGTCATCGCGCCCGCCTACATCGCCGAGACGTCGCCGCCGCGCATTCGTGGCCGTCTGGGCTCGCTGCAGCAGCTGGCGATCGTGACGGGCATCTTCGTCTCGTTGGCGGTGGACTACTTGCTCGCCCACCTTGCCGGCGGTGCCACCAAGGAGCTGTGGCTGGGCATGGAGGCCTGGCGCTGGATGTTCCTGATGATGGCCATCCCGGCCATCGTGTACGGCGTGTTGGCGTACACGATTCCCGAGTCGCCCCGGTATCTCGTTGCCAGTCATCGCATTCCGGAAGCGCGGAAGGTGCTGACGACGTTGCTCGGCGAGAAGAACCTGGAGATCACGCTCACCCGCATTCAGGACACGCTCAGCAGTGAGAACAAGCCGTCGTGGCGGGATCTGCGTAAACCGGGCGGCGGCGTCTACGGCATCGTGTGGGTTGGTCTGGGCCTGTCGATCTTTCAGCAGTTCGTGGGCATCAACGTGATCTTCTACTACTCGAATGTGCTCTGGGAGGCGGTCGGTTTCGACGAAAGCCAATCGTTCCTCATCACGGTGATCACATCTATCGTGAACATCCTCACGACGCTGATCGCGATCGCCCTGATCGACAAGATCGGCCGTAAGCCGCTTCTGCTCATCGGCTCCACGGGCATGGCAGTGACCCTGGCGACCATGGCCATCATCTTCGGTACCGCGCCCCAATCCGGCGGGATACCACAGCTGGGTGATGTCAGCGGTCCGGTGGCGCTGGTCGCCGCGAATCTGTTCGTGGTCGCGTTCGGCATGTCGTGGGGCCCGGTCGTGTGGGTGCTGCTGGGCGAGATGTTCCCCAACCGGATCCGCGCCGCCGCCCTGGGTTTGGCGGCCGCCGGTCAGTGGGCTGCAAATTGCCTGATCACCGCAACGTTCCCGGAACTACGAAACGTCTTGGGCGTGGCCTATGGCTTCTACGCGCTGTGCGCGACCCTGTCGTTCGTCTTCGTCTGGATGTGGGTGCGGGAGACGAAGGGTGTGTCGCTGGAAGACATGCACGCCGACCTGATGCACGAGAGCCGCTGACCTACGGCACGTCCGTGTACTGCCAGCTGAACTTATCGGCGGCGAAGGTGAATCCGTTGTCGGCCTCTTCGCTGAGGCACGAGACACCGACCTGTTCCTGAACATTGCAGCGGAATCCCGCCGCGGCGAGAACCTTGTTGTACGGCAGGGTCTTTGCCGTGCCCGTCGGCGGTTTGAACATGGCCGCCGGTATCGAAGCGAACGCCGGATCGCCCATCGTTCTTGCCACGATGGCGTTGGGCGCGACGCTCTGTCCCTTGTCGTCGGTCACCGTCTGGGGAGCCCCGGTGATCCCGATCCGGGCCGGGCTATTCGCCGACTGGCAGCCGACCCAGGTCAGCGGCACGATCACGCATCGCCAGCTGCCGCTGGGAGTGATGAAGTAGTAACCGGCGTTGGCGTCACCGGGGACGTAATAGTCGAATGCGTTGAGCAGTTTCTCGTTGCTCGGGCGCTCAGTCGACGTCGGAGCCGCCTGCGTCTCGACCGGGGTCGTGGTCTCTTTGGTGTTGACCACCGAACTGTCGCAGCCGGTGAGGGTCGCCGCCGCCACGAATGAGGCCAGCCAGCCTGCCAGGAATGCTCGCACGGGGAGGCAGCGTAGTGGTCCGCTGTGACGCACCGTGACTACACCCGGCTCCGCATGGAACAATCGCAGGCCGTGAAGACCTTCGAGGAGCTGTTCGGTGAGTTGGGGGAGCGGGTACGCACCAGACCTGCGGGCAGTGCGACAGTGGCCGCGCTGGACGCGGGCGTGCACAACCTCGGAAAGAAGATTCTCGAGGAAGCCGGCGAGGTGTGGCTGGCGGCAGAACATGAATCCGATGAGGCTCTCGCCGGAGAAATCAGCCAGCTGCTCTACTGGACGCAGGTGTTGATGATCGCCCGCGGGCTCGACCTCGACGCGATCTATCGGAAGCTGTAGATGGCCACCACATTGCGCGTCGCGGTCCCGAACAAGGGGGCCCTCTCCGAACCCGCGGCCGAGATCCTCGCCGAAGCCGGCTACCGCAGGCGCACAGACCCCAAGGATCTCACCGTTCTGGACCCGGTCAACGGTGTCGAGTTCTTCTTCCTGCGGCCCAAGGACATCGCGATCTACGTGGGTTCAGGCCAGCTCGATTTCGGTATCACCGGCCGCGATCTGGCCGCCGAGTCCGGTGCGCCGGTTCGCGAGCGGCTGGCCTTGGGATTCGGGTCCTCCAGCTTTCGTTACGCGGCTCCGATCGGGCGCGAATGGACCGCAGCGGACCTGGCTGGAAAGCGGATCGCAACGGCATATCCGAATCTTGTGCGAAAAGATCTGGCGGACAAAGGGATTGAGGCCACGGTGATTCGGCTCGACGGCGCCGTCGAGATTTCGGTCCAGCTCGGCGTCGCCGATGCGATCGCCGACGTGGTGGGTTCCGGCCGTACGCTGCGGTTGCACAACTTGGCCGCCTTCGGCGAGTCGCTGTGTGATTCGGAGGCGGTGCTGATCGAAGGCACTGCGCATTCTGACGATTCCATCGCCGCAGCCCGCGACCAACTCGCCGCCCGGGTGCAAGGGGTTGTGTTCGGTCAGCAGTACCTGATGCTCGACTACGACTGTCCGCGCCCCGTGCTCGAACGCGCCACCGCGATCACACCGGGTTTGGAATCGCCGACCATCGCGCCGCTCGCCGACCCGGAGTGGGTCGCGGTGCGCGCACTGGTCCCACGGCGCGACGTCAACGCCATCATGGACGAGTTGGCCGCCATCGGCGCCAAGGCGATCCTGGCCTCCGACATTCGCTTCTGCCGCTTCTGAGGCGTTGGGTTGCCGGCAAGCCTGCTAGGGCCGTGATTGCGTGTTAGCGTCCCGTTAGTTCGGCAATCGGGAGTTCGGCAACCGGGCCTGGAGGACCGCCATGACACACGTTCTGGTTCTGTTGCTGGCCCTTGGAATCGGCTTCGTCTCGGGTCTGCGCGCATTCACCGCGCCGGCGGCGATCGCCTGGGCGGCCGCGCTGGACTGGATCGACCTGTCCGGCACCTGGGCATCGTGGGCAGGCCACTGGGCCACCGTCGCGGTTCTGACGACGCTGGCGGTGGTGGAGTACATCACCGATCAGCTGCCGAAGACGCCGAGTCGGAAGTCCACACCGCAGTTCGCGGCACGCCTCATCGCCGGCGGCTTCGCGGGGGCGGTTCTGGGCGCCGCATGGGGATACACGATGGGCAGCCTCGGCGCGGGGGTCATCGGTGCTGTGCTGGGGACGTTGGGTGGGTATGAGGCGCGCCGCCGCCTGGTGGCGGCCAACGGGGGGCGCGACCTGCCCGTGGCTTTGGCCGAGGACCTCATCGCGATCGGTGGCGGGATACTCATCGCGTATCTGACGAGCGCCGTGTGACACGTCAGCGCGCATGATCGGAGTACGCCGGGCATGAAATTCGACGCGATCATCGTCGGCGCAGGCCAGGCCGGCCCGCCCCTTGCCGGCCGGTTGGCGTCGGAGGGGTACCGCGTCGCCGTCGTCGAACGGAAGTTTGTCGGCGGAACGTGCGTCAACTACGGCTGCATCCCCACCAAGACGCTGGTCGCCAGCGCTCATGCGGCTCATGTGGCCAGGCGAGCGGGTGACTTCGGCGTCGATACCGGTGAGGTGAGGGTCGACATCACAAGGGTGAAGGCGCGCAAAGACGAAATCATGCTCGGCGATCGTCACGGGGTCGAGACATGGTTGGCGGGAATGAGTGGCTGCACCCTGATCCGGGGCCACGCGCGGTTCGAAGGTCCGCGCAGCCTGCGTGTCGGTGACGCCCTCATCGAGGCCGACCGGATCTTCCTGAATGTCGGCGGCCGGGCCGTGGTACCGGACTTCCCCGGTCTGGAGGGCATCGAATACCTCACCAACGTCGGAATCCTCGACCTGGATGAACTTCCCGAACATCTGGTCGTCATCGGCGGCAGCTACATCGGCCTGGAATTCGCTCAGATGTACCGCCGTTTCGGTTCCCGGGTCACGGTCATCGAGCGCGGTCCCCGCTTGACGTCGCGGGAGGACGAAGACGTCTCCGACGCAATCCGCGGAATCCTCGAAGCGGAGGGCATCGCGGTGATCACCGATGCCGCAGACATCCGGTTCGCCAAACACGACCGAGGCTTTGAGGTGACGCCTCGTTCAGGGGCCGACCCCGTCCCCGGCACCCATCTGCTGATAGCTGTGGGACGGCAGCCAAATACCGATGACTTGGGTTTGGACGTCGCCGGCGTCGACGTCGACGATCGGGGATACGTCATCGTCGACGATCAGTTGCGAACCTCGGTGCCGCACATCTGGGCGATGGGCGACTGCAACGGCAGAGGCGCATTCACCCACACGGCGTACAACGACTTCGAGATCGTCGCCGGCAATCTCCTGGACGACGATCCGCGGCGTGTCAGCGATCGGATACCCACGTACGCCCTCTATATCGATCCTCCGCTGGGCAGGGCGGGAATGACGGTCGCCCAGGTCCGAGAGTCGGGCCGAAAGGCGTTGGTGGGCGTGCGGCCCATGACGCGGGTGGGACGTGCCGTGGAAAAAGGCGAGACGCAAGGCTTCATGAAGATCGTGGTCGATGCCGACACCGGAGAGATCCTCGGCGCCGCGATCCTCGGTGTCGGCGGTGACGAGGTCATTCATTCGATCCTCGACATCATGACGGCAAAGAAGCCCTACACCGCGATCTCGCGCACCATGCACATCCACCCCACGGTCAGCGAACTGGTGCCGACGATGCTCCAGGAAATGACACCGCTCTAGCTGTTGCGCTGCACCAGCAGCGTCTGGGCAGACGTCCCGACGAAACCGTCTCGATCGAATATCTCTGCCGTCGTGACTCCCACACCGTCCGGCCCGATCGACGCGCGGGCGCGCAGCGCAAAGTCGTCGCCGATCGGGATTCGATGCACATGCACCGTCGTGTCGGTGTTCATGAACACGAACTCGCGCGGATCAAGCACTGCGCCAACACCATTGGCGCAGTCGACGACCATCGCGAGCCGCTGCAGTGGCGTTGTCGGCTCCTCGTCGACCAGACCGACCAGTGGCTTGAACCAGTACACCGTTGCGCCCGCCGACCGTTCGCATTGGGGTCGCCACTGCACGGAATCGACGTAACCCTCGGCGTCCTTCCACGGAAACAGATCCGGATCGGAAGTGCCTTCGACGAGTGGCGGATGACGGTCGTTCACCGCGTCGGCGGTGTCCGAAACGGCCAGCGCCCACGCGCTGACCCGCGCGACGACTCGCGGGGCTCCGTCAGGTCGCGTAGCGGCCATGTCGGCGCTGAGCAGGGCGATTCGATTGCCCGGCCGGTCAACCCGGGCTTGGACGTGTACCTCGGTGACCGGAATGGCTCCCAGGATGTCGAGGGTCAGGCGTCCGACACGCATGCCGGGAGACAACAGTTCTTCGATGGCCTTGGTCAGCAACGCCAATGGCGGTGAGCCATGCTGGATTTCGGGGGTCCAATTGCTTCGCGTGTAATCGGTCGACTCGAACACCGCGGCGGACCCATCGGCGCCCTGGCGCCGGTAGTAGCAGTTCATGCGGCCGGCCCCCCGGACGAATCGGGCCAACCCGGGTAGGGCGGTGGTGTACCGCCGAACGCCGGGCAACGGGACTGGTGCGTACACCACGCACACAATCGGGTCTGGTTGGCGCGGAATTCTCCTGTCGCGCCGGCGGATTCGATTGCGCGCCAGATTGCGGTCAATGTCTTCTCGAAGCGCTCCAGCTCATCGAGCTCCGGCTCGTAGTCGAGGATCTGGCCGTCCGCGAGGTAGATCAGCCGCAGCCGCGTAGCCAGAACGCCACTAGACCGCAGCAGCGCGACCGCGTAGAACTTCATCTGGAACAACGCCTTGGCCTCCGCCATGGCGCGCACGGCGGACGGAGCCCTGCCGGTCTTGTAGTCCACCACCCGCATTTCACCGGTCGCCGCCACATCGATCCGGTCGACGTAGCCGCGCAGCACCACGCCGTCGGCCAGTTCGACTTCGATTCGTTGCTCGCAGCTCTGCGGATCGAATCGCGTTGGGTCTTCGAGGCGGTAGTACCCGCTGAGGAGGGACTGAGCCTCGGACAGGACCTTGGCCTGCTGGTCGGAGGTCAACTGGTCGACCAGGTCCGGGTTCGCGGCCGTCGTTGCCGCCCACGCCGGATCCACGAGTGAGATGGCGGTGTCGAAAACCCGGTCGGCGGATGGCATGGCGTAAAGCTGTTCAAGAACCGCGTGAACCAACGAGCCGCGCAGCTGAGCGGTCGACGGGGGTTCGGGCAGGCGGTCGATGGCGCGGAATCGGTAGAGCAGGGGGCATTGCTTGAAATCAGCCGCCCGGGACGGCGACAACGCGAGCCGGCGGCGCTCTGCTTGCGTGGATAACGCCTGATCGGGCATGACGGCAGCCTATTGCGGGGCACCGACAATCGTCCGACGCGGCGTACGGCGAGTCGGTTGTGGCAGGCTGAACGCCCGTGACCGACCAACCACACGCCGCGAGAAGGACAGGCCCCTTCGAGATCGGCGACCGGGTCCAACTCACCGATGCCAAGGGCCGGCACTACACCATGATCCTGGCGCCGGACGGCGAATTTCACACGCATCGCGGTGCGATCGAACACCGCGGCGTGATCGGCCTGCCGGAAGGCAGCGTCGTGAAATCTACCAACGGCGACCCCTTCCTGGTACTGCGTCCGCTGTTGATCGACTACGTCATGTCGATGCCCCGCGGCGCCCAGGTCATCTATCCCAAAGATGCCGCACAGATCGTTCACGAGGGTGACATCTTCCCGGGGGCACGGGTGTTGGAGGCGGGCGCCGGATCGGGTGCGCTCACCTGCTCGCTGCTGCGTGCCGTCGGCCCCGCCGGAAAGGTGGTCTCCTACGAGGTCCGGGACGATCACGCCGATCATGCACGCCGAAATGTGGTGACCTTCTTCGGGGAGCAGCCCGACAACTGGGATCTCGTCGTCGAGGACATGGTCGACACAGACCTCGGCGAGGGATCGGTGGACCGGGTCGTATTGGACATGCTGGCGCCGTGGGACGTCCTCGACACCACGGCCCGCGTTCTGATCCCCGGAGGTGTTCTGATCGTCTATGTCGCGACGGTCACCCAGCTGTCCAAGACCGTCGAGGCATTACGCGAACAGCAGTGCTGGACCGAGCCACGCTCATGGGAGACCATGCAACGCGGCTGGAACGTCGTCGGCTTGGCGGTGCGCCCGCAGCACAACATGCGAGGGCACACCGCGTTCTTGATCTCGGCGCGCAGATTGGCACCCGGAACGGTGACCCCGCCGCCCCTTCGTCGCAAACGCACAATCCCGGAGAAGTGAATCCGGGTGGGTCGTCAGTCGTCGCTGCGCTGCAGGCGCCGTCGGACTGACAGCAACTCGATTTCGGGACGGGCGGCCACCAGTCGCTCGGCGGCGTCGAGAACCGCGACCACATGCGCGCTGTCCGCGGCCACAACGGCCATTCCGATACCGGAGCGCCGGTGCAGGTCGAGATGGCCGGTCTCGGCTGCCGAGACGGCGAATTTGCGATGAAGTTCGGCGATGATCGGCCGGATGATGGACCGCTTCTGTTTCAGTGAACTGACGTCTCCGAGCAGGACGTCGAACTCGAGCCAGCCGATCCACATCGCTTAGGCACTCAGGGCTTCGGTACTCAGGGCTCAGGGCTCAGGGCCCCGGCGTCGGGGGCTGCGTCGGCGGCTGGGGCGCCGGCTGGGGCGCGGGTACCGGAGGGGCGGGTGGACCGCTGGGCGCGGAACCCGCCGGCGCCGGACCGGCACCGGTACGCGCATTGCCGAACGCCATGATCATGTCGGCCGTTTCGCGGGACAGCTGCCAACCGCCCTGCGCCGGGTGGAACTCCATCGGGAACGTGAATCCACCGGGCGTTGCCGGATTGGCCGTCGTGATGTTGACCGTTGCGATCGCATCGCCGGCCTGATGATCGGACCACCTGATGTCACTGGCCGTGCACGTCAATGGCGCAAATCCGCCGTCGCGCAACGCGGCGGCGAAGACGTCGATCGTCGCGGCGTCGTCGGCAGTGCCGTCTTCCAGCAGATAAAGCTTGTCGGTGCCCTTCACGGCCGGATCGGCGAGCTTGTAGAGGACGCCGGTCAGATCATCGGCCGAGGGAAGCGGCCCTGCATCGCTGGGCGGAGCGGAAAGGAATGTCGTCGAGGCTGTCTGGCTCCCGAGAACCCCATTCGGCTCGTCGTGACCCGAACAACCCGACAGACTGAGCGCCGCCACAGCCGTGGCGGCGCTCAGTGCCGTAAGCGGGTTGTGTCGCATCCAGTGGCAGCTCGACTAGGCGCTGAACATCGACATGACCGTCGTCGCCGAGGAGCGGGACAGCTTCCACCCGCCCTGGTCGACGAACGTGATGCTCTGAGTGGTCGCCGGGAGCGACGGACCGGATGCGGTGACGCTGGCGGTCGCGGCACCGGGACCGGCGGCCGCGATGTTGCTGATCGAGAATGACAACGGCACCATGCCCTTGGCCACCGCGTTCTTCATCAGGCCATCCGCGGCGCGGCCCTCGATGAGGCCGATGCCGCCCTCGACCAAATAGCCTTTGCTCTGGAACGACGTGCCGGGATCCGCGAGTCCGTAGAGGACGCTGCTGAGCTGGTCGGCTGTAGGCACGTCTGCTGCGGGATCAAGCGGCAGTGGAGTGCCGAATACGACAGGTTGAATGGCCGGGGGAGCCACCGATCCGCTGAGAGCAATGGATGTGATACCAGCTGCGGCGCCACCGACGATCATGGCTGCGGCCAGAGCGGTGGTAAAGGGTTTCAGGGTCACGGCTGTCCTTTCGATCGGCCCGACTCACCTAAAAGGTTAACAGCGTTGCCAGTGTGTCGAAATTCCTCGTGCGCACACGATCACGCGATCGCCGGTAGCGTTGAGGTATCCATCGCGCCAACTCTTGGTCCCGGGGAAGGAGCGCATCATGAGTGAGTCAGAGCGTTCAGGCGGCTACTCAAAAGATTTCGGCACTCCCGACGAATCGCCGCTGTCCCGCAGTGATGCGGCGGAGCTCGAACAGTTGCGCAGGGAAGCGTCGGTTCTGCGTGAGCAGTTGAAGGATGCACTGGGCTCGCAAGGTGCGGCGGGCGCCTCCAGCGGGCGCAGCGCGCGCGACGTGCAGCAGCTCGAAGCGCGCATCGATTCGCTCGCGTCCCGCAACGCCAAACTGATGGACACACTCAAGGAGGCCCGCCAGCAGCTGCTGGCACTGCGCGAGGAAGTCGATCGGCTGGGGCAGCCACCGAGCGGCTACGGGGTTCTGTTGGCCGCTCACGACGACGACACTCTCGACGTCTTCACGTCCGGCCGCAAGATGCGCCTGACGTGCTCGCCCAACATCGAGGCGCAGTCCCTGAAGAAGGGACAGACCGTCCGGCTGAACGAGGCCCTGACCGTCGTCGAGGCCGGCGCCTTCGAGGCAGTCGGCGAAATCAGCACGCTGCGCGAGGTGCTTGCCGACGGACACCGCGCCCTGGTGGTCGGCCACGCCGACGAGGAACGCATCGTCTGGCTGGCGGAGCCGCTGGTCGCGTTGGAAGACATGGCGGTCGAGGTCGCGGAGGTGCTGGCGGACGACGATCTGCGGCCGCGGAAGTTGCGGCCCGGTGATTCTCTCCTGGTCGACACCAAGGCGGGCTATGCGTTCGAGCGCATCCCGAAGGCGGAGGTCGAAGACCTCGTCCTGGAGGAGGTCCCCGACGTCGCCTACAGCGACATCGGCGGCCTCACCCGCCAGATCGAGCAGATTCGCGACGCCGTCGAACTTCCGTTCCTGCACAAAGACCTTTACCGCGAGTACGCGCTGCGGCCCCCCAAGGGTGTGCTGCTCTATGGCCCGCCCGGCTGTGGCAAAACCTTGATCGCCAAGGCGGTGGCCAACTCGCTGGCCAAGAAGATGGCCGAGGTGCGGGGCGACGACGCGCGCGAGGCGAAGTCGTACTTCCTGAACATCAAAGGCCCCGAGCTGCTGAACAAGTTCGTCGGCGAGACCGAACGACACATCCGGCTGATCTTCCAGCGGGCCCGCGAGAAAGCCTCCGAGGGCACCCCGGTGATCGTGTTCTTCGACGAGATGGACTCCATCTTCCGGACCCGCGGCACCGGCGTCAGCTCAGACGTCGAGACCACGGTCGTGCCGCAGCTGCTCAGCGAGATCGACGGCGTCGAAGGTCTTGAGAACGTGATCGTCATCGGGGCGTCAAACCGCGAGGACATGATCGATCCGGCGATCCTGCGGCCCGGCCGACTGGACGTGAAGATCAAGATCGAACGCCCCGACGCGGAAGCCGCCCAGGACATCTTCAGCAAGTACCTGACCGATGTCCTGCCCGTGCACGCCGATGACCTCGCCGAGTTCGGCGACGACCGCGGCGCCTGCATCAAGGCGATGGTCGAGAAGGTCGTCGACCGGATGTACGCGGAGATCGACGACAACAGGTTCCTCGAAGTCACCTATGCCAACGGCGACAAAGAGGTCATGTACTTCAAGGACTTCAACTCCGGCGCGATGATCCAGAACGTTGTCGATCGGGCCAAGAAGTACGCCATCAAGTCAGTGCTGGAAACGGGTCAGCGTGGCTTGCGTATCCAGCACCTGCTCGACTCGATCGTCGACGAGTTCGCCGAGAACGAGGACCTGCCGAACACCACCAATCCGGATGACTGGGCGCGAATCTCCGGCAAGAAGGGCGAGCGGATCGTCTACATTCGCACGCTGGTCACCGGGAAGAGTTCGTCGGCCAGCCGAGCCATCGATACCGAGTCCAACCTTGGTCAGTACCTCTAAACCTCGAGCGAGTAGCTGTTGGCCAGGTTGTCCTGAGTCACCTGCGCGTCCTGGGCGGTGGTGTCCACCCGCAGTGGCGTGGTGAGCGTGCGCGTTTCGAACGACCATCCTTCGGGCAGTTCCAGCCGCGACGCCAGTCCGGCAAGATCGTCCAGCGACAGGGTTTTGTCGACCGTCTGACTCCACGTCTGCATCACCCAGCGCCGCCCGTCGGCATCGACGAGTTCGAACACCGGCCTGCCGGCGCCGAAGGTGAACACCGTGCTGCGCGCGACGCGATTGACGCTGTAGGGGGCCGGATTCATCGACGACAGCTGGACGACCGCCTGCTTGATCATGTCGATGCCGCCGAACGTCTTGGTCTCCTGCGGGCCGGTCGCCACCTTCTCGATGCTGCTCATCAACCAGTAGCGCGGGCCGTTGAGGAGAGCGCCGAGGGCGCCGTTCTCCTTCGCGATCGTGCCGGCATCCAACTTGTCCCACAGTTCGGCGGGGCAGTCGTTGAGCGGGTAGGTGTTGTACACCGCGGCTTCGGGCCCCGATTCGCCAGCACTCACTAGCAGGACCTCGCCGTATCGCTTGCCGAAGACGTCGGCGCTGTCAGTCGCGGGGAGAGCCATGGGAATCCTCCAATTCGAGATTGCATCGCGCCCGGCGCCGCTGACCGCGAATCCGCCACTGATGACCCTAGCCGGGTGCGGACAGGTCAAGGCGCTCATCAGTAGCAGCCAGCGCGCCCGTTAGGGTGGTGAGTATGCAGCGGATCATCGGAACCGAGGTCGAGTACGGCATTTCCTCGCCGTCCGATCCGACCGCAAATCCGATACTCACCTCGACCCAGGCCGTCCTGGCTTACGCGGCGGCGGCAGGCATCCCTCGCGCGAAACGCACCCGCTGGGACTATGAGGTGGAATCCCCTCTCCGCGACGCGCGCGGTTTCGATCTGAGCCGGGCTTCCGGCCCGCCGCCCATCGTCGATGCCGACGAGGTGGGCGCGGCCAACATGATCCTGACCAATGGCGCTCGGCTCTATGTCGATCACGCACACCCCGAGTACTCGGCGCCCGAGGTAACCGATCCACTCGATGCGGTGATCTGGGACAAGGCCGGTGAGCGGGTCATGGAGGCCGCCGCACGCCACGTCGCGAGCGTTCCGGGCGCCGCGAAGCTCCAGTTGTACAAGAACAACGTCGACGGCAAGGGCGCCTCGTACGGTTCGCACGAGAACTACCTGATGAGCCGCCACACGCCGTTCTCGGCGGTGATCGCCGGTCTGACGTCGTTCATGGTGTCCCGTCAGGTGGTCACCGGCTCGGGCCGGGTGGGGATCGGTCCGTCGGGCGATGAGCCGGGCTTCCAGCTGTCGCAGCGCGCCGACTACATCGAGGTCGAGGTCGGACTGGAGACCACGCTCAAGCGGGGGATCATCAACACCCGCGACGAGCCGCACGCCGATGCCGACAAATACCGCCGCCTGCACGTGATCATCGGCGACGCGAACCTGTCGGAAACGTCGACGTACCTCAAGCTCGGAACCACCTCGCTGGTGCTCGACCTGATCGAGGAGGGGCCGCGGTACGGCTTCGACTTGACGGACCTGGCGCTGGCACGCCCCGTGCACGCCGTGCATGTGCTCAGCCGCGACCCGTCGCTTCGGGCCACCGTGGCCCTGGCCGATGGCCGTGAGCTCACCGGTCTCGCCCTGCAGCGGATCTACCTCGATAGGGTGGCCAAGCTGCTGGACAAGCGCGATCCCGATGCGCGCGCGGCGGATGTCGTCGAGACGTGGGCGAACGTGCTGGATCTGCTGGAGCGAGACCCGATGGAGTGCGCGGAAATCCTGGATTGGCCCGCCAAGCTGCGTCTGCTGGAGGGCTTCCGGCGCCGCGAGAACCTCAGCTGGTCGGCGCCGCGTCTGCATCTCGTCGACCTTCAATATTCCGACGTTCGTCTGGATAAGGGCCTGTACAACAGACTGGTCGCGCGCGGTTCGATGAAGCGCCTGGTCACCGAACAGCAGGTGCTCGACGCGATCGACAACCCCCCGACCGATACCCGCGCCTATTTCCGGGGTGAGTGTTTGCGCCGCTTCGGCGCCGATATCGCGGCCGCGAGTTGGGATTCGGTGATTTTCGATCTCGGCGGCGACTCGTTGGTGCGGATACCGACGCTGGAGCCGCTGCGAGGCAGCAAGGCCCACGTCGGGGAGCTTCTCGATGCTGTCGACAGTGCTGTCGAACTGGTGGAACAACTCACCAACTAAAGCGCCGATGAGGCGAACGGCAGGGCCTATAAAAGAGTGCCTTGCCGGTACTGTGGAATAACCGGCGAGCGCACCTGTCGTAGGGCAGGTCGCCGATGAGGACCAGGAGGCGGCGATGGCCCAGGAGCAGACCAAGCGGGGCGGCGGCGGCGGTGAGGACGACGATCTCACCGGCAGCGCGGCCAGCGGGCAGGAACGTCGCGAGAAACTCACCGAAGAGACAGACGATTTGCTCGATGAGATCGACGATGTGCTCGAAGAGAACGCCGAGGACTTCGTCCGCGCATACGTCCAAAAGGGCGGCCAGTGACCTTGCGCCCGTCGACCTGGCGCCCTTCTGATCATCTGCCCGGCACTTCACCCCTTCTCGGCGCTTCCGCGTCGATGGACCTCTCGTCGTTCTCCGAGTTACTGAGGCATCGGGCGCCACACCTGCTGCCTGTCGGCTCGGTCGGGTCCGCGCCGGGCGACGCGTTGCCGCACGGCACCACGATCGTCGCGCTGAAGTATCCCGGCGGTGTTCTCATCGCGGGCGATCGCCGCTCGACGCAGTCCCACATGATCGCCGGGCGCGACGTGCAGAAGGTCTACATCACCGACGATTACACGGCCACCGGGATCGCCGGCACCGCCGCCATCGCGGTCGAGTTCGCCCGGCTGTACGCGGTCGAGTTGGAGCATTACGAAAAGCTCGAGGGTGTGCCCCTGACTTTCGCCGGGAAGGTCAATCGGTTGGCCATCATGGTGCGGGGGAACCTGGGCGCGGCGTTGCAGGGTTTCGTCGCCCTTCCCCTGTTGGTGGGTTACGACCTGGACCATCCCGATCCGGCCGGCGCCGGCCGGATCGTCTCGTTCGACGCGGCGGGCGGCTGGAACATCGAGGCGGAGGGCTATCAGTCGGTCGGTTCCGGATCCCTTTTCGCGCGGTCGTCGATCAAGAAGCTGTATTCCTCTGTGACGGACCAGGATTCGGCGCTGAAGGTTGCTGTCGAGGCACTGTACGACGCCGCCGACGACGACTCGGCGACCGGCGGACCCGACCTGGTCCGCGGCATCTACCCGACCGCGGTGACCATCGATGCCGAAGGCGCCAATGACGTCCCCGAGGAGCGCATCGCACGGTTGGCCCGTCAAGTCATTGCCAGTAGGTCGCGGTCGGACGAGTTCGGTCCCGGCGGCGGGCCCAACAACGAAGCGCCGAGGGTGGCCCCGTGAGCTTTCCGTATTTCATATCGCCCGAACAGGCGATGCGCGAGCGCTCGGAGATCGCGCGCAAGGGAATCGCGCGCGGCCGAAGCGTGGTTGCGATGGTCTATGACGGCGGAGTGCTCTTCGTCGCCGAGAATCCTTCGCGTTCGCTGCAGAAGGTCAGTGAGCTGTACGACCGGGTGGGATTCGCGGCGGTCGGGCGGTTCAACGAATTCGACAACCTGCGGCGCGGCGGAATACAGTTCGCCGATACGCGCGGCTATGCCTATGACCGTCGTGATGTGACCGGCCGGCAGTTGGCCAACGTCTACGCACAGACGCTGGGCACTATCTTCACGGAGCAGGCCAAGCCCTACGAGGTTGAACTGTGTGTGGCCGAGGTGGCGCACTACGGGGAGTCCAAATCGCCTGAGCTGTACCGGATCACTTATGACGGGTCGATTGCCGACGAACCGCACTTCGTGGCGATGGGCGGCGCCACCGACCCGATCCTCGGCGCGCTCAAGGAGTCATTCGTCGAGAACGCGACGCTTTCCGACGCGGTCGGGGTGGCGGTGGGGGCGCTGCGTGCCGGAATCACCAGCACCAGTGGTAACGCCGTGCCGGCCGTCGAGCCACGTGTACTCGGTCCCGCGACGCTCGAGGTGGCGATCCTCGATGCCAACCGTCCGCGCCGGGCGTTCCGCCGCATCGCCGGCCCCGCGTTGGAAGCCCTTCTGCCCAAAGCTGATTCAGCTCAGCCGTCAAGCGAATCGGAGATGCCGCCGGGCGAGTAGCTTGTCACCGAAATCTGACGATTTCGTTAGGATGCAACTCGACTTAGAGACGGCGGCTGGTTTCGGCGCGTACGCTTCTGCCAGGTGCCAGAGACGTTCTGGAGTGCAGGTTTCCGGTTGCGAGGGGCCCATATGGATGGTGATCGTCGGAACGACGACCGGATGGGCATCGACGAGCGCGCGCGGTGTTGGGCCGCGACTCGGAAAGCCCTCGACGGGCTCGCCGCCGAGGTCGTTCTCCGCTGTTGGCAGTATCAGTTGAGCCAGACCCGTCTACGCGGTTTCACCCCTCGGTACGCCTGGACTTTCGACATCACCGCGCCTGGCGAGGGTCCGTGGGATTCCTTGGCGCACATGCACATTGGATTCATCTCCAGTCATGAATGGGTGCTTCTGGGCTATCGCGGCGGCGACTACCGCATGGTGGTCGACAAGCAGGGAAGGCTCCATCCGGGGCTTCGTCAAGGATTCATCTATGACGGCAAGCGCCGACAGGCCGACGTCATCGTGACGATGACCACCGAGCAGATCCGGGACTCGATCATGATTCAAATCGACAGTCTCGCAACCCTTGCCGAGCATCCGACCGCTCCTATCACTCCCCGCCCGCGCTACGCCTGACGCGGATCCGGCCGCTGTCTCCGGCGATCACCGCGAGAATGTTTCGCCACGCATCCGACGGTTCGTTGAGTACGTCGCTGTGGGTCGACGGCCCGGCCATCGGCCATCCGTTCAAACGCCGACCGGTGGCCAGTGGGATGACGCCGGGCATGGTGTCTGGATCGGCGCCGTGCGGCCCCGCCGGCAGCCCCTGCACGATGCTGATCCAGTCACCGGGCGCGGTCATGGCGAACCGCAACACATCGGGGTTGCGATTGTGCCAGTCGGCGGGACTCGAGACGCCCACGCCGGATCCGGCCGCCTCCACGTAGACCACCCGGTCGGCGGTGAGCCCGAAACGTTCGGCCGTTCCAACGATCGACCCGCCGTAGGAGTGGCCCAGGTAGGTGACCGGAACGGGGCGGTCCAGGCGTCCGACTGTCCGGTCGACGTCCTCGCTGAAGGCAGCGAGACGGGGCGCCATGGCGAGGGCGTATCGGGGATCGGCCGCGTCGGCGATTCCGGCCGCGAGTTCGCCGGTCGGAAAGGGGCCGCCCAAATAGGTGATCATCGCGACGTCGCCGCCGGACCCCGCGACGAATCTGGCGGCGGTCAGGGCGTCTTCCGCGGATGTCTCCATCGTGGTGTTGAGGCCGGGAACGAGGACGCCGACCGCGTGCGCCCGTTCCAGGTTTCCGAACATCTCGATCAACGACGACCGGTCCGGGTCGAACGCAAGGATTTGGCGTGGGACGCGCCGCGTGGGGTCCGTCGGGTCGGGGATGTCACCCAGCAACCCTTCATAGAACGCTATTCGGCGAAGGGCGTCCCGGTCGTGGGCGACGATCGCCGCCGCCTGCAATGCGGGGTCGGCATGCAGCGTGGCCCACAGCCGTTCGGCGTCGGCGGGGCCCAGCGTGGGTGAGATGGCCATCCGGAGCTTGTCCTCGAGAGGGCGGTCGAGTACCTCACGTTCGCGCAGAATCGCGTTGGCGATGTTCAGTCTGTTGGCGGCCACCCGGGTGGCCCAGGGGACACCATCGGTGTTGCCCGCCTGCTCGGGGTGTGCCCGGATCAGCCGCCCTCGCTCGGCCGCGGACATGGCGGTGAGCTCTGCGGCGATCTCGCTCTGACTCAGTTGGGGCCAGTCTTCGACGGTGCCTCCGGACAGTCCCGCCGGCCTGACCGCGCCCGGTACATCGTCCGGGTCGATCATCAGGTCGAAGGCCGCATCGATCGCTCGCGCTGTGTCGTTGTCGGACGCGGCCAGGGCGTCCAGGGCGGAATGCATTGCACGCGTGAGCTCTTGGGCGCGAATTTCCAACAGATCCGTTGCGGTCTGGGGGCTTCCGCCCGACAGCATCACCGCAAGTGCCGACGGCTGGGTCGGCGCGCTGACTGTGCCGTCGTCTGCGACCGTGCACCCGTCGGCTTCGGCGTCGCCAATACGGGAGAGCACCTCGGTCCGGGCAGATCCGATTGTCCTGGCGCCGTCGCGCGCCTCGGCGGCGGCGATCACCAATGTGCCGCACAGGCGTCGAAGCGCAGCGGTGGTGGGCGCCGCCGCGCGCCGCGCCTCGTCGGCTCCGGTTCCCCGCCAGATCGCGTTGGTGCCTGTCACGGCGGCATCCACCTGATCGGCGCGCTGTTGCAATCGGCCGGCGACGCCGTCCCAGACGTCGGCGACATCGCGTAGCGCCGCCGGATCCCAGGATTGCGCCTGCGACACGGTCGGCCGCGTCACCGCGACCGGGTGTCGTCACTGCGGGAGTCGGTAGCGGCGAGTTCGCCGACGCAGCGAACGGCGTTGTGGGCCCAGTCTCCGATGGCTTCGCTCAGCCGTTGTATGCGAGCCGCGAACGTGCCGGGCGCGCTCATCGACGAGACGGCCGAGCCCGCCAGCGCCGGAGTTGGAATCGTCTCGCGGGCAAGGTCGTCGACGATCGAATGCATGCGCGTCGCCAGGGCACGCATCCCGGACGGGTCGACGACTACGGGATCGGTCATGGCTGATGCTGACACGGCGGATGTGGGCGCGGATTGCGCCATCCACAGGCTTGACGTGAAATCGCATGCCAGCAAGTAGGCTCGGTGACGTGCAGCGGAGAATCATGGGCATCGAGACCGAATTCGGTGTCACCTGCACCTTTCACGGTCATCGCCGGTTGAGTCCCGATGAGGTGGCGCGGTACCTCTTCCGCAGGGTGGTCTCCTGGGGCCGCAGCTCAAACGTGTTCTTGCGCAACGGCGCACGTCTTTATCTCGACGTCGGCAGCCACCCCGAATATGCGACGGCCGAATGCGACAACCTCATCCAGCTGGTCACCCATGATCGGGCCGGCGAGCGGGTCTTGGAAGACCTGCTGATCGACGCCGAGCAACGGCTGGCCGACGAGGGCATCGGCGGCGACATCTACCTGTTCAAGAACAACACCGACTCCGCGGGGAACTCCTACGGATGTCACGAGAACTACCTGATTGTGCGGGCGGGAGAGTTCTCCCGCATTTCCGACGTCCTTCTTCCCTTCCTGGTCACGCGGCAGCTCATTTGCGGGGCAGGCAAGATCCTTCAGACTCCCAAGGCCGCGACGTTCTGCCTGTCACAGCGCGCCGAACACATCTGGGAGGGCGTTTCGAGCGCCACCACCCGGTCGCGCCCGATCATCAACACACGCGATGAACCCCACGCCGACGCCGAGAAGTACCGGCGCCTGCATGTCATCGTCGGCGACTCGAACATGTGCGAGTCCAGCACCATGCTGAAGGTGGGAACGGCCTCGCTGGTTCTCGAGATGATCGAGGCCGGCGTGCCGTTCCGGGACTTCTCGCTGGACAATCCGATTCGGGCGATCCGCGAGGTCAGCCACGATGTGACAGGCCGCCGGCCGGTTCGCCTCGCGGGCGGCCGCCAGGCGAGCGCGCTCGACATCCAGCGCGAGTATTACTCGCGGGCCGTCGAATACCTGCAAACACGTGAGCCGAACTCTCAGATCGAGCAGGTGGTGGACCTGTGGGGTCGTCAGCTCGACGCGGTCGAAAGTCAGGACTTCGCCAAAGTCGACACCGAAATCGACTGGGTCATCAAGCGAAAGCTGTTCCAGCGGTATCAGGATCGCTACAACATGGAGCTGTCCGACCCGAAGATCAGTCAACTCGACCTCGCCTATCACGACATCAAACGGGGGCGGGGAGTCTTCGACCTGTTGCAGCGAAAGGGGCTGGCAACCCGGATCACCACCGACGAGGAGATCGAGGCCGCCGTCGACACGCCGCCTCAGACCACCCGGGCCAAGTTGCGCGGCGAATTCATCAGTGCGGCGCAGCAGGCGGGCCGCGACTTCACCGTCGATTGGGTGCATCTCAAACTCAACGACCAAGCGCAGCGCACCGTGTTGTGCAAAGATCCGTTCCGTTCGGTGGACGAGCGGGTCAAGCGGCTCATCGCCAGCATGTAAGCGCCGGTATGTCCGGTGCGTGAGGGCCAGTATGTGAGGTACGGGTAATGGCGATATCCAAGGTCGAGCGGTTGATGAATCTGGTCATCGCGTTGTTGTCCACCCGTAGTTACATCACCGCCGAGCGGATTCGCTCCAACGTCGCGGGCTACGCCGATTGCCCGACCGACGAGGCGTTCTCCCGCATGTTCGAACGGGACAAGAACGAGCTCAGGGACCTCGGAATACCGCTGGAAACCGGCCGGGTATCGAAGTTCGATACCCGCGAGGGCTACCGCATCAACCGGGACGCCTACTCCCTGCCCGACATCGATTTGACCGCCGAAGAGGCGGCCGCCGTTGCGGTCGCCGCTCAGCTGTGGGAGTCGCCCGAATTCATCACCGCGACGCAGGGAGCCCTGCTCAAGTTGCGCGCCGCAGGCGTCGATGTCGACCCGGACGCGGCCGTCACGATCACCACCGCTGCCGGACTTTCGGGCCTGCGCGGTTCGGAGGACGTCCTCGGAACGCTGTTGGCGGCCATCGACTCCGGGCGGGCGGTTCAGTTCAGTCATCGTCCCTCACCCGCCGAGGCCTACGTGACGCGCACGGTCGAACCATGGGGTGTTCTCACGGCGAGGGGACGGTGGTATCTGATCGGTCATGACCGTGACCGTGACGCGACACGGACATTCCGGTTGTCCAGAATCGGCTCCGACGTGACAGCGACCGGACCCGCCGGCGCTGTCACGCGTCCCCCGGGAGTCGACCTGCGAGGGCTGGTCAACGCGGCCATCGGCGAGACCCCCAGCGGTATACGGGCCGTCGTGTGGGTTGCGGACGGGCGAGCCACTTCGGTGCGCAGGGCCGGCACTTCGCTTGGCCCGCGGAAGCTCGGCAACAGGCCGGGGGAGTTCATCGAGTTGGAATTGGATTCAACCGGCAGGCTGGCCCGCGAGATCGCGGGGCACGGTGCGGACGCTCTGGTCATCGAGCCGCAGGAGCTTCGTGACGATGTCTGCGCACGCCTGGCCGCTCACGCGGGAGTCCGCGCATGACAGCGGTGTCGGCACGCCTGGTGCGGCTGTTGAACTTGGTGCCGTACTTCCAGGCCAATCCCCGGATCAGCTACGAAGACGCCGCCTCCGACCTAGGCGTCAGCGAGAAGCAGTTGCGCGACGACGTGAGTCAGCTTTTCGTGTGCGGCCTGCCCGGCTACTTCCCGGGCGACCTGATCGATTTCGCATACGACGACGACAAGACCATCGAGGTGACGTTCTCGGCAGGCATGGACAAGCCCCTGCGCCTGACGTCGCCCGAGGCCACTGGGCTCCTGGTCGCACTGCGTGGGCTGGTCGACATTCCCGGTGTGGTCGACCCGCGCGCAGCCCAGAGCGCCATCGCCAAGATCGAGGCCGCGGCCGGAACCGTAGGACGCGGCGACGCGATCAAGACGGCCGAGGAGGGGACTGCGGCCGAGTACGAGATCGAGGCGGCCGAGACTGGGTCGGCCGAGACTGGGGTCCGGGTGCGCGCCGCGTTACGCGAGGCGCGGGCACTGGCGCTGGAGTACTACTCCGCCTCCCGCGACGTCTTGTCGCATCGGGTGGTCGACCCGATCCGGGTTGTCCTCGTCGGAGACCACAGCTATCTGGAGGCATGGTCGCGCGAGGCGGAAGGAGTTCGGCTGTTCCGCTTCGACCGCATCGTCGACGCGACAGTTCTCGACGAAGCGGCGGCGGTCCCCGAACCGGCGCTCCGGTCAGGCCCGGATACCTCGCTGTTCGATGCCGACCCCGCTCTTCCCGTGGCCAGATTCCTGATCGCGCCGGCTGCGGCCTGGATGCGGGAGTACTACCCGATGCGTGTCGTCAGCGAGTTGCCGGACGGCTCGTGCGAGGCGGTCATGACCTTCGCCTCCGAAGAGTGGCTCGCCAGGCTGGTGCTGGGATTCGGCGCCGACGTGCGGGTGCTCGAACCCGCCTCGCTCGCGGATCGAGTGCGGGAAACTGCCGGCGCGGCGCTGGCCGCCTACGCGGAACTCGACGACTGAGCCGAACTGCGACGTCGGTGCCGATTCCGGCGCGCCGCCGTGGGGTAGCATCGAAAAGACTTCTGGAGGTAACTGATGGGCGGTCTCAGTCCCTGGCATTGGCTGATTCTTCTGGCCGTGGTGGTCGTGCTGTTCGGGGCCAAGAAGCTGCCCGACGCCGCCCGCTCGCTCGGCAAGTCGATGCGGATCTTCAAATCCGAAATCCGGGAACTGCAGAACGACGGCAAGACCGAGGCCGTCACGCCGCCCGCCGCATCCGCTCAGCCTCCGATGCAGGTGCAGTCCGAGCGTGTCGAAGCCCCGCTGGCGCAGCCGCAGGGCCAGAACCAGAGCGACGCCCGACCGGCCTGATCCAAGAACCTGACGGGCGCCCTCGCGCCCACACCCACATCTGCTGTGCGCACCCCTAGATTTCTGACCCGGCTCGACCCGCGTCAGCGGCGCAGTCGCGTCAACCCCGACGGGACGATGTCCCTTGTCGATCACCTGCGGGAGCTGCGCACCCGTCTGTTGATCTCGGTGTTCGCGATCGCGTTGACCACGGTCGCCGGATTCCTCTGGTACAGCCACTCGGTGTTCGGGTTGGAAAGTCTCGGGGAGTGGCTGCGCGAGCCGTACTGTTCACTTCCGTCGTCGGCGCGTGCCGACATCAGCCCTGACGGGGGTTGCCGGCTGTTGGCGACGGCGCCCTTCGACCAGTTCATGCTCCGCCTCAAAGTGGGCATGACGGCTGGTTTGGTGCTGGCCTGCCCCGTGTGGCTCTACGAACTCTGGGCGTTCATCACCCCCGGCCTCTACAAGAACGAGCGCCGATTCGCGGTGACGTTCGTGGTGTTCGCGGCGATGCTCTTCGTCTCGGGCGCAGTCCTGGCCTACTTCGTGCTGGCGAAAGCATTGCACTTTCTGTTGACCGTGGGCAGCGACGTTCAGGTGACCGCGCTGTCGGGCGATCAGTATTTCGGTTTCCTGATCAACCTGCTGCTCGTGTTCGGCGTCAGCTTCGAGTTCCCGCTCCTGATCGTCATGCTGAATCTGATCGGAATGCTCACCTACGAGCGCCTCAAAGCATGGCGGCGCGGCTTCATCTTCGCGGTGTTTGTTTTCGCGGCTTTCGCGACCCCCGGCTCCGATCCGTTTTCGATGCTGGCGCTGGGGTTGGCGCTGACGCTGTTGCTGGAGTTCGCCATCCAGATCGCCCGACTGAACGACAGGCGCAAGGCCAAGCGCGAAGCCCGGACCGAGGTCCCGGACGACCAGGCCGCGCCCATCGAGCAGCCCGAAGCTGTGCCGGTCCCCACGGTGGCAGACCATGACGACATCACCTGATTCCGAACTGGGCAGGTTCACCGACCTCCTGACCTTCCAGTTGGATCCGTTTCAAGCCAAGGCGTGCGAAGCGCTCGAACGTGGCAATGGTGTGCTGGTGTGCGCGCCCACCGGCGCGGGAAAGACGGTGGTCGGCGAGTTCGCCGTTCACCTGGCACTGGCCGCGGGTCGAAAGTGCTTCTACACCACTCCGATCAAGGCGTTGAGCAACCAGAAGCACGGCGATCTGGTCCGCAGGTACGGCCCGGAGAACATCGGTCTGCTGACGGGCGACCAGTCGATCAACGGCGACGCGCCCGTGGTGGTCATGACGACCGAGGTGCTCCGGAACATGCTGTATGCGGGGTCGCAAACATTGCGTGCGCTGTCCTTCGTGGTGATGGACGAGGTGCATTTCCTCGCCGACCGGATGCGCGGGGCCGTCTGGGAAGAAGTGATTCTGCATCTGCCGGACGACGTCCGTCTGGTCAGCCTGTCTGCCACGGTGAGCAACGCCGAGGAATTCGGCGGCTGGATTCAGGCCGTTCGGGGCGACACCACCGTCGTCGTCGACGAACACCGGCCGGTGCCGTTGTGGCAGCACGTGCTGGTGGGCAAGCGGCTTTTCGATCTTTTCGACTACTCCGACACGAACTCTCTGGGGAAACAGCAACTCGTCGACCCATCGCTGCTACGCCACATCGCGCATCGACGCGAGGCTGACAGGCTCACGGGGTGGGAGCCGCGTCATCGTGGCCGGCGCGGGGGGCCGCCAAGCCTGTTCCGCCCGCCGTCGCGGCCCGATGTCATCGCGGCGCTCGATCGTGAGGGTCTGTTGCCGGCCATCACCTTCATCTTCTCGCGCGCGGGCTGCGACGCCGCCGTCAAACAGTGCCTTCGCAGTTCGCTGGGATTGACGACCGACGAGGACCGTGTCCGGATCGCAGAGGTGATCGACCGGCGCTGCGGGGATCTCGCGGATGCCGACCTCGCGGTTCTCGACTACTACGAGTGGCGCGAGGGGCTGCTGCGGGGTTTGGCCGCGCACCATGCCGGGATGCTGCCGATCTTCCGGCACACGGTGGAGGAACTGTTCACGGCGGGCCTGATCAAAGCTGTGTTCGCGACGGAGACGCTGGCACTGGGAATCAACATGCCGGCGCGGACGGTGGTGCTGGAGAAGCTCGTCAAATTCAACGGCGAGCAGCACATGCCGCTGACGCCTGGGGAGTACACCCAGCTCACGGGCCGCGCCGGCCGTCGCGGCATCGATGTCGAGGGCCACGCGGTGGTGATCTGGTCGCCGCACGAGAGCACCGCCGAGCCCGCTGAGATCGCCGGTCTGGCCTCCACCCGGACTTTCCCGCTCAAGAGCTCGTTCGGTCCGTCGTACAACATGACCATCAACCTGGTCAGCCAGATGGGACCCGAACAGGCGCACAGGCTGCTTGAGCAGTCTTTCGCGCAGTATCAGGCCGACAAGTCGGTGGCCGGGCTGGCCCGCGGGGTGGAGCGCGGCGAAAGGATGCTCGACGGCATCGCGTCGGAATTGGCCTGGGATCGCCAGGCCAAGCCGGTGCCGGAGCCCGCCGTTCTGGACTACGCCCGTCTGCGAGCGAGTATCGGTGAGCGGGAGCGTGCGCATTCCAGGTCGTCCAGGTTGCGGCGCCGGCAGTCGACCAATGATGCACTCGTGGCGCTCAAGCGGGGCGACATCATCAATATCGCCCACGGCCGTCGGGGCGGATTGGCAGTGGTGCTCGAACCCGCTCGTGACCCCGACGATCCGCGTCCCCTGGTGCTGACCGAAAGTCGTTGGGCCGGAAGGATTTCCTCGACCGACTACGCCGGTGGATCCGCGCCGCTGGGGGCGATGAGCCTGCCCAAACGCGTCGAGCACAAACAGCCGAGGGTGCGGCGGGACCTGGCCTCGGCTCTGCTGTCGGCGGCCGAGAAGTTACCCCGTCCGTCGAATCGCAGTCGCCGCGGCGACCGGGACGGCGACAACTCGGATGCCGACCCGGAGCTCCTGGTGCTGCGGGAGTCGATGCGACGACATCCCGCGCACCGGCTCGCCGATCGTGAAGCCCAGGTACGGATCGCCGAGCGCTATCTGCGGGTCGAGCGGGACAACCAGCACATCCGCAAGAAGATCGATGCCGCCACGAATTCGCTGGCTGCCACCTTCGACCGGATCGTGGTTCTGCTGAGCGAGCGGGGATTCATCCAGTCAAGCGGCGGCGATCTGCGGGTCACCGACGACGGGCGGCTGTTGGCGCGGATCTACAGCGAGAGCGATCTGCTGGTGGCGGAATGCCTGCGATCGGGCGCATGGAACGGCTTGCAGCCCGCCGAGCTGGCCGCGGTGATCTCCGCGATGGTGTTCGAGGCGCGTGGCAGCGACGGACCGACTCCGGCGAACGTCATCGCCATGCCGACGGCGGGCGTGCGCAAGGCGCTGGCCGACACGCGGCGGCTGTCCACCCGTTTGCGTGCCGACGAGGTGCGGCACCGGATCGCGCCGACGCGGGAACCCGACGAAGGGTTCGTTCCCGCCGTTCATCGGTGGGCGACGACCGGCAATCTCGCCGCCGCGCTCGACGCGTCGGACGTCGCCGGGAGCGGTACGCCGTTGTCGGCGGGGGACTTCGTCCGATGGTGCCGTCAGGTGCTGGATCTGCTCGATCAGGTCCGGGTTTCGGGACCGAATAAATCGCTGCGTACCGCGGCGAAACGCGCCATCGACGACATCCGGCGCGGCGTCGTGGCTGTTGATGGCGGGTAGGGTGATCCAAACGCTACGGTGGGAGCGAATTCGCGACCAGAACGAGGAGAGACGATGAGCGGACCGCAGGGAACTGACCCCAGCCCCTGGCAGTCGAAGCAGGGTCAGGATCAGCCTGGTGCCGGATCGGATCAATCGTCACGCGAGACGAACCAGCCCTCGAGCGGCTCGGCGTCGGGTTCGGAATCCTCGGGCGGGGGTTCCGGCCAGAACTCGCCTTCTCAGCCGACCCAGACTCCGGCGTGGCAACCGCCGGCCGATCAGCGGTCGGGCGACACCCCCTCGTGGCAGACACCGTCATCTTCGGGACCTACCGCCCAGAACGCGACCTCGCAGGCCCCAACCTCGCAGGCCCCCACCTCACAGGCCCCGACGACTCAAGCGCCGAGCTGGCAACCGCCCGCATACAACCCGCAGCAGTACCAGCAGTACGGGCAGCAGCAACCGGGCCAGAACAACCCTCCGACTCAGCAGCCTTATGGGGGGGCGCCCGGCTACAACCCGTCGGCCTACGGGCAGCCGCAGCAATACGGTCAGCAGCCGCAGCAGTACGGTCAGTACCCGCAGTACGGTCAGCAGTATCCGCAGCAGCCCGGCCAATATCAGCAGCCCGGCCAGTATCAGCCGGGACAGTATCCGGATCCGAGCCAGTATCCCCAGCAGCCGGGCGTGCAATACGGGGCCTACCCGCAGCCGGGTGCCGAAGAGTCGTCGAAGCGTTCGATGGCGGTCATCGGCACCGTGGTGGGCGTCCTCGCCGCGATCATCGTGGCGGTCGTGCTGGTACTCGGATTCTGGAAGCCCGGGTTCTTCGTCACCACGAAGCTCGACGTCGCCAAGGCCCAGCAGGGTGTGCAGCAGATTCTCACCGACGAGACCAACGGCTACGGTGCCAAGAACGTCAAGGACGTCAAGTGCAACAACGGTCAGAGCCCCACGGTGAAGAAGGGCGCCACCTTCACCTGTGAGGTCAGCATCGACGGAACCAAGCGTCAGGTGACCGTGACCTTCCAGGACGACAAGGGCACCTATGAAGTCGGGCGGCCCAAGTAGCTGTTGACTAACCCGGTGCGCACGGGTACGCCTTAGGGGCGGGGCGGCTTTCGGTGTCCCCCGAGGAAATGGGGTGCCCGGTGAACACGGTGGACTACTGCGTCATCGGTGCGGGTTTTGCCGGTCTGACTGCGGCTCTGCGGCTCAAGCAGGCGGGCCAGTCGGTGGTGTTGTTGGAAGCCCGTGATCGTGTCGGCGGGCGGACGTTCACCGAGACGCGCGATGACGGACTATGGATCGATCGCGGGGGCGCTTGGATAGGTCCGGGGCAGGACCGCATCTATGCGCTGATGACCGAGTTCGGCGTCGCGAGTTACAAGCAGTACGTCGACGGCGACGCGATGATGTTCGTCGACGGCAAGAAGTACCGCTATAAGGGCACCATCCCGCTGACGATGAATCCCCTGGCGGTGGCGAACATCGGTGCCGCCTTTCTCGAACTCACCCAGATGTGCAAAGCGATTCCGATCGACGCTCCATGGGATGCGCCCAAAGCGCAGAAGTGGGACCAGATCACGTGGGCTCGCTGGCTGGACAACAACACGCTGTCCAAACCCGCGCGACAGCTGCTGGAGTCTGCCATCGCCGGTCTGTACACCTCCGCGTCTTCGGAGTTGTCGCTGCTGTTCGTCTTGTTCCAGATGGCGTCGGCAGGCGGGCCGAGCTTCGTTCTCGGCGTCAAGGACGCCGCCGAGGACGAGCGTCCGATCGGCGGTATGGGTGCGATCCATCACGCGATCGCGGCCGAGCTCGGCGATGTGATCAGACTGTCGCAGCCGGTCCGGCGGATTGTTCAGGACCCCGAGGGGGTGACCGTGCATGCCGACGATGCGCAGGTGCGTGCCCGGAGGGTCATCGTCACCGTGCCGATAGCCATCGCGGCGCAGATCGTTTACGAGCCGATGCTGCCGGCCGACCGATCGTTTCTGCATCAGCGGATGCCGACCGGTGCCGTGTTCAAGATCGGACTGATCTACGACGAGCCCTTCTGGCGGGCCGACGGTCTCTCGGGGCAGTCGTTCGCGCCGGGGTCGGCCGCGAATCTCACCATCGATTCCTGCACCGACTCGGGGTCGCCTGGCAGTCTGACGGTCATCACCGAAGGTCCCGAGGCACGCAGAATCGGGAAGCTTGGCGTTGAAGAGCGACGCAAGGCGGTGCTGGCAGCCGTTGCCGAGCGATTCGGCGAGAAGGCTCTGACACCACTCGACTACATCGAACAGAACTGGTCGGCGGAACCGTACTCCGGTGGCGGGATGATCGCGCACACCCCGCCGGGGGTCCTCACCGAATTCGGGCCCGCGCTGCGCGAGCCGTGTGGCCGAATCCATTGGGCCGGAACGGAATCCTCGCCCATCATGTACGGCTTCATCGATGGCGCGGTGCGATCGGGTGAACGGGCGGCGGCCGAAGTGATCGAACACGAAGAGAAGATGTTCGGCACCTAGGCCCCGGCTCCCAGGCTGGGGCCCCAACCTGGGAGCGACTAGTCGGGGAGTCCGTCCAATGCCTTCTGCAGTCGGGCGATCGACGACGTGACACCGTAAGCACCGGCCAGGTCGGCCACCCGCGCGGGGTCGGCCGCGGTCAGTGGGAGTCGGTCCGTCGCGATCGACAGCTCGACCGGCGCATCGCGGGCCACGTGTACCACCCGCCGGGCCGCCTCGATGTAATCGGTGGACGCCACAACTTTTGCGCGGACGGCTTTAGGCAGCGTGGATTTGGGATCCATTGCGGCGGCGAGGATTTCGTCAAGCGATCCGTACTTGGCCAGCATCGTGGCCGCGGTCTTCTCGCCGACTCCCGGAACGCCGGGCAAACCGTCGGAGGGATCTCCGCGCAGCAGCGCAAGTTCCGCGTATGCCGCGCCGGCCCGGTGTTCGGGGACACCGTATCTCTCCGCCACCTCGCCGGGCCCGAACATCACGGCGTTCGACAGCCCTCGGCCCAGATACAGCACCCGGACCGGGACGGGCTCGTCGGCCACCAGTTGCAGGAGGTCGCGGTCGCCGCTGACGACGATCACGGGATCCCTGTGTTCGGCGGACGCGAGGGTGCCCAGGACGTCGTCGGCTTCGAAGCCCTCGGCGCCGGCCGTGGCGATGCCGAAGGCGTCGAGAAGTTCGGCGATCATCTCCACCTGGTGACTCAGCTCGTCGGGCACGTCCTCCGGTTCGGGCTCACCAGCATCCGGGGTCTCGTCGGACGCCACCCGGTGGGCTTTGTACGACGGAATCAAGTCGACCCGGAATTGGGGGCGCCAGTCGAGGTCCAGACACACCACCAGGCGGGCCGGCCGCTCGCGGGTGATCAGGGTGGCAACGCTGTCCAGGAATCCGCGGACGGCGTTGACGGGCCTGCCGTCGGGAGCGGTAATCGACGACGGTACCCCGAAGAAGGACCGAAACCACATGCTGGCGCCGTCGAGCAGCATCACCGGTGCGGGCATGCCCGCCATCCTGCCAGCCGCCGACTAGCCTCTCTGAGATGACCGTCAGCCGATTCGGCAATGAGGTGTATGCGGGCCGCTTGGCGGCGGCCGCCACAGCTACCAGGGATGCGGGTTTGGCCGGCTTGGTGATCACCCCCGGCTACGACCTGCGCTACCTGATCGGTTCGCGCGCGCAGACAATGGAACGGTTGACGGCCTTGGTCGTGCCCGCGGCGGGCAAGCCCACGGTCGTCGTGCCCCGGATGGAGCGCGCCGCGCTGGAAGCCTCGGCGGTCGGCGACCTCGGCTTGACGATCGCGGACTGGGTTGACGGTGACGACCCCTATGCCCTGGTCGCGGAGTCGCTGGGCGGCGGCCGGATCGCCACGGCTGTGGCGGACTCCATGCCGGCGCTGCATCTGATACCGCTCGCCGCGATCTTCGGTGACACGCCGGTGCTGGCAACGGCAGTGATGCGTTCGCTGCGAATGGCCAAGGGGCCGGCCGAGGTCGACGTTCTCCGCAAAGCAGGCATGGCGATCGATCGGGTGCACGCCAGGGTCCACGAGTTCCTTCGGCCCGGTCGCACCGAGGCGGATGTCGCGGCCGATATCGCGGAAGCGATTGTGGCCGAGGGGCATTCGGAAGCCACCTTCGTCATCGTCGCGTCCGGCCCGTACGGCGCCGATCCGCACCACGAGTGCTCGGACCGGGTGCTGGAACCCGGGGACGTGATCGTCGTCGACATCGGCGGGCCCGTCGAGCCCGGCTATTACTCGGATTCCACCCGGACCTACAGCCTCGGCGACCCGGATCCGGAATTCGCCGAACAGTACGCGGTGCTGCAGCGCGCTCAGGCCGCAGCCGTGGCGGCGGTGCGCCCCGGCGTCACGGCGGAGGAGGTCGACGCCGCGGCTCGACGTGTGCTGGCGGAGGCGGGGCTTGCCGACTACTTCGTTCACCGAACCGGCCATGGCATCGGACTGTCGGTGCACGAGGAGCCCTACATCGTGGCGGGTAACAGCCTTCCGCTGGCCGAGGGCATGGCGTTCAGCATCGAGCCCGGCTTCTACCTGCCGGGCAGATGGGGTGCGCGGATCGAAGACATCGTGATCGTCACCGAGGACGGTGCTCTGAGCGTCAACAACCGTCCACGTGAGCTCGCGGTCGTCCCGCTGCCCGGCTGACGGCGGTCAGGATCCGGAGCGGTCCAGCAGGCTGGACGACCCCAGCACTCTCTCGATATGCACCTCGATCACCACGCGGGTGGGATTCTCCCGCGGGATCCGGTACCGCTGTGCGTAGCGCAGTTCGGCATCGCGGATGGCGTCGGGGTCGCGGTTGACGCTGGCTCGCCCTTCGAGGGAAAGCCACCGCGCGCCGTCGACCTGTGACAGGACGCCGACGTTGTTCCGCTCCGCGTTGACGGCTTTCTGTGATCCGTCGTTGGTGATCACCCGGGCGATGTGAGTCTTGGGGTCGAAGGTGAATCCGACCGCGACGACATGTGGTGAGCCGTCGGCCCGCAGCGTCGTCAGCATTGCGAGATGACGCTCGGTGAGGAAGGAGAAGGCTTCGTCGGTAAGACGGGTCGTTGAGTTCGTCAACACAAGACCACGCTAGCGGCAGTGAATAATCGCAGCCATGAATGACACGGTGCCCGGGAGTGCCGGGCCGGTTGTGGTCTTCGGCGGCCGCAGCGAGATCGGTGTTGAACTCGCGGAGCGTTTGGCGCCGGGTGCGGTCGTGGTGCTGGCGGCTAGGGATTCGAGTCGGCTCACCGAGCAGGTCGCGGCGTTGCGCGCCGCGGGAGCGGCGGCCGTTCACACGGTCGAATTCGATGCCGATGATTTGTCTTCGCACGAGTCCTTGGTCCACGAGCTGGCCGTCCGATTCGGTGCACCACGGATTGCGGTGCTGGCGTTCGGCATTCTCGGCGACCAGGCCCGCGCCGAAAACGATTCCGCGCATGCTTCCGCGATCGTCCACACCGACTACGTGGCCCAGGTCAGTCTTCTCACCGCTCTCGCCGTGGTGATGCGGTCTGCGGGAATGGGTGCGCTGGTGGTGTTCTCATCGGTGGCGGGGGTGCGGGTTCGGCGGGCCAACTATGTCTACGGATCGGCCAAAGCCGGCTTGGACGGGTTCGCGAATGGTCTGGCCGATGCATTGCACGGCAGCGGTGTGCGGTTGCTGATCGTGCGGCCCGGCTTCGTGATCGGCCGAATGACGGAGGGCATGACCCCCGCGCCCTTCGCGAGTACGCCGGCACAGGTGGCGGATGCCGCGGCGCGGGCTCTGCGCAAGGGCAGCGGCACCGTGTGGGTGCCGTGGGTGTTGAAGCCCCTGTTCATCGGGATGAGGCTGGTCCCTCGGTTCATCTGGCGCAGGATGCCCCGGTGATCGTAGTCGTGGGTATCGGGGCCGACGGCATGGACGGTCTGGCGGGTGTCTCCAAGCGCGAACTGCGAAATGCGACACTCATTTACGGGTCCGCGCGGCAGCTCGATCTGCTCGACGACACCGTGACCGCGCCTCGTACGCCCTGGCCGTCGCCGATGATGCCCGAACTGCGGCGTCTGGTCGAGAGCCGGACCGATGACCTTCACATCGTAGCGAGCGGCGACCCGATGTTGCACGGCATCGGGGCGACGCTCGTTCGGATGTGCGGGGCGGATCGTGTTCGGGTGCTGCCGCACGTGTCGTCGGTGGCGCTTGCCTGCGCGCGGCTGGGCTGGGCGGTGCAAGACACCGAGGTGATCAGCGTGGTGAATTCCCCGGTCCACCTGGCCGTTCGTCGGGGGGGCCGGGCGGTGGTGCTGTCCCGTGACGGCGGAACTCCGTCGGCCCTCGCGCGACAGCTATGCGAAAGCGGTCGTGGTGCAACGGAATTCACGGTGCTGGAGCAGCTCGGTGGTGCGGATGAGCGGATTCGGAGCGCGACGGCGGATGGCTGGGCCGCGCTGTGCCCGGGTGACGTCGATGACCTGAACGTCGTCGCCACCCGGTACCTGCCTGACGAGAGGTGTGGGCACGTTCTGCCCGACAGCGCGTTCCAGCACGACGGTCAGATCACCAAACAGCTGATCAGGTCCGTGACGTTGACCTCGCTGGGGCCGCGGCCGGGGGAGATGCTGTGGGATGTCGGATCGGGTTCCGGCAGTGTCGCCGTCGAGTGGTGCAGGAGCGAAAGTGGATGCGGGGCAGTCGCATTCGAATCCGATCCGGACCGTCGGGATCGGATCGGAGGCAATGCCCGGGCCTTCGGCGTCGACCTCGCCATTCGTGGTGAGGCGCCCGAGTCTTTCGATGGGCTCGGCGAACCGGACGTGGTGTTCGTCGGCGGGGGTTTGACCAAGCCGGGGTTGTTGAGCGCATGCCTCGATAGGTTGAAGTCCGGAGGTCGTCTGGTGGCCAACACGGTCACGGCCGAGTCGGAAGCTGTTCTGGTGGAGTGGCATGGCCGAATCGGGGGCGAGCTCAGGCGTTTTCAGCACTATCGAGGTGAACCGCTGGGCGACTTCACCACGTGGCGGCCAAAACTCCCGATCACCCAGTGGTCGGTGGTGATGCCATGACGGTGTACTTCATCGGTGCCGGGCCGGGAGCGGCCGATCTCATCACGGTGCGGGGTGATCGGCTGCTGCGCCGGTGCCCGGTCTGCCTGTACGCGGGGTCCATCATGCCCCCCGACCTGCTCGCCTTATGCCCGCCCGGTGCGAGGGTCGTCGACACCGGGCCGTTGACGCTCGAGCAGATCGTCGGCGAGCTCGCAGACGCGGATGCGGCAGGTCTCGACGTCGCACGCCTGCACTCGGGCGATCCGTCGCTCTATAGCGCGGTCGCCGAACAATGCCGCCGACTCGACGCACGGGGTATCGGTTATGAAATCGTTCCGGGGGTGCCGGCATTCGCCGCGGCGGCCGCAGCGCTCGGACGTGAGCTGACCGTTCCAGGGGTATCGCAGACCGTGACACTGACCCGGGTTTCGACGCTCTCGACGGCGATGCCCGATGGCGAGGAACTGGCGCGGCTTGCGCAATCCGGTGCCACTCTGGTTCTGCACCTCGCCGCGCACCGGATCGATGCCGTCGTACCCGAACTCCTGCGGGGCGGGTATCGGCCCGGCACTCCGGTCGCCGTGGTGGCATTCGCGAGTTGGCCGACGGAGACTGTGGTGCGGGGTACTCTCGGCGGCATCGCGCAGCAGGTTCACGAGGCCGCCATCACCCGCACCGCGGTGATCATCGTCGGCGAAGTGCTTGCCGCCGAGGGGTTTACCGACAGCTACCTGTACTCGGTAGGCAGGCGGAGTCTCCTGGGAGATTCGAGCAGCCACCGGAGTGGGCGGTGAGGCGGATACGGATCCTCATCCTCGGCGGCACCGGCGAGGCACGGGCACTGGCCGGCCGGTTACATCCGGAATTCGGCATAGTCAGCTCGCTGGCCGGCAGGGTCCCGGATCCGGCGCTGCCGGTGGGACCCGTACGTCTTGGTGGCTTCGGCGGCGCGGACGGCCTACGGGAATGGCTGCACGACAACGACATAACAGCGGTCGTCGACGCGACCCATCCGTTCGCCGCAACCATCTCGGCGAACGCGGCGAAGGCATGTGGCGGGCTGAGGGTGCCCCACCTGGTCCTACGCAGACCGCCGTGGGAGGCGCCGTCGGCGATCCGAGTCGCGGGCGACAGCGAGGCCGCGGAAGTCGTTGCGGAGAAGGGTTATTCACGAATATTCCTGACCACCGGCCGCTCCGGGACGAGTGCCTTCGCCAACAGCGACGCGTGGTTTCTGATTCGGGTCGTCACACCGCCGGATCCGCGATCACTGCCCGAACGCCACGAACTCCTGGTGTCCCGCGGCCCATACGATCTCGACGGCGAACGTGCATTGATGTCCGGGAACCGGATCGATGCGTTGGTCACCAAGAACAGTGGTGGCCCGATGACGAGTGCCAAGCTCGACGCGGCCGCGGAACTCGGCGTCGACGTGGTGATGATCGAACGCCCGCCGTTGCCGCCGGAATGTTCGACCGTCGGCACGGTCGACGAGGCGGTCGACTGGATTCGGCGGCTCAGCCGGGATAGCGCCGCGGAGTGAATACGACGTCGCCGTAGGCGGCTTCGTACCACTGCGACTGTGACGAGCCGACGATCAGCAGACAGCGCATGTCGACTTCGGAGGGATTCAGGTCGGCAAGCCGCATCACTCGCACCGATTCCTCGGGGCCCCCGACGTCGCGGCCGATGATCACCGGGGTGTCCGGATCACGATGCTCCAGAACAAGATCCCGCATCGTCTCGACCTGCCAGGTTCGGCTCTTCGACGCGGGGTTGTAGATGGCGAGTACGAGATCGGCGGATGCGGCGGCCGAAATTCTGCCGGCGATCACGTCCCACGGTTTGAGTCGGTCGGACAGTGAGATCACCGCGTAGTCGTGACCCAGAGGAGCGCCGGCCCGGCTTGCGACTGCCTGCGCGGCCGTCATGGCGGGAATGACCCGAACGCTGACTCCGGGCCACTCCTTCGCCTCCTCGAGGACGGCGGTGGCCATCGCAAACACCCCGGGATCGCCGGAGGACACGACGGCGACACGATGTCCCCGGTCGGCGAGCTCACACGCCAGGCGGGCGCGGGCCGGTTCATCGGTGTTGTCGCTCGGGTGGCGGCGCTGCCCGGGGCGGACGGGAACGCGGTCAAGATACGGGCCGTATCCGATCAGGTCGGTGGCGTTGGACAACTCGCGCCGGCTCTCGGGCGTCATCCAGTCCAGGTCGCCTGGTCCGAGACCGACGACCACGACCCCGGGCGAGTGTTCGGAGGCGACGGACTTCCCGGGCAGCAGAGCCAGCGAAAAGTACGGCACATCTTCGGGATTCACGTCGGCGGCGGGAAGAACTCGCTGACTGTCCGTGCTGGCACGCTCGACGTAGAACGCGTCGCCGAGCCGGCCCGCCGACGCCAGCGCTTCTCGGACCTGCGAGTACGAACGCCCGAGCTTGAGCACGACGGCGGCGTCCGCGTCGCCGAGGTGACGGGTCAGTTCCTCGACCGACAGGGTGCCGGGCAGTATCGACAACACCTGGTCCCCGGTCACCAGCGGTGTCGCCACCGCAGCCGATGCGGCGCTCACGGACGTCACGCCGGGGACGATGACCGCGTCGAATCGCTCGGTCAGCCGGTTGTGCATGTGCATATAGGAGCTGTAGAAGAGTGGATCGCCTTCGGCGAGCAGGGCGACGTCACGTCCGGCCTCGAGGTGTTCGGCGATCCGCTGCGCGGCTTGTCGATAGAAGTCTTCGATAGCCCCGGCGTAGCCGCCGGGGTGGTCGGTCGTTTCGGTGGTGACCGGGTAGACCAGATGTTCTTCAATCTGACCGGGACGCAGATACGGCTCGGCGATGCGCCGCGCGATGCTGCGGCCATGCCGGGCGCTGTGATACGCGACCACATCCGCCTCGGCGATCACACGCGCGGCTCTGACCGTCACGAGTTCCGGATCGCCCGGCCCGAGGCCCACACCGAACAGCGTTCCGCTCACTCGCGTTCGCTCGCAATCGCATTGACCGCGGCGGCCGCCATCGCACTTCCGCCCCGCCGTCCCCGGACGACCAGATATTCGATGCCGCGGGGACGGTCGATGAGTTCCTGCTTGGACTGGGCCGAGCCCACGAAACCGACGGGCCCGCCCAAGACCGCCACGGGTGGCCCAACACCCTCGTCGACGAGTTCCAGCAGCCGGAACAGCGCGGTGGGCGCATTGCCGATCGCGAGTACCGCCCCGGCCAGCCGGTCGGACCACAACTCCACACCCGCCGCCGATCGCGTGCAGCCGCGCAGCCGGGCAAGCTCGGGCGCCCGAGGATCGGCGACCAGCGACACGACTTCGTTGTTCGCCGGCAGGCGCGCGGCGGTGATTCCCGCCGCGACCATCGAGGAGTCGCACAGAACGGGGGCCCCGGCTGCCAATGCGGCGTGCGTCTTGGCGACGACGTCACCGGTGAACGCGATCTCGTGGGTCAGATCGACTTGCCCGCAGGTGTGGATCAGACGCACGACCACCCGAGCGACATCATCCGGGAATCGGCGCAGATCGGCCTCGGCGCGGATCGTCGCGAACGACTGCCGGTAGATCTCGGCGGCGTCGCGGATGTAGTCGAGCACACCAAGCACCCTAAGGCCGTGGGTCGGCTCCGCTTCGCAGTGGAGTGAATCCGTCGCCGGTCGCGACCATGACGGCGCCGGTAGGGGGACTGCCGCAGGCCCGTTCGCAGCCGACGATGTGCACCCGGCCGCCGGCGGCGCCGTCGCCGGCCATCCGGGCGGCTTCGGCGCGGACGTCCGCGCGGGCGCGCTCGCAGCCCGGTGCGCCGACACATGCGCTGACGTCGAGCCAGGGGGAGTTGGCGTCGAACACCAATCCCATGGGCGCCAGAACCCGCAGCGAGGTGTCGGCGACGCCCTCGTCGAGATCGCACACGACCAACGAACGCCACGGGGTGATCACCACCGGCGCGCCGATCGCGGCCACGAATTCCGCCTGCCGAGCCGACAGCACACCCAACGGGACGACCGCGCCCAGCGCGACCTTGTCGTCGTCCTGCGGGATCCAGCCGACAGGCGGTCGCGACACCGGGTCGAATACCAGCCGACCCGCGGTGCTGCTGCCGAAACTTGAGAGAAGTGTGCCGGGACGATCCAATTCCGCTATGCGCCAAGCACTTCCACGCGCGGCCAGGAACTCTCGCGCAACGGTCAGCAGGGATGTCACGGCCTCGCCGGCATCGAGCCTGACGCCGGTGTCTTTGCCGCACATCACGAGCGCGGCTCCGCCGTCCACGACATGCACTCCGATGTCAGCGCCCAGACCGGAGATGTCGGCGCGCCCGTCGTCGATACCGAAGAGGAACCGGCCCGGCAGCGCGGCCAGGTCGGGATCGGACTGGAGGGCGACGTCGAGTTCACCGACCCACGGTCGGATGTCGGCGAATGAACCAACTCGTCCGGACAAGGGGGACGAGACGATGTTCCGTATACGTTCGTGGGTCGCCGACGGAAGCAGCCCCGCATCGGCGGCGGCCTCAGCCACGGCGCCGGTGTCGGTGATGCCGCGCAGCTGAATGTTGCCCCGTGCGGTCAGTTCCAAGGTTCCCGAGCCGTGCCGGGTGGCCGCGTGGGCCAGGGTTTCAAGCTGGGCGGCAGTGATCATGCCGCCCGGCAGCCGGATCCGGGCCAGCACGCCATCGGCGGCCTGATGCACGTGGAGCGCACCGGGGCAGGCGTCGTCGCGCTGTCGATCCACCCGGCTGTTCACTTGACCCACGGTACGGCCACCGTGTGGCTCCGCCGCCGTGACGGCGCTGCCCGTAGGGTACGAATGACGGGTGTCATCCGACCCCACCGTCCTGCTGCTGTCGACATCTGACACCGACCTGATCACCGCCCGGGCCAGTGGCGCGCGGTATCGGTGGGCGAATCCCGCCAGGCTCATCGAAGGCGAGCTCGGTGAACTCCTGAGCGGTATCGACGTGGTGGTGATCCGCCTTCTCGGCGGCTATCGAGCGTGGCAGGACGGTATCGACGCGGTGGTTGCGAGTGGCGTCCCGGCGGTCGTCGTCAGCGGCGAGCAGGCACCAGATGCCGATCTGATGGAACGATCCACCGTGCCGGGTGGTGTGGCCGTACAGGCGCACATCTATCTGGCCCAGGGCGGTGTGGAGAATCTGCGACAGTTGTACGCCTTCCTGTCGGACACGGTGCTGATGACGGGTTTCGGATTTCGGCCACCCGAGGTGACTCCGGCATGGGGTGTGCGGACCCCGGCCGAGGTGCCCGCTGTCGAGCCGGCGGGGCCGACGATCGCCGTCCTGTATTACCGGGCCCAGGAACTCGCGGGCAACACCGCGTACATCGACGCGCTGTGCGCGGCCATCCGCAACGCCGGCGGCAGGCCCCTGCCGGTGTTCTGCACGTCGCTTCGCACACCGGACCCCGAACTGCTGGCACTGCTGGCTTGCGCAGACGCCCTTGTCGTGACGGTGCTGGCGGCGGGCGGAGCCAAGCCCGCGGCGGCCGCGGCGGGTGGCGATGACGCCAGCTGGAACGTGGAACACCTTGCGGCGCTGGATGTCCCGATCTTGCAGGCGCTGTGTCTGACGAGTTCGCGGGCGAAATGGGCTGACAACGACGACGGCATGAGCCCACTGGACGTAGCCACTCAGGTGGCGGTGCCCGAGTTCGACGGCCGGATCATCACTGTTCCGTTCTCGTTCAAAGAGCTTGATTCCGAGGGGCTTATCGCCTACACGCCCGATCCGGAACGGTGCGCGCGAGTGGCCGGACTGGCGGTCAGATACGCGATGCTGCGCCATGTGACAGCTGCCGAGAAGCGGGTTGCGCTGGTTTTCTCGGCATATCCGACCAAGCATTCGCGCATCGGCAACGCAGTCGGTTTGGACACTCCGGCGAGCGCGATAGCACTTCTGCGCGCTATGCGCGAGGGCGGCTACGACATCGGCGACGTTCCGGGTGTCGATGCCGGCGACGGCGACGCGCTCATGCATGCGCTGATCGAACGAGGCGGCCAGGATCCCGACTGGCTCACCGAAGGTCAGCTGAGCGGGAATCCGGTCAGGATTTCCGCGGCCCGCTACCGGGACTGGTTCGGTACCCTTCCGTCGGCTCTCAGGCGTTCGGTCGAGGAGCATTGGGGCCCGGCGCCGGGCGAGTTGTTCGTCGACCGCAGCGCCGACCCGGACGGCGAGATCGTCGTCGCCGCAATGCAATCCGGAAACATTGTCATTCTCGTCCAGCCGCCGCGGGGCTTCGGTGAGAAGCCGGTTGCGATCTACCACGATCCCGATCTGCCGCCGAGTCACCACTATTTGGCCACCTATTTCTGGCTGCGCAAGGAGTTCGGCGCTCATGCCGCGATCCATATAGGCAAGCATGGCAACCTGGAGTGGCTGCCGGGCAAGACTGTTGGTTTGTCCGCCGAATGCGGCCCGGATGCGACGCTCGGTGACCTGCCGCTGATCTATCCCTTTCTGGTCAACGATCCGGGCGAGGGTACTCAGGCCAAGCGTCGTGCCCATGCGACGCTCGTCGATCATTTGATTCCGCCGATGGCCAGGGCCGAAACCTACGGCGACATCGCCAGACTCGAACAGCTGCTCGACGAGCACGCCAACATCGCCGCGCTCGATCCGGGAAAGTTGCCGGCGATCCGGCAACAGATATGGACGCTCATGCGTGCCGCCAAGATGGACCACGATCTGGGCCTCGCCGAGCGGCCCGAAGACGATTCGTTCGATGACATGCTGTTGCACGTCGACGGCTGGTTGTGCGAGATCAAGGATGTTCAGATCCGGGACGGTCTGCATGTCCTCGGCCAGGCTCCCACTGGCGCATCGGAATTGGATCTGGTGTTGTCGATCCTGCGGGCTCGGCAGTTGTTCGGCGGAGAGCAGTCGCTGCCCGGCCTGCGTCAGGCCCTCGGACTGGCCGAAGACGGCAGCGACGACCGCGTGACGGTGGACGAGGCGGAATCGCGGGCTCGTGGCCTGCTGGCCGAATTGCAGGCCCTGGGCTGGGATTCGCAGCGGGTGGACACGGTCAGCGCAGACCCCGCCGTCGCCGCGATTCTGCGGTTCGCCGCCGACGAGGTGGTGCCTCGCCTGGCCGGCACCGCGGGGGAGATCGACCAGGTGCTGCGGGCGCTCGACGGGCGCTACATACCGGCCGGCCCGTCGGGGTCGCCGCTGCGCGGATTGGTCAATGTGCTGCCGACGGGACGCAACTTCTACTCGGTTGACCCCAAGGCCGTTCCGTCCCGGTTGGCCTGGGAAACCGGTGTCGCCATGGCGGATTCACTGCTGGCCCGCTACCGCGCCGACCACGGCGACTGGCCCCGCTCGGTAGGGCTGTCGGTCTGGGGCACTTCGGCGATGCGAACCTCCGGCGACGACATCGCGGAAGTTCTTGCCCTGCTCGGTGTCCGGCCTATCTGGGACGACGCCTCACGCCGGGTCGTCGATTTGGAGGCGATGGCACTCGAAGAACTCGGCCGCCCGCGCATCGACGTCACGGTCCGGATCTCCGGCTTCTTCCGCGACGCGTTTCCGCATGTGGTCACGATGCTGGACGACGCCGTGCGGCTCGTAGCTGGTCTCGACGAACCGGCGGACATGAATTACCTACGTGCCCATGCGACGGCCGACCTGGCCATACACGGTGACCAGAGGCGTTCTACGACAAGAATTTTCGGCTCGAAACCCGGGACGTATGGTGCCGGGCTGCTGCCGCTGATCGACAGCAGGAATTGGCGCGACGACAACGACCTTGCACAGGTGTACACCGCGTGGGGCGGGTTCGCCTACGGGCGCGACCTTGACGGACGGCCGGCAGCCGACGACATGTCGATGCAGTACCGCCGAATCGCGGTGGCCGCCAAGAACATCGACAGCCGCGAACACGACATCGCCGACTCCGACGACTACTTTCAGTACCACGGGGGAATGGTCGCCACCGTGCGAGCACTCACGGGCAGGGACCCGGCCGCCTATATCGGTGACAACACCCGGCCCGACGCCGTGCGCACCCGCACGCTGTCCGAGGAGACCACGCGGGTTTTCCGCGCGCGCGTGGTCAATCCACGCTGGATGGCCGCGATGCGCCGGCACGGCTACAAGGGTGCGTTCGAGATGGCCGCCACCGTCGACTACCTCTTCGGGTATGACGCCACGGCGGGAGTGATGGCCGACTGGATGTACGAGCAACTCACCCAGCAGTACGTCCTGGATCCCGAGAATCGAAAGTTCATGACCGAGTCCAATCCCTGGGCTCTGCACGGCATGTCCGAACGTTTGCTCGAGGCCGTCGGCAGGGGTATGTGGGCGGACCCCGACCCGGCGACGCTCGACGGGCTGCGGCAGGTGCTCCTCGAAACGGAAGGCGATCTCGAAGGACGTTAGGGGTCGCTACCGGGTGTCGCTACATTGTGGATATGTCCGTGACTTTCGCCGATGTCTCCAAGGCCAAATACGTTTCGCTCACCACCTTCACCAAGGACGGCAGACCCAAACCCACGCCGATCTGGATCGCTCAGGACGGTGACCGGTTGCTCGTCATCACCGAGAAGAACGCCTGGAAGGTCAAGCGCATTCGAAATACGCCGCGTGTGACGCTAGCGGTCTGCGATATGCGCGGCAACGTCAAGAGCGAGGCCGTCGAGGCGGTGGCGCGTGTTCTCGACGAGTCGGAGACCGACTCCGTCTACCGCGCGATCGGTAAGACGTACGGCATCGTGGGCCACGTCTTCACGTTCTTCTCCAAACTGCGGGGTGGCTCCAATCGGACCATCGGTTTGGAACTGCGGGCGGCCTAGAACCCGCGGCCTAGAACCCGCGGCCTAGGACACACAGGCTCTTTTCAGGCGCCGGAGGCTTCGCTAAGGAACCCGTCGGCACCATCAGACGTTGCCACTACATGCTGAAGCGGGCGTTTCTGGCCTATGTGCTGGTTGAGTTGGCGGTGCTCGTCGCCCTGACCTTGGCGGTCGGGCTGGGTTGGACATTGCTCGTGTTACTGGCCACCGCGGTTGTCGGCTTTACGATGGCGGGCTCGCAAGCCAGACGTCAGCTGAGGCGGCTTCAGGACATCCAGGCCGACCCCCGCGGCGCCGATCCCCGCGGTGCGGTCGCCGACAGCGCCCTGATCGCGATGGGCACCGTCCTGGTGTTCATTCCCGGTTTGGTGAGTTCCCTGGTCGGCACCCTGATGTTGCTTCCCCCGACGCGCAGTGCGATCCGGCCGGTAGCCGGCGTCCTGCTGAACCGCGGCCTGCTGGCGCCGGCCGGCCGGGTGACGGTCATGAGCGTGGGCGGGACATACCAGCCGTACCCCGGCCGATACACGACCTACGGCGATCCTCAACCCGCCGATCCTCAACCCGGATACGGCGACTACATCGACGGCGAGGTCATCGAGGGGCAGGTCTACGGGCCTGTCCACGAGGCCGGAATCGTTCGGCGTCGGCAATCCTGACAGTCTCGGCTTCAAGACTGGCCGACCTACCGGCACACTGTCTGGCGTGATCACGTTGCTGCTCAATGGGCGAGTGCACAGCCCATCGCATCCCGATGCCACCGCAATGGCGGTGGACGGCGGGGTGGTCGCCTGGTTGGGCAGCGACGATGTCGGCCGCAACCAATTTCCCAACGCGCAGATCCTCGATCTGGAAGGCGCTTTTGTGGCCCCGGCATTCGTCGACAGCCATGTGCACACCACGTCCACCGGACTGCTGTTGTCTGGACTGGATCTGACGCCGGCCACCTCTCTGCGGCACTGCCTCGATCTGGTGGCGGACTATGCGGCGGCCCATCCCGGCCAGATCATCTGGGGGCACGGCTGGGATGACACTCGCTGGCCCGACGGGCGTACGCCCACCACGGCTGATGTCGACGAGATCGTGGGAACACGCCCCGCCTACCTGGCTCGTATCGACGTCCATTCGGCTGTCGCGTCGAGCGCGCTGCGCAACTTGGTGCCCGGCATCTCCGTCATCGCCGGCTTCGATCCGCAGCTCCCGTTGTCCGCCGAGGCGCACCATCTTGTTCGCGCCGAGGCGCGTCGGATGCTGACGTGGCACCAGCTGAACGACGCCCGGGCGGCCGCGCTCGATCGGGCCGCCGCGCTGGGGATCGTGGCCGTTCACGAATGCGCGGGCCCGGAGATCGGCGGCACCGACGATTGGCATGCTCTTCGTGACATCGATCATGGTGTCGACGTCGTCGGATATTGGGGCGAGGCGGTGTCCACCGTCGCGCAGGCGCGCGCACTCATCGACGCCACCGGTGCACGGGGGCTGGCAGGCGACTTGTTCGTCGATGGCGCCCTGGGTTCCCGCACGGCATGGTTATGCGAGCCGTACGCCGACGTCGCCGGCGGATGGCACGGAAATCGGTATCTCGACTCCGACGCCGTCACTTCGCATCTCATGTCGTGCACGGAAGCCGGGATCACGGCCGGGTTCCATGTCATCGGCGATGCGGCGGCCGGTTCCGTGGTCCAGGCCCTCGAGCGAGTGGTGGACCGATTCGGGGGGCCCGCTGTGGCCCGGTGCGGACACCGGCTGGAGCACCTCGAGATGGTGTCGGACGAGCAGGCCGCGAAACTGGGTTCATGGGGAGTCATCGCAAGCATGCAGCCGAATTTCGACGCGCTTTGGGGCGGGGAAGGCGGAATGTATGCGCGCCGGCTGGGCGTGGCCAGATCGGCGCGTCTCAACCCGTTCGCCCGGCTGGCTTCGGCGGGCGTTCCCCTTGCATTCGGCTCCGACACTCCGGTCACCGACATGAACCCCTGGACGGCGGTTCGAGCGGCGACGCTTCACCACACGGCGGGAAGCTCCATCTCGATGCGGGCGTCATTCGCGGCAGCCACGCGCGGCGCATGGCGGGCCGGCGGGGTGCACGACGGAATGACGGGCACCCTCGTTCCGGGGGCCATGGCCTCGTTCGCGATCTGGGATGTCAAGGATCTGGACGTCAGCGCACCCCGGGATGCCGTTGCGCGCTGGTCCACCGATCCGCGTTCCCGCGTTCCGGAGCTGCCGGCACTCGCACCGACGGACTCCCTGCCTGTCTGCCTACGGACGGTTCACCGGGGCGAGGTGCTCTATGACCGCGTCTGACGTGGCCGCTCCGATAAGCGCACCCCGTGGTCGCGCGGCCCGCGCGGCGAGTGCACTCGTCCCCCGGGCGCCCCGGCTGCTTGGAGCACTCTTTGCGGGGTTGTTGTTGTGTCTGAGTTTTCCACCGTTCGGGTTGTGGTGGTCGGCGGTGCTGGCCTTCGGCGTACTGGGCTGGGTGTTGACTCATCCGAAAACCACGGTGTGGGGCGGCTGCGGCTACGGATTCCTCTTCGGTCTCGCGTTCTATGTGCCGCTGCTTCCGTGGATCGGTGGTTTCGTGGGACCGCTGCCCTGGCTTTCGCTGGCGGCGATGGAGGCGTTGTTCGTCGCGATCTTCGGGCTGTTTGCGGTGGTGGTGCGGCGGCTTCCGGGATGGCCACTGTGGGTGAGCCTGATCTGGGTTGCGGCCGAATGGCTCAAGTGCACGGTGCCGTTCGGCGGATTCCCCTGGGGCGTTGTGGCATTCGGTCAGAGCGGCGGTCCGCTCGTGGCGCTCATGCGACTGGGCGGTGCGCCGCTTCTGTCATGTGCGGTGGTGCTGCTCGGCGCGTCGCTCTGCTGCGTGGCTCTCGAGACGTTCAGGTTCTGGCGCCGAAACGATCAGAACTATCCGGCGGTGTTGTTGCCGGGCGTGCTGATCTGCGTCGTATTGCTGTCCACCGCGGTGGTCGCTCCCCAGGTGCGGAAGTCCGCGGCGGGACCGGGCAACGAACCGGCCATCACGGTGGCGGTGATCCAGGGCAATGTTCCGCGGCTTGGTCTCGATTTCAACAGCCAGCGACGGGCCGTTCTCGACAATCACGTTCGGGAAACCCTGCGGCTTGCCGATGACGTGAAAGCCGGCAGGGCACCGCATCCGCAATTCGTGATCTGGCCGGAGAATTCGTCCGACATCGATCCGATGAGGAACCCTGATGCCGCAGCTCAGATCGACGCTGCGGCCCGGGCCGTCGGCGTTCCGATTCTCGTCGGCACCGTCCTGGCGCGTCCGGAGTGGACGCAGGCGAATCCGGCCGCGTCGAACACGGTGGTGGTGTGGGACCCGGCGAAGGGGCCGGGGGAGCGGCACGACAAGCAGATCATCCAGCCTTTCGGCGAGTATCTTCCGTGGCGGGGGTTCTTCAAGCGCCTGTCGGCGTATGCCGACAGGGCAGGATTCTTCGTTCCCGGCGCAGGTTCCGGGGTGGTCCATGCCGGGGGCGTTCCCATCGGTGTCGCGACCTGCTGGGAAGTCATCTTCGATCGTGCGTTGCGTGAATCGGTCCGCAACGGCGCACAGGTGCTGGCTGTGCCGACCAACAACGCCACCTTCGACCAGAACATGAGCGAGCAGCAGCTCGCATTCGCCAAGGCCCGGGCGGTCGAACACGATCGATACGTGGTGGTCGCAGGAACCACCGGGATCAGTGCTGTCATCGCTCCCGACGGACGCGAACTCGGCCGTACGGGATTCTTCACATCGGCCTACCTCGATGTACCGGTCAGATTGCGGGCTTCGGAGACGTTCGCCACTCGCTGGGGGCCGTTGGTGCAGTGGGTGCTGGTGGGTGGAGCTTTTGCAGTCATTGCGGCCGCGGTATTGCACAATGGGTGGTTCATGCGTCCGGTGCGCCGCATGAGGAAACGCCGGACAGGAGACTCATGAACGACCACGGAAATGAGCACCCCAGCCATCGGGCTCTGGTGATCATCCCGACCTTCAACGAGCTGGAGAATCTGCCGTTGATCGTGGGCCGGGTGCACAAGGCGAGTCCGGACGTTCACGTGCTGGTGGTCGACGACGACAGTCCGGACGGTACGGGTGCCCTCGCCGATGAACTGGCACTGGCGGATCCGGACCGGATTCACGTCATGCACCGCACCGGAAAGGGCGGACTCGGGGCCGCCTACCTGGCCGGCTTCGCCTGGGGCCTGGGCAGGAAGTATGACGTACTGGTCGAGATGGACGCCGATGGCAGCCACGCGCCGGAACAGCTCCACCGGTTGCTGGACGCCATCGACGCGGGCGCCGACCTGGCGATCGGTTCCCGGTACATCGAGGGCGGCACGGTCCAAAATTGGCCAAGGCGCCGGCTGGTGTTGTCCAAGACCGCCAACACCTACTCGCGGATGCTGCTGGGGGTCCGCATCAACGACATCACCGCTGGCTATCGGGCATACCGCCGTGAGGTGTTGGAAAAGATCGATCTGGGCGCCGTCGATTCGAAGGGCTACTGCTTCCAGATCGACCTGACCTGGCGAACCATCAACAATGGGTTCAGCGTGGCCGAGGTGCCCATCACGTTCGCGGAACGCGAATTGGGTGTGTCGAAGATGAGCGGCTCGAACATTCGAGAGGCCATGCTCAAGGTCGCACGCTGGGGGATCAACGGGCGTCTGGACCGGGCTCGTGGGATTGCCCCCTACAGTCGTCCGAACACTGCCTGAGGGCCCGAACACTGCATGAGGAGTGTCAGCTCCCGCGGCGCTTGGACTTGATGAGGTCGAGACGCTCCTTGAGCAGCTCGTCCAGTTCTTCGACTGAGCGGCGCTCCAACAGCATGTCCCAGTGGGTGCGGGGCGGCTTGACCTTCTTGGGTTCCGGAAGGTTGCCTTCCAGCAAGGTGCCTTCCTGACCGTTGCGGCACAGCCAGGTACCCGGGATCTCGGCGTCGTCGGCGAACGGCACTTCGAATTCTTCGCCGTTGTCGGTGCGGTAACGGGCAAGCTGTCGCGGGGCGAGATCGTGATTGCGGTCGGTCTCGTAGCTCACTGCGCCAAGGCGGCTGCCCCTCAAAACGCGATCAGCCATTGTGGCTCTCCTCACTACGGTTTAGTCCGACGGGTTGTGCCGTCCACTTGGTAAACGCATGGATGCTGTGTGCGGTTCCGGATGCCACAGACTCGGCAGTCAATCATACCGGGAACAGCAGATCGCCCGGTCTACAGTCTCAAGGCGTGAGCCGTCGTCCGCGTCCGCAACCGTGCCGGTGGTGCGGTCGAGAGGTGGCCGAGGTGGGTATGGGGCGGCGAAGACAGTATTGCCGTCAGTCCTGCCGGCAACGTGCCTACGAACAGCGCGCATTGGTCAAGGGCTCGGCGGTGCCGCCGGATGCCGTGGTGCTGTCGGCGGACGAGGCGGCCGAACTCGCCGACCGCGTGTACCAGGTTCGCTGCGCGGCCGAGGATGTGGCGACCGCCGTCGACGAAGGTGCCAGTGGAGACGAGTTGCGCGATCTCTGCGACGCATTGATGCGCGCGGCGAAAGCCGCTGACGGCTGGCGCTGACCCGGCGTCCGAATCGGCCCGCAGGGCCGTCGATTTGCTGTCTTTCGGCGTCCGGCAGGAATAGACTGGCGTTTTCTCAGCGGCAGCGGGACTTCGGGTCGTTGCAACTGAATTGCAACCGGCGACGCACTGGAGGTGCGATGGACGCACAATTGGCATCCGCGCAGGTCGCGAATGATCGGACCGGTCACGAATTCACCGAGGCCGACTATGCACGCGGCATGGAGCGGCTCGTGTACGCCGTTCAGGAGTTGTCGATGGCGCGTACGCTGCCCGACGTTCAGCGCATTGTGCGCACCTCCGCCCGCGAACTGACCGGGTGCGACGGCGCCACGTTCGTGCTGCGCGACAACGGCAAGTGCTACTACGCCGATGAGGACGCGATTTCTCCGCTGTGGAAGGGCAGCCGATTCCCGATGGAGATCTGCATCAGCGGCTGGGCGATGCTCAACCGCGACGCCGCCGTCATTCCCGACATCTACAAAGATCCGCGCATACCTCACGAGGCGTACCGCCCGACATTCGTCAAGAGCCTCGTCATGGTGCCCATTCGGAAGCTGGATCCGATCGGCGCGATCGGCAACTACTGGGCCTACCAGCGTCAGCCGTCGGACCGGGAGGTGTCGCTACTGCAAGCACTGGCCGACGCCACCTCGGTCGCCATGGAGAACGTCCGGGTGTACTCCGAACTGGAGCAGCGGGTTTCCGATCGCACGGCAGAGCTGGAACAGGCCAACGCCGAGATCCAGCAGTTGTCGGTCACCGACGAGCTGACGAAGCTCAACAACAGGCGCGGGTTCTATCTTCTCGCCGAGCCTGCCCTGGAGCTGGCCAGGCGGCGTGGCAAGAGCTGTCTGCTCACATTCCTCGATGTCGACGGACTGAAGCGGGTCAACGACGAGCACGGCCACGAGATGGGCAACCAGTTGATCACCGATGTGGCCGATGTGTTGCGGGACACTTTGCGTCGGTCGGACATCGTCGCGCGGCTGGGTGGCGATGAATTCTGCGTTCTGGTCACCGAGCCCGAGGGCGATCCCACCATGCTGCGGACACGTCTTTTACGGGCGTTCAGGGAGTTCAACGAGACCCGGGAGCGCTTGTACAACCTCTCGGCCAGTATCGGCATGGTGCAGACATGGCCCGGGGAGAGCGACACCCTTGACGATCTGCTGTCGGGAGCGGACCAGAAGATGTACGAGGAGAAGAAGAAGAAGCCGGGGCCGCGCCGCTGACGTGCCGTCGGCATCCCGTCGACGGATGGGCGTCCGCTATCCGCAGGCGAACCGAATCCCGATGCCGGCTGGAGGGGTGACCTCGCGGGCGCAACCGTAGGCGTCGACACCGCTTGCCGCCAGCCGCATGGCGGAATGGTGCGCGTAGTCCAGGCAAATCAGGGTGGACTCATCGCTGCGGCAGCGGTAATCCCCGAACGACAGCGACGTCCCGGTCGGCAGCGGGGCCCCCTGCCCGTAGCTGAAGCGACCCGGGTCCCCGTGGGATGAGCCGACTTCGATGCTGGTGCCGTCGAAGTCGACCCAGCCGCCTTTCCACTGCCCGTACACGTCCGGCGGCTGCGGCGGGGGATCGTCCAGATTCACGATGCAGGCGAGGGCTGGAACCTGGTGCTTGGCATCGGTCATGCACGTCGTGCCGGCGGGTGTGGTGAAAGCCGTGTCGCTGTCCAGTTGGGTGGTGGTGCTCCCGCGCAGCGCGATCCTGAACTCGGCCGCATCGGCGGGTTCGCCGGCTTCGACCCAGGTGATCGCTTCGGCGATCGGGACACCGGGCGGGGGAGCCACGGCGGTCGGGGTCGACTGGGACGACGTGCTCGACTGGGACGACGTACCGGGCCGGTCCGACATGGACGGGGTCGAAACCCGAGTCGACTGCGATCGCTGCACCTCACCATCGGTCGAGTGCGAGCATGCGGCGACCAGCAGTAAGGGGCCCAATAGCAGAACGGGGGCGGATCGCAGACACGGATTGGCCAGCAAAAAGGGGTAGGGCATCCGCGCGATCCGCATCCGCATCACGCTACGCGCTTCGATCTACCGGCAGGGCAGGCGCGTCGAGCCGCAATCTTCGCTAACGTCAAAAGATGCACGAACATACCGTCCGAGCGACGACCACCGCCGGGATCGTCGAAGGTTTCACCCGGGATGGTGTTCATCGCTGGCGTTCAATTCCCTATGCCCGTCCGCCCGTGGGACGCCTGCGGTTTCGGGCCCCGGAACCGGCTCACCCGTGGCGCGGTGTTCGCTACTGCCACAGCTTTGCCAGCTGCGCACCCCAGCACCGTCGCTACACCATGCTCGGGGTGGGTAAATACCAGTCCGTCAGCGAGGACTGTCTGACGATCAATGTCGTCGCTCCGGCGGATCACGAGCCTGGGAGCGAACCGCTCCCCGTGATGTTCTTCATTCACGGCGGCGGTTACATCATGGGGAGTTCCGCGACTCCCATATATGACGGCGTCTCCCTGGCCCGCCGCGGTTGTGTCTACGTGTCGGCCAACTATCGGCTGGGTCCGCTCGGCTGTCTGGACATGTCGTCGCTGGCTACCCCGGACATTCCGATCGACAGCAACCTGTTCCTGCGCGATCTCGTGCTGGCGCTGGAGTGGGTACGCGACAACATCGCGGCGTTCGGCGGGGACCCGGACAACGTGACGATTTTCGGCGAGAGCGCAGGAGCCCACGCCGTCTCCACCCTGCTCGCCGTACCGCAGGCCGAGGGGTTGTTCGCCAGGGCGATCGCCGAAAGTCCCGCGTCCGGGATGGTCAGCGACGCAAAGGTCGCGGCCGAAGCCGCCGAACGGTTCGCGAATATTCTGGGAGTCTCCCGACCGCATGCTGCGCAGGCTCTCATTGCTGCCCGCCCGATCGATCTGGTCAAGGCATTGGACGCGCTACTGGCCAGCAGCATGGACAACATGTCCGGGGCGTTCGCGGTCGGGCCGACGCGCGGCGACGAATTTCTGCCGCACGATCCGGTACACGCGATGAAACACGGTGCAGCACATGATGTTCCACTCATAGTCGGTACGAACGCCGACGAGGGGCGGCTCTTCACCAGATTCCTCAAGCTCCTGCCGACAAACGAGTCGGCTATCGAACAGCTTCTCGCGTATGTCGATTCCGAGACTCGCGAGCGCATCACGTCGGCGTATCCCGGCTATCCGAGGGCTGACGCGTGCATACAACTGGGCGGGGACTTCGCGTTCGGTTCGGCGGCGTGGCAGATCGCCGAAGCACACGGACGGCACGCACCCACCTATGTGTACAGGTACGACTACGCTCCACGCACCTTGCATTGGTCGGGTCTGGGCGCCACTCACGGAACCGAGTTGCTGGCGGTATTCGGGATCTACCGCACTAAGTTCGGGTCCGCGCTGACCGCCGCGATGGACCGGGCTTCGGCTCTTCGCGTCAGCCGGGAGATGCAGGGCCGGTGGCTTGACTTCAGTCGCACCGGAATTCCGAGCGAGGACTGGCCGGCTTATACCCACGCCGAGCGGCCGGTCATGGTGTTCGATCGAAACACCCGGATCGAGTTCGACCCACATCCGCACCGCCGCAAGGCATGGGAGGGATTCTCGCTGGCTGCGCGCTGACCCGCCCGGCGCCCGCAGTGGTGTAATGGCTGTATGGCCGAGGCACCGACGTATCTGGCAAAAATCGAACGCTTCGAGCAGCTTTACGACGATCGGGTCGCCATGGCGCTGCCCTATGCGGCGTGCGATGCCGGCATGGCCGAGGAGATCAAAAGCTCGCAAGCGATCATCAAGGCGGCCATTCGTGAACTCGTCGACCGCTATAAGGCCCAATTCCTCACCGAGGACGCCTCGCCGAGCAAGGACGACGTCATCGATTTCATGCATCTGGAAGCCAATATCGCGATGGCGTCCCAGCAGACTCTCGACGCCATGCAGAAGCTGATCAAGCTCGAAACCAAGGTCTTCAAGGTGGCCCCATCCACCCAGCGCAGACTGTTGCGGCATTCGATGAACAAAATCACCAGCAGCCTCGAACGGCGCGACGACGCGACGCCGTTGTCACCTCTGATCGGCATCAAGGAGATGATGTGCGCCGGCCGCAAGCCGGTCAAGACGGGGGCCACGGTGGTCGGGCTGATCCTTCTGCACCGTCCACTGTCGGATTGGCGAATCTATTTGGACCCCAACAATTTCTTCCGCTCGGGCGACGTGGTTTACGAGGGTGTCGACGACGCGATCGAGATTCTCGGGAAGCACCCCCGCCGGGTGATGGTCACGATCGGAAATCACGACTCGTCCCTCTACGACGGCACCATCGCGCACCGGCTCGCGATAGCGCTGGGCACCGACCAGCACATCCGGATGGTGCGGAAGTCCGTGTACCCCATCCCGCCGCCGGAGTCGGCGGGCGACGTGGTGTACGTCGACGAACACGACCCGAAGCTATCGCCGGTGGCTCAGAGCGTCGCCAAGATTCAGGATGCGCTCACCAGGAACGATGTGGTCAGTCTGTCGGTGTATCCGGAGGGCATGCTTCCCTTCGCCGGCGCGCAGATGCCGTTGGCGTCCAAAGAGGGCGCCTTCCTGATCGCCCGGAAACTGGCGATCAAGCTGCACGATCAGAACATCCCGGTGTTCATCGTCGAGACGAAGTCGAACACGCTGCGTCATCTGACCCTGCCTGAAGAGAGTCAGGCCCGGGTGCGAATCTCGAGCGTCGATCGCGTGCCCGCCGAGCCTCTGGTCAAGGGGCGACGCGACAGCTGGATCGCGCGGCGCCGTGTCGAGTCGGAGAATCGATTCAACGCCGACCGCGGCGAACGGATGGTCGACATCGTCGGAAGTAAGCGGATACCCGACGCGATCACCTACGAAGCACGCGGATTGAGCCGCGAATGGAGCGATTCGGCCCCGCGATCGAGTTGAGGCTCGCGGCTCACAGTTAACCCACAGTGGCTGGGCGCGCTTGGTAGCGTGCACGCACAACGAGTGGGATGCAAGGGTTGGCGGGTGGCCGCCCCGGTCTAGGAGGTTTTGATGCAGGAATCCGTAGTGCGGCGCGGCGGAGCGGTCCTGGCCCTGGGGGTGGTCGTTCTCGCCGGCGGCGCGCTGAGCGCGTGCTCGTTCAACTTCAGTGCCGGCGGAAAGCCGACCGTTGCGAAATCCGAATTGCAGAAAGACATTTCGGAGCGACTGGAGAAAGCCGGTCAGAAGCCCGAGTCGGTGACGTGTAAGGACGATCTGGAGGGCGAAGTCGGCAAGACCACCCGCTGCGAGGTGGCGCTCAGCGCGACCAACAAGTTCGAGCCGATCGTGACCGTGACGAAGGTCGAGGGCACCACGGTCAGCTATGACATGACGCCGGCGGTCTCGAAGGAGCAGCTGGAGAAGTCCGTCTCGTCACTGGTGTCGGATGCTTCGGGCGCGACCGTGGATTCGGTCATCTGCAATTCCGGTCTCGAGGGCAAGAAGGGCGCCGAGGCGCACTGCGATGTCACGGTGGGCGGCACGACCATGCAGCGCACCGTCGATGTGACCAAGGTCGACGGACTCCTGATGAACTTCACACTGATTCCGGTGCTACCGAAGGACCAGGTGCAGGAGAATCTGCTCGGCCAGCTCGCCGAGCAACTCGGCGAGCGTCCCGATTCAGCCGAGTGCTCCGAGAATCTGGAAGGCAAGCCGGGCAACACGATTGACTGCACCGTTGTCGCGGGCTCGGAGAGCCAGGTGTTCACCCTCACCGTCAACAGCGTCGACGGCGACCGGATCAACTACAGCTACGCACCCAAAAGCTAAACCGGCGAGTTAAACCCGGCGACTCGGCCCGGCGCCGCGTCGTCAGGACTTGACCACCTGTGTGCCCCCGGCCAATTCGTCGTGCTTGCCCTGCTTTGTGGGGCTGCTGTTGATCGTGACGGCGATGACGATGTAGGCGATCAATGCGAGCAGGCCCCCGAACGGAATGATCGGCAGCAGGGTGAACGAATTGCGGATCGCCGATTCCTTGGCGGTCGGTTTGGGCGCACCGTGGGGGCCGCGAACACTGAGCCCCAGCAACTTCTTGCCGGGCGTCCAGCCCTGAGTCACTTCGAAAGCGACGTAGTAGATGAACGTCAGCAGACCGGAGAACAGGCCGGTAACCAGGATGCTGCCGTTGCCGTGAACACTGAAGACGAGTGGGACGGCGATGATCGAGATCAGGATCCCATCGATGATGCGCGCGCCGAGTCGGACACCTAATCCGCCCGGTTGGCCACCATGGGTCGGCGGCAGGGGTGGCGGATACCCGCCCGGTTGACCGTAGGCATTGGGGTCGTAGGGGCCCGATGTCATGATCTCTCCTGATTGCCGAAAGTTGGGTTTCCCCGAATCTACAGGCCGCAGGGGGTGGGCGCCGAAACGCGTGTGTGAGCAACCGCATAGGTTTTCAACGGTGAGCATCAACGCCGATTCGGGCGCGCAGCAATCCCGACTGTTCCGCCTGGCGGATACGGTCACCGGCTTCATGCCCGCCGACGAGGGTCGCGCCTTGTTCGAAGCGGCCACTCGCTTTCTCGACGGCGGTGTGGCCGTCGAAATCGGCACCTACTGCGGGAAGTCCACGGTCTTGCTGGGTGCCGCCGCGGCGGCCACCGACAGTGTGCTCTTCACCATCGACCACCATCACGGGTCCGAAGAGCATCAGCCCGGCTGGGAATTTCACGACACCACGTTCGTCGATCCGGTCAGCGGGCGTTTCGACACCTTGTCCACGTTCCGGAGAACGCTCGACGCCATGAACCTCGACGACAATGTTGTCGCGGTC
>JAXLRY010000017.1:0-94153 GCA_046330895.1 Mycobacterium sp. | reverse complement strand
ACCTAGCCATCCGCCGAAAAGGATGGCCAATGCCAAGACCGCGACTGCGGCCCAGACGAAGCCACGACGCTTAAACCACGGCAGCGAACCATCGTCAGCCGTGGCCGTCTCATCGCCGTTCAAGTCGTCGCTACTTGAACGGCGCGTGAAGAGGCCCACTCAGTGCATTCCCCGCATTCCCGTCGCAGCTGCATCATCAATCGACGTGCTGCATTCCATGAACTAGTGCCTATTCGCTGGTCGCATACGGGCCGAGGTGTAAGTTTTGAGCGACATCGTTGGCCACAGTGCTGATTCCTTCACCAACGTTCACGAAAACGTCGCCCAATGGCCCAGGGAGCACTTCGCCCACGATTTGGAACAATTCGCCAGTGCTGTCAATAAGGACATAGGTGACCGACCCGACGACGTACATCGTCGAATCGATAATGGCCTGGCCCGCTTTGACGAATCCTTCGACCAGGTAACAAACCCCCTCGAGGCGCACACCCGAACAAGAGTCGCCGTCCGCAGCCGCGACAGAGGCAGCGGACTTGAAGCTGCTGTTTGGAATGACGACCGGATCGACGACCAGCGAAGCGGAATCGCCGATGCCCTGAATCCATGGGCCCAAGCTGGGGGTTGCCTGCGCAACCATCGGCGTAAGCGTGGTCGCGGCGACGACAGCCACTGTCGCCGTGGTCAACTGAAAATTCCTGATACTGAAATGAGATTTGGCCGTAGCGGTCGACATCTCTACCCCCTCCCCGAGGTGTGTCGAATTTGACGATGAAAAGAGCTTTTCACGGCCTCTGACGCCTGTCAACGGAATGCACAAATGGGTGGAAATAAATTGGAATTCGACACGCATCGCGTGGTTCACGCTCGCGTTTGATGTGCTGAGGAACGACGATCCACCGAAATATATGTGGCCAGGGCCGGGATCGAACCGGCGACCTTCCGCTTTTCAGGCGGACGCTCGTACCAACTGAGCTACCTGGCCCGGAAGGCACTACCGTGCCTCGCCGAAATGGCGACCCTGACGGGACTCGAACCCGCGACCTCCGCCGTGACAGGGCGGCGCGCTAACCGACTGCGCCACAGGGCCTTACTCGTACCACTTGCATCAACATAGCTGCCGCGATGCGTACCCCCAACGGGATTCGAACCCGTGCTACCGCCGTGAAAGGGCGGCGTCCTAGGCCACTAGACGATGGGGGCCTAATCCGAATCACTCCGGGGTACTCGCAACAACACTTAGTTGGAGCGTGCGTTAGCTTAGGGCACCACTGCCGCAATCCCAAAACGTCCTGCTGCGGCGGCAAGCAGTATCCTGTCCTCCACGCCCCTATAGCTCAGTCGGTAGAGCTACGGACTTTTAATCCGCAGGTCCCAGGTTCGAGCCCTGGTGGGGGCACTCGCATTGGCTCGGTGCAGCACCTCGGTCGGTGCTTGCCATTCCGTCTCCGGCTGATCCTTGACACCCGCGCATGAGGGAATGCGGGCGCGAGGGAACTGCCGCGACTGGACGGCGGTAACCAGCCGTGTCCGCCCATACCGCGAATTGCCGCGCCGGCAAACTTACGGTGGCGTTGATAGTTCGGCGTTGTCCTCGCACATCGGCAACCTTTTTGCAGAATTGGCTACCGTGGCGCTCGTCACAGTCGTAGCATTCGAATCCATACGGGCTTGGCCCCTTTATGGGGGCTATACCCCTCATGCGCCGCGGCTGGCCTGGGAGGTTTTGTGAGATTTCATCTGATGCGAGCCCTGTTCTCAAAGCCGCCGCGAGCCGTGTCCCCTCATCCTCCGCGCGTGCCCATGAGCGGTCCGCGCACCGTGCCCCCGTTTCCTCCGCGAGCCGTGCCCATGAATGGGCCGTATAACGCGCCCCCGCTTCCTCCGCGAGCCTTCCCAACGTATGCGCCAGTGGGACCCGGCCCCACGCGACCGCTGCCGCCCAAAGGAACGAGTCTCCACGGCAAGGAACTCTGGTCAGCCATGCTCGACCGCTACGAATTCGAACGACACGAACTCGTTCTGCTTCGCGAGTTCGTGCGCTGCGCCGACGATCTCGACCGCTTGGCCGGCGCCATTGCCCGGCACGGGGTAGTCAGCGCTCGCGGGGATCTCAATCCCGCGGTCGAAGAAGCGCGGCAGCTCCGAATCGCCTTGGCCGCCCTAGTCGGGGCGCTGCGCCTACCGGCCGAAAACCAACGAGAGGCCCAGACACCGGTGCGCCAACCGCAGCGTTACGCGGCTGTCCGCCATATCGACTCAGTCGCACCCCGCACCGAGGCCAGACCGCGCGCTGTGACGTACGGGCGTCACTCGGCCGACAATCAGTCACCCGGCAAGGCAGCCGGTGTCTCCGTCGCCGAACTCTGCGCCAGGGCCGATTACCGGACGCCGACTTCGATCCAGCGCGTCGTCTAGCGGTCACGCTCACACGGCAAGCAAGATCGACCAAGCCCGACGACAACGACACGTCGCCGCATATCCTTATCAACGTGAATGACACGCCGCCGCAACCAGGTGGACAGCCGGTCGCCGGTCGCGACCCGCATAGCAAGACGGTCCCGATCGACCTCGGCGTCACGCGACAACTCTTGGCAACGGCCGCCGGAACGGAAGATCCCACATTCCGCACGTTGATCGACGGACTGTCGGGCCAAGAGAAGGCCATCGACGCGATCCTCGAGGAAGTGCTGGCCGATCCGGCTCGCCTCGCCGCAGTGGAGGCCACCGGCCTGCTCGACGGCACGCCCAAACCCATTCTTGACCACATCGTCACCCTGACCGCCGAGGCCGTGGGCACGCGCAATGCGGCGGTCACAGTGGTCACCAACGAGCAGCAGATTCTCGCCGGGTGCACCAACGCCTCAAAAGGCGTCGACAGGACGGCCCCCCTGGAAGATTCGATCTGCAAGTTCGCCGTCGCCACCGGCCATCCGTTGATCGTCGACGACGCGGCCAGACACCCCTTGCTGTCGGACCATCCGAAGGTGGTGGACGGAACAATCCGCGCGTACGCGGGCATACTGCTCGCCGATAGTGAGGGTCACGCCGTCGGCACCCTGTGCACGTGGGATGACAACCCACGCCGTTGGACCAGCGGTCAAATCCAGATTCTGAACGATCTGGCCCAAGTGGTTCGAACAAAGGTGTTCGGCGGCCTGGGAGGGGAACAGCCCAAGCCGCAGCAACCAGCCTCGTCCATCTTCGGCACCAACCGTCGACGACGCAGGTTGTAGCGCATGGCAATTCGTACGCTCGACTTTGACGGGCCACCGACTCATTCGAATGGCGGCCCCGGACACCCTGCGCACGAGGAATCGTTAGAAGAGCTGATTCGCTCGGGTCCGGTGACCATCCTCCTGGCCATCCTGATCGATGCCATCTCGGCCGGAGGCGCCGCGCTGCTGTCCATGGAGTGGGAGCCCGGGACCCAGCAGGGCACACCGTCGTTCTGGCTGATGATGCTCTATGCGCCGATCGTGATCGCCATCTTCGGACTGCGATCGATGTACCGGCGCAAGCTGAACAACAGCTTGCTCAACGAGTTCGGCGCAATCCAGACCTCAGTGGCCCTGGCCGCAATGTTCCTGCTCGGCATCTGGGTCATAGTCGACCCGAAGGGTTTCCTCGGCCAAGCGGTCTTCAAGGTGTGGTTCTGCGCGGCAGTGCTAATCCCGGCGGGACGGTTGATCCTCGCCACCACTTCACGGATCCTCAAGCGCCACCATCATTTAGCCGCGCCCATCCTGGTGGTCGGCAACGGGCGCATCGCCAGCCGCATCGTTGAGCGTCTACAGGCTTCACCCGAGTACGGGCTGAACCCGGTCGGGCTCATCGACGCCACGCCGCCATGGTCCGGACCCGATTCCAAGTCGGAGATCTCTCTCCCCTACCTGGGCACTCCGGATTCCATCGAGGACGTCATCCTCGAAACCGGCGCCGAGGGTGTTGTCATCGCCTTCTCGCTCACCCAGGACGAACTGCTCACGCAGTTGGTCCGCCAAGCGCATCGGCACGGGCTGCGCGTGTGGGTGGTACCCCGCATGTTCGATGTGGTGGGCGAACGAGCCCGGGTGGAGCACATCGGCGGACTTCCGCTGCTGGCCCTCCCGCACACCAATCCGCTCGGTTGGCAGTTCGCCTTGAAACACATCACCGACCGGATAGCTGCCGCCGTGGGCCTGCTGCTGATTTCACCGGTGTTCCTCACGCTGGCCCTCCTGGTGAAGCTAAGTTCGCCCGGCCCCATCTTCTTCAGCCAGCCGCGCGTGGGCCGCGACGGAAAAGCGTTCGGCTGCCTCAAGTTCCGCAGCATGCGGCCGGTGCGCGAATCGGACGCCAAATTCGAATTGAAGTCCGGAGCCGCCCCGGGTGGTGTGGAGGGTGTCGACCGGCGCACAAAGATCGGGAAGATCATGCGCGCCACATCGCTCGACGAATTGCCTCAACTCATCAACGTCCTCAGGGGCGAGATGAGCCTGGTCGGTCCACGACCGGAACGCCCGGAGTTCGTCGAACTCTTCGAAATGCAGATCCAGCGCTACGGCGAACGGCATCGCGTCAAAGCCGGGATCACCGGCTGGGCACAGGTGCACGGCCTGCGAGGTCAGACCTCGATCGCCGACCGCGCGGAATGGGACAACTACTACATCGAGAACTGGTCTATGGCCCTCGATTTGAAGATCATGGTGCTGACCGTCCTCGCCGTGCTCAAACGGGCCGAGTGATACTCGGTATCACAGGCTTTCACTAATCGCTGCCCGCCTCAGAGCGACAACCGCGCCCTGCATTATTGGCGGCGCCCCTCGTCAAGAGAAGTTGTCGCGCTGAGCCGGGCAATAGCTGTGCCACCACCCGGCTGTTACGGATGTGACTCGGCGCCCCCGGAGGTGCCCACCGGACAGTAGTGAATCCCTTTGCCGCGCTCGGCAACCGGCGGAAGGTTCCGGGCCGGAGTGTGCACCAACGGCGCGTCCGCCGGGATCCGCCCCTCCGCACGGTCCCACCCTGATCGCGCCCGCGGATGCATCCGGCGCCGCCGAGGCACGAACTTGAACACCAGGTTCACCGCCCGACCGAAGCTGCGATGCAACCAGGCGTCACGCTCGGACCAGGTGTAACCCATCAGTTCGCGGACCGGCTCGTCGTACATCCCGACTGTGAGCCACACCGCGAACCGGCCACCGACGCCCAGCACCAGATCCCAGACGAAATCGGGAATCCATTGCGCGGTAGGCGGTTTCGGCATCGTCGACAGGTCAAGAACTTCACGCGCCGCCCAGTTGTTCTCCAGCACGTTGCGGCACATGTGATCCCAGTATTCGCAGAAATCCTCCCAGCTGGCCGGCACCGGGCGCATGCTCATGCCGTACATCCGGTACCAGGTGACATGTTCGTCGAACAGCTGACGCTTCTCATCCTCTGTGATGCCGTCGCCGAAGTGCTCGGCGGTCAGGATTGTTCCCATAAAGAACGTGGCGTGGGCCCAGTAGAAGACGTCCGGATTGAGCGCGCTGTAGCGCCGCCCCTGATCGTCGACTCCCTTGATCGGAATGTGGTAGTCACGCACCTCCGCGCCGGTCCTCGGCGCGCGGTCCCCGTCGAACACCACCCCACCGATCGGATACAGCGAACGGAACAGTCGCGGAAGGCGCTCGGTGAAGAAGATCGAATGCTGGCGCACGGCCGCACCGAGCTGCGGGTGCATGTTCTGCATCGATCCGGCCCACGGACCCTGAAGCAGGCCACGCCAGTCCCCGAACAATTTCCACGTCAGAGAATCCGGTCCCAGGACGGCCGGAGGCGCGTCATAGCCCGCAGAGACCGGACAACCAGCACCAACGGCCTCATCGAGACTCGAATCGCTGGTGGCACGGCAGGGTGCGGACGTATCTTGACTCAATTGGTGACCTTCCCGATTCCGACCACAACCTGACAACGCGCGTTGTCAGACCATCGTCACCTTGAGCTTAGGAGCGATGTGACAGCGGGTCAACGACGCAGCCGATGGTCCGGCGTCCCACTGGAGGATCGCCAGGCACTGCGGCGCGATCAGCTCATCGAGGCCGGCGTCGGGATGCTCGGGGGGGCCACCGGCCCGGCATTGACGGTTCGAGCGGTCTGCCGCGAAGCAGAACTCACCGAACGCTACTTCTATGAGAGCTTCGCGGACCGGGACGAATTCGTGCGAGCCGTCTACGACGACGTCTGCAACCGCGCGATGTCGACACTGATGTCAGCGTCCACCCCACGAGAAGCGGTGGAGAAATTCGTCGCGTTGATGGTCGACGACCCGATGCGGGGGCGCGTACTGCTACTCGCGCCCGAGATGGAACCGGTCTTGGTCCGGTCCGGCGCCGATTGGATGCCCCGATTCATCGAGTTGCTCCAGCACAAGCTGACCACGATCAGCGACCCGGCCATTCAGAACATGGCCGCCACCGGCCTCATCGGCGCACTGACCGCGCTGTTCACCGCCTACCTGAACGGACGGCTGAACGCATCACGCGAACAGTTCATCGATTACTGCGTGAGCCTGCTGCTCAGCAGAGCGTTGGAAACTAACTAGAAACCCGCGACAATCTCGGCGATCTCACTAGAGCAGATGTCCGCGTAGGTATCGCAAAGCCGCTTGCAGTAGCCGGCGTACTCCGCGCAGTATTCCGTATTGTCATTCAGCCATTTGAGGTCTGTCTGGTCTTGCTTGACCTGCTTGCCGGCCGGTGAAGCAGCCGAACCTCCAGGGTGACCGGGGTCGGCCAGCGCCTGATTGCAATCCAGATTGAGCAGGACCTGGCTTCCACCGGAGAACCCGCTGGATCCCAGGAAGCTGGCGGTGCGCGAGCCGACCACTATGCAGTCACCGGTCTGCAGCGCCTCGCCGGTGCGGGTGGCGATTGTCGCCGTCCCACCCCACGAACTGATCTGCGACGACGCCTTGTCATATGTCATGCCCACGTACTCATTGATCGCGGACGCGGTGCCCATGCCGAAGATCGCGGACGCCACCGTCGCGACACTGACCACGCCAATGCCGAGGGAAAGGGGCTTCTTCACTGGTCGCAACCTCCGGTGTTCCTGCTGACGTGTTTCCTGATAGATCGCCAAGAGTCACCACAAGGTTACGCCCGGCAGATCACATTGACACGCCGAGCCAGGACGCAACTTGAATGTCACCGGCATTCACAGATATATTGATGCAACTACCGGACACAGATAACTGGAGGGTTCATGTCGAAAGACCTGACCGACCTCGAACTTTTAACTGAACTTGAGCCTGTGGCGGAGAAGTTGATCAACCGCCACATGGTCATGTGCAAGGACTGGAACCCGCATGACTACATCCCGTGGTCGGAGGGCAAGAACTACTACGCCCTCGGCGGCCAGGACTGGGACATCGAGCAATCCAAGCTCTCCGAAGTCGCCCGCGTGGCAATGGTTCAGAACCTACTGACCGAGGACAACCTTCCCGCATATCACCGCGAAATCGCGATGAACTTCAGCATGGACGGCCCCTGGGGATTCTGGGTCAACCGCTGGACAGCCGAAGAGAACCGGCACGGCATCTCGCTGCGCGACTACCTCGTGGTCACCCGCAACTGCGATCCGGTCGAACTCGAGCAACTCCGCATGGAGCAGATGACCCGCGGCTTCTCCCCCGGCCAGGGCGAACAGGGCGACCTCTTCGCCGAGAGTCTCTTCGACTCCGTCATGTACGTGACGTTCCAGGAACTCGCCACCCGCGTTTCCCACCGCAACACCGGTAAGGAATGCCGCGACCCCGTCGCCGAGCAGCTGTTGGCGCGCATCTCGAACGACGAGAACCTGCACATGATCTTCTACCGCGACATCAGCGAAGCCGGCCTCGACTTCGCACCCAACCAGGCGATGCGTTCGCTGCACCGGGTGCTGCGCAACTTCAAGATGCCCGGATACACGGTGCCCGAATTCCGCCGCAAGGCCGTCGTCATCGCCGTCGGTGGCGTCTATGACCCGCGCATCCACCTCGAAGACGTCGTGATGCCCGTCCTCAAGAAATGGCGCATCTTCGAACGCGAAGACTTCACCGGCGAAGCCGCAGAGATGCGCGACGACCTGGCCAAACTTGTCGAAGAGCTCGAAGAGACCTGCGAGAAGTTCGAAGACGCCAAGGCCCGCCGCCTCGAACGCGAAGCGCAGAAGGCCGAGAAGAAGGCAGCCAAGGCCGCACTGGCCGGGGCCAACGCCTAGGCGAGAACTTGTCGTCAGCCGGATCAACCACGACCGGGCTGCGGATCGGACCGATGGTCCTCCGCAGCCCGGTCGTCTTGGCTCCGATGGCCGGTGTGACGAACGTCGCATTCCGGGTGCTGTGCCGTGAACTCGAAGAAGCCCGCGCGGGAACCGTCAGCGGGCTCTACGTCTGCGAGATGGTGACCGCCCGGGCGCTCGTCGAACGTCACCCCGTCACGATGCACATGACGACGTTCGCGCCTCAGGAGACACCGCGGTCGCTGCAGCTCTACACCGTCGACCCGGAAAACACCTACCGCGCCGCGAAGCTGATCGTCGACGAGAACCTCGCCGACCACATCGACATGAACTTCGGCTGCCCAGTCCCCAAGGTCACCCGACGCGGCGGCGGTGCCGCCCTTCCATATAAACGACGGCTGTTCGGCCAGATCGTCGCCGCCGCGGTGCGTGCCACCGAAGGGACGTCCATCCCCGTCACGGTGAAATTCCGCATCGGCATCGACGACCGCCATCACACCCACCTCGACGCAGGCCGGATCGCCGAGCAGGAAGGTGCCGCCGCAGTGGCACTGCACGCCCGGACAGCCTCGCAGCGGTATTCGGGGGTGGCGGACTGGGAGCAGATCACCCGCCTCAAAGAGGCGGTGACCTCCATACCCGTGCTGGGCAACGGCGACATCTTCGAAGCGACCGACGCACTGGCGATGATGGCGGCCACCGGGTGCGACGGAGTCGTCATCGGCCGCGGGTGCCTCGGCAGGCCATGGTTGTTCGCCGAATTGTCCGCGGCGTTCAACGGCCAGCCGACCCCCACACCGCCGACCCTCGGCGAAGTAGCCGACATCATCCGCCGGCACGGGGCCCTGCTGGCCGACCACTTCGGCGAGGACAAGGGCATGCGCGACATGCGCAAGCACATCGCCTGGTACCTGCACGGCTTCCCCGCCGGAGCCGACCTCCGACGGGCATTGGCACTGGTCAAAACCCTGGACGAGCTCGACCGACTGGTAGACCAACTGGAGCGCGACGTCCCGTTCCCCCCCGCCGCATCAGGACCCCGCGGCCGTCAGGGATCCGCCGCATCGGTCAGCCTTCCGGAGGGCTGGCTCGACGACCCAGACGACTGCACGGTGCCCGAAGGCGCCGACGTGATGCACTCCGGTGGCTGAACCGAGACGGTCCGTACACCTGACTCAACTGGCAATTTCGCAGGTCATCTCAGTACGATGTGAACCTTGCAGCCAAACCGCCACCTCGGTGGCGCCCTCTCAGCGCTGAAATACCGCGACAGACACGTCCCGCGTCTGCATCCACACCGGAGGCCCCTGGAACATGAGTGCCGGCGATAACGCCACTCCTGGCCAGCACCGCGCCTCCCCCGGCAGAGGTGTGAACGGCCATACCGAGGGTGTCAGCGTCGCCGACCTCATCGCCAAGCTGAGCGCCGAAGCCCCAGTTGAGTCGGTCGAGGATCAGGACGACACGGTTCAAGTTTCCGAGGTCCAGGCTTCTGAGGCCCGGGTTTCTGAGCCTGAGTTTCCCGCAGCCGAGGCCGCCGAAGTCGAGATTCCCGAGGCCGAAACTCCTGCGGCCGAAACTCCTGCGGTCGAGGCCGTCGAGGTCCCGCCCCCCCGAGTCGAGGACGAGACCGCACAAATCCCCACCCAAGCCGCCTACGCGGACGAACTGCCCGACCTGACCGCCATCGCGCGCACACGGCGCCCCGTCGCCTACGCCGACCCCGATGTCGACACCGATGCGCTGACGTCCTCCGCCGTCGTCACCGAATCGACATCACCCAGCGTCAAATCACCCGGCGCCAAGCGCAAGCGCCGGAAGGTGCTGCTGGCCGGCCGATCGACCGCGATTCTGTTTGCTGTCACCGTCCTGGTGCTAACCGGCGGCGCGTGGCAATGGGAGTCCGCCAAAAACAAGTTAATGAACACCGTCTCGGCTCTGGATCCGGACTCGCGGGACATAGTGGACCCGAACGCACAATTCGGCGACGAGAACTATCTGATCGTCGGCGTCGACAGCCGCATCGGCGCCAACAACGAAATGGGCGCCGGAACAGTCGACGATGCGGAAGGCGCCCGCTCCGACACCGTGATGCTGGTGAACATCCCCGCCAACCGCAAACGTGTTGTCGCCGTGTCATTTCCGCGTGATCTCGCCATCACCCCCATGAAGTGCCAGGCATGGGATGCCGAGACCGGCAAGTACGGGCCGGTCTACGACAAGAAGACCGGCGAACTGAGCGACAACCAGCGCTACACCGGCACCAAGCTCAACTCGGCCTATGCCCTCGGCGGACCGAAGTGTCTAGTCAAGGTGATCCAGAAGATGTCCGGGCTGTCGATCAACCGATTCATGGCCATCGACTTCGCGGGCTTCTCCAAAATGGTCGACGCACTCGGCGGCGTCGAGGTGTGCAGCACCACACCTTTGGACGACTACGAACTCGGCACCGTTCTTGCCAACGCCGGACGGCAGAAAGTCGACGGCCACACCGCGCTGAACTACGTGCGCGCCCGCCAGGTGACCACTGAAGTCAACGGCGACTACGGTCGCATCAAGCGGCAACAACTGTTCGTGTCGTCACTCCTGCGCTCGCTGATCTCCAGCGAAACCCTGTTCAGCCTGCGCAAGCTGAACAACGTCGTCGACATGTTCATCGCCGACACCTACGTCGACAACGTCAAGACGAAAGACCTCGTCGACCTGGGCCAGTCTCTGCAGGGGATCTCCGCGGGGCGGATCACCTTCGTGACGGTTCCCACCACCGGAGTCACCGACGCCGACGGCAACGAAGAGCCGCGCACATCCGACATCCGGGCCCTGTTCGACGCCATCATCAACGACGATCCGCTGCCCGGCGAAAACGACCAGAACGAAACGATCAGCACGGTCAAGACCGACCCGAACGGCGCGAGCACACTGGCGTCCGCATCGGCCACCGCGACGGTAACCGCGGATTCGTCCGACGCGGCCGCCGCCTCCATGACCAACCCGGTGACACGAACGGAGCACGTCTCCGAGGTGACGACCAGCCCCGCGAGTGTGACCGTCCAGGTTCGCAACCCGACCGGCGTTCCCGGCCTCGCCGACGCTGCCACCAGCACCCTGCAAGGCTTGAACTTCAACACCCACTCCCCGGACAACAACCTCGACCCCGTCACCGCCACCACAGTCAGGTTCTCAGCGGGCAACGAGCAGGCCGCGGCCACCGTCGCGGCGACATTCAAAAACGCTCGTTTGGAGCGGGTCAGCGGCCTCGGCGATCTGGTGGAAGTAGTGCTTGGCCCCGACTACACCAGTGTCGGAACACCCCTACCGAGTGGGTCGACGGTCACCGTCGACATCGTCCACACCGGAAGCACCACACCCACCGCACTGCCCGAGGACCTGACAGTGACCAACGCCGCGGACATCACCTGCGAATAGGGCCCGGCGGGGCATTCACTATTCGTTCACCTTGCCGCGAGCAACGCCTGACCAGCAGAACGTAGGCTTGACTCATGCGCACCGCGTACCACGGACAACTCGACGGGCTGATCAATCAGCTCGCGGAGATGTGCGCATTGGCAGGCCAGGCGATGGAGCGGGCCACCCAGGCGTTGCTGCAAGCCGATCTGGTGCTCGCCGAGCAAGTCATCTCCGACCACGAAGAGATCAGCACGCGTAGCACCAAAGCAGAGGAAGCCGCATTCGTACTGCTGGCCCTGCAAGCCCCGGTCGCCGGCGATCTCCGCGCCATCGTCAGCTCGCTACAGATCGTGGCCGACGTCGACCGGATGGGCGCCCTGGCCCTGCACGTGGCCAAGATCGCGAGGCGGCGCCACCCGCAACACGCACTGCCCGAACGGGTCAACGGCTATTTCGCCGAAATGGGGCGCGTCGCAGTCGAATTGGGCAACAGCGCACGCGAGGTACTGCTGTCCCGCGACCCGCAGAAGGCCGCGCAGATCCGCGAAGAAGACGACGCGATGGACGACCTGCACCGGCACCTCTTCAACGTATTGATGGACCGGGAGTGGAAGCACGGCGTGGCCGCCGCAGTGGACGTGACCCTGCTCGGCCGGTTTTACGAGCGCTTCGCCGACCACGCCGTCGAGATCGCCCGCCGAGTGATCTTCCAGGTGACCGGACACCTGCCCGACGAAGACGAAATGGCAAGCAGCTGAACATTTCCGCCGTGTGACTCACTTCACAAGCGGCGATGACCTGAGTCCCTACGGTTTCGTCACCGTAGGTTAGCGACTTCGAATTTGCGCATCTTTGCCCGTGTTGCGCAGACTTCGCCGAGCAACACCGTGCGCGAAGGGAATTCACGTGGGCCATTACAAATCAAACGTTCGCGATATCGAGTTCAACCTCTTCGAGGTGCTCGGTCTCGACGCAGTCCTCGGCCAAGGCCGGTACAGCGACCTCGATCGCGACACCGTGCACACCATGCTCGGCGAAGTCGCCCGACTGGCTGAAGGCCCCGTCGCCGACTCGTTCGTCGAAGCCGACCGCGAACCGCCCACCTTCGATCCCGAAACACACACGGTGAACGTGCCCGCCGGCATCGTGAAGTCCGTGCAGGCCGTCAAGGAGGCCGAGTACTGGCGCATGGGACTCGATCCCGAGATCGGCGGCATGCCCGCGCCCGCCGCCGTCGTTTGGGGCGTCAACGAACTGCTGTGGTGCGCCAATCCGTCAGTGGCGTTCTACTACAACCTCGGCCCCGCCATGGCCAACGCCCTCTACATCGAAGGCAACGAAGAACAGCGCCGCTGGGCCGCCGCCGGACTCGAGCGGGGCTGGTCGGCCACCATGGTGCTGACCGAAGCCGACGCGGGCTCCGACGTCGGCGCGCAACGCACCAAGGCCACCCAGCAGGCCGACGGCACCTGGCACATCGAAGGCGTCAAACGCTTCATCTCCGGCGGCGACGTCGGCGAGACCGCCGAGAACATCTTCCACCTGGTGCTGGCCCGCCCCGAAGGCGCCGGCCCAGGCACCAAGGGTCTGAGCCTGTTCTACGTTCCGAAGTATCTCTTCGACCGCGAGACCATGGAACTGAAGTCGCGCAACGGCGCCTACGTCACCAACCTCGAGCACAAGATGGGCCTCAAAGCATCGCCGACATGCGAGGTGAGCTTCGGCGTGCACGGAACCCCCGCGGTGGGCTACCTCGTGGGCGGGGTGCATAACGGGATTGCGCAGATGTTCACCGTCATCGAGCATGCGCGGATGACGATCGGCGTCAAGGCCGCCGGCACACTGTCGACCGGCTACCTGAATGCGTTGGCATACGCCAAGCAACGGGTCCAGGGCGGCGAGCTGTCGCAGATCACGAACAAGACCGCGCCGCGGGTGACGATCATGCACCACCCCGACGTGCGCCGCAGCCTCATCACTCAGAAGGCGTACGCCGAAGGCTTGCGCGCCCTGTACATGTACGCGGCGGCACACCAGAATGCCGATGTCGCACAAGCTGTTCTGGGCATCGACGCCGACCTGGCCCAGCGCGTCGACGACCTGCTGCTGCCCATCGTCAAGGGTGTCGGATCCGAGCGGGCCTACCAGATCCTCACGGAATCCCTTCAGACGCTTGGCGGTTCGGGCTTCCTCCAGGACTACCCGATTGAGCAGTACATCCGCGACGCCAAGATCGACTCCCTGTACGAAGGCACCACCGCGATCCAGGCACTGGACCTGATCTTCCGAAAGATATTCCGCGACAAGGGCGCATCATTGATGCACCTCGCCGGCCAGATCAGCGCGTCGATCACATCATGCGATCCCGCGCTGGCCGAGGCCGGTTCCCGCCTGCAGACCGCCCTAGACGATGTCCAAGCAATGGTCGGAGCCCTGACCGGCTACCTGATGGCCGCCTCCGAGGATCCCGAGCGCATCAACCGCATCGGCCTTGCCTCGGTGAAGTTCCTGCTGGGCCTCGGCGATCTGGTGATCGGCTGGCGCCTGCTGGTGCAGGCCCAGGTCGCGCACACGGCCTTGGCCGCAGGTGGTGTGTCAGCCGCCGATGAGGCGTTCTACCAAGGCAAGGTCGCCACGGCGACGTTCTTTGCCCGCGAGCGGCTGCCGTACCTCACGGTGACCCGCACCATCGTCGAGACCATCGACGACGACGTAATGCGCTTGCCCGAAACCGCGTTCTGATCGCCCGGTGTGCCCGCCTTCTTGAGGCGGGCACACCGGCGTTCGATACGCGCTGGATTCGATAGCAGGAACTGCCCGCCTCTGAGCGACTAGTGCCGACTAGCAATGCGTTTCACGGTGGCGCTTTCCACGGTGGGCCTTTTCCCGGTGGGCCCTTCTCACGGCGGCGCCAGGGCCGCAATGGCGGCATTGATTGCCGCCATGCGAGATCGGCCGCTAGGGCGTGACGGCGCCGGCGGACACACCAACTGTTGCCCGGCTCCGAGCGACAGGTTTCGCGCCTTCTCCCGGAGTGCGAGTACGCGTTGATGCATGCGGTGCTCAGTTCCCCGTGGTACCCAGCCGACGGCCCGATACCGCCCGCGCCCAATCCTGGCGACTCGGCCTCTACCCATCTCCCAACGCAAGGCGTCAGACACCGCCTTGGACGGTCGGCCAGCCACTCCGAAGCCCCAGTGATCGAGTGCATCAAGCAGCGTGGGAACCGATGCCGGCCCGTGCAACTGCATGTACACGGTGAGTGCATAGCGAAGTTCGATGCCGCGAAGAATCAGTGGTCCAGTCATGGCGGGCAATCTCGCACGCCCCACCGACACCCCCTGTGCTGTCGCTCAGAGCCGGGCAACGCTTATCCCCAAGGCGCGTCCGGCAAATGGATAAGCCCCTCGTTCCAAGGACGCCCAGGCACCGGCGAGCGGCAACCACCCGGGGGGGAGCGGCAATGATCGCCGGCGAGCCGCAACCACCCGAGGGGAACGGCAACAATCACCGGCGAGCCGCAACAATCACCGGGGAGCGGCAATGATCCCGTTCGAGGGCGCCGCGAGCGACGAAACTTCCTAAGCGGAAAGGGATCCGCCATCACTCACCCGGTAGGACCGATGGCCAATTCGGCGCTGTCGCTCAGAGTCGGGCAAACGCTCATGTGCCGAGAAAACGACGCAGCGCCGCAATCACCCGAACCGGCCCGAGATGTAATCCTCGGTGGCCCGCTGGCCGGGGTTAGAGAAGATCTTCTCAGTGTCGTCGACCTCGACCAGACGGCCCGGCCTGTCGGTGGCCTCAAGGTTGAAGAAGGCCGTCTGATCGCTCAACCGAGCCGCCTGCTGCATGTTGTGGGTGACGATGACAATGGTGAATTCCTGCTTGAGCTCAGCGATAAGGTCCTCGATGGCCAGCGTCGAGATGGGGTCCAACGACGAACAGGGCTCATCCATCAGCAGGACATCGGGTTGCACCGCGATAGCGCGGGCGATGCACAACCTCTGTTGCTGACCACCGGATAAACCCCCACCCGGCTTATCGAGACGGTCCTTGACCTCGTTCCACAGGTTCGCGCCCTTCAACGAACGCTCCGCGGTCTCGTCCAGCAAAGCACGATTACGCACACCCTGAAGCTTCAGCCCGGCCACCACATTGTCGCGAATCGACATGGCGGGGAACGGATTCGGACGCTGAAACACCATGCCGATGGTTTTGCGGACACTCACCGGATCCACACCGGGCCCATACACATCGGCACCGTCAAGCAGTACGGAACCCTCCACCCGCGCACCGGGAATGACCTCGTGCATGCGATTCAAAGTGCGCAGCACGGTGGACTTTCCACACCCAGACGGACCGATGAAAGCAGTCACACTGCGCGGCAACACAGACAACTCGACGTCGGCGACCGCGTGGAAAGCGCCGTAATAGATGTTGACGCCCTTCAGATCCAGCCGCTTGGCCACAGCAACTCCTCGTTCGTCATCGCGATCTCCGGCGGTTCAGATACCTGATCACCACAGCGGCCATCACGTAGAGCACAGTCAGCAGAAGGATGAGCGTCAGCGCGGCGCCCCACACCCGCATCCGCCCCGCTTCCTCAGGGTTCATCAGTTCCGTGTAGATCAGCAACGGCAGCGACGCCATATTGCCGCCGAGCACATCGAAATTGATCGATCGGCTGTAGCCGACCAGTATCAGCACCGGCGCCGTCTCACCCATCACCCGGGCCAGGGCCAGGAGAATGCCGCTCACCATGCCCGGCAGCGCGGTAGGAATCACCACCCGCGCAATGGTCTTCCACTTCGGAACCCCCAAAGCGTAAGAGGCTTCGCGAAGTTCGTCGGGAACAAGCTTCAACATCTCCTCGGTGTTACGCACCACGACCGGGAGCATCAACAGCACCAGGGCCAGCGAGACCGCCAACGCACTCTGCGGGAAGCCCAGCGTCGCAATCCAAAGCGTGAAGACGAACAGCGCCGCGACAATTGACGGAACCCCGGCAAGGATGTCGACCATGAACGTCGTCAACCGTGCGAACCTGCCGGTGCCGTATTCGACCAAATAGACCGCCGCCATCACCCCGAGCGGAACAGACAACACAGCCGCAATCAACGACTGCACCAGCGACCCATACAAGGCGTGGTAAACCCCACCGGCGAACTGCTCGGGCAAAACACCGGCAAGCGAATGCGACCACCACGTAGACGACACGATGGCAGCGAAACCCCGCCGCAGCACGGTGTACAGCACCCAGACCAAAGGCACCAGGGCGATCAGAAACGACGTCGCGAACAACACCTTCGCGAGCCGGTCCTTGACCTTGCGGCCCAAGCTGACCGGATGGAAAGTGGGCCCCTTGACCGGCGATTCGAGATGGATCGTCACGCGCCGGCCCTCCCACGCGCAGCGCCGCGGGCCAAGCCGTTGACGACGAAAGTCAACAGGAAAAGAATACAACCGGCCGCGATATAAGCCCCGGTGGGCAACGGAGAGCTGAACTCCGCCGCCGCGGAGGCGATCTTCGAGGCAAACGTATATCCACCGTCGAACAGTGACCAGGCACCCGCCTCAGCGGCCGACCGCAAGATGATCAACACCGCCACGGTCTCGCCAAGCGCGCGCCCCAAGCCGAGCATCGCCCCAGCGATCATCCCGCTGCGACCGTGCGGAAAAACCGTCATTCGCATGACTTCCCACTTCGTCGCACCCAGCGCCTGCGCCGCCTCGATGTGCCCGGTGGGCGTCAGGCTGAACACCTCACGCGTGACCGACGTGATGATCGGAAGGATCATCACCGACAACACCACCCCCGCGGTGAAGATGTTGCCCCCACCCGTGAGCGAAACATTGCCGTCCGCGAACAGAAAGATCCGATTCAAATGTGCGTTAAGAAAATTGGCCAACGGCTGAAGCCACGGCGCAAGCACGAAGATCCCCCACAAACCGAAGACGATCGAGGGCACGGCCGCCAGTAGGTCGACCAAGATGGCGAACGGGCGAGCCAGCCGCCGCGGCGCATAGTGGGTCAGGAAGGCGGCGATACCGATAGCGATGGGAACCGCCACCGCCAACGCGAACAACGAACTGAGCACCGTGACCTGAAACAACTCGGCGATTCCGAATCGCAGGTGATCCGGATCGTTGGTATTGAATTCCGAACTGGTGATGAAGTCAGCCTGGTTGGCCGACAACGATGGCACGGCCCGCACCAGCAGAAACAACCCCATCAACAGGATGGCACCGATGATCGTCGCCCCAGCGGCCACGGCCACACCCCGGAATACGCGGTCGCCCCACTTGCTTTCGCGTCGCCTCAGCGAGGCAGGCACCGATGTTTTGGCGGCCATCGTAGGAGTATCGCCGATGAGCGCGGGGTTCATGTTTCGGTTCTCGCCGCTCGGCGAACCAACCGCCCGCGGCTCCGATCTGGTCACATTGCCGCCCTACGAGATCGCGTCGATGGCGGTGACGAGCCGTTCCTTGAACCGCGCCGGAATCGGGATGTACCCGTTGTCCTCCAAGCCCTTCTGACCTTCGGAGGTCGCCACCGTCAGAAACGCCCTGAGCGCCTGCGGCACTTCGGAATCCGGGTACTTCGAGCAGACGATCTCATAGGTGGCGAGCACGATCGGATACGCACCGCGCTCAGTCGGCAGATAAAACGAATTGGTGTCCAGGACAAGGTCGTTGCCCTCGCCCTTCACCTTGACGGCATCGATCGACTTACCCACCGTGTCGACGCTCAGCACCACCGGGTCCGGGCCCGCGGACGTGATGATCCGTGCGACCGAGAGTCCCTGACTCTTCGCATACGACCACTCGTTGTACGTGATCGAACCCGAAGTGCTCTTGATCGCGGCCGACGTGCCTTCGTTGCCCTTGGCGCCCTCGCCGACACCACCGGCGAACGTCTTGCCCACACCCTTGCCCCAAGCGCCATTCGACGCGGCCGCCAGATACTTCTGGAAATTGTCGGTGGTTCCCGACTCATCGCTGCGAAACAAGACGTTGATCTTGTCGCCGGGCAACGTGACCCCGGGGTTCAGCGCAGCAATCTCGGGAGCATCCCAGTGAGTGATCGTGCCGTCGAATATCTTGGCCAGGACCGGCCCGTCCAGGGCCAACCCGTCGATGCCCGCCAGGTTGTAAGTGACCGCAATCGGACCGAACACCGTGGGCAGACTCCAGGCCGGACTACCCCCGCAGCGCTGCGCAGCCTTCTCCACCTCACCCTTCTCGTCGTTCAACGGAGAATCCGACCCACCGAAATCGGTTATCCCACCGATGAATTCGGAAACCCCCGCACCCGAACCACTGGACGTGTAGTCGAGAGTTCGCCCCGGGCAAGCAGACTCGTATGCGGTCACGAACCGGGTCATCGCGTTGGCCTGAGCCGACGATCCACTAGCCTTCAACGCCTTGTCCCCACCGCAATCCACCGCCTGGGCAGAACCCTTGGAAGTCGCGGGCGATCCACCGGTGTTGTCGTCGGTGCCGCACCCCACCAGGGTCAACGCAGCGATCGCCGCGACACACGCGCTTTTGGTTGCGGCCGCGCCTAAGTGTTCGATGCCCACCGGTGGAAGGTATGCCGCAGGAGTGGACGGAAACCCCATGGGAGGTGAACTCGAGGTGAACTCGGGCGGCTTCAGGCCGGCGAATACGCCGTATCGATGCTGGCCACACTGAATCCCAGATTTTCGTAAGTCCGCAATGCGGCACCGTTGTCGGACTCGACATAGAGCATCACCGCGGCTTCCGGGTCACCGCTCAAACGGTTCGCCAGATGACGCACACCGATCAACGTCAGCGCCCTCCCAAGACCTCGCCCCTGCGCTGTTGGATCGATCCCGACCACATAGACCTCACCCAACCCCGGACTTTCCGAATGCACCTTCGTCCAATGGAAGCCCAGCAAATCCCCGGTGGCCTGGTCGAACGCCAGGAACAATCCCTGTGGGTCGAACCACGGTTCACCCCGGCGTTCTTCGATATCCGCGCCGGTCCAACCACCCTGCTCGGGGTGCCAGGCAAAAGCCGCATTGTTGACGCGCAGCAGCTCGGCATCGTCGGCAGGGCCAGCGTAGGTACGGACCACGACACCCTCCGGCTCGATGAGATCCGGAAGATCGCTCAGGGGGCGGCGCATCTGCATCAGTTCGCGGACCGCCTTCATGCCTAACGCATGTGCGGCAGCCCGGGCCCACGGCCTGGTGCCATGCGCCCAGAACCTGACCCGGCCACCCGTCTGGGCTATCGCTGCGGCCAACAACGCTGAGCCGATCCCGCGGCGGCGGGCATCAGGGTGCACCACAAGCTCACCCATCGAGTCGCCCGTCGCATCGTCGGCTTCCCCGCGGGGAGTGAGGTTCAGATAGCCGACAACCACCCCGTCGACTGTGGTCAGCAGGTGCCCGGTGCGACTGTGGGGAAGCTCTCTAAGGACCTGCTCGCTCACCGGAGCGATTCCGTCGCTACTGGTGGCCGCTGCCACAAGGCTGCGGATCTGCAGTTGCTGATCCGGAGTGAGGGCGGCGTGCCAGATGGGCGCGGTCACTGACCACGCAATGGGTGTGACAGCGTCTCGGCGAGATCGTCGCCCAACTCACTCGGATCGAGATCGAAGTCCTCCGCATCGCCGTCGTCTGCGTCCTCCGCAGGCGCGCGGCCCCGCGCCGGACGCACGGCCTTGTATCCGACGTTGCGCACAGTTCCGATGAGCGCCTCGTACTCCGGGCCGAGCTTGGCTCGAAGCCGGCGCACATGCACGTCGACCGTGCGGGTACCACCGAAGAAGTCGTACCCCCACACCTCTTGCAGCAGCTGGGCCCTGGTGAACACCCGACCGGCATGCTGCGCAAGGTATTTCAGCAATTCGAACTCTTTGTACGTGAGATCGAGCGGACGTCCGCGCAACCGTGCGGTGTAGGTGCCCTCGTCGATGACGAGCTCGCCGAGATTCACCTTGCCCGCACTCTCCTGGCCGGTCGCACCACCACGGCGACCGGTCAGCAGCCGCAGTCGGGTGTCGATCTCGGCGGGCCCGGTGCTCGGAAGCAGAATCTCGTCCAGGCCCCAGTCCAAGTTGACCGCGACCAGTCCACCTTCGTTGAGCACCGCGACCACCGGCACCGAAGTTCCGGTGGTTCCCAGCAGACGGCACAACCCCCGGGCCGCGACGAGATCCGTGCGGGCATCGACAATCGCGACGTCGGCGTTGCCGGCCTCCAGCAAAGACGACACCTCGCTGGGCGCGTACCGCACGTTGTGCGCAAGCAGCGACAACGAGGGCAGGACCGCCTCAGGATGAGGGTCGGCAGTGAGAAGTAGCAGGTCCAACAGGCTCTCCAACACTGGGAGACGCTCTCCCAGATTCATGGCTACGTCGCGCCGTGACCGACGCTGGGTGGCTTAACTCTAACGCGCGACCAGCAAATCGGCCGACTCGAGCAGTTTGCCGAGGCCCTGGGCAAGAATGTACGGGTGCGCAAACTGCTGATCGCCGTGTTCACGGCGATCCTCGTCGTCACCGGTGGAGCTGTTGCCGCCGACTTCGGGACGACGATCTACGCCGAGTACCGGCTCGCCCGAACCGTCCGCCAAGTGGCGGGCCTGTCGTTCGACCCATCTGTGGCGATACTCGGCTTTCCCTTCATCCGTCAGGCCATGCGGCACCACTACCACGAGATAGAAATCAAGGCCAATGGTGCGCCCCATCCCGTCGTGGGCAAAGCCTCACTGGAGGCGACCATGCATTCAGTTGACCTGACCGACGCGTCGTGGCTGATCAGACCCACCGCTGAGCTGCGCCTAGGCATTCTGGAGAGCCGCATCATCATCGACTCCGGCCACCTCGGGCGGTTCATCGGGATGAAGGACCTGATGGTCGAGGCACCGTCGAAGGACACCAACGACGCCACCGGCGGAACGACCGAATCGGGGATCTCCGGCAGCAAGGGACTGGTCTTCAGCGGCACCCCCACCAAGGCGGCGTTCGACAAACGCGTGAGCGTCTCCGTCGACCTCTCCATCGCCGGCCCCGATGAGACGACCCTCGTGTTCACCGCTACGGACGTCCAGACCGGGCCCGGGACCGCTGACCAGGCGGTACCCGACGACAAGAAAGCCGCCGTGCTGGCAGCTTTCAGCGGCAGCCTGCCCGGCCAACGCCTCCCGTTCGGGGTTCGCCCCACCACCGAAGGCGCCCGCGGATCCGATGTCATCATCGAAGGCATCACGTCGGGAGTAACCGTGCGACTGGATGAGTTCAATCAATCATGAACGCCACGCTGATCACCGCGATCGCCGCCATCGTCACCACCCTGGCACTGGCCGTAACCGTCGGCGTCCTTCACAACCGCAGGCAGGGCGTCCTTCGCGACACCGGTGACTCGGCCGCCGATGTGGACACCAGCGACCTGGGTCTATCGCACACCGGGCCCACCATCGTCCATTTCAGCGCAGTGTGGTGCGGACCATGCGCGGGTGTTCGCCGGGTGGTGCACCAGGTGTGCGGCGATCTTCCTGAAGTCGCACATGTCGAAATCGATATGGACGCCAATCCCGCTGCGGCACGGCGACTTTCGGTGCTTTCACTGCCGACGACGTTCATCTTCGACGCTGCCGGAAGGCAACGATTCCGCACCTCCGGCGTTCCGAAAGTCACCGATCTCCGATCTGCGCTCGAACCCCTGTTGGCATAACGCTCTTGGCTTGGCCGCGGAGTGCTGGGTAGCATGTCAAACGTGTCCGCCCGTATTGAGCTCTCGCTCACCAAGCGTCGCGCAGTCGATCTGTGCCGCGTTGCGGGCTGTACCTGTTGTTGTAGCTGCTGAGTAGCCGCGCACTCCATTCGTTATTCCGCGCCGCCACTCTTCCCGGCGGCCGTTTCGGCTTGACCATCCAGCCTTTGCATCACAGGAGCACCCATGTCGAACACCATCCACATCTCGCAAACAGCCGGACAAAGCGACCTCGTCGATGTCCGCGGTCCCCGATTCGCGGCTTGGGTGACCAGTGCCGTTCTACTCGCCGTGCTCATCGCCTCGGCGTTCAACCCGGCCACCGCCACGGCCATCCTTGCCCTCCAGGCTCTCGTCTTCGCCGTCGGCGCAGTCCGCGGGCCACGCAAGCACCCATACGGACTCATCTATTCCACGCTTGTCGCGCCGCGAATTTCGCCGGTCAGCGAGCGTGAACCGACTCCGCCGCTGCGGTTCGCGCAGTTGGTCGGGTTTATCTTCGCCCTCACCGGGGTAGCCGGATTCGCGTTCGGGTTGCCTCTGCTCGGAGTGACCGCAACGGGATTCGCATTGTTTGCGGCGTTTCTGAACGCGGCATTCGGGATCTGTCTCGGCTGCCAGATCTATCCCCTGGTAGTCCGATTCAGCAACCGGAAGGAAGCCGCCTGATGCCCGGCGCAGAACTCTTCGGCGCAGAACTCGTCGGCGCAGCCGGGCTGGACCGCGACAAAGACACCATCGCGTACTGCCGTATCGGGGCGCGGTCGTGGCACACCCGGATCGCGCTGCAGGAATTGCTGGGGCATAAGAACGTTAAGAACTATGACGGCAGATGGACGGAATACGGCTCCCCGGTGGGAGCCCCGATCGAGTTGGGGAATTGATCATGTGCTCTGCACCCGCACAACCACGCACACTGCCGCCCGGCGTTGATCTGGACAAGGAAACCGTGATCACCGGACGCGTGGTCGACGGATCCGGACACAGCGTCGGAGGGGCTTTCGTCCGACTGCTGGATTCGTCGCACGAGTTCACCGCTGAAGTGGTGGCCTCGGCCACCGGCGATTTCCGATTCTTCGCCGCACCGGGAACGTGGACCGTTCGCGCACTGTCACGACTCGGCAAGGGGCAGACCACCATCGCGCCATCCGGTGCCGGTCTGCACGAGGTCGACGTCAAGGTCGCGTGAGCGCGCCGCGATAGGGATACACTCGCGATCGTGGTGCTCTTCTTCGAGATCCTGCTGGTCGTCACCACCGTGGTGATCACCTGGTTTGCGCTCTATGCGGTCTACCGGCTGATCACTGACGAGTCGTGACGTCCGACGACATCGCGGGCAGCGGTGATCGTGCTGCCTCCGCGGGCAGCGGTGATCGAGCGCTCGCCGCGGCCGCCGCGCGTGCCAAGGAAACGGCCAGCCGCAACATCCCCGTCTTCGACGATCTCCCCCTGCCCGCCGACACCGCCAACCTCCGACTCGGCGCCGGCCTGAGCGACGCGCTCTTGGCTCTACTCCCCCTCGTCGGCGTGTGGCGCGGCGAGGGCGAGGGGCGCGAGCACGACACCGACTACCGGTTTGGTCAGCAGATCATCGTCACCCACAACGGTGGCGACCACCTGAACTGGGATGCCCGCTCGTGGCGACTGAGCGACGACGGCGAATACCAGGGGCCGTCTCTGCGGGAATCAGGGTTCTGGCGGTTCGTCGACGACCCGGCCGACCCGGGCGAATCACAAGCCATCGAACTGCTGCTGGCGCACTCTGCCGGCTATGTCGAACTGTTCTACGGCAGCCCCCGAACCCAGTCGTCGTGGGAGCTCGTCACCGACGCACTGGCGCGCAGCAAGTCCGGAGTTCTCGTCGGGGGCGCGAAGCGCCTGTACGGGATCGTCGACGGAGGCGACCTGGCGTACGTGGAGGAACGTGTCGACGCCGACGGCGGGCTCGTTCCGCACCTGTCGGCCCGATTGTCCCGCTACGTGGGCTAGTCCCGACCCGCACCGGTCACCCGGCGCAGGAACCGCCTTGTGCGATCCTGCTGCGGATTGCCCAAAACCGTTTCGGCCGAACCTGATTCGATAATCGTGCCACCGTCGAGGAAACACACCGTGTTCGCCACCTGACGAGCGAAACCCATCTCATGGGTCGACATCACGATGGTGCGCCCGGCTGCCGCCAACTCCGCTATCAGATCCAGCACCTCCCCCACCAGTTCCGGGTCCAGCGCGCTGGTCACTTCGTCCAACAGCAGCAGTCGCGGGTCGTATGCCAGAGCACGGGCGATCGCGACCCGCTGTTGCTGGCCACCCGAGAGCTTGTCGGGATAGGCGGCGGCCTTGTCCGCCAGGCCCACACGGGCCAGCAGATCCCTCCCCTTGTCCTCGGCTTCCTTGCGGTTGCGGCGGTGCACCACCCGCGGCGCGAGCGTGACGTTGTCGAGGACGGTCATGTGCGGGAAGAGGTTGAACTGCTGGAAGACCATACCCATCTTCTGGCGCGCGGCGTCTCCGTCGACGCGCGGATCGCTGATGTCCTCACCGTCGAGAAATATCTGTCCGTCGTCTATGTCTTCGAGTAGATCGACACACCGCAGAAGAGTCGACTTGCCAGATCCCGATGCTCCGATCAGGACGACGACCTGATGCTCGGCGACGTCGAGGTCGATGCCGTTGAGGATCCGGCGGTCACCGTAACTCTTGACGAGGCCCCTCACCGAAAGGACCGGGGCGCTCACAGAGCCCCCTGTCTGGTCGCCGCACGGCGCGTCGCCCAGTCGGCAAGACGAGCGGACGGCACCGCCATCAGGACGAACAACAGCCCGGCAACGACGTAGGGCGTGAAGTTGTAACTCGTGGCCACCTGGATCTGCGCGGCCCGCACCGCATCCACCGCACCGAGAACCGAGATCAGTCCGCAATCCTTTTGCAGCGCAACGAAATCGTTGAGCAGCGCGGGCGTGACCCGTCTCGCCGCCTGAGGGAGGACCACCAGCCGCATGGTGTTCCGATGGTTCAGGCCGAGAGACTTAGCCGCCGAAAGCTGCGAGGGATGCACCGATTCGATGCCCGCCCGGAACACCTCCGCCACGTAGGCCGAGTACACCAGGACCAACGCCAGCCCACCCAGCAGCACCGGGTTGTTCGGGATGCCGGTGAGCCGCAGTCCCGGCAGTCCGAAGCCGACGAGGTACAGGCAGATGATCAGCGGAAGGCCCCGAAACAGATCCACATATCCGGTTGCCAACGCGCGCAACGGAAACCACACGGGGCCGCGCAACGTTCGCATGGTCGCGAGCGCCAGTCCGATGACGAGAATCAGCGACTCGCACACCACCAGTACCCGAATGTTCAGCCAAAGCCCATCGAGAATTGCCGGCAGGCTGTGCCATCCGATGCGCAGGTTGAAGAACGAGTCCCGGACGCGCGGCCAGCCCGGCGACGATGTCGTCGCGATCACGGCAACCGCCGCAAACACGATCGTCGAAGCGAGGGCGACCAACGTCGAGCGTCGAGCCCTGGAACGCCGATACGCCTGGCGTTCGATGGCCAGCGCCGTCACTTCAACACGGGTGCGTTGCCCGCCTCCACCAACCACTTCTGCTGCAGGCCCGCGAGAGTCCCATCGGCGCGCAGCGCGTCGACAGCGCCCGACACACATTCGGTGAGCCTGCTGTCCTTATCGAGGACGATGCCGAATTGTTCGGGCTTCCCTGTCCCCGAGGGCAATTGGCCGACGAGCTTTGCCTCGATGAGCTCGTTCTGAACCTGGAACGCCGTCGCCAGATCGAGCACGAGCGCGTCGATCTGTCCGCTGGTGAGTGCGGCCTTTGCATCATCGTTGTTGTTATAGACCGACACCGGGGCGGAGGTTCCCAAGTCTTTGGCCGCCTGGTAGCTCGTGGTGCCGACCTGCGCACCGAGCCTGAGCTTTCGTAGAGCGTCGAGTGTCGTGACGCGTGCCGCTGGTGATGAATTGGTGGTGACGACAGCTTGGGTGACGTCGTAGTAGGGCGACGAGAAGTCGACGGCGTTTCGGCGTTCATCGGTGATGGAAAACTGGTTCAGGTTGGCGTCGAAGGCCTTGGGGCCCGGCGCGATCGCCGCGTTGAACGGAACGCTGACCCACTGCACGTCCGCCTGCTGGTATCCGAGTTTTTCCGCGACCGCGTACGCGACGGACGACTCGAAACCCCTGCCGTTGGCCGGGTTGTTGTCGACGAACCACGGCGGATAGGCAGGCTGATCGGTACCGAAGGTCAGCTTGCCGGCCTTAAGCGTGGGCAGTGACGACTTCTCGCAGGTCTCGGTGCCGCCAGCCTGCTTGTCATCGGCCGGAGCACAACCGGCCAGGACCGCGGTTATCGCCGTCACGACGGCCATGATGTGCCATTTGCGCATGCGCGGCATCATCGCCTACCGGGCGCGGCTTTGCCAGGGATCCAATCGAAGTGTTTCCCTCGGCGCGACCGGCGGGGGCGGGATAGAAGCGTGCGCCCGACTCAGAGCGACAAGTTGCGGGCGCGGATCCGCCGAAGCACATTCCCGACGAACACGACACCAAACTCCAGTCCCGCATCCCGCATCCCGGATCCCACCCCGATGCGCCGACGGTAACGCCAGGGATGAAATCCGCCCGAAAATCCGCCGTGGCGTTACGGTCGGCGACCGCAGCCGCGGGCGTGACCGAGTGCGTCGCTGAGAGCCGGGCAATCGCTTATGTCTGCCTCGCCGGCGAGACACGGGTCGGCCAACCGAAAGACGGCGCCGGCCCCAAACATGGGACGACCCCCGAGCCTTGCTTACCCGGTCGGACAGACAGGGGCTCGGGGGTCGGGTGACTGCCTGGAATTCGCCAGCGCGCTCAGAGCTAGGAGATTCCACGGCACCTGGTGCTGCTAGCGGGCAGCCACCTCACATGTCCAAAGATCTATCAATTTTCCGGACCACCTCCTTCCCTGTGTAAGCCCGAAAGTACTCGCGTCAGACCGGAGTGGACAAGAGGATTTTTCTAGGAGCTGACAACACCGCGCGACAGCAAATCGGAGACCGTCACGCGCCGCACAATCTCGCCCGTCAGCGGTCGGACAGCACCGCCGCAGCCACAAGCTCGCTGAACTCGGCGGCTATCTCGCCGGCCAGAAGCGCACGGCCGTCGAGCGTGTGCACCCGGGCGGCAAGCGTCATCGCGGACACCAGCCAAACCCCGTCGGCGGCGAAAAGATCCGCCGGTCGCAGGGCTCGGTAACGGCAGTCATAGCCCTTGTCCGCCGCGACGTCGAACAGCGCCCGCTGGGTGGTTCCACGCAGGATCGGATGCGACGGCGGCGGGGTGAGCAGCCGGACAGAGTCCGACGTTCTGGTGGCGATCACCACGGTCGACCGCGGCCCCTCGAGGATGAAGCCGTCCGAACTGACGAAGACGACGTCACCGGCACCATGGCGTTCCGCGTGCCGCAACGCCGCCATGTTGACCGCGTAGGACAACGTCTTCGCCCCCGCCAGCAGCCACGGCATCGCTTCCGAACCGACAGCGGTCAGCCCCCGGTCGAGCAACAGGGCAGAAATCCCGTCGTTGCGGGCCGCAACAGCGCGGGCCGGCACCGGATTCACCGTCAGGTAGGCGGTCGGCGCGGAGCCGTTTTCCCGGCCACGCGAGTAGATCAAGCGCAACGCACCGTCCTCGGCGGTCCACGACGTCCACTGCCCGACAGCAGTGTCTATTGCGGCGCGCCACGCCCGAAGATCCGGTTCGGGCAAGTCCATCAGCCTGGCCGACTGCGTCAGCCGTTCCAGATGGGAGTCGGTCAAGCACGCCGCACCCGCACGGACCAGGAGTGTCTCGAAAATCCCGTCGCCGCGCACAGCCGCGAGATCGTCGGCGAACAACAAAGGCCGCGAAGGATCGTGAATGCCGCCATCGAGAGTGACGATCACCTGCGATTCACCCGGCATGAAAACAGAGCCTATCCCCGACCGGGTGGCGCCTACGTACAGTTGAATCGTGTCGGCCGTACCCGCCCCGAGCAATTCCCCCGATGCCGGCGTGGCCTGGCATTACGGCGATCCACTAGGCGAACAACGATCCGCCCAGAACCAGGCGATAGTCGTCGACCGCTCCAACCGCCGTGTCATCACGCTGACCGGGCCAGACCGGAAAACGTGGTTGCACTCCATCTCGACGCAACACGTGAGCGCTCTGGACGACGGCGCCAGCACCCAGAACCTCAGCCTCGACGGTCAGGGGCGTGTCGAGGATCACTGGAACCAGACCGAACTCGACGGCGTCACCTACATCGACACCGAGCCGTGGCGCGGGGCAGCTCTGCTCGAGTACCTGCGCAAGATGGTGTTCTGGGCCGACGTCACCGTTGAGCAGTCCGATCTCGCTGTGCTGTCACTAATCGGCCCGCACCTGGCGGACAAGGATGTGCTGGCCACGCTCGAAATCGATGAGCTGCCCGCCGAAGCCACCGCAGTACCTGTCGAAGGCGCCGGATTCATCCGCCGCCGGCCGTCCGAGACCATCGAACTCGACTTCCTCGTCCCCCGGCACGAGAAGGACAATTGGATCAAGCTCCTCGAATCCAGGGGCGTGCGCCCGGCCGGGGTGTGGGCCTACGAGGCGAATCGGGTCGCCCGCAAGCGCCCCCGGCTAGGTATCGACACCGATGAGCGCACCATCCCGCACGAGGTCGACTGGATCGGATCGGCTGTGCACCTCGATAAGGGGTGCTACCGCGGCCAAGAGACCGTCGCCCGCGTCCACAACCTGGGAAAGCCCCCGCGAATGCTGGTGCTGCTGCACCTCGACGGATCCGACGCCCGGCCTGCTCCCGGCGATCCACTGGTGGCCGGTGGCCGCACCATCGGAAGGCTGGGCACTGTCGTCGACCATGTGGACCTCGGGCCGATTGCCCTGGCTCTACTCAAACGAGGTGTTCCCGCGGACACCGAGCTGTTCACCGGCGGTGAGCAGCAGGTGAAGGCCGACATCGATGCCGATTCGATGCCACCGGCGGACGTGACGGGGGCAGGTCGACTGGCAGTCGAGCGGCTCCGGGGCGGGCAGGGCTGATTTTGTTCGCCGTGGGGCGAACGGGGGTGACAGCAGATCGAGACAGAGCACGGTAGAGTGTCACCAGGACGAAAATAAAAACACAGATCGGAGCCGCCTTTTCATGGGGCCGCTCCGTTTATTGCGCGAGGGGGTTCCCCCATGGGCCGCGGCCGGGCAAAGGCAAAGCAGACCAAGGTTGCACGGGAGCTTAAGTACAGCTCACCGCAGACCGATTTTGATCGGCTTCAACAAGAGCTCGCAGGTTCGGGTTCGGGCGTATCGCACGACGTCGACGACGACTCGTGGGCCGACGAGCACGACTGGCGGCGCTGAGCGCGCCTCAGCATCCGATCACTGGGCACCAGACATCTGGGCACCAGATCTCCGGAACGTCTAGAACCGAGGGTGTCGGCCCACCATGATGGCGCGTGCGCCGTCACGGGTCTTGTTGACATCCTTGGTGACAGTTCCCAGCGTCCAGCAATCGAGGTGACGCGCCGTGAGGATCGCCATTGCGCGATCCGTGTCCTCCGGCGCCACCACAGCGACCATGCCGACACCCATGTTGAACGTCTTCTCCATCTCGACGTCCTCGATGCGGCCGCGCTGGGCGATCATGGCGAACACCGGCGCGGGTGTCCACGTGCCACGGTCTAGCTCTGCCACCAGACCGTGCGGCATCACCCGCTCCAGATTGGCGGCCAGTCCCCCGCCCGTGACGTGGCAGAAGGTACTCACCTGCGTCTCCGCGGCCAATGCCAGGCAGTCCCTGGCATAGATGCGGGTGGGTTCGAGCAGCTCTTCGCCCAACGTGCGGCCGAACTCTTCGACGTGGCCGGCCAGATTCATCCGGTCGATGTCCAGAAGCACTTTGCGGGCAAGCGAATATCCGTTGGAATGCAGACCCGATGAGCCCATCGCGATGATCACGTCACCCGGCCGAACACGTTCGGGTCCGAGAACGTCGTCGGCCTCGACAACACCAACCCCCGTCGCCGAGATGTCGTAGTCATCGGGCTCCATCAGCCCGGGATGTTCGGCCGTCTCCCCGCCCAGCAGCGCACACCCGGCGATCACACAGCCGTCGGCGACACCTGACACGATCGCGGCCACCCGCTCCGGCACGGTGCGGCCGACCGCGATGTAGTCCTGCAGGAAAAGCGGCTCCGCACCGCAGACCACCAGGTCGTCCACGACCATTGCCACCAGGTCGAGGCCGACGGTGTCGTGCTTGTCCATAGCCTGCGCCACCGCCAGCTTGGTGCCCACACCGTCGGTAGACGACGCCAGAACGGGCTCGCGGTAGCCGCCCCGGAGCGCGAACAGGCCGGCGAAGCCGCCGATACCGCCACGCACCTCCGGTCGGGTGGCTCGTGCGGCGATCGGCTTGAACAGCTCGACAGCCCGATCGCCGGCCTCGATATCAACTCCCGCCGACGCGTAGGACATGCGGTCGGACATACGTTCGCTCATCGGCGACAAGGCTACAGTCCGAGGTTGGCGGCCAACCACTCGTTGAGGGGTACGGCGGCCCGTAACGTCGTGACCACCTTGTCCTTGGCTTTATTCGTCGCCAGCCATTCACCCACCGGCCACGTCCGCATCATCGCAATCCCCTTGTGTCGCAACAGTTCGATACGCGGGTGGTCCTTCGGATAGCCCTTCGGCGCTGTCTTGAGAACATCCAGCGCCATGGTTTGATAGCCATCCTGGTGAAGCTTCTCGACTATCCCGACCAGCTGATCGCCCGTCTCCTCCGCAGCGACGGCAGCACGGAAACGCTGGAGCTGGCCCGCGTCGGGCATGTACAACCCGCTGCCGACGGATAGCCCGTCGAGCGCGAACGAAACGTAGCCGAGACCGAGACGTGCGGCACAGTTCGTCTTGTATGGGCTCTTATCCGCGCTGAATCTCACATCCCGATTGGGCCGGAAGATCTTGCCTTCGCCGAATTCGTCGGCCAGTTCCGCGAGGAGGTCCTCCATCGGGGCCTTGACGTGGCGATCGTATGTCGGCTTGTGTGCCTGCCAGTACACCTTGGAGTTGTCGGCCTCCAGGCCTTCGTAGAACTCGATCGCCTCGTCGGGCCAGCCTTGAAACGCCATACGCTCATTGTGGGTGGTCTCACCGGGCGTCGTGCGTGATCCTGCCGTCCATCATGGTGAGCACCACCGGCACAGCGTGGATGTCGTGGGGCGCCACACGGAACAGGTCGGCCCCCAACACAGTAAGGTCGGCCGCCATCCCGGCCTTCAGCGTGCCGGTCCGGCGTTCAATCCGAAGCTGATATGCGCCGTTGACGGTGTAGCCGCGCAGCGCGTCGTGCAATCCGATGCGCTGACGGGGCACCAGCGGAATGTCGTCGGGGTGGCCGGGGCGCTGCCGAGTCAGCAACGCTTCGATTTGAATCAGCGGCGGAATCTCCGGGATATCGACGCCGGGGATGTCACTGCCGTACGTGACGGTGGCCCCCGATCGCACTAGATCCCCGTAGGGCATCAACCGCTCGTCGACCCGTTCGGCACCCAGGAGCGTCGTATAGATGTCGTGATATTGACCGTTGTAATCGGTGCCCCACAGCGGCGTGCAATTGGCGATGATGCCCAGCTGGGCGTACCTGTTGATGTCGTCGGGCGCCACCATCGAGTTGTGGGCGATGGTGTGACGACGTCCTTCGGAACCACGTCGCCGGAGAACGGATTCCAAGGCATCGAGAACCACACGCGCCGAACCATCGGCGTCAACGTGGATGTGCATGTCGAAACCGGCGGCTTGTACCGCCTCGATCTGAGCTTCGATCTTCTCGGGTGGAAACGTCATCGAACCCAGGTCGTCCGCCGCATGCCCACAGCACGGGGCGAGCATCAATGCGCCGCCGCTCATGAAGGTGCCGTCCGACCACATTTTGCAGGTACCTATCTGGACGTGCTCCGAACGTAGCTCCCCACTCCAGCGGGTCAGTTCCGCGGCGACGGCCAGCGGATCATCGGTGGGAGTACGGGTCCAATATGAGCCGCCCACCCGAACCGTCAGATCACCGGCCTGGTCCCGCGAAATCAGGTCCTCGTAAACCCATCTCGCGTCGTCGGACGTTGGCCCCACGATCACGCCCGCCTCGAAGTATGCGGTCATTCCCCACGAGGGGGCCGGTATCAGAGTCAATTCCTGTGCCGCACGGACGTTTTCGACGGAGTTCATCCCGAGCGCTATCGCGATCAAGAGATACGCGCCCTCAACGGCGTGTCCCGTGGGGGTTCCATCGGAATCCCGTACGAAGTACTGGGATCCCGGATCAGGATCGGGTGTATTCGGGCCGACGCCCGCGGTCTGCATCGCTGCGGTGTTGAACCAGCAGTCGTGTGCGTCTGCCGACAGCAGATACATCGGCCGCCCGCCGGTGACCTCGTCGAGCCACTCGCGCCGCGGCGAACGCTCCTCGAATGAATCCGGCATCCAGCCGTATCCGTGCAAGGGAGCATCCGACGGCTGTGCGGAGATCCAGTCTCTGATCTTCGAGAGGATCTCGGCGCGCCCGACGACGCCGGACAGATTGATGCCGACTTTCGTGATCGCCATCGACGCCAGGTGGTTGTGGGCGTCGATGAAGCCGGGTAAACACATGCGGCCGTTCAGATCGATGAGTTCGGTGCCCGCGTCGGTCAGAGCGTCGGCGCTGTCGCGAGCTGCCCACGTGGACCAGGTCCGCGCCCTGGACGACGGCCGCCTGGGCCCAGGGTTGCGCCGGATCACCGGTCCAGATCGGGCCGTTGGTCAATAGGTAGGAGGCTTCCATCGGTGCACGGTAACGCGATGTCGTCGATTCGGTGCCTCAACGCGTTGTGCGATCCTGACTGCTATGAATCGGACGTTGATACCGGCTGTCGGCACTGCCGTCGCACTCATGGTCACACCCATCAGTCCGGCCGCCGCCACGCCCAGCGAGGGCGTCGACGGCGTGGTCCTGTCCCAGTCCACCTATAAGGGCAAGGACTACATCACCAAAGAGTTGACCATCGCTCCGGGCGGCAGCACGGGCTGGCACTATCACCCCGGTCAGATTTTCGGCGTAGTCCGCTCCGGGACGTTGACGCACTACGAAGAGGACTGCACCGTCGACGGGATCTACCAGGCGGGCCAGGCGATTTCCGAGCGCAGTGGTCCCGGGTACATCCACGAGGGCCGCAACGAAGGAACCGAGCCCCTGGTGTTGTGGGTCCTCTACATCGACCCGGCGGGCAGCCAGTTGGCCGTCGACATGCCGAACCCGGGCTGCGGGTTCTAGGTTCTACGGCCTGCGCAGCGCCGAGACGTTGTCGTTGTCGGCCTGAACCGGCATTCTGCGGCCATCCGCTTCGACAATGGGCAGATTGGTGTTAGTGCGCGCGGTGGTTGCCAGCATGTGTTCGACGACGTTCTTGCCGAGCACCGTTTCGCTGGGCAGTTCGATCGGGTAATTGCCGTCGAAGCATGCGCAGCACAGGCGGCTGACCGGCTGCTCGGTGGCGGCGATCATGCCCTGCTGAGAGATGTATCCCAGGCTGTCGGCACCGATGGCGCTGCGGACGGCATCGAGCATTTCGCCCTCGTCCTGCACGGCGTTGGCGATCAGTTCGGCCGGCGTGGCGAAATCGATGCCGTAGAAGCACGGCCACTTGACGGGCGGCGAGGCGATGCGCACGTGGACCTCGACCGCCCCTGCCTCCCTGAGCATCCGAATCAGCGCGCGTTGAGTGTTTCCCCGCACGATCGAGTCGTCGACCACGATCAGCCGCTTACCGCGGATCACTTCTTTGAGCGGGTTGAGTTTGAGTCTGATACCGAGCTGGCGGATCGTCTGCGAGGGTTGGATGAACGTCCGGCCCACATAGGCGTTCTTCATCAGGCCCTGGCCGAAAGGAATCCCGGACTCTTGTGCGTAGCCGACGGCCGCGGGGGTGCCCGATTCCGGGACACCGATGACAAGATCGGCTTCCACAGGCATCTCGGTGGCCAGGCGCCGACCGATGTCGACGCGGGCGCCGTGCACGGATCGGCCCACCAACGTGCTGTCCGGACGTGCCAAGTAGACGTATTCGAAGACGCAACCCTTCGGGGTCGGGTTCGCGAACCGACTGGAACGCACCCCGTCGGCGTCGATGGCCAGCAATTCGCCGGGCTCGATGTCTCGAACGAACGCCGCACCGACGATGTCGAGGGCAGCGGTCTCGGAGGCGACGACCCAGCCGCGGTCCAGGCGCCCCAGAGACAGCGGACGCACGCCGAACGGGTCGCGGGCTGCATAGAGCGTGTTTTCGTCCATAAAGGTCAGCGAGAACGCACCCCTGACCGTCGGAAGTAGTTCGAGGGCCGCCTGCTCCAGGGTTGAATCCGCAGCACCGTGCGCGAGCAGGGCACCGAGTATGTCCGAATCCGTTGTCGCGCTGGGCAGGTTCTGGTCGATGAGGCCCGCTTCACGGGCTCGCGTGGCCAGGCTGGCGGTGTTGACCAGATTTCCGTTGTGGCCCAAGGCAACTCCGGTGCCTGCGGCGGTATTACGGAATACCGGCTGCGCGTTTTCCCAGGTGGTCGACCCGGTGGTGGAGTAGCGACAGTGACCGATGGCGACATGGCCTTCCATCGCGGCCAGTGTCTGCTCATCGAACACCTGGCTGACCAGACCCAGGTCCTTGAACACCAGAACCTGCGACCCGTCGGCTACGGCGATGCCCGCCGCCTCCTGCCCCCTGTGCTGCAGGGCATACAGGCCGTAATAGGTGAGCTTGGCCACATCTTCGCCGGGCGCCCACACACCGAAGACACCGCACTCTTCGCGCGGTTCGTTCTCTTCGCGCGCTTCGACTTCGGATTGCGAATTTTCTTGACCAGTCACGATAGGGCTGCTCCGTGGCGTGGGGTAGGTGGTCGGCGCAAGTCTACGGGGACCGGCGTTGTTCCCCGAAATCATTCGGCGTGAATTCGCCTGAGATGTTGGGCGAATCACCCCAGTTTCGGCGTGTCATTCGTGTGTCGCGTGGGGCGGGCACATAGCTGTTGCCCGGCTCCGAGCGACACGAGCGGCAGCTGCGCGGCGATCTCGGCTGCCCTCGAACCGGAGAGTTCGATTCGGCCGTCGGCCGCCGCCCTCTCGAGGTCGAGGAGGTCCGAAGCCAGCAGCAACCAGGTCCTGGGATCGGTCTCGACGACGTTGGGCGGCGTTCCGCGGGTGTGCGTCGGGCCCGAAATGCATTGCACAGCGACGAACGGGGGGATCCGCACCTCGACGCTCTTCCCCGGGGCCTGCGCCGCCAACGCGCGGGCGGTGAGACGCACCGCACTGGCGAGCGTGGCCCGATCGGGGGGTTGGGTGGATTCGTCGCGCAACCAGGCCGCCACCGCCTCAACCGCTGCTCGCAGCGTTTCGGCGCTGGTGTTGGATCCGCTACGGGAGGGCATCAGCCCGGGGTGTCGCCGGTGGGGGTGAGTATGAACGGCAGCCAGTAGGTGCCGGGTCCATCTCCGCGGCAGCCGTCTCCGGTGACTGTGAAGGTGCGCTCGCCGTAGAACGTGCCGTCGCCGTTGGGCTTCAGGAAGTCGCTCCGGGTCGTCTGGGTGGTGCCACCGCCATCGCAGTGGAACGGGTACGGCGAACTCGACTCCCATCTGTCGCCGTTCCACCGATAGTCGAACAGCGCTGGGGCGTGGGGGTTTTCGGCGAGGTCGGTGAGCCGAAACCAGTGTGCGGTACAGCCATCGGCATCGCATGTCGTCGTGAAGCTCGCCGCCTGAACCGAGGGATCCGACGGCTGGGGAAGTCCGTTGAACGTCTGCTTCGCATGGTCGAGATAGGTGTCATAGGCGCCGTAGAGGGGCACGGGTTCGGGGCGGTCCGCGTACGCGATCGATGGCTGCACAACCACGGCCATCGCCGCCAGGACCGTCATCCCTCCGCGCGAGCAGACACTAAGGCACCCGACACGCCGCGCATTTCGGGACTTTTGTGTCTGCTCGCGGAGGGAGATGGGCACGGAAGTCACTGTAGTGCGGGCGGGTGTCCTCAGCTCACCGGAACTCGGGGCCGTGGTCGGCGATCAATCTGCTCAACTCGCGGCGGATCCGTTCGGTGTCCGCGGGCGTCCAGCCTTCCGGCGCGGCCACCGCGACCCAACCGTCGAGCTGGCTCCTGCCGTAATTGTGCCCGTGCCCGAACGGAGAGGATTCCGAGCTGCCGGCACTCACGGTGAGGTCGGCGCCGACCTGCCAGAACGTCACGATCGGGTACCACCTCATGGCACTGCTGCGATCGAACCCGGGTGACTCCGCGAGCCAGTCCGGCCGCTCGAACAGAAGGTCCGAAGACCACCACACCACCGGATCGGACGGGTGCTGCAGGAACAACACCCGCGGGCTTCCCCACGGCGGAGCGGCGACCGCCGCGATTTCCGCGGGGCTCGAGGCCTGGGCGAACCGCACCACCCGGCCGTTGTCATAGCGCGGCTGCACCTCGGGAGTCCGCGGGTCGCGCCGCTCGGTCAGCGCCTTCCACAGCGAACTGGCATTCGGCGGCCCGACCCACAACACCGACGAGAAATCCATGTCGACGACATCGGGCAGGAATCCGAACGCCCCCTGCCCGGCGAGCGAACCGAGGCTCTCGCCGTACAGCGCAAGTTCGGGCCGGTGGTCCACCGGCCACTGCGACCACCGTTGATGAATCAGATTCACCATCGCGGCACCGGCCGTCAACGATTTCTGCTTGTCGGCGAGGAACGAAATCCAGCTCGGAAGATACGAGTACTGCATGGCCACCAGCGCGGTGTCGCCGTTGTACATCGACTCGATCGCCCTCGCCGCGACTGGGTCGACCCATCCAGTCCCGGTCGTCGGGATGATCACCAACAGCTTCCGCTCGAAGGCGCGGGTGCGCTGAAGCTCACTGAGCAGGACCGCCACCCTGGCTTCGGTGGTGTCCGCCGTCTGGAGGCCGGCGTAGATGCGGATCGGTTCCTTCGCGGGACGTCCGTTCAGGCGCGCCAGATCCTCGGCATGCGGGCCGGTGGCGACAAAATTGCGGCCCTGAAATCCGAGCGAATCCCAGGAGGCGAATGAGCCTGGACCACCTGATCTTTCCGATTGCGTAGGCCGCTCGATCCCCGGGCGCGTGTCATTGTTCTTCGGCTGGAACATCGCGCCCGCGCCCGCGATGAATCCGCGGAACAGGACACCGTTGACGAGCGTCACGATCAGGACGACGACAACGGCGGTGCCGATGAACATGGCCACCTCGTCGTTGATGTCCCACCGTCGAATCATGATGCGCGCCAACAGCTTGACGGCATCTTTGAAGACCCGCGCCACCGCGATCAGCACGGCACCGGTCAGCACGGCGACGGCCACGGCCCGCGTGTACGTCGCCGTGCTCGGTCCGGCGAAGCCCATCAGCTCGCACAGCTGCCGCTGCCAAGCCGCCGCGGGGATCACCATCAGCAGGCTTCCGGATATCGACGCGACGACGGCCGTCGCCTTCAATCCGTACAGAACTCTCGGGCTCGGCGGCCACCACTGACGATGATCGAGGGCCAGCGCACGAAGCAGTCGGCCGATGACGACGCCGATTCCGTAGCCTATCGCCGCGTTGAGCCCGCCGATCAAACCGGCGAGCAGCCAACCCCGCGGCATCAGTGACGGCGTCAGCGACAGACAGAAGAACAAGGCCCCGAACACGATTCCGACGAAGTCCAGCCGAACGAGGCTCCAGGCCCACTCGACGACGGACCCGCGCCGTTTGATCATCCGAACAGACCGGGCAGCACTCCTTCGGACGTGCTGCGCAGTTCCTCCAGCGACACCGAGAACAACCCCTGCACCTCAACCGAATCGGATCCGGGGTCCGACACTCCGACCCGGACGGCCGGCAATCCGCGCGCCTCGCACATCGATTTGAAACGGCTCTCCTCGGTACGCGGAATGGCAACCAGGACCCGACCAGCGGATTCGGAGAACAGGAACACGAACGGGTCGACATCGTCGGGCGGCAGGATGCGGCACCCGGTCTCGCCGGCGAGCGCCGCCTCGACCACAGCCTGGATGAGGCCCCCCTCGCTGAGATCGTGTGCCGCGGAAGCCAATCCGTCCCTCGATGCGGCTGTGAGAACGTCGGCGAGCAGCCGTTCACGGGCCAAGTCGACCTTCGGAGGAACACCGCCCAGATGGTCGGCGGTCACCTGCGCCCAGATGGAGCCGTCGAATTCGTCATGGGTGTCACCCAACAGAAACAGCGTTTCACCGGGCTCACTCCCAAGACCGGTGGGCAATCGCCGGTTGACGTCATCCAGAACACCCAGCACTCCGACGACGGGTGTGGGGAGGATGGGTGTCGCGCCGGTCTGGTTGTAGAAGCTGACGTTACCGCCGGTGACCGGAATGCCAAGCACCGCACAGCCATCCGCCAAACCGCGCACGGCCTCGGAGAACTGCCACATCACCCCGGGATCCTCCGGCGAGCCGAAGTTCAGGCAGTTGGTGACCGCGATGGGCGTTGCGCCGGTCACCGCGACATTGCGGTACGCCTCCGCGAGGGCCAGCTGAGCACCGGTGTACGGGTCGAGTTGCGTGTAGCGCCCCGACGCGTCAGTCGATACCGCGACGCCGCGACCGGTAGCCTCGTCGATTCGCAACACACCACCGTCGGCATGCTCGGCGAGGACGGTGTTTCCCCGGACGTAGCGGTCGTACTGCTCGGTGATGAATGCCCGGCTGCACAGGTGCGGACTACCCAGCAGCGCAAGCAAAGTCGCCTTCAGCTCGTCGCCCGATGACGGCCTCGGAAGCTTCGCCGAGGTGTCGGCGACGAGGTCGTCCTGCCAATCCGGCCGGGCCAGCGGACGGTTGTAGACGGGGCCCTCATGTGCCACGGTGCGAGGCGGCACGTCGACGACGACCTCACCGTGCCAGGTGATCTGGAGCCGATCGCCCTCGGTCACCTCGCCGATGACCGTCGCCAGAACATCCCATTTGCGGCAGACAGCCATGAATTTCTCGACGTTCTGCGGCGTCACCACCGCACACATCCGCTCCTGCGATTCGCTGGACAGCACCTCGGCCGGGGTCATGTTGGCGGCGCGCAGCGGGACCCTGTCGAGTTCGATCTTCATGCCACCGTCACCGGCCGACGCCAATTCGGATGTCGCGCAGGACAATCCGGCCCCACCCAAGTCCTGAATGCCCACCACCAGGCCACCGGCATAGAGTTCCAGACAGCACTCGATGAGCACCTTCTCCATGAACGGGTCGCCGACCTGAACGGACGGCAGCTTCTTTCTGCCCGCACCGGATTCGTCACCGCCGAAGGTGTCGCTCGCCAGCACCGACACCCCGCCGATGCCGTCGAGACCGGTACGCGCCCCGAACAGGATGATCTTGTTTCCGGTACCCGAAGCGAATGCCAGGTGCAGATCCTCCTTGCGAAGGACACCGACGCACATGGCGTTCACCAGCGGGTTGCCGGCATAGGAGGCATCGAACACCGTCTCGCCGCCGATGTTGGGCAGCCCCAACGAATTTCCGTACCCACCGATACCGCGAACGACACCGTCGAGCACCCTTCGGGTGTCGGGCGCATCGGCGGCGCCGAACCTCAGCTGATCCATCACCGCGACCGGACGCGCACCCATCGCCATGATGTCCCGCACGATGCCGCCCACTCCGGTAGCCGCGCCCTGGTAGGGCTCGACATAGGACGGGTGATTATGTGACTCGACCTTGAACGTCACCGCCCAGCCGTCGCCGATGTCGACCACGCCGGCGTTCTCGCCGATACCCGCGAGCATCGCCGCGCGCATCTCGTCGGTGGTGGTCTCCCCGAAATAGCGCAGGTGCACCTTGGACGACTTATAGGAACAGTGCTCGCTCCACATGACCGAATACATCGCGAGCTCGGCGTCGGTGGGGCGGCGGCCCAGGATCTCGCGGATCCGCTGGTACTCGTCGTCCTTGAGCCCGAGTTCGCGATATGGCTGCGGATGATCGGGCGTGCCGGCGGCGTGCTCGACGGTGTCTGTATTCACTGCTGGATCAGCCCATCACCGGCGCGACGCAGAACACGTTGCCGTCGGGGTCTTCGAGTACGACCCAGCCGAATTCACCGAAGGAGTGGCGTGCCGTCTCGGTGGCTCCGAGACCGACCAGCCTTCCGACCTCGGCTTCGACGTCGTTGGTCGAGAAATCCAAATGGATCCTCGCCTTGCCGGGTGTGGGGTCGGCGACTCGCTGGAAACCCAGACGCGGACCTGTTTCACGGGCCACGATCAGGAATTCGCCCGGCACCACCGGGACGACCTTGCCGCCCAGTGCAGTCGACCACCACTGGGCGAGCCGGGCGGGATCCGTGCAGTCGAACGTGACCATCTCTGCCGTGAGGTCCATGTGGCCAGCCTAAAGCGTCGGCACGAGGAATGCGTGAAGGGCTGCGGCGTAGGACACCACGTCGGCCGCCCCCATCAACTCGCGCGCGGAATGCATCGCCAACTGGGGCGCCCCGACATCTACCGTCGGGATGCCTGTTCGCGCGGATGTCATCGGTCCGATCGTCGACCCGCAGGGCAGGTCGGCGCGGTGCTCGTAGCGCTGCAGCGGCACACCTGCTTGGCGGCAAGCCAATTCGAAGGCGGCGGCCGTCCTGCTGTCGGTGGCGTACCGCAGGTTGGGCTGCACCTTCAACACCGGACCGCCGTTGACGGTGATCCAGTGCGACGGTTCATGCCGCTCCGGGTAGTTCGGGTGAGTGGCGTGCGCCATGTCCCCGGACACCACCATGGAAATGGTCAACCGGCGTAGGAAGTCTTCGCGGTCACCGTTGGCGGCCAACACGATCCGCTCCAACGTGGTCAGCAGAAGATCGGACTGGGCGCCGTGGTCGGAGGTCGAGCCGACCTCCTCGTGATCGAACAGCGCCAGCACCGGGAGAAACTCATCCGGCTCCGCGGCAAGGAACGCCTCGAGGCCCGCGTAACAGGTGCCCTGGTTATCGAGCCGCGGAGCGCTGACGAGTTCGTTGTCCGCGCCGATCAGCGCGGACGGGCACAGGTCGTGGGTCATCAGGTCAGCCGCCAACAGATCAGACGGTTGGATCCCCGCTCGGCCGGCAACATAGTCGAGGAACGGACGCGTCCACTCCCCGGTGCCCCACACCGCGTTGAGGTGTCGCTGCGGGTCCAGCTTCACCGCGCCGCGGTCCTCGGAGAGATGGATCGCAAGCTGCGGCACCCGCAGGATCGGCTCGTCTATGCGCACCAACCGGTGCGCGACACCGGCGTCGGCCCCCTGGTCGCGCACCGACAGCCTGCCGCTGATCCCGAGGTCGCGGTCCAGCCACGAGTTGAGCCAGGCCCCGCCGTAGGGTTCGAGAGCCACCGATCGCCAACCCGCCACCGACCGGTCGGGATGCTGCTTGACCCGAAGGTTCGGACTGTCGGTGTGGGCGGCGACGATCCGGAACGGCCGACTCGCGTCGGCGCTGTGCCAGGCGACGAGCGAACCCGCGCGAACCACGAAAAATCTTCCGGCGGCACTGGACCGGGGCCACCGGTCAGCCTCAGCGAGTTCCGTGTAGCCGGCGCCCCGCAGCCGCCCGGCCACCGTCGCGCAGACATGAAACGGCGACGGCGAGGCGTCGACGAATTCACACAAACCGGGTGCGCTCGCACGAGTCAACATGTTCACCATCATGACGAGTAAGGACACGCTAAGGTCTACCGGTGCCCTCCCCGCAACCCCAGCCGGTTCTGGCGCCCCTCACCCCCGCAGCCATCTTTCTCGTCGCCACGATCAACGACGGCGGTGAAGAGAAAGTCCACGAAGCGCTGTCCGGACTCGCCGGCGCGGTGCGCGCCGTGGGTTTCCGCGACCCGAGCAAGCGACTGAGCCTGGTGACATCAATCGGGTCCGAGGCGTGGGACCGGCTCTTTTCCGGACCCCGCCCGGCCGAACTGCACCCGTTCGAAGAATTGACGGGCGGCCGGCACGAGGCGCCGTCCACTCCCGGTGACCTGCTGTTCCACATTCGCGCCGAGGTGCTCGACGTGTGCTTCGAGCTCGCCGTGCGGATCGTCAAGGAGACTGCCGGGGCTCTCACCGTGGTCGACGAGGTGCATGGCTTCAGGTACTTCGACAACCGCGACCTACTCGGCTTCGTCGATGGAACCGAAAACCCCGACGGCAGGGTGGCCGTCCACGCGACCACCATCGGCGACGAGGATCCCGATTTCGCCGGCGGCTGCTACGTCCACATCCAGAAGTACCTGCACGACATGCCAGGCTGGGAGTCGCTGTCGGTGACCGAGCAGGAGCGCGTCATCGGCCGCACCAAGCTCGAGGACATCGAACTCGACGACGAGACCAAGCCGGCCAACGCACACACCGCGCTCAACGTCATCGAGGATGAGGACGGCAACGAGCTCAAGATCGTGCGGGCCAACATGCCCTTCGGGGAGGTCGGCAAAGGCGAGTTCGGCACCTACTTCATCGGCTACTCACGCACCCCGGCGGTGACCGAACGGATGCTGAGCAACATGTTCATCGGTGACCCGCCCGGCAACACCGACCGCATCCTGGAATTTTCGACCGCGGTCACCGGTGGCCTGTTCTTCACGCCATCGGTTGACTTTCTCGACGATCTACCGCCGCTTCCCGACGCCGAAGTGGAAGAGGCGGCACCACCCACTCCAGCACCTACCCGTAACGGATCACTGGCGATCGGCAGCCTGAAAGGACGGCACTGATGAACAACCTGTACCGCGAACTCGCTCCGATCACCGACGCCGCGTGGGGGGAGATCGAAGAGGAAGCCGCCCGCACCTTCAAGCGGCACATCGCCGGTCGTCGCGTCGTCGACGTTTGCGAGCCTCTCGGTTCGGATTACTCGTCGGTGAGCACAGGCCATCTTCTCGATATCGCACCACCCGCGGAAGGTGTTGTGGCTCACCTGCGCGACACCCAACCGCTGGTGCGCCTGCGGGTGCCATTCACGGTGTCGCGCACGGCAATTGACGATGTCGAGCGCGGTTCGAAGGATTCCGACTGGGATCCGGTGAAGGAGGCCGCGAAGAAGCTGGCGTTCATCGAAGACCGGGCGATCTTCGAGGGCTACGCGGCCGCATCGATCCACGGCATTCGCGGCTGCAGCTCCAACCCGACGCTGAAGGTGCCCGAGGATCCCCGCGAGTTCCCGGATGTCATCTCACAGGCGCTGTCGTCGCTACGACTGGCCGGCGTGGACGGGCCGTACTCGGTGCTGCTGTCCGCCGACGCCTACACCGCGGTCAGCGAGACCACGGTGGGCGGCTATCCCATTCGCGAGCACCTGAACCGGCTCGTGCACGGCGACATCATCTGGGCGCCTGCGATCGACGGCGCATTCGTGATGAGTACCCGTGGCGGCGATTTCGACCTGCTGCTGGGGACCGATGTCTCGATCGGCTATCTGAGCCACGACGCGGAGTCTGTGCAGCTGTACATGGACGAGACTTTGACGTTCCTCTGCTACACGGCGGAAGCGTCGGTCGCCCTGACCCCCTAGGGTCGCCCTGGTTTGCGCGAGCAGACGCAAAGGTCCCGCACGCCCCGGCGTGTCGGGACCATTTGCGTCTGCTCGCGGGCCTAGGAGACCAGAACGGCGTCGAGGGCGGAGAGGAACATGCCAAGACCGTCGTCGGACGGGCCGGTCAACGGCTCGGTGGCATGCTCGGGATGCGGCATCAAACCCACGACTCGGCCGTTGGCCGAACTGATACCGGCAATCCCGTTCAGGGAGCCGTTCACGTTGTCCGCGTAACGGAATACGACGCGCCCCTCGCCCTCGAGTTCGTCCACGACGGACCGGCTCGCGACGAAACGGCCCTCGCCGGATTTCAGCGGAATCAGAAGCTCGGCCCCCTGCTCGTACCGCGTCGTCCACGCCGTTGTGTTGGAGGCGACCTGCAACCACACGTCACGGCAGATGAAGTGCAGACCAGCGTTGCGGGTCAACGCCCCCGGTAGCAGTCCCGCTTCGCAGAGAACCTGAAAACCGTTGCAGATTCCCAAGACCGGCATGCCGCGCCCGGCGGCCGCGACCACCTCACCCATCACCGGCGCGAACCGCGCGATCGCTCCGCAGCGCAGATAATCCCCGTACGAAAAGCCACCGGGCACCACGACCGCGTCGACCCCTTTGAGGTCGGCGTCCGCATGCCACAGATTGACCACCTCGGCGCCGGCCAGGCGCGCGGCGCGGGCGGCGTCGACGTCGTCGAGAGTGCCCGGGAATGTGATGATCCCGACGCGGGCGGTCATCTACCCGTTCCCCGGTTCGCGGGTGACGCTCCAGTCCTCGATTACGGTGTTCGCCAGCAGCGACTCGGCAATCTCGGCGAGTTCCTCGTCACTGACCGAGCCGTCGATCTCGAGTTCAAATCGCTTGCCCTGCCGAACATCCGAGATCCGGGCATGGCCGAGCCTGCCGAGCGCGCCGACGATCGCCTGACCCTGCGGGTCGAGAATCTCGGCTTTGGGCATCACGTTGACTACTACCCGGGGCACTGACGCTCCTCGCTGGCCGTGAAACAAGACTGGTCAACTGTACCGGCGAGCGGCGCTCACCCGCGCTACGGGCACGAGCCGAGGTATGCCGCGCACAACGGCGCGGCCAGCGCATCCAGCACGGTCGTGTCGGTCAACGCCGGCCAAGGGGTGAGAGGCGGCGCCGTAGACCAGAGCGCCAACTCGGTCACCGTGCTGTTGTCGGGGTTGGCCACCAGGTATTCGTGCAGAATCGTCGGGCCGCTGATGACCGCCGCCGCTTCACCGAGCTTGTCCACCGTCAACGACGGCGACGACTCCGGTGCCGTGCGCTGACAAGCACGCAACGCCGCCACGGCCGTGTCGAACACGTTCTGGGCCAGCTGACCGCCGCGCCACGTCTCGCCCCGCCAGTGGAAAATTTGAGCTTGGAGCTGCCATTGCGCTTCGGGATTGGCCACGGTCGCCCGCTCGGCCACCGCGTACGAGCGGGGGTCCTGCTGAAGCGGCGCCGTGCCGCACAGGTCCTCGAATCTGAACCGCGGTTGGGTGGCCGTGACGGCCACCGCCTGCAACGGCGGCCAGGTGTACTTCGAGTTCAGCGGGATGTCCCATGGCGGAATCCAAGCCGTGTCAGGGATCCGGTCGCACGTGGGTGGGCAGGTCTCGGGATCGGCCGCCGCGTGCGGCGCTGCGGGCAGAGTGACGAGCGAACCCGCCAACAACGCCAGTACCAACAGCATTCGCATCGATGCGCCTCCGCCCTGAGCGCACAATCGTAGACATGGAATTGACGCATTTCGGCCATTCATGCCTTCTCGCCGATTTCGGGGGCACCACCGTGCTGTTCGATCCAGGCAACTTCTCCCATGGGTTCGAAGGCATCACCGGTTTGTCCGCAATCCTGATCACCCATCAGCATCCCGACCACGCCGACCCCGACCGCCTGCCGGCACTCGTCGAAGCCAACCCCGGCGCCGCGCTGTTCGCCGACCCACAGACGGCCTCCCAGTTGGGCGGCGCCTGGCAAACCATCGGTGCCGGCGACGAGGTGACGGTCGACCATCTGACCGTCCGGGGCGTCGGCGGACGTCACGCCGTCATCCATCCCGAGATCCCCGTCATCGACAACACCTCCTATCTGATCGGAGACTCCGAGCACCCCGCGCGGCTGATGCATCCGGGCGATTCGCTGTTCGTTCCCGACGAGGCCGTCGATGTCCTCGCCACACCGGCGGCAGCGCCGTGGATGAAGATCTCCGAGGCCGTCGACTACCTGCGCGCCGTTGCTCCGCGGCACGCGGTTCCCATCCACCAAGCGATCATCAGCCCCGACGCCCGCGGGATCTACTATGGGCGGCTGAGCGAGATGACCGACACCGACTTCCGCATTCTGACCGAAGAGCAGGCATTCCGATTCTGACGAATCCTGTTGACCCGAAGGGAATCACATGAGCTCCGCAGACCTGACCGCGCTGTTCGGGCTGGCCGGCAAGAAGGCTCTGGTCACCGGCGGCACCCGCGGAATCGGCATGATGATCGCCCGCGGACTGCTGCAAGCCGGGGCCGACGTCGTGATCAGTTCCCGCAAAGCCGACGCCTGCGATGAAGCCGTCTCGCAACTATCGGCCTTCGGTTCGGTTCGCGCCGTCCCGGCCGACCTGTCCCGACAGGACGAATGCCAACGCCTTGCCGCCGATGTGGTGAACGACACCGGCGATCTGCACATCCTGGTGAACAACGCGGGAGCCACCTGGGGTGAGCCGCTGAACAGCTTCCCGACGTCCGCGTGGGACAAGGTGCTCGACCTGAATCTCAAGTCGCCGTTCTGGATGGTCCAGGAGTTGGCCCCGGCACTGCTGCGGGCGGGTAGCCACGACGATCCGGCACGAATCATCAACGTCGGCAGCGTCGACGCCATCCACGTCAGCCCGATGCACACGTACTCGTACTCCAGCAGCAAAGCCGGTCTCCATCAGCTGACCCGGGTTCTGGCGAAAGAGCTTGGACCGCAACACATCACCGTGAACGCGATTGCGCCCGGGCCGTTCCCCTCGAAAATGATGGCGGCGACTCTGGACGCCTTCGGAGAGGCGATCGCCGCCGCAGTTCCCATGAAACGCATCGGCCGCGACGACGACATGGCGGGCATCGCGGTGTTCCTCGCCAGCCGCGCAGGCGCCTACGTCAACGGCGCGATCATTCCGGTCGACGGCGGGATGGCCACCACGGCCAGCGCGACCTAAGACCTAAGCCGCTTCGCTGCTCTTTGCGCCGCAACTCCACTCGTAGACGGCGGGAGTGCAGCCATTCGTAAGTGCGATATCGACGGCCTCGAGCATCACTTTCCGAGAATCCCTCCTGGCGAGCTGCTTGCCCGAAATGGCCAGGCGCACCGTGCCGCCGCGCCGCACCATCCGCTCGGTTGACAGCAGAACCGTTTTGCACCACCACGGTTCGGTCAGGAAGCCGGCCCCGATACCAAACAGGCGGTCTCGGGTGGTTGTGCCCGTGACCAGATCGGTGACGCCCTGCCAGCCCACCATCAACCGGAAGCCGTTGCGCGGCAGGGCTTTCAGCGTCCCCTCGGAGACAGTCCAGCGCGGGGCTGCGAACACCCGAGTTCGCAGGCCGAGGTGCTCCAGGATCCGATCGGCTCCCACCAGCCTGAGGTTCGCCTCATGCGCCGGGAGGTTGGCCGGACCGCCACGCCCCTGAGAACCGTTGTAGCCGTGCAGCACGATCGCGCTGCCCTGCTCCCGACGGGCCTTCAGCCAGGCGGCCGTCGCGACATCCGATTCCAGCCGATAGCCGTCCTTGCGCCGCGGTGTGACCAGAAGCGAGATCGGTACACCGCGCTCCGCCAGGCCGGCCCGGAAACGTTCGACGTCCTCCAGCGTTTCGCCCCGGATCCCGGACACCGAAACAAACAGCTGTCCTGCCATGCCAGAAGTGTGACACCGCCAAGTGTCCAGGCGGTGTCCACCGCTGAGACGTCAGGCGACGGGCCGGTTCCGTTTCAGTGCGCCGCCCGCCCGAACCTCTCGCGGTCGGCCGTGGCCAGCAGCCAGGCGTACTGAAAGGCGGCTTCCTTCCAACGCTCGTAGCGCCCGCTGATCCCGCCGTGACCGGCGGACATCTGAGTCTTGAGCAGGACAGGATGCGTGTCGACCTTCGTATGCCGCAGTGCGGCAACCCATTTCGCCGGCTCCACATATAAGACCCGGGTGTCGTTGAACGACGTCATGGCCAGAATCGCCGGGTAGTGCTTGGCCTCGACGTTCTCATAGGGCGAATACGACTTCATGTAGAAGTACACGTCCTTGTTGTCCAGGGGGTTTCCCCACTCGTCCCATTCGGTCACCGTCAACGGGAGCGACGGATCCAGGATGGTGGTCAAGGGATCGACGAAGGGCACCTGGGCGAGAATCCCGGCGAAGAGTTCCGGTGCGAGGTTGGCCACCGCGCCCATCAACAACCCGCCGGCACTGCCCCCGAGGGCCACCAGATTCTGCGGCCTCGTAACGCCACTCTCTACGAGATGGGCTGCAACGGAGACGAAATCGGTGAACGTGTTCTTCTTCTCCAGCAGCTTGCCGCCCTCGTACCAGAGCCTGCCCAACTCGCCACCGCCACGAACATGCGCAATCGCGAAGACCATGCCGCGGTCCAGTAGCGACAACCGGGCCACCGAGAATCGGGGGTCCTCCGACGACTCGTAGGCGCCATAGCCGTACAGGACTGTGGGAGCGGGTGTTTCGATACCTGCCCGATGGATCAAGGAGATCGGGATCCGGGTGCCATCAGAGGCCGTGGCCCAATCGCGTCGCTCGATGTAATCCTCGCGACGGTAATCGCCGAGCACCGGCTGTTCGCGCAGCAGCGTTCGTTCCCCGGTCGCCAAGTCGATGTCGTAGATGCGCAGCGGTGTGACGAACGATGTGGTGCCCACACGCAGCCGCGGCGAATCCCAGTTCGGGTTTCCACCGAGGCCCGCCGACGTCAGCTCCGTATCGAACGTGAATTCCACTGGCGTGCCATAGCCGTTGCCGATCGGCCACAGCTCGATCCGCGGCAGCGCCTCACGGCGATAGCTCACCACGAGGTGGTCGGCGAAGGCGTCGACCCCGTCGAGGCGGACATCGTCGCGGTGCTCGATCAATGTCCGCTGGTCGGATGGATCGGTGACGGGCGCCTCGACGAGCGTGAAGTTGACCGCATTGTCGTTGTGCAGGATGAGGAATCGGTCCTCACCGTCGATCACCGCGTGCTCGACGGAGTACTCGATACCGTCCCTGCGCGGCAAGACCGTGACGAACTGCGCCTCCGGATCGGAGGCGTCGGCGAACAACACCTCCGAGGTGATCGCAGATCCTGCGGCGATGATCACATAGGCGTTGCTCCGGGTACGGCCGACGCCGACCCAGAACCGTTCGTCCGGCTCATGGAACACCTTCTCGTCGGGCCCGGTGTCCCCAATCCGATGCCGCCACACGGTGTCCGGACGCCAGGCGTCGTCGACGGTGCTGTAGTAGACGGTCGCATTGTCGGTCGCCCAAGTGACGCCGGATCCGATTCCGGGAATCTCGTCGGGAAACAGCTCACCAGTGCGCAAGTCCTTGAAGCGCAAGGTATACCGCTCATCACCGACGGTATCGACGGAGTACGCGAGCAGATGCCCGTCGGGGCTGACACTGCTGGCGCCCAAAGAGAAGAAGCTGTGCCCGTCGGCTTCGGAGTTCTCGTCGAGCAAGATCTGTTCGCCGGGTATCTCGGTGTTCTCGTCAAGCTCCGGGGGTTGCCAGTCGGACGCGTCGGCGATCGGGCATCGGCAGTGGACCCCGTACTGCTTGCCTTCGAAGCTGCGGCCGTAATACCACCAGTCACCGCGGCGGGTGGGAACCGACAGATCGGTCTCCTTGGTTCGCGCTTTGATCTCGTCGAAGATCTTCTGACGCAACGGCTCCAGGTATGCGGTGGTGTCGTCGGCGTACGCGTTCTCCGCCTCGAGGTAGGCGACCACCTCGGGATCCTCTTTGTTCCGCAGCCACTCGTAGGGGTCGACGAAGACGTCGTCATGGTGGACGCGGTGAGAGTCGACCCGTTTGGGGGTAGGTGGAATCGTCATGCTGTCGCTCCGATCCAGTCGGCGAAGTTCCGACCCGAAATACGTTCGTAGGCTTCGATATAGCGTTCCCTGGTGGCCTTCACGATCTCGTCGGGCAGCGCGGGCGGCGGTGTCGGTCCGTACCGGTCCCAACCGGATTCGGTTCCGGTGAGCCAGTTCCGGACGAACTGCTTGTCGAAGCTCGGCTGCACCACACCCTCCCGATAGGTGTCGACAGGCCAGTATCTCGAAGAATCCGGTGTGAACACCTCGTCGGCCAGAACGAGCGTGCCGTCGCCATCCAGGCCGAACTCGAACTTGGTGTCGGCGATGATGATGCCCTTGGTCAGCGCGTGATCGGCGGCCTGGGAGTAGATGTTCAGGGTCTCCCGGCGCAACCGGTCGGCCAGCTCGTCGCCGACTGCGGCGCCGGCCTGCGCAAGGGAGATGTTCTCGTCATGCTCGCCGAACTCGGCCTTGGTGGCGGGAGTGAACAGCGGGGTGTCGAACTTGCTGGCCTCGGTGAGACCTTCCGGCAGCGCTATCCCGCACACCGAACCGGTTCGCTGATAGTCCAGCAAGCCGGAGCCGGTCAGGTAGCCGCGCGCGACGCACTCGATAGGGACCATATTCAGTCGGCGAACAACCAGCGCGCGGCCGAGAACCTCCCCGGGGATGCGCGGATCGTCGGGCGGGCCGGCCAGATGGTTGGGTGCGTCGACCAGATCGAAGAAGAACACACTCATCGCGGTCAGGATGCGACCCTTGTCCGGGATCTGGCTGTCCAGGATGTAGTCGTATGCCGAGATGCGGTCGGACGCCACGAAGAGCAGGTGATCCTGGTCAATGCGATAGAGCTCACGGACTTTGCCGCTGGCCAGATGCTGATAGTCACTCAGGGCTGGGCGCATCGGGTCAGCCTATCGGCCGCAGTCGTCGTGGGACCGTTCCGGGATGTGCTGGGATCAGGCCATGCGATCGCGGTTTCTGCCCTATGCCACCACTCCCGGCAGGCTGTTCCTGCAATTGGTGAGCGACATTCTGGTCGCCCTGTGGTTCGCCGTGTGGGTGATGGTCGGGCTCGGGGTGCACACCGCGATCTCGACCATCGCCGACGTGGGGCGCCAGGTGGGCAGCGGCGCCACCGGAATCGCCGACAACCTGCACAGCGCGGGCGACAGTGCCCACAAGATCCCGCTTGTCGGCGACGCGGTGTCCACGCCGCTGCGCGCCGCCAGCGAGGCGGCGCTGGACCTGGCTGGAGCGGGGCATGAACTGGACAGCACCGCGAGCTGGCTCGCGGTGCTGCTGGCGTTGGCCGTGGCCGCCCCACCGATGTTGGCTGTCGGCATGCCATGGCTGTTCCTGCGCGTGCGGTTCGCGCGGCGCAAGCTGATGGTGGTGTCGCTTGCCCGCACACCCGCCGGCGTGCAGCTGCTGGCGCTGAGGGCGCTGGCAAACCGGCCACTGACCAAGCTCACCGAGGTGAGCATGGACCCCGTTGGCGCTTGGCGTCGCGAGGAGCCGCACGCGATCCACGGGCTCGCATTGTTGGAGTTGCGTTCAGCGGGCGTGGCGCGGCTGCGCTAGTGCTCCCCGCCGAGCAGACGTTGCGGTAATGGCGGGTAAGGCTAGGCCAGCGCGTCCAAACAAGCCTGTGCGATCGCCAACTCCTCGTTTGTCGGAATCACCATGACCGTGACGCGCGAGCTGTCCGCGGAGATCACCCGGGCATCCGAGGACGGCAATTCGTTGACCCGCTCGTCGAGTTCGACACCCAGCGACTCCAGACCCGACAGCGCATCTCGGCGGACCATCGGGTCGTGTTCGCCCACTCCCGCCGTGAACGCGATGACGTCGGTGTGTCCCAACACCGCCAGGTAGGCGCCGACATACTTCTTGAGCCGGTGGATGTAGACGTCGTAGGCCAATTGGGCGGCTTGCCGCTGCTCCGCGGATCCGGATGCGATGCGCTGGTGCAGAATGCGGAAGTCGATCTCGCCGCTCAATCCGAACACCCCCGAATGCCGGTTGAGCATGGCTTCGACCTCGTCCACCGTCATCTGAGCGCGCCGACACAGGTAGCCGACGATCCCCGGGTCGATGTCCCCGGAACGAGTGCCCATGACCAGGCCCTCCAGCGGCGTCATACCCATCGAGGTGTCGACCGGCCGTCCCCCGGCGATTGCCGATGCAGACGCGCCGTTACCCAGATGCAGCACTATCTGATTCAGCGAACCCGTCGGAACCCCGAGGAATTCGGCGGCCCGGCGGCTGACGTATTCGTGTGAGATGCCGTGGAATCCGTACCGCCGAACCTGCCATCGTTCGGCGAGGTCCCGATCGATCGCGTATGTCGACGCCGCCGCGGGCAAGTCGTGGAAGAACGCGGTATCGAACACCGCGACGTGAGGCAGATCCGGCAGCAGGCGGCGAGCCATCTCGATGCCTGCTATCGCCGGTGGATTGTGCAGTGGGGCCAGCGCGGACAGGTCGGCCAACTGCTCGATCACCGCATCGTCGACGACCGTCGGCCGATACAGCGGCCCGCCGTGGACCACCCGATGTCCGACCGCTACGACAGCCAACTCTTGGAGCGGTTCACCTGCGGCAGTAAACAATTCGATAGCCACCCGCATTGCGGCCTCGTGGTCGACCACCTTTCCGTGACGGTCGACCTGGCGACCGCGCACGGTCAAAGCGGCCGGGGACACTTCTTCGCCGATCCGTTCGACAATGCCGTGAGCCAGTCGTACACCGGTAACCGCTTGGAACAAAGCCAGTTTCAGCGACGACGAGCCTGCGTTGAGTACCAGAACCGATTCCGCCACTCAATTCCCCTGGGCCTGAATGGCGGTGATCGCCACGGTGTTGACGATGTCCTCGATCAGGGCGCCGCGCGACAGGTCGTTGACCGGCTTGTTGAGTCCTTGCAGCACCGGGCCGATCGCGATGGCCCCCGCGCTGCGCTGAACCGCCTTGTAGGTGTTGTTGCCGGTATTGAGGTCGGGAAAGATCAGGACCGTAGCCCGGCCGGCTACCGGCGAACCGGGCATCTTGGCGCCCGCGACCGTCGGGTCGACGGCTGCATCGTATTGAATCGGGCCGTCCACCAACAGGTTCGGATCCCGACGCCGCACCAGATCAGTGGCGGCCCGCACCTTGTCGACGCCGGCACCCGTCCCGGAGTCGCCGGTCGAATACGACAGCATGGCCACCCGCGGATCGATGCCGAACTTCGCCGCCGTACGCGCGGAACTGATCGCGATGTCGGCCAGCTGATCCGCCGTCGGATCCGGCACGATGGCGCAGTCGCCGTACGCCAGAACACGGTCACTGAGACACATCAGAAAGACGCTGGACACCGTCGACACATCGGGTTGGGTGCGGATGATCTCGAAAGCGGGACGGACGGTGTGCGCGGTGGTGTGAGTGGCCCCGGAAACCATGCCACCGACGATCCCGTTGTGCACCAACATGGTTCCGAAATAGGAAACATCGGCCATGATCTCCTGCGCCCGCTCGATCGTCATCCCCTTGGCCCTGCGCATCTCGAGATACTGGGCCGCGAATTCGTCCCGCATGTCGGAATTGGCGGGATTCAGCACGACAGCGGCGGTCAGGTCGACGCTGAGTTCGGCCGCACGGGAACGGATATCCGATTCATCGCCGAGGATCACCAGGTCGGCGATTCCACGTCTCAGCACTCTGCCCGCCGCGCGCAGAACCCGATCGTCCTCGCCCTCCGGCAGGACGATGCGCTTTCGGTCGGCGCGGGCACGCTCGACCAATTGGTAGGTGAACATTTGTGGCGTGGTCACCGTCGGAATCGGCAGCGCCAGACGCCTGAGCATGTCACCGATGTCGACGTGGCGATCCATCAGCGCGATCGCGGTGTCGACTTTTCGTTGCGAGTCCGCGGTCACACGGCCTCGGGCGCAGGCCACCGCATTCGCCGTGTCGAACGTCGAGAGTTCGGTGGCGATGATGGGAAGCCGCAGCCGAAGGCCGGACACCAGTGCCGCGATCGAGGGGTGCAGCTCGAGCCCACCATTGATGATCATCGTCGACAGCGACGGAAAGCCCTCTGCCGCATGGGCGCTCAGCACGGCAAGGACCACATCGGAACGATCGCCGGAGGTGATCACCGCGAATCCCTGGCCCAGCCGCTCGAGACAGTGTTCGGCCGTCATCCCGGCGACGAGAATTCCCATCGCCTCGCGCCCGAGCAGCACCGGATCCCCATGCTGCAATGTGCCGCCGACCGCCCGGCACAGGTCGGCGACGGTCGGCGCGACCAGCAGGGGCGACTCCGGCAGCACGTAGACCTGCACGTCCATGCCCTCGCATGCCTCGGCGACCGCACCCATCTGCGCCGGGTCACACCGGTTGGCCACCACGGCGGAAGTATGCGCATGCTGGGCACGAATCTCTGCAAGACAAACCTCGACGACCTGGGTCACCTCGGTGGGAGTGCGGCCGCGTGCGCGTACCGACAGGACGACCGGCGCACCCAGGTTCGCGGCGATGCGGGCGTTGACGCTCAACTCGGTGGGGGTCGCGACGTCGGTGTAGTCCGAACCGACTATCACCACCGCATCACAGCGTTCGGCTATCGCGTGGAAGCGCGCGACGATGTCGGCAATCGCGCCGTCCGGATCGTCGTGCAACTGCTGATAACCGACCCCGGCGCATTCGTCATACGACAGCCCTGCGTTGCTGTGCGCCAGTAGCAGATCGAGGATGTAGTCGCGGTCCTTCCGGCGAATGATCGGGCGGAACACGCCGACGCGCGGCACGGTCGCGGTCAGTCGATGCAGGATGCCCAGTGCGACAGTGGACTTGCCGGTGTCGCCCTCCGGTGACGCGATGTAGATCGCGCTGGCCGTCCGGTCGCGATTCGTCGCCGAGGTCACACGACCAGCTCGGTGAAATCGATGGCAAATACCGAACCGGGAGACATGACTACAGGATCGCGTCCGGTGTGTAGGCGGCCGCTTCCGGGTGCGCGCGAGCCAGGTCATCGACCATCGCCGCCACACGATCGACTTGCGCACCGGCCGCCCCGACGAACGCGGCCTTGTCGGCCAGTGCCGCATCAAGAGCGGCACGGTCCAGAGGAAGTCGCGGATCGGCCGCCAGCCTGTCGAGGAGATCCGGCTCGGCACCACGCTCACGCATCGCCAGCGCGACCGCCACCGCGTGTTCCTTGATCACTTCGTGCGCCTCTTCCCGTCCCACACCGGCACGCACGGCGGCGATCAACACTTTCGTGGTGGCCAGGAACGGGAGGTACCTGTCCAGCTCACGCTGGATGACGGCGGGGTACGCGCCGAATTCCTCAAGCACCGTCAGAAACGTTTCGATCTGGCCGTCGACAGCGAAGAAAGCGTCCGGCAGGGCAACCCGCCTGACCACCGAGCAGAAGACATCGCCCTCATTCCATTGCGCCCCAGCGAGTTCGGCGGCCATTGATGCGTATCCGCGCAACACCACCTGGAGGCCGTTGACCCGCTCGCAGCTGCGGGTGTTCATCTTGTGCGGCATCGCCGACGATCCGACCTGACCCGGCGCGAAGCCCTCCGTGACCAACTCATGGCCGGCCATGAGCCGGACAGTGTGCGCAAAGGAGGACGGACCGGCACCCAGCTGAACCAGCGCGGAGAGCACGTCGTGATCCAACGACCTCGGATAGACCTGACCGACGCTGGAGAGGACCTCGTTGAAGCCGAGGAATTCCGTTGCGCGGCGCTCCAATTCGGCGAGCCGGTCGGTGTCGCCGTCGAAGAGGTCCAGCATGTCCTGGGCGGTTCCCATGGGTCCTTTGATACCGCGCAGGGGATACCGGTCGATCAACTCGGACAATCGCGTCAACGCGAGGAGCGTCTCTTCGGCGGCCGAGGCGAACCGCTTTCCCAACGTCGTCGCCTGCGCGGCAACATTGTGGCTGCGGCCGGCCATCACGACATCGCGATACGTCACGGCGTGCTCGGCCAGTCGAGCGGCAACCGCAACCCCGCGGGCGTACACCAACTGCAGCGACTGCCGAATCTGCAACTGCTCGACGTTCTCCGTCAGATCCCGGCTCGTCATCCCCTTGTGCACATGCTGGTGGCCGGCCAAGTCGTTGAACTCTTCGATGCGCGCCTTGACGTCATGCCGCGTGACCCGCTCACGGGCTGCGATCGACGCGAGGTCCACCTGCTCCAGGACGCGCTCGTAGTCGTCGACCACGCCGTCCGGCACCGTAATCCCCAGCTCCCGCTGGGCCCGGAGCACCGCCAGCCACAGCCGGCGTTCCGCGACGATCTTGGCCTGCGGCGACCAGATCGCCACCATCTCGGAGCTGGCATAGCGGCCAGCCAGCACGTTGGGAATAGGGGCGCCACTCACAGCGACACAGCTTACGGTTGCCGGCATGCACGCCGTCGGCATCGTCACACCAGGGCTGGAGATCACGCCGAACTCGTAACGGCGAAAAGCCCTCTCCGGATCAGACTCAAGTTCGGGCCAGAAGGCTCACGCCCGGATGAGCCGCTCGTCGATCGGCGCTAGCACGTCGATGAACTCGATCAGCATGGAGCGGGCCAGCTCACGCGGTTCGTCTGTGTGGTCGACCAGCCCGGCGACCACCGCCCCGTCGACCGCATAAACGAGCGATGTGACCACTTCCGACCGGATGCGCCGTCCAGATCTGCTCAGAGCCTCCTCGGCCGCCGCGACGCGCTGGTGCAGCAGCCGCGCCTGAATTTCGCGGAGTGCCGGCTGGCGAGCGCAGGCGATGAACCGCTCGTAACGGGAGATCAGCTGTTCACTGATCCGTTCACCGGTTGGCCCTCCCACCAGCAAATCGACCAGGACATCGACGGTAGCCTCCGGTCCGCGGCGTCGTCGGGGCAACTCCTCGACCCACGCCCGCAACTGCGCGGCCTCCATTGCGCTGATGTAGTCGACAGCACTTTCCACCAGATCGTCCAACGACGAGAAGTAGTAGGTGGTCGACGCGAGGGGCAACCCGGCGCGGCTCGCGACGGCACGGTGCCGCACGGCTTCGAATCCGCCTTCACGCAGCAGCTCGGCGGCGGCGCTGACAAGCGCGTACCTCCGACGCTCCCCTTTGGGGGTAACCGCTGCGGTCATTCTTGCACTATGCACCATCTGCGGGCTTCTGACCGGGGGATTCGTCGCACCGGGCCGCCGATGGCAAGATGGCCGCCATGCCGAACCCGAGCCGCCGAACGGTTCTTCGACTCGGCCTCGGAACCGCGGCCGGAGCCGCTGGCGCGTACGCGCTCGGCTCACTGAATTCCCGGGTCGCGATCGCCGGTCCCGACATTGCGATGACAGGTGTCGGTGCCCCGATTGCACCGGCCCCCTTGGATCCGGCACCGAACGCTGTGGCCGCCCCGACGATGGTCGCCGGATCGTTCGTGTCGGCGGCCCGAGGCGGCGTAGCAACCAACTGGGCCATCGCACGCCCGCCGGGGACGACGGCCCCTCTGCGACCGCTGATCGCACTGCACGGCAAGGGCAGCGATGCGGCGACGGTGATGGCCGGAGGAGTCGAGCAGGGCTTGGCCCAGGCCGTCGATGCCGGTCTGCCCCCGTTCGCCGTGGTGGCCGTCGATGGCGGCGGCAGCTACTGGCACCACCGCACGTCCGGTGAGGACTCCGGGGCGATGGTCCTCAACGAACTGATCCCGATGCTCGGAGATCAGGGGCTGGACACCTCGCGAGTGGGCTTCATCGGCTGGTCGATGGGGGGATACGGAGCCCTTCTGCTCGGTTCACGGCTGGGCCCGCAGCGCACAGCCGCGATCTGCGCTGTCAGCCCGGCTTTATGGATGTCGTCGGGGGCCGCGGCCCCCGGGGCCTTCGACAGCGCCGAAGACTTCGCCGCGAACACCGTGTTCGGGCTTCCCGCCCTGGGCTCGATTCCGATTCGAATCGATTGCGGGACAAGCGATCCGTTCTATTCGGCTACCAAGCAATTCGTCGCGCAGCTGCCCACTCCGCCGGCCGGCGGATTTCCGCCGGGTGGGCACGACAGCGGATTCTGGAGTTCGCAGCTTCCGGCAGAACTGACCTGGATCGCCCCGCTTCTGACGGCCTGAACCTCAGACGCTGACCCGGCCCTCGGCGGCCGCGAGGGCGATGTCGCTTCGAAAGTGGCTGCCCGGCAAGCGAATCGCCGAAACCGTTCGGTATGTGTCGGCGCGCGCGGCGGCGAGATCGGAACCGGTTCCGACAACCGACAGCACCCGGCCGCCAGACGAGACAACCGCACCGTCGTCGCGGCGGGCCGTTCCGGCATGTAGAACCCCGTCGGCGTCGCCCCCCACGATCACATCTCCCACCCTCGGACGCCCCGGGTAATTCTCCGCGGCGACGACGACCGTGACCGCATAACCATCGCGCCAACGCAATTCGCCGAATTCGCCGAGACTCCCTGTGGCGGTGGCCTTCAGGAGCGCTCCGAGCGGAGACTCCAGCAAGGCCAGCACCGCCTGCGTCTCCGGGTCGCCGAACCGGCAATTGAATTCCACCACTGCGGGCCCGTTGGATGTGATGGCCAAACCCGCGTAGAGCAGACCGCTGAACGGGCACCCGCGGCGCACCATTTCAGCGGCGACCGGTTCGACGACATCGGTGACGATCGACGCTTTCACCTCATCTGGCAGCCACGGCAGCGGCGCGTAGGCGCCCATTCCGCCGGTGTTGGGCCCGGCGTCGCCATCGCCGACCCGCTTGAAATCCTGCGCCGGTAGCAACGGGACCACAGTTTCACCGTCGACCAGACAGAACAGGGACACCTCGGGCCCGTCCAGGAACGACTCGAGCAGCACCGGGTGACCCGCTTCGAGCAGGCTCGCGGCGTGGGCCCGTGCGCTATCCCGGTCGGTGGTGACCACCACCCCCTTACCCGCCGCCAGGCCGTCATCCTTGACGACCCACGCGGGCTGTCCTGCGGGAGGGCCGAACCGGTCGAGCGCGGCGTCGAGAAGCGCAGGATTGTCCACCGTCTCGCTGGATGCGGTTCGAACTCCGGCGGCCGCCATGACATCTTTGGCAAACGCTTTGGATGCCTCGATCCGCGCCGCGGCCTTCGACGGGCCGAAGCAGGCGATGCCCGCCGCGCGCACCGCGTCGGCGACGCCGAGCACCAGGGGGACCTCCGGGCCGATCACCACCAGTTCGGCATCGACCCTCTTAGCCAGGCCGACCACGGCGTCGGCCGACGTGATGTCCACGTCGTGCTGTTCGGCGATCGCCGCGGTCCCAGCATTGCCGGGGGCGATCGCCGAATACGTCACCTGCGGATCCCGGCGCAACGCCATCAGCAGGGCATGCTCACGGGCACCGGATCCGATCACGAGGACTCGCACGGATCACACCCTAAACGCCGGATGACCGATGCCGACATACAACTCGGCCTCGGCCGTATGGTCGTCCGGTGACGTACCCCTATCCGCAGGGACCCGTCGGGCCCGGTCCTTTCACCCCGCCTTCGTATCCGCCTAAGCGTCCGGTGTCCGCGGTGGACATGACCGTCTCCATCCTGACCATGGTCCTGATCCTCGTACTGGGTGCTGCGGCGGCGTTTTTCGGCCTGTTCTCGCTCGCCTTCCTCGATCACTGTCCACCCGCGACCTGTAGCGCCGAGGGAGCCGCCGGCGCCGTCTTGAGCGCTCTGGGTATCGCCGGCCTCGTCGGCGCGACCGGAATCATCGTGGCGATTGTCCAGTTGGTCCGCCGAAAGCCGTCCTGGCCGTTTGCCGTTGGCACGCTGGTGCTCTGTATGGCCATCCTCGCCATGGGCGGAGTCGGCTACATCGCCGCCGTGGGCGGCTGACGCCCGGCCCGCGAGCAGACGCTAATGCTCCGAAATCCTCGGCGTGTCGGGGACATTTGCGTCTGCTCGGCCGGAAGACGTCACTGTCGGCGCTTGGCGATCACGCGCTCGACGACGTTGTTGAAGCCCGACCCGAGCGGGAAGCCGACGTAATGCGTGATGAAGAGAGCCATCTCGCGCAATTCCGCCTCGGTCATCTCCTCGTTCTGCAGGGCCGCAGTCACCTGGATTTCGGCCAGGTCCTGCAAACCCAGTGCGCAGACCACGGACAGCGTCATGATCCGCTTGTCGCGCATGGACAGCCCGGGCCGTGACCAGACATCGGCGAACAGATGGTCAACGGTGAGCGCAAAATAGTCACCGGGCATGTCGGGCATGTCCCAGCCGTAGACCTCCTTCATCTTGGCGAGGCCCTTGCGGCGCTGTTCGTCCATTCCTCACTCCGTTCTGTGTGGAACACCAAGGCGGGCGGCCAACGCCGACACCGCAAGTTCGGCAAGAGGCAGCTCGACGCCCAGCGAATCACCCAGCCCGAGAGCCAGACCCAGGTCCTTCTCCCCCAGCCCGCGGGTGTGGACGAAGATGTCGTACAACCAATGCCCCGGCTCGAGGTCGTCCAGGTTGTCGCGAATCATGACCGCGCCGGGGCCGCCGGTCAGCGCATCGGTATGCCGCACCACCCTGCCGAGCGCCTGAAGATCCAGCCCGGCGGCATCGGCGAGCTTCATCGCCTCCCCTGCCGCCGCATACGACGTGAACGTCAACATGTTGCGCGCCAGCTTCATTCGCGTTCCCGCACCCGGCTCACCGGCATGGATCACCAGCGACGCCCACTGTTTGAAAATGGGCTTGACCCGCTCGTAGACCTCGCGCTCAGCCCCTACCATCGTTGCCAACTGGCCTCGGGATGCGGCACCGGCGCCACCGCTCACCGGCGCGTCGACGACGTGAATGCCGTCACCTTCGAGCTGTGCGGCCAGTTCGACGGCCGTGCCGTCGCGGATCGTCGAATGAATCGCGATCACCGTGCCGGGTTTCGCATTGCGCGCAAGTCCGTCTTCGCCGAGGATCACGTCGCGCACCTGCGCATCATCGAGCACGGTGACGCTGATGATGTCCGCGTCGGCCACCGCCGCGATGCTGCTCGCGGGGGTGGCACCGGCGTCGACCAGCGGTGCCATGGCCCCCGTACGAACATCGAAGACAGTCACGCCGCCCGGCCACGCCACCAGGCGGGTGGCCATGGGCGCACCCATGTTGCCGAGGCCGATGTAGCCCAGCTTCTCGCCAGCGGGCTCAGGCATGTGCGCCGCTCCTCCTCATCGCTTCGCCCTGCATCGTCGCCGGCGCGGTCATCGGATGATCTGTCCGCCATCGACATTGAAGATCTGCCCGGTGATCCAACTCGCCTTGTCGGACAACAGGAACAAGCAGAGGCCGACCAAATCCTCGGGCTGTCCCATCCGGCTCAATGGGATTCCCTTGACGATGTCGGCCACGATCTCCTGCGGGGTTGTGGTCCGGTTTGCCTCGGTGTCGATCGGACCCGGCGCGATCGCATTGATGCGAATGTTCATCCCGCCCAACTCCCGGGACAGTTGCTGGGTCAGCCCGTTGACGCCGGTCTTGGCCAGACCGTAGAAGTTCGAATACAGCCACGCCGCAGTGGAGGATTGGTTGACGATCGCCCCGCCACCGCGTTTGGCCATCTTCCGGTACACGGCGCGGGTGCAGACCAGCGCCCCGTCCTGGTTGACGCTCATAAAGCGCTTGTAATAGTCCCAGTCCACGGTGAGCAGGAAGTCCAGCTTCATTCCCCCGAAAATCGCGGCGTTGTTCACCAGGTAGTCGATGCCGCCGAATTCGGCGAGCGTGCGATCCGCCATCGCCTTCGCGGACTCCGGATCGGAAACGTCGACACCAACGCTGATCGCGGCTCCACCGTCGGCGACGATCTTGTCGGCCACCCGGTCGGCACCCTCGGTATTGATATCGGCGACGACAACGGCCGCGCCCTCCCCCGCGAGTGCCTCCGCGTACGCCTGACCGATGCCCCCGCCCGCACCGGTGACGATCGCCACCTTGTCGTCGAACTGACCCATACGATTTCCTCCCGACTCCGGTGCCGACGACCGCTAGACCGCGGTGGCAATCACTTTCAGCTCCAGGTACTCCTCGAATCCGGCAACGCCCATCTCCCGCCCGACACCGGACTGCTTGTAGCCGCCGAACGGCACGTCGGCCGAGTACCACACACCCCCGTTGACATTCACCGTGCCCACCCGCAGCCTCGCCGCCACAGCCGCGGCCCGCGCGGAATCAGCGCTGAAGACAGTGCCGGACAGACCATAGGGCGAGTCGTTGGCGATCCGCACGGCGTCGTCGTCGCCGTCGTGCGCGATGACGGTCAGCACCGGCCCGAAGATCTCTTCCCGGGCGACGCGCGCCTCGTTGGTCAGCCCCGCGATCACGGTGGGCTCGATGAAGAAGCCGGTGTCCCGCCCGACTGGGCGCACTCCGCCGCAGGCGAACGTTCCACCCTCTTCGAGAGCCAGGTCGAGGTACGACTGCACCCGGTCACGCTGGCGCGCCGAAATCAGCGGTCCGCAAACAGTTCTCGGATTGGTGGGATCGCCCGGTTTGATACCGGACATCATCGAAGCCGCGACGCCCACCGCCTCGTCGTATCTGGCGCGCGGTACAACCAGGCGGGTGGTGATCGCGCATCCCTGCCCGGCATGCATGGCGGCGGTGAACGCCGATATCGAGCACGCCGCGGCGAGATCGGCGTCGTCGAGAACCAGAAACGCCGACTTGCCCCCCAACTCCAGGAACACCTTCTTGACGGTCGCGGCGCCGGCCGCCATGACCGCTCGCCCGGTAGCCGTGGAACCCGTGAACGACACCATGTCGACCCGGGGATCGCCCGACAGCATCGCCCCCACCTCGTGGTCGCTGGACGTCACGATGTTGAGCACCCCGGGCGGGACATCGGTGTACCGGGCGACGAGTTCGCCGAGAACCGCGGCACACCAAGGGGTATCGGGCGCCGGTTTCAGAACCACCGTGTTGCCCGCCGCCAGCGCCGGGCCGATCTTGGCCAGGTTGATCTGGTGCGGGAAATTCCACGGCGTGATCGCACCGACAACGCCTACCGCTTCCCGAACGACGGTCCGCCGGGTGCGGATTCCCATCGGGGATGCGACTCCGAGATCGCTTCGCCACGAATACGATTCGGTGAGATCGGCGAAGTACCCGAGGTCGGACACCGGACCTTCCAGATGAGCGCCGGCGGTGAGCATTCGCGGCGCGCCGGCCTCGGCCATGGTGATGGCCCGGACTTCTTCGATGTTCTCGCGCAGGGCATCTCGGAGTTGTCGAATGCACCGGACCCGCAGGTCGGTGTCGGTAGACCAATCGGTGGTGTCAAACGCGCGCCGCGCTGCGTCGATCGCGGATTCCATGTCCCCGCCATCGGCATCGGCGGCCGTTCCGAGAACCTCTTCGGTCGCCGGATTGACGGTCTGGAACGCGCCTCCCCCACCGGGGATGAGTTTCCCGCCGACGAAGAGATCGCTGTGCCCGTCTCCGGCAATCGACACCCGACTACTCCCCGCTCACGGAAATGGACGGCTGTCCAGAATGTTCATACCAAACCATAACCGCAGCTTCACCGATGTGGCAACCACTGGCACGAACGGCGTTCACACTTGCCCACTTTCACGAATGCTGGCTATGTTGGACAGATGTCCAGTGATGCCGCCTTCGCCGTCGCGGCACCCGCTCGGCGAAACCGCCGCCAGGAAGAGACGTTCCGCAAGGTTCTCGCTGCTGGGATGGAGATGCTGCGGGAGTCCTCCCACGCCGACCTCACGATCCGGGCCGTCGCGGCACGCGCGAAAGTCGCCCCGGCAACGGCATACACGTACTTCTCGTCGAAGAACCACCTGATCGCCGAGATCTACCTCGATCTGGTCGGCCGGGTCCCGTACTTCACCGACGTGAACGACAGTCGCCTGAGTCGAGTGCAGGCGTCGCTGCGCAGCCTCGCACTGGTTGTCGCCGACGAGCCGGAATTCGCGGCGGCCTGCACCACCGCATTGTTGAGCACCGACGGCGCCGTCCGCACCGTCCGCGATCGCATCGGAACCGAGATCCATCGACGAATCCGGTCGGCGATGGGCCCGAGCAGCGACCCACGCATCATCGAAGCACTGGAGATGACGTACTACGGGGCCCTGGTTCACGCCGGAAGCGGAACGCTGACCTATCAGCAAGTAGCCGAGCGCATTTCTTACGCCGTAACGCTCCTGCTGGAGGACGTATGAGCCGTCGAACCGGCGATCATCCAGTGGAACTGATCCTCGATCCGTACTCGTACGACTTTCACGAGGATCCCTACCCCTATTACCGTCGGCTGCGCGCCGAGGCACCGCTGTATCGCAATGAGGAACGCAACTTTTGGGCGCTGTCACGACATGCCGATGTGCTGAAAGGATTTCGCAACAGCACCGCGTTGTCCAACCGGCTCGGAGTTTCCCTGGATCCGGTCTCCCGGACCCCTGAGGCCTACCGGACCATGTCCTTTCTCGCAATGGACGACCCAGGCCACCTGCGACTTCGAACCCTGGTGTCCAAGGGCTTCACTCCGCGGCGCATCCGCGAACTGGAGGCCCGCGTCACCGAACTGACCGACGAACACCTTACCGCCGCACTTCGGGCCGATAGCTTCGACTACATCGCCGATTTCGCCGGCAAACTCCCGATGGACGTCATATCCGAATTGGTCGGCGTACCAACCGAAGACCGGGCTCAGATCCGCAGGCTCGCCGACACCGTGATGCACCGCGAGGACGGAGTCGCCGATCTACCGCCGTCGGCCATGACGGCGGCGATGGATCTGCTGGTGTACTACGCCGACATGGTCCGGCACCGACGATCCCGCCCCACCGAAGACCTGACCTCCGCGCTCATCGCGGCCGAGATCGACGGCGACCGCCTCCGGGATGACGAGATCATGGCGTTCCTGTTCCTGATGGTGGTCGCAGGCAACGAGACCACCACCAAACTCCTTGGAAATGCGGTCTATTGGGGCTGGAAGAACCCGGATCAGATCGCCGCTGCGCACGCCGACCCGACACTTGTCGCGCCGTGGATAGAGGAAACACTGCGCTACGACACGTCCAGCCAGATTCTGGCGCGCACCGTCGTCGAGGAGATCGAGCTGCACGGCACAACGCTGCAGCCCGGCGATGTCGTGCTCCTTCTGCCGGGCTCCGCCAACCGAGACGAGCGAATGTTCGACGACCCCGACACATACCGGATCGGACGCCCTATCGGTTCGAAACTCTTGAGTTTCGGAAGCGGGGCGCATTTCTGCCTCGGTGCACACCTGGCCCGGATGGAGGCCAGAGTGGCGCTCACCGAACTCGTGAATCGCGTCGAGAGTTACGAGATCGATGAAACTCATTCTTTACGAGTGCATTCCAGCAACGTCCGTGGCTTCGCCGCCCTGCCCATGACCGTGAAACGAGCCTGATGCCCCGATTCGAACCCCACCCCGCGCGCAGGCCGGCAATCGTCGCAGGCGCGTCGTCCGGTATCGGTGCGGCTACGGCGACCGAGCTGGCCACCCGCGGCTTTCCGGTTGCGCTGGGCGCCAGGAGAGTGGACAAATGCCAGCAGCTGGTCGACGCGATCGTCGCGGACGGCGGTGAGGCCGTGGCACTTCCGCTCGACGTGACCAGACCCGATTCGGTTCAGGAGTTCGTCAAGCGCGCCACCGACGAACTCGGCGACATCGACCTGCTGATCGCCGGGGCGGGCGACACCCACTTCGGCCGACTCTACGAAACGACAACCGACGACTTCGAATCACAGATACGGATTCACCTCATCGGCGCCAATCGTCTGGCGACCGCGGTTCTGCCCGCAATGGTTCGGCGTCAGCGCGGCGACGTCATATTCGTGGGATCCGATGTCGCGCTCCGCCAGCGTCCGCACATGGGCGCCTACGGGGCCGCGAAAGCCGGCCTGGTCGCCATGGTGACCAATCTGCAAATGGAACTCGAGGGCACCGGAGTCCGCGCATCGATAGTTCACCCCGGCCCCACGATGACGTCGATGGGCTGGAACCTCCCGCCGGAGACAATCGGGGCGGCGCTCGAAGACTGGTCGAAGTGGGGCCAGGCCCGCCACAACTACTTCCTGCGCCCGCAGGACCTGGCCCGCGCCATCGCGTTCGTGGCCGAAACACCGCGCGGCGGGTTCATCGCATCGATCGAAGTCCAGCCGGAGGCGCCCCTGTCGGACGCCCCGAGGGAACGTCAGCAGCTGAAGTATCCGGCGGGCTAGGAGAATCCATGACCGCACTCAACGAAGTCCCCCGCGTCACCGGCGGCCACGGCGAGCACGGGCACCTCGACGAGTTCCGAACCGACCCGATCGGTTTGATGCGGCGCGTCCATGACGAATGCGGTGATGTCGGGTCCTTCCAACTGGCGGACAAGAAGGTCATTCTGCTGACCGGCGCTGAGGCGAACGAATTCTTCTTCCGTTCGGCCGATGAAGAACTCGACCAGGCCGAGGCCTACCCCTTCATGACACCGATATTCGGCAAAGGCGTGGTCTTCGACGCCAGCCCGGAACGCCGGAAGGAGATGCTGCACAACTCCGCACTGCGTGGCGATCACATGAAGAGCCACGCCCGCACCATCGAGCGCGAAGTCCGCAGGATGATCGAAAACTGGGGCGACAGTGGCGAAATCGACCTGCTGGAATTCTTCGCCGAGCTGACGATCTACACGTCGACGGCATGCCTGATCGGCCGCAAGTTCCGCGACCAACTCGACTCGCGCTTCGCCAGCCACTACCACCTGCTCGAACGCGGCACCGATCCGCTGTGCTACGTGGACCCCTACTTGCCGATAGAGAGCTTCCGACTGCGCGACGAGGCCCGCGAAGGACTCGTGGCTCTGGTGGAAGAGATCATGGCTACGCGAATCGCCAACCCCCCCGACGAGAAATCTCAACGCGACATGCTCGACGTTCTCGTCTCCATCAAGAACGACGAGGGCGACCCGCGGTTCTCGGCCGACGAGATCACCGGCATGTTCATCTCGCTGATGTTCGCGGGCCACCACACCAGTTCGGGTACATCGTCGTGGGTTCTGATCGAACTGCTCCGCCACCCGGAGATCTACGCGGAGGTCAAGGACGAGCTTGCCGAACTGTACGCAGACGGGCAGGAAGTGAGTTTCCATGCGCTGCGGCAGATTCCGCAGCTGGAGAACGTCCTCAAGGAGACACTGCGGCTCCACCCACCGCTGATCATCCTGATGCGGGTCGCCCAAGACGAATTCGAAGTCGCCGGCCATCCCATCCACAAGGGCGAATTCGTGGCCACCTCACCGGCGATCTCCAACCGCCACGCCGAGGATTTCCCCGATCCCGACGCCTTCGATCCCAGCCGCTACGCAAAGCCCCGCGAGGAGGACGTCGTTCACCGCTGGACCTGGATCCCCTTCGGTGCCGGCCGGCATCGCTGCGTCGGCGCAGCCTTCGCGACCATGCAGATCAAGGCGATCTTCTCGGTGCTGCTTCGCGAATACGAATTCGACATGGCCCAACCCGCCGACAGCTATCGCAACGACCACTCCAAGATGGTCGTCCAACTCGCCCGTCCCGCACTCGTCCGATACCGCAAGCGCACCAAGGAGTAGTCAGCCCATGGGGAGTTATCGAGTCGCGGCCGACCTCGACCTGTGTCAGGGACATGCCATGTGTGAACTGGAAGCACCGGACTTCTTCCACGTGCCCAAGCGCGGCAAGGTGGAGATCCTGGACGCCAAACCGCCCGACGACGCACGCGCCGTCATCGAGTCGGCCGTCGAAAGCTGCCCTACCAGAGCGTTGTCGATCAAGGATCAGGAGAACCGGCATGTCGAGGCGTGAGCAGTTGGAGGATTTCGTCGAACGCTGGCTCGACGCCAATCGCGTCGCCGAGCAAGCCGGCGACTGGACTCCCCTCGCGGACTTCTACGCCGCCGACGCCACCTACGGCTGGAACATCGGGCCCAAAGAGGACGTCATGTGCGTCGGCGTCGACGAGATCCGCGACATCGCGCTCGGCCTCGAAATGGCCGGTCTGGAGGGCTGGACCTACCCGTACCAGAGGGTGCTCATCGACGAGAGGCTCGGCGAGATCGTCGGCTTCTGGAAGCAGGTCGCCCAGGCCGGGGATCCTCCGAACGTCGAAAGACATGAGATCTACGGAATCGGCGGCAGCTGGTTTCGGCTCGACGCCGACGGAAAGATCGAATGGCAACGCGACTTCTTCGATTTCGGCCACGTGCAGAAGCTCTACCTGGAATTGATGAGCGCCGGGAAGCTGTCGAAAGGCATGCAGCGCCGCATCGAGCGAAGCCTCGCCGGCGAGAAATTGCCGGGCTACTACCCCATCGGGACAGCACCCGTTCCGATCTGGTGAACTCCCGGCGGGCGACCGCAGGACACGCCCGCATTACCGCCCAAGCGTGACCGGGGTCATAATGAACAGCAGAACAAGAACACGTTCTAGATCGGCCGTCCGGCCGACCGGCGGCTCCCGCATAGGCGGGGCACGTTCTGTGACTGGAGGTTCACGGTGAAGACAAAAGGCGCACTCATCTGGGAGTTCAACAAGCCTTGGTCGATCGAGGAGATCGAGATCGGCGAGCCACAGAAGGGCGAAGTAAAAGTCCAGATGGAAGCCGCCGGCATGTGCCATTCGGACCACCATCTGGTGACCGGCAGCATCCCGATGGCGGGCTTCCCCGTCCTCGGCGGCCACGAGGGCGCCGGCATCGTCACCGAAGTCGGCGAGGGCGTCGAAGACATCCAGCCCGGCGACCACGTCGTGTTGTCGTTCATCCCCTCATGCGGCAAATGCCCTTCGTGTCAGGCCGGACTTCGCAACCTCTGCGATTTGGGCATGCACCTGCTGACGGGGGCCTCGATCTCCGACGGCACCTTCCGCATCACGGCCAAAGGCCAGCCCGTGTACCCCATGACGCTGCTCGGCACCTTCTCGCCCTACATGGTGGTCCACGAAACGTCCGTGGTGAAGATCGATCCATCCATTCCTTTCGAAGTGGCCTGCCTGGTCGGGTGCGGCGTCACCACCGGATACGGCTCGGCAGTCCGTACCGCCGACATCCGCCCGGGAGAAGACGTCGCCATCGTCGGCGTCGGCGGTGTCGGCATGTCCGCGTTGCAGGGCGCCGTCGCAGCCGGTGCACGCAACATCTTCGTGATCGAGCCCATCGAATGGAAACGCGACCAAGCGCTCAAGTTCGGAGCCACCCACGTGTACCCGGACATCAATGCCGGATTGATGGGAATCCTCGAAACCACATCGGGATTCATGGCCAAAAAGGTGATCGTCACCGTCGGCGAACTCAACGGCGCCGACGTGGACAGCTACATGACCATCACCTCCAAATCCGGAACCTGCGTGATGACCGCGATGGGCAACATGGCGGAGATGAACGTGACGCTGAACCTTGCGCTCATGACTCTGATGCAGAAGACCTTGAAGGGCACCATCTTTGGTGGCTCCAATCCCTTCTACGACATTCCACAGCTGCTGTCGATGTACAAGGCGGGCAAGCTGAATCTGGACGACATGGTGACCCGCCAGTACCGCCTCGAACAGATCAACGAGGGCTACACGGACATGCTGGAGGGCCGCAACATCCGCGGCATCATCCGCTACACCGACGCCGACCGGTAGGGAATCACCATGTCGCAGAAGACGAACGAAGACACCCCAGTCATGGCGGCATCGCGGGAATCGTGGCGCTGCGTCCAGACCCACGACCGTGAAGGCTGGCTGGCTTTGATGGCGCCGGACGTCGTCATCGAAGATCCGATCGGCGAGGCGATCACCAACCCGGACGGTCGGGGAGTGCGCGGCAAGGACGCGGTCGCCGCCTTCTACGACGCCAACATCGCCGCCAACAATCTGACGGTCACCTGCGAGGAATCGTTCGCATCCAGTTCGCCCAACGAGGTAGCGCACATTCTCGTGCTGCGAAGCGAATTCGAAGGCGGCTTCAGCAGCACCGTGCGCGGAGTGTTCACCTACCGCCTCAACGACGACGGTCTGCTGAGCAATCTGCGGGGCTACTGGAACATGGACGGCATGCAGTTCGCCCAAGCCGGCAAGGCCGGCTGATGACGTCGATCTTCACCCGAATCATCAACCGCGAGTTGCCCGGGCGGTTCGTCTACGAGGACGACCTCGGAGACGAAGGCGTTGTCGCGTTCCTGACGATCGAACCGATGACGCAGGGCCACACCCTGGTTGTCCCCCGCGCCGAAGTCGACAACTGGCAGACCGTGGAGCCCGAACTGTTCAACCGGGTGATGGGCGTGGCCCAACGCATCGGCAATGCCGTCTGCACCTCGTTCGGCGCGCAACGGGCCGGGCTGATCATCGCCGGACTGGAAGTGCCGCACCTCCACGTCCACGTCTTCCCGGCTTACAACCTCACGGACTTCGGCTTCGCCCACGTGGACCGCAGCCCGTCGCCGGAGTCTCTCGACGAGGCGCAGGCAAAAATCAAAGCGGCTCTTGCGGAACAGGATTGAGGACGTCGGAGATTCTGGGCATGCTGACCCTGAAGCAGCATCCCTCGCCGGGTCCGGTCCTGACCGCCACACGGCCGCCGTGCGCGTAGACCAAAGAGTCGACGATCGAAAGTCCAAGCCCGGTACCGCCGCTCGCGCGCGCCCGTGATGAGTCGGTGCGATAGAACCGTTCGAACACGCGCTGCGCATCCTCCTGCGTCATCCCCGGACCCTCGTCGGCAACTTCAAGTATCGAATCGTCTTCGATCGTGCCCACGCGCACCGTGATCGGCGTCCTCTCCGGCGTGTGCTGCAGCGCGTTGGACATCAGATTCCCGAGCACCTGACGCAATCGCGCTTCGTCGCCGAGAACCTCGGGCGTCCCGGGCCCGTCCAAGATTTCCAACCGGATCGATCGATCCCGCGCAATCGACTGCGCGTCGTGAACCGCATCCGTGGCCAGGGTCAGTAGATCGACCCGCCGTTGTTCCAAGGGGCGCTGCACATCCAGTCGCGCCAACATCAACAGGTCTTCGACGAGCAGACCCATCCGCCGGGATTCGCTCTCGATTCGAGACATCAGCATTTCGACATCGCGCGCCGCGCCCTGCCGGTACAACTCGGCGAATCCGCGAATGGTGGTCAACGGCGTTCGAAGTTCATGGCTGGCGTCCGTGATGAACCTGCGCATCCGTTCCTCCGACGTCCGGGCCTGATCGGCAGACGACTCGGACGACGCCATCGCCCGCTGGATCTGTGCGAGCATCCCGTTGAGCGCCAACGACAGTCGACCCACCTCCGTGCGCGGATCACGTTCGGGCACACGACGATCCAGTTGCCCGGATGCAATCGCCGCAGCCGTCTGCTCGACTTCGACCAGCGGACGCAGACTCCTATGGACCACCCAGTAGCCGACGACTCCCAAAACGACCAACACCGCTGTACCGATGCCAACCTGCAACCATGCCAGCGAGCGCACCGTCGACTGGATGTCCGAGAGGTCGATCGCAACGGTGGTGAGCTCGCCGCCCGGACCTTGCACCGACACCGCCCGCCACTGAATGGGCGACTGGTTCAGCGAGGCGACCGTCACCGGAACCGGACCGACATCGTTGTCATCCGGCAGCGCCGGCTGGGCATCGCGATCGTTGACCGCCATCCAGACCCTGCCGTCGTCATCGATCCCGCGCACGTAGAAGTTCGACGGCGGACGCGCGGGATTGGGCACCTCGTCCTCGGCAGGCAGGGGCGAGCGCCGCGGTTCCTGAGCCCACCCCCGCGACGCGTCGAGCAACGTCTGATCCGCGCGGTTGATGAGGCTGTGCCGCAGAATCGACGTGACCGCGATCCCCGTCGCCAACAAGCCACACCCGACCAGGAGCAACATCGCCGCCACGAGTCCCACCCGAAGCGGCACGGCCCGGTGAAGTGTTCCCGGCATGCGCCTATTGTTCGCTACCGGGTCATTCCCTACCGGGGCTCCCGCAGAACGTAACCGACCCCGCGCAACGTGTGCAGCAATCGCTTCTCTCCCGTGTCAATCTTGCGGCGCAGATACGAGACGTAAGACTCGACGACGTTGACATCGCCGCCGAAGTCATAGCGCCAGACGTGGTCGAGAATCTTCGGCTTGCTCAGCACAGTGCCCGCATTGATGACGAAATAACGCAACAGAGTGAATTCGGTGGGCGACAACGACACCGGTTCACCCGCCTTCCAGACCTCGTGCGTGTCCTCGTCCAGTTCTATGTCGGCGAAAACGAGCCGCGACTTCTTCTCCTCCTCAACCCCCTTGCCGACGCGGCGCAAAATGACCCGAAGCCTGGCCACCACCTCTTCGAGGCTGAACGGCTTCGTGACGTAGTCATCCCCGCCCAACGTCAGTCCGGCGATCTTGTCCTGCAGGCTGTCGCGCGCGGTCAAAAAGAGCGCCGGAGCATCGATGCCGTCGGCCCGCAATCGGCGCAGGACACCGAACCCGTCCATCCCCGGCATCATCACGTCCAGAATCACCGCATCGGGACGCACCTCACGCGCCCTGTCCAGAGCGGCCGGGCCATTGGCGGCGGTGTGGACTTCGAATCCCTGGAATTTGAGGCTCACCGACAACAGCTCGACGATGTTGATCTCGTCGTCCACGACGAGAACCCGTGCCTCCGGTTTGGCCACGTAAGTGGCAGCAGTCCCCATAGCTACCAATTTCCTCCCATTCCGATGTCAGGCGGCTGCCCCGGCGCTGTGAGTTTCCTGTGAGCGCGCTGCACTGCCGGTTACCTGATATGCGCGGTTCGGCACCTGGCCGCCCATAGACTGACGTCATGGATCTGGCGAGAACCCTGGTCGGGATCGCGACCGCACCCGCACGCATCGGACTGGCGGCAGCCGACGCCAGCCTTGACATCGCGACCACGGCGGTCAGCATCGCAAGAAACGCACTGGGAAGCGAAGGCGATTCCGGCGTGAACTCGGTGGCACAGCTCCTCGGGATCGAGGACGCCATCGCACGGGTGAACATGGTCGCCCAACTACTCGATTCCGACGCACCCCTGGGACGCGCACTGGCTCCGGACGGCGCACTGGACCGAATGCTCCGACCCGGCGGCCTGGTCGATCGAATCACCGTCTCCGGAGGCGTCCTCGACCGGATAACCGCAGAGGGCGGGGCACTGGAGCGGTCGGTCTCGCCGGGCGGACTGCTCGATCAGCTGCTCTCCGAGGACGGCGTGATCGAACGCGTGCTGGCCGAGGACGGCCTCGCCGATCGTCTCCTCGCCGACGGTGGCCTGATCGAGACATTGACCGCCCGCAACGGACCACTAGAGCAGCTCGCGGCCGTGGCCGACACACTCAACCGCCTCGCCCCGGGACTGGAGGCGCTCGCACCGACCATCGAGACACTCCGCGAGGCGGTCGTCACCCTGAGTCTGGTCGTCAATCCGCTCAGCAACATCGCCGACCGCATTCCGATCCCCGGCTGGAGGCGGCCCGGCACGAGCCGGACCGTCACGACGGGTCAGGCCCACGAGTCGGGTGACGACGAGGACGTCCACTGACCGGATAGTCTGTACGCGGTCTGCGGACTCCCCGAGACCGATGCCTCCTTAGCTCAGTGGTAGAGCACTCGCCTTGTAAGCGAGCGGTCGTCAGTTCAATCCTGACAGGGGGCTCAGAAACCGAAACAGCCCGATCCTGCTCACGCGGGAACGACGACGACCAGTTCGTTCCCCGAACGCTCCACTCGCATCCCCGCCCGGCGGGCGACCGCTGCGACCCCGGCTGCGTCGTCGGGCTCGGCCCGGGTCGCGGCCAGCGCCCGGGCCAAGCGGCCTTTGTGCGCCTTGTTGAAATGCGTCACGACCGTCCGCCGGCCATCGGGATGTTCGGCGAGAACATCGACGCGCACCGCATCAGGCTGTCGGCCCAGCGCGACGTACGAGCCCGAACGCAGGTCGACGATCAAGTCGTGGCGCGCCAAGTCCGCGAGCACGGGCTCGAGAACCGGCTTCCATCGTGTGGCCAGTGTGGGTTGGCCGGGCAATTTCGACGTGGCGGAGAGGCGGTAGGCGGGAACCAGATCCTCAGCGCTGAGCAGACCGAACAGTGCCGATCCGACGGCCAGTCTGGCCAGTGCACGTTTAGCCTCGGCGCCACGCAGTGAATCGACATCCAGGGCGTCGTACAGAACCCCGGTGTACCGCCGAATCGCGGGCATGGTGGGCGCGGTGCGCAGAGCCGCATTGCGCTCGATCTCGGAATCCTGGGACGGCGAAACGCCCAGCGCCGCCCTGCTGGCCTTCAGATCGGAGGAGAGGCCGACGAGTTCGCCGACCAACTCGGAACGCAGCGAATTCAGGACCGGGCTGCTGAGTTCTTCCATCCGCAGCGGTGGCCCGTCACCCCCGCCCCGTTTGGTCTCCGACGGCGGTAGCAGCACGATCACGGGTCCAGACGTTAGCCCGCCGGCCGTGTTCCGGGCCAGCAGCGTTTGTCGGCACGGCCACCGGTGGCTACCCTGGCTTCAAATTCGTTCAGGCGAAAGCCGCAGATACGAAGGGTTCGACATGGGGGCCGTCAAGCATGTCGCCGCAATCCTGGCGACCATGTGCACACTCTCCGCGCTCGCGGTCGGCAACGCCTCGGCGAGCGAGATTCCCAGCGGCACGTACGACGTGGTGTCCATAAACAGCAACAGCATCATGGATCGCTGGGTGATCACCCCGAACTGTCCCGAGCTGACGGTCGGCTGCGAAGCCGACATCCAGTCGTCCTGGGTCGGCGGGCAGGCCTTCTATCAAGGCCACGACACCTGGGCGCTGGCCCTCAAGGGTGTGGTTCCGATCTGCCCCGACAAGAGCAAAGCCAACGGCGCCATGCTCTTCCAGTGGAAAGCCTCCACGCTGGAGGGTCAGCTGACCAACATGCAGCGCGGGCCGTGCCAACTGACCCGCCCTGGTCAGAGCCAGATTCCCTTCAAACTGGTCAGAGCTTCGTAGCGGTACACAGCGCATCGCACACCGCATGCAGGGCCTCACCGACGAAACTGAGTTCGTCGCTGTCTGAGTCCCCGTCGAATGCGACTTCATCCGCGCTGAACAAGGCGATAAGGGCGGCGCGGAGATGATCCACCAGTAATTCGTGCGCGATATCGGCGTCCGCGGGCAGAGCGGCATGAGTGTCGGCGGTCGCCACCGCCGTCGATGCGATCGGGTCCGCCCAAAACTCGCTGCGCGAAGCCAGTTCCCGATCCCGCGCGATCGAGTCCACTTCCACGGATGCCTCATGGATGGCCAGCGACAGATCCCAACCCGGCCGATCCCGGTAGGTGGCGTCGGTTCCGGACAGATGGTTGGCGATCGCCGCGGCGCGGTGCAGCCGCAGGAAGGCGATGGCCAATGCGTCGGCCAACTCGTCGGTGGTCTCGCTGATGGTGTGGCGGTCGTCCAGCTGGGCTGCGTTCATGTGACCAGCTTGTCAGTCCGATGCACTATCGCGCCTCACGCGGCGGGTTGAATCGCAGGATGATTCTGTTGTCCACCGATAGGGGGACAACAAAGCGAATTGCCTGGTCAGAGCCTGCCGACGCGTCGCAAACCCGCCACGGTGTCGATCAGGATCTCTGCCGGATCGCGTTGGGTGAGTCCAAAGTCGCGTTCGCTGGGCGAATCGTCCGACGCGGGCATCTGGGTGTAGTACTGCATGGCCGCCGAATTGACGGGCGTCTCAAACGGAAGCTTGTCCCCCACCACGTCGAATACCCGTCCCAGCGCGCGCAGGCCGCCGTCGGGTATCGGATACACCCTCATCTTCAGTCCGGCGGCTGTCTCCAACAACGACGCCAGGCGATCCACCGGGATCCGCCTCCCGCCGGCCATATACCGGCGCGGCCCCTTCCCCGGCTGCAACAGCGCGGCGTGCAGCTTGGCCAGGTCGCGAACGTCGATGACCGTCCAGGCTGCGTCACGGCCGGGGACGCCCCGCATCTTGATGGCCGCTTCGACACCTTCGGCCGCCTCACCGAACTGATCGCCCGCAGGCGGGCCGAGGATCATGCCCGGGTAGGTGATATTGACGGGCGCGCCGGCATCCTGCAGTCCCCGGGCATACGCCTCGACGGCCGCCTTCGACTTTCCGTAGCCATCCGAGCCGCCGACGACTGGCAGGTCGGCGCGCAGCACCGGAAGTCCCGGGCGGAAAAGCGCCGTGAAGCTCGAGACATGGATGATCGGATCCAATTTCGCCGCGACGGCGCCGCCCAGAATATTGCGTGCGCCTTCAAGATTGGTGTGCAGCATCTCGTCGGCACGTTTCGGATCGGTGGAAACCATTGCCGCGCAATGAACGACGGCGTCGCAACCCGCCAGCGCGTCGGTGGTCGACCGCTGATCGGCGATGTCACCGACGACGAAATCGCTCACATCGACGCCGATCTGTTCGGCACTGGTGCGCAAACGATCCCGATTACGCACCAAGAACCGCGTCTGATGTCCGTCAGCCTGGATCGACTTCGCGGTCCACGCTCCGACGAATCCCGTACCGCCCGTGATCAGAACTTTCATCGATCCCATTTCTATGCGTTACCCCTTCAAGACTCTAAACCGGTCACACGCTCGCCCCCCTGCACCCACAATTGCGGCAAGTGCGTGCCCGGCAGCCCATCTGCCCGGCGCTGGTCAACGAAGGGGACGACGAAATGCCTGCTGGGATTTTCGTGGGTCGAGTCGGCGCCTTGGCGGTAGCCCTGGGCATCGGTGCCGCTCTGGGCACGGCAGCGTCCGCTTCGGCCGACGGTGGTAATTCCGGTGGGTCATCTGCGCACTCCGCCGGACGAGATGCCGGTTCGTCGGGATCGCAAGGCCACAAGCGCCCGGGTCCTGCCGGTCCCACTGCCTCGCGTACTGCACAGCCGTCGAAGGCGGCGTCGAATCGTCAAGCCGTGCAGTCGCTCCCAAAAGAGGGAACGACTACGTTCGATTCGGCTCCCGACTCCCCGCCAGCACCGCTCAATCCGGCGGCTCCGGTCGTCGCATTGACGACACTGGCATTCAGCCGCCGCGAAGTCGGCCCCACACAACCCAATAGTGTTGCCGCGCAATCGGCTTCGGCGGGCGGATTCTGGGGGATCTTCTTCGGCAACGGCACGGCCGAAGATCCCAACGGAGGGATCCTGGTAGGCAACGGTTTCAGCTACGACTCCTCGACATGTGATTCGACGTGCAACGGCGGCAACGGCGGCATCTTCGGCAATGGCGGCGATGGTTACGGCGGTGGCAACGGCGGCAGCGCGGGAGTGTGGGGCAAGGGCGGAGACGGCGGCACCGGTCTAGCCGGTGGCAACGGCGGCAACGGCGGGCGCGGCGGGATCCTCGCGGGGAACGCCGGCAACGGCGGCGCAGGAGGCGCCGCCACGACCGCTGGCGGGGATGGCGGCAACGGCGGAAACGGCGGCAGCGTCGGCGCTCTCTCGTCATGGGGCAGCGGAGGTAATGGCGGCAACGGCGGAAGCGGTGCTGCGGGCGACGCCGGGCAACAGGGCGGGCGTGGCGGCAACGGCGGCAACGGCACCGCAGCCGGTTGGCTGTACGGGAACGGCGGCAACGCCGGCACTGGAGGCAACGGCGGAGCCGGCGGCGTCGGGGCCGAGTCTGCCGACTCTCAGGCTGCGTCCGGAAACCCGAACTACGTAGGCGCAACCCCTGGCGACGCCGGCGACTCTGCCGTCGCCGTGGACGGCCCGGTGGGTGCCGCCGGGGGCGCCGGAGCGACCGGAACAGCCGGCCAAAGCGGTGGAGACGGCGGCAATGGCCAGTGGGCGCTCGGCGTGTCAGGACTCTCTCAGGGCGGCGACGGCGGCACTGGCGGTGCAGGTGGCTCAGGCGGGGCCGGCGGAGCGGGCGGCGCAGGCGGGGTCGCGGTATCGCAGAACGAAGATGCACAAGGCGGCACTGGCGGCAGAGGTGGCACGGGCGGTGCCGGTGCCGCCGGCGGCGCAGGCGGCTCGGGTGGGCTCGCCGTTGGTTCAGGGGTAGCGGGTAACGGCGGCACCGGTGGCGATGGCGGTGCCGGCGCCGCCGGTGAATCCGGCGGTCAGGGCGGCAACGGCGGCAACGGCGGCGGATCTGGCCTCCTGTGGGGCACGGAGGGGTCGGGCGGAAACGCAGGCAAGGGCGGCAAAGGCGGCAAAGGCGGCACTGGCGGCGACGGCGGCAACGGCGGCGCAGGAGGCACCGGCTACAACTTTGCGAGCGGCGGAGCCGGGGGTACCGGTGGCCAGGGCGGTTCTGGCGGGGCCGCCGGCCAGGGGGCATCCGGCGGAAAGGGAGGAATGGCCGGCTCGTCGTGGGGCCGGGTCGGTGCGACTGGCTCCAACGGGGCGACGGGGGCGCCTGGCACAGCCGGCAGCAGCGGCGCAAACGGCTCGACCGGCGCGGACGGCGACGGCTACCAGTCAGAACTGATCGATTCCGACGGTCTCCTGGAAATCGGGAACGGTGATAGCGCCGCAAATTATGGCGAAAACGGCGAAGACGGCGGCTGGCTGTACGGAAACGGCGGCTACGGTGGCGAAGGCGAAGACGGCACCGGCCAGACTGGCGGCAACGGCGGGTCGGCCGGACTCATCGGCATCGGCGGAGGAGGCGCGCAGGGCGCCGATGGGGCAACCGCCGGAAACGGCGGAAACGGCGGAAACGGCGGCTCGCTGTTCGGCAATGGCGGCTTCGCAGGCGCAGGCGGGAACGCGCCCCGAAGTGACGCCGCGGGCAAGGGGGGCAACGGCGGGAATGGCGGTGACGGCGGCTCGCTGTCCGGCAGCGCCGGTAGCGGTGGCGATGGCGGCTCTGCCAACTCGACCGGCGCGAGCGCAGTCGGTGGCGACGGCGGCAAGGGCGGCAACAGCATTCAAGGCGGTGGCAACGGCGGCAAAGGCGGCCAAGGCTTCGCCGACAGCGACGGCGAAGCGATCGGTGGCAAAGGCGGCAGCGGCGGCAACGGCTCGACCGGCGGCGGAGCGGGCGGCAATGGCGGAGCAGGTGGCGCGGCCACCAACACCAACGGCGGGACCGCAGTCGGTGGACACGGCGGCAGCGGCGGAGATGGCGTTGCCGACGGCACCACCGGCGGCGACGGCGGGGACGGCGGGAAGGCCGGCGCACTGGACATCAGCGACGCGACAGGCGGAAACGGCGGCTCCGCCGGAGCAGGCGGCCCCGATGGCGTCGACGGTCAAGACGGCGCCACCGGGTCCACATGGCAGTCAAGCCCCATCGTCAACGTGGGAGTGCTCCCGTCTGGAATTGCACTGACGTCGGATGGCTCATCCGCGTACGTGACGAACAATTTCGATGACGGCCAAGGCAACTACACCACGTCGGTGGTCGATACCGGTTCTCGGACTGTCACGACAACCATCTCAGTTGGGGAGTCGCCGTACGGTGTCGCGATCAATCCCAACGGTGAGACGACCACGTACGTCGTCGACGCCGGGATGTTCATTTCGCCCGCTGTGTCTGTGATCGACAACCAAACCAACGAGGTCACCGCGACCATCGGGTTAAGCGGATACTCGGGATGGGGTGTCGCATTCACCGCAGACGGCGCGAAGGCATACGCCACAAGCTTCACCGGCCCGGTAGCCGTGATCAACACCGCTGACAACTCGATCATCACCACCTTGAACGCCGGATTCGGCGCACGGGGCGTGACAGTGCACGGAACCACCGCCTACGTGGCATCGGGCAGCACATTGCTGTTGATCGACACTTCGAGCGACACCGTCAGCGGCAGCGCAACACTCCCCGGGTCGCCCGGGGGCGCCAGTGGCGTCGTCATCAGCCCCGACGGAAACACCGCCTACGTGACCGGGCTCGGATTCAGCGGCACCAGTTCGGTCTACGTCGTCGATCTGGGGACCAACACGGTCACAGACACCATCGACGTCGGGCAGATGCCGTTCAACCTGGCCATCAGCCCCGACGGCTCGACGATCTACACCGCCAACCAGTGGTCCAACGACATCTCTGTCATCGACACGGCCACCAACACAGTCATCGACACGCTCTACACGGGCGACACTCCGACCGGCATCGCACTCGACTCCACCGGAACAACGCTCTACGTCACGCATGCCGTTGGTGACGGCTACGTGTCCATCACGACTTTGTGAGTCTTGGGAATCGCCTAGTCGCGCACAAGCGCGTAGATACGCCATTGTCCCGGAACGCCTTTGAGCTCATGCTCGCCGCGTTCTTCAAACATGCGACGTGAACCGGTGACGATCTCGCGGATCGTTGAAGACACCAGAACCTCACTGGCCCCTGCCAGGGCGGCGACCCGTGCGCCGATATGCACTGCCATCCCGGCTACGTCGGTGCCGCGCACCTCGACCTCGCCGGCATGGACGCCGGCACGCACCTCGATACCAAGAACTAGTACCGCGTCGACAATGGCCTCCGCGCATGCGATTGCGGCACTCGGACTGGTGAAGGTCGCCAAGAATCCGTCACCCGCGGTATTCACTTCGCGCCCGCCGTATCGCTCAAGCTCGTGACGGACAATGCTGTCGTGGTTGTCCAACAGGTCACGCCACCTACCGTCACCAATTGCGGCGGCCCGCTGCGTCGAACCCACGATATCGGTGAAAACAATTGTGGTGAGGACACGTTCGGCCTCGTAGCCACCACGCACGCCCGTGATGAATTCCTCGATCTCATCGAGCATCGGCCCGGACTCACCGACCCAATACAGCGCGTCCGCGCCTGGTAGTTCGACATATCTTGCGCCACTGATGTTCTCGGCGATGTAGCGGCCGAGCGCTGCCGGGATGAAGCGGCCATCCGCGCGGTGCAGTACCAGAGTCGGCGCTGAAATTCGTGGAAGCGCCTCTCGGACATCGGCATCGGCGACCGCTTGACTGATGGCTCTCGCCATGCTCGGCGAGGCCGACCGGTTGCCGGCCAGGTCCCACCACGCCCGGAATGCGTCGTCGTCGGCGACGGATGGGGCAACCACCCGAAGCACATCCATACCGCGCTCGACGGCGTCCAACTCCATGGCGTCCTGCATGAACGGCGCCGCAGCCTCCGGGTCGGCGCCAATCGGATAATCCGGCGCCCGCAACGTCCGCGCGACACCATTCACGATCACCAGGCTTCGCACCCGATCCGGAAAGTCAGCCGCGATCAGCACGCCGGTCATCGCGGCATAACTCGGTGCCAGAATCGAAACCTGCCGGCTTCCAACGGCATCCAGCACCGCCAGCGCATCCTCAGCCCAATAACGAGGACCCAGCATCTCCCGCGACGGAATGTTCGACGACAGCCCGGTGCCACGAAAGTCCAGCCGGATGACCCGGCTGAAGGAGCTCAGCCTCCGGTAGAAGCGATGCATCGATGGTTCGTCGTCGATGCTGTCGATGGGTATGGACGGTCCCGGCAGCACCAGGAGATCGACTGGACCGTCGCCCAGAACCTGGTACGCGATGTCGATGTCGCCGGACCTCGCGTACCGGGTTCGTGGGTTCTGGGATTGGTGGCCCTGCGCCACTTCGAGCGACCGCCCTCTAGGAGAGCGGCTTCATGTCGACCCTGAATCCGTACGGATCCAGGCTGTAGGGCAACGGCTTGGTCGGATCCAAACGCGTTCCGGACACCTCGGGTGTTCCCCGGTCGATGAGATGCGCCAGCACCGCCTGACCGAGGAAGATCGACAACCCGTATCCGGGGCACACCTGGGTGCCGTGACTCATGAAGTTGAACGACCAGTTGCTGCCCGCGTCACCACTGACCCATTCACCGGGCGAGAACTTGTCCGCATAGGGGATGCGGTCCCGGTTGCGGTGATTGAACACGTTGTAGATCAGGACCTGGCGACCCTCCGGAAGGACAGCGCCACTCGGGAATTGGACATCCCGAATGGCCACCCGGCCGAACATCGTGGTCGCCGGCCAGAGTCGCATCGCCTCGGAGACGCAGCCGGCCAGATACTCCAGCCCAGCAATCCCCTTCGGCGATCCGATGTCCTTGTTGGCCATCTCGACCTCGACCTCATGGCGTTGTTCGCCGTGAGTCCCGAGCACACCGAGCGCGCGAAACACGTTGACCGCCAACGTGTCTCCCATAGCGAACAGCCAATGCACCATCTGCGTCGCCGGTTTGACGTCCGGCGCGGTCGGCGCCGAGGCCACCAAAGACGCAAGGCTGTTCGGGTCCGGATCGACGAGGTACCCCTCGATACGCTGGATGAATTCCGCGTACTCGGGTGCCGGCTCGCCGGGCAACTTGTTGCCCGCCGACATCATGTCGATGAGCGTCTCGGTGAGCTGGGTGTCGTCGGCTGCTCTGTCACCGAATACCACTCGACGGGTCAGCCGCTGGAAGGCCGCGTTGAAGTTCTGCCAACGAATGGTCTCGGTGGCGAGCTGCTCAGCAGTCTCCTTTGCGACATTCACGAACGCCTGCGCCAAGCGGTGCAGCGGCTTGGTCGAATCCAGAACGTACTCGGCGAACTTCCGCCGGTCCGCCCAGATCTCCCCGCGGGAGATGGTCAGCGCATCTGGCTGAAACGCTGCCATCCCCTTGCGTTTGGGCTCCAGATCGGACGCGAAGGGATCCGGTGAACCGTTCAGCACGAACTTGATGTCGTCCGGGTTGTGCAGGAGCAACGCTTCATCGCGCGCCACCCGCACGTAGAACGGACCAGGTCCGTAACTGCGCACCATGCCTTCCACCAGCCGGTAACCGAGGTAGTCGGTTCCGAGGGTGGCCGCCACCCTGCTGGGCAGTTCACGCTTGGTGAACAACCCGAGGATGACGTTCGGTGCGCCGATCTGCGCGGTGAACCGGATGCCTTCCAGTACGGACGCGTGCGGGAAGTCCTCAGCCACCGGGTCGACTACCCCCACGGCATGTAGGCGCGCACGGTGTCCGCGAGCTCGACGATGCGGTTCTTCTGGCCGGGGGCGGGAGCGCCCAGCTTGGGCCACGGCGCGAACACGCGCTCGGCGTCGCCGATCACCGGCTCGAGCTCCGGGTAGTGGCGCAGCAGCACGTCCTTCATCGAGGTGTTGTTCACCCAGTCGATACCGACCTGGGTGTACATCTCCGGGGTGAAGTCGTTGGTGAAGAACCGATCGCTCTTCAGTCGACGCGATGCCATCAGGATGAAGATCCGGAATGCGGTGTCGGAGAAGCCGAAGCCCTTCGGCGGCTGCTCGGCCTGCATACCGATCTGCAGGTCGACGAGGTTGACGTCGCCGCCGTAGATCTCGTTGATCTCCTTGGCCCACTGCTTGTTCGGCGTGATCTCGTCGATGCTGTTGCGACGTGGCATCCGCAGCATTTCGCGGAAGTCGTTGTACCGCGGCACGCCGCGCTCGCGATCGCGAACGATGTCCAGCGTGGCGAGGTCGGTGATCTGTCCGTCGATGCGGACGAGCTCGCGCAAGGCATTCGGGTAGTTGTGCAGGCACACGGCGCCGGCGCTGGAGATGCCGAACGAGTACCACATGTCGCCCATCTCCATGCTGTCCATGAAGTCACGGGTGAAGCGACCCTGCAGGTCGGTGAAGTACTTGTGGCCGAGGTGCTCGCCGGACTCCAGCGAGAAGAAGTTCCAGTCGTCCGGGATCAGGGGATGCATCCGGTAGACGGCAACGAACTCTTCGGTGAGCGAGAACGGTGCGGAGTGGTGATCGGCGGGAGAACCGATGATGCCGGAGAGCATCTCGCTGTCGCCGACGCGGCCGATGCGCTCCTTGAACTTCTCGCCGAGCGCGCCGTACCAGTTGGCGTTCATGCCGATCTGCAGCGCCGGGTGGCGCAGCACGCAGGTGGTCCACTCCACGGTGTGGATCTTGGCGATCAGAGCCGATATGACCAGAACACCGATCTCGAAGAGACGCTGATCGTCGAAGCTCGGGTGCGCCTTCTTCACCGCCTCGACGACGGTGTTGTGCTCGCGCGCGAACAGCGTGTGCAGCAGGCCGACACCGACCCACCAGTTCTCGCGCATACCAGTCAGGTCGACACCGGGGATGTCGCTCTTCGGAAGGCGACCGCTGTCGTCGACCTTGACCTTGCCGTCGACATAGGTGCGAATCTCGCTCTGGCGGTCCTTGCCACTGCCGTAGATCTGCGATCCGTCCCACCAATGGGTCTCGGAGTTGGCGAAGACCGGCGCGGGGCAACCGTCCTTGATCTCACCCTTCAGCGGCACCGTGCACCGGATCTTCATCGGGTTCTCGGGGAAGGTGTCACCATCGCGGAGCTTGATGTCGATGGTGTTTTCCGGATTGCCGTCGCCGTGGAAGAACCAGTTGTGGTTCTCGAACTGCAGCCAGGCCGCGGCCAGCGAGTTGATGATGCCCGCGGGCTTGAAATCGTCGCGGGCCATCAGGCGGCGGCTGATCACGCGGGGATCCGGCTCCAGCAGGCGCTTCCGGTCGATGATCGTCTTCTCGATCGGGAGGTTACGGCCGAAGCCGGTGCCCTTCGCGCCCATCCAGGGCTCGTCCAGGTCGTTGAAGGTGCCCTCGGGGGTACGAGCCCGCTTCTCCTCGTCGGTCGCCTTGCCGAGATCCTCCGTGGGGCGGATGTCCGGATGCTCGTAGAGGTTGTGCTCACGCAGGTCGTTGCGCAGCTGACCAAGCTCCTTGAGCTGCAGGATCAATGAAGGCTGTTCGTACCACTGACGGCTCACTTGATTTCCTTATCTTGACGTTCCGGGCTGGACAACTTGATGGACGGGCTGACGAATCAGCGAGCGAAGTTTCGGAGCGCAAAGTAACCGATCTTGGTGTACTTCTCACCCGAATTGAACAGTATCTTGCCGAGGTAGACACCCGGAACGACCTCGACAAGTTCGTCGCGGATGCTCCGGATGACAAGTTTCGGGTTTTTCTGGACATTCGCGTAGTCGATGACCATGACCTGAATGTCCGGATCGTCTTTGCCGGCCTCGGCGTAGGTGTTGAAGTCGAAGGCCAGCTTGCCGCAGTCGGTGTCGCGCATCGAGTACAGCGGCCAGAGGAACTTGCCCACCACACCCGTGCTCTTGGTCAGACGGTTGTCCCCGATCGCGGCGGCGGCATTGAAACGCTTACCCTGCCACGGCATCCACACCGCAGTCAGCGCGCGCAGAGCTGCATCCGCCCGGGCCTGCATCGTGGTCATCACGAGCACCCCGTCCGTGGGTCCATCGAGACCGACCGGAACGTCGCCCAATCGGAACAATTCGTTGAGCTCCGCTTCGGCGCTCGCGGCGTCTGATTTGGCGCGAGCCGAGAGCTCCTCGATCCAGCCCCAGGCGGCTTCCGCAGCCCCCGCGGGTTCGGATTTCATGGAGTTCCGCAACCACTCGACACGGCCTGCGGTGACGGTGGCTTTGGTGACTTGCTCGCTGGTCATAACGCCTCTCTTGCCGGTTAAGACCGAATGCGACAGTGATGGTAGTTACTCACCGGGCATCCCGTCGGGGTTTTGCCTATCGGGGTTTGGAACAACCCGCGAGGCGAGACGTTAAACCCGGCCGGCACCCGTCACAGAGACCCGCGCAGACGCTGTTTCAGCGGTACACCGCGGTCACTCGGGGCGCCGGCGCTGTGTCGCGTCGAACAACGGCCGGTGCGACATCTGGTGGCCGTGCACTCCCTCGGCATAGGCCGTCTCAGCGTGCTGCGTGAAGTCGACACCGGCGGTCTCGTCCTCGGGGCTCAACCGGAAGCCCATGACCCGATCGATGAGCTTGGCGAGTGCAAACGACATCCCGAACGCGTAGGCGGCGACCGCCACCATGGCCAGTGCCTGTTTGCCGAGCAATGCGACGCCGCCACCGTGGAACAACCCTTCGGGTCCACCCGTCATGACCGCGTCGGCCAGAAACCCGATCAGCAGCACACCGACGACGCCGCCCACGAAATGCACGCCCACGACGTCCAGCGAGTCGTCGTAGCCGAAGCGGAACTTGAGACCGATCGCAAACGAGCAGACGATCCCGGCGGCCAATCCCACGATGGCCGCTCCGAGCGTATTGACCGTTCCGCATGACGGAGTGATGGCGACCAGTCCGGCGACCACGCCCGACGCCGCGCCGAAGGTGGTCGGCCTGCCGTCGCGCACCCGTTCCACCGAAAGCCAGCCCAGCATGCCGAGGCAGCCGGCGACCAGAGTGTTCAAGAAGATCGCGGACGCCATTCCGTTGGCCGCCAAAGCCGAACCCGCATTGAAGCCGAACCATCCGAACCACAGCAGGCCCACGCCGAGGAGAACGAACGGCAGATTGTGTGGGCGCATGGCGTCGACCTTGAAGCCGATGCGGGGTCCCAAAACCAGTGCCAGCGCCAAAGCCGAGGCGCCCGACACGATCTCGACGACCAGGCCCCCCGCGTAGTCGAGCGCGCCGAGCTTGAACAGCCATCCCCCCGGCGCCCAGACCCAGTGGGCGATGACCGCGTAGACGACAACCGACCAGACCGGGACGAACACCATCCACGCCGCGAATCTCGCCCGGTCCGCGATCGCCCCACTGACCAGCGCGGCCGTGATGATCGCGAAAGTGAGCTGGAACGTCGCGAACAGAAGTTCCGGAACAGATCCGTGGGCGGTGCCGGGACCGATACCAGCCATGCCCGCATGGCCGAGGTCGCCGATCAGGCCGCGGAAACCATCACCGGAGAATGCCAGCGAGTAGCCGATCAACAACCACGCCACAGTCACGAGCGGGATCGCGATGAAGCTCATCATGATCATGTTGAGCACGCCGGAAGCTCGGACCATACCGCCATAGAAGATGGCCAAACCAGGGGTCATGAGCAGCACGAGCGCCGTGCTGGCGAGCAGCCACGCTGTGGCCGCGGGGTCGATCGAATCCAAGTCGCGCTCCTTCGAGGTCTCGACGAGGATACTGTCGGGCATGGATTCGGCGGGAGACTCGGCACCCACAGCCGCTTCTGACGCCGTCGCCGTTGTACCGCCGGCCAGTCGTCCCGGCCGTCACCGGTCCCCCCGCAAACCCGGCCGCATAGCCAGAACCCTGCGCCGAACAGTCGTCAGCATCGTCTCGGTAGTGGTCCTGATGATGACGGGACTGGCGTACTGGGAGGCGCACGGCCTGCTCGGCGGAATCACTATTTCGCAGGCGCTCGAAGGACCGCGGTCCAGTGGCGGCGCGATGAACATCCTGCTGATCGGCCTGGACTCCCGAAAAGATCAGAACGGCAACGAACTACCGCCCGCGGTGCTCGATCAACTACACGCCGGCGACTCGGAGGCGGGCGGCTACAACACCAACACGCTGATCCTCGTTCACATCGGCTCCGACAACCGCGTCGTGGCGTTCTCGATACCGCGTGACGACTACGTCGCGGTCAGCGGCATCACCGGATACGACCACATCAAGATCAAAGAGGCGTACGGCCTCACCAAGGCGCAGACCGAACAGAAGCTCGTCGATGAGGGCGTCAGCAACCGCAGCGAACTGGAAAGCGCGGGACGCGAAGCGGGGCGCAAGGCGACGATCCGGGCGGTTCGCAACCTCACCGGGCAACCCATCGACTACTTCGCCGAGGTCAACCTCGCAGGCTTCTACGACCTCGCCGAGAGCCTGGGCGGCATCAAGGTCTGCCTCAACCACGCGGTGCACGACGACTACTCCGGCGCCGATTTCCCCGCCGGAGTACAGACCCTCGACGCGGCTCAGGCGTTGGCCTTCGTGCGACAGCGACATGGCCTGGAGAACGGCGACCTGGACCGAACACACCGGCAGCAGGCGTTCCTGCTGTCGGTCATGCATCAGCTCCAGGAATCGGGCTCGTTCACCGATCTCGACCAGTTCCGACGGCTGATGGACGTCGCGCGCAAAGACATCGTGCTGTCGCAAGGCTGGGACGAAGACCAATTCCGCCGAATGGCCGCTCTGGCCGGTGGCGACGTCGAGTTCCGGACGCTACCGGTCGTGCGGTACGACGTGATCGACGGCCAGGACGTCAACATCGTGGATCCGGCCAGGATTCGGGCGGAGATCGCGCACGCCATCGACGGCAGCACCCCGACCACGACGGCCAGCGTCTCCGCCGCCGACCTTCCGGCGCCCAATCCGGACACCCAGATCGACATCGTGAACGCGGGCAGCACATCGGGTGTGGGTGCGGACGCGGCGCAGATCCTGGGGAAGCACGATTTCACTGTCGACGACGTCCGCGACCGGCAACTGGGCGAGCCGCTCGACACCGTCATCAGCTACGGCCCGGATGCCGAAACCGACGCGCGATCGGTGGCGACCCTGCTGGGGATCGACAACGCGCCGCAGTCGAGTGGCGCCCTGGCCGCCAATCACATTCGAGTGGTGCTCGGAGAGAGCTACCTGCCACCGCCCGAGGAGTCGGATTCCGCTACTGCGGTTTCGGCGACCTCGACGTCGGAGTTGTCCGATGACACGACATCGACAACGCCGACACCCGACGCCGGAGCGCCGATCGATGCCGGCGGCATCCCCTGTGTGAACTGAAAGGGTGAGCCGAAAACGGCCGTGCCCCGAATACGGTCGGGCCCCGAAAACGCGCGGGCCCTGAAAACAGCTGGGGCTCAACCTCTTTCGACGACGCCGCGCAACCCATCCGAACCGAACACCGGCTCCAGCATTCCCGAGAAGTCCGGGCCTCGGCGCAGGCAATGTCCACCGTCGACATTTATCAGCTGACCCGTGATCCAGCCTGCCGCGTCGCTGAGGAGGAAAACCGCCAGATTCGCAATGTCCTCGGTTTCGCCGAACCTCGGAAGCGGCGTGCACTGCCGATAGTCCTCGCGAATCTCCGGCGAACTGAGCACGGGCTCTACCAGTTCGGTGCGCACCAGGCCCGGCCGGATTCCGTTGACCCGCACCCAGGAGGGGCCCAACTCATCCGCGGCCAGCATCAAAAGATGGTCAAGCGCCGACTTGCTGACACCGTAGGCGCCGAACCACCGGTGCACGTTGCTCGACGCGACGGACGAGATTCCGACGAACGATCCCCCACCACCCCGAACCAATTCTCGGGCCGAGTGTTTGATCAGGTACATCGTGCCGTTGACGTTCAGGTCGACGGTGCGCCGCCACGCCTCAAGAATCGATTTGCGTGATCGGTCCAATGGTCTCCGAGCCGCCCGCGCAGTGGACGACGCCGTTCAGGCGACCCGTCCAGGCGGCGGCCGCCTCGACTACGAACCTCACCTGATCTTCGTCGCGCACGTCTCCGGGCTCAAACCGCACAGTCCCCGAACCGTCGCCGGCGTTGACCTCGTCGGCCGCCGCACTCAGCCGGTCGGAATTGCGGCCCATGATCATCACGTTGGCACCGGCGGCCGACAGCGCAGCCGCCACACCTTTACCGATTCCACTCCACCACCGGTTACCAGGAAAGTCCGGTCCGCGAACGAGAACTGCACTGGTTACTCCTCATTCAGAACTGGAACAGGTTCTATCCATCGAACCACGGGAACGGAAGTATTCTTGGCGAAGTCCAGCGCTAGATCCTTCTAGCCCAAGCACGGAGTTCACCAACGCCATGAAGTCGAACGATTTCCCCCTTGCCCTGCAAGCTCGTCGCCGCAGGCATGCTCGCGGCGGCGCTGGTCGCCGTCCCGGTGACCGGCGGCCTCAACTGGTCGCCGCGGCTGCGCCGAAGGCGGGGTGCCCGATCCCGCTCCGGAGCCCGATCCCCAGCCCGCCGCGCCAGCCCCGGACGGGCGAGGGCGAATGCGCCTACGGCCAGGTCGCCGATCCGAACTCCGGCGACTGCGTACCCGCAATGGGAGGGCTCGCGTCGGAGGGTGGCGCCCAGCCGATCGAGGAACCCGCGCCGCGCCTGACCCAGGACATCACCGAAACCAGCAGCACAGGTGTCGGCGCCAACCTGGTGCCGAACATCAACGGTGACCCTTGCACCGGGTACTGGCAGTCGGTGGCGTGCTCGGAGATGGAGCAGGACAACGTGCCCGTGCACCCGCGCACCACTCTGTCGTCCAGCCCGTAGTCGTCCACCCCGTAGTCGCCCAGCCCGTAGTCGCCCAGCCCGTAGTCGCCCAGCCCGTAGTCGCCCAGCCCGTAGTCGCCCAGCCCGTAGTCGTAAGCCCGTCGTCGTAAAGCCCGTAATTCCCCGATCGGCCATTCGGAAGAACGGTTCGCCTACAGTTGGTTGATGCCAGTGAAATCTGATCCCACCGATATCGATGACGTCGAGCCGCTAGCCGACAGCACAGCTCGGCAAGCCCGGCGAGTGGTCGCCGCATACGCGAACGATGCCGACGAGTGCCGGGTCTTCTTGTCGATGCTCGGCATTGGGCCGTCAAAGCCCGAGGTCTAGATGCCCTCCAGAGGCCCGAAGAACGAAACGCCGGACTTCGGGAACTCTGACTTTGTCGTCGTCGCGAACCGACTTCCCGTCGACGCCGAGCGGCAACCGGATGGGTCGGTCACGTGGAAGCGCAGTCGGTGGCCTGGTCACCGCGCTTGAGGCCACTCCTCCGTAAGCAGCGCGGCGCCTGGCTCGGCTGGCCGGGAATCGTCGACAGTCCCGACGCACCCGTCGAGCCGATTGTCGAAGAGGGCCTGCAGCTCTTTCCGGTGCCACTGACGGAAACCGACGTCGCCGAGTATTACGAGGGCTTCTCCAACGCCACCCTGTGGCCCCTGTACCACGATGTGATGGTCAAGCCGATCTACCACCGCGAGTGGTGGGATCGCTATGTCGAAGTCAACCGGCGTTTTGCCGAGGAGACGTCACGAGCGGCCGCGGAGGGCGCGACCGTCTGGGTTCAGGACTATCAGCTGCAGCTGGTGCCCAAGATGCTGCGGATGCTGCGGCCGGACCTCACGATCGGGTTCTTCCTCCACATTCCGTTTCCCCCGGTCGAGTTGTTCATGCAGCTCCCGTGGCGCACCGAGATCGTCGAAGGACTCCTCGGCGCGGACCTGGTGGGATTTCACCTGCCGGGCGGCGCAGAGAACTTCCTCTATCTGTCCCGACGGCTGGTGGGTGCGCCCACCTCGCGCGCGTCGGTGGGTGTCCGCTCCCGGATGGGCGAAGTTCAAGTCGGCTTCCGCACGGTCAAAGTGGGCGCCTTCCCGATCTCCATCGATTCCGCCGAACTCGATCAGCTCGGCCGCAATCGCGACATCCGGCGGCGAGCAAAGGAAATCCGGATCGAACTCGGCAATCCCCGCAAGATCCTTCTCGGCGTCGACAGGCTCGACTACACCAAGGGCATCGGCGTGCGGCTGAAGGCCTTCACGGAACTCCTGGAGGAGAACCGGGTCAAGGGCCACGACGCCGTGTTCGTGCAACTGGCCACCCCCAGCCGGGAACGAGTCGACAGCTACCGGGTGCTGCGCAGCGAGATCGAGCAGCAGGTCGGTCATATCAACGGCGAATTCAGCGAAGTCGGCCATCCCGTCCTGCACTACCTCCATCGGCCCATTCCACGTGACGAACTGATTGCCTTCTTCGTCGCGGCCGACGTCATGCTGGTGACCCCGTTGCGCGATGGGATGAATCTTGTCGCCAAGGAGTACGTCGCGTGCCGCAGCGACCTGGGCGGCGCCTTGGTATTGAGCGAATTCACCGGCGCCGCAGCCGAACTCCGTCAGGCGTACCTGACCAACCCACACGATCTCGAGGGAGTGAAGGACACCATCGAGGCGGCGTTGAATCAGAGCGAGGAAGAGGGCCGACGCCGCATGCGCTCACTGCGGAGGCAGGTTCTCGCACACGACGTCGATCGGTGGGCCCGCGCATTCCTGGATGCGCTCGCCCATACCAAGTCCGCCGACTAATCCCCCATGAGACCGATGACACCGAAGTTGTCGTCGAGATCACGGTCGGCGAAGTAGCCACGCATGGTTGAACTCAAGTCCGCCGCGTTCCAGGCATGGCCTTCGGCGTGGAATCGGTGCTCCGCGGTCGGTGCAGCAACCAAAGTCACCGTCGGTCCGTAGACCACGAAAACCTGGCCGCTGACATTCTCCGCCGCCGGCGACGCAAGGAATCGAACGAGAGTGACGACGTGTTCCGGCGCGAGGGAATCGACTTCACCGTCGGCCAGATCGGGGGCATCGCCGAAAACGTCTGCCGTCATCGCGGTTCGCGCCCGGGGGCAGATGGCGTTGGCGCGCACGCCGTACCGCCCCAGAGCCTTGGCCGCCGAGAGTGTCAGTGCCGTGATGCCGGCCTTGGCCGCACCATAGTTGGCCTGACCGGCGGGGCCGGACAGCCCGGCCTCCGACGAGGTGTTGATGAGGCGGCCGTAGACCGAACCCCCATTGTCTTTCGCCTTGTTGCGCCAGTATGCGGCGGCATTGCGTGTCAGCAGAAAATGCCCGCGAAGGTGCACCGCGATGACGGCATCCCAGTCCTCGTCGCTCATGTTGAACAACATCCGGTCCCGGGTGATGCCCGCGTTGTTGACGACGATGCTCAGCCCCCCCAAACCGTCCGCGCAGGACACCAACTCGTCGGCGGTGGAACGCAGGCTTATGTCACCGGCGACCGCGACGCCCTTGGCGCCCGCACCCGCGATCTCGTCGAGGACGTCGGACGCTTCGAGTGCGGCGGGAATGTCGTTGACAACGACCGTCGCGCCCGAGCGGGCCAGTCCGATGGCTTCGGCACGGCCCAGGCCGGCCGCCGCGCCGGTCACCACCGCGACGTGGCCGGAGAGGTCCGTCTGTTCGCCTGATTGAGTCAATTTATGAATGCCTCTAGTCTTTGCGGATCAACGCCGCGCGGGGGCATTCGGCGATCGCTTGTTCGGCGACATCTTCCTGGTCGGCGGGAACCGGATCCGCGGTCACGACGGCGTAGTCCTCGTCATCGAGATCGAACAGTTCCGGGGCGATTCCCACGCAGACAGCATTTCCTTCACAGCGGTCATGATCGACTTCGACCCGCATCGCTACCTCCTCCGACTCTCCCAGCACCCACCATACGACCGCATGGCCGGTGCCGGTCAAACACGGTCGCTGGACCACTAGACTAGAACGTGTTACAACGAGGTGTGTCGGCAGGTACCGGCAGCTTGATCACAACGTCGGCTTCATCGCCCGGCTTCATCGCCGAGCTACATCACCCAGCTACCCCACCCAGCTACATCGTCCAGTGCACCGCTACTCGAAGGATTGGCAATGCGGATCAGTTACACCCCCGAGCAAGAGGAGCTGCGCCGGGAACTCCGCTCGTACTTCGCCGCACTGATCACGCCGGAGCGCCGTGAGGCGCTGATGTCGACATCGGGCGAGTACGGGTCGGGCAACGTCTACCGTGAGACGGTCGCGCAGATGGGCCGCGACGGATGGCTGGCGCTCGGTTGGCCCACGGAGTACGGCGGCCAGGCTCGTTCCACCATGGATCAGCTGATCTTCACCGATGAGGCGGCCATCGCCGGCGCGCCCGTCCCGTTCCTGACGATCAACAGCGTCGCGCCGACGATCATGGCCTATGGAACCGACGAACAGAAGAGGTTCTACCTGCCGAAGATCGCGGCCGGCGACCTGCACTTCGCCATCGGCTACTCCGAACCCTCGGCCGGAACCGACCTTGCCAATCTTCGGACCGCGGCCGTCCGGGACGGCGACGACTACATCGTCAACGGCCAAAAGATGTGGACCAGCCTGATCCAGTACGCCGACTACGTCTGGCTGGCTGTGCGCACCAACAGCGAAGCGAAGAAGCACCGCGGCATCTCCGTGCTGATCGTTCCCACTACAGCCGAAGGCTTCTCCTGGACCCCGGTGCACACCATGGCCGGGCCGGGCACGAGCGCCACCTACTACCAGGACGTCCGAGTCCCCGCGACGAACCTCGTGGGTGAGGAGAACGGCGGCTGGAAGCTGGTGACCAACCAGCTCAACCATGAGCGGGTCGCACTCGTATCCGCGGCACCGATCATGCTGGCGCTCAACCAGGTTCGGGAATGGGCGCAGAACACCAAGGATTCCCACGGCGGCCGCTTGATCGATTCCGAGTGGGTGCAGCTCAACCTGGCACGGGTACACGCCAAGGCCGAGTACCTGAAGCTCATCAATTGGGAGCTTGCATCATCCGCGGCCACCGCTCCATCGCCCGC
>JAXLRY010000016.1:0-99225 GCA_046330895.1 Mycobacterium sp. | reverse complement strand
GGCGCGATCGACGCGGCGTCCATCCTGAAGCCGAAGCTGGCTCGTGGCGAACTGCAGACCATCGGTGCCACCACGCTCGACGAGTACCGCAAGTACATCGAGAAGGACGCCGCGCTGGAGCGTCGCTTCCAGCCGGTCCAGGTGGGCGAGCCCACAGTGGCGCACACCATCGAGATCCTCAAGGGTTTGCGCGACCGCTACGAGGCGCACCACCGCGTCTCGATCACCGATTCGGCCGTGGTCGCCGCGGCGACGCTGGCCGACCGCTACATCAATGACCGCTTCCTGCCGGACAAGGCGATCGACCTGATCGACGAGGCCGGCGCCCGGATGCGCATCCGCCGGATGACCGCTCCGCCGGACCTGCGCGAGTTCGACGAGAAGATCGCCGACGCCCGCCGGGAGAAGGAGTCCGCGATCGATGCGCAGGATTTCGAGAAGGCCGCTTCGCTGCGGGATCGTGAGAAGCAGTTGGTCGCCCAGCGCGCGGAACGCGAAAAGCAGTGGCGTTCAGGTGATCTGGATGTCGTTGCCGAGGTCGATGACGAGCAGATCGCGGAGGTTCTCGGCAACTGGACCGGCATCCCCGTGTTCAAGCTGACCGAGGAGGAGACCACCCGGCTGCTGCGGATGGAAGACGAGCTGCACAAGCGGATCATCGGTCAGGAGGATGCCGTCAAGGCTGTCTCCAAAGCGATCCGCCGTACTCGCGCGGGGCTGAAGGACCCGAAGCGTCCGTCGGGATCGTTCATCTTCGCCGGCCCGTCCGGCGTCGGCAAGACCGAGTTGTCCAAGGCGCTGGCCGAGTTCCTGTTCGGCGACGACGACGCTCTGATCCAGATAGACATGGGCGAGTTCCATGACCGCTACACCGCATCGCGATTGTTCGGCGCGCCTCCGGGATACGTCGGCTACGAAGAGGGCGGTCAGCTCACGGAGAAGGTCAGAAGGAAGCCGTTCAGTGTCGTGCTTTTCGATGAGATCGAAAAGGCGCACATGGAGATCTACAACACGCTGCTGCAGGTTCTCGAGGATGGTCGTCTCACCGATGGTCAGGGTCGCACGGTCGACTTCAAGAACACCGTGCTGATCTTCACGTCGAACCTGGGTACGTCCGACATCTCGAAGGCGGTTGGTCTCGGCTTCACTCAGGGCGGGGGCGAGAGCAACTACGAGCGGATGAAGCAAAAGGTCAACGACGAGCTCAAGAAGCATTTCCGGCCTGAGTTCCTCAACCGCATCGACGACATCATCGTGTTCCATCAGCTGACTCAGGACGAGATCATCGAGATGGTCGATCTGATGGTGAATCGGGTCGGCAAGCAGCTGAAGGCCAAGGACATGGAGATGGAGCTGACGCCGAAAGCCAAGAGCCTGTTGGCCAAGCGCGGTTTCGACCCCGTCCTTGGCGCGCGTCCGCTGCGTCGGACGATCCAGCGCGAGATCGAGGATGCGCTGTCGGAGAAGATCCTGTTCGAGGAGGTCGGTCCGGGTCAGCTGGTGACCGTCGACGTCGACAACTGGGACGGCGAGGGCGTCGGCGAGGACGCGAAGTTCACCTTCAGCGGTGGGCCCAAGCGGACCGAGCCGGCCGAGCCGGACTTGGCCAGTGCCGGCACACCCAGCGAATAGTCGACAAAGAGAAGGGTCTTCAATGCTGGTCGTAACCACGAACGATCTCCCGGGCTGGGAGATTCAGCGGGTCTGTGGCGAGGTGTTCGGCCTGACGGTGCGGTCGCGTAACGCGTTCGCGCAGATGGGTGCCGGCCTGAAGAGCATGTTCGGCGGTGAGTTGCAGGGCATGACCAAGAACCTCGCCGAGAGCCGTAACGAGGCGATGGGCCGGTTGATCACCGAGGCGCGCAACCGCGGCGGCAACGCGATCGTCGCGATGCGCTTCGACACCACGGAAATCGGTGATGTCTGGACTGAGATCTGCGCGTACGGCACGGCAGTTCAAGCCGTCCCGGTGACCGACGCCGCGAAGTACACGGCGCAGCAGATGGGTTACGGCGGCAGCTGATCGGGGGCTAAGCTCTGCGGTGTAACAGACGAGTCGAGGAATCTGGTGAGAATCCAGGACGGTCGCGCCACTGTAAACAGTCAGACCCGAAACTCGTCACCGCCTCGACCTGGGACGCGAATCTCCCGGAAAGGACACCTCGGATGACTGCTCCTCGCGCCACCGCCGACTCCAAATCGCCCGCGGTAGACCTGTCGGCCACCCGCGCCGCGGTGTGGCTGGCCGGTACCGCGTTCCTTGCGCTGTTGGTTCTGTACTTCGTCGGAATCGATCAGGGTGCGACGTCGGTCTTCGGCAACGACACCCACGTGCACGAGTTCATGCACGACGCCCGGCACCTGCTCGGCTTCCCCTGCCACTGACGTCGGCTAGGGATCTCAGACCAATGGAAAAGCAGATCATTTGGCGTGGGCTGCTGTCCGGCGCCGCCGCCGGAGTGCTTGCGTTCGTCTTCGCGCGTGTCTTCCTCGAACCGGTCATCGGCCGGGCCATCGACTATGAGGACGGCCGCAGCGATGCCGAGGCTGCCCTGGCTGTCCACGAAGCCGCACACGAGCATGGCGCCCACGAGCACGGCGTCGAACTCTTCACTCGCGGCGTGCAGGCCAACGTGGGCATGGGATTCGGAGTGCTGGCGTTCAGCGTCGCTATGGGCGCCTTGTTCGCCGTCGCGTTCGCGGTCGTTCACGGGCGCATGCGAACAACCCGGGTGCGTGGCCTGGCCCTCGTCATGGCTGCCTCCGCATTCGTGGTGGTGTATTTGGTCCCGTTCCTCAAGTACCCGGCGAATCCGCCGTCGGTCGGTGAATCCGACACGATCGGAAGGCGCACCGGGCTCTACCTGCTGATGGTGGTGTTGTCCCTGTTGTTCGCCGCGGCGGGGGTGTGGTTGGCGCGGGTGGCGCGGCCCAGGCTGGGCACGTGGAACGCGACGTTGTGCGGGCTGGGTGCCTACGCGGCGGCTGTCGGCGTGGCGATGCTGGTGTTGCCGACGGTTTCGGAGATCCCCGGTCCGCTGAGCGACGACGCGGGTGTGCTGGTCTTCCCGGGGTTTGCGGCCGACGACCTGTTCGAGTTCCGGCTGTATGCGGTGGGCACACAGCTGGTGATCTGGTTGACCATCGGGTTGCTGGGTGGCGCGCTGTTGGATCGGCTCCTCAATTCGGATCGTGAGCGCATCGCTGCGTGACGGACGTCCTCCGGCTGACGCTGGTGTCGCACGGCATGACCGACGCCATGGCGGCCGGGCGTTTCCCTTCGAACGAGGCTTTGAATGCTCTGGGCGTCCGCCAGTGCGCTTCCCTGGCCGAGCAGACGCTCAGGTCCCCTACACAGCGGCGTGTCGCGGACCTGAGCGTCTGCTCGCCCGAGGAGCGCACCCGCCAGACAGCGGAACTGCTCGATCTGGACGCCCAAGTCGACCCCCGGCTGTGCGATGTGGACTGTGGGCGGTGGCGAGGGCAACTGGCGGCCGCGGTGCCGTCCGACGCTCTTGCTGAATTCCTGAGCGTCCCGGCCGCGAACCCCCACGGCGGCGAATCCATAACGGCATTGATTGCACGAGTCCGCGCCTGGCTCGAAGACGTGAGTCAAACCCCACGGCGCGTCATGGCAGTCGTCCACCCGGCCATCGTCCGCGCAGCGATACTGGTGGCACTCGATGCGCCACCGAAGTCCTTCTGGCGCATCGATATCGAACCCGCGAGTCGTACGACACTGCACTACCGCGACCGGATGTGGTCCCTGAGGTCAGGCGATCACCGGTAATTAGGCAGCATGGCGAACACCTGCTTGATGATGGTCATCACCCAGCCGCCCGCGTTGGGGCTGTGGTATCGCGGCCAGTTGAGTTGGAAGCTGACCACCCAGGCCTGCCCGGTCTTGTCCACGGCGTACCAGCTGAATGTCAGATCGCCGGGTAGGTTGCCGGCCTTCGCACCGATGTACGGCCAGTCGCTGCGGTTGAGGTCGATACCCGGGATCTCCGACATGATGTCTTTCACGGGCGAGGCGGGCCCGACGGCGTTGTGCTGCAGTCCGGCGTGCACGCGGCAGATGTCTTCGGCATCGCCGTACCATTCGGCGTGGTAGGCCGAACCGGGCGCGTGCGTGCGTTCCGGATCTGGTTCGTAGGGACGGGAATTGGCTTCCTGCAGAAGCGCGCCCCGCTGCTGGGACGTTGACGCGTTCTTCCATTGCTCCCGAACGTCGGGTTTGCCCCAGCCGATGGCGAAGATCTCGCGCATGGTGGGGAAGGGGGTCATGCTTGCCGGGTCGTGGTGGCCGGCGTGCACCAGGGCCTGCTCGATGGCGTGTATGCCGAGCCGCCCGATCAGCAGGTCGGTGGCCATGTTGTCGCTCGTCGAGATCATCTTCCCGGCGGCCTGCCGGACGGTGATCTGTGAGCCGGCGGGAAGCTTGTCGAATCCGGACGATCCGAGCTTCTTGTCCTCGGTCGTGATCGTCAGCTTGTCGTCCCAGGAAAGCGTGCCCGCAAGCACCGCATCTTCGACCGCGTACAGCACGTAGGTCTTGAATATCGATGCGAGAGGGAGGGATTCGGTGGTGTTGGTTCCGGCGACCTTCGTGCAGCGGCCGTCGTCGACTTTGGAGACCTGGTAGGAGTAGCGGGCACCCGTCCGGCTCAGCACGGCGTCGACGTCCTGCCAGGAGTGAATCGGGGGCTTTTCGGTGGTGACGACGAATCGGGTCACCATCGCCTGGTCGTTGATGCGGAGGTCGATGTCCTGGCGTGCGCCGTAGGACGACAGCAGGTGCAGTCTGGCCACCCCGGCGCCGATCTCGACGGCCGTCAGCGTGTAGGGACGGTCCCACCACAGTCCGTCCATGGTGGTGGTGATGGCGTCGAGCATGTTCGGGCCGGCCATGGTTTTCACGCCGTTGGTGCCGATCGGCCAGTCGGAGTTCAGCATGTCCATGACTTGCTTGGCCCGAACCCCTTGCGGGGTGTTGGTGTCGATGTGCACGCCCGCGCCGGCGTTGGCCGGTGGCGCGGGCGTCGGTGCGCAGCTGGCGGCCAGGCCGGCGACCGCAACAAGGGCGACGATTGTCGCCAGGAGCTGCGGGTGCCGGCGCGAGCTATGCCTTTGTGTCAGTCCCCGCAACGTCCAGCACAACTTCGAACTCGAGCAAATGTGCGCCTGTCGCAACCGGATTGGCCCGTTCGCCGGCGTGCGCGTGCACGGCGGGTCCGGTTGCCCAGGCCTGGAAGGCTTCTTCGGTCTCCCATTGGGTGACCACGAAGTAGCGGTCCTCGCCCTTGATCGGTCTCAGCAATTGGAAGCCGAGGAAGCCCGGCTGATTGTCGACCGCGTGGGCGCGATGGGCGAACCGCTTCTCCAGTTCGGGACCTGCGCCCGGCGGTATCTCGATTGCGTTGATCTTCACCACAGCCATGGCGCAAGGCTACCGCGCGAGCCGTTCGGGAAATATGAGAGTGGCACTCGCGCATCGATGTGGAAGATGTAACCGTGACATCTGGATCGCTGGTCCGTCGAGGCGGTGCGGGCCGCCCGTTGGTGCTGGTGCACGGCTTGATGGGGCGGGGGAGTACGTGGTCGCGGCAGCTTCCGTGGTTGACCAGGCTCGGTGAGGTTTTCACCTATGACGCACCGTGGCACCGTGGCCGTGATGTCGATGATCCACGAACGATCGGCACGGAGACATTCGTCGACGACCTGTCCGCCGCGCTGGAAAGTCTGGGTCGGTCGGCCGTCCTGATCGGACATTCCATGGGTGGCCTCCATTCGTGGTGTGTGGCCGCAGAACGGCCGGATCTCGTTGCGGCACTGGTGGTCGAGGACATGGCGCCGGACTTCGTGGGCGGCACAACCGGGCCGTGGGAACCGTGGCTGCACGCGTTGCCCGTCGAATTCGGCTCAGCCGAGGACGTTTTCGCCGAGTTCGGTCCGATCGCCGGCCAGTACTTCCTTGACGCGTTCGACCGCACCGCCACCGGTTGGCGACTGCACGGTCGGCCGCAGTGGTGGATCGAGATTGCCGCGGAATGGGGAACGCGCGATTATTGGGCGCAGTGGCAGGCCGGCCGGGCTCCCGCGTTGCTCATCGAAGCGGGCCGTTCGGTGGCGCCGGAGGGGCAGATGCGGAAGATGTCCGAGATTGCCGGCGACCGGGCCACCCATATCCAGGTTCCCGAATCAGGGCATCTGGTTCACGACGAGGCTCCGGAACGTTATCGCCGCGAGGTCGAGCAGTTCCTCGCTGCCCTCCCTCCCGTTCCTCTCGCGAGCCCGTCTCTCCCGCGAGCAGACGCTGAGGTCTCCGACACGCAGTGACTCAGGGGGCCTCCACGTCTGCTCGCGGAGCGCATGAGCCCTCCCCGCACAGCGCGAACAGTCCGTCGGGGGTCTGCTCGACCAGTCCGTCGATCAGGAGTGAATCGAGGGCTCTGTCGCGTTGCGCGACGTCGGCCGGCCATACGAGGTCCAGGCGGGCGCGGTCCACTGGCGTGGAAGACCCCCGCAGTACGTCGAGCAGCCGTCCGCGGACCTGGCGATCGGTTCCCGCGTAGCGCTGCGCCCGTCGCGGGGGGTCTGTCGAAGGGGGGTGTCCGGCGGATCGCCAGACGCACGAACTCAGCGGGCATACGGCACATTTCGGGGCGCGGGCCGTGCACACGGTTGCGCCGAGTTCCATCAGGCCCGCGGAAAACATTGGGGCAGAGGAGTTGTCGGGAAGCAGCGCTGCCACGTCCGCGTGATCGCGAACGGTTGAGGGTGCCCCCGAGTCGGCGCGGCCGTGCACGGCGCGGGCCACGACCCTTCGGACGTTGGTGTCCACCACCGGAACCCGCTTGCCGTAGGCGAAACAGGCGATCGCTCGGGCGGTGTATGCCCCGACCCCCGGCAGGCTGAGCAGGATTTCGACGTCGTCGGGAACGATGTCGTGGTGCTCGGTGGCGATGACGGTTGCGCATTCGTGCAACCGTTTGGCGCGCCGCGGATAGCCGAGTTTGCCCCATGCGCGAAGGATCTCGGCCGGTCCGGCCGCGGCCGTCGAAGACGGTGTGGGCCAGCGCGAGATCCATGTCGACCAGATGGGTGCCACCCGCGCTGCCGGGGTCTGCTGCAGCATGAATTCGCTGACCAGAATTTGCCACGGACTCACCTCGGGGGCCCGCCAGGGCAGGTCGCGTTTGGCACTCCGGTACCAGGAGACGACTTCGTCGGGGTCGAGGCTCACGGTGTGCCCGCCGGGTCGGCAGTGCACAATGGGCCCCATGCCGAATACCAGCCCAGTAAACGCGTGGAAGGCACTCAAGGAGGGTAACCAGCGTTTCGTCGCCGGAACGCCCCAGCATCCCAGCCAGAGCATCGAATATCGCGCCAGCCTGGCTGAGGGGCAGCGCCCCACGGCGGTGGTTTTCGGATGCGCCGACAGCCGCGTTGCCGCCGAGATCATCTTCGACCAGGGCCTGGGGGACATGTTCGTGGTGCGGACCGCCGGTCACGTCATCGACTCCGCGGTCATGGGATCTATCGAGTACGCGGTGTCGGTCCTCAATGTGCCGCTGATCGTGGTTCTCGGCCACGACAGCTGCGGCGCGGTCAAGGCCACGTTGGCTGCCCTCGACGAATTGCAGGTGCCGACCGGATTCGTCCGCGATGTCGTCGAGCGGATTACCTCGTCGGTCCTGCTCGGGCGCCGTGACGGTCTGACCCGGGTCGACGAATTCGAGGCCCGCCACGTGATCGAGACTGGTTCGCAGTTGATGGCGCATTCGACGGCGATCTCCGAACGGGTCGCCAATGGTCAGCTGGCAATCGTCGGTGCGACCTACCATCTGGCCGACGGTCAGATCGCCCTGCGTGAACACATCGGCGAGATCGGCGAGCCGTAATAGGCGAATAGGTCGACAGGGAACAAGGCGACACGCCGACTCGGGTCGAACAACTGTTGGTGACCTGGATCTACCGTGGAAACGTGCTGGATCTGGAACCGCGTGGCCCGCTGCCGAGGCAAATCTACTGGCGGCGCAGAGGATTAGCGATAGGGATCGTGGCGGTTGTCGTCGCGATCGTGGTCGGTGTCTCTTACGCGATCTTCGGCGGAAGCAGCCCCGAATCCAAGCCCGCCGCAAACACGACCACCGGGATCGCTCAGCCGGAGAACAAGACTCCGGTGTTGCCGCCCGCTCAGTCGAGTCCGGCACCGACTCCGACGGCTACCGAAGCGGTGGCGCCCCCGCCGGTGCTGAAGGAGGGCGACGACTGCCCGGATTCGACGCTGGCAGTCAAGGGGATCACCAACGCGCCTCAGTACGTCATCGGCGATCAGCCGAAATTCACGATGGTCGTCACGAATATCGGGCTGGTGGCCTGTAAGCGTGACGTTGGTGCGGCCGTGCTCGCGGCCTACGTCTACTCGCTGGACAATAAGAGGCTGTGGTCCAACCTGGATTGCGCGCCGTCCAACGAGACGCTGGTCAAGTCGTTCAATCCGGGGGAGCAGGTCACGACGGAAGTGACCTGGACGGGGATGGGTTCCGCTCCGCAGTGCCCGCTGCCTCGCGAGCCGATCGGTCCGGGTACCTACAACCTGGTGGTCCAGTTGGGCAACTTGAGGTCGGCCGCGGTTCCGTTCATCCTGTCTGACACACCGCCGCCTCCGCCGCTGGTGGTAGACGAGCCCGCGGATCATGCGCCTGGTGGCGAGCCCGGTCCGCCTGCCGGCGACGCTCCCGCGCCGGGTAACTAGCTAGTCCACGCGAAATTCACGACACGGCGGTGGCGCCGCGACTGGCGCCACCCTGACGTCGATCTCGCGGGTTCAAACGACCGTGACTAGGCGGCCGCGATCCCGGCGTCGTCGAAGGCGTCGTTGATCGCGTTCAGTTGAGCCTCGGTGAACCCGTACTCGGTGGCGGTGTCCACGATGGCTGTCCGGCCGTCGGCGAAGTCGGCGGACAGCCCCAGCCGGTATAGCGAGTGGTACATCACCGTTGCCCAGGCGTCGCTGGTCACCTCGGCGGTCGCCGGGTCGGTCATCATCTTGTAGACCGCGTGACTGAATATTGTGCTGTTGAGGTGTTCGCCGCCGTCGTCCTGGTGGCCGGTGTATCTGTCGGCGTAGGTCACCCGATACGATCCGTACTCGGTGTTGACCGCCCCGGGGTTCGCCAAGTTGCGCAGAGCGCCACGGCCGGTGTCTTCACCGAACATCCACTGGAAGGTCCCGATCTTCCCTTCGACGAGCGCGCCCATTATGTCGGCGTACGCCTCGTTCAACGCCCCGGATTCGCCTGTCTCCCAGACTGATCCACCATCGCCGACGATGTAACTGATGACGGCGTGGGTGTATTCGTGTGCCACCACGTCGAGGGCGGTCTGGAAGTGGTCGAGGTTTCCGAAGGCGAACAGTTGGCGGTCCGGATCCCAGATCGCGTTGCTGTACCCGAGGAAGATCTCGACAAGGCTGGTGCGGGGGCTGTAGTTGAGGCTGAGTTTGATCGGTGCCCCGTTGCCGTCGAATGAATCCAGGCCCAGGACGCTCGAGTAGTAGTCGTAGGTCGTCGCCATGTTCGCCTGCGCTGACACCCCGGCGGCGTCCCAGCCGAACAAGCCCTTGCCGATCTGCCGGCCGGGAAGGATCGGGGGACCGATTCCGAGGAGGTATGACGTCCGGTAGGTGACGATGTCGCGGATCGTGTCGTTCAGTCGGAGCACATCGAACGACAGGATGTGCGTGGAGGTGACGTTCAGATCCCGGCTCTGGCCGCGCTGATCGGTGGCTGTGGCGGTGGTTGCGACGGTGGGGAACAACGCTTTCGCGGCCGAGTCCTGGCGGACGACGGTTCCGGCGTCGGGGCCGTTGGCATAGACGAGGTAGGTGGCCGGCTCGGCATCGGAGGGAACCGCCGAACGCGACCGGCCCGACGGGCTCACGGAGATCCGCCAGACCAGCCGTGGTGCTGATTCCGCATCGACGGAATCCACCACCAATTCGGGGACGACGGTTTTCAGGTCGGTGTTCAGCGAGGACGCGATCTTCTGGGACCCGGCCGGCCTGGCGCGCGTGTTGGCGGCGAGGTATGCCTGCGTCGCCAGGGCGATGACCTCGGTGGTGTCGTCGACACGCGGATCGGGTGTGGTGTCGACGGTGTTCAGGCGGCTGTCGCGGTAGTTGTAAAGGCCTGTGACGGTGCCGTTGGCGTCGGTGACAAGGATCACCTCGCTGCCGATGACACGAATCCCGTTGATCTGTCCGGAGATTCGATAGAACGTCTCGGAAAGCCGGCCGCTGTCGGCTTGCTGGACGGTGATGTCGCCGACGTCGGCGAAACCGGTCGTCGCCCCCAGCGATTCCGCCAGGTCGTTGAACACGGCGGCGGCGTCGGAGACGGTCGCCACTGTGCGGTCGGTGAACGGGCCGGTGACGGTACGAACGGTGCCCTCGCCGTTCTGCTTGACCGGCGGCTCGCCAAGGCTGACGTTCCCGGGCGCGGGCGGTGTCGCTGCGACCTCGGGCGCGGGCGTAGCACTGGACGGCCGCTTAGGCACCCCGCGCGCAACGGTGTTGCGTGATCCCGTGGCCCGCGGTCTCTTGGTGCCGACGGACGATTTCGAGTCTTTGGACGCCGGGCCGGCAGACGGGCTCGAATCCTGGGCGCCCGAATCTTGGGGGGGCGCCGCGGAGGCGACCGCCTGGCCGGTGATGACGGCGGCGCCTAGGCCGGCGGCCACCGCGCCGGCGCGCAGCCATAGAACAGAACGTTTTACGCCGCGATCACCGCAGCTATGCCGAGTTGCCACCCTCGACCCCCCTCGACGGTCCAATTGCTGGTGCAACAGCAAACAACGTACCAAGGGAGGGCCCGTGGCAGGGGTGATACGGATCAGGCCAGTCGATCCGCGATCGTGGATTCGGCGAGCTGTGACAGGCCTTCCCGGACGTGTCGTGCCCACATCGACCCGATGCCGTCGACCGATTGCAGGTCGGTTGCGCTGGCGGCAAGCAGGCCCTGGAGCGACCCGAAGCGCCGGATCAACAGGTCGACGTGGGCGAACTGGAGCCGAGGTATTCCCGCCATCGCCCGGTATCCGCGTGAACTCAACGCGGAGTCCTGCGCCTCAGCGGTGGACGGGTAGCCGAAAACCCTTGAGAGCACGGTGAAGTCGAGCAGTTCCGCGTCGGATAACGCGTCGAGTTCGGCCAGGGTTGCCCCCACCTGTGTCTTCGACGGCGGTTCGGGGTTGGCGTGATAGTCGCGCACGATCAGTTCGCGCGCCGCCTCGTTCCCCCCGAGCAGCTCTTCGAGCTGAAGTCTGAGCTGGCGGCCATCGGTCCCGAGTTCGACTGTGTCGTAATTGATTTCCATGCCGATGCGGCGGACCAATTCGAGCCGCTGGACCACTGTCATGACGTCGCGGAGCGTCACGAAGTCTTCGATCTCGGCGGTGGACAGCTGACGGGACACTTCATCGAGCCGCGACTTGTAGCGCTCGAGGGTGGCGATCGCCTGGTTCGCCCGCGACAGGATGGTGGCTGAATCGGCGAGCACGTGGCGTTCGCCGCCCATGTAGACGGTGACGATGCTCATCGAATGGCTGACCGAGACAACCGGAAACCCGGTCTGAACGGCTGTGCGCTCGGCCGAGCGGTGGCGGGTGCCCGATTCGTCGGTGGGGATCGTCGGGTCCGGAACCAGCTGCACGTTTGCGCGAACGATGCGGCTGGCGTCGGTGGACAGGACCACCGCACCGTCCATCTTCGACAACTCCCGCAGGCGTGTGGGAGCGAACGCCACGTCCAGTGAAAAGCCGCCATCGCAGATGGCTTCGACGCGTTCGTCGTAACCCAGCACGATCAGGGCGCCGGTGCGACCTCGGAGGATTCGCTCGAGACCGTCTCGAAGCGCGGTGCCTGGGGCCAGTCGCCCGATCGTGTCACGCAACGTGGCGTGAGTGGGTTGGGCCGCACTGTTCACAGCCACTCATTGTCCACTGCTTCCAGTCCCGCGGGGTTCCTGTTCGATTTTCTCTTCAACTCGACGAGCACTTTGCCCATCGATGATTCGGCGGTGGCGAGGATTGTCCGCAACGCATCCGCGATCGTCGCGGATTCCAGGGTTTTCAATCCGAAGGGTGCTTTACCGCACCGGGCCGGCACGATAGCCGAGGTGAAACCCAACCGGAGTGCCTCGGCGAGCCGACGGTCCATACCGGGGGCGTTGCGCAGATCGCCGGTGAGCCCGACCTCGCCGATCACGACCGTCGTCGGTGGAAGGGCCAGGCCCGTATATGCGGACGCCATGGCTACGGCCACCGCCAGGTCGGCTGACGGGTCGGTCAGGCGCATGCCGCCCACGGTCGATAGGTAGATGTCGTTCTCGCCGACCTTCAGCTTGGCGTGCTTCTCCAGCACGGCGGTGATCATGGCTGTGCGTGCGTTGTCGATCCCGCTGACGGCCCGCCGAGGCGTTGCACCCGGATTGCTCGGAAGCGCGAGCAGTGCCTGAATCTCGCCGATGAGGGGCCGCTTGCCTTCGAGCGTGACGGTGATCGCCGTCCCGGGCACGGGCTTGGGCCGTTGGTCGCGAAACAATCTGGATGGGTCGGCGATGGACTCGATTCCATTGCCGTGCAGCGAAAAACAGCCCACTTCATCGGCGGCGCCGAATCGGTTCTTGATGCCACGGACCATCCGCAGGGCTGTGTTTCGGTCGCCTTCGAAATGCAGGACGACGTCCACCAGGTGTTCGAGTGATCGTGGTCCGGCGATCGCACCGTCCTTGGTGACGTGCCCGACGAGGACCATCGCGACGCCGGCCGCCTTCGCCGCTGCCGTGAGGGCGGCTGTCACGGCGCGAACCTGGGTGACTCCGCCGACGACTCCGTCGGCCTCCGTCGTCGTCATGGTCTGAACCGAGTCGACCACGACCAGGGTCGGTTTCACCGCCTCGATATGGCCGAGGACGGTCTGCACATCGGATTCCGCTGCGAGGTAGACCTCGTCGTGGCTGGACTTCGTGCGCTCGGCACGCATCCGTATCTGTCCGACGGATTCTTCGCCCGAGACGTACAGCGCGCGGCGGCTGCCCTTCGCCCAGCGGTAGACGACCTCCAGCAGCAGAGTTGACTTGCCGACCCCGGGATCGCCCGCGAGCAGCACAACGGATCCGGGAACCAGGCCACCGCCCAGCACCCGGTCCAATTCGCTCACGCCGGTGGTGAAATGGCGCGTCTCGTCGGGATCGATGGACGTGATCGGTACGGCGGGAGATGAGGGGAGCATCGGAACGGGCCGCCGGCCGCCGCCAACACCGCCGACGGCGGCTACTTCACAGACGGTGCCCCAACCGCCGCAGTCGGGGCACCGGCCCACCCACTTTGCGGCGACGTGCTGACATTCTGAGCACCTGAACTGCGAACGTGCCGAGCGTGTAGCGACCACACCGCGACGTTAGCGAGTCAAGGTGACAACCCGGTGCTCGACGGGCGGTACCGCCTCACGACATTTCAGTGCGAGCCGGCCGAGCTTTCGCTGCGGGGTGCGTTGCCCGCGGAAATCGGCACTTCCACCGTTTTCTTGCCGGCCTTGTCGAACTCGAAGGTGAAGTCGTAGTTCAACCCGTTGGTGATCGGCTTGGTCAGCGTCACAACGGCCTTCGGGGCGGCACTGGCCGACTGATCGCTGCCCATCGGCATCGCGTCGGCCTGACCGTCGGGAGAGCCGACGACCAGAGCACCCCCGGCAGGCACGGCCGAGCTTCCGGTCAAAGCCACAGATCCGACGTCAGAGGTGATGCTGAGCAGCTTGTCGTTGGTGTCCGGCGAGGTGTTCGCAGCAACGAACATCAGCTCAACGGAACGTCCGGGCTGCAGGTAATCGCTGGTCTGCAGCGCCTGTAGATGCACGTTGCGCAGGGCGATGTTCTCGAAGGTCGCGGAGGTGCCGTTGACGGCGGCCTCCTGGTCGGCGGTCTGCGAGATCTGTCCCGCGCCACAGCCGGTGAGGATCAGGCCGCACGCTGCCACAGCGGCGGATGTGGCGGCGAGCCGGGTCGTCACACGTTTCACAGCAGCCTCCTGCTTGGCCGGGTGCGGCTGGCTCGTGGTGGCCGCCGCGGTTCAACTATGCACAGTAGTAGCTCGTGTTGGTTGACGGTAGCGAAAGCCGTTGTCGGAGGTCCGCATTGCAGGTAATTGCCTGCCTGTCAACCCCCAATCTTCCTCGTCGATGCCCCTGACCTGCGCAGTTGGTCCGCAGCTTGTCGGAGCCCGTGCTAACATCGAGTAGTGAAAGGGGCTCGAAACTGATGATTTTCAAGGTCGGAGACACCGTCGTGTACCCACACCACGGTGCTGCGTTGATCGAAGCAATCGAAACCCGAACCATCAAAGGCGAGCAAAAGGAATATCTCGTCTTGAAGGTCGCCCAAGGCGACCTGACAGTTCGAGTGCCCGCCGATAACGCCGAATACGTCGGTGTCCGTGATGTGGTTGGTCAAGAAGGTCTCGACAAGGTATTCCAGGTGCTGCGGGCGCCCCATACCGAGGAACCGACCAACTGGTCACGTCGTTACAAGGCAAACCTCGAGAAGCTCGCTTCCGGTGATGTCAACAAGGTCGCCGAGGTGGTTCGCGACCTGTGGCGTCGCGATCAGGAGCGCGGCCTCTCCGCCGGGGAGAAGCGAATGCTGGCCAAGGCTCGTCAGATCCTCGTCGGCGAACTCGCTCTCGCCGAGAACACTGACGAAGAGAAGGCTGAGACCATTCTCGACGAGGTCCTGGCCGCCGCCTCCTGAGCGGTTCGGACGGATCCGGTTTGAGTGGTACTGGCGGCGTGGCCGTGATCGTCACGGCCGCCGGTTCAGGTCAGCGCTTGGGCGCGGGAATTCCGAAGGCTTTTGTGGATCTCGCCGGCTGCACAATGCTGGAGCGAGCCGTGGATGCTGTTCTTGCGAGCGGTGTCGTGGACCGGGTGCTCGTAGCAGTGCCGAGCGAGATGGTCGGCACCGCAACGGAATTGCTCGGCGGTCGAGCCGACGTGATTTCCGGTGGACCCGAACGCCCCGAAACTGTTTTGAAGGCACTTTCGGCGTTGCCCGTCGGCCGCGAACTTCAACCCGGCGAACCCCCATCCGGCGAATTTCAACCCGGCGAACCCCCATCCGGCGAGCCCCTCGCAATGAACCCCCAATACGTCTTGGTTCACGACGCTGCCCGCCCGCTGACGCCGCCTGCGGTGATACGGCGGGTGATCGACGCCCTGCGCGCGGGATCGCGCGCCGTCATTCCGGTTCTGCCGGTATCGGACACCATCAAAGCCGTCGACGCCAGTGGCACGGTTCTGAGCACCCCGGAGCGCAGCGGCTTGCGGGCCGTTCAAACACCTCAGGGATTCGAGACCGCATTGCTGCGCCAGGTGTACGAGCGGGCCACCGATCTCGCGGTCACCGACGACGCGTCGTTGGTGGAACGCGCGGGCATTCCGGTCCGGACTGTCCCAGGTGACCCGATGGCTTTCAAGATCACCACGCCGCTGGATCTCCGGCTTGCCCGGGCGGTGCTCGAAACATGACAGCGCCGCAGTCTCCACTGGTGGGGCCGATTCCACGGGTCGGTCTGGGCACCGATGTTCATCCGATCGAACCCGGCCGTCCGTGCTGGCTCCTCGGACTGCTGTTCGATGACGCCGACGGCTGTTCCGGTCATTCCGACGGCGATGTGGCCGTGCACGCGTTGTGCGATGCGCTGCTGTCCGCCGCCGGGCTAGGCGATCTCGGTGTCGTGTTCGGTGTCGACAACCCGCAGTGGCGGGGCGTTTCCGGTGCCCGGATGCTGGCCCATGTCCATCAGCTACTCACCGACCACGGCTTCGTCATCGGCAACGCGGCCGTTCAGGTCATCGGTAACCGGCCACAGGTCGGGCCGCGCCGTGATGAAGCCCAGCGGGTGCTCTCCGGCCTTCTTGGTGGCGTCCCGGTTTCGGTGTCTGCGACCACGACGGACGGGCTCGGGCTCACCGGCCGCGGCGAGGGGATTGCGGCGATCGCGACCGCATTGATCGTCGCAGGGCGGACAGGCCGGTAAGGTGGCGCGTCGTGACTGACACCGGGCCTGCGACCGCCGCGGGCGGGTTGCGCCTGCATGACACCTATACCGGTGCGATCAGAGAATTCGCGCCGCTTCGTCCCGGGCATGCGTCCATCTACCTCTGCGGCGCCACCGTTCAGGGGCTCCCGCATATCGGTCACGTCCGCAGCGGCGTCGCTTTCGACGTTCTGCGCCGCTGGTTGGCGGCGAAAGGCTATGACGTCGCATTCATTCGCAACGTCACCGACATCGACGACAAGATCCTCACGAAGGCCGCCGACGCAGACCGGCCGTGGTGGGAGTGGGCTGCGACCCATGAACGCGCCTTTTCAGCCGCGTACGACGCGCTGGGTGTGCTGCCTCCGTCGGCGGAACCCAGGGCCACCGGTCATATCACCCAGATCGTGGAACTCATCGAGCGTCTGATCGATGCAGGTCATGCGTACCCCGGCGCGGGCGACGTCTATTTCGACGTTCTCAGTTTCGGTGACTACGGGAAACTGTCCGGCCATCGGATCGATGACGTGCATCAGGGTGAGGGGGCCGGGGTCGGGAAGCGCGATCCGCGCGACTTCACTTTATGGAAGGGCGCCAAACCAGGTGAGCCGTCGTGGCCGACTCCGTGGGGTCGCGGCCGGCCGGGCTGGCACTCCGAATGCGTCGCGATGGCTCACGAATACCTTGGTGCCGAGTTCGATATTCATTGCGGTGGAATGGATCTGGTCTTTCCGCACCACGAGAACGAGATCGCCCAGGCTCGCGCGGCCGGCGACGGTTTCGCCCGGTACTGGCTGCATAATGGCTGGGTCACCATGGGCGGTGAGAAGATGAGCAAGTCGCTGGGTAACGTGCTGGCGATACCGGCTGTGCTGCAACGGGTTCGGCCTGCCGAGCTGCGTTACTACCTGGGCAGCGCACACTATCGGTCGATGCTGGAGTTCTCCGAGGGTGCACTTCAGGATGCCGCGCGTGCCTACACGGGTCTCGAGGAATTCCTGCATCGGGTCAGAACGCGGATCGGTGCGGTGACGCCGGGGAACTGGACGGAGCGGTTCGGTGCTGCCCTCGACGACGACCTGGCTGTTCCCGCGGCGCTCGCCGAGGTGCACAGCGCTCGCGCTGAGGGCAACCGTGCGATGGAGACCGGCGACCACGCGACGGCCTTGGCCAAGGCCGGTGAAATCCGCTCCATGATGGGGATTCTCGGCTGCGATCCGCTCGACGAGCGCTGGAAGACCCGCGATGAGACCGCTGCGGCGCTCTCCGCCGTCGACGTGCTCGTCCATGCCGAGTTACAGCGGCGGGACGAGGCGCGCCGCAACAGGGATTGGGCCCAGGCCGACGAGATTCGCGATCGCCTCAAGGAGGCGGGCATCGAGGTGACGGATACCGCTGATGGTCCGCAATGGTCTCTGGAATGAATTCGGGCCTCTGGAATGAATTCGGGGTCTCTGGGATGAATTCGGGGTCTCTGGAATGACGTGCGGGAAGGTGGCCTGAGCTAAATGGCTGGAAATTCGCGGCGCCGAGGCGCAATTCGGAAGGCCGGTTCCAAGAAGGGGCCGACGACGGGCTCCGGTGGCGTGCGGCGCCGGGGGTTGGAGGGCCGGGGGGCGACGCCGCCGGCGCACATGCGACCGGGGCACCCGGCCGCCAAACGGGCTGTCAAGCAGGCCCGCAGACCGTCCACCAAGCCCACCGACGAAACCGAAACGGTGCTCGGGCGCAATCCCGTCGTGGAGTGTCTCCGCGCGCGGGTGCCGGCTTCGGCGCTCTACGTGGCGTTGGGTGCCGAAGCCGACGAACGGCTCACCGAGTCGGTGACCATGGCGGCGGACCGGGGGATTCCCATCCTCGAGGTCCCTAAGACGGATCTGGACCGGTTGAGCGCCAACGGTTTACATCAGGGGATCGCCCTGCAGGTACCACCGTATTCGTACGCGCATCCCGATGATCTGTTGAAGTCGGCCACCCATGATGTCCAACCGGCGTTGCTCGTCGCGCTCGACAACATCTCCGATCCCCGCAATCTTGGCGCCATCGTCCGATCGGTCGCGGCCTTCGCGGGACACGGTGTGGTTATTCCGCAGCGGCGGTCCGCATCGGTCACAGCGGTGGCATGGCGCACGAGTGCGGGGGCGGCGGCGAGGGTTCCGATTGCCCGGGCCACCAACCTGAATCGCACGCTTGCCGACTATGCGAACTCCGGTCTGCAAATAATCGGGCTCGATGCCGACGGCGACACCACGCTCGACGAATTCGACGCGTCGGGCCCACTCGTGGTGGTGGTCGGATCGGAGGGGAAGGGACTGTCCCGTCTGGTTCGTGAGAATTGCGATGCGATCGTGTCGATTCCGATGGCGGCGCAGTCCGAGTCGTTGAATGCATCGGTGGCGGCGGGTGTGGTTCTCGCCGAGATCGCTCGGCAGCGCAGGCGGTAGATTCCGGTTACTTCACAGCCAGGGGTCCTCGCGTTGCCACAGGGTCGGAAAGTGCAGCGCCACTTGGTCTTCCTCGGCCAGTCGAGAAAGAATCCGCATGCTGGCGTCGAGATCGTCGCCGACATAGGGGAGCGCGCGCAGCGGTTCGGTCAGGGGCCGGAAGAAGTCGTCCCAGTGAATCAGCACCACGCGTCGCGCGCCCACGGTCCGCACGGTCTGTGACCAGTATTCGGTTATGTAGTCCTCAGATTGCGCACCGAGCTGACCTGCACCGAGATATGCCACATCAGCCTGCTGGCCGGCGAGTGCGCCCCGGACGAATCCCGCGCTGCCCTGGATCAGCATCCGGCTGCCACTGGGCTCGTGATGAATCACGGTCGACCAGGATTCGCCGCATCGGTACTCCGATGCTTTCGCTGGTGGGACCACGGGTTTGGTTATCGCCCCCGGAAACCGGTCGGGGGGACAGTGATGGGATTCGATGAGCGTGACGGTGAACGGCCCGAAGTCGAACCGGTCGCCCGAGTTCGCGACGATGGTGCGGCCTTCCGGAAATCCATGTCCGCGAGCGATATTGGCGGCCGACTCGCCGCCGATGATCGCGGCCCCGGTCCGTTCGGCCACGGCTGCCGTGTCCAGTGCGTGGTCGTAGTGGGTGTGCACCGGTATGACGGCGGCGAGACGATTGACTTTCGCCCTTGTCAGGCACCAATCTATTCGCGAATCCGACGGGGTCAGGCGGCGGAGGCCGACGTCGAACATCGACGGCCGGGAGAAGAATCCGTCGGTCATGATCGCCGTCGTTCCGTCGTCGACGAGCAACGTGGAAACGCCAAGCCAGGTCACTGCCAGCGCCGCGTCGGGATCTGCCGCCGGCACGTCGAAGCGATCTCGATATGCGGCGATGTCGGGGCGGCCCAGTTTGATCCGCATCAGACGAAGGCCTTCACGTCGACTCCCGCTGCCTCGAGGTGCTGTCGAACCGTGGTTGCGATCTGGACCGCGCCCGGTGAATCGCCATGCACGCAAACCGATTCCGCTTCGATGTCGACGGTGCTCCCGTCCGATGCGGTGACGCGCCCGCTCGCGACCATCTCGGTCACTCGTGCGGCGATCTCGGCGGGATCGTGAATCACCGCGCCCTTCACCTTGCGTGGGACCAGTCTGCCGTCCGGTGTATAGGCACGGTCGGCGAACGCCTCGGATACCGTGCGCAATCCGAGGCGCTGCGCCTCGGCGAATAGCGCCGACCCTCCGAGACCCAGCACCGGCAGCGACGGATCGACGGCGTACACCGCCTGTGCTACGGCGCGCGCCTGTTCGCGATGGGTGACGATCGTGTTGTACAGGGCGCCATGAGGTTTCACGTAGCTGACCTTCGACCCGGCTGTGTGCGCCAGTGCCTGTAGCGCTCCGATCTGGTAGATCACGTCCGCCGTCAGTTCTTCCGGGTCGACGTCGATGAATCGGCGGCCGAAGCCGACCAGGTCTGGGTAGCCGACTTGTGCGCCGATGCTCACGCCTCGTTGGGATGCGCTTCGGCAGGCGGTTGCCAATCTCGCTGGGCTGCCGGCGTGGAATCCGCAGGCGAGATTGGCGCTCGTGACGATGCCGAGCATGGCGTCGTCGTCGCCGAGATCCCACGCGCCGAAACCTTCCCCCAGGTCGGCGTTGAGATCGATGGTCGGCACGTGGTCAGTATTGCAGCGCAGTTGGATGTGTTTGGTGGGACGGCGGGTCGGTGGGATGAGCGACATTCGCCCACCTCTGCGCGACCATGTCGGTGACTCGGTCTGACGAGCGCCTAAGTCTGAATGCGAAGTGTCGCTCGGAGCCGGGCAACACATACCGAAAGCCTTACGCCGCGTGCGCCACCCCGTGGTAGCGGCGGCTGAGCGCCCAGCAGATCAGATAGATGGCGAACGAGATCGTCGTCACGAACACCGAGACCGGAACGCCCGGTGCCAGCGACAGGACAATTCCGCCGACGGCGGACACCTCGGCGAAGACGATGGACGCGACGATCGTCGCCGTCGGCGAGCGAAACACCCGAGCGGCCGCGGCGGCGGGAGTGATCAGCAGCGACATGACCAGGAGGGCTCCTACGATCTGAACGCCCTGGGCTGCCACGACACCGACCAGTGCGGCGAACACGATGCCCAATCCGCGCACCCGCACTCCGCGGGCAGCCGCCACCTCCGGGTCTGCGGTGGCGAACAGCAGCGGGCGATAGCTCACGGCGAGCACGGCCATCACCACCACCGCCACGATGACGAGAAGGACCAGCCCCGAATACCCCACGCCGACGATCTGGCCCGTCAAGAGCGCGAAGCTGGTGCCGGTGCGGCCCGGATACAGATGGATGAACAACACCGCCATGCCCAGCCCGAACGCGAGTACCGCGCCGATCGCCGAATCTCGTTCACGCGCGCGCTGACCCAGAATTCCGAAGAGGACAGCGGCAAGCGCGCTGCCCACCAGCGCGCCCATTCCCACGTTCAGGCCCGTCAGCAACGCGAAGGCCGCCCCGGTCAGCGATAGTTCACTGGATCCGTGTACTGCGAAGGACATTTGCCGCATCACGATGAACGGGCCGATCATCCCGGCTACCAGGGCGAGGAGCGCGGCAGCGATCAGTGCCTGTTGGACGAACCCGCGGCTCAGCAGATCGGTCGTTACGTGAGTCCATTCATTCATCGGCATGACCAAGGTGATGTCCGGAGTGGTCGATGTGCTCGCCCACCACGACGTAGCGGCTGCCCGCTTTGATGACCTCGATGTCGGCGCCGTAGAGATCTGAGAGGGTTGCGGACGTCATCACGTCGTCGACCGCGCCGATTCGGAACCTGCCGTCGACGAGGTAGAGCACGCGGTCCACGTAGGGCAGCACAGGATTCACCTCGTGTGTGACGAAAAGGACGGCGGTGCCGGCCCGGCGGCGCTCGTTTATGAGCCGCGCGACCAATCGGGCGTTGCCCGGGTCGAGGTTGAGCAGGGGTTCGTCGCACAGCAGGAGCATCGGGTCGGTGGCGAGAGCCTGGGCGATCCGCACGCGCTGCAGTTCGCCGCCGGACATCACACCGACGGCGACTTTGCCGAGGTCGCCGGCGTAGACCTCGTCGAGCGCCCGGTCAACGGCGGCTTGTCGCAGGCGCCGAGCCGCTCGGGTTCGCGGGGCGAGTCCCCAGCGATGCCCGTCGAATCCGAGCGCCACCAGGTCGCGCCCCCGCAGACTGAGCCCGCGGTCTACGGCGCGATGTTGCGGCACATAACCGATGCGGCTGCATCCCGCGGCCACAGGTTGCCCGTCGATCAGGGCCGTGCCGGCGGTCAGCGGCAGCTGCCCCAGCAGGACCTTGAGCAGTGATGTCTTGCCTGTGCCGTTGGGGCCCAGAATCGCGATGAATTCTCCGGCGTGGACCGTCAGATCCAGGTGATCCCACAGCACCCGGTCGGCGAATGTCAGCCGGGCATCGGTGAGGGAGACGACCTCTGCGGCCATGACGGGTGATTATCGATCCTGCTGCAGAGCAGCGGAGAGCCGGGCGGCGGTGTCGGCTTGCCATTTCAGGTAGTCGGATCCGGCGGGCAGCGTCTCTGTGACGGTGACGATCGGCACCCCGGCGCTTTGAGCGGCATCGCGAACCTGGCGGGTCGCGGCCGTTGTGGTCTGCTCGTTGAAGATCAGCGCGGCGACCTGGTGGCCGTTGATCATGTCGATCATGGCGGCGATGTCAACTGGTGCGGGATCGGTGTCCTGCTCGACGGCGTCGGAGAAATCGGCCGGTGTCTTGTCGGTGAGGCCGGCCGACTCGAGCAAGTAGTGCGCCACCGGTTCGGTCGCCACAACGGCCGCGCCCGGGTGGGTGGACCGGATGGCGTACTCCGTGTGCTCGACGGCGTCGGCGCGCCGGTTGAAATCGGCGGCTCTCGACTTGAAGTCGCCGGCGTGCGCCGGGTCGATGGTGGCCAGTCGGTCGGCGATGGTGGTGGCCACGGCTTTCGCGACGCCCAGATCGTAGAAGACGTGCTCGTTGGGGGGTTGCGGTTCGCCGGGTGAAGCCTTGTCCAGCAGTGAATATGCGTCGACGGCGTTGACGTTGGGGTGCGATTCGAGGACGTCTTCGATCCAGGAGTCGTAGCCGCCGCCGTTGTAGATCACCAGTGCCGCGTCCGAAATCTCAGCGGTGTCCGATGGGCTGGCCCGGAATGAGTGCGGGTCGGCTGAGGCGCCACCGACGATCGATGTCACCGTGGCGAGGTCCCCGGCGATCGATTGCGCCACCGAACCCCACGCGTCGGTCGAAGCAACGACCGTGGGCAGGTTGCTTTTCGCGTCGGTTGAGCCGCTGTCGGCATGGCATGCGCTGAGGCCGGCTGCAACCAGTAGTGCGGTTGCTCCGAATGCCGCCCTGTGCAATGGCGCCCTGTGCAGGCGTCCGCTCCTCATCGACACTCCCGACCCTTAATGAAAATGGTTTCCGATAAGAATAGACCACCATTCGGGACGATCAATGTGCGCGTGTCGCGCTCATGAATTGCAGGGCCTCGGCGACATCCTCGGGTGATTCGACCCTGAATGCGGCAGCGGTGTCTCCCGGCCCCACCTTCACCCCGACATCACTGCCGCCCACCAGCCTGGCGAACGCCGATTCATCGGTGACGTCATCACCGAAATAGACCACAGCTGTGGCATTGGTGTTGTGGCGCATCAGGTCCAGGGCCCGGCCCTTGTCGGTGCGAATGACCGCGAATTCGCGAACCGCTTTGCCCTCGGTGAGATGGACGTCGAAGTCCTCGGCGGCCTTCGAAGCTTCGTCGAGTGCTTGCTGGGCGGACTCCGGGGCGGCGTTGCGGACATGGAACGCGACGCTGATCGGCTTGGTTTCGACCGTCGTGCCCGGGTATCGCGATGACACTTCACGCAGCGCTTCGATGAGCCCGCGGAGGCGCGTTCGCGCGGCCTCGTCGACCCCTTCGAAGATCCCTTCTTCGAATTCGGAGCCATGGCTGCCAACGAGTTTCACCCCCGTGGGCGCCCCGGAGAGGACTTTCAGGTCAGCCAGGGCTCGTCCCGAGATCAGGGCGCCGGTTGTGTTTGTCCGCTTGGTCAACTCGGATAGTGCCGCGATCGCGGAGGGGATCGGTCGGGCATCGGGTGGGTGGGCGACGATCGGAGATATGGTGCCGTCGAAGTCGGTGGCCACCAACAGCCGTGGCGAACCCGCCGCGGCGTCCAGCGCGCGTCGCAGATCATCGGGAATTGGGGCCACCGCAACTGCCCTCAGGAGGCGGCTTCGTCGCCGATCAACAGCCGGACGGCCAAGTCGAGGCGCTTGCTCACATCGGTGGCGGATGCCCGACGGGTAAGCCACGCAAGCAGATTCGACAGCCAGACGTCCGAGATCACGCGAGCGATGTGGTACTGATCCTCGGTTGGTTCACCGTCGCTCATGGCTCGCGCGAACATGTTGTCGATGATCTTCTCGACGTGGTCGACCTCGCCCGCAGCCGACGCGTCGGCAAACACGTAGGCGCGGGTCATCGCCTCCGTCAAGAGGGGATTGCGCTGCATTGCTCGGTTGAGCTTGCTGACCATGACGCTCAGTCGGTGGTAGGGAGTGTCACCCGTCAGCGACGCACGGTCCGCCTTGGAATCGATGCGTTCGAATTCGCGGCCGAGCGCCGACACCAGCAGATGCACCTTCGAGGGGAAGTAGCGGTACAGCGTTCCCACCGCGACGTCGGCGCGGTCGGCGACCGCGCGCATCTGCACCGCCTCGTAGCCGCCCTTCGACGCGATGGCCATGGTGGCGTCCAGAATGCGCTTGCGCCGCTCCCGTTGCGCCTCCGATCCCAACTCGGATTCGGTCAGGACGGACACCGGCAACACTTCGCGAGGCTGCGTACCGCCGCCCTCAGCCGACGATTTCTGTGCAGGTGATGACATATGGCCGTCGGCTCCTTCCTGCTGGTATGCCGGTCGACTTGACGGTCGATCGCTGGCACTATTAGAACACGTTCTAGTGGGATTGCCACCCCAGAACTTCCCAAACACTGAGGAGCCGACGGTGTCCGCGACCATCACCGACGAACAATGCGCCGCCCGTGAGTTGGTCCGGAACTGGGCCGCGGGCGCGGGTGCCCGTGCGGCCGTGCGGGATATGGAGAACTCCCCTGCGGATGCCTGGCGACCCGTATTCGGCGGACTCGCGGACCTGGGACTCTTCGGTGTGGCCGTGGCCGAGGATGCCGGCGGCGCCGGAGGGTCGGTCGAGGATCTTTGCGCCATGATCGAGGAGGCGGCCGGGGCACTGGTACCCGGGCCGATCGTCACGACGGCTCTCGCCACGCTTGTCGTCGACGCCACGACGGTTGTCGACGGGGCGCGGGTTCTTTCGTCGCTGATGTCGGGTGAACGCACGGCGGGCGCGGCCTTGACGGCTGAGCTGACCCTGGTCGACGGCCGCGTGTCGGGCGTCTCTGATCAGGTTCTAGGGGCGGTACCAGGCAGCGTACTGCTGCTGCCCGCCGCCGATCGGGTGGTGCTGGTCGATTCGGGTGCGGCGGGAGTTTCGGTGGAACCACTTGCTGCCACCGACTTTTCGCGGCCGCTTGCGCGGGTCACGCTGGAATCGGTTCCGGTCGAGACGCTTTCGATCTCGGTGAGCCGATTCCGCGACCTCGCGGCGACACTGATGGCCGCCGAGGCGGTCGGCGTCGCTCGCTGGTGTCTGGAGACGGCGACCGAATACGCCAAGGTACGTGAGCAATTCGGCAAGCCGATCGGAAGCTTTCAGGCGATCAAGCACATCTGCGCTGAAATGCTGCTGCGAGCCGAGCAGGTGTCGGTGGCGGCGGCCGATGCGGCGGTAGCGGTCTCTGCCGAAGGGGACCAGCTGTCGATCGCCGCCGCCATCGCGGCAGCCACCGGAGTCGAGGCGGCAAAAGCCAATGCGAAGGACTGCGTTCAGGTCCTCGGCGGCATCGGCATCACCTGGGAGCACGACGCCCACCTTTATCTGCGCCGCGCCTACGGGATCGGGCACTTCCTGGGAGGAGCGTCGCGCTGGCTTCGGCAGGTCGTCGAACTGACGCTGTCCGGAGTCAGGCGGGATCTGCACATCGAGTTGGATTCCGTTGAGCATCTGCAGTCCGAAATCGAGACGGCCGTTGCCGCGGTGGCAGCATTGCCGCCTTCTGCCAGGCAGCCGGCGCTGGCCGACAGCGGACTGTTGGCTCCCCACTGGCCGATACCCTATGGGCGCGCAGCGTCGCCGGCCGAGCAGTTGCTGATCGATCGGGAACTATCGCGGGCGGGCATCCAGCGCCCGGATCTGGTGATCGGCTGGTGGGCGGTGCCCACGATTCTCGAGGCGGGTACGGCGGAGCAGATCGACCGTTTCGTCCCCGCGACTCTGCGCGGCGAGGTGATCTGGTGTCAGCTGTTCTCCGAGCCGGGGGCGGGCTCGGATCTGGCGGCGTTGCGGACGAAAGCGGTTCGCGCCGAGGGTGGTTGGCGGCTCACGGGGCAGAAGGTGTGGACTTCGGCTGCGCACAAGGCGCACTGGGGGGTTTGCCTGGCGCGCACGGATGCCGAAGCCCCCAAGCACAAGGGGATCACGTACTTCTTGGTCGACATGACCTCGCCGGGAATTGTGATCCGGCCGCTTCGTGAGATCACCGGCGACGAGTTGTTCAACGAAGTGTTCTTCGACGACGTGTTCGTACCCGACGAGATGGTTGTCGGGAATGTGAACGACGGCTGGAGGCTGGCGCGGACGACACTCGCCAATGAACGCGTGGCGATGGCGCAGGGGACCGCGCTGGGTAACCCGATGGAGGCGCTTCTGCGGGTTGTGGCAGAGGGGGATGCCGATGCCGCGCTGCAGGAGCGGCTAGGCCGGCTGATTCTGGCCGCGCAGATCGGCGCGCTGCTGGATCAGCGGATCGCTCAGTTGGCGGTCGGCGGGCGTGACACCGGAGCGGAGGCCAGCGTTCGCAAGTTGCTGGGTGTCCGCTACCGCCAGGCGCTTTCGGAGATCCGGATGGAGCTCTCACCGACGGGTGGCGCCGTCGTCGACGCCCTGGTGCATGACTTTCTCAATACGCGGTGCCTGACGATTGCCGGTGGCACCGAGCAGATCCTGCTCACCCTGGCCGGCGAACGTCTCCTCGGCTTGCCGCGCTGAATTTCCCCGCGAGCAGGCGCAAAAGCCCCCGACACGCCGAGGCTTTCGGGACCTCAGCGTCTGCTCGCGGGGGGAACGCTACTCGTCGTAGGTGACTTCGACGGAGTCCGAGCAGGGGAGTGCCTGGCAGGCCAGGATCAGCCCCTCGTCGAGGTCCGCGGGCTCCAGAACGTCGTTGACCTCCATCGTGACCTCACCGCTGCGTTTCAGCACCGCGCATGCGCCGCAATGACCTTCGCGGCATGAGAACGGTGCGGCCAGGCCCTTGTCGAGCAATACGTCGAGGAGCTTGGCTTTGCGCGGCCAGCTCACCGTGTGGGTTTCGCCGTCGAGCTCGACGACGGCGGTCGCGGGCTCCTCATCACCGTCGTCGGTGACCGTCACGGCCGCGAACGGGTCGGTGTCCAGCGAACGGAACACCTCGATGTGTACCTGCTTGTCCGGCACGCTCACCGACGCCAGGGCATCCTGGGCGGCCTGCATGAACGGGCCGGGCCCGCAGACGTAGACCTGCCGGTCCTGATACGGCGCAACGAGTTTCGCCAACGCCGCGGTGGTGGGCAGGCCCTGGACCGACTCCAGCCAATGGATCGCCGTGAAGCGGTCCGGATGTTCGGTGGCCAGGTCGCGCAGGGCTGCGCCGAAGATGATCGAGTTCTCGTCGCGGTTGGCGTAGAGCAGGGCGATCTGGCCGCCGCCCTGGGAGAGCGCCGACTTCAGGATCGACAGCATCGGTGTGATGCCGCTGCCGGCCGCGATCAGCAAGAAGTCCGCGTCGAGCGATCTCGGCACGAAGGTTCCCGACGGCGCGAGGACGTGGATCCGCATCCCCGGATGCGCGTGGTCGCACAACCAGTTCGACGCGTAACCGTCGACGGTCCGTTTGACGGTGACCGTCAGCGCATCGCCGGTGAACGGCGAGCTGCACAGTGAGTAGCAACGTGCCACTGAGCCGGTACGGTCGCTGGGGATCCGCAATGTCAGGAACTGCCCCGGGGCGTAGCGCAGTCTCTCGGCCGGGATGCCGGCGTCTTGCGGAGTGACGAATGTCAGCGACGTCGCGTCACCGGTTTCGGCCACCACGTCGGCCACTTCAAGCTCCAGGACGTGAGTGCCCAGCGGCTCGTCCGGCGGAACCTGTGTCACGTTTCACGCCTCCCGTCGGGTAACTAGAACAGGTTACAGAAATCTGGTTGGGTACTCCTACCAGCCGCAGGAATGCCCTGCTCGACACGAATCGTAACGTGTTCTAGTCTGGGTCGGAGCAAACCATTTTCTGGGAGGCATGTGGTGACGTCCATTCAACAGCGCGACGCGCAGGGAGTTCTCGCCGGTGTCGACGAGCTTCTGCCGAGGCTGCGCGACCGCGCTCAGGAGGCCGAAAGCCTGCGGCGCATTCCGGACGCGTCGATCGCGGATCTGAACGAGGTCGGCTTCTTCAAACTGCTGCAGCCCGAGCAGTGGGGTGGCCTGCAAACCGATCCCACGCTGTTCTTCGAGGCCGTCCGCCGATTGGCGAGTGCTTGTGGTTCCACGGGCTGGGTGGCATCCATCCTCGGCGTGCACAACTGGCACCTGGCCCAGTTCGACCAACGGGCCCAGGAGGAGGTCTGGGGGGACGACCCGACGACACGTATTTCGTCCTCATACGCCCCGATGGGCGCCGGCGTCGTGACCGACGGTGGCTATCGTGTGAGCGGCTCGTGGCACTGGTCCTCGGGTTGTGACCATGCCGGCTGGACGTTCGTCGGCGGCCCGGTCATCAAGGACGGCCGCCCGGTCGACTTCGGCAGCTTCCTGATTCCGCTCGGCGACTACCACATCGAAGACGACTGGCACGTAGTGGGTTTGAAGGGCACGGGCAGCAATACGCTGGTGGTCAAGGACGTCTTCGTTCCCCGGCATCGATTCCTGTCGTACGGCGCCATGAACAACCTGACCGCCGGCGGGTTGGAGAACAACACCGCGACGGTCTACAAGATGCCTTGGGGCACAATGCATCCCACTACCATCTCGACTCCGGTCGTCGGTATGGCGTACGGCGCGTATCAGGCCCATGTCGAGCATCAGGGCAAGCGGGTACGTGCCGCGTTCGCCGGCGAGAAGGCGAAGGACGATCCGTTCGCCAAGGTCCGGATCGCTGAGGCGGCAAGCGATATCGACGCCGCGTGGCGTCAACTGATCGGCAATGTCGCCGAGGAGTATGCGCTGCTGCAAGCCGGTGAGGATATTCCGATGGAACTCCGCGCTCGGGCGCGCCGTGACCAGGTGCGGGCGACGGGACGGGCCATTGCGTCGGTCGATCGGCTGTTCGAGGCTTCCGGCGCAACAGCTTTGAACAACGACGCGCCGATTCAGCGGTTCTGGCGCGACGTTCACGCGGGACGGGTACATGCGGCCAACGATCCCGAACGCGCCTATGTGCTCTACGGCAACCATGAATTCGGGTTGCCGCTGGGCGATACGATGGTCTGACCGCCCATGACGTCGTTCATCCGTGAAGCCCAGTCTCAGCACCCGGAGTCCCAGCAGGACGTGACGTTCGAATCCACGTCGCGCTATGCCCAGGTCAAGGCCGGTGGCCGCGACATCCGTTTGCACTATCACCAAGCGGGCGTTGGCAATTCGGAGACCATCGTGCTTTTGCACGGGGGTGGTCCGGGCGCCTCGAGCTGGTCGAACTTCGGCCGCAACATCGGTGTTCTGGCGCGGCACTTCCATGTGCTGGCCGTCGACCAGCCCGGTTACGGCCACTCCGACAAGCTCACCGAACACGAGCAGTACAACCGCTACAGCGCCAACGCCGTGCTGGGTTTATTCGACCACCTGCAGATCGAACGTGCCGCGCTGATCGGCAATTCACTGGGCGGTGGCACCGCGGTTCGGTTCGCGCTCGACAATCCCGACCGCGCGGGCCGGTTGGTCCTGATGGGTCCGGGCGGTCTCTCGGTAAATCTCTTCGCGCCGGATCCGACCGAGGGCGTCAAGCTGCTGGGCAGGTTCACCGTCGATCCGACCCGCGAGAATCTCGAGAAGTTCCTGCGAATCATGGTCTTCGACCAGAAACTGATCACACCGGAATTGATCGACGAGCGATTCGCGATCGCGAGCACACCGGAGTCGCTCGCCGCGACGAAGGCGATGGGAAAGTCCTTCGTCGGACCCGATTTCGAGCTCGGGATGATGTGGCGAGAGGTCTACAAACTGCGTCAGCGGGTGCTGCTGATCTGGGGCCGCGAAGACCGGGTGAACCCACTCGACGGCGCGCTCGTCGCGCTGAAGCAGATCCCGCGGGTGCAATTGCACGTTTTCGGGCAGTGTGGACATTGGGCTCAGCTGGAGAAATTCGACGAGTTCAACAAGCTGACGATTGACTTTCTCGGAGGTGGAGCGTGAGCGGTATCCGCTCGCTGGGCTATCTGCGCGTCGAGGCCACCGATGTGGCGGCGTGGCGCGAATACGCCCTGAAAGTGCTCGGCATGGTAGAGGGCAAGGGCGCCACACCGGGCGCGCTCTACCTGCGGATGGACGACTTCCCGGCCCGGCTCGTGATCGTCCCGGGCACCCGTGACCGGCTCGCCGAGGCAGGCTGGGAGTGCGCCAATGCCCAAGGGCTGCAAGAGATTCGCAACCGGCTCGAGATCGAGGGCGTCCCCTACAAGGAGGCCACCGCCGCCGAGTTGGCCGAACGCAGGGTCGACGAGATGATCCGTTTCTCCGACCCGTCCGGGAATGTCCTCGAGGTGTTCCACGGTGTCGCGCTCGAACACCGCCGTGTGGTCAGCCCGTACGGGCACACCTTCGTCACCGGCGACCAGGGCATGGGTCATGTGGTGCTGACGTGTAGCGACGATGCCGAGGCGCTGCACTTCTACCGCGACATACTCGGGTTCTACCTGCGGGACTCCATGCGGATGCCGCCACAACTGGTCGGGCGTCCGGCCGACGGTCCGCCGGCCTGGCTCCGATTCTTCGGCTGCAACCCCCGGCACCACAGCCTGGCGTTCCTTCCGCTTCCGACACCGAGTGGCATCGTCCACCTGATGATGGAAGTCGAGGGCAGCGATGACGTCGGCCTCTGTCTGGACCGTGCGCTGCGCCGCAAGGTCCCGATGTCGGCGACTCTCGGCCGCCACGTGAACGACAAGATGCTGTCCTTCTACATGAAGACACCCGGCGGTTTCGATGTCGAATTCGGCTGCGAGGGAATGCAAGTCGAGAATGACGACTGGATCGCCAGGGAGAGCACCGCCGTGAGCCTGTGGGGCCACGACTTCACGGTCGGATCGCACGGCAAGTAGGGGCGAACGTGACCGGTGAACCGATCGACCCACGCACGTTCCGTCATGTGCTTGGTCAGTTCTGCACCGGGATCACCATCATCACCACGGTGCACGAGGGCGAGCCGACCGGATTCGCCTGTCAGTCCTTCGCCGCGCTGTCACTGGAGCCACCGCTGGTGCTGTTCTGCCCTACGAAGGTCTCGCGCTCCTGGAAGGCCATCGAGGCGAGCGGTAAGTTCTGCGTGAACGTGTTGACCGAGCAGCAGCGCGAAACCTGTGCGCGTTTCGGCTCGAAGGAGGCCGACAAGTTCGCCGGAATCGACTGGCACCCCTCGAAGCTGGGTTCGCCGGTGCTGGAAGACTCGCTGGCACACATCGATTGCACCGTGCACTCGGTTCACGACGGGGGCGACCATTTCGTGGTGTTCGGCTCTGTGGCCTCGTTGTCCGAGGTACCCAAGGTGAAGCCCCGGCCGCTGCTGTTCTACCGGGGCGAGTACACCGGTATCGAGCCGGACAAGAACACCCCGGCCGCGTGGCGCGACGATCTGGAGTCATTCCTCACCGCGACGACGAACGACACCTGGCTGTAGTCCGGGCCGCTGCACTCCCGGCCGTTGCACTCGAGGCCGCTGCATGCCGGGCCGTGTGCTCGGCGCCGACGGTGAACGTGCTGCGAGGAATTGGGTAAATTCTCGCAAGGGTTTCACACTCGGCACCGAGGAGATCGATGAGCACTGCCGGACTTCGCCGGGTCGTCGCCGCGTCAATGGCCGGAACGGTCGTCGAATGGTACGAGTTCTTTCTCTACGGGACCGCCGCGACGCTGGTGTTCAACAAGATCTTCTTCGCCAAGGGAGTCAGCGACCTCGACGCGATCCTGGCCGCATTCGTCACCTACGCCGTCGGTTTCGCGGCCCGGCCACTCGGCGGCGTGGTGTTCGGCCACTTCGGCGACCGCTACGGTCGCAAGAAGCTGCTGCAGTTCAGCCTGCTGCTCGTCGGCGCCTCGACCTTTCTGATGGGCTGCCTTCCGACATTCGGCCAGATCGGCTACTGGGCCCCGGTGCTGCTCGTAATTCTGCGCTTCGTGCAGGGCTTCGCCGTCGGTGGCGAGTGGGGTGGGGCGATTCTGCTTGTCGCCGAGCACAGTCCGGATCGGTCGAGGGGGTTCTGGGCCAGCTGGCCGCAGGCCGCGGTTCCCGTGGGCAACATTCTGGCTACGGTCGTATTGCTGAGTCTGACAACCAATCTGAGTGACGCGGCCTTCCTCGCCTGGGGTTGGCGGGTGGCGTTCTGGCTGTCGGCGGTGGTGGTGTTGATCGGTTACTACATTCGGACGAAGGTGTCCGACGCCCCGATATTCGTAGCGGCCCAGGAGCAGGCGGCCATTTCAAGGAGAGTTCCTACAGCGTCGTGCAGGTCTTGAAGCAGTATCCCCGTGGGGTTTTCACGGCGATGGGGCTGCGCGTGGTCGAGAACATCATGTACTACCTCGTGGTCACGTTTTCGATCACCTATCTCAAGAGCCACGTCCACGCCGACACCAGTGACATCCTGTGGTGGCTCCTGATCGCACACGTGGTGCATTTCTGTGTGATTCCCCTTGCGGGGAAGGCTGCCGACCGATTCGGCCGCAGGCCGGTGTATCTGGTGGGTGCCATCGGTGCGGGTGCGTGGGGATTCTTCGCGTTCCCGATGATGAACAGCGGTCGGTATCTGCCGATCATTGCCGCCATCTCGCTCGGACTGATCATTCACGCGCTGATGTATGCGCCGCAGCCGGCGCTGATGGCCGAGATGTTTCCCACCCGCATGCGTTACGCCGGTGTGTCTCTCGGCTATCAGGTGACGGCGATATTCGCGGGGTCGCTCGCACCCATCGTCGCGGTTCAGCTGCTCGAGACTTACAAGTCGGCGGTGCCGATCGCCGCCTACCTAGCCGCCGCGGCCGTCATCACGCTGGTGGCTCTGGCGTTCGCCCGGGAAACGAAGGGGCTCGCGCTGGCGAGCCTCGACGCCATGCCGGCATCCGCCCGAACGTGAGTTCGGGCGGGAGCCCCGGGAATTCCCGCCCAAACATCGGTCCGGGCGTCAGGACAACCAGGCGCCGAGCCGGTGGAGACCGCCTTCAATGTCGGAGGTGGGCCCGGCAAAGGACAGCCGCACATGCGAACGGCCCCTAACCGTGTCGAAGTCCACCCCGGGTGTGATGGCAATTCCGGTTTCGGCCAGTAGTTTCGAGCAGAACGCCAGCGAGTCGGTACTGAGGTCGGAGACATCGGCATAGATGTAGAACGCGCCGTCGGCAGGTGCGAGCCGGGTGATGCCGAGACGGTTCAGCCCGTTTATCAACAGATCCCGATTGCGCGCGTAGTGGTGCAGGTGGCCCTCGGCCTCTGCGATGGCCTCCGGTGTGAACGCGGCGACCGCGGCGTGCTGCGACAGCACGGGCGGGCAGATGGTGAAGTTCCCGGTCAGACAATCCACGGTGCGGCGCAGCACCTCAGGCACCAGAAGCCAGCCCAGCCGCCAGCCGGTCATGGCGAAATATTTGGAAAAGCTGTTGACCACGAACGCATTTCGCGACGTCTGCCAGGCGCATGAGGTGTCGGGAGCGCCCGGGTAGACCAATCCGTGGTAGACCTCATCGCTGATCAGGCGCGCCCCCCGCTCGTCGCACCATTCCACGATGGACGCCAGTTCGGCCGGCGGGATCACGGTTCCTGTCGGATTGGCCGGACTCGCGACGATCACGCCCTGAACCGGCGGATCGAGTTCTGCGAGCATCGGCACGGTCGGTTGGTAACGAGTCTCGGGCCCGCAGGGGATTTCGACGACCTCACAACCCAACGCCGAGAGAATGTTCCGGTAGCACGGGTAGCCGGGGCTCGCCATGGCGACGCGATCGCCTGGATCGAACGCCGCCAGAAACGCGAGGAGAAATCCGCCCGACGAACCGGTGGTCAACACGATGTCGTCGACGGACACGGCCAAGCCGTATCGCAGCCCGTACATCGCGGCGATCTCAGCACGCAGCTCCGGGATGCCCAGGGCAACCGAATAGCCGAGTTGGTTCGCCAGCAACGCCTGCGCCGCGGCGGCGCGGACGGGTTCTGGCGCGCCGGCGCTCGGCTGTCCGGCCGAGAGGTTGATCAGGTCGCCGTGCGTGCGCTGCCGTTCGGCGGCGGCCAGCCAGACGTCCATCACATAGAAGGGCGGAATCCCCGCTCGCAGGGCCACGCGATCGTTGCGCCGGTTGTCCACCAGTGCAGGCTAGCGGCTTTGGGGAAGCCCTATCCAGCTAACGCTGCTGGTCTAAAAACCGCACGTTATGTGGTGTTTAACCCCACATCCCGAAAAGTCGCATCTGGGAGGCGGAATTACCTACGTTCGTCGTATGCAACTCACGCGGTTCACCGATCTCGGTTTGCGGGCCATGATGCTGCTGGCCGCTGCCGACGTCGATGGCCAGCGGGTGACCACACGTGCGATTGCGGTCGGCGCCGCCGCATCCGAGAACCATGTCGCCAAGGCCGTATCGAGACTGGTGGACCTCGGATTGGTGTCGGCTCAACGCGGACGTGTCGGTGGCCTGACCTTGACTGAGGCGGGGCGCGTCGTCTCGGTCGGCTGGTTGATCCGGCGCCTCGAAGGTGACAAGGACGTCGTCGAGTGTGGCGGTGTCAATCCATGCCCCCTCGTCCCGGCCTGCCGGCTACGTCGTGCCCTCAACGATGCGAAGGAAGCGTTCTACCGCGAACTCGACCAATACACGATCGGCGACTTGGTCAGGGGGACAAGACTTCCCGTGATGATCGGCTCGCCGACAGCGAATGGACCTCACATGGATCAGATAACCGAAGAAAGGACATCCTGATGACTGCCACAACCGCAACCCGGGCCGAACTCGACCCAGCCCACGCCGAGGTCGTCGCCGCGACGCTTCCGTTGATCGGCGCGCGGATCGACGAGATCACGGCCGAATTCTACCGGCGAATGTTCGCCAACCACCCGGAGTTGATCCGCAATCTGTTCAACCGCGGCAATCAGGCGCAGGGAGCGCAACAGCGCGCCCTCGCCGCGTCGATCGCAACCTTCGCAACGCATCTCGTCGACCCGAATCTGCCGCATCCGGCAGAACTGCTGTCGCGTATCGGGCACAAGCACGCCTCGCTGGGCGTGACGGCCGACCAGTATCCGATCGTCCACGAGAACTTGTTCGCCGCGATCGTCGCAGTGCTGGGCGCCGAGACCGTCACCGATGAGGTCGCCGCGGCGTGGGACAGCGTGTACTGGATCATGGCGCAGACACTGATCGACCTCGAACACGATCTCTACGTGCGTGCCGGGGTTTCGGACGGAGACGTGTATCGCCGCGCCCGCGTGGTGTCGCGCGTCGACGATCCTTCTGGCGCGGTGTTGCTCACTGTGCAGTCGTCCGGTGCGCCATTCGGGGATTTCCGTCCCGGGCAGTATGTTTCGGTGGGTGTGACGATGCCCGACGGTGCGCGGCAGCTGCGGCAGTACAGCCTCGTCAACGCTCCCGGGGCGCAGGGATTGATGTTTGCGGTCAAGCCGGTCGGCGAGGTGTCCGAATGGATTGCGAAGAATGTGTGCGTGGGCGACATCCTCGATGTCACCGTGCCGTTCGGTGATCTGCCCACGCCGGCCGACGGCAAGCCGTTGACTCTGATCTCTGCGGGTATCGGCATCACCCCGATGGTCGGAATACTGGAATTCGTTGCGCGCCAGGCACCTGACACCCGCGTCCAGATCCTGCATGCCGACCGCGGGGACCGGACCCATCCGCTGCGGGAACGGCAGCTCGAGCTACTCGTCCAGCTGCCCAACGCGACGATGGACGTCTGGTACGAGGACGGTTTGACGGAAGGCCGGACGGGCGCGCACCCGGGAATGCTGACGCTCGACGGAATCGATCTGCCGGATGGGGCCGAGATCTACCTCTGCGGGAACAACGGATTCGTCCAAGCGGTTCGCGCCCAGCTCCTGGCTCGCGGAATTCCGGACACCTCCGTTCACTGCGAGCTGTTCTCGCCCAACGACTGGCTCTTGTAAGCCGGTCAGAGGACCTCGGACTCCAGTTGGCGCAGCTGTTCTCGGGTCGGACCCAGCAATTGGGAACTACCATGCGCGCGTTTGAAATACAGCTGAATGTCGTGTTCCCACGTGATGGCGATGCCGCCGTGCATCTGGATCGCCTCGGCGGCCACCGAGCAGAACGCCTCGGTGGCCGCCAGCCGCGCCAGGGCTGCCGACGTCGACGATGGAGTGGCAATCGCATCCCAGACGACGGCCCGAGCCGACTGCACCGAAACGTACAGATCGGCCAGACGATGCTTCAGCGCCTGGAAACTGCCGATGGGACGCCCGAACTGCACGCGCTCCTTGCAGTAGTCGATGGTGAGTTCCAGACAGCGCGTGGCGGCGCCGACCTGTTCGGCGGCCAGTAGGAGCGCATGCGGTATCGGCCAGTCCGGGATCGGACGCGACGGACGTTGTGTCACCGGGAGTGAGGCGCGCCAGTCGGCGCGTCGGGTCCATCGTGTCCAGGGCCTCGGCGCGGGCAGCCGACCATCGGGTCAGCGATCCGTCCGTTGCGGCGATCGCGACGTCGGCGATGTCACCGTTGACGACGTAGTCGGGGTCGAAGAACACGGTCCCGATGAGGGTTCCGGCCGCAAGACCCTCGAGGGCTGGGAGGTCCGGTTCGTCGGATGCCAGTAATGCGACCTGAGCCAGCGTGGTGCCCAGCAGGGGCGTCGGAACCAGGGCGCGGCCCAGTTCCTCCAGAACCGCTGCGGCGTCGGCCAATTCGCCACCTGCGCCGCCAAACTCCTCGGGCACCAGGAGCGCGGTTACGCCGACCTGCTCGCACAGCAGGGACCAGAGGGCTTCGTCGTAGCCCCGGTCCGAGTACATCGCCTCGCGGACCTTCGCGGGGGATGCGTGTTTGTCGATCAGCGCGGCGACGGTCGACCGCAGCAGATCCCGGTCCTCGGGAGTGGTCATGACAGTGCCTTCAAAACGCGGTGCCGGTGGCTTGGTGGATCGCCCCACGCCGAATGCAGGGCCTGCACTCTCAGAAGCCACAGTGAGAGGTCATGTTCCGCCGTGAACCCTATCGCGCCATGGGTTTGCAGTGCCGAACGTGCCGCGAGCAGAGCGGCATCGGAGGCGGCGACTTTGGCCGCGCTGACGTCGCGGGGAACGTCGGGCGAGTTGTCCGCCAATGCCAGAGCAGCCCCGTACAGCAGCGGCCTTGCCATTTCGAGGGCTATATGCACGTCGGCCAGCTTGTGTTTGATCGCCTGATAGCTGCCGATCAATCTGCCGAATTGCCTTCGCTGCTTGGCGTATTCGACCGACATGTCGAGAAGTCTCTGGCCGCCGCCGATCAGCTGTGCGGCTGTGGCCAACACCCCGAACTCGTAGGAGCGGCCCACCTCGGCCGGGTGCGCCGTGCCGGTTGCGATGACGTCGAACAGGTGGCGGCTCGGGTCGATGGACTCGTGCTGCTCACCTGGAACCGCGTCGCTCACGCCGTAGCCCTGCCCCCGCAATATCAGCCCTGCGAAATCGGCGTCGACCGCTCGGGGCACAAGTGGGGGCAGGGCTACCGTCGCGATCAACTCACCCGAGGCCAGGCTCGCGCACCGCTGCGCGGAATCCGGGTGAAACCCCAGCAGAATCGGTGCCACAGCGATGGATTCGGTGACCGGGCCGGGGACGCACCACCGCCCCAGCCGCTCGAGCGCGATGGCCAGATCCACGGGGTGGGCGCCGAGGCCGCCGAACTCCTCGGGCACCGCGAGGGCGGTCACACCGAGGTCGGCCAGTGCCGCCCACACCCTGCGGCCAGGGGCGGCGTCGCCCTCGGCCCAGGCTCGGGTGGCGCCCGGCGCGTCGGCGGCGCTCAGTGCGGCGTCGATACTCGCGGTGAAGTCGCGCTGCTGATCGTTGATCGCGAACTTCATTTGGTGGGTACCCCCGCAGTTTGTCTCGGCAGCCCGAGTAACCGCTCGGCGATGATGTTCTTCTGAATTTCGTTGGTGCCGGCGTAGATTGGGCCGCCGAGGGCGAACAGCAGCCCGTCGGTCCAGCGGCTGGTGAGTTCGCCGTCGGCGCCGCGCAGATCGAGCGCCGTCTGGTGGATCGCGACGTCGAGTTCGGACCAGAAGGCTTTGGTCACCGAGGATTCGGCCCCCAATTGGCCGCCCGCGGCCAGCCTGGTGACGGTGCCGAACGTGTGCAGCCGGTAGGCCTGCGCCTTGATCCACGCATCGGCCACCCGTTCGGCGAACACCGGATTGGCCCGGCCTTCGTTCCAGGCCCTGACCAGCCGCTCCGCCGGTGCGAGGAAGCGTGCGGGGCTCCGCAGCGACATTCCTCGCTCGTTGCTCGACGTGCTCATCGCCGCTCGCCAGCCGTCGTGCGGGTTGCCGATCACATCGTGATCGGGAACGAACTCTTCGTCGAGGAATATCTCACCGAATCCGGTGTCGCCGCCGAGTTGACGGATGGGACGCACGGTGACGCCGTCGCCGTCGAGGTCGAACATGAAGTACGTCAGACCGCGGTGGCGCTTGGCATCCGGATCGGATCGGAATAGGCCGAAGGCCCTGTCGCCGAACGGTGCTCGCGAACTCCAGATCTTCTGGCCGTTGAGCAGCCAACCGCCGTCGGTTCGGGTGGCCGTCGACCGGAGCGACGCCAGATCGCTGCCGGCTTCCGGCTCCGACCAGGCTTGCGCCCAGATCTGTTCGCCGCTGGCCATCTTGGGCAGCACGCGGTCGCGCTGTTCCTCGGTGCCGTGCGCGAACAGCGTGGGCGCCAGCATGGAGATACCGTTTGCGCTCGCTCGACCCGGTGCACCGGCGCGAAAGTACTCCTCTTCGAACACAATCCACTGCAGCAGGGTCGCATCGCGGCCGCCGTACTTCTCGGGCCAGGTGATTACCGACAATCCGGCGTCGAAGAGGGTGCGATCCCACCGGCGGTGTTGAGCGAACCCCTCTGCGGTGTCATAGGACTTGGTGGGAAACGACTCCCGGTTGTCGGCGAGGAACCGGCGTACTTCGTCTCTGAAGGTGCAGGTTTCCTCGTCGTAGGTGAGGTCCATCAGATCATCTCTCGCAGCAGGGGTTTGACTACTTTGCCGCCGGCGTTGCGGGGGAGCGCGGTCAGAAAGGAGACCGAGCGCGGCACCTTGAAATTAGCCAGATGGTCACGGGCATGCTCGACGACGGCGGACTCATCGAGCGAGATGTCCGGACGGGTGACGACGAACGCCTTGCCGACCTCGCCGAGACGGTTGTCAGGTATCCCGATGACGGCGACTTCGGTCACCCCGTCTATGCGGGCCAGCACCTGCTCGACCTCGGCTGGGTAGACGTTGAAGCCGCCGCAGATGTACATGTCCTTGAGGCGGTCGGTGATGCGGAGGTTCCCCGCGGCGTCAACGGATCCCACGTCGCCGGTGTGCAGCCAGCCGTCGGCGTCGATCGCGGCGGCCGTGGCCTCCGGATCGTCCAGATATCCCAGCATGACGTTGGGGCCGCGTAGCAGCACCTCGCCCGTCCCGTTTGAGCCCGTCCCGTTTGAGCCGGCCCCGTTTGAGCGGGCCTCTTCCGACAGGGTCCGGTCGATGCGAAGTTCGAAGTCGGCGATCGGTCGGCCGCAGGTGCTGGCCACTGTGACCGCGTCGTCGTCGGTCCGGCACATGGTGCCGAAACCCGTTGCCTCCGTGAGTCCGTACGCGGTCAGCACGATGTCGAAGTCGAGCTCGTTCTGCATCCGCTCGATCAGAACTACCGGGACCGTGGCGGCTCCGGTGACGGCGAAACGCAGGGAGCTGAGATCGTGCTCAGATCGGGCGGGGTGGTCGAGCAGAGTCTGAAAGATGGTCGGGGGGCCCGGCAGGACCGTGATGCGTTGCCGCGCAACCATTGCCATCGTCTGGAGCGGATCGAAGGTCAGCTGGGGGATCAGTGTCGCGCCGGTCTGCAGACAGGCGAGGATGCCCGCCTTGTAGCCGAAATTGTGGAAGAACGGATTGATGCACAGGTAGCGGTCCGTGCTGGTGATCTCGCCGCAGGCGGCCCAGGCTTTAGACGCGGACAAGGACTGCCGGTGTGAACACAGCACCCCCTTGCTGCGCCCGGTGGTGCCCGACGTGAACAGGATGTCGGACACGTCGTCGGGGCCGACCGCGGCGGCTCGGGCATCGATGGCGGAGTCGCTGATCCGGCCGCCGGCAATGAAGACGTCCCAGGTGATTTCGTCGGTGCCGACGTTCAAGCCGCCATCTACGGGCACCCGCACCACGGTGCGCAGCTCCGGCAGAGCGGCACGATCGAGGTCGGCCACGCGGTCGAAACCGAGGAACTCGCCCATTCCCACCAGTAGGCGGGCTCGGCTTCGGACGAGGATGTCGGCCGCTTCGGGCGCCGTGTAGCGGGTGTTCAGGGGAACCACCACGCCGCCCGCGTAGTGGGTGGCCAGACAGGCGACCACCCAATGCCAGGTGTTGGGGCACCAGAGCGCCACGCGGTCTCCGGGTTCGATTCCCAGCGAGATCATGGCGCCGGCGGCCTGCCGCACCTCGTTGCGCAACCCGGCATAGCTGAATCGATGGTCGTCGGTGATCAGGGCGTCGTGGGCGCCGAGTTCGCGGGCCATCCGGTCCAGCACTTCGGGGGTGGTCCCGGGTGTTGTCATCGGATACTCCTCTGGGATTTCCGGCCCATGTTCTCCGCGCGGTCGGCAAGACCGCGTAAGCAAGCAAGTGCTTGGTAGGTTAGCCTACAGGGGTGATCACGGTCGAGGAGTTCCGGGCGGAGGTCCGTGACTGGCTGGCCGGGAACCTGGTCGGCGACTTCGCCGCACTCAAGGGTCTCGGAGGCCCCGGACGTGAGCACGAAGCCTTCGAGGAACGCAGAGACTGGAATCGCCGCCTGTCCGCGGCCGGGCTGACCTGTCTGGGCTGGCCCGTCGAGCACGGGGGACGGGGGCTTTCGGTGGCGCACCGCGTCGCCTTCTACGAGGAGTACGCCCGGGCCGACGCCCCCGACAAGGTCAATCACTTCGGTGAGGAATTGCTCGGGCCCACGCTCATCGCCTACGGCACTCCCGCACAGCAGCAGCGCTTCTTGCCGCACATCGTCGATGTCACCGAGCTGTGGTGTCAGGGCTACTCGGAGCCGGGCGCGGGCAGCGATCTCGCCAACGTGTCGACGTCGGCGGTCCGGGACGGCGACGAGTGGGTGATCAACGGACAGAAGGTCTGGACATCACTGGCGCACTGGGCGCAGTGGTGCTTCGTGGTCGCCCGCACGGAGAAGGGCTCGACGCGCCACGCCGGACTGTCGTATCTGCTGGTGCCGCTCGACCAGCCGGGCGTCGAGATCCGTCCGATCGTCCAGTTGACCGGCGACTCGGAATTCAACGAGGTCTTCTTCACCGATGCCCGAACCGATGCCTCCCTCGTCGTGGGCGCCCCGGCGACGGCTGGCGAGTGGCGATGGGAACGTTGACCTTCGAGCGCGGGGTGTCGACGCTTGGGCAGCAGATCCGGTACGCCCGGGAACTTTCCGGGATCGTGGCGTTGGCGAAAACGACCGGCGCCGTTGACGATCCGATCATTCGTGAGCGCCTGATCCGCGCGTGGGCGGGTCTGCGGACCATGCGGTCCTACGCGCTGGCGACGATGGACTCCGAACAACCCGGCCAGGACAGCGTCTCGAAACTGCTGTGGGCCAACTGGCATCGCAGTCTCGGCGAGCTGGCGATGGACATCAGGGGCAGAGCCGGTCTGTACAAGACGGACGGCGAGTTCGACGAATGGCAGCGGCTGTTCCTGTTCTCGCGTTCCGACACCATCTACGGCGGCTCGAACGAGATTCAGCGCAACATCATCGCCGAGCGGGTGCTCGGCCTACCCCGAGAGGTGAAGGGCCAGTGACGCCGTTGCACATCGCGCCCCCGGAGATCGGAGGACACGGACTGCTCGCGGGGAAGGTCGTCGTCGTGACCGCCGCGGCCGGGACCGGAATCGGGTCGGCGACGGCCCGGCGGGCGCTACTCGAAGGTGCGGACGTGGTTGTCTCCGACCATCACGAACGCCGGTTGGGTGAAACACGCGATCAGCTGATGGAATTGGGACTGGGCCGCGTCGAGAGTGTGGTGTGCGACGTCACCTCCACCGCGCAGGTCGACGCGCTGATCGCCTCGACCACCGCGCGGATGGGCAGGCTGGACGTCCTGGTGAACAACGCCGGCCTGGGCGGCCAGGCCCCCGTCGTCGATATGACCGACGACGAATGGGACCGCGTTCTCAACGTCACGCTGACATCGGTGATGCGAGCCACCCGTGCCGCGCTAGCCTATTTCCGGGATGCCGGTCATGGCGGCGCAATTGTCAACAACGCCAGCGTCCTTGGTTGGCGGGCGCAACATTCGCAATCCCACTATGCCGCCGCGAAGGCCGGTGTGATGGCTCTGACTCGTTGCAGCGCAATCGAAGCCGTCGAATTCGGGGTCCGGATCAATGCCGTGTCGCCGAGCATCGCGCGGCACAAGTTTCTCGAGAAGGTCAGCTCCGCCGATCTCCTGGACCGGTTGTCGGAAGGCGAAGCCTTCGGCCGTGCCGCGGAACCGTGGGAGGTCGCGTCGACGGTCGCCTTCCTCGCCAGCGATTACTCCAGTTACCTGACGGGCGAAGTGATCTCGGTATCGAGCCAGCATCCATGACGACGGTGTATCGATGACGTCTGGCGCGGTGAGCCGTCGCGACGAGCTTCTAGAGCTCGCCGCCGCGATGTTCGCCGACCGGGGCCTGCGTGCGACCACCGTCCGTGACATCGCCGACGCCGCGGGCATCCTCTCCGGCAGTCTCTATCACCACTTCGCGTCCAAGGAGGAGATGGTCGACGAGGTGTTGCGGGGGTTTCTCGGCTGGCTGTTCGAGCGCTACCGCGAGGTCATCGACACCGAACCCAATCCGATGGAGCGGCTGCAGGGATTGTTCATGGCCTCGTTCGACGCCATCGAACACCGTCACGCGCAGGTGGTCATCTATCAGGACGAGGCCAAACGACTGTCCTCCCAGCCGCGGTTCTCCTACCTAGCGGAGCGCAACATCGAACAGCGAAAGATGTGGGTCGACGTCCTCAACGAGGGCATCGAGCAGGGCTATTTCCGTCCCGATATCGACGTCGATCTGGTGTACCGGTTCATTCGTGACACCACCTGGGTTTCGGTGCGCTGGTATCAACCCGGCGGACCCCTGACGGCCGAACAGGTTGGCCGCCAATACCTTTCCATCGTGCTCGGCGGAATCTCCGCCAGAACTGAAGGAGACTGAAACATGGCCCCCTCAAATCAGGCCCGCGCAAATCAGGCATACGTCATCGACGCCGTGCGCACACCCGTGGGCAAGCGCAACGGATCTCTGGCCCCCTTGCATCCCATCGATCTTGGTGTCGCGGCGTTTCGTGGTCTGTTCGACCGCAACGACGTCGACCCCGCCGCGGTGGACGACGTCATCGTCGGATGCCTCGACACAATCGGACCCCAGGCCGGAAATATCGGCCGCAACACGTGGCTGGCGGCCGGCTACCCCGAGGAAGTGCCGGGTGTCACCGTCGACCGGCAGTGTGGTTCGAGCCAGCAGGCGATCTCCTTCGGCGCACAGGCCATCATGGCCGGGACGGCCGAACTGATCGTCGCGGGTGGCATGCAGAACATGAGTCGAATCCCGATCTCGTCGGCGATGCTGGTGGCCGAGCAGTTCGGCTTCACCTCGCCCACCAACGAGTCGCAGAACTGGCAGCGCCGATACGGTGACCAGGAGATTTCACAATTCCGCGGCGCGGAGATGATCGCCGAGAAGTGGGAGATCTCGCGGCGCGACATGGAGGAGTTCGCGCTCGGCAGCCACGAAAAGGCGTTCGCCGCGATCCGCGGCGGGCATTTCGACAACGAGATCGTCGCGGTCGGTGACTTCCGCATCGACGAAGGCCCCCGTGAGTCGAGCCTGGAGAAACTGGCCGCGCTGGCTCCCCTTCGTGAGGGAGGCCGCCTGACCGCCGCGATGGCGAGCCAGATCTCGGACGGCGCCAGTGCGGTGCTGCTGGCGTCCGAGCAGGCGGTCAAGGACCACAAGCTGACGCCCCGCGCCCGCATCCACCACATCAGCGCCCGCGGCGCCGACCCCGTGTTCATGCTGACGGGCCCGATCCCGGCGACGCGCTACGCCTTGGACAGGGCCGGACTGTCGATCGATGACATCGACGTCGTCGAGATCAACGAAGCATTCGCGCCCGTCGTCATCGCCTGGCTCAAGGAACTCAAGGCCGACCCGGCGAAGGTCAACCCCAACGGCGGCGCGATCGCACTCGGCCACCCGCTCGGCGCCACGGGCGCCAAGCTGTTCGCCACCATGCTCAACGAATTGGAACGAACCGGCGGCCGCTACGGACTGCAGACCATGTGTGAGGGCGGCGGCACCGCCAACGTCACCATCATCGAACGGCTGTAACGGTTTTCGCCGCAGGCCGCGAATCATTAGACCGATTTTCATTTTCCGCCAACGGTCCCACATGGCCGGAGTTAGTCTCCAAGGCAGTGCGCTGTCTATGAGGGGGCTGGGGAATGGCTACTGGGAGCATCGCTGCGTCGAAGTATGTCGGTCGGGTCGGTGGCCTGGCGGTAGCACTGGGAGTCGGTACCGCCGTCTTCGTCGGTGCGGGCTCAGCGTGGGCGGATGCTCCGTCCGGTGACTCCTCGGCCGGCGCGGCGCACAGCGGCAAATCCTCAGCGGGCGCGAAGGCAGCGTCGAAATCGACGCCCCGTCGGGTCGTGCGTTCCCAGCCGGCAGCCGAGGTAGCGCCGCCCGCCGGTGAGGTGACCGCGGTCCCCGACCTGCCTACCGAACCCGGTGATTCGTCGTCCGGTGGCAGCCCGGCAGTTCCCGCCGATTCGGCAGCCGAGGTGGCCGCGCTTGGCCTCAGCCGCACGGAAAACTCCAGGGCCGCACAGCAAGCCGCGTCGGTGGCGTCCTCGACGGCCGCTGCGGTGGGCAGCACCATCGTGACCGATCCGAACGTCGAGTGGGTCGACGGAATTCTGCGTGGAACCGTCGGAGCGACCTCGACCCGCGACCTTCCCCTCACCTACACATTGGTCGACGCACCGAGCCTGGGCGGCAAGATCACCTTTGCCACCGACGATCCGGAGGGGCAGTTCTCCTACCTGGCCGACATGTCAGCGGTGACCAGCCCGTCGGTGAACGAACAGTTCAGCATCCTGGTCGCGGAGACCACAGGATTCGACCAATTCCTGTCGAACATTCCGATCCTCGGCCTGTTCGTCCCGAGCCTGCTGACGACGCTGCACCAGATCCCGATCCTCGGCAACCTGCTCGCGCCGATCATCGGCGCATCGGAGGTCGTGCAGTTCAGCGAAAACGCCTACACGCTGGCCGCCGATCGGCCGGTGGCGTTCACGTACATGATGCCGTCGTTCGACGGAACCCTGATCAGCGTCAACTACTTCCCGGCGACCAACGTGTCGACCGGCGATGTCGACACGGCTCCGCTGGTGCTGAGCGGTCCGGGATTGGGTGCTGCGGGATACACGAATCCCGACGGTGTCATCGGCGACGGCTCGGGCCGCTCGCCGGGGCTCGCCGTGCTGCGAAATGACGCCGTGCCGGATGGCTACTCGGGCGGCGGCGGCTACAACGTGATCACCTGGGACCCGCGCGGTGAATTCGCGTCGGGCGGGATCCTGCAGTTGGACTCCCCGTTCTGGGAGGGCCGCGATGCGTCGGCGATCATCTCCTGGGCCATCAGTTCCGCGAACCCGGCCAAGGGCCAGATCACCATGGAAGCCGAGGACGATCCGCTGCTCGGCATGGTCGGTGCGTCCTACGGCGGCGGCGTGCAGCTGGTCACCGCGGGCACGCCGGACAAGCGGATCGACGCCATCGTGCCGACGATCGCCTGGAATTCGCTCAACGATTCGCTCTACCCGAACGACGCGTTCAAGACCGCCTACGGTTCGCTCCTGCTGCTCGGCCTCGTGACCACGGGCGCGCGGATCAACCAGCAGATCTACAAGGCGGTGCTGACCGGCGACACGCTGGGCTGGATCTCCGAAGTCTCACAGGCCGTCATCGCGGCCAGTGGCCCGACCATGCTGGTCGACAACATCGACATCCCGACGCTGTTCGTCCAGGGCAGCGCCGACGTCCTGTTCCCGCTGCAGCAGGCGATGAACAACGCGGAGCAGATCGCGGCCGCCTATCCGGATGTTCCGGTTAAGACGACCTGGTTCTGCGGTGGCCACGGCCCGTGCCTCGACCCGGCCTATGCGGACCAGGACGAGATGATCCTGTCGGCCAACATGAAGTGGCTCGATCAGTACGTCGCGGGCGATCCCGACGATCCGGCCGACACGATCCCGAATTTCCAGTGGATCGATCAGGATGGCATCTATCACTCCTCCGATCTGGCGCCCTATGACCCGGGCTTCAACAATGCCGATCCGGAGGAATACCAGGGCGCGGGCGGGAATCTGTTCATCGTCCCGGTGATCGGCGGCTCCGGACCGCAGAACGCGACCAGCCTGCCGTACTCGCTGGGGTTGGCCTCCGAGGCGCGCAACGCGCTCGATGTCGCTGTCGACCTCGAGCAGGGAACGTCTATCGCCGGCGCGCCGACGCTGAGCTTCACGTACAAGGGTCTGGGTACCAGCCGCTTCGTCTTCGCCCAGTTGGTGGACGACGCGACGGGACGGGTGGTCGGCAACATCAACACCCCGGTACCGATCACCCTGGATGGCCGCCAGCACACGATCGAGATCCCGATGGAAGCGATCGCCTACACCTCCTACGACGCCGGGGACAACCTGACGTTGCAGATCACCAGCTCGGCAACGGCGTTTTGGAACTTCACCTCGTACGGATTGGTGAACATCTCGAACATCAAGCTCGACATCCCGACCGTCGCCACTCCCTGATTTCGGGGAGTCCCGCGTCTCTTCTCGATTGTGCGTTTTCATACGCAACGCGCCCTGCGCGCCGTATGAAACCGCACAGTCGTTTGTGGCCCCGGACAGCGAGAGTGTGCTGAATTCCAACAGATTTCGGCGTTTTTGTATTGCCCTCACGAGTATCGACGACTCTCGTTAGCGTCGCTTCGTGTACTGGTCAATGTCGACCAGCGGAAGGGCGCGCGGAGATGGCTGCTGGCAGGTTCATAGGTCGGGTTGGTGGTTTGGCGATCGCCCTGGGCGTGGGTACCGCTGTATTTGCGGGTGCCGGCGCGGCGTGGGCGGACTCGTCGTCGGGTGACTCACACACATCGAACCAGAGCGGCAAACCGACGGGGGAAGCCAAGTCGGCGTCGAAGTCCGCGCCGCGGAAGGCGGTTCGCGCCGAGAGCGCATCGCGGCCGACCGCGAAGTCCGGGCGACACGGTGAGCCCAAGTCCGTTGGCGCCGAACGGGTATCAGCGCAGACGGCAGCATCCGCGTCCGCGTTGGGGAGCACCATCGTCACCGACCCAGATGTGGAATGGGTCGACGGGATTCTGCGGGGGACTGTCGGAGCGACCTCGACGCGCGACCTGCCCCTGACCTACACGGTGGTTGATGCGCCGAGCCTGGGCGGAAAGATCACCTTCAACGCCGACGACCCGGCAGGTCAATTCTCTTATCTGGCATATTCTTCGACGCTGACCGACTCGTCCCAGAACGAGCAATTCAGCATTCTCGCCGCGGAGACAACGGGATTCGACGAGTTCCTTAGTGGCATCCCGATCATCGGTTTGCTGATGCCGACGTTGTTGACCGCGCTGCATCAGACGCCGATTTTGAATCAGCTGTTGGCCCCCATCATCGGTGCGTCAACAGTCGTGCAGTTCAACGAGAATCCGTACTCGTTGGCCGATGACCGACCGGTGGCCTTCACCACCATGATGCCGTCCTTCGACGGCACATTGATCAGCGTCAACTACTTCCCCGCGATCGACGTTGCGACCGATGAAGTCAGCACCGCGCCGTTGGTCCTCTTCGGACCGGGGCTGGGATTCGCCGGCGAAACGGACCCGGATGCCATATTCGGGCCGGGCTCGGGCCTCAACCCCGGCCTCGCGACGCTCCGATCGGACACCACTCCGGGCGGTTATGACGGCGGTGGCGGCTACAACGTGATCACGTGGGATCCGCGTGGTGAACACGCCTCAGGGGGCATCCTCCAGATGGACAACCCGTTCTGGGAAGGACGGGACGCCTCAGCGATCATCTCGTGGGCTGTGAGCTCGGCCAATCCGGGCCTGAACCAGATCGCGATGGAATCCGCCGGTGATCCATTCCTCGGGATGGTCGGCCCGTCCTACGGGGGTGCTATCCAGCTGGTGACTGCCGGCACGCCCGACAAGCGTATCGATGCCATCATTCCGACGATCACCTTCAATTCGCTACTTGAATCGCTGTATCCGAACGAAGCCTTCAGGACCGCCTGGGGCTCAATGCTGTTGGGCATACTTCTGCTGAACGGCGCGCGTTTCAACTCGCAATTTGGTAGGGCCGTGTTGACCGGTGATCTGTTCGGGCGCTTGAGCGAGACGTCCCAGGCATTTCTTGCGGACAGCGGTCCCACGATGCTGGTGAACAACATCGATATCCCGACGCAGATGATCAGCGGAACCACCGATGTCTTGTTCCCCCTGCAGCAGGCAATCGACAACGCTCAGCAGGTCTCCACTTCCAACCCCCTCACTCCGGTCAAGATGACCTGGTTCTGCGGTGGCCACGGCGGATGCGAGAACCCGATCAACCCCGAGCAGGACGAGATCCTTTTGGCGAACAACCTGAAGTGGCTCGACCAGTACGTCGCGGGTGATCCCGACGATCCGGCGGACACGATCCCGGTATTCCAGTGGTTCGATCAGGACGGCGGTCACTACACCTCTGAGCTGATGCCCTATGACGGGGGATTCAACAACCCCGATCCGCTGACCTATGAGGGTGCCGGCGGGTGGTTGGGGATCGTTCCATTCCTGGGGGGATCCGGTCCTCAGAACCAAGCGCCGCTACCGCTGAACATCGCGCAGGCATCTGAGGCGCGCAATGCGCTCAACGTCGATGTACCGCTTGAAACAGGTACCCAGATCGCCGGTGCGCCGACGCTGAGTTTCACGTACACCGGCGTGGGCACGAGCCGATTCGTGTTCGCGCAATTGGTCGACGACTCGACGGGTTTGGTGGTCGGAAACATCAGCACACCTGTTCCGGTGACGATGGACGGCCGGCAGCACACGATCGAGATCCCGATGGAGAACATCGCCTACACGGCCTACGACGCCGAGGACTCGCTGACGTTGCAGATCACCAGTTCTGCGACCGCGTTCTGGAACTTCACGTCCTATGGCTTGGTGAACATCTCCAACATCAAGCTCGATGTTCCGACCGTAGCGACGTCCGGCTAGATCGCCCGGAGGTGCTCCGAGGCTGCTACCACCAGGTCCAGCCCGTACTTTGCGGTGCGCTGCGACACCGCTGACGCGCTGATGCCTTCGGCCGCGGCAAGCTCCTTCTTGGTCTGGCCGTTTCGCAGGCCGCGCAGCAGTCGGAGCGACCGTGCGTCCACGAGGGAGAGGAGGTGGTCCCGGCACAGCAGCGCGGCATTGACCGCATCGGGATCAGGCCCGGTCTCGGAGTTGCTGCGGTAGGTGGTCCGAACGCTTGCCAGCGCCGGCTGTTCCTGGGCCGCCTTGGTCCACTCGATCGCCTCCCGCGCCGACCACCAGCCCGGGCCGTCCTGAATGCCGGTTTCGGGGTCGAGAATCGTCACCTCACCCCAGCCGATCCCGAACCGGATGTCTATGTCGGGAGCTACCGCCAGGCGTACGGTCAGCGCCGCGTCGATGGCCGCCCCCACCGTCGGATAGCTCCCCTGGAACTCGTCGCCGACGGTGAACGCGGGCGGATCGATTGCGAAGGCCGCGATGTCGCCGAGAGCATGGTCAAGATCGTGGTGCAGAGCGGCGCGGTCAGGCGAGCGGCGCGATCCGACGATGTCGCCGAGTACAGTCGCGAGTAGTACCGGTACCCCGGGTGTCATAACCCCGGGTGTCGTAGCCCCAGGCACCATCGCAGTCACGTGAAGAACATAGCTTCATTTTCTGGCGTTTTAGTAAGAAACCTTATTTTCCTTAAAATAAGTCATTTCCTTAATCTGATACGAGGGACGACGCTGCCCGTAAATGCACGACGGCCTCGCTCACCACTGTGTCGATCAATTCAGCACACGACGGCAGACCCTCGATAATGCCCGCTGCCTGCCCCGATGCCAGCACCCCCGCCTCGGTGTCGCCCTCGACGAGGCCCGCCCGCAACAGCATGGGGGTGTTGGCCGCCATGACCACCTGTGACCACGTCAGGTCCTTCCCGTGGCGCATTGCGAGCCCGTCACGGACCATCGACGGCCATGTCATCCGCGTCATTTTCTTAAATTTGGCGGCATTGGCGACGGCGGCCGCGAATCCGCGCACCCTTGAGCCACTCTCCAGCTTCTCCACCAGTCCTGTGCGCAAGACGCGGTGGGGCATGCCATCGACCCGTGTCGAGACCACGGTGCCGTCCAGGCCGGCATCCAGATAGCGCTGCTTCACAGCGTCGGGGACCGTCGAATCCGACGTGAGCAGGAAGCGGGTTCCCATGGCGACGCCCGCTGCTCCATAGGAGAGGGCGGCGGCCAGGCCGCGTCCGTCGAAGAAGCCACCCGCCGCGATTACGGGAATGTCGACGGCGTCCAGTACCGACGGCAGCAGCAGTGTCGTCGCGACCGGTCCGGTGTGCCCGCCGCCCTCGCCGCCCTGGACGATCACCGCGTCCGCGCCCCAACCCGCGACCTTGCGGGCGTGTTTGGCCGCCCCCACCGATGGGATGACGACCGAACCGGCGTCCTTGAGTCGACCGATGAGTTCCGGTTTGGGCGCCAGTGCGAACGATGCGACCTTTACGCCCTCCCGGATCATCAGTTCGACGCGGTCGGCAGCGTCGGCAGCGTCGGCCCGGATGTTCACTCCGAACGGCCGGTCGGTGGTCGCCTTCACTTTCGTGATTGCGACGGCCAGTTCGTCGATCGTCATGGTCGCTGAGGCGAGGATTCCCAGGCCACCCGCGTTCGACGTCGCCGAGACCAGGCGCGCCCCGGCAACCCAACCCATGCCGGTCTGCACCACCGGATGCTCGATACCGGCCAGTTCCGTCAGCCGGGTCTTCAGCCTCACAGTTTGACTTCCTTGTCCCGCAACGCCTTCGGGTCGATGCGCTCGCGGATCAGGTCCAGTTCCACGCCGGTGGCGAGTCGGGTCCGGTCAGCGCCGTCGAGTCCGTGGACCTCGAAGGACGTGTTGGCGCGCACCTCGTCAGGTTCGACGCCGGGATGGAGTGAAAGCGCACGCATGGTGTGATCGGGGCCGCCGAAGTCGAACACGCCGAGGTTGCTGACCACTCGATAGATGTTGACGAAGCGAAATGCCGGATTGTCGGGATCGACCTTGTCCCAACCGATTCCGGACACCACGTCGACCTCGTTGCAGAATACCCGCTTCGAGTGGTTACCCACCCAATAGCTCGTGGCATGGTTGACGGTGTTGCCCGGCGCGCCGCGGACGCCGAACATCTGCCGTGTCGGATGCTGCAGTGGGCCGAAGGCCGACAGGTTCTGGTTGCCGAACCGGTCAATCTGGTTGGCGCCCATGACGACATGGCGCCGTCCCCATGCCAGCGTCTCGAATACCCGGCCGAACGGCATCCAGCCCTCGACCGCACCGGCGGTGCCGATGGCCGGTGTGTCGGCGAGTAGTTGAGCCTCGCCGTCGCTCAGAACGATGTCCGGTGCGAACGTCAGTCGCGCCAGACGCGCTCCGATCGACACAATGGTGGTCATCGGACTGACCATGATTTCGCCTGCGTCCCGGAACAATTCGGCGCAGGCCACTACGCACACCTCGGCTCTGCTGACTTGAATCATTGTGATGCCTCCGCATCGGTCATCATTGTGATGCCTCCGCATCGGTCATCATTGTGATGCCTCGGCTGCGAATCGGCGCACCGCCGCCTGGTAGTCGGCCTCGTCGCCGGACAGGTAGGTGTTCACGAACTCCGTCCACGTTTCTTTTTCGGCCGCGGCCTGCGCGTAGTGGCGCTGGAACTTCTCGTCGCGGCGATAGTCCGGCTCCGCCGTGGTGAAGTGTGCGCCGTTGGGTGCCTCGACCACGCGGTCGACCATCATCCGATTGATCAGGAGTGCTTGCGGGGGAACCGCTTTGATCAGTTCCTCGGTCGAAACGACCCGCTCGACCGACAGGTATCTGCGATCGGCGGCCATCAGGAAGAGGTCGTCGAAGTAGGGATCGATGCCCGTGTAGGCCGCGTTGCCGCGCCTGTCGCCGAGGTTCAAATGAACGAAGGCCGCGTCGAGCCGCAGGGCGGGCATGGCCAGGAGGGTTTCCGGCTTGCCGTCGTCCGAGGGGTACGGGCTGGTCACGGTTCGCAGTTCGCCGTCCCAGAAGTCCGGCACCGAGCTCCCGAGGCCGGCCCGGATCGGTAGGAACGGCAGCCGTTGCGCTGCGGCTTGAAGCCCGCATCGGAGCATTCCCTCGTCCATTTCCCTGGCCACGATCGCCCCCGTCGTCCGGGCTTTGGCGAACCAGGGATCGTAGAACGGGGGCGAATCCAGGGATACGAAGCCGTAGTACGCCGTGCTCACCTTGCCTGCCGCACAGAGAAGCCCCAAGTCGGGGCCGCCGTAGGTCACGACCGTCAGGTCCGTGACGTCGGTGCGCAACAATGCGCGGACGAATGCCATCGGCTTGCGGCGTGACCCCCAGCCCCCGATTCCGATCGTCATCCCGCTGGCGACGCCGGCGACGGCCTCTTCCAGGGTTGTCCGCTTGTCGCTCATCGTGTGTTCTCGGATTTGGACGTCCCGGCGAACGCGTCTCGGTGTTCATCGGACACGCCGGAGAGGTTGAGTTCGAACGTAAAACCTTGTTCCATACGGTAACTGGAGTTCACCCGCTGGACGTCGATGAGGTTAAGAGCCTCCTTTGCGGCGCGAATCACCCGGGTGTCTTTGACGGCGATGTCGCGCGCCACCCGCAGTGCCGACTCGTCGAGTTCTGCGCGGGGCACCACCTCGTGCACCGACCCGAACCGGTGCAGCGTGGCCGCGTCGACGGTGGCCGCGGTGAAGAACAGGCGGCGCATCATGTGCTGGGGGACAAGCCTCGAAAGGTGGGTGGCCGCGCCGAGCGCTCCGCGCTCCACCTCTGGTAGCCCGAAGATCGCGTCGTCGGAGGCGACGATGACGTCGGCGTTGCCGACGAGGCCGATCCCGCCGCCCACACAGAAGCCGTTCACCGCGGCCACGACCGGGACGGCGCACTCGTACACGGCGCGGAATGCTTCGAAGCATCCGCGGTTCGCGTCGATCAAGGCGCCGAACCCCTCCGTGCGCTGCATCTCTTTGATGTCCACGCCGGCGTTGAACCCGCGGCCTTCGGCCCGCAGGATCACCACGTGGGTGCTGCGGTCGCGGCCTGCCGCGGTGATGGCGTCGGCGAGCTCGAACCAGCCCGCCGATGGGATGGCGTTGACCGGCGGGTAGTTCACCGTGACCGCGACGATTCCGGGTTCGACGGTGCTGGTGGTGATCGTCATTCGCATTCCTGAAGGGTCGATGACCTAAGCAAGCACTTGCTTGGTACGCTAGCACAGTGCTGGACGCGACCGATCTGGGTGTCAACCTGAACCTTGCCGGCCGGGTAGTGCTGGTGACGGGTGGGGTTCGAGGCGTAGGCGCCGGAATCAGTGCGGTGTTCTCGGGGCAGGGTGCCACTGTGGTGACGTGTGCCAGGCGCCCGGTCGATGGGTTGCCGTACGACTTCCACACCTGCGACGTCCGGGATCCCGATGCTGTCGCCGGATTGATCCACGCTGTCATGCAGCGGTATGGCCGCCTGGACGTAGTGGTGAACAATGCCGGCGGCGCGCCGTTCGCGATGGCTGCGGATGCGTCACCGCGATTTCACCAGAAGGTCATCGAGCTGAATCTGCTTGGCATGCTGCATGTCTCACAGGCGGCCAACGCTGTCATGCAGAAGCAGCCGGCCGGTGGTTCCATTGTCTCGATCTCAAGTGTCAGCGGTCGCCGTCCCTCACCGGGAACGGCGGCCTACGGTGCCGCGAAGGCCGGCGTCGACAGTCTGACCGCCAGCCTCGCGGTGGAATGGGCCCCGAAGGTCCGGGTCAACAGCGTGGTCGTGGGGCTCGTCGAAACCGAACAGGCCGAGCTCTTCTATGGTGACCACGAGTCGCAGGCGGCGGTTGCGGCGACCGTGCCGCTGGGGAGGCTGGCCAAGCCCGCGGAAATCGGTTGGGTGACAGCGTTTCTCGCCTCCGATGCGGCCTCCTATGTGAGCGGTGCGACCATCGCGGCGCACGGTGGTGGTGAGCCGCCGCCGTATCTTTCGGCTTCGAACGCGAACAAGGCTTCGAACGCGAACAAGTAGGGAGACATCTATGGGATTGCTCGACGGCCGGGTCGTTATCGTCACTGGTGCGGGCGGCGGTATCGGGCGCGCACACGCTTTGGCGTTCGCGGCCGAGGGCGCGCGCGTGGTGGTCAACGACATCGGGGTGGGCCTTGACGGTTCGCCCGCCGGCGGCGGGAGTGCCGCGCAGTCGGTCGTCGACGAGATCGTCGCCGCCGGGGGCGAAGCCGTCGCCAGCGGGGCGAACATCGCCGACTGGAACGCGGCGGCCGGTCTGATCGGGACCGCCGTCGAAACGTTCGGCGGGCTCGATGTTCTGGTCAACAATGCTGGGATCGTCCGCGACCGGATGATCGCCAATACCAGCGAGGAGGAGTTCGACGCGGTCGTCGCCGTCCACCTCAAGGGACACTTCGCAACGTCGCGGCACGCGGCATCGTATTGGCGCGGACTGGTCAAGGAAGGCAAGGCCGGCGCGGACACGCTGAATGCCCGGATCATCAACACAAGTTCGGGAGCCGGACTTCAGGGCAGCGTGGGCCAGGGCAACTACAGCGCGGCCAAGGCCGGAATCGCCGCTCTGACACTGGTTTCCGCCGCCGAGATGGGCCGCTACGGGGTGACGGTGAATGCGATCGCGCCGGCCGCGCGCACGCGCATGACCGAGACCGTGTTCGCGGACATGATGGCGCGGCCCGAGGACGGGTTCGACGCGATGGCGCCGGAGAACGTCTCGCCACTGGTGGTGTGGCTGGGCAGCGTCGAATCCCATGACGTCACCGGTCGGGTGTTCGAGGTCGAGGGCGGCATCGTGCGGGTCGCGGAGGGTTGGGCGCACGGTCCCCAGGTGGACAAGGGCGCTCGTTGGGATCCGGCCGAATTGGGTCCCGTGGTCACCGATCTGCTGGCCAAGGCCCGTCCGCCCGTCCGCGTCTTCGGCGCGTGACTGATTCCGGGCCGTTCCGTCGCGCGCTCCGAAGGGTCTCTCCCAACGAAAGGGTGGTCAGAGTCGCCGAGCGTAACGCTATGGCGGATTTGGGGTCCGAATTCCGCCGTGGCGTTACTGTCGGCGGCTGGTGATCCGGCGTCGCAGCGCTGTCGCTCAGAGTTGGGCAACTCGCATTGCCGCCTGAATCTCGAGCGCAGCTACGCCGGGTCGCAGATGACGATCGGGATCACGCGGTCGGTCCACGACTGGTAGTCCTCGAAGCTCGAGTACATGGCAACCAACTTGGGCCAGTATTCGGCCCGTTCCTGTTCCGACGCGTCGCGCGCGTGCAGTGCCAGTACCTCGCCCTTGATCTGAACGGTGACAGCGGGATTGGCCTTCAGGTTCAGGTACCACATCGGTGTCTTCTCGGACCCCGCCCTCGACGCCGCCAGGACGACGCGATCCCCCTCCCGGAGATAGAGCAGCGGACTGGTCCGCGGCTCACCGGTCTTGCGTCCGGTCGTCGTCAGCAGGGCCACCGGCGAACCCTTGAGGAACGTGCCGCCGATCCTGCCGTTCGTCCGCTTGTAGAGGATCGACGTGATCCGCGACATCCATTTGATGATGAAGTCGGTCTGCGGCGAATTCAGCGCGCGAGGCGGGTCGGCGGGCATGAGTGCTCCCTCAACTCTTGATGAACGGGTGGAACTTCACCGTGATGTGGTGGATCAATCCGTCGGAAGCCGGGATCACGAACCGCTCGTCGACGCGCGCGGCCATCCGCCTCCCGGCGAACGACAGCTTGGTCAGCACCTGGTAGACGGCCCGCACCTCGTCGCCGGTGATCGTGTACTCGGGTGCGGTGGTCTCGCCGATCACGCGATACTGCGGCCCGCGATTCAGGCTGCGGCGCAGGTGATTTCCGGAGAATCCGTTCTTGAACCCCTGCTCGATGCGGGTGCATCCGGGCGCGAACGGAACGGAATCGCCGTCGTGGCTGACGAGCGCGTCGATGTACGCCTGTGCGGCCGCAATCCGCTGCTTGTCCGAAACCGCCATGTCAGATCCGCTCGATGATGGTGCCGGTGGACAGCGCGCCGCCCGCGCACATGGTGATCAGTGCGGTGCTCTGGTCGGTGCGCTCCAGTTCGTGCAGTGCCGTCGTGATGAGCCGGCTTCCGGTGCTGCCGACCGGATGCCCTAAAGCGATTGCCCCGCCGTTGACGTTGACCTTGTCCATGTCGGCGTCGTGCACCTGCGCCCAACTCAGAACGACAGAGGCGAACGCCTCATTGATCTCGACGAGGTCGATGTCGCCCAGCTTCATCCCGGCCTTCTCCAGAACTCGCGTGGTCGACTGAACCGGGCCATCGAGGTGGTAGTACGGCTCGGCGCCCACGAGCGCCTGGCTCACGATCCGCGCCCGGGGCCGCAGGCCGAGGGCCCGCGCTTTGTCCTCGTCCATCCACAGTACGGCGGCCGCACCGTCGGAGATCTGGGACGAGGTACCCGCGGTGTGAATGCCGCCGTCCATAACGGGTTTCAGCGATGCGAGGCCTTCGGCGGTCGTGTCGCGGAGCCCTTGATCCCGGCTCACCATGTGGCGGTCGGAGGTCGGCTGCTTGTTCTCGTCCAGCACCGGCGCCTCGATGGGGGAGATCTCCCGGTTGAACCGCTGTTCGTCCCAGGCTCGCCTGGCGCGTTGCTGGGAGAGCAGGCCGAGCCGGTCGACGTCGGTGCGGGTGATGCCTCGGCGGGCGGCGATCCGCTCGGCGGCCGTGAACTGATCCGGCATGTCGACATCCCAGGACGACGCCCGGATCTTGGACCGGTCGGGTCCCGCGTTGGCTCCCAGGCCGACACGGCTCATGGCTTCGATACCGCAGGCGATGCCGACGTCGATCGCGCCCGTCGCGATCAAGCCGGCGATCAGGTGATTGGCCTGCTGCGCGCTGCCGCACTGACAGTCGATGGTGGTGGCGCCGACGTGATCGGGCAGGCCCGCGGTGAGCCAGGCGACCCGGGTGATGTTGTTGGACTGTTCGCCGTATTGCGTGACGCAGCCGCCGATGACCTGCTCGACTTCGCCGGCGTCGATTCCGGCCTTGTCCACGAGTGCCTTCTGGACGGACCCGAACAGTTCGGTCGCGTGTAGGCCGGAGAGCCAGCCGCCGCGCTTCCCGATGGGACTACGGGTGGCTTCGACGATCACAGGATTACCCATGCCGCCAGGCTAGAACACGTTTCAGTAGACTGACAAGCGAAGCCGGTTCACCACCTTTTTTCAGCGGTGGAGCCGTGTTTTACTGGCACTAGAACACGTCATATTGAGGAGCGCGCAAAGATGCCTACCCCCAACTTGCCGCAGGGCTTCGATCCATTGGACCCCGACATCTGCGTGCGGGGTCTCCCCGTTGGCGAACTGGCCGAACTGCGTCGGGCCGCACCGGTGTGGTGGTGTGAGCAGCGTATCGGGAAGGGCGGCTTCAACGACGGCGGGTATTGGGTGGTCACCAAGCTCAAGGACGTCAAGGAGGTGTCCCGCCGAAACGACATCTACTCGAGCTGGGAGAACACCGCGATCCCGCAGTTCCCCGACGACATGGCGCGCGAAGACATCGACCTCCAGCGGTTCGTGATGCTCAATATGGACGGCGAACACCACGATCGGCTCCGCAGGATCATCTCCCGCGGTTTCACCCCTCGGGCCATCAATCGTCTGCGCGACGAACTCGATCACCGCGCCCAGAACATCGCCAAGGCGGCGGCCGCGCAGGGCGGTGGCGATTTCGTCGAGCAGGTTGCTTGCGAACTGCCGCTTCAGGCTATCGCCGATTTGCTGGGTGTTCCCCAGGATGACCGCGAGAAGTTGTTCCGATGGTCAAACGAAATGACCGGCAACGACGACTCGGAATTCGATGTCGACCCCAAGCAGTCGTCGATGGAGGTGCTCGCCTACGCGATGCAGATGGCCGAGGTGAAGGCCAAAGAGCCGGGGGAGGACATCGTCACCGCTCTGATCAACGCCGATATCGATGGAGAGAAGCTCTCCGACGACGAATTCGGTTTCTTCGTGATGATGCTGGCGGTGGCCGGCAACGAGACCACCCGCAACTCGATCACACACGGGATGATCGCCTTTGCGAACAATCCCGATCAATGGGAGCTCTACAAGAAGGAACGGCCCGAGACTGCCGCCGATGAGATCGTCCGCTGGGCAACTCCGGTCACCGCCTTTCAGCGCACGGCGCTGGTCGACACCGAACTCGGCGGCGCGAACATCAAGAAGGGGCAGCGGGTGGTGATGTTCTACCGCTCGGCCAACTTCGATGAAGACGCGTTCGACGAGCCGGAGAAGTTCAACATCCTGCGCTCACCCAATCCTCATGTCGGATTCGGCGGTACCGGCGTGCACTTCTGCATCGGCGCGAACCTGGCCCGTATGACGATCAACCTCATCTTCAATGCGGTGGCGGATCACATGCCCGATCTCACCTCGGTCGGCACCCCGGAGCGGCTGCGGTCGGGATGGCTCAACGGGATCAAGCACTGGCAGGTCGACTACACCGGCGCCACGTCAAACCAGTAAAGAGCCAGAGGAGTATTCGGGTGGACTTCACTCCGGAGCCGGAGCAGCAGGCTGTCGCCGACGTGGTCACGTCGGTTTTGGAGCGCGAAAACAGTTGGCATTCCCTGGTTTCGGGCGGAGTGACCGCTTTGGGCGTTCCGGACCGTCTCGGCGGGGACGGGGTCGGCCTGCTCGAGATCGCCACGGCACTCACCGAAATCGGACGGCACGGCACGATCTCGCCGGCCTTGGCGACGTTGGGATTCGGTTTGGTGCCGCTACTCGATTTGGCGTCGGCAACGCAGCAGGACCGATTCGTCGACGGCGTAGCCGAGGGCGGGATCCTCACCGCCGCACTCAATGAGCCTGGCTCGCCGCTGCCGAACCGTCCCGCGACGACATTCGCGGCGGGACGGCTCAACGGCACGAAGGTCGCGGTTTCCTATGCGGCACAGTCGAAATGGATGGTCGTCACCACCGATAGCGGCGTTGTTGTGGTGTCGCCCAACGCCGACGGAGTACGACTCGCCAAATCGCCGACGTCAGCCAAGTCGGACGAATGCACGGTCACCTTCACCGATGTCGTGGTCGAGTGCGGCGACGTGCTGGAGGGGGGAACCGCGCAGCGGGTCAACCAGCTGGTTCTGGGGGGCATCGGAGCCTTCTGCTCTGGCCTCGTGGCGGGTGCGCTGCGGCTGACGGCGGACTATGTGGCCAACCGGGAGCAGTTCGGCAGGCCCCTGTCCACATTCCAGACGGTCGCCGCTCAACTGGCCGAGGTGTACATCGCTTCCAGGACATTGGATTTGGCTGCGATGTCCGCGGTGTGGCGGTTATCGGAGGGGCGGGACGCCGACCAGGACCTGGACGTGTTGGGCTACTGGCTGGCGTCGGAGGCCGCACCGGCCATGCAGATCTGTCATCACCTGCACGGCGGCATGGGCATGGATGTCACCTATCCGATGCACCGGTACTACTCGTCGATCAAGGACCTGACCCGATTTCTCGGCGGCCCCACGCACCGCCTCGGTCTGGTCGGGCTCGAACTCGTGGGAGCGCAATGTTCATCGAACTGACGCCCGAGCAGCGCGCGCTGCAGGCAGAGCTGCGGCAGTATTTCGCCAATCTGATCTCGCCCGAAGAGGCGAAGGCGATGGAGGCCGACCGGCACAACGAGACGTATCGCGCGATCATCAAGCGGATGGGCTCGGACGGAAAGCTCGGAGTCGGCTGGCCGAAGGAGTTCGGCGGCTTGGGATTCGGACCGGTCGAGCAGTCGATCTTCGTCAACGAGGCCGCCCGGGCCGACGTGCCCCTGCCGGCGGTGACCTTGCAGACGGTGGGGCCGACCCTCCAGAAATACGGCAACGACGAACAGAAGCGAAAGTTCTTGCCGGCAATTCTCTCCGGTGATGTGCATTTCGCCATCGGCTATTCCGAGCCCGAGGCCGGTACGGATCTCGCATCTCTGCGGACGACGGCAGTGCGGCACGGTGACGAATACATCGTCAACGGTCAGAAGATCTTCACCACCGGTGGCCACGACGCCGACTACATCTGGCTCGCCTGCCGGACCGATCCGGAAGCCGCCAAACACAAAGGGATTTCGATTCTTATCGTCGATACCAATGATCCCGGCTATTCCTGGACGCCGATCATCCTGTCCGACGGCGCGCACCACACCAATGCCACCTACTACAACGACGTTCGTGTTCCCGCCGACATGGTTGTCGGCGAGGTGAACGCGGGCTGGCGGTTGATCACCACCCAGCTCAACCACGAGCGGGTGATGCTCGGTCCCGCGGGCAAAGTCGCCGCGGTCTATGACCGGGTGCACGCGTGGGCGTCGAAGCCGGGCGGTGATGGCGTCGTGCCGCTGGACCGTGACGATGTCCGTCGCCTGCTCGGTGAGATTCGTGCGGTCTGGCGCATCAATGAGCTGCTCAACTGGCAGGTCGCCGCGGCCGGCGAAACCATCGACATCGCGGATGCCGCTGCCACGAAGGTCTTTTCGACCGAGCGGATTCAGAGGGTGGGGCGGATCGCGGAAGAGATCGTCGGCAAGTACGGCGACGCATCCGAGGCCGAGACCGCCGAACTGCTCGACTGGCTCGATTCGCAGACCAAGCGAAATCTGGTGATCACCTTCGGAGGCGGGGTCAACGAGGTCATGAGAGAACAGGTGGCGGCATCAGGACTGAAGGTTCCGCGGGTTCCGCGATGACAGACATCCAGCAGGCCGCGGAGCGGATCAAAGCCGCGGGTAGAAGCAAGCCGCGCGTCGGACGGCATCCGGTGAACCAACCGATGGTCGACCACTGGCTTGATGCGATCGGCGACAGGAACCCGATCTACGTCGACGAGGCGGCGGCGATCGCGGCCGGCCATCCGGGCATCGTCGCGCCGCCCGCGATGATCCAAGTGTGGACTATGGCGGGGCTCGGTGGCGTGCGCTCCCCTGATGATCCGCTGAGCAAAATCCTCGAATTGTTCGACAGCGCAGGCTATATCGGGGTTGTCGCCACCAACTGTGAGCAGACCTACCACCGGTATCTGCGGCCGGGTGAGGAGGTGAGCGTGACGGCCGAGCTCACCGACGTCGTGGGGCCGAAGCAGACCGCACTCGGCGAAGGCTTCTTCATCACTCAGATGATCACGTGGCGGGTCGGGGATGAGGACGTCGCCGAAATGATGTGGCGGATGATGAAATTCAAGCCGCGCGAGGCCGAGAAGTCGTCGTCCACCGTTCCCGACGATCTCGATCCCGACTACATGATGCGGCCCGCGGCATCCCGGGATACCCAGTTCTTCTGGGACGGCGTGAATGACCACGAACTTCGCATCCAGCGCCGCCCGGACGGGACGTTGCAGCATCCTCCGGTGCCAGCGGTCTGGGCCGACAAGTCGGAGACCACCGATTACGTCGTGTCTACCGGCAAGGGAAGGGTATTCAGCTTCGTGGTGCACCACGCTCCGAAGGTTCCAGGGCGGCAGGTGCCCTTCGTCATTGCCCTCGTCGAACTCGAGGAGGGCGTGCGGATGCTCGGCGAACTCCGCAACGTCGATCCGGCGGCAGTCGCGATCGGCATGCCGGTCGAGGCGACGTTCATCGACTTTCCCGCCGGAGAAGCCGGGCCCGAATGGACGCTCTACGCGTGGGAGCCGGCCGTTGGAGGAGGCACAGCATGACGACTTGTGTCGCCGAGGTCGGGACCAAGCTGCCGGAGCTCGCGCTCTACGGTGACCCGACATTCATCGTGTCGACCGCGCTGGCGACCCGTGATTTTCAGGATGTGCACCACGACCGGGACAAGGCGCACGCCAAGGGATCCAAGGACATCTTCGTCAACATCCTGACCGACACCGGGCTGGTGCAGCGGTTCGTCACGGACTGGGCCGGGCCGGGGGCGATGGTCAAGTCGATTGCCCTGCGTCTCGGCGTTCCCTGGTACGCCTACGACACTGTGACATTCGCGGGTGAGGTCGTCGAAGTGACCGATGGCCTGGTCACTGTGAAAGTCGTTGGCACAAACAGCCTTGGCGATCATGTCATTGCGACGGTGAAGCTCACGTTGGGAGACATCTGATGCCGGGTGGACTGTCACGGAAGGCCGCGATCGCGGGTATCGGCGCGACGGACTTCTCGAAGGATTCCGGGCGATCCGAGCTCCGCCTGGCTGCCGAAGCCGTCCTTGACGCCTTGGGCGATGCGGGACTGACGCCGGCGGACGTGGACGGCATGGTGACGTTCACCATGGACTCCAACACCGAGGTTGCCGTCGCTCGTGCGACGGGCATCGGCGACTTGAAGTTCTTCTCGAAGATCCATCACGGTGGTGGTGCGGCGTGCGCCACGGTGCAGCAGGCCGCGATGGCGGTGGCAACGGGCGTCGCGGATTGTGTTGTGGCATACCGGGCTTTCAACGAGCGGTCGGGCATGCGCTTCGGCCAGGTGCAGCTGCGTCTGATTCAAGGTGCGGACTCCACAAGCGTGGACAATTCGTTCTCCTATCCGCACGGGCTTTCCACACCGGCCGCGCAGGTCGCGATGATCGCCAGGCGCTACATGCACCTGTCCGGTGCGACGAGCCGCGACTTCGGCGCCATCTCGGTGGCCGACCGCAAACATGCCGCCAACAATCCGAAGGCGTACTTCTACGGCAAGCCGATCACCATTGAGGAACATCAGAATTCGCGGTGGATCGCCGAGCCGTTGCGCTTGCTCGACTGCTGCCAGGAGACCGATGGCGGCGTGGCCATCGTCGTCACCTCAGCGGAGCGGGCAAAAGACTTGAGGCACCGGCCGGCGGTGATCGAGGCCGCGGCACAGGGATCCAGCCCGGATCAGTACTCGATGGTGAGTTATTACCGGCCCGAGCTGAGCGGACTGCCCGAGATGGGCCTTGTCGGACGCCAACTTTGGGACCAGTCGGGTCTGAAGCCGGCGGACATCCAGACGGCGATCCTCTACGACCACTTCACCCCGTTCACACTGATTCAGTTGGAGGAGTTGGGTTTCTGCGGTTGGGGTGAGGCGAAGGATTTCATCGCCGACGGTGCGATCGAGCTCGGTGGCCGTCTGCCCATCAACACGCACGGGGGTCAGCTCGGTGAGGCCTACATCCACGGCATGAACGGCATCGCCGAGGGTGTGCGTCAACTGAGGGGCACTTCGGTGAACCAGGTGCCCGGGGTGGAGCATGTGCTCGTCACGGCAGGCACGGGGGTCCCGACGTCGGGTCTCATCCTCGGCTGAGGCGACCTGCGCCCGAACCGCCTCATCTGACGCAGCCGTCGGCCGCAATAGCTGTGCCCGGCTCTGAGCGACTCCAGACGGGTCGGCGAGGGTGTGTCAGCCATCGAGCTCTCCGACGGTAACGCCACGGCGGTGATCCGGCCGGATCTCATCCCTGGCGTTACCCTCGGTGCGGCGGTGCCGGTTCCGGTTTGGTTGCAGGTTGCTCCCGCGGGTCCGCGTCCGCACAGTGCTGCTCGCGTCCGATGGCCCGCGTCGTCGCTCAGCGGTTGTCGCGCGGAGGCGGGCAAACGCTTATGTCGTCTGAAATCCGGGCTCAGACGGCGCGCCGCTCAGGCCGGCAGCAACTCCACATCGGATAGCGCCGGAGCATCGCCGCGAGAGGGTGCGGTGACGACGCCGACGTAGCGATCGTCGTCGTTCCAGACACTGGCCCTGATCACCTCACCGGGGAATACGACGCCGGCGAACCGCGCCCCGTAATGACCGACGCGCGACGTGTCGGAGTCCAGCAGCGTGTCGACCAGGGCCTTGCAGGTCATCCCGTAGGTGCACAGCCCATGGAGAATCGGCCGCGGAAATTCCGCGGCAGCGGCGAATTCCGGATCGGAATGCAGCGGATTTCGGTCCCCGCACAACCGATAGAGCAATGCCTGTTGCGGTAGCACGGGTATGTCGATGACGTAGTCGGCAGCCCGCTCGGGGACCGCGGATGAGGCCGATGGCCCCCGGTCGCCGCCGAAGCCGCCCTCGCCCCGGGCGAAGATGGACCGCGTGGTCTTCCACAGCGGTATTCCGGCGAGATCGGAAACGGAAGTCTCGCTGACGATCACGGCGGCCTTGCCCTTATCCCATATCTCGGTGAAACGTGTGACGGCGCGTGCGGATCCGCTTGCCGGCAGGGGGCCGGACACAGTCACCGACTCGCTGCCGTGCAGCACCTTGCTCAGTTCGATGTCGATTCCGGGGAACTTCACCTCGGGCGGTGCGGTCATGTGAAAGGTGGCGGCGACACTGCTGAAGGTCGGCAACACCTGTGGGCTCCAGTCGGCCAGGTATCTCAGTTCTAGGGGATTCATCGGGTCGGCGCCCGCGCCGAGTGCCAGGTGATACAGCTGAACGTCGTTGCTACTCCAGGAAAACTCGACCGGATCGAGTGAGGCGCCCAGCGCGACGTCGAGATCGATTGGCATGTCAGTCCTTTCCGCTGCCCGACGTGGCCGGTCCAGCGGCTCCGGCTATGTGAAGGGCAGCCAGGTAACCGAACACCATCGCGGGTCCGATCGTCCCGCCGGGGCCCGGGTACGTGTGACCCATCACCGGCGCGCTCACGTTTCCGGCGGCGTACAGGCCCTCGATCACCGAACCGTCGTCCCGCAGCGCACGTCCGTGAACGTCGGTGCGTATTCCCCCTTTGGTGCCCAGATCGCCGGGTACCAGCTTGGCCGCATAGAACGGCGGGTGCTTCACTTCGGCCAGGTTGGGGTTGGGTTTATTGGTCGGATCGCCGTAATACCTGTCGTAGGCGCTCTCGCCGCGATGAAAGTCCTCGTCGACGCCGGTTCGCGCGAAACCGTTGAACCGTTCGACGGTGGCCGCGAGATCGGTGGCCGGGACTCCCGTCTTCGTGGCGAGTTCGGTGATGCTGCCCGCTGACACGACCACCCCGGAATCCAGCCACTTCTGCGGAATGCGTTGTCCTGGTTGCAGACCCGCGAAGATATAGCGGTCGCGGTACTGCTGATCGAAGACAAGCCAGCACGGTATGTTCTCCCCGGGTCCGGGGCCCTGACCGTACGGACCGCCGTACATGTGGTGGCCGGCTTCGACGTAGGGCATGGATTCGTTCATGAAGCGCTTACCGGCCTGGTTGACGATCACCGAGCCGGGCGAATTGCGCTCGTTCAAGGCGAACCAGGGTCGCCCCACTAGCGGAACCGTCGGCCCCCACCAGGCGTCTTCCATCAATTCGAGTGCGGCGCCGAGCTTTTCGGCGGCGACGATGCCGTCGCCGGTGTTGGCCTTGGCGCCGACCGTCCACTCCGTCGTGATGGGTGCGCGTTGGTACTTGATGCGCATCTGCTCGTTGTGATCGAACCCTCCGCACCCCAGGATCACTCCGCGGCGCGCCCGGATCAGCCGCGGTTCGGCGGCTTCGGGGGCGGTCATGTCGCGTACGTAGACTCCGCGGACGATGCCGTCTTCGACGTGCAGGTCGGTGAGAGCGGTGTTCAGCAGCACCGGCACGCCCGCCCGGCGCAACCCTATGCGGAGTGGTGCGATCAACGCCCGGCCCATTCCCACCAGGTTCTTGCGCCGTGCGGTCGCCAACATCGTCCGGGCGCCCACCCTGAGGCTGCGAAGCATTCCGCGCGGATGACGTTTGAGCTGGTTCAGTCGGACGAAATCCTGTTGCATCACAACGACATTGAGCGGAGTCTTGGCGTACGACGGTTCCAGGCCGGCCAGGTCCGGGCCGAGCTGATTTGCATCGAACGGTTTGGGCTCGATGGAACGTCCGCCAACCCGCCCCCCGGGTTGTTCGGGGTAGTAGTCGGAGTACTCGGGTACCCAGCACATCTTCAGCGGCGTGTGCTTGAGTACAAACGAGAGCATCTCGGGACCGCGGTCGAGGTAGGTGTCGATGCGTTCGGGTTCGACGACGTCGCCGATGATCGTGTGGAGGTAGGTGCGCGCCAACTCCGGGGAATCGTTGACACCGTCACGCTTCAGTATCTCGTTGTTGGGTATCCAGACACCGCCACCCGACCGGGCCGTAGAGCCCCCGTAGTGCGGAGCTTTCTCGACCACCACCGCGGATAGGCCCTGGTGAGCGGCGGTGAGCGCGGCAACCATCCCGGCCGCGCCGCTTCCGACGACGACGACGTCGTACTCCTGAGCTGTCATACTAGAACACGTTATAGAATTGTTCCGGTCGGGCGCTACTGGCCTGCACCAAACCGCCCGGAGCGGGCACGTCGACGGATTGGACGGACCGGATGCTGAGTGACGCGACGCGTGAAGAACTTGCCGCGGACCTGGCTGCCGCCGAAGAGTCCCGCGTCGCTACGACTCCGCTAACCGATCGTCACGCGGACATCGACGTCGTCGACGCCTACGAGATCCAGCTGATCAACATCCGCAGGCGTGTCAGAGCGGGCACGACGGTGATCGGCCACAAGGTGGGCCTCTCCTCGGAGGCGATGCAGAAGATGATGGGTGTCGACGAACCCGACTACGGTCATCTGCTGGCCGACATGGAGGTGTTCGAAGACGTCGCGGTGCCCGCGGGAAGGTTCCTCTATCCCCGCGTCGAGGTCGAGGTGGGATTCATCCTCGCCGACGACCTGCCCGGAGCCGGATGCACCGAGGACGACGTCCTGGCGGCCACCGCCGCGTTCGTTCCATCGATCGAACTGATCGACACCCGTATCAAGGACTGGAAGATCGGCCTCTGCGACACCATCGCCGACAACGCGTCGTCGGCCGGCTGGGTGCTGGGAAGGGAGCGCGTCTCGCCGAAGGACATCGACATCTGCGGCATCGACGCCGTTCTCAAACGCAACGGCGAGGTCGTCGCAGAGGGGCGAAGCGACGCGGTGCTGGGCAATCCGGTGACGGCGGTCGCCTGGCTGGCGCGCAAGGTGGACAGCTTCGGGGTGCGCTTGCGGGCCGGGGACATCGTCCTCCCGGGCTCGTGCACGCGGGCCATCGATGCTCGCCCGGGTGACGAGTTCGTCGCTGACTTCACCGGGCTCGGTTCCGTCCGGTTGTCGTTCGAGTAGAGGAGACAGGCGTGGGTCAGAAGAGTTCAGTCGCCATAGTCGGGTCGGGCAACATCAGCACCGACCTGCTCTACAAGCTGTTGCGGTCGGAATGGCTGGAACCGCGTTGGATGATCGGCATCGATCCGGACAGCGAAGGCCTGGCACGTGCGCGCAAACTCGGGCTGGAGACCAGCCACGAGGGGGTGGATTGGCTCCTCGGGCAGCCGGAGAAGCCGGACCTGGTGTTCGAAGCCACCAGTGCCTACGTACACAAGGCCGCGGCGCCGCGGTACGCGGAGGCGGGTATCAAGGCCATCGACCTGACGCCCGCCGCGGTCGGCCCGGGCGTGATCCCGCCGGCCAACCTGCGCGAGCACCTGGATGCTCCGAACGTCAACATGGTCACCTGCGGGGGGCAGGCCACCATCCCGATGGTGTACGCGGTGCAGCGCGCCGTCGCAGAGCGGGGCGGAGTGCCCTACGCAGAGATCGTCGCGTCGGTCTCGTCGGTGTCGGCCGGACCGGGCACCCGCGCCAACATCGACGAATTCACCAAAACCACCAGCAGGGGTGTCGAGACCATCGGTGGCGCAAAGCGGGGAAAGGCGATCATCATCCTCAACCCGGCCGATCCGCCGATGATCATGCGCGACACCATCTTCTGTGCCATTCCCGAAGACGCCGACCGAGACGCGATCACCAAGTCCATTCACGACGTCGTCGCCGAGGTGCAGACCTACGTTCCGGGCTACCGCCTGCTCAACGAACCGCAGTTCGACGAACCGTCGGTGGTCAACGGCGGAAACTTCGTCGTGACGACATTCGTCGAAGTCGAAGGGGCCGGCGATTACCTGCCTCCCTATGCGGGGAATCTGGACATCATGACCGCGGCGGCCACCAAGGTCGGCGAGGAGATCGCCAAGCAAGCCGCGAGTGTCTCCGGAGGTACGAGATGACCGACATCTACTTCAACCCCGTCTGGGACGTCCGCATGACGGATACGTCGTTACGTGACGGTTCGCACCACAAGCGGCACCAGTTCACCAAGGACGAAGTGGGCGCCATCGTCGCCGCGTTGGACACCGCGGGCGTTCCGGTCATCGAGGTGACGCACGGCGACGGTCTGGGTGGCTCGAGCTTCAACTACGGCTTCTCGAAGACGCCCGAGCAGGAGCTGATCAAGCTGGCCGCCGAGACGGCCAAGGAAGCCAAGATCGCCTTCCTGATGCTGCCGGGGGTCGGCACCAAGGACGACATCAAGGAAGCCCAGGCGAACGGCGGCTCGATCTGCCGCATCGCCACGCACTGCACCGAAGCGGACGTCTCCATCCAGCACTTCGGGCTGGCGCGCGAACTCGGGCTCGAGACCGTCGGCTTCCTGATGATGAGTCACACCATCCCGCCGGAGAAGCTGGCCGTCCAGGCCCGGATCATGGCCGACGCCGGCTGCCAGTGCGTCTACGTCGTCGACTCCGCGGGTGCCCTGGTTCTCGAAGGTGTGGCCGACCGCGTGGCCGCGCTTGTCGCTGAACTCGGTGACGACGCGCAGGTGGGTTTCCACGGTCACGAGAACCTGGGGTTGGGCGTGGCCAACTCGGTCGAGGCGGTCCGAGCCGGGGCCAAGCAGATCGACGGCAGCTGCCGGCGGTTCGGTGCGGGCGCGGGGAACGCACCGGTCGAGGCGTTGATCGGGGTGTTCGACAAGATCGGTGTGAAGACGGGTATCGACTTCTTCGACATCGCCGACGCCGCCGAAGAGGTGGTTGCGCCGGCGATGCCCGCCGAATGCCTGCTTGATCGCAATGCGCTGATCATGGGCTACTCGGGCGTGTATTCGAGTTTCCTCAAGCATGCGATCCGGCAGGCGGAGCGCTACGACGTACCTGCGCATCAACTCCTGCACCGGGCAGGTCAGCGCAAGCTGATCGGCGGCCAGGAGGATCAGTTGATCGACATCGCGCTGGAGATCAAGCGCGAGCAAGCCGAGGCTGAATAGCCCGTCGACTGTGGGCGCTGTGCGCGGCAAACGGCTGCTTTCCGTGCATGAGGCCCACACTCGGCTCGCCGTCTGGCGTAACGAACCGCGCCCCGCGGGCGACATCCATGTCAGTGCCCGGCGGCAACAGTGTCCCGTGCCCTGAACAAAGGATGTATTCCCGTGACCAACCTGCGTCGTGGTGTGTTCGGCGTATTGGCCGCTGGTGCGGCCTGCGCAGCCGTGTCGATCCCGTCAGCCCTAGCGGATCCGACTCCAACACCGGCTCCTGCTCCGTCCAATTGCACGACGGCCGGCCTGGCCTCGACGATCAGCTCGGTGTCTGCCTCGCTGTCGACGTACTTCGCTGCTCATCCCGATGCCAATCAGGCGCTGATCGACGCCACCAAGCAGTCGGCGTTCAGCGCCATCGGCGCGTTCAACGATTACTTCTCCAGCCATCCCGATCAGGCCGACGAGATCCGGGCGATCAAGCAGCCGCTGGTGGACTTCCAGAATCAGTGCGGCATGCAGGTCGAGCCGGCCGAAGCCCTCGTGGTGATCAGCGAACTGTAGTTACCAATCCGGTTTGACACCGCCCTGCTGTGCGGTGAGCACGCCCGCGGCCGCGACCAGGCCGCGGGCGTGTTTCCCGATCTGGGCATCGGTGAGGGAGCGGCCGATCTGTAGCGAGAGCACCATGGCCTGCCGACGACGATGGTCGTATACGGGGGCGGAGATCACGCTGACGTCGTGGCGTTCGCGGCTGGATGTCGCGGCTTCGTTGCGCAGATACACCCGTTCCCCGATGTCGGAGATCAGCTCTCCGAGGAGTGCCTTGAGCTCGTCGTGCAACTCGCTGGACATCCCGGCCATCAGCGCGTAGAGGCGACGCCCCGAAGGGGTCATGCGCTCGACCAGATAGCCGTCGGCCCGGCATTCTGCGACGACGCGGTCGAGGCGCTTGGAGTCGGTGCGAAGGGGGATCGTGGGGGTTCTGGTCAGCCAGGATTTCAGCGCTTCGTCGTCCCACAGCACGAACATCAGCCCGACGGGTGGTGCGAACGGGTAGCTTTGCCCGACTCGGACGCCGACGTCCGCCCCGGGTGGCCCGACGAGTTCCAGCAATGTGATGCGGTCGTCTACGACGGCCGACAGTGCGGCCGTCGTATTGAAATTCTTTGAGAGCCGGCTCAATTCATCGCGGGCCGCGGGATTCACCCGCATCGATTCCTGGGCGATGTTGCCCAGAGTGATCAGGCTCGGCCCCAGCCGGTAGGTCTTGTCGTGACTGTCCCGAACGAGGTAACCGGATTCCGACAGCGTGGTTACGATGCCGAGCGTGGTGGGCTTCGCGAGGCCCAGCCGCCGGGCGATCTCGGAGAGTCCGAAGCGGTCGTGGGGATGTCGGGCGAGGAAGTCGAGAACCGCGACGACGCGCGCTGTTGGCGGTGAGACTCGGTTCGGGTCGCTGACCGGCATTGCAGAATTGTACCCACATGTTCCATATTTGGAATCCATGCGGGTTGACTCCAGCCTGGAACACGTTCTAGATTTGGCGTGGATCGCCACTGGGCCGGTCCGAATGCGGAACTGAGGCATGCCATGTTTGCACAGCCCCCGGAGTTTGCAGGGCCACTCGTCGACGCGATCACCGAGGCGGAACGGCTGGTGCGCGAAGCGCGGCACATCGAATCCGAGGCCGACCTGCTCGAGGGCCTGCAGTACCTAGCCGGTTGTATCGCCGGTTGCACACATCTGGCGTTCGACTACGAGCGTGACCACCCGTTGCTGCAATCCGGTACCGGCCCCTTCACCAAAATGGGTCTCGACAATCCGGACACGCTGTACTTCGGCACCAGGGTGCTGGCCGGCAAGGACTATGTGGTGAGCGGAAGGCGTGGCACCACCACCGACCTCAGCTTCCAACTCCTCGGCGGTGAGTACACCGATGACAATGTGCCGGACAGCGAGACGGCCTTCGACGACCGCAACCTCGACATCGGTCCCGACGGCGGATACACGTGGCGCTTCACTCCGAAGGCCAACGCCCAGTTGGTGATTCGCGAAGTGTACAACGATTGGTCCGCCCAGCGCGGGACGGTGAACATCTCCCGCGTCGACACCGCCGGGACAGCGCCCGGGCCGCTGAGCAGGAAGCTGTTGGAGAAGCGTTACGCGAGTGCGGGAAAGCAGCTGGTGCAGCGTGTGAAGACCTGGCTTCAGTTCCCTCAGTGGTTCTACATGAACATCCCGGTGAATACGATGGTGGCGCCCCGGCTGACACCGGGCGGCCTGGCCACCCAGTATTCGTCGGCGGGGCATTTCGAACTGGCGCCCGACCAGGCGCTCATCATCACGCTGCCCGCCGGCGATGCGCCCTACCTCGGATTCCAGCTCGGCAGCATGTGGTACATCTCGCTGGACTACATCAACCACCAGACATCACTCAATGGTGTTCAGGCTCAGGAAGATCCGGACGGAAAGATTCGCATCGTCGTCTCGGACGGCGATCCCGGGATCACGAACTGGGTCGAGACGCTCGGACATGCCAAGGGCTTTCTGCAGTTCCGCTGGCAGCGGGTATCGCGTCCGCTGACCGCGGCCGACGGCCCGGAGGTCGAAGTCGTCGACCTGGGCAGCGTTCCCGACCGTTTGCCGTACTTCTCCGGAAATGCGATCTCGGAAGCGGACTGGCGGGACCGGATCGCGCTGCGGCAGAGGCAGATCGCAGACAGGATGGTGGGCTAACCCATGGTCGGCATGCTCGAGAACAAGGTGGTGGTGATCAGCGGGGTGGGCCCCGCATTGGGGACAACCCTGGCCCGCCGATGCGCCGAACAGGGCGCCGATCTGGTTCTGGCGGCACGGACCGTCGACCGGTTGGACGACGTCGCCACCAAGGTCAGGTCACTCGGGCGCAAGGCGTTGGCGGTGGGCACGGACATCACCGACGACGCTCAAGTCGACAACCTCCTCGAGCAGACCCTGGCGAACTTCGGCCGGGTGGATGTACTCATCAACAACGCGTTTCGGGTGCCCTCGATGAAGCCCCTTGCCGACACCACCTTTCAGCACATTCGCGATGCGATCGAATTGACGGTGCTCGGGGCGCTGAGGTTGACGCAGAGCTTCACGCCCGCTCTCAGTGAGGCCAAAGGCTCGGTGGTGAACGTCAATTCGATGGTGATCAGGCACTCGCAGCCCAAGTACGGCGCCTACAAGATGGCCAAGGCGGCCCTGCTGGCAATGTCGCAGTCACTGGCAACGGAGCTCGGGCCGCTGGGAATTCGGGTGAACTCGGTTGCGCCCGGCTATATCTGGGGTGACACGCTCAAGAGCTACTTCGCCCATCAAGCCGGTAAGTACGGCACCACCGTGGAACAGATCTACGCCGCCACCGCCGCGCAGTCGGACCTGCGCAGGCTGCCGACGGAGGACGAGGTCGCGTCGTCGATACTCTTCATGGCGAGCGATCTCTCCAGCGGCATCACAGGTCAGACACTCGATGTCAACTGCGGGGAGTACAAAGCCTGATGCCCCGAACCGACGTCGGCACCGTGGAGGACCTGCGCGCCTCAGCGGTGAAGGCCGTCGGCCTCGACGATTTCGGCGCCGACGACGACAACTATTCAGAAGCCCTCGCCGTGCTTCTCGATTCGTATCGCAACGACGCCGATCTGACCGAGATCGGTAGCAAGATGTCCAGGTTCTTCCTGCGCAACGCGCTGGTAGCGCGGCTGCTGAGTGAGGCGTCGTGGCAACGCTATCCGGAGCACGCGGGTGTGGAGATCGTCCGCCCGATCTTCGTCACCGGGCTGCCGCGCACCGGTACCACCGCGCTTCACCGGCTTCTGTGTGGTGATCCGCGTCATCAGGGTCTGGAACTGTGGCTGGCCGAGTTTCCTCAGCCGCGCCCGCCCCGCGAGATCTGGCCGGACAACCCGGTTTTCGCCGAACTCCAGTCGCGATTCGCCAAGGCACACATCGAGAATCCGGACTACAGCGGCCTGCATTACATGACGGCGGACGAGGTGGAGGAGTGTTGGCAGCTGCTGCGGCAGTCCTTGCACTCGGTGTCGTACGAGTCGCTGGCGCATGTGCCTGGTTACGCGCGGTGGCTGGCCGACCAGGACTGGGCGCCGTCGTATCGGCGGCACCGCAGGAACCTGCAGCTGATCGGGCTGAACGATGTGGAGAAGCGCTGGGTCCTCAAGAACCCCAGTCACCTGTTCGCCTTGGATGCCCTGTTCGCTGTTTATCCGGATGCACTGGTCGTCCAGTGCCATCGGCCGGCTGAGACGATCATGGCGTCGATGTGCTCGCTGGCGCAGCAGACCACAGCGGGCTGGTCGAACACGTTCAGGGGCGCCACCATCGGGGCTGATTCGCTGGAGACCTGGTCTCGTGGGTTGGAGCGGTTCAATGCTGTTCGCGCCCAGCAGAATCCGGCTCAGTTCTGCGATGTCGACTACGTCGATCTGATCGCAGATCCGCTGGGGACCGTGGCGGGGATCTACGCGCGCTTCGGCATCGACATGCCGCCGGAGTCGCTGGATGCGATCCGCGCGATCGACGACGAGAGCAAAAGGGGGCCGCGGGCGCCCAAACACGAGTATTCGCTAGCGGATTACGGTCTCACCGAGGATCAGGTGAAGTCCCGCTTCGCTGGGCTTTAACCCGCGAGCAGACGCAAAAGCTCCGCGACACAAGGGATTTCGGGTACCGCAGTGACTGCTCGCGGAGGGGGTCAGCCGTCGCCGGGGGAGGGGGCGCTCGAGTACTCCTCGAGGCACCCTTCCGCCACGGCGTGCTTGATGCTGTCCGACAGTTTGGGACACGACCGCGTACGCGCGCTGCTGCCGCCGGCGGCGCGGACCTCGGCGAAATGGGCGCATCGCTGCTGGGCTTCGGTGCTCCACTGCACCGCTGTATGTGCGGCGCCGAGCTTCTTGACCATCACAGACACATGGCAGAACCGGCAGTCCACCGCCGCCAGCCCCGCCGACAAATAGCGCTCACGGTCTCGGCGGCTGGATTCCCTCACGGCGGCGGCTCGCACTGGGTCGCTGGCGAAATTCGGTGCCTTAGACCAAGGTCCGGCTTCGCTGTCACCGGAACCGTGACCCTCGTCGTCGTGCGCCCCGTGGAGTACGAGCATCGAGCGCGCGAGATCCTCGGCGTCCGGAGTTTGGACGTCCGCGGCCGGGAAGGCTGGGGCCGGGAAGCCTGGGGCCTGGGCGTCCGGGGCCTGGGCGTCCGGGGCGCCGGCGCTCATGACGCGGGCTGTTCTGCCTCGGCGGTTTGCCTTGCCAGGTTCTCCTCGACCTCGACGTGCCATTTCTCGTTGGCCGCGGTGGTGTCGACCTCGAGTTCGAAGCGGTCGGTCATGTCTGCGGTGACATCGGCGACGTCCACGTAGAACTGCTGATACCAGCGGCGCATCTGGTATACGGCGCCGTCCTCCTCGACCAGCAGCGGGTTGTCGATGCGGGTCTTGTGTTTCCAGATCTCGACGTCCTGCAGGAAGCCCTTGCTGACGCCTTTGGTCATGGCGTCGGCGAGCTTCTCACTCATGGCGTCGTCGACGCCCTTGGGCTTCTCGACGATGACGCCCCACATCAGCACGAACGAATTCTGGTCCACCGGATAGTGGCAGTTGATCAGGATCGACTCGGCCTTGTAGCCGCCGTAGTTGTTGTGCAGCCAGTTGATCATGAACGACGGGCCGAAATACGAAGCCTCCGAATCAAGATGCGATTCGGTGTAGGCGGACCCGCCCAGGCTCACGTCGGGCCGGCCGACGTTGTGCAGGTACTGCGTTGCTATGTGCCCTTCGAAGACATTCTTGAAGTACGTCGGCAGTCCGAAATGGATGTAGAAGAAGTGCGCCATGTCGGTGACGTTGTCGATGATCTCCCGGCAGTTGGAGCCCTCGATGAGCATCGAATTCCACTTCCAGTCCGTCCACTCGCCGCTACCGTGCTCGGGGATCTCGGGAATGCGGACCTCGGGCTGCGGAGCATTGCCTTCATGGTCGTGCCAGACGAAGAGCAGGCCGCCGCGCACGTCGGTCGCCCACGAACGGGTGCGGGCCAACCGAGGGGTGCGCTTGGCGTAAGGGACCGACTTGCAGCGGCCGTCGCCTCCCCACCGCCAATCGTGGAACGGGCAGGCCACCTCGTCGCCCTTGATGGCGCCCTGCGACAGGTCGCCACCCATGTGGCGGCAGTATCCGTCGAGCACGTGCAGCTCGCCCTTGGAGTCGGCGAAGACGACCAGCCTGGTGCCGAATGCGTTCACCGCATGGGGCTTGCCGTCCGAGAAGTCTTTGACTGTGCCCAGGCAATGCCAGCCGCGCGCATACCGATCCGGCAAAGCCCCGGTGTCGATCTCGCGAATTGCGCTTGTCACGTCGGATCCTCCATGTCTCTCTAACTAGAACACGTTACAGTTTCGCCGTGTCGTCGCGCAATAAGACCAGCGCCTGGCTGCGAAGTATGGGCCCGACGCGGTATATCTGAACGATGCCGATCTACTCGTTCGAGGGCCGCTCACCCAAGGTCGATCCCACAGCCTTCATCGCCCCTACGGCCACCCTGATCGGAGATGTCACCGTCGAGGCCGGCGCGTCGGTCTGGTTCAACGCGGTACTCCGGGCCGACTACGCGCCCATCGTCATCAGAGAAGGCGCCAACGTCCAAGACGGATCGGTGCTGCACGCCCCGCCGGGAATTCCCGTCGACATCGGTCCCAGAGCGACCATCGCCCACATGTGCACAATCCACGGCGCGCACGTGGGCGCCGAGGCACTGGTGGCCAATCACTGCACGGTGCTCGACGGGGCCGTGATCGGCTCACGCAGCCTGATCGCGGCGCATTCGCTGGTGGTCGGTGGCACTCAGATCCCGGCCGAGGTCCTGGTCACCGGCGCACCGGCGAAGGTGAAGGGACCGATCGCCGGGACGGGCGCCGAGAACTGGGTCAACATGAACCCGAAGGCGTACCAGGATCTGGCGCAGCGTTACCTCACCGGGCTGACCGAAATCTGAGCTGCCGGCGCGAGGCTAGTCCTGCCAGCCGGAGTGAATGTAGGTGTCGGCGAACCGCTTCAGCGAATCCTTCTTCTCCTCCAGCGTGGCTTCGAATCCCAAACCGTCGAAAACCCAAGGGATGACGATGTTGTCGGTCACGCCTGCCTCGGCCAGCTCGCGGTGGCCGTCGACGCCGAACCGGTCGATGCAGACGGCCTGAATCTCGAACGGCAGTTTGTCGCGGCCGAATTCGGCCCGAAGCGCGTCCAGCTTGCCGATGGTTTCCGTGAGCTGATCGAGGGTCATCATCGCGCTGGTCCAGCCGTCGCCGACGCGTGCTGCCCGCTTCAGTGCGACGTCCGTGTGGCCGCCGACGTAGAACGGGACCGGCTCCGAGGGGGCTGGACTGATCTGTAAGCGATCGAAGTCGTAGAACTCGCCGTGGAACTCGACCATGCCGCCGGCCAGGACCAGCTTCAGCACCTCGATCATCTCGTCCACCCGCTTGCCCCGACGGGCGAACGGTACGCCGCACCACTCGAATTCCTCAGGAGCCCAGCCGATTCCAACACCGAAACCGAATCGGTTGGCTGTCATGTTGGCCACCGAACCGACCTGGCGGGCCAGCAGCAGCGGGTTGCGGGACCCGAGCTTCAGCACGTTGGTGTAGAACCGCAGCTTCGATGTCACCGCTCCCATCGCGGCGGCTGCGATCAGCGGGTCGACCCAGGGTGTGTCGGCTGTCCACATCCGTGACCCGTCGGGTGTGTACGGATAGTCCTCGGCGGCGGTCTCCATGTAGAACAGCGAGTCGGGCAGAGCGATCGAGTCGAATCCGACTTCCTCCGCCGTCTTCGCCAGCTCGATCAGCTGATCCAGTGGGGTCATGAAAATGCTGCAGCTGTACTTCATTCGCGTCATGATCCCGCTCCTTCTGGTTTGTCACTGCCGACGACCCACATAGAGAAATACTGCGAACCGCCACCGTACGCGTGGCCGAGCGCCTTGCGAGCGCCCTGAACCTGATGATCGCCGGCCTTGCCCATCACCTGAATGGCGGCCTCGGCGAATCGGATCATTCCCGACGCGCCAATGGGATTCGACGACAACACGCCTCCCGACGGGTTGACCGGAATACGGCCACCGATCGCGGTCTCCCCGGCCTCGGTGAGTTTCCATCCCTCGCCCTCGGCGGCGAATCCCAGATTTTCCAGCCACATCGGCTCGAACCAGGAGAACGGAACGTAGATCTCCGCGGCGTCGATCTCGTCGATCGGGCTCTTGATTCCGGCGGCCCGCCACAGCGCAGCGGCGGCGTCGCGCCCGGCCTGGGGGCTCACCTGATCGCGGCCGCTGTACGCCAGGGGTTCGGTGCGTAGTGCGGTGGCATGAATCCACGCGATCGGATTTCCCTGGGCCGCATGATGTTCGGCGGCCTGCTCGTCGCCGATCACTACGGCGCAGGCGCCGTCGGAGGAGGGGCAGGTCTCGGCGAACCGGATCGGATCCCACAGCATCGGAGACTGCATCACCTTGTCGAGGGTGATGTCGGGTTCATGCAGATGCGCCAGCGGATTCCGCGCGCCGTTGAGGCGGTCCTTGACCGCGACGATCGCACCGATATGGTTCGGCGCCCCCGAGCGGTTGATGTATGCGCGGACGTGCGGGGCGAAATAGCCGCCCGCGCCCGCTCCGACGGGCTTGGTGAACGGGACGGCGATCGACAACGCCCACATGGCATTTGATTCGGACTGCTTCTCCCACGCGACGGCCAGCACGCGACGGTACTTCCCGGACTGAACAAGGCTGGCGGCCACCACCGCTGTCGAGCCGCCCACCGATCCGGCGGTGTGTACCCGGATCAGGGGCTTTCCGGTGGCTCCCATGGCATCGGCCATGAACAGTTCGGGCATCATCACGCCCTCGAACAGGTCGGGCGCCTTGCCGACCACAACGGCGTCGATGTCGTCGAACGTTGAACCCGCATCCGTCAGGGCCCGGTCGATGGCTTCGCGAACCAGACCGTTCATCGAGACGTCCGTGCGTTTCGCGACGTATTTCGTCTGCCCGGTGCCCAGCACCGCGGCGAGTCGGCCCGCCATCAGTCTCTCCCTTCCAGAACGGCAACCAGATTCTGTTGCAGCGCAGGGCCACTCGTGGAATGTGCCAGGGCGCGCTGAGCCGATCCGTCGAAGATGCGACGCGCGGCAAATCCGATCCGCTCCAGCCCCGTCGCGAACATCGGGTTGGCCGCCAGCGCGCCCCCGGACGGGTTGACCTTCGTCGAACTGGACAGGCCGATTGCCTCGGTGAGTATCAGATGCTGGTGGGTGAACGGTGCGTAGAGTTCGGCGACGTCGATCGATCCGGTATCCTCGCCCGTGGCGATCTTGGCCGACGCCGATGTCGACGGCGACGTCGTCAGGTCGCGGGCGCCCAGCACCGGGGTTTCGATTCGATGTTCGAAACCGCTTATCCAAGCCGGTCTTTCGCGCAGCTCTCGGGCTCGATCGCCGGCTGCCAGCACGATGGCGGCTGCGCCGTCGGTGATCGGAGCGATGTCGTGCTTGCGCAACGGGTCGGCGAAGAGCGGCCGGTCGAGGAGTTCACCCACGGACGTTGCGCCCTTCTCGGCGTCCGTGCGCTCGGCCACGGCGAACGTGTCCAGCGCCACCTGCGCCATCTGTTCGGCGGTCCATTTTCCGGAGTCCAACCCGATGCGCGCCTGCAGGCCGGCCAGGGACACAGCGTCGGGCCAGAGCGGCGCGACGGTGTAGGGGTCGGTCTGCATGGCCAGTACGCGGCGCAGTGTGCCGGCCGAGGATTTACCGAAACCGTAGACGAGTGCGGTGTCGACCTCGCCGGTCAGTAGCTTGATGTACGCCTCGTACAGGGCCCACGCCGCGTCCATCTCCACGTGGGACTCGTTGATCGGCGGAACGGCGCCGATCGAGTCGATCGCCGAAATGAACGAAAAGGCGCGCCCAGCAAGGTAATCCGACGAACCGGAGCACCAGAAGCCGATGTCGCCGCGGTCGATCCCCAACTCGGCGTACAGTTCGGCGAAACACGGCATCAACATCTCGACACCATTCGTGGTGCCCTGGGTGCGACGCACATGCGGTGCGTGCGCGAACCCGACGACTGCTACTTCACGCATGGTCAATTCCCGTCCCTCACAGGTGGTGCTTGTAGCTGTCGTAGTCGGCATCGGGTTCGCCTGTGGGGCGGAAGTATTCGATGTTGTCGATGCCGAAGTCGCGCTCCGACTCCGGCTTCCACACCGCCTCCACGCGCATGCCCATCCGGACTTCGGCGGCGTCGATCTCCTGGATCAGATGAAGAAACGGAATGTCGGCTCCGTCGAGCAGCACGTAGGCGGCGACATAGGGGGGCTTGATCCGCTGCCCCGCGAACGGGATGTTGATGATCGCGAACGTCGTGACCGTCCCCGTGTCGGCCAGTTGGACGAAGTTGTCCAACGCCTGGCCGGTGGCGGGATTGACTTCGCGCGCAGGGAAATACACCTTGCCGGCTTCGCCGGTACGTCCGCCGAGAAGCTTGCCATCCCGCAGGGCGCGCAGGTAGGCGCTCTCCTGGACGGATGCGGTGTGCTGGATCTCGATCGCCACCGGCGTTTCGATCATCGTCACGGGGTCGCGGTCGTCGGCTTCGGCGGCCGGTTCCGGCGTCTCACCCGGCTCGAAGTAGGCGATATCGGTGATGGCGCCCTGCCGTTCGTCGATCCAATGCGCCCGCACCCGGTCGCCGGTTCTGATGTCGGCGGACGACGCCACCTTCACCGCATGCAGGAGTGCGGTGTCGGCGCCGTCGAGTTTGATCAGCGCCCACGCGAAGGGCTCATCCAGTGGTTGCCCCTCCAGTGGGGTCTGCTGCCACGTCCACGACAACACCGTTCCCACGCTGCTCACCGGTACGATTTCGGTGAGCTGCTCGTAGGTCACCGGGTCGAACTCGGCGGTCGGTACGAGGACCCGGCCGTCGGACCCGCGGACGCCCACGACGCGTCGTTCCCGAAGTGCGGTGAAGAACGAGCCGAGCGTCGAACCCACCGAACGGGTGTAGTCGAACGACAGTCTCAGCGGCGCGGAAAGAGGTGGATCGTGAGAATCGCTCAAGGCTGGGCTGCTTTGGCTGGTTGTCACACCATCGAGTAGAACAGGTTCTAAGAATCGTGGCAAGGATGCCTGTTCACGACGGAAAGGCGGCATCGATGAAGCTGGGACTGCAACTCGGATACTGGGGCGCGCAGCCGCCGTCCAACCACGCAGAACTCGTGGCCGCGGCCGAGGAAGCCGGCTTCGACACGGTGTTCACGGCCGAGGCGTGGGGCTCGGACGCCTACACGCCGCTGGCCTGGTGGGGCCGTGAGACCAAGAAGCTGCGCCTGGGCACATCGGTGGTGCAGTTGTCCGCCCGCACACCCACCGCGTGCGCCATGGCGGCGCTCACGCTCGACCACCTCTCCGGTGGCCGCCACATCCTGGGACTGGGAGTGTCGGGCCCGCAGGTCGTCGAGGGCTGGTACGGGCAGCGCTTCCCGAAGCCGCTGGCCCGCACGCGTGAGTACATCGACATCGTCCGACAGGTGTGGGCGCGCGAGGCGCCGGTGACCAGCGCGGGGCCGCACTACCCGCTGCCCTTGGTCGCCGAAGGAACGACGGGGTTGGGCAAGTCCCTCAAGTCGATCGTGCACCCACTGCGCGCCGACATCCCGATCATGCTGGGAGCGGAGGGACCGAAGAACGTTGCGCTGGCCGCTGAGATCTGCGACGGCTGGCTTCCGATCTTCTACTCGCCCCGGCTGGCGCACATGTACAACGAGTGGCTCGATGAAGGGTTCGCCCGGCCGGGAGCCCGCCGCAGCCGCGAGGACTTCGAGATCTGCGCGACCGCCCAGGTCGTGATCACCGACGACAGGGCCGCCACCTTCGAGGCCATCAAGCCGTTCCTAGCTCTGTACATGGGCGGAATGGGCGCGGAGGACACGAATTTCCACGCCGACGTCTATCGGCGGATGGGCTACGCCGAGGTCGTCGACGACGTCACGAAGCTCTTCCGCAGCAACCGCAAAGACGAAGCCGCGAAGGTCATTCCCGACGAGCTGGTCGACGACGCCGCGATCGTCGGCGACATCGACCACGTCCGCAAGCAGATCACGGAGTGGGAGGCTGCGGGCGTCACGATGATGGTCGTCTCGGGACGCAGTGCCGAGCAGATCCGCGAGCTTGCCTCACTGGTCTAGGTTGACCATCCGGTCAGCGCAGGATGCGGGCATCCCCGAACGTCATATCGACGTTCGCGACGGATCCCGATGCCATCGCGCGTTTCGGCAGTCCGAGCGACGCGAGCTCGTCGGCGTAGGGATGATTGCCCAGTTGCAGCCTCGCGCCGCCGGGACGCAACCGGACCCCGGAAGTCTTCATCTCCCAGGGGACTTCACGTGGGGTGCCGTCGGCGAACGTGTAGGTCTTCAGCACCTGCGGCTTGGACCGAAACGATGGAATCGGAAGCGCGCGGCCGAATTCCATCTTCGCGATCAACTGCCCGTTCTCGCTCACACTGAATCCGATGCGGTCGCCTTCACGAACGGTGAACTCCGCCATGATCTTCGGAAAGCCCCAAATCGTTCGGCCGGCCTCCAAGGTGAACTCCTGATCGACCGGAAGGTGGTGGATGAACGCCGCCGCGTCGCCGAGGGCCTTGATGCCGGAGGCATGCGAGTCCGGCGGATTGACCATGACGCAGGTGCCGAACTCGTGGTACTGACCCAAATCTCCGTCGGTGTAGCGAGCGAGCATGAGGGTGACCACGGCGCGGCCGGGACGGAATCTGCACACTCGCAGCCCGCTGTAGTCGATCATGTGTTGTGCCGCATCGGCGGACACCGAGAACATCGCGGTGTGGACGTCGGCTTTGCGAACCCGTACCGGCATGGTGAGAACAGTTCCGGCGATGGTGTGCTGCGATTGCGCCATGACGCCACTCTAGTGGGGAGGTAAGCAATGCCCGGTGCTCCAACAGACGCTCAATCCGGCTCCGCGCCGGACGTCGACTTCACGGACGGCACGTTCTTCGCCGATGGCGGCGCGCGCGCCGCGTACAGCTGGATGCGGGCCAATGAGCCGGTCTTTCGCGACCGCAACGGACTGGCGGCCGCGTCGACCTACCAGGCGGTGATCGACGCCGAGCGCTCGCCGGAGACGTTCTCCAACACCGGTGGCATACGTCCCGATCAGCCCGGCATGCCGTACATGATCGACATGGACGATCCGCCACATCTGGTGCGGCGCAAGCTCGTCAACTCCGGTTTCACACGAAAGCGTGTGATGGACAAGGCAGCTGGAATCGAAGCGCTCTGCGACACCCTCATCGATGCCGTCTGCGAGCGGGGGGAGTGCGATTTCGTCCGTGACATCGCGGCTCCGCTGCCCATGGCGGTGATCGGTGACATGCTCGGCGTGCTGCCCGAGGACCGCGCGACGTTGCTCAAGTGGTCCGACGATCTCGTCTGTGGGCTCAGCTCGCATGCCGACGAAGCCGCTCTGAAGGCGGTCATGGATGCCTTCGCCGCGTACATGGCCTTCACCATGGACATCATCGCGAAGCGACGTGCCGAACCCACCGACGACCTGTTCTCAATCCTGGTGAATGCAGAGGTGGACGGTCAGCGGATGTCCGACGACGAGATCGTCTTCGAGACGCTGCTGATCCTCATCGGCGGCGACGAGACCACGCGGCACACGCTGTCCGGTGGGACGGAACAGCTTGTGCGGCATCGGGATCAGTGGGAATCGGTGCGACACGACGCCGATCTTCTTCCCGGCGCTGTCGAAGAGATGCTGCGCTGGTCCTCGCCGGTGAAGAACATGGCTCGCACCCTGACGGCCGACACCGAGTTCCACGGCACGCAGCTGCGCGCGGGCGAGAAGATGATCCTGTTGTTCGAGTCGGCGAACTTCGACGAGGCTGTCTTCGGCGACCCGGAGAACTTCCGCATCGACCGAAACCCGAACAACCACATTGCTTTCGGGTTCGGAACCCACTTCTGTCTCGGGAATCAGCTGGCACGTCTGGAACTCAACACGATGATCCGCAAGGTGCTGTCTCGGCTCCCGGACCTGCGCCTGGCGGATGAGTCGGCGCTGCCGCTGCGCCCGGCGAACTTCGTCAGCGGTCTGGAATCCATGCCCGTGGTCTTTACCCCGTCGGCGCCGGTGCGGGGCAACGACGCAGGTCAGCGGCCCTGGAACTGAGGGGACCGCTTCTCCTTGAAGGCCAAGGGTCCTTCCTTGGCATCGGCAGAAAGGAACACCTCGATGCCGATCTTCGTGTCTATCTTGAAAGCGTCGTTCTCGTGCATGCCTTCGGTCTCGCGGATCGAGCGCAGGATCGCCTGCACGGCGAGGGGGCCGTTGTTCGCGATCAGCTCCGCGATCTCGAGGGCCTTCGACAGAGCCTGACCGTCGGGAACCACATGCCCGATCAGCCCGTATTCCAGCGCCTCGGCGGCCGTGATGTGCCGCCCGGTGAGGAGCAGGTCGCATGCGACGGTGTACGGAATCTGGCGCACCAGCCGCACGGCGGATCCGCCCATCGGGTACAGACTCCACTTCGCCTCCGAGATGCCGAACTTCGCGCTTTCGCCCGCGACGCGGATGTCGGTCCCCTGCAGGATTTCGGTGCCCCCCGCGATCGCGGGCCCCTCTACGGCCGCGATGAGCGGCTTGGTGAGTCGACGCCCCTTCAGCAGACCGTCTATGCGTGACGGGTCGTAGCTGCCGTCCTTGAACGAGTCACCCGGTGGCTTCTTGGTGGCGGCCTTGAGGTCCATGCCCGCACAAAAGTAACCGCCGGCGCCGGTCAGGATGCAGACGCGAATGTCGGGGTCGTTGTCGACGCGGTCCCAGGCCTCGACCATGATCGAGAGCATCTCGCCCGACAGGGCGTTGCGCGCGTGCGGCCGATTCAGGGTGACGATCAGAATGTGCCCACGCTGCTCGACAACAGCATGTGGGGCGCTGTCGGGATCGCTCACGAACCAACCGCCTTCCTAGCAGACTTGATTGGAAATGTAACACGTTCTAATTTGGGACTTGTGGCCCTGAACATTGCCGATCTTGCCGAGCACGCCATCGACGCCGTGCCTGACCGCGTTGCCCTGATCTGCGGGGAGAACCAGATCACCTACGCCGAGCTGGAAGAGAAGGCGAATCGCCTTGCGCACTATCTCCGAGAGCGGGGCGTGAAGAAGGACGACAAGGTTGGGTTGTACTGCCGCAACCGCATCGAGATCGTCATCGCGATGCTCGGCATCGTGAAGGCCGGCGCCATCCTGGTGAACGTCAACTTCCGCTATGTCGAGGGCGAACTCCGGTACCTGTTCGAGAACTCCGACATGGTTGCGCTGGTCCACGAGCGTCAGTACGCCGACCGAGTGGCCAACGTGCTGCCCGACACCCCGAAAGTGACGACCGTCCTCGTCGTCGAAGACGGCAGCGACGGCGACTACCAGCGTTACGGCGGGGTCGAGTTCTTCGGCGCGATCGCTGACAGCTCCGCCGTCAGAGATTTCGGGGAGCGCAGCGAGGACGACATCTACCTGCTGTACACCGGCGGGACGACGGGATTTCCGAAGGGCGTCATGTGGCGCCACGAAGACATTTACCGAGTGTTGTTCGGCGGCACCGACTTCGCCACCGGCGAGTTCATCAAGGACGAGTACGACCTCGCCAAAGCTGCCGCGGCGAATCCGCCGATGATTCGCTACCCCATCCCGCCGATGATCCACGGCGCCACCCAATCGGCGACCTGGATGGCGCTGTTCTCAGGCCAAACCGTCGTTCTGGCAACGGAATTCGACGCCGCGGAGGTGTGGCGCACCATCAGCCGCCACAAGGTGAACCTGCTGTTCTTCACCGGTGACGCGATGGGCCGGCCGCTGCTGGACGCCTTGCAGGCCGCCCGGGACGGGGGAGAGGGCGACGGGGTTGAAGACGACGGGGGAGAGGAACATGACTTATCGTCGCTGTTCCTCCTGGCGAGCACCGCGGCGCTGTTCTCGGCGAGCATCAAGGAGAAGCTGCTTGAACTTCTGCCCAACCGCGTGATCACCGATTCCATCGGCTCGTCGGAGACGGGATTCGGCGGCACCAGCATCGTCGCGAAGGGTGAGCACCACATGGGCGGACCGCGGGTCAAGATCGACGGCCGCACCGTCGTGCTCGACGACGACGGCAACGAGGTGAAGCCGGGTTCGGGTGTCAGGGGCGTCATCGCCAAGAAGGGCAACATCCCCGTCGGCTACTACAAGGACGAGAAGAAGACGGCCGAAACCTTCCGCACGATCAACGGCGTCCGCTATGCCATCCCCGGCGACTACGCCCGGGTGGAGGAAGACGGCACGGTGACGATGCTCGGGCGCGGCTCGGTGTCGATCAACAGCGGCGGCGAGAAGATCTATCCCGAGGAAGTCGAAGCCGCGTTGAAAGGCCATCCGGATGTGTTCGACGCACTCGTGGTCGGCGTCCCGGATCCGCGTTACGGCCAGCACGTGGCGGCGGTGGTCGCGCCCCGCGAAGGCGCCCGCCCCACGCTGGCCGAGTTGGACGCGTTCGTGCGCAGCGAGATCGCCGGATACAAAGTGCCACGCAGTCTTTGGCTGGTCGACGAGGTCAAACGTTCGCCGGCGGGCAAGCCCGATTACCGCTGGGCCAAGGAGCAGACGGAAGAAAGGCCCGCGGACTTCATCCATCAGAAGCATGGCGACAAGAAACATGTGGGAGCCAACGGCTGATGCGCACCCAGCTGTGCGACCGATTTGGAATTCAGTACCCGATCTTCGTCTTCACGCCGTCGGAAAAGGTTGCGGCAGCGGTGAGCCGGGCCGGCGGAATGGGTGTGCTGGGGTGCGTCCGGTTCAACCAGCCCGACGAACTCGAAGCCGCGCTGTGCTGGATGGACGAGAACGCCGGCGGAAATCCCTATGGCGTCGACGTGGTGATGCCTGCGAAGGTACCCACTGAGGGAACCGCCATCGACATCGACAAGCTGGTGCCACAGCAGCACCGCGACTTCGTCGCCAAGACACTGCTCGATCTCGGGGTGCCACCGCTGCCCGACGACGAGGCGCGTAGCGAAGGCACCCTCGGCTGGCTCCATTCCATCGCCCGTTCGCATGTGGAAGTCGCTCTCAACCATCCGATTTCGTTGATCGCCAATGCCCTGGGCTCTCCGCCCGCTGACGTCATCGAAGAGGCGCATGCAGCGGGTGTACCGGTGGCCGCGCTGGCTGGCTCGGCGAAACACGCTCAGCGGCATGTGGATAACGGTGTGGACATCGTGGTGGCCCAGGGCCACGAGGCGGGCGGGCACACCGGCGAGATCGGTTCGGTGGTGTTGTGGCCGGAAATCGTTGACGCCCTGGGCGGTAGGGCTCCGGTGCTCGCCGCGGGCGGGATCGGAACCGGCCGGCAGGTGGCGGCCGCCTTGGCGCTGGGAGCGTCCGGAGTATGGATGGGTTCGGCATTTCTGACGGCCGCCGAATACGACCTCGGTGTGCGTGCCGGCGATGGTCCGTCGGTCATCCAGGAGGCGCTGCTTGCGGCGACGTCGAGTGACACTGTGCGCAGGCGTATCTACAGCGGCAAGCCCGCTCGTCTTCTGAAGAGCCGGTGGACGGATGCCTGGGATGCCGCCGGCGCCCCCGATCCACTGCCGATGCCGCTGCAGAACGTGCTCGTCAGCGAGGCGCATCAGCGCATGAGCCGTTCGACGGATCCCACGGCGGTCGCGATGCCGGTGGGCCAGATCGTGGGGCGCATGAACGAGATCCGGCCGGCCGCAGACATCATCGCGGATCTGGTGGCAGGGTTCGAAGAGGCGACCCGCGCACTTGACGGGATTCGCGACAGCTGAGTGTGATGTCGCGTCTACAGTCGAACGCGATGAACGGATCACAGGCACTGATCACCACGCTCGTCGACTGCGGGGTCGACGTGTGCTTCGCGAACCCGGGCACCTCCGAAATGCATTTCGTTGCAGCGCTGGACACCGTTCCGGCGATGCGGGGCGTGCTGGCGTTGTTCGAAGGCGTTGCCACCGGCGCCGCAGACGGATATGCGCGGATGGCCGACAAGCCCGCGGCGGTTCTGCTGCATCTCGGTCCAGGGCTGGGGAATGGGCTGGCGAATCTGCACAACGCACGCAGGGCGATTGTGCCGATGCTGGTCGTCGTCGGTGACCACGCCACATTTCACAAGAAGTACGACGCGCCCCTCGAGTCGGATATCGACTCGGTGGCTCGTACGGTGTCCGGTTGGGTAAGGCGCACAACGGATGTCGCGCGCGTGGCCTCGGACACGGTGGACGCTCTTGTGAGCGCGCTGCAGCATCGGCACATCTCGACGCTGATCCTTCCCGCCGATATCTCGTGGGGTGATGGGGCCGAATCGGCTGGGGCTGAGGAGGAGTCGCCCGCGTCGCCCGAAACGGGCGACCTCGAGGCTGTCGAAGCCGGGCTGCGGTCCGGCGAACCAACGGTCATCTTCATCGGGGGCGACGCCACCCGTGAGCCCGGCTTGACGGCTGCGGCCCGACTGGCGACACAATTCGGCGCCCGGGTGATCTGCGAGACCTTTCCCACGCGTCTGGAGCGCGGTGCCGGCCTGCCGCCGGTGGAACGGCTTGCCTATCTGGCGGAAGCGGCAACGGCGCAACTCGCCGGGGTCCGGAACATCGTGTTGGCGGGCGCCCGATCGCCGGTGTCGTTCTTCGCCTACCCGGGGAAGCCCAGCGATCTGGTTCCCGACGGGTGCCAGGTGGTGTCAATGGCGGGACCCGTCGGTGCCGCCGAGGCACTGGTCGCTCTCGCGGACCGACTCGCGCCGAACGCGATTGCCGCGGCGGCCGAGTTGTCGAGACCGGAGATGCCCTCCGGCGCGCTGAACGTGCTGAATGCGGCCGACGTGATCGGCGTGCTATTGCCCGAACATGCGATCGTCGTCGATGAGTCGAATACCTCGGGACTCATGCTGCCACAAGCGACTTCGGGTGCGCCGGCACATGATTGGCTGACGCTGACGGGCGGATCCATCGGCTACGGCCTGCCGGTCTCGGTGGGTGCGGCCATCGCATGTCCCGACCGCCCGGTGCTGTGCCTGGGGTCGGACGGTTCGGCGATGTACACGATTTCGGCGCTCTGGACGCAGGCCCGCGAGCAGCTGAACGTCACCACCATCGTCTACGCCAACCGCAGCTATGACATTCTCCGGATCGAGTTGCATCGCGTCGGCGCTCTGAAAGACGGTGGTGGCCCCGGACCGAAGACGAATTCACTTCTCGACTTGGGCAATCCGTCGATCGACTTCGTGCGGATCGCGGAAGGCATGGGTGTTCCGTCCCGGCGCGTCGACACCGCCGAGGCACTGGCCGATGCGATGCGATGGGCATTCGAGGAGCCCGGGCCGCATCTGATCGAGGCCGTCGTTCCGTCGCTGGCCGGCTGACCGACGTCTCGCGGCGCCGCTGGGGCGGGGACATAGACAATTGCCCGGCTCCGAGCGACAGCGGCGTAGGCCGACCCCGAGTTGGTCGCCGAACGCGTAGGCCGACCCCAAGTTGGTCGCCGAACGAGCCGTCAGGGCGGGGCCCGGCGGATATTCGGGCGTGACGGCAGATTGGTTGAAACTCGTGCCGTGGGCTCAGCCGCAGTGAGCGCTGTCGCGCAGAGGCGGGCAACTCCTACCGTCTCCGGTCCGGTCCGGTCCGGGCTGTCTGCGGTCTGGGCGTTCGCCGCGGGAACGCGAATAGGCCCTATCCCAGGCGCTGCGCAGTGACCCAAGCCGTCTGGGCCGTCATCCCGTTCTGCGCGTATGCATTGTGCGCGGCGTCGTTACGGCCGCCGAGCGAGCACACCGGGTCATCGGGCAGGCACATGTTCAGCACCTTGGCGGCATAGCGCACCCCGGTCGAAACCGGTGGGGCGCCAACCGAATTCAAGTAGTCGATCGACGGGATTCCGAACAGCACAACGGACACCACGCGGTCTGCCGCAAACGGCGGCAAAGGGGCGCCTGAACCGAACGGGGGAGCGAACAGTGGGGGCAGCGCGTCGGCCGTGACGGCATTCAGCACCGAAGCGCCCTGCGAATACCCGCCGATCACCAGCCGCGTGTTGGGACAATTGCTGGCCATGAACAGGATGTGAGCACTCGCATCGGCAACCCCTTGAGCCGCAGTGGCCCAGTTCTTGATGGCTGGATAGTTGACCGCGTAGACGCCGACGGACTTGCCCCGCACATCCGCGCGTAAGGAATCGACGAATGACTGGCCTATTCTCCCGACGCCGGGCGGTTCCTCGGTTCCGCGGGCGAAGGTGACGTCGACATCGGGACATGCGGCGGCGTGAGCCGTCGGCATGCCGACCGAAGCCGACGTCAGCAGCGCTGCCACGGCGAGGATCGCGCACCAGTTTGAGCACCGGTCGATGCTAGAGCGAGAACACCGGGTCAGTGCAATCCAGCGCTTCCGCGGAGAGCACTCGCTTGAGGACCTTGAACGTCTCGGTACGGGGCAACGACGCCGCGACCCGCACGAACGACGGCCGCTGCTTGCGTCCCAGATCGGCCTGGGTGAAAAGGAACTCACGAAACGAGACCGGATCGAACGAGGCGCCGGCCGCCAGCACAAGTGCGGCCATCACGCGATCACCGACCGCAGGATCGGGGATCGGGTACACCGCGACCTCGATCACCTCGGGATAGCGCATCAGCACGCGCTCGATCGGTGCTGTGCCCAGATTCTCGCCGTCGACGCGCATCCAGTCACCGAGCCGGCCGGCGAAGTAGACGTAGCCGGCTTGATCACGGTAGGCGAGGTCCCCACTGTGATAGACGCCGCCGGCCATCCGTTCGGCCTGCGCTTCGGGGTCGTTGTAGTAACCGCGGAAGAATCCGGCGCCCGACCGATTGATGAGTTCGCCGACCATTCCCGGTGGGCAGGAAAGGCCCGAATCGACGTCGACGATGTCGAGGTCGTCGGTGATCGGGCCCAGTGACCCCTCTGGCGTATCGGGTGTTCTGGCGATGGCGATGCCGCCCTCCGACGACCCGAAACCGTCGATCACCACGACGTCGAACCGTTCGGCGAACCGCGAAATATCCCGGGGCGCACCTTCATTGCCGTAGAAGTAGCGCAGGGGATTGTCGGCGTCGTCGCCTCGCTCGGGAGTGGCCAGGATGTAGGACATCGGCTTGCCCACGTAGTTGGCGTAGGTGGCTTTGAACCGCCGGACGTCTGGAAAGAACTGTGAAGCGGAAAACTTGCGGCGCAAGGCAATCGACGCTCCCGCTGCCACCGCGGGCGCCCAGCCGGCCATGATTGCGTTCGAGTGGAACATCGGCATCGACAGATAGCAGGTGTCGGACGGGCCGAGCCCGAAACGCTCGGCGATCATCACACCGGGAACTGCCACCTTCTCGTGAGTGCAGCGGACTGCCTTGGGCTCGCCGCTGGTGCCGGAGGTGAAAATGAGCATGAAAAGATCGTCGGATGTCGTGTCCGCGAATGTGATTGGAGCACCACGAAATGCCGAGAGCTCGGTGGTCCAGCTCTCCGATGCCACGTCGATCAAAGGTACGGTGACCTCCACCGAATCAACCGTGTCGCTGAGTACCAGTTGACAGTCGGCGTGTGCGACATCCCGGTCCAGTGCGGCACCTCGCCGCACTGGGTTGAGGCCGACAAGCACCAGGCCGCTCAGCCCGGCCGCCACCAACAGCGCGGAGAACAGCGGAGTGTTCCCCAACAGCACGCCGACGTGCGGCGGCTTGCGAGGATCGAGCCGGGCGCGCAACGCCGCGGCCAGATCCGCGCCGTCCTGGATGTGTTGGCGCCAAGTCGAATACGAACCGTCGTCGGAACGGACGCCGCGGTCGTCGACCTCGACCAGTGGTCTGAGGAGATCCGTGACGGTCGGTGTCGGGACCATCAGGCCGGTGTATCGGCCAACTCGCGACCGATGGAACGGAGCTGGCCCGTGGCTCCACCGACGGCGAATTCGGTCTGTTTGGCGGTGATGAAGTACCGATGCACCAGATGATCCATGTCGATGCCGACGCCGCCGTGGACGTGGACGGTGGTGTGGGCGACGCGGTGTCCCGCTTCGGCCGCCCAGAAGGCCGCGGTCGCGACTTCCATGGAGGCGGGGAGGCCCTCGGACAGCCGCCAGGCCGCCTGCGTCAAAGTCAGGCGCAGGCCCTTGATGTCGATGTAATCATCGGCCAGGCGCTGAGACACGGCTTGGAAGCTGCCGATCGGACGGTCGAACTGTTCGCGAGTGCGGGCGTATTCGGCGGTCAACTCAAGGGCGCGCTCCAGCACGCCGAGCTGGAAAGCTGTGTGACCCAAAGTCTTCAATGTGGTCAGCCACTCCACTGCGGCGGAGTCGCCGACGACGCGGTCGGCACTCACCTCGACGCCCGCCAGATCCAATTCGCCGACGCTGCCGAGCCCGGTGGTCTGCAACGGGGTGACGGTGACGCCGGCGTCCTTCGCCGCAACGAGGAACAGTGCAGCGCCGGAGTAGGACTCCGCGGGCACCAGAAATGCATCGGCGACGGGGGCGAACGCGACCTGAATGCGGCTCCCGGTCAGTCGGTAGCCGTCACCGGCGGCCGCGGCTTTTACCGGGCCCTGGCCGGCCGCACCGTCCACCGCTACCGCCAGGATCTTTGTGCCGGCCACGGCCGGCCCTGCCCAATCCTGTTGCAATGCAGCGCTCCCGAAGTGAGCCAATGCGCCCGCGGCCAACACCACCGACTCCAGGTAGGGCACGGCGGCCAATTGCCGGCCTAAGGCGCTCAGAACAGCGACCTGTTCCAGAACGCCGAAGCCGCCACCGCCGACGGATTCGGGCGCGGCGGTGCTCAGGATGTCGGCGTCGATGAGCTTGGACCAGAGTTCGGTGTCGAATCGTTCGTCGAGAGCGTCGAGGGCGCGCTGGTGCCGGGGGGTGCAGACGGCGTCGACTATCGTGCCGACTAAGCCGGAAAGATCCTGTGCTGCTTCGGTTCTGGTGAAATCCATGGTGATCCTCGTGGGTTCGATTCGGTGGTCAGCGGTTCACGCGGGGCATGCCCAGCGCCACCATTCCGATGATGTCGCGCTGGATCTCGTTGGTGCCGCCACCGAAGGTGAGGATCAGTGCGGCGCGGTGCATCCGTTCCACCCGGCCGCGAAGCACTGCGCCCGGGGTGTCCTGCCGCAACGTAGCGGAGGGGTCCGAGAACTTCCATCAGCAGTCGATAGGCTTCGGTGGCGAGCTCGGTGCCGAACACCTTCGCGGCGGAGGCATCTGCGGGCGATGGAGCGGTGGCCGCGGATGATGCAAGCTCCCAATTGATGAGCTTCAGGTACTCGGCCTTGGCGTGTACCCGTGCCAGGTTGAGCTGCACCCACTCGGAATCGATCAAGCGGCCGCCGTGGGAATCCTTGGTGTTCTGCGCCCATTCCCGAACCTGGTTGAGCGCCAGCATGATCGGTGCCGCGGATACGAGTGCGACCCGCTCATGGTTGAGCTGGTTGGTCACCAGCTTCCAGCCGCCGTTCTCCTCACCCACGAGGTTCGTCGCGGGGACTCGGACGTCCTGGTAGTAGGTGGCGCTCGTGCCCGGCCCGGCCATGGTGTGCACCGGGGTCCAGGAGAAGCCCTCGGCCGTAGTGGGAACGATCAGCACGGAGATGCCGCGGTGCTTCTTCGCTTCGGTGTTGGTGCGCACAGCCAGCCAGACGTAGTCGGCGTACTGGATCAGGCTGGTCCACATCTTTTGGCCGTTGACGATGTAGTCGTCGCCGTCCCGGACGGCCGCGGTCGGAGTGGCAAGGTCGGTTCCGGCCCCGGGCTCGGAGTAGCCGATGGCGAAGTGCAGGTCGCCGGCCGCGATCTTCGGCAGGTAGAACCTCTTCTGCTCGTCGGTTCCGTAAGCCATGATCGTCGGCGCGACGCGCTGTAGTCGTCAGGAACGGGACGGGCGCGCCGGCGGTGGCCGCCTCATCGGTGAAGATCAGCTGATCCATGGTGGAACAGGCACAACCAGCATGCTCAGTGGGCCAACCGAGCGCCAGCCATATGTGCAGCCCATCTGCGCGACCGTCTCACAGTAGACGTTGCCGTATGCACTCGCCCGATGTCGACATCGGCGCCTCGGCGCTCGGCGTGATCAGTGCGGCGAAGTACGAGCGGAGTTCCCCGGCGCAGCTCCTGCTGCTCGGGGGTGTAACTGATCCGCGTACCAATCCTTCGAGGAAGTAGCCGGACGATGTAGCTGGGTGGGGTAGCTGGGTGGGGTAGCTGGGTGATGCAGTTCGGCGATGAAGCCGGGTGATGAAGCCGGCGTTGCGATCAAGCTGCCGGTACCTCCCGACACACCTCGTTGTAACACGTTCTAGTCTAGTGGTCCAGCGGCCGTGTTTGACCGTCACCGGTCGTGCGGTCGTATGGTGGGTGCTGGGAGAGTCGGAGGAGGTAGTGATGCGGGTCGAAGTCGATCATGACCGCTGTGAAGGAAATGCTGTCTGCGTGGGAATCGCCCCGGAACTGTTCGATCTCGACGACGAGGACTACGCCGTCGTGACCGCGGATCCGGTTCCCGCCGACCAGGAAGATGTCGCCGAACAAGCGATCGCCGAATGCCCCCGCGCGGCGCTGATCCGCAAAGACTAGAGGCATTCATAAGTTGACTCAATCAGACGAACAGACGGACCTCTCCGGCCACGTCGCGGTGGTGACCGGCGCGGCGGCCGGCCTGGGCCGTGCCGAGGCCATCGGACTGGCCCGCTCGGGCGCGACGGTCGTTGTCAACGACATTCCCGCCGCACTTGATGCGTCCGACGTCCTCGACGAGATCGCGGGTGCGGGCGCCAAGGGCGTCGCGGTCGCCGGTGACATCAGCCTGCGTTCCACCGCCGACGAGTTGGTGTCCTGCGCCGACGGTTTGGGGGGGCTGAGCATCGTCGTGAACAACGCGGGCATCACCCGGGACCGGATGTTGTTCAACATGAGCGACGAGGACTGGGATGCCGTCATCGCGGTGCACCTCCGCGGGCATTTTCTGCTGACACGCAATGCCGCCGCATACTGGCGCAACAAGGCGAAAGACAATGGGGGTTCGGTCTACGGCCGCCTCATCAACACCTCGTCGGAGGCCGGGATGTCCGGCCCCGCCGGCCAAGCCAACTATGGTGCGGCCAAGGCCGGCATCACGGCACTGACACTCTCGGCGGCCAAGGCTCTGGGGCGGTACGGCGTGCGCGCCAACGCCATCTGCCCCCGGGCGCGAACCGCGATGACGGCAGACGTCTTCGGCGATGCCCCCGATCTGGCCGACGGTGAAGTCGATTCGCTCGCGCCGGAACACGTCGTCACTCTCGTTCGATTCCTTGCGTCGCCCGCGGCGGAGAATGTCAGCGGCCAGGTTTTCGTGGTCTACGGACCGACGGTGACTTTGGTTGCTGCACCGACCGCGGAGCACCGATTCCACGCCGAAGGCCATGCCTGGAACGCGGCGGACTTGAGTTCAACCATGCGTGGCTACTTCGCCGACCGTGATCTCGACGACAACTTCGGCGTCATCGGTCTGATGGGGGATTAGTCGGCGGACTTCGTATGGGCGAGCGCATCCAGGAATGCGCGGGCCCACCGATCGACGTCGTGTGCGAGAACCTGCCTCCGCAGTGAGCGCATGCGGCGTCGGCCCTCTTCCTCGCTCTGATTCAACGCCGCCTCGATGGTGTCCTTCACGCCCTCGAGATCGTGCGGGTTGGTCAGGTACGCCTGACGGAGTTCGGCTGCGGCACCGGTGAATTCGCTCAGTACCAAGGCGCCGCCCAGGTCGCTGCGGCACGCGACGTACTCCTTGGCGACAAGATTCATCCCATCGCGCAACGGGGTCACCAGCATGACGTCGGCCGCGACGAAGAAGGCAATCAGTTCGTCACGTGGAATCGGCCGATGGAGGTAGTGCAGGACGGGATGGCCGACTTCGCTGAATTCGCCGTTGATATGACCGACCTGCTGCTCGATCTCGTTGCGCAGCACCCGGTAGCTGTCGACTCGTTCCCGGCTGGGGGTGGCCAGTTGCACGAACACGGCGTCGTGGCCCTTGACCCGGTTCTCCTCCAGGAGTTCCGTGAAGGCTTTGAGTCGCACGCCGATGCCCTTGGTGTAGTCGAGCCTGTCGACGCCGAGAAGGATCTTGCGGGGATTGCCGAGTTCGATCCGGATTTCCTTTGCGCGCCGCCGGATGTCGCGATTGCGGCCGAGCTGATCGAGTTCGGCGGAATCGATGGAGATCGGGAAGGCGCCCACTTTGACCGTGCGGAAGCCGACTTGAACTTCGCCCATCCGGGAGCGGACACCCACCGACGCGCGCGAGGTGGGCGCACCCACCAGCCGTCGGGACAGATAGAGGAAGTTCTCTGCGCCGCCCGGCAGGTGAAATCCCACCAGGTCCGCGCCGAGGAGTCCTTCGACGATCTCGGTGCGCCACGGGAGCTGCATGAACAACTCGACCGGGGGAAACGGAATGTGGAGGAAGAACCCGATCGTGAGGTCCGGCCGCAGCATCCGCAGCATCTTGGGCACCAGCTGCAGCTGATAGTCCTGAACCCAGACGGTCGCGCCCTCCGCGGCCGCTCGTGACGTCTCCTCGGCAAAACGCCGGTTGACTTCGACATAGCGATCCCACCACTCGCGGTGGTAGATCGGCTTGACCATCACATCGTGGTACAGGGGCCACAGGGTGGCGTTGGAGAAGCCCTCGTAATACTCGGCGACGTCGGTTTCCGTCAGTGGCACCGGAAAGAGCTGCAGGCCCTCTTCGACAATCGGCTCGACGGGTGCGTCGGGACTGTCGACGATTCCCGGCCAGCCGAGCCAGGCGCCGCGCTGCTTACGGAGGAGTGGCTCAAGCGCGGTGACCAGGCCACCGGGACTGCGCTTCCACGTGACCGACCCATCCGGTTGCCGCTCGGCGTCGACGGGAAGTCGGTTCGCGACGACGACAAAGTCAGAGTTCCCGAAGTCCGGCGTTTCGTTCTTCGGGCCTCTGGAGGGCATCTAGACCTCGGGCTTTGACGGCCCAATGCCGAGCATCGACAAGAAGACCCGGCACTCGTCGGCATCGTTCGCGTATGCGGCGACCACTCGCCGGGCTTGCCGAGCTGTGCTGTCGGCTAGCGGCTCGACGTCATCGATATCGGTGGGATCAGATTTCACTGGCATCAACCAACTGTAGGCGAACCGTTCTTCCGAATGGCCGATCGGGGAATTACGGGCTTTACGACGACGGGCTTACGACTACGGGCTGGGCGACTACGGGCTGGGCGACTACGGGCTGGGCGACTACGGGCTGGACGACAGAGTGGTGCGCGGGTGCACGGGCACGTTGTCCTGCTCCATCTCCGAGCACGCCACCGACTGCCAGTACCCGGTGCAAGGGTCACCGTTGATGTTCGGCACCAGGTTGGCGCCGACACCTGTGCTGCTGGTTTCGGTGATGTCCTGGGTCAGGCGCGGCGCGGGTTCCTCGATCGGCTGGGCGCCACCCTCCGACGCGAGCCCTCCCATTGCGGGTACGCAGTCGCCGGAGTTCGGATCGGCGACCTGGCCGTAGGCGCATTCGCCCTCGCCCGTCCGGGGCTGCGCGGCGGGCTGGGGATCGGGCTCCGGAGCGGGATCGGGCACCCCGCCTTCGGCGTGCGCCGCGGGCGACCAGTTGAGGCCGCCGGTCACCGGGACGGCGACCAGCGCCGCCGCGAGCATGCCTGCGGCGACGAGCTTGCGGGCAAGGGGGAAATCGTTCGACTTCATGGCGTTGGTGAACTCCGTGCTTGGGCTAGAAGGATCTAGCGCTGGACTTCGCCAAGAATACTTCCGTTCCCGTGGTTCGATGGATAGAACCTGTTCCAGTTCTGAATGAGGAGTAACCAGTGCAGTTCTCGTTCGCGGACCGGACTTTCCTGGTAACCGGTGGTGGGAGTGGAATCGGTAAAGGTGTGGCGGCTGCGCTGTCGGCCGCCGGTGCCAACGTGATGATCATGGGCCGCAATTCCGACCGGCTGAGTGCGGCGGCCGACGAGGTCAACGCCGGCGACGGTTCGGGGACTGTGCGGTTTGAGCCCGGAGACGTGCGCGACGAAGATCAGGTGAGGTTCGTAGTCGAGGCGGCCGCCGCCTGGACGGGTCGCCTGAACGGCGTCGTCCACTGCGCGGGCGGCTCGGAGACCATTGGACCGATCACGCAAATCGATTCTGAGGCGTGGCGGCGCACCGTCGACCTGAACGTCAACGGCACGATGTACCTGATCAAACACTCGGCCCGAGAATTGGTTCGGGGTGGTGGGGGATCGTTCGTCGGAATCTCGTCCGTCGCGTCGAGCAACGTGCACCGGTGGTTCGGCGCCTACGGTGTCAGCAAGTCGGCGCTTGACCATCTGTTGATGCTGGCCGCGGATGAGTTGGGCCCCTCCTGGGTGCGGGTCAACGGAATCCGGCCGGGCCTGGTGCGCACCGAACTGGTCGAGCCCGTGCTCAGTTCGCCGGAGATTCGCGAGGACTATCGGCAGTGCACGCCGATTCCGAGGTTCGGCGAAACCGAGGACATTGCGAATCTGGCGGTTTTCCTCCTCAGCGACGCGGCAGGCTGGATCACGGGTCAGCTGATAAATGTCGATGGTGGACATTGCCTGCGCCGAGGCCCGGACTTCTCGGGAATGCTGGAGCCGGTGTTCGGTTCGGATGGGTTGCGCGGCGTCGTCGAAAGAAGTTGAGCCCCAGCTGTTTTCAGGGCCCGCGCGTTTTCGGGGCCCGACCGTATTCGGGGCCCGGCCGTTTTCGGCTCACCCCTTCAGTTCACACAGGGGATGCCGCCGGCATCGATCGGCGCTCCGGCGTCGGGTGTCGACGTCGTCGATGTCGTGTCATCGGACACCTCCGACGTCGAGGTTGCCGAAACCGCCGTGGCGGAATCCGACTCCTCGGGCGGTGGCAGGTAGCTCTCTCCGAGCACCACTCGAATGTGATTTGCGGCCAGGGCGCCACTCGCCTGCGGCGCGTTGTCGATCCCCAGCAGGGTCGCCACCGATCGCGCGTCGGCTTCGGCATCCGGGCCGTAGCTGATGACGGTGTCGAGCGGCTCGCCCAGTTGCCGGTCGCGGACGTCGTCGACAGTGAAATCGTGCTTCCCCAGGATCTGCGCTGCGTCCGCACCCACACCCGATGTGCTGCCCGCGTTCACGATGTCGATCTGGGTGTCCGGATTGGGCGCCGGAAGATCGGCGGCGGAGATGCTGGCCGTCGTGGTCGGGGTGCTGCCGTCGATGGCGTGCGCGATCTCCGCCCGAATCCTGGCCGGATCCACGATGTTGACGTCCTGGCCGTCTATCACGTCGTACCGGACGACCGGTAGCGTCCGGAACTCGACGTCGCCACCGGCCAGAGCGGCCATTCGGCGGAATTGGTCCTCGTCCCAGCCTTGCGACAGCACGATGTCTTTGCGCGCGACGTC
>JAXLRY010000015.1:0-105358 GCA_046330895.1 Mycobacterium sp. | reverse complement strand
CCGTGATTCCGGTGCGCGCGGATATCCGGGCGATGTCGCGGCTAACCAGGGAAAGCGCCGCCGTCACCAACTCCATGGGAGTCGGGGGCGTGCCGGTACCGTTTTCCGGCGGGCCGAAGCCGAGAAGTGAGAGCACTCCCGACACGATGCCCGCCGGCCGGGCTGTGGCTGCGGCGGACGTCTCCGCCGCCTGATCGGAGGACGCCTGGTCGGAGGACTCCCGATCGGAGGACTCCCGATCGGAGGACTCCTGGCCGGGGGAAACTGAGCCTGACTGGGCGACTGGCCGTGGAACGCCGACCGGATCCGGCGAATCATCCTCGGCTGTGCGCAAATTCGCCGAATCGGGCGCGTCGCCGAACTGGCCACCGGCCACCAGGCCCTTCGGAGCGTCTCGATCTACGGGCGACTTCCTCGCCACCTCGAGATGCCCCGGGTCAGCGTCACCGGAGTCGACGTCACCAGCAGTTCTGTTCGATCCGGCTGGCGCGCGTACCTTCCCGGCCGAAGGGGCGTTGCGAGATGCAGCCCGGGCAGGTGACCCCGATGCCCTGGGTCCGGTCGACGGCACCCCTGCGATCGACGGCGCCCCGGTGGGCGACGAGGACGCGTTCGGCGAGCTGGAATCCGGATCGTCGGCGGCAGCCACCCCGTGTCCGGCGGCAACCGCCAATCCCAGCCCCAACGCAAACGCCGCAGAACCTACCCGCACACCAAAGGAAACAGCACCCATGACGCCCCCGACAGTCGCCAACCAGCCCCGACGACCTGAGTATCCACCCGTCGCAATCGCTGCGTAGCGAACTCAAGGAATTCGCGGAGCAAATAGTTGACCGCGCAAACTAATTCGTTAGTCGCGCAAGGTCTCGTGAGGGCTGCGGCCGTATTGATCGCGGTAGTAGATGGCGAAACGACCGAGGTGCGCGAAACCCCATCGCCGGGCGACCTGCGCAACGGAGGTGGTATGACGGTCGCCTCGCGCAAGGTCTCGATGGGCGTAGTCGAGCCGAACCCGTCGCACGTATTCGATGGGCGTGCAGTCTCGGTGTTTGCGGAACATGTATTGCAGGGCGCGCGGGGTGACATGGACCGCTCCGGCAATATCGGCCAGTGAGACGTCGCGGTGCGCATTGTCGTCGATGTAGGCGATCGCCCGCCTCAAGAGCACAGGTGTGCTGTCATGCCGGTCTTCGATGGTCGGTTCGAACACGGCGGTGCTCGGAAAGGTAGCCAACACGGTGGCGACCAAGTAATGCTGCGCCGCGCTGGCGATCAGCGGGCTGGCCGGTGTGTCCGGTTGGGCGGCGACACTGCGGGCGACGAAGTCGATCACCCTGGCCATATGCGTACCTGCACCGGGGGACAAAGGCGATTCACTGGTCAGGAGAACCGGCTCGGCGCCACGGTCGGGCAGGCCGGTAGCGACCTTGTCGAACAGCGAACGATCCAACTGAATGATGTCGTAGCAGGCCTGTTCGACCGCCCCGGTGACCGGCTGCCCCGGGATGGGGCCCACCAGCCCTACATCGCCTTGGACAAAACGCCTTCCGTCGGCCTGCATTGTCGTGGAGATCAGCGATCCGGATCGCACGTGCAACACCGAGACCCGTTCGGACGGGTCTCGTTCGTAGCGAAGGTCGCAGGCGAACTCTGCATGATCGACGGCCAGCGAGCCGACCGACGAACGAACCAAGCGTGTGCCGCCCGAGAGGTCGCTTGAGAGACCGTCGATCCTGACATTCGCGTAGTCTGCGCTGATGCGCTCGACCACCTCGCTGAGGTCGTCGGTGTCGAGCAACACCTCCCGCATCAGGCGCCCCCGGATCGTCGGCTCGAATGTGCACAGTCGGCACCCGCGTCGGACCGATACTTCAATCGTCCACGACGCGGAGCATAAGTCACCCGACGATGCAAACCGGCTGGTAGCGCGGTCCGGACGGCCGGGCGGGCGCGGTTGCCGAGATGCGCTGGCTGGCTGTCAACGTGAGATCACACGCCTCCGACGCGCTGGTTCCACGAGTGTTCGTCACAGATGACGGAGTTTAAGTACATCGCTGACTGACCAGCGAGACGACAACATCGGTCTTCGCATATCGGCTATTTGACATCGCCGTCAGCTTCACGTAGCGGCGAGCACATGACGGCCGCGGGCAGATCAACGGTGAAAGTTGTTCCTGCCACACTCGATTGGACGGCCACCGAACCGTTGTGCGCCTCGGCGATGGATTGCACAATGGCCAGCCCCAGCCCGTTCGTACCGTGCCCGCGGGAACGCGAGCTGTCGGCGCGGACGAACCTGTCGAAGAGTCGTGGCAGAAGATCAGCGGGAATGCCGGGCCCGTCGTCGGCGACCACCAACCGTGCGCCATCCGAATTCAAGCCCAGCGTCGCCGTCACCGACGTCCCTGGCGGTGTGTGGGCCGCGACGTTGGCCAGCAGATTGCACATGAGTTGGTGCAGTCGGTCGTAGTCGCCGACCACGCGTACAGGAGTGTCCGGCAGGACGGAGTTCCACTGGTAGCCGGGTTCCGACACGGAGATGTCGTTGATCGCGTTGCTGAGCACGTCGGCTAGGTCCACCTCGTCGGTTCGGAGGTCCTGGCGTTCATCGAGTCTCGACAACAGCAGAAGATCGTTGACGAGTGTGCTCATTCGACGCGATTCGGCCTCGATGCGTTCCAGCGCGTACTCGGTCGTGGCGGGCAGGCAAGCACTGTCCTGCCGGGTGAGTTCCGCATAACCCATGATGGCGGCCAGTGGCGTTCGGAGTTCATGGCTGGCGTCGGTGAGCATCTGCCGAATCCTGCGGTCCGATTCGGCGCGCTCCACAAGCGCGGAATCGACGTTGGCCAGCAAACGGTTCAACGTGTGACCGACGATCCCGATGTCGGTATCGGTGTCTGTGTCGGACGCCGGAACCCGGGCGGTGATCCGGTGCCCCGGGTCGGCGAGTGGCAATCTGGCCACGCTGGCGGCGGTAGCCGCAACGCGGCGCAACGGTGCCAACGCATAGCGGATGGCGATGCGTGTACCGATCCAGGACAGCAAAAGTGCCAGTACCACCAGCCCCGCCGACGAGAGGGTCTTGCGGGCCAGCGCCGCGTTGGCCCGTTCGAGGGAAATCCCCGAGATCAGCTGGTCGTCCCTGTCGATCTGGTGGCTCTGTAGGCGATACCGGCCCAGTCCAGCCAGATCCGCGGTGAACGGCGATCCATCGGTCCATGTGCGGCGCTCGATGTCCGCGACGGTGGCGGCGTCGGCGGTCCGGGGCTCGTCATCTCCGAATACCGCCGAACCGGCGACCTTGCCGTCGTGCAGGACGGCAATCAGTGTTCCGTTCGACTGCCCCGTGAATCCCATGAGCACATCGGGCCCCTGCGCCCCGAGCAGGCGCGTATGGGGTTCGTCGTAGGTGATCTTGTTGAGCGAATGCGCAAACGCGGTAAGCGAATTCGCCAAACGCTCGTCGCTGAGCTCGATGACGTAGTTGTGCAGGCCGCGAATATAAAGCCCACCCATCGCGAGCATCACGACGCCCACGACCATCGACACACTCAGGATCAGACGGTGGCGCAGCGTCCTCGGCCGCGAGAAGGCTCGTCGAATCACGTTGCGGCGCGCAGCGAATAACCAATTCCTCGCACGGTGTGGATCATCGAGCCCTGCTCGTTGTCCAGCTTCTTACGCAGGTAGGAGATGTAAAGATCCACGATGCTGGACCGACCGCCGAATCCGTAGTTCCACACTTGATCGAGAATCTCATCCCGCGGAATCGCGCGCCCCGGGTGCCGCATCAGATATCGAAGCAACTCGAATTCTGTTGCTGTCAAACCAATTTCTACGCCTCCGCGAGTCACTGTGCGGCTGACGTTATCGAGGGTGAGATCACCGACCGACAGCAGTTCTGCAGGCTCCGACTCAGCCAGCTTGGCCCGGCGGAGAAGACCCCGCATCCGGGCGACAAGCTCCTCGAGGCTGAAAGGCTTCGTCATGTAATCGTCGGCTCCCGCCGTCAAACCCATGACGCGGTCGCTGACCGAATCACGGGCCGTCAGGAACAGGGTCGGAGTCTGATCCTCGGCGTCGCGCACGCGTTTCAGGATCTGCATACCGTCGATATCCGGAAGCATGACGTCCAGGACCAGGATGTCCGGTGCGATTTGGTTGAACTTCGTGACCGCGGTCAAGCCGTCGTGGGCCACTTCGACCTGCCATCCCTCGTAGTTCAACGCCATGGTGACCAGATTTGTGAGCGCGAGTTCGTCGTCCACGAGGAGTACACGGATGGGTGAGCCGTCCGCGCGTGTGATCCGGGGCAGCTGTCCGAGAATTGCCTGTCGATGGCCTGGTTGGCGGGCGCTCATCAGCGGGGTGGTCATCCCTACATTGTGCCGAAGGAAAATGCGGTCACCGGCCAGCGACCTGCGTCGCGGCCCGGGTTCATACGGAATCCATATGTGAAGGTCACAGATATGGATCGCGTATGAACATCGTTGCACGCCTTGGCAGGTCGTCGAAACCGTTCATAACGTGAATCGAGTCGACAGTGAAGTCGGCCCAATCCGAATTCTTCATAATCCGCCGGGGGTTGTTCATGGACAACAGCACAATGTCGTCGAGCACATACATGTCGAGGGTCGACTGGCGATCGCTGGCGCGCTACGACCTGCCGGCATCGCTAGTGGTGTTCCTGGTTGCGTTGCCCCTGTCGTTGGGTATCGCAGTTGCCTCCGACGCGCCCGTTCTCGCGGGTCTCATCGCCGCCGTCGTCGGGGGAATCGTGGCCGGGTCCATGGGCGGCTCACCCTTGCAGGTCAGTGGGCCGGCGGCCGGCCTCACAGTCATCGTGGCGGGTCTGGTCGGCCAATTCGGCTGGGCGGTCACTTGCGCGATCACCGTTTGTGCGGGCGTGTTGCAGGTGCTGTTCGGCCTCAGCAGGGTTGCTCGCGCCGCTCTGGCGATCTCGCCGGTGGTGGTCCACGCAATGCTGGCCGGGATCGGAATCACGATCGCCCTCCAACAGATTCACGTGCTGCTGGGTGGCTCGTCTCACAGTTCGGCGTGGGCGAACGTCACCGAGTTGCCCGAACAACTCCTCGATGCCCACGGCGCGGGGCTCGCACTCGGCCTGATCGTCATCGGGGTTCTCGTTTCCTGGCGCTGGGCGCCCGCGCCTCTCAACAAGGTTCCCGGACCCCTGGTCGCAATCGCTTCGGTAACCGCTGTTTCCGTACTGCTACCGCTCGATGTCCCGCGAATACGGCTCGATGGATCGTTGATCGACGCGCTGCAGCTCCCACAGCTGCCCACGGGAATGTGGGGCGCCTTCGTGACCGGTGTCCTCACCGTGGCGCTGATCGCCAGTGTCGAAAGCCTGCTGTCCGCGGTGTCGGTGGACCGCATGGGAGGAACACGGACCAATTTCGATAAGGAATTGATCGGTCAGGGCACCGCCAACATCACATCCGGGCTGATCGGCGGACTGCCGGTCACAGGCGTGATCGTGCGGAGTTCCACCAACGTCGCGGCGGGCGCACGCTCCAGGGCATCGGCGGTCCTGCACGGATTCTGGGTACTGGTGTTCGCACTCCCGTTCGCGGGCCTCGCCAGCCAGATCCCGACATCGGCGTTGGCTGGTCTGCTGATCGTAATCGGTGTTCAGCTGGTCAAGTGGGCTCACATCAAAACCGCCACCGTCACTGGCGATCTCGCCGTGTACGTGATCACTGTGCTCGGCGTGGTGTTTCTGAACCTCCTCGAGGGCGTTCTCATCGGGCTGGCCGTCGCCGCGGGGTTCGTTCTCTGGAGAGTCGTTCGGGCACATATTCACACCGAACAGATGTCCGACGATCGCTGGCACATCACAGTCAAGGGATCCTGCACGTTTCTGCTGCTCCCCCGCCTGACCCAGGAACTGGCTTCCGTTCCTGCCGGCGCCCTGGTCACAGTGGACCTTTCGGTCGATTTCCTCGACCACGCCACGCACGAGACCATCGAGCATTGGCGCGATCAGCACGAAAAGTCGGGCGGCGTGGTGCGTATCCGCGAATCGGGTTCCGTCGTCATGGACAGCGCCCTCCAGGGTCCGCCGGAGCGCGCTCTGGATTCCGTCCGCTGAGCGAATAATATTCTCCGACAAATGATTCTGCGCCTCGATCCAGCGGGATCGAGGCGCAGAATCATTTGTCAGTGCGACTAGCGTCCGGTCATCGCCGCGACCTCGACGTTGACCGAGAGGCCATCGGGTGGAGCGCCGTCGACCGAAGGTCTGGCGGGCAGATTCGCACCGGGCACGGTGGCGTTCTGCAGCGCACCGAGGCAGTTGCCCAGTTCGCCGGGCCGACACCCGTTCGCGCCCTGAGCGTTACCCATGCCGTTTCTGTCCTGCTTGGTCCAGCAGGTTCCAATGACGGGATCCCACTGTTGATTCGCATTGCAATTCGCTTGCGCCGATGGCGCATTCGCCATTGGAATCACCATCGCCGAACCAACGACCATGGCTGCTAGCAACATTGTGTGCGGTTTGTATCTGGTCATGTTGAAAGGATCGCCGAAAGCGGGTTAAATACCCACTCCCCCTTGAGAATTCAATTCAACCGCATAGAACATTCTGGTCAATTACATAGAATTGTCTTTACCTCCACCGTCCACGCATGGTGCCGGGCTGCCGGAATGGGTGTGTGGGCTCAGTATCCAGATCGACGACCTCGCGAGTCTGTCCGCTCTGCGTCAGAAGGGTCGATTCCTCAAGCCAATCGCTCTGCAGCAGAACTTTTCGGGCCAACCGCTCTAGCGCGCCCTGCACCTGTGCGACGTCGGGCCTGCTCCCGAACTCCGGCGATCGGGCCAGCGTGTCGGTGATCCATTGCGCGACGAAATTGCGGCAGAAGTTGACCTCCGTCGATCCGGCCGGCGTCAACCGCATATCGTCGCCGTGGCGTCGGGCGAAGCCGCCGGCAACGAGTTGGTCGATTATCGGCTCGATGAGTTCGCGGGGAACCTTGTGCTGCAACGCAATCCCAGACAGCGTGGCGGTGTCCATCACCTGGCCGTGACGGTAGATCTGCAACAGCACCCACAACGGCGCGGTGTCTAGGCGACAGCCCGGAGCACCGGCAACCGCCGACAGCTGAACACCAGGGCTTTGGCGCATGATCCGCCCGACAGCGGTCTCGAGCAACGCGTCCGGAGTATCCGCCGTTGGCATCGCGAACCCTTCACCGAGATCTGCGCTTCCGACAGCTGCGGTGTCACGCAACGGGACCTGTTTGAGACAAAGGGCCAACACGAAGCCGACAACGGCGACCGGGGCCGCGAACAGAAATACCTGGTTCAACGAATCGGTGTAGGCATCGATGATCGGCGTTGCGACTTCCCGCGGAAGTCCGTGCAAGACAACCGGGGAGTCGGCGGCGTCCCGTGGCGCACCGCCGGCGGCCAAAGCACGCCCCAGCCGGTCGGCAAGGAAGTTGCTGAATAGCGATCCGAAGATCGCGGCGCCGAACGAACTGCCAATCGTGCGGAAGAACGTCACCCCCGAGGTGGCCACCCCCAAGTCAGCGAAATCGACCGTGTTCTGCACGATCAGGATGAGCACCTGCATGCTCAGCCCGATCCCACAGCCCAGGATCAGCAGATAGAGCGACTGGACCGGCAGGGAGGTTTCGGCGTTCATCCGCGACAGCAATACGAAGGCGATTGCCATCACCGCGCTGCCCAACACCGGAAACACCTTGTAGCGTCCGGTACGGCCCACCATCGCCCCGCTACTTAGCGATGTGGCCAGCAGGCCGACCACCATCGGCAAGGTTCGAAGCCCGGATACCGTCGCAGACACGCCGTCGACGAACTGCATGAATGTCGGAAGAAAGGTCATCGCGCCGAGCATCGCGAACCCCACGACGAACGACAGGACGCAGCACACGGTGAAGACGGGGTCGGCGAAGAGCCGGATGGGCAGGATGGGCTCGGCCGCCCGGAGTTCCACGACGACGAAAGCAACCAGGACCACCAGCGATCCCGCGAACAAGCCGACGATCGTAGGGGAACCCCACGGATAGGTGGTACCGCCCCAACTTGTGGCCAGCGTCAGCCCGGCGGCGCCGAGACCCACCAGCACGATGCCGGCATAGTCGATCACGAGCCGTTCGCTGCGGTTGAGTCGCGGAATCGCGGCCGTCGCGACGGCCAGCACAACCACACCGATCGGGACATTGATCCAAAACGCCCACCGCCATGTGAGGTGGTCGGTGAAGAACCCGCCGAGCAGCGGCCCCACGACGGTCGTCACCCCGAACACCGCACCGAGTGCGCCCTGGTAGCGGCCACGTTCGCGCAGCGGAATCACCTCGCCGATGACGGCCACTGCCGTCACCGTGATGGCGCCGCCGCCCAGCCCCTGGACGGCACGGGCAGCCACCAGCCAGGACATCGACCCCGCCATCGCACACAGAATCGAGCCGGCCAGAAACGCCACCACTGCGGTCTGCAGTACGGACTTGCGCCCGAACGTGTCGCCGAGCTTGCCGACGACAGCGGTGACGACGGTCGACGCGAGCAGATAACTGGTGACGACCCACGACTGGTGTCCGGCTCCACCGAGGTCGGCGACGACGGTGGGCAAAGCTGTGGCAACGATCGTCTGGTCCAGCGCGGCGAGCAACATCCCCGACACGACGGCCAGAAAAATCAGATTGCGCCGCTGCTCGGTCAGCTGTCGGGCTTTCGGCGCGCCCACGGGTGATTCAACTGCGGGTGCGGTGGGACGCGTCACACACTTCTCCTCGGCAACTGACTCACGGTACTTCGGTCGAGGTACCCGGGTCGAGGTACCCGCGCATCGGGCACCCGAATCCGGACCGGTCGGCGCCTCGCGGAATCACCATCACGGCTACGACTAGGGTTGTGGCAGCAGCCGCGCGGTCGACTTCGCGGTGGTTCTGAGAAGGGATACCCAGGTGCCCCGGGAATTCAAGATGCCGCCCGCCAGAGTTGCCCGCGTCGCCGAGCGCCTCCGCCACTACCTGTATCGACTTCATCAACGATCGGCGCCGCCACCACTGGCGATGCTGGAGATGATCATGGGCGCGTGGGTAGCCCAAGCCATCCAGGCTGCCGCCGAACTCGGCATCGCCGACGCCCTTGCGGAACGCCCATTGCCGCTGGACGAACTGGCACGCCATATCGACGCCGACCCCGATGCGCTCAAACGGCTGATGCGGGCTTTGATCAGCCGCGGCATCTTCCGCGAGCGCCGCGGACGGTACGAGCTGACGGCGCTCGCCGAGCCGCTGCGCTCGGGAGCCCAGTATTCGATGGTCGGGTGGGCCCGCTTCGTGGGTTCGCCACAGCACCGGGAGCATTGGAGCGACCTGGTCGCATCGGTGAAGACGGGCGCGCCCGCCATCCAGCGCTTGCGCGGCAAGGAGCCTTTCGAGTATCTCGCCGGGGAGCCCGACTTCGCCGCGGTCTTCAACGACGCGATGACGTGCGTGTCCCGACTGTCAGCGCTCGCCGTGGTCTCCGGGTACAGCTTCGACTCCTATTCCACAATCGTCGACGTAGGTGGCGGGCACGGCATGCTGCTGGCCGGAATCCTGGAGGCGACACCGACCGCACGGGGCGTGCTGTATGACCTACCCGACGTCGTGGAGGGAGCGCCCGCGTTATTGACTCGGCGGGGTATCGCCGACCGGGTACGAATCGAGGGAGGATCCTTCTTCGACAGCGTCCCATCCGGCGGCGACGCCTATGTGCTCAAGAACGTGATTCATGACTGGGCCGACGAGCCGGCCATCGAGATTCTGCGCAACGTTCGCGCAGCCGCCGCCCCCGCCTCGAAGCTGCTTCTCGTCGAAGCAGTGCTTCCAGATCATGACCGCGAATTCGTCGGCAACTGGGTCGACCTCGAGATGCTGGTGCAGGCCGGGGGCCGCGAACGAGACACCGCACAATGGCGAAAATTGCTCCAGCAGGCTGGATTTCGACTGACTCAAGTAGTACCGACGGCAGTGCCCCTCAGCGTCATCGAGGCAACGCCCGTCTGACTTCAGAGCAGCGTGCGGGCGCTGGTCCGGCGCAATTTGCCGGAAGACGTCTTGGGCAGGGCGCCGGGCGGAAGCACACGAACCTCACGTGGGGCGTGCCCAATATGACGACTGACCTGAGCAGTGATCTCGCGGCTGATGCGCAGACGCGCCTCAGCCTCGTTCGCGGTGTTGGCTTCGGCGAGCACCACGAAACCCTCTCGTTCCCCGCCGCCGGATTCAGGGTCCCTCCGCAGCGCGATGACGCATCCCTTCCGCACACCATCGACCGTCGCCGCCGCACGTTCGATGTCATGCGGATACAGGTTGACCCCCGCCAGGACGATGACGTCCTTCGTGCGTCCGCAGACGTACACACGCCCCTGCTCGTCGAGATAACCTAGGTCGCCGGTGTCGAACCAGCCGTCGTCTCCCCTGAGCGGGACGATGCCCTCCACGGTCAGGTAGCGCTTCGCGACCGCGGGTCCACGAAGTTCGACTTCCCCGATCTCTCTGACTCCCAGGGCCGTTGATCCACGGGTGATACGAACCTCCATGCCGGGCAGTGGAACACCCAGGCAGACGATGTGCTGAGCATCGGCCGCGTCGGCTTGATTCGGCTTCGCATAGTGGGATTCCGAGACGGAAGTTCTGGACACCACGTCGACGACGGGCGGCTCGTCGTGGGCATGGAACGACACCCCCAGGGTGGCCTCGGCAAGTCCGTAGGACGGCATTGGCGCGGCGGGCCGCAGCCCGAAGCGGGCCCCCACGGTGGCGAAGCGTTCCAGATCACGATGATCGACGGGCTCGGCTCCGTTGCAGGCTATCCGCAGCGACGAAAGATCAATGGCATCAGCCGCATTGGGGTCGCGGCCCTCGAGGACGCGCGCCAGTATCGAGTAGGCGAAGTTCGGTCCGGATGTGATGGTCGCCCGGTACTTGCCGATCAGCTCTGCCCAGACGATCGGACGACGCAGGAACTGGTCGGAGGTGATGACAACAGCTTCGATTCCGAGTTGCATGGGAAAGCAGATGAACGCGACCATGCCCATGTCATGGGACAGCGGAAGCCAACTCAGCATCACGTCCCGATCCACGTCGACAGCCAGTCCCGCCGCGATCGCGATGGCGTTGGCGGCCAGGTTCGCGTGACTGATCTCCACCGCCTTGGGTATGCCCGTCGAACCCGAGGTGAGTTGCCGCATAGCGATACTCGACTCGTCAGGGTCCTCCGGCTCGACCGGTTCGGCTGCACGCAAGGACTCGACGGTGCAAACCGCGACACTGCGGGTGGCCAGGTGATCCATTACCGCCAGGAAAGGTTCACCGACGACAACCACCTCGGCGCCGATCATCCGGATCGCTCTCACGGTGTCTTCGATCCAGACGGTCAGGTCGGCACGCGGCGTGGGCTGCTGCAGCATGGTCAAGGAGGCGCCTCGCATCCAGATCGCTTGCGCGAGTGGAGCCACATCGGCAGCCCCGGCGGCCAGCACCGCGACCGAGCCGTGCCGGCCGATGCCACGGCCTGCCAGGGCGCCCCCCATTCGCCTAGCCTGTTCGTGGACCTCGCCCCAGGTCATTCGCAGTGGGTCGGTCACCGTGCCGACATTCAGCCCGCGCGTCGACGATCTAGCGGCCTCGAACATGTCTCGAGTGACGGTGCTCATCTGCTCACTCCTCCACCCCAGCGTGCTTGACGATTCGCGCGATCTCACGGACCAGTTCCGGGTCCGGATCGCGAAACAGGAAGTGATCGCCGGCGAACACCCTGACAGACTGTGGCTGTGCGGAGTGACTCGCCCACCCGTCCATGGATTCCGGTGGCGCGAGCGGATCCTCCCGACCGCCGAACACGTAGAGCGGGCAGGGCAATGGCGGGCCGGCAGCGGGGCGGTATGACTGGCAGATCCGCAGATCGTCCCGCACGATAGGGATCAGCAACTCAAGCCATTCGCGGCGGGACAGGATTTCTGCGGGAATCCCGCCGTGACGTTCCAACTCAGCGATCAACGCATCATCGTCGTCGAGATCCAGATCCGCTGTCGGGCCGAACACACCAGGAGCGCGGTACGCGGCGACGATTACGGCCTGGGGAGCTCGCAGCCCCTGCGAAAGTCGTTGGCAAGTGAGCGCATACGCCAGGATCGAGCCCATGCTGTAGCCGAGGAAGACATGAGGCCGGTTCAACAGATCCTCGAGTTCTTCGGCGAGGCCCCGCACACAGGCATCGGCATCGACGTAACGCGGCTCTCCTGAGCGTGAATCCCGCCCCGGGAGCGTCACCGTGGTGAGCGCAACCTCTGCGCCGAGGCCCGACAACGCCCTGCGCAGAGGATGGAACGTCGCCGCTCCGCCGCCGGCGTGGTGAAAGCACACCAACTCGACGGGGATCATTCGGACACGTCAGCCTGTGGACCTGTCCGCTCCACCACAATGTCGATGATGTCGCCGACGGTTCGCACCTTGGGCAGAACCTCCACAACCGGAACATCATGCAGTTGCGGGTATTCGTCGCGCAGTCGCTCGAAGAGCCGAAGCTGCAGAAGCGAGTCATAGCCCAGGTCGTCGCTGAGCCGGCTGGAGCGGGCCAATCCGGCCACGGCGTAGCCACCGACATCGGCGATGACCGCCAGCACTGCGTCCGCAATGTCGGAACCCTTTGGAGCGCTGGTCAATTGGTTGAGATGTTGCAAGTCGGCGGGCGCAGTAGCAGGTTCTCCCGCCGGCGGGGCCGTCGCGATGCCGCCGTCGAACCAGAATCGGCTGGACGTGGCGAACGCATACGGCGGAATCCGTTGCAGCGTGCCCCGAGACGCGCCGTAAAAGGGCGCAACCTCCGGCGAGAATCCGGCCCGCAACAGGGTCGCTCCGGCCGCCAACAGCTCGCTGCCATCGGAATCCATTCCGTCGCACAACGGCAGCGATCGAACCTTGGGAGGCAGGCCACACTGCCGGGCCATTACGACCAGACTCGAACGCGGACCGGCCTCGCAGACGTAGTCGGCGGCGGCGGCGCCCGCAGTCCGCACGGCATCGAAGAACTGGACCGGCGAGCAGATCTGATCGGCCCAGTAGTCGGCGTCCATCTCCTCGCCTTCGACCTCTCGGCCGAGAACGGTGGAGAACACCGGGAACTGCGCGGACTTTGGAGTCAGATCCGCTATCTCACAGTGGAATTCGTCAACGATGGGTTGCATCAGCGGCGAGTGGAAGGCGTGGGACACCCTTAGATCGACGGCCTTGCCGCCTTGGGAACGCACCCTCCCGCAGAGGCGGACCACCGCGTCTGCGCCCCCGGAGATGACGACCGAGCGGGGACCGTTCATCGCCGCAATGGTGCATTCATCGGTATCCGCGACGAGCGCCTCGGCCTGTTCCAGACTCAGGTCGATCGCAGCCATCGCACCGCCCGGCGGCAATGAGCCCATGAGCCCGCCCCTGACCGCAACGGTCCGCGCCGCGTCGTCGAGCGACAACACCCCCGCCAGACAGGCGATCGCGAACTCGCCGACGCTGTGGCCGATCCCGAAGACGGGTCGAACACCACTCTGCAACAGCACATTTCCCAGTGCGTAGGACACCGCGAACAATGCCGGCTGCGAGAAGACGGTTTGATGCCGGTCGTGGTTGGCGCCGAAGATCACGTCACGCAGATCGACTTTCAGGTGCGGCTCGAAGGCGGACGCCACGATGTCGAGTTGCTCGCGATAGCGGGCGTTGGTGTCATACAGTGGGCGCGTCATTCGCGGGTACTGCGCACCCTGTCCTGAGCAGAGGATTCCAACGCCGGCCGGAACCTTGCTCATCGGCCCCGACGACACCAGTTCGGTGCGGGTTCCGGCGAGGAACGCCTGCAATCCTTCGATCAGCGCCGCACGGTCGCCGTGATGCACCAAGCGATGCCGCTGGGATCGTTTGACCGCGTTGGTGGTTCGGCACCAGACGGCCACCTGCCGGTCGTCGACGTTCTCCAGAGCGGTGCCGATCAGCTGCGCATTGCGGATCAGCGACTCTTCGGAGGGCGCCGACAGCGTGAGAATGCCAGTCGTGCCCGAGTCCGACCGCACCCGAACCGGAGCGGACTGAAGCACCACGTGCGCGTTACTGCCGCCCAGTCCGAACGAGCTGACGCCGGCCACCGTCGGGTCCTTCGGCAATGGCTGCGGTCTGTCGGCCAGGCGCAGCCCGTGCGCTTCCAGGCGCAGACCGGCGTTGGCCTTGTCGCCGAACACCGTTGGTGGCAGCACACGGTGGTCCAGGGCAAGGCACGCCTTGATGAACGCCGCGATGCCCGCGCTGCCCTCGGTGTGCCCGATGTTTCCCTTCACCGACCCGAGTAGGCACGGCTCACCCGCTCGCGCCTTGTGGATATCGCCCAGCGCATTGGCCTCGATCATGTCGCCGAGGAACGTGCCGGTGCCGTGTGCCTCGACGAAGTCGATGTGTTCCGCGTCGACTCCGGCGAGAGCGAGCGCGCGGCGCATGAGCTCAACCTGCGAGCGTCGGTTGGGCGCGGTGATCCCGTTGCTGCGCCCATCGTGGTTGGCAGCCGAGCTTTTCACCACCGCATAGATGGGTTGGCCGGCGGCAATCGCATCGTCGAGGCGGCGTAACACCACCGCTCCCACCCCTTCCCCGCGGCCGATGCCGTCGGCCCCCTGACCGAACGGCTTACAGCAACCGTCGGGGGCGGAGAGTCCGGCTTGCGTATAAAAGATCGAAAGAGCTGGAGTGAGAAGCAGATTCGCACCCGCCGCAATGACGGTGTCAGTGTCGCCGGACCGCAGCGCCATACAAGCCTGGTGAACCGCCATCAACGATGACGAGCACGCGGTATCGATCGCCATGCTGGGCCCGGTGAAGTTCAAGTGGTAAGAGATGCGGTTGGCTGCCATGAAATATCCGGCGCCCGCTCCACGCAGTGCAGTGACTTTCGGGTAGTCGAACATCTGGAGGCTGGTCCACTCGCTGGACATCATGCCGACGAAGACTCCGACCGGCGTTCCCGACAAGGATCTCGGATCGATGCCACCGTCTTCGAGTGCGCGCCACGCCGTCTGCAGCAGTAGACGTTGCTGAGGGTCAAGTGCCGCCGCCTCGATCGGCGCGATGCCGAAATGGTCGTTGTCGAAGGCGTCCGCGTCGTCGATGAAATGCGCGCGACGGGTGTTCGCCGAACCGGCCTTGCCGCCGGGGTGGTAGTAGGCGTCGATGTCCCACCGATGCTCCGGAATTTCGCTGTCGGTGACGACGCCGTCTATCAGGAGTTTCCAAAACCCGTCTTTGTCGGGCGCACCGGGGAACCGGCAGTCGATGCCGATGACGGCGATGTCCGTCATGGCGACGCTCGCTGCGAGATCAGGTAGGTGGCGATGGCGTCGATGGTGGGATGGTCCCAGACGATGGTGGTGTCGACGGCGAATCCCTTTTCACACTCGAGATCCGCACACAATGTCATCGCCATCACGGAATCGATTCCGCAATCGGCCAGCGGTGTGTCGACATCGATCGTGTGCGACGGAACCTTCAGGTAGCCGGCCACTTTGGCGGTCAACCAGTCGGTGAGCTCCTCATGCTCCGAACCCTGCGCGGTCATCGGCTGAGCGAGATCCGCTGATGTAGGTATTGCCGCACACCCGATCGGAATCGGGCGCCGCCGAGTAGCGCGGCGCACGCGATCACCGGTAGACCCACTGCGATGCCGATTCCCAAACCGAGAACGAAAACAACCAAACTCGCGGCCTGAGCAACGGGACCCACCCGACCTGCAGATCTCACCGTCGCGCCCCATCGCCGAAACAGCTTGCCCGCCAGGAGATCCGCGGCAGCCAGGGTCGGTACGACGGGAGCGGCATCCGTGGGGCGATGCCCCGCCGCCAGTTCCCTCCCAACGCGGGCAACTCGTTCCAACTCGTCGGCACCGACACCGGCCCGCCCGAATCGCATGAAAGGCTCCCGCTTTCCGGTCAGCAGCCAGCGCAGGGTCGTTACGAATGTCACCGCCTGCGGCCTGGTGTCGATGGCGGCGACCACCTCGACCGAGCGCGCACCGGCCGACCGTAAAAGTCCGGCCACCTCAATGGCAGCCGAGTACCACATGTTGCGGCAGGCGATAACCGTGATCACCCGGCGGTCGCGGAAAGCTTCCGGGTGCGTCTTGATGAGCGTGCGGGCAGGGAGAGAGGGCGCCAGGTACCACACCTGATAAGCCAGAATCACGACTTCGTCGGGCTCCGTATCGAAGCCGTCAGGGGAATCGGCCAGCTCCACCAGGGCATCGGGGTCGACGGATGCCGGGAACACTCCGAAGAATCGCCGGATCGGCCAGGGAAACGGAAATGCCACGCGGGGTTGGACATCCACGGTCCGGATGGTCCAGCCGTTCTCGACGAGCGGCGCCGTCAAGGCGTCGGTGACCTCACGCAGCTGTCCGGTCTGCGTGTAGCAGTACACCACCGCGCGCGTCATGACACCGCCGTCAAGTGCATGAAAGAGACTGCGAAACGCCCGGATTCGGGAACCATGCACAGCAACGTGTCGCCCTCGCTGATCAAGCCCTGCGTCATCATCTCGTCCAGGATGACGAAAATGGAAGCGCTGCCGATATTTCCGACTTTGGTCAGGTTGCTGTACCACATCTCGGGATTGCCCATGTCGACGTTCCGGCGGGTGAACTCACCGAACATCAGCGTCTTCATACGCTCACTCGAGTAGTGCGCAGGAAACCAGGTGACTTGTCGGGGATCGAATTTGCCTTCGCCCCAAAGACGTTGGTACTCGTCGATTCCAACGCGGACCAAGTGCGGCAGGAAGGACAGTCTCTGACGCAAAGCGAACGCACCGTCCGCCGCCGCCTCGGAGACGGTCGAATAGTCACCCCAGGTCTTCGACGCCGAGTTGTCGTTGCTCCCGAGGTACATGCAAGCCTGTTCGGTGTTTGCGTACGAGGTCAGCGAGATCCAGTCGATCCGAAGGCTGATAACGCTGTCCGCGGGCCGGTCCTGGATCACCACCGCCCCCGCGCCATCGGAGAGCATGTAGCGCAGGAACGCGACCTCCATAGGCAGCGATCCATCCGTCGATTCCGCGTTGAGATTCTCGTAGCGAGTGCTCTTGAACCCACGTGAAGCGAACTCGCTGGCGACGCAGATCGCGTTGCGCTTCTCGCCGATCGCCACCTGCAGATAGGCGTTCTTCAGCGCCATCATCCCGCAACTGCATATGCCGTGCGTGGTCGCGATCTCCAGCGGACCGTATCCCAACTCGCCGTGCACCATGCTGGCGTGGCCCGGTCCCATCAGGTCGGGCACTGTCGTCGCCGCAGTAAGCAACTCGACGTCGTCGGGCCCCAGGCCGGCGCGCTCGGCGGCCACTCGCACCGCCCCAGCCGCCATCGCCGCGTTCGACATGACAGTCTGCTGGTTCTTGTCGATCGCGTAGTGCCGCGTCTTGATTCCACAGTTCGCGAGGATCAGATCCTTCAGATCCGATGAAGCGTGTCCCGCCTTGCCGATGTAATCCTCGATCTCCTCGTTGGGCACCGGATAGCCGGGCAGAAACGCTCCGGTTGCTGTGATGTACGCGCTCATCGTTCGCCGATCTTCAGGAGGATGAGGTCCTTGAAACCCCCGAGGGTGCGGACGCTCGCAATCCGCTCGTCGCTGAGCGAGATCCCGTATTTCTTCTCGATGATCTCCGCGATCGAGAGCACTCCGAGCGAATCGACCCCCAGGTCCTCCAAGGTAGAGCCGTCGGTGATCTGATCGGGCTCCAGCGAGTAATGCGCGCCCAGGTAGGCGGTGATTTCTTGCTGGATTTCCTGTTCAACCGGCATGCTGATGCTCGTGTCCTCCCTCCGCTCGACCGCGGCACATTCGGAATACGGTTGGCCGGGCCATTCGGTTCAAATCGTTTCAAACCATCATGCGCCATCAACCCTGAAGACGGCTGCGGGGCGGAGATAAACTCCGGCATGGTCACATCTCGGGTCGTGATCGTCGGCGCCGGACCAGTCGGGGCAACGGCCGCACTGCTTCTCGCCGAACACGGAATCGACTCCATCGTCGTCGAGCGGCGAACGTGCCCGTCGACCCATCCTGCGGCCCACGTGCTGTCCACCCGCACGCTCGAAATTTTTCGCGAGCTCGGCCTCGAACACGATGTGCGACGCCTCAGTTCGCGGGTGTACGAACTCCGCGACGCCATCTACGCCACCACTCTGACCGGTCCCGAACTGGGCCGGGTCACCATTTACGACCCCGATTCCGCCGAGGCGCGACGTCTCGACACTCTCAGTCCCACTCGGGCGGCGAATCTCTCGCAACACATTCTGGTGCAACTGCTCTGGGATCGGCTCGACCTATGCGATCGAGTGGAATTCCGTCGCGGAAGTTCATACGTGGACCACCGGGAGACCGCCGATGGCGTGTCAGTTCGGGTCGGCGAAGGCGACGAGCCCATCGAGGGCCGCTATCTGATCGCCGCCGACGGCGCGGGAAGTCGAGTTCGGTCCGGCTGCGGGTTCCAGATGCCCGGACCCGTACTTCAACACGTGATCAGCGTTCATTTCAGTGCCGACCTGCGCCGCCACCTGTGGTCGCGGCGCGGGCCGGTCATCTTCACTTTCACGCCGGGCGGGATCGGCATCACGATTGTGCACAGTTCACCGGGCGAGTTCGTGTTTCAGATCCCGTACTTTCCACCGGTTCAACGCGTCGAGGACTACACCGCCGACGAGTGTCGCCGTAGGATCCATGATGCGTTGGGCGACAGGACGATTGCCGTCGACATCCACTCTGTGCAGAGCTGGGCGATGACGGCACAAGTCGCCACTCACTACCGTCGAGGCCGCACATTCCTCGTCGGCGATGCCGCACATCGCTTTCCACCCACGGGGGGCCTGGGGTTGAACACCGGCATCAACGACGTCCACAATCTGGCCTGGAAACTGGCGTGGGATGTGACGGGGAGCGCGCCCGCCGGCCTTCTCGACACCTACGAATCGGAACGCCGGCCCATCGGAATCGCCAACACCGAACAATCGGTGAAGAACTTCGACGGGCTGACGGAAGTCTTCCGAGTGCTCGGCTTGCCACGGTCGGGAATGAGTGCTCTGCAGGCTCTTGCCGGTTCTCGGGTGATGGCGGCTTTGCCACGGCACGTGTCGCGACGAGTGTTCAGCGCCGCCATGTCCGCGGGACTCCGAGTCCTCGTCCTGGCAGCCTCACCAGGCCGCGCAGGCAAGCGAATCCGCCGCAACGCCATCGCGGCGATCGCCCGTCAGAGCCCGAACTACCGAACGTGGGGACTCGACCTCGGCGTGCGATACCAACACGGAATCCTCACCAGCAGTTGCGATTTCGGCGGAGCGCGAGATGTCGAGACCTATACGTCGGAAATTCGCGTGGGCGGACGGGTGCCGCACGCGTGGGTCACGCACCGGGGAGCCCGGGTGTCCACTCTGGATCTCGCAGCGCGCGACACGCTGACGATTCTCACCGCAGCGAAGTACGAGTCGAGGTGGCTCGCCGCGTTGACCGCGCTTGAATGCCGGCTATCCGTCGCTGCTGTTGATCTCGAAGCGCACACGGAACAATTGAGTGTGCTGACAGAGGGGAAAGCCATACTGCTACGGCCGGATTCGCATATCGCCGCGGTTCTCGACCCTTCATGCAGCGGGTACGCAGGTGTGTTGGGGGCGACGATCGATGAGTTAGGTTTCCGTCCCAGCGCCAGGGGGTGCCTTGAATCCACATCTTGACGAGATTGTTCTGCTGACTTACAAGTGGGAGCCCATGCAACGCTGGTGGGCCGCGCTTGTCGGGGTTGAGCCGCACACACTCGACCGCCGAACCGTCGTGTTGGAGACCGCTCGCATGCGCGTGGTCATCGAGCACTCGGAAATTGCCATGAATGCGAATCCCGAAGTGGCCGGTGTCATTTCACTCACACTCTCGACGCCCTCGGCGGCCAACGCACTGGAGATCCACACCCGGCTGGCCGCGATCGGCTCCAGCCATCACCGCGCCACCGACGACGCCGGCGGTGTTCGCCTGTGGTACCGCGATCCAAACGGGACCGACGTGGCGCTGCGCCTACCCCTTGACGCCTCCCCTGGCAACCGACACGGGCAGGAGATCGACCCCGATCGAATCATTGCCCGCCTTCAGGCAGCCGCCGGCGAAGGTGCCGTTTCCTCTGAGTGAGGGACGCACGCGATCGCCAAGGCCCACCAGACGCTCAGTGCGCTGCCACTCCCGGACGGGATTCGGGGACTATTCCTCCTCGCGAAAATAGGGCTCAACGGTGCCGCTGATCTTCACTACCATCGGGTTCCCGCGGCGGTCTCTGGCGGTCGGAACTTCGACACGCACCCATCCCTCGGCCACGTCGTATTCGTGAACGTTGGTCTTCTCGACACCGTTGAAACGAATGCCTACGTCGCGGCGGAGCACCTCTTCGCTGTAGAAGGGGCTGCGCGGATCGATGGAGAGGTGATTCGGAGGAACGTCTGCGCTCTGATCTTCGGTCATGATGGCCTTCGTTAGATGCTGCGGTGGCTTCCCGGGCTGATTACCAAAAGAACCTACGCGACGGCTTCTGAGACGGACCACCCCCTTGACCCGAGGGCACTCTATCGTGGATCCAATGGTATCGAAATCGGCGACCGGGGCCGCGTTCAGTCCCACCGCGTACATGGGCACGCGCTGCGTCAGACTCGACACCAAGAACCACCTCACGTAGGTATCCGAGATGGGCACGTACGCGGTAACCGGTTCGGCATCCGGCATGGGATATGAAGCGGCACAACGACTTCGCGACCGAGGACATACGGTGATCGGGGTCGATATCCGTCATGCCGATGTCGTCGCCGATCTGTCGAAATCCGGCGGTCGCCACGCGGCCGCCCAAGCCTTGCTGGCCGCTTCCGGAGGGGTTCTCGACGGCGCCGTCATGGCCGCGGGTCTGGGTCCCACACCCGGCCGACTGCGCCAGATCAGTGAGGTGAACTTCGCCGGCGTCGTCGATCTGCTCACTGCCTGGCGTCCAGCACTGGCCGCCGCCGCGCACGCCAAAGTAGTGGTGATCGGCAGCAACTCAACGAGTACCACTCCCCTGGTGCCGCGACGCTCGGTGCGGGCATTACTAGCCGGCGACACCGAGAAGGCGCTGCGGTGCGTGCGCCCATTCGGAAAGGGCGCCCCGGCCTTGATCTATGCGGCGTCGAAGATCGCCGTCACCCGATGGGCGCGGAACCAGGCGGTGCGGCCGGAGTGGGCCGGCGCGGGCATCCGGCTCAACGTGCTGGCACCTGGGGCGGTGCTGACGCCGCTCTTGCAGGAACAACTGTCGTCGCCGGATTTGGCAAGGGCCGTAAGGGCATTCCCCGTTCCCGCAGGAGGCTTCGGCGATCCTGGCCAACTCGCCGAGTGGATATGCTTCATGCTCTCGGACACGGCCGACTTCCTCTGCGGCAGTGTCATTTTCGTTGACGGTGGGTCCGATGCCTATTTCCGCGGGAACGACTGGCCGGCGCCGGTGCCAGCCACTCGGCTAGTGCACTACATGCGGCGATTCGTCGGCTTCCGCCGCCGAGTCCGGCGCGGACGCTAGCGGTTGGATTCGCCGAGCCGTGAGGCACCTCGGTTTCGAGTTGTTGTATCCGGTGGAGCTAAGGGATAACCGACGAGAGTGAACCGAGGCGGAATTGTCGTCAAAATCGTCGTCGCGACGGAGGGGAAAGGCACCGCGGCGACCCGCTAGCAGCTTCGGATAACCGATGACCACGTCGGCTCCTGCCGCGCCCCCGGATGATGCTTTGATGTTTACAACCAGTAGCAATGATTGTTTATATCTATTGCGATGACTGTTTGTAAGGAGATTTGCGCCATGCTGTTCGAGCCGCCAGTCCTTGACGCTCGCGAACACGAAGTCATCGCCGAAATCGACGAACTCCGCCAGCGCCTGCGTTCACGCCTCTACGAACCGCGCCGTTGGACCGGCTCCTTGCGCCGAGTGCAATTCGCCCGCGCAGTGCAGGGCTCCAACAGCATCGAAGGCTATGAAGCCAAACTCGACGACGCGCTCGCCATCGAGATGGGCGAAGAAGCCCTAGACGCCAGCGAAGAAACCGCCTTGGCCATCAAGGGCTACCGCGATGCGATGACCTACGTGCTCCAACTCGCAGAGGAGCCCAGATTTCGCTTCGAGGGACAACTCATCAAGAGCCTTCATTTCATGATGATGAACTACGACCTGAAAAGCCGCCCGGGCCGGTGGAGGGCAGGGCCGATCTACGTCCAGAAGGAAGAGACCGGCGAAATCGTCTACGAGGGCGTTGACGTCGACTCCGTTGATGCGCTCGTGCACGAACTCGCCACCTACCTGGAATCCGACGGCGATACCCCCATCGTCGTCAAGGCCGCGATGGCTCACCTCAACCTCGTCCTCATCCATCCCTTCCGGGACGGAAACGGCCGGATGGCGCGGTGCCTCCAAACGCTGGTGCTCGCCCGGGAAGGAATCGTCTCCCCCGTCTTCTCCAGCATCGAGGAATACCTAGGCCGTAATACACAGTCTTACTACGACGTCCTCGCGACGGTCGGAGCCGGCTCCTGGCAGCCCGCCAATGACACACGACCCTGGATTCGCTTCGTCCTCACGGCACACCTGCGTCAAGCGAAAACGGTTCTGCGTCGGACCAAAGAAATCGAAGCGGTGTACTTGGAACTCGAACGCCTCGTGGCCCGCTACCGGCTACCCGAACGCGCTCTCGAAGCGCTTTTCGACGCAACTTCCGGGCTCAGAGTCCGGCGGGCCGTCTACCGCGCAATTCTTGAGAACCAAAGCGACGATGCGGTTAGTGAACAGACCGCAACTCGCGATCTACAGAGTCTCACCAGCCACGGCCTCCTCGTCGCACACGGCGAACGGCGCGGACGCTATTACACCGCAGGCCCCGAACTCGCCGCCATCCGCGACCGTGTGATCAAGAACCGCGACCCCCGCGACGACTCGGACCCATTTGCCGTCAGGACCTCGGGTTCAGCTTAAGAACCCGGTCGAACGTGACAGCGGTCTTCCGGCGCCGGATGGTGCGTCAGCACCCCGCTCAAACTGCTCCTATTCACCGAATCAGTGCTGACATACGACGCTGTGACCGTGAATCGGCTTCGGCGGATACGTTCAGGAAACCGGCAGCATTTGCGCAGGTACACAGTTAGCATCCGCGCATGACGTCGAAGCGGGCCGTGGTGTGGCCTAGCTTTGCCGCCAAGCTCACGATGGCCGCCGAATCGACAGCCGACCGTACCCGGTGCGCGAAACGCAACGCCGCCTTCGCGGTGGCTAATGCGATCACACCCACACCAAAGCCCCAGCTGGCTCCAGTCGCGTCGCCGCCCGGCTGGTACCCAGACCCGTCCGGCGGCGTGCAACGCTATTGGTACGGGGCGAACCGGACGGCCGCAGCGGCAACCCCCGATCCGGGTGGGTCCAACAAAGCCAAGCAAGCAGCCGTGGCGGCGGGAGTCTGCATACTCGTCGCGATCGGCTTCGTGATGTCGATGCAGTCAGTCAGCCTCATGACCGGCTCGGGCATTGTGTGGACGGGTGTCGCCATTGTTGGCGGCGGCATGGCCGCATCATTCTTCCTTGGCGCTCAAATATGGGTGCGCGTCCTAGCGGGGATACTCCTCGTGATCGCCCTCATCAACGCGTTATCGATCGAACATCAAATGTCGAAGAAACGCGAAGAACTCACCCGCATCTTCAACCGATGACAGCGCCAGGTTGGTATCCAGACCCGTTGGGCGGTCAGGGTGCGCGGTATTGGGACGGGACCAGATGGGAGGGGGCCACCGATTCACCGCCGCCTGCCGCAACGGAGGAATTTCCAGAAGCGCCAACGGAGCCCGCGAAGCCCCGCCGACTGTGGCCGCTGTGGACAGGATTGATCGTGGCAGTGTGCGTCGCCGCCGGATCTCTGGCGCTGGTGCTCACGCGGCCGACAGACCGGCAACCAGCGGCCGCGACTGCAACCCCTACAACGCCGCCGCCCACCGTCTCGCCAGCCGAGATAGCTGCCGCCAACGTGCGTGTGTCTATGCAACGCAAACTCGATTCCGACCCTGATCTGAGCAAACTCAGGCTGAAAGTCGTCGATGTCGTCCTGATCAACAAGTCGGGCAATGAATACAAGGGCATCGCAACCGTGAAGACGCCAGAGGGCGAAGACCACGATGTTCCGGTCGAGGTCACTGCGGATAAGGACAACACGCTGTGGGAAACCCCTCCCGGGGCGTTCGTATTCGCGCAGGACGAGCCCCCGTCGCCACCCAAGGCCCCCCAACTGCCCCCGCCAGTAGCCGCACCGAGCCCTGTGGAGAATTTCAAGATCTGCCCGTCGGGGGTAAGCGGTGTCGCCTCTGACGACACCAGTTGCGCGTTCGCAGATATCGTCCGCGAATCCTGGTATTCGAGTTCAGGCAACACCGTCATCGCGTACAGCCCGGTCACCGGCCAGGAATACGTGATGCATTGCGCTCCAGCGACGACGACCTCGTGGCCGGTTGCCAGGCGTTGCGTTGGCGCGAATGCTCACGGCACGCCGCTGATCGTGTACATAAGCGTGGGATAAGCCCGCTCCGTCACTAGCGGTTTCCCGGTGTGTGTCGTGCTGGGTGGGGCGCTAGCCGAGCGTTGCGTCGAGTGCGTCGGCGCTGCCTTGGCCGCTGGAGCGGTCGAGGTGGCCCTAGGTTTGATGGAACACTTGGTCCCGTTGAAGGGCCGTTTCCGTCTTCCCACAGCCTTTAGGACCGTCGATGAGGACGGCACCAATTGCGGTCAGCCGCTCGGCCAACTCCGAATCGACGACGCGGGCCCGGTAGTCGAACATGGCTCTAGTCTAGATTTCCGACAGTTTCGACTCGCGCTTTTCGACAAACCCTGCTCGCGCTTTTCGACAGCCCCCGGCCAAGATGCTGCACTCATCACACGCTCGGACAATAAAGATGAGGACCCACAACAACCACACACGAAGTGTGGGGTCCCACGTTGTCGTAAAAACTGTCGTCAAACGGGCTCCAGAAGGCCCGCAAAGTCTCTATTTTCCCTGGTGGAGCTAAGGGGACTCGAACCCCTGACCCCCACACTGCCAGTGTGGTGCGCTACCAGCTGCGCCATAGCCCCAGATGCCCTCCGAAGTTACACCACCGGCATCGATGGCCCCAAACCGCCCCGTCAGGAAAGCTCGCCGGTCGACTCCGGCCCAAGCGGCAAACCGGATGTGTCCAGGGACGACGTATCGCGTGTCTCCGGGGCGAGCATCCACCCGAAGCTCGCGAGTACCAGGATGCCCCCGCTGACTGTGAACGCCCACCCGAACGACAGGTGTTCGGCAAGCTGGCCAACGCCCACTGAACCCACGATGGAACCCAGGTCGGACATCATCTGGAATGTCGCCACCGCGGTTCCGCCCCGCGCTTTGCTTCCAATGATGTCGGCCACCGCCGCCTGTTGCGGCGAGCTGTACACGCCGGATGCCGCACCGGCCAGGAAGGCGCCGGCGAGGAAGAGCGGGAACCCGGCCACCAGTCCGACCGCGACCGTCGCCAGGCCGGATACGGCCAGTCCCGCAATCAGGAGCGGGCGACGTCCGGTCCGGTCTGACAGCCGCCCACTGGGAATCACCGCGGCGACGTTGCCGGCGGCGAAAGTGGCGAGTGCCGCTCCGGCCATCCCCGGCCCGCGATGCAATCCCTCAGTGACGAACAGCGGCACAAGCGCCATCCGCAGGCCGAATACCGACCATCCGGTGGCGAAGCTGGATAACAGGGCCGCTCGGTAGGCCCGGTGCCGCAACGCCTCGCGCACCGTCACCCTCACTTCGTCCTCGGCAGCGGGTGCGGCCAGGCTCGAACGTCGAAGGCTGATGAATACAATCGCCGCCGCGATGAGGAGCGCCGCCCCGTAGATGACGAACGGCGCGCTCAAGCCCAAACCGACGGTCAGACTTCCCAGCACCGGCCCGGCAACCGAACCGACGAGGAACGCGCTGGAGAACATGCCCGCGACCCTGCCGCGCGCATCCTGCGGGCTGATCCGGATCATCAGTCCCAGCGCGGAGACGAAGAACATCGTCGATCCGATCCCGCCGAGCGACCGGAAAAGCAGCAGCTGCCAGTAGGTGTCGGCGAAGGCACAGGCCGCGGTCGACACCGCCACCACCAACAGTCCGTTGACGTAGATTCGCCGCTCCCCCAGCCGCTGCACCAGCACTCCTGTCACGGGGGCAAAGCACAGCCGCATCAATGCGAACGCGGTGACCACGAAGGTCGCCGCGCTGATACTCACCCCGAAGTGACGTGCGAACTGCGGCAAGACCGGTGACACAAAGCCGTACCCGAGGGCGATGACGGCGTTCGCCGAAATCAGAACCCAAACTTCGGGGGGAAGTCTGGTCTCCTCGACGCGAGTCACGAAATGACTTTATTCACCACTTCCCGGGCGGCTTCCTGTACCTGCACCAGATGCTCCGGCCCCTTGAAGGACTCCGCGTAGATCTTGTAGACATCCTCGGTGCCCGAGGGGCGCGCCGCGAACCACCCGTCGGCGGTCGTCACCTTCAGCCCGCCCAGCGCAGCCCCGTTTCCGGGCGCCGCCGTCAGCATCGCGGTGATCGGTTCACCCGCCAGTTCGGTTGCCGTCACTTCGTCCGGCGACAACTTGGACAGGCGCGCCTTCTGCTCGCGGTTGGCCGGCGCGTCCACCCGCGCGTAGACCGGCGCTCCATATTTCGCCGCGAGTTGCTCATATCGCTGCGACGGTGTCGAGCCCGTCACCGCGAGAATCTCCGAGGCCAACAAAGCCAGGATGATGCCGTCCTTGTCGGTCGTCCACACCGAGCCGTCATTACGCAGAAACGATGCCCCGGCGGACTCTTCGCCACCGAAACCGATTGTCCCGCCGATCAATCCATCAACGAACCACTTGAATCCCACCGGCACCTCGACCAGTCGGCGGCCCATGCCCGCAACCACGCGGTCGATGATCGACGAACTGACCGCGGTCTTGCCGACCGCGATGCTCGCCGGCCAGCCGGCCCGGTGGTTGAACAGGTAGTCGATGGCTACTGCGAGGTAATGGTTCGGGTTCATCAGCCCGCCGTCCGGGGTGACGATGCCGTGTCGATCGGAGTCGGCATCGTTGCCGGTCGCGATCTGATAGTGGTCGCGGTTGGCGATGAGCGACGCCATCGCATTGGGCGAGCTGCAATCCATCCGGATCTTGCCGTCGGTGTCCAGCGTCATGAATCGCCACGTCGCGTCGACAAGTGGGTTGACGACGGTGAGATTGAGATTGTGTCGCTCGGCAATGGCGCCCCAGTAGTCGACGCTGGCCCCGCCCAGGGGATCCGCGCCGATTCGGATCTCTTCTGCCCGGATTGCGTGAATGTCAACGACGTTCGGCAGATCTGCGATGTAAGCGTCGAGGTAGTCGTGCCGTTGCACGCTCCGCAGAGCAAGTGCCAGTGGCAGCCGCTTCACGTCCCGGAGACTGTAACGCAGAATCTCGTTTGCGCGCTTGGCGATCGCACTGGTCGCGTCGGTGTCGGCCGGACCGCCATTCGGCGGGTTGTATTTGAACCCACCGTCCCGGGGTGGATTGTGCGACGGGGTGACGACGATTCCGTCGGCCAAGCCGGTGGTGCGGCCTCGGTTGTGCGACAGGATCGCATGACTCACTGCCGGGGTCGGCGTGTAGCGGTCGGCTGAATCAACCATCGCGACAACGGAATTCGCCGCCAGGACCTCAAGTGCCGATACCCAGGCCGGCTCCGACAATCCATGGGTGTCCCGCCCGATGTAGAGGGGACCGGTAGTTCCCTGCGAGGCGCGGTACTCGACGATCGCCTGGGTGGTCGCCAGGATGTGGGCTTCGTTGAACGCACCGTCCAGCGCAGACCCGCGGTGCCCCGACGTTCCGAATGCGACTTGCTGATCGACATTCTCCGGATCGGGTTCCACCGTGTAGTACGCGGTGATGAGGTGAGACAAATCGATGAGGTCTTCGGGCAAGGCCGGCTGACCGGCACGGGGATTAGCCACCATGCCGCCAATTCTGCCCTGGCGCAGACCATACTGACTCCCGGATGGTGATCAGATGACGATCCGCGAGCGCTGGAGGGGTTGCCGTTGTTCGGCTTTGACAATCGCGAATTGGCCGCGGTGTTCGTGGGGGGCGCGGTCGGCACGGCGGCCAGGGCCGCATTGGGTACCGTCCTGGTGTCCGACCCGGCCCATTGGCCGTGGGCGACATTCGTGGTCAATATTGTGGGCGCGTTCCTGCTGGGTTATTTCACCACCCGACTCCTCGAACGACTTCCCATATCGAGCTACCGCAGGCCCATGCTCGGTACCGGATTGTGTGGTGGCCTGACGACGTTCTCCACCATGCAGGTCGAGACACTGAAGATGCTCGAGCACCACCACTACGGACTGGCCGCGACTTACGTCAGCGTCAGCGTGGTGGCCGGCCTTCTCGCCGTGTACGCGGCCACGGTGATGGTTCGCAGGGTCAGGTTGCGCACATGAGCATCGCAGTCGACGTTGCCGTCTGGGCCGGGGTGATGATGATCGGCGGCATCGGCTCGGTTGTCCGATACATGGTCGACCGTACGGTCGCCCGCCGCACCGCGGGTTCCTTTCCGTTCGGCACGCTTACCGTCAACATCACCGGCGCGGTCTTGTTGGGATTCATCTCCGGGCTGACGTTAAGCCACCACGCCGCGTTGCTCACCGGCACAGCCTTTGTCGGCGCCTACACGACGTTCTCGACCTGGATGCTGGAAACCCAGCGGCTTGCCGAGGAACGACAGTTCGGACCCGCGGCGGCCAACGTGGTGATCAGTGTTGTGCTGGGCGTCGCCGCCGCGTTCGCCGGACAGTGGATTGCGGGACTGACATGAGTGACCCCTACCTGAAGATGACCGCCTATTTCAGCGAGCGGCAGCGGGTCGGCTCGGAATTTCTGGCCGACTCCATGCTCGACCTTCTGGCCGACCGCCACGTCGCCTCCAGCATCGTCCTCCGGGGAATCGCGAGCTTCGGGCACAGCCACATCATCCGTAGCGATCGATCGTTGACGCTGTCCGAGGATCCGCCGATCACCATCGCCGCGATAGACACCCAGGACGTCATCACCGATCTCCTGCCCGCTGCCGTCGACCTGATGAAAAAAGGCACTCTCACGCTGGAACGGGCGCGGCTGGTCGGCGATGCATATGCGCCGGTCCTGTCTCCGAATCATGACGTCAAGCTCACGATCTACATCGGGCGCCGCAAGCGGATCGGGGGCTTGCCTGCCTATTACGCGGTGTGCGATCTGCTGCACCGTCACCACTTCGCGGGCGCCTCCGTTTTGCTCGGCGTCGACGGGACCGCCGACGGCCATCGACGTCGAGCGAAATTCTTCGGCCGCAACAGCGAAGTGCCGCTGATGATCATCGCCATCGGAACCGTGGCACAGGTGGAGAGCGTGCTCCCCGAACTCGAGTCACTGGTCTACAGCCGCATGATCACCGTTGAGCGGGTCCAGATCTGCATCCGCGACGGACATCTGATCGCTCGTCCCCCGGAGCTCCCCACAGTGGATGACGCGGGCAGGCCGCTGTGGCAGAAGCTCATGGTTCATTCTTCGGAAGCCACCCTGCACGACGGGGTCCCCATTCATCGCGCGATAGTGCGCAGGCTCTTCGAGTCGCGGGCCGCGGCGGGCACCACCGTTCTGCGTGGCATCTGGGGCTTCTACGGCGACCACAAGCCTCATGGCGACGCCTTGATCCAGTTCCGGCGCCAAGTCCCGGTTACGACGATCATCATCGACACGCCAGATCGAATGCAGAACATCTTCGACGTAGTCGATGAACTCACCGAACGACGCGGGGTGGTCACCTCCGAAATGGTTCCCGCAGTGGTGACGACCACCGACGAACGCCGTTATGGGACAACGGAACTGGCGGAGTTCAACTTCTGAACGGCAACACCGTCAGATCAGCAGCTGGATGCCGCCCGCCAGCAGGGCCAGCACTTTGACGACTTCCAGCACCACGTAGGCGTGGTGCGCCCGGGAACGTTTGTCTCGCACGACTGTTGTCCCGGCCAAGACTCCGTCGGAGTACTTCGTGAGCATCGGGCGGACAGCCACCAGCTGAATCCCGAGTGCCGTGACGGCGATCAGAACACCGATGCCGGCTCCCGGGGCGGTGCCGTCCAGGACCACCGCCGTGAGGCTCGTTATCGCGAAAGCGACCTCGAAAGAATTGAGCGCGCGGAACACCAGTCGGCCGATACCGAGTCCGATCGGGACAGTGACGCCCGGCGCACGAAACTTGAGCGGCGCCTCAAGGAACGAGATGGCCAACACCATCCCGAGCCACACGAACACCACCGCAACCGCCACCGCCAACCAGTGATTCACTGCGCCTCCCCTCGGGTCCTTCAGGAAGGATAGGCAACCACCAAGTCGCCGGGTGATCGGAGTTTCTTCGGCCAGTCGGACATAGACGAGTGCCCGCCTCACAGCGACCCCAGCGATTCCCCCGAGCAGGGGCCGCAGCTAGTCGCTATGAGGCGGGCATTCGTTATGCCGCCCCGACCTCGGGGCAGGCCGTCCCTAGCCCGACATCAATACCAATACCGGCGTCCGCCGACCGCGTGGCCGGTCTGGCCGATCACGAACAACACCACCCCGACGATCAGGAGAATCCATCCGATAGTGGCGAGGACGGCCGGTACCGGAAGGAGGTATCCAACGAGGACGAGAATGACACCGAGAACGATCATGATGTGCTCCTGAGTTCTGGACTGTAGCGACAAATGCCCTGTACCCGTTTGGGGCGCAAGCTAATCGGAGATATTCAGATTCTTCACAGGTCCATTCGACGTCAGAGGGATTGAAATCTCGCCGAACGGGTAGGTGTTCCGGGGAGGGCAGGGCCTCAGCGGTGGCGACAACTCATGCCCCTGAGTGGTTCCGCTGAGGTTCTGTTCCCTTTCCTCCGCCCCAGCGCGCCCAATGCTTCGATGTAACTCGTCCGGCTGACTTCGGAAGTCTCCACGAGAGGTAGCGCAATGCGATTGCAGAGTGTTTTCCTGGCCCAGGGGTTCACCACTCGCGGTGGGCTGTATGACATCCAGGGAGCCGGGCTAGCGTCACTCACCATCCAGACCGCGACGCCCCCGCCGTCGTTCGACATGTGCATGTTCATCCTCTGCCACAGCGACGGCGGCGACTTCGGCCGGGCCGTCTCGGTCAATGTCGAGGTACTCGGCCCTTCTGGCGAACGCCTCGAACACTTCGTCGACGAGGCCGTCGTGCGCGGGCCCATGGCCTTCGGCGCCATCCAGGTGCGCGCCCCACTGGCGGGCTCGGGGCGCTACACGTATCGCGCCTGGCTCGACGACGAGCTGAGCTCGGCAGTAGCCGCGCCGCTCGACGTGGCTACTCAGCCGACGTCGTAGCAATCATTCGTCGCCGTGAATTCTCTTGACGGGTGGCAACCGGCAGCCGGTTCCGACGCAGGTTCCGCTGCCGACATACAGCTCAGACCGCGGTGACCGCGTTGCGCCCCGCCTGCTTTGCCATGTACATCGCGGCGTCGGCCCGGGCGGTCATGTCCGACACCGATTCCCCGGGCCTGGCCAATGTCGCGCCGATGCTCAGCGTCATGTTGATGATCTGCCCCTGATGGTCGATCGGTGCGGCGACGCTGCGGCGGATCTTATGGCCGATCGCGACAACCTCTTCGATGCTGTGCACGCCAGGCAGCAGGATCAGCATCTCGTCACCGCCCACCCGGCCGACTGTGTCGTCGTCGCGGACGCAGTCGCGAATGCGCTCGCCGACCGTCGACAGCACCAGGTCTCCCGCCGGGTGACCCCAGGTGTCGTTGATGGCTTTGAATCGGTCGATATCGCAGAAAAGCACCCCGAGGAGCGTTCCGGGCATGCGCCGGTCGTCCAACGCCGCCTCGAGACGGCTGATGGTCTCGGCGTGGCTCACCAAGCCGGTGAGTACGTCCAGCCGCGCCAACCGCTCCAGCTCCAGCTTCGCTTCAATCAGCTCTGCATGTTGACGGCGCAGCTTGTTCTCCTGCTCACGACGTTCGGTGACATCGCGAATCGACGCCGACACATACAGGGTGTGTTCGATGCGCAGTGGGCTCATGCTGATATCGACGGGAAACTCTGTGCCGTCCTTACGCAGCCCATGCAGGTCCAGTCCCTGCCCCATCGGCCGCAGCATCGGATTGGCAAAGAAATTTGCCCGATGGTCAATGTGCTTGGCCCGGAAGCGCTCCGGGACGAGGATCTCGATTTCACTACCCACGAGCTCCTCGCGCGGATAGCCGAACATCCGGTCGGTTTGGCCGTTGACGAGGGTGACACGTCCGTCCGGCCCGATGATGACCATCGCATCGGGCGCAGCTTCCAGCAGATCGAAGAACAACGGGTGGGCGCGCTGCTGGTCGGCCGCAAGGTCCCTGATCACCTTGACGAAGCCGGTCAGCGAACCGGATTCATCCCGCACCGCGCTCACCGCCACATTGGCCCGGAAATGATGGCCGCCCTTGCGTACCCGCCAGCCCTCGAACTCGACGCGGTGATGTTCTCGGGCCTGGGCGAGTTCCCGGGTGGCCAGGCCGGCGGCCCGATCGTCCGCGGAGTGGAATATCGAGATGGGCTTGCCGGTCACTTCCTGGTCCGAATAGCCCAGTAATGCTTGAGCGCCCGCACTCCAGCGAATAATCCCACCATCGGAATCGAGCATGACGATCGCGCGGTCGGTGACGGCGCCAAGCATCACCTCCGCGTCGGTGAGGCCCGCACCAGAACCCTCTCCCACCATGCCCCTACTTCCCGGCCAAACACCCAGTCAATCGTGCGTAGACGAATCTTTCACAAAGACCCGTCGCAGCGCAACGCAAATGCGGGCCGAAAGTCCATTCGACGCCCGAGCCGCTCAGCGATGTGCAATCGGTGCCGTCCAGCGAACATGGGTACCGCCGTCGGCCGGGGTCTCGATTTCGCAAGTCCCATGGACTTGCTGCGCCCGCCACGACATGTTCGTCAGCCCGCTCCGCCGCGCGTTCGATGCCTCGATGCCGCAGCCGTCGTCGAGGATGTCCAACACCAACTCGTCCGTCACAGCGACCTCGATCGTCAGCGACGCGGCCCCCGAGTGCCGGACCGCGTTGCTCAGCGCTTCCCTCAGCACCGCTTCGGCGTGGTCCGCCAACTCGTCGCCGACTGCCGCTGTCGAACCGGAGATGTGCAACGTCGTTGCAATATGCCGATTTTCGGTGAGCTCTGCCACGGCATCCTGCACTAGCTGCCGGAACGTGGCCCCCCAGCCTGCGGACGGCTCGAGTTTGAACACGGCCGTCCGAATCTGGTTGATCGTGCTCTGCAGATCGTCGATCGTCCGATTGAGCCTGCTCGCGACCTGAGGCGACCGTGCCATGGCAACAGTCCCCTGCAGGTCCATCCCCACTGCGAATATCCGTTGGATGACGTGGTCATGAAGATCGTGAGCGATACGTTCTCGGTCCGCCACGATCATCAACTCACGCGCCTGTTCGCGCGCAGTGGCCAATGTGAGTGCAATGGCTGCATGATCGGCGAAATCGCCCATCAACTCGAGGTGGCTGTTGTCGAATGGTGCGTGGTGCACGGCTCGGGCAACCGCGATCACGCCGACGACACCGTCCCTGGCCTGCAGTGGCACCACCACGGCAGGCCGTTCACCCACATCGGTGAAGGCGACGATCGGATACCGGAACGAGTCGGTGATCACCGGCCGGCCGGACCGGAACACCGCGCCCGTCGTCGAGTCTGCTATTGGAACCTGTTGCCCCACAACCAGATCTGCGTTCGGACCCGCCGCTGCGGATACGGTGAGGACGTGGGTCTCCATCGGGGGGAGTTCCGGGTCCGAAGGCACCAGCACGATCGCCTGTTCGGCGTCCGTCAACTCGCAGGCTCGTTCGGCGATCAGTTGCAGCGGCGAGGTGACCGCCTCGACTCCCGACAACAACGCGGTGGTGATTTCGCGGCTGGCCTTCGTCCATTCCGCAACGGCGGTAGCCCGCTCGAACAGCTGTGCGTTGTCGATAGCCGTGGCCGCAGCCGACGCAAGACCTAGCACCATCATCTCGTCGGTATCGCTGAAGGCGCGCACGGGATCGTCGTCGGCGAGATAAAGGCTGCCGAACACGTCCCCACGCACCATGATCGGCAAGCCCAGGAAGGCGCGCATCCGAGGATGATGCTCGGGAAAGCCGACAGTGGCCGAATGCTCGGTCAGGTCTGCGATTCGAACTACCTGCTCGTCGTTGAGTGGAATTCCCAACAGGCCCTTGCCGACCGGCGTTCGCCCGATCATTCGTTGGATCTCCGCGCTGATACCCGAGTGCACAAACTTCACGATGCGGCCGTCTTGGCCTCGAACACCGATCGCGCCGTACGGGGCGCCTGTCAAGTCCGTTGCGGCGGTGACGATCCGCTGCAGAGTTGCGCCGAGATCCAGTTCCGACCCAAGGTCGATGATTGCGCGCAGCAAGCGCTCAGTCTGATCGCGGGCGGTGTTGAGTTCATCGCGCTGCTCATGCATGCGGTCGACGAGCTCATGCCGTCGCAGGCCAGACAACGACCTGGTCACATCGTCGTCCATGCTGCATTCCTCGCGATGTGGGGACCGTAGGCCCAAGCCTACGCCCCGCGCGGCAGCGATCAGAAGGGGCGGGGCCGGAAATCCGGCTCTGATCAATGACTCCTTCGCGGCGTGGCATGTCTGCTCGCCCTCGATTGCTCGATGGCCAGTTCCCAGGGGAACTTATCGAAGATCGCTGCGGGCGATGCTGTCGGGTGGCCGACTCTCTCCCCGTGCGTCGTCTCAGCCGAATCAGCGTCTGAGTCCGGCTCCCCAACGAGGTACAGGTGCCGCTTCCGAATCTTGGCGTTGACGAGTTCCGGCGGTTCGCGCTCGGCTATCTCTTCGGGTGGGGTTGTATCCCATCCGAACGCTGACGCAACCGCGGCATAGGGCAATGCGACGACACTCTCGACACCGGCGATTAGCGCCGACATGATCTGGCTGCTCGTTATCCCGCTGTCGATCACTCCGGTCTCCTCGTCTTCGCGGTTGGCCGCCTGCTGGGTGCGGACGTATGTAGGAGTGCCATGGGGCGGAAACATTTCACTTTTTGGGCGCGAATCTTCCGGTTGCATTCATGCGCGTGTGCGTTTCGTTCGGACACCGCCGCCTTGTGCGTATGGGATCGCACGGTGGACTGCCTGGGCCAAATCCCCTGCGGCAGAGCCCACTCGACTGTCGATTCCATGGCCGAAGTAGGGGTTTGGCGGGATCGGCCTAAGGGTAAATGCGCTTGGTGAAGTTGGGGTCGCCCGGATCCATTCGGTCTGGCGAGGTGGGCGCATCCTCCCTCAGTCGGCGGCCCCAACTTCCACGGCCCCAACTTCCACGGCACCAACATCCACGGCACCGCCGCCGATACGTTGCTGATTGCGTGTCGGCGCGGACCATTCAGGCGCGCTGAGCGGCGCCGTCGACGGACGGCGCAATTTTGGATGAACCCAGTTTCGGTCGTTTTCGCCCGTGAACAGGCACGACTGATACACACTTCGTCTTGCGCCCACCTGAGACCAGTCCGTCAATTGACGGAGATCTCATGAAGAATCCTGCATCCGACGTCGGCAGGTTGCCTCGCCGTAGCCGGAATACCCTTTTCCGCGGGTCTGAAACATCGAAGTTTGGCGAGTCTGGGTGCCCACTGTGCATCGGCCCGGCCCAGCGCCTGACCGCCGCGCTCGGAATCGGCATCGCCGTCGCGATGATCACTGCAGGAAACGCCCATGCTGATCTCTCGTCAGATTCGACCGGCAGTTCGGCGTCGCAGTCCGCCGGCGCCGCCCGACCCGACCAAGCCGCATCGGCCAGGGGAACATCGGCCGGGGGCAGATCGGCCGGGAGTGCATCGGCCGGGGCCGAGATGCCGTCATCCCGGGGCCTCGAGGATGACGCCGCGGCCGGCGCGGTTTCATCTCCTCATGCGCGAACTAGCCCCGTGACCCGCCCTGCCGCCCGGACCCCTTCCGGCGGCGCACTGCAACGGGCGGTCCAGAAGTCGGCCAGTCTCCCCCGACCATCGGTGGTATCCAAGGTCGACAACGGCTCGGCACCTGCGCACTCGGACGTCCCGGTCGCAGCCGCGACGCCGAGGACCGCAGCGGCAATCGTCCGATCCACAGCCATCGCGCGTGCGATTCCCGGAGTCATGGCAGCGGCCGCGTCCGGTGACGGTACGGGGACGCCGACCACCGCGGCCGAATTCGTCACGGCGGTATTGGGATTGGTTCGTCGCGAGCTCGAGAATGTGCTGGCCAGCTTCGGTACAGCCGTCTCGAATACTGTGAGCGCGGCCGCGACTGCGTTCCGCCGGTGGTGGCTTCCATCGCCTCCCAACCTCTCGATTGCCAATTCCAGCCTCGCAGAGGGCAACACCGGCACCACCAACATGTCGTTCACGGTGACGCTGTCGAAGACCTCCACGAGCCCCATTACGGTGAAGTACGCGACGTCAAACGGGACGGCCACGGCAGGGAGCGATTACGTCGCCGCCTCCGGCACCATCACTTTCGCCGCAGGACAGACTTCCAAAACCGTCACGGTCGGGGTGGTCGGCGACACCGTCGTCGAGTCGAACGAGACTCTCACGGTGACATTGTCGAACCCTTCCGGAGCGACGATCTCCCGCGGGGCGGCCACCGGAACTATCGCCAACGACGACGTCACCTCACCGCCAACGATCTCGATCGCCGACGCGAGCCGATCCGAAGGCAACAGCGGGACAGCCAACATGGCCTTCATAGTCTCCCTCTCGAAGGCCTCGGCCACCCCGGTCACGGTGAGATACGCCACGTCGAACGCAACCGCGATGTCGGGGACGGACTACGTCTCGACTTCCGGCACAATCACTTTCGCCGCTGGAGAAACCTCGAAGACCATCAACGTCAGCATTCTCGGCGACACCGCCGTAGAACCGGATGAAGCGTTGACCGTCACGCTGTCCGCCCCGTCCGGCGCGACCCTTTCCCGCGCAGCGGCCACCGGGACGATCACCAATGACGATGTCGCGCCACCACCTGTCGATACCGGCTGGGGCACCGCCTATTTCGCACCTTACGTGAGCATGTCCAACTGGCCGACGCCGAACCTGGTGCAGCTGTCCGGAGCGAGCGGCGCAACAAAAATGATCGTCGGTTTCATTCAGGCCGACGCCAACGGAAAGCCGAGTTGGGGAGGTTACACCCTCCTAGAGCCTGACGCGACAAACAGTCAAGCCGTGGCCATCAACAAGTCGATCGCGGACTTTCAGGCGGCAGGCGGAGACGCCATGCTGTCCTTCGGAGGTGCGGTCGGCACCAGCCTGTGGGAGTCGTACTCCGCCCGCGGCCTGAGCGCCCAAACCCTCGCCGATACCTATGCAGCGCTGGCGGACAAGTACCACGTCGATCACCTCGACTTCGACATCGAGGGGGTGGCCCTGGACAACCAATCCGCGGTTGCCCTGCACAGCCAGGCGCTGAAGCTGCTCCAGCTATCCCGCCCGGAACTGCAGATCTGGTACACGCTCCCCGTGTCTCCCACCGGGTTGTACACGAATTCTTTGTGGGCAATGGATTCCGCGCTCAAGGCGGGCGTGAAACTTGCCGGTGTCAACGTCATGGCGATGGACTACGGCGAATACGCTGCGCCCACGAGCGGTGCGAACGCCCAGACGATGGGCACCTACGTCATCCGCTCGGCCCAGTCGACCTACACCCAACTGTCGACGATGTACGCCAAGTACGGTCAGAGCTATGGCTGGAGCCAGCTGGGGGTCACTCCGATGCTCGGAGTGAACGACGTCGTCACCGAGATTTTCGGAGTCGCGGACGCTCAGGCATTGGAAGACTTCGCCCGCACCAAGGGAATGGGCATGATCTCCATGTGGTCGTTGCTCCGCGACAATCCCGGGACCCTTGGGCAGGTGTCGGAAGCCGCGTCCGGACTGAGCAATCCTTCCAACAGTTTCAGCGATATCTTCCGCGATTACGGGCCGATCACCCCGTGACGGCGGGGGTCGCCTGAGCCGTATTACCTGGCCATCGGCATCACCTCACCCGAAGCGCCGACTTGACTCTGACGATCACTCGCCGCCCGTAAGTGTTTCGCCTAGCCATGTCGTACACCCATCGAACCGCGAAGGGCCGCACCAATTCCACCGCAGGTGGATACCGGAACGGCTCGCCGTTGAAGGCAAGCTTCGACCGGTGTCCGCTGGGCCACGCGTCACTGCTGCGGATGCCTTTGTCGAGCATGTCGGCGAGCATCTGCTCAGGTAGACCGCCGAAGTCCAGCCACCGATAGCCCTCGGTCTTCGCCCAGTTGATGATCGTCCAGCGAACAGCGGCCGGCACACTGAGTCGGCCGGCCGCCCCGGAGGAATCGAAACCGCACCGCCGGCCGTGCACGGTGTCGCCGAGCATGGTGACCAGATCCGCTGCCACGGGCCGTCCGTCGACCTCACCGATGAACAAGGCTGAATGCCCAGCCGGCGACAATTCACGGTAAATCGAGTCCAAATGATCAACCGGTGGCGGCGGAAAGCCCTGTCGCGCAGCGGTGGCCGCTATCAAATCGCCCAGGATAGGGAGGTCTTCGGTGTCCCCCCTCCGCACGGTGACGCCCTTGGACTCCCAGCGATTCGTCCATGACTTGAGACGCGCGGAGAACCCGCTCCGGATATCGGCCAGCGGACGCGTCAGATCCAATCGATACGACCCTGCGGGCGCGATTCCCGCTGAGGAATGCCGGAAGCCGTTGGCCAGCAATCGAAAAGAGAGGTCGTCGGCATTCTCGGGTGGTTGTATGAATGTCATCGCCGACGACTCGGCCAGCTTCGTCAGCTCCCGGAGCAGGACCGGGGTGACCACGGACGCGTCGGCGCGCGACGTGTCGACCAATGGACCGTATGGCACGTAACAGACCCGCAGAACTCCGAACAGCCGCCGCCGCTGTACCAAGCAGCCTCCGACAAGCGCACCGCCCTGATAGGCGAACAGAAAGACCGGCGAGAATCCGACTCGGGCGCGGATCACCGCCCATGCCGAGAGCTGAGTGACATCCGTCCCCGACGAACGTTCGACCAGCGAATCCCACTGCGCAAGCGCGAACGTGTTCGGACTCTCATCCCACCGGACCGAGATCCGTTCAACTGCAGGAATCGCGACGGTGCGGTAACTCATCGACATGGCTCCCAGACTTGGATCCGAAAAGAATCAACCCCGCAGAAGTCGGCCTTACGCCCATCAGGCCCGTCCACGATCAACCGGCCGACGCGGGCGCACTGAGCTCCGCAAACCAATCGCTCTTCCACACTTCGGAATTCATCGCGGCCTGCACTCTGCCGATGTATCCGTTTGCGGACGCGCTGCGCCAATCACCCTCGTACCATCGCCCCAGGCAACCCCAGAGATCGCCAGCCCGATAACCCGAATTCACGGGGTTGTCCGCCAGCCAGGACTCTTGTCCGTCGAAGCAGCTGCGAACAACCGCCAGCGTGTAATCGAGGTTGTAGGCGGTCGATTCAGCAGCTTCGGGGAAAGCCACGCCGTGATATTGGTATTTGACACCCATGATGCCAACACTTTCCGGGCATCCGGGTCTACCGTCACCGCCCAGAGTGTGTCCTGGCGCGCACCATCGTTCATCGCTGGTGAAGTCACCGAGGGACGTCATGAACCACGACGATTCCTGGGCGGCCTGTGCTCGAACCACGTTGGTGTCGATACCCCATTTGCATGCGGCCCATTGAATGATCTCGTCGGTAGTGCCGGTGAAATCTCCGCTGAGGCGCGAAAGATATTGCCCGGGCAGCGACTTCCTGCCGCCCCGGGTCTGGTTGAACGGGGTGTTCGCGGGTCGCACCTCCGGTCCGGAGCGCACCACTCGCTGCGCGCATTCGGCGTCACTCGGAAGTGCCGCGCCGGGGGCCAAGGTTCCGCTTCGCGGCACCGAGACCGGTTGGGACTGCGAGACGGAAGGACCTGCGCATCCCGATAGCGCAGCAGCGAGCACCAGGGCTGCAGCCGCCATTCGACTCGCGCTCATGAGTCTGCCCGCTAACATGACACGGCTTCGGATTGGAGCGCCCACTCTTTACCCGGATCGCGGCCACACCTGAGAGCCAACAGGTTTTCATAGCCCTGAACGCAGCGGTGCCCCTTGGCCACCTGCGTTAGACGGAAGTCCACCGGATCCACCGCAAAGCAGGAGAATCCGCTTGCTTCAAGCAGATCGAAGACATCGTCACCCGAATAGCCGAACTGGACGAAGTTCTCCTCGCAGTTCTCGAAGTAGATGGCGCCGGTCTTGTCGAGTGTTTCGCCCGCCCCGAGAAGGACGTTCTTCTCATAGCCTTCGACGTCGATCTTCAGGAGATCGATGTGATGTGTAGCGGCCAGCGCCTCGTCAAGAGTCGTGATCCGCACTGGTATGCCCGCTTCGTCGATGTGGTTCACATCGTTTTCCGGCAGGTTAGTTATCCGGGCTTTGCCCATCGAATCGCCGACTGCGGCGGCGATCAGCGAAATCCGCTGCACCAGTGCGTGGTTGAGCGCGACGTTGTCGGCCAAATCCCGGAAGGTCCGCGGATGCGGCTCGAACGCGATCACCGTTCCGTCCGCGCCCACCGCATCTGCCGCGGCCAGCGTGGTCGTCCCGATGTTGGCTCCGACATCCACGTACGTCATTCCCGGCTTCAGATAGTGCGTCAGGAACTGCTCGTCGTCTCTGCGCAGCGAGGGGTAGCGATATAGCAGGATCGCAAAGCGGCAGGGCGAGAACCGCAGCCGATACCTACCCCGATCGATGATCGGGCGATGCAGGCGTAGGAGCCACGGGGCGCGCGCATACAGCATCGCAACCGATCGCCGAAGGATCTGGGTGACCAATGCCCGGGCGAGGAATCTGATGCCCAGCGCCTCATCAGTCTTAACCATGGCGGTCACCGTGCACCCGACAGAACCGAGCTGTAAGCATCCAACAGGCGCTCCGATTGCTTCTGCCACGAGAGTTGCTCTTCCACTCGAGCCATACCCACCAGCCCCATCCGCTCAGATGCCACGGGGTCGCCGAGGATGCGCACGATTCCGTCCGCGAAGGCCTGGAAGTCGTTGTTGGCGACGAACAGTGCGCTGTCGCCTGCCGAATATCTGGCCTCCTTGAGGTCAAAGGAGACAATCGGTTTGCCCATCGCCATGTACTCCATCACTTTCGTCATGGTGGAAAGGTCGTTCAGGGGGTTCGAAGGATCCGGCGAAAGGAATACGTCGGCGGTCGAAAGTATCTCCAGCGCAGGCCCATCCGGAATTCGTCCGGTGAAGATCACGTGGTCGTCGAGGCGCAGTTGCTCGACCAGGCTGAGCAGGCGCGGCCGGTCGTCACCATCACCGATGAGGTAGACGATGAGATCGGTGAACGACCGGCGGTGCACCAACTCGTCGACCGCCCTGACGATGTATTCCACCCCGTCCTGCACCGCCATCACACCGATGTATGCGGCGAGGTACCGTCGCCCCTTCTTCAACGACGGGTTCGCCTGACACCGATTGAACTGCCGCGTGTCGGGACCATTGCGAACGACAAACGCCTTGGCCGCGTATTCGGCTTTGGCGGCGATCGCCTTCGCCCGGTAGGACTCGTTGGTCGAGATGATCCCGTGCGAGGTCCGGTACGACTGGGCCTGGAGCCAGGTTTGCAACTTGAACAGCATTCCTCCGTGACCACGACCGAACCTGCTGAGATACGTTTCCGGCGAAAGATCGTGCTCGTCGAAGATGAACTTGGCTCCGAACAAGCGAGCGTAAAATGCCAACGGCCAGAAGATATCCGGCGGGTTCGCGGCATGGACGATATCGATCCGACGGTGCCGGCGGAGCACCTTGTGAAACAACACCATCGTCTTCAGGAACGCGATGGCGTATTCGCGAAGGTAGCCGCGCACCGAGCCGTCGGAGAACGTGTTCTCGTAGCGGTAGATCCAGATCCCCTCCAGCACAACGTCTTTTTCAGTGTCCGGACCGGCCATCGGGCAGATGACCGAGACATCGGCTCCGAAGTCCCGGAGTGCGCAAGCTATGTTCCACATCCTTCTGTCGAACGGCACCGCCTCGTTCTCGACGATCAGTAGGACGTGCCTACCAGCTAATTCCCTCATACATACCCCTCTGCGACGTCGGATGATCCGAGATGCGAACAAGGTCGAGCACGATCTGCCCGGGTTTCAGCTTGTCGAGCAGGCCTTCGTAATCCGGCTCGTCGTTGGCCAGGAGAAGCACCTCGGCATGCTCGAGGACATCACCGAGATCCCTCCGTAGGAGCCGTGCGAGGTGCGGAATCTCCTGTTCGATGTAGCTTCGGTTGGCGCCCGTGAGCCGCGACACTTCGACGTTCGGGTCATGGATCACCACGTCGAAACCCTTGCCCAGCAATACTTCCGCGACGGAGACCATCGGACTCTCACGTAGGTCGTCGGTGTTGCTCTTGAAGGTCAAGCCCAGTAGGCCAACTCGCTTCTTGTGGTGTGCGATCACCCAGTCGACGACGCCGGCGATCTGGCTCTGGTTGCTTACCACCAGAGAATTGAGCAGCGGCGTCGAAACATCCAGTGCCCGCGACTCGTACGTAATGGCGCGAACGTCCTTGGGCAGGCACGAGCCACCGAATGCGAACCCGGGACGCAGGTACCGCGACGAGATGTTCAGCTTAGTGTCCTCGGCGAAGACGCGCATGACGTCGTGACTGTCTATACCCAGCCGCTTGCTGATGGCGCCGATCTCATTCGCGAAGGTCACCTTCACCGCGTGGAACGCATTGCACGCGTATTTCAGTAACTCCGCCTCTTTGACTCTGACGGCGTGAAAGGGCGCGTCCGAGCCGGCATAGAGTTCCCGAAGCAATTCCCGCAGCCTCGCATCGTCGGTTCCGACAATCGTGAAGGGCGGGCTCTGGAAGTCCGCGACGGCCGTGCCCTCCCTGAGGAACTCGGGATTGGAAGCCACGCCGAAGTCTTCGCCGGCGGTCCTTCCGGAGGCCTCCTCCAACGCAGCCACCACCCGGTCCAACGTTCCCGGCAGCACAGTGCTGCGCACCGCGACACCGTGATAACCGGGTTTGGAAGCCATCGCCAGGCCGATTTGGTCGGCCACCCGAAACACCTGGTCGAGACACAGGCTGCCGTTCGGATTACTCGGCGTGCCCACGCACAGCATGCTCACGTCACTGGACCGCACCGCGTCAGAGACGTCCGATGTCACGCGCAGTAGCCCCCGATCCAGTGAACGGCGCAGTTGCTCCGCGACGCCTGGTTCCACAATCGGCGAGACTCCGCTGCGGATCGAATTCAACTTGTCCAGATTGATGTCGACGCCGACCACGTGGTGGCCCTGATTCGCCAGGCAGACGGCCGACACCAGACCGACGTATCCGAGACCGAAAATGCTCACAATCATGCTGCGGTGTCCTCCAGAATCTTCCGGTAACGGGTCCCGATGCTTTCCCGGCGAAGGTGATCCAGTTCGCCGGCCTTCTGTGCGGCGGCAATACGGCGCTTCAGCCTTGTCTCGTTGTCGAGCACGTGGTTGATCGCGTGGGCAAGGTCGTCGATGCTTGTCGGCTCGCATCCCGCGCCGATGTCGGATTCCGGCAGAATGCCGTCAATCGCCCGGCCCCGGGGAAACACCACCGGCGTGCCCGAAAAGATCGCCTCCACGAAGGCCAGGCCGTATGTCTCATGGAGGCTCGGCATCACGAATGCGCTGTAGCCGTTGAGGGTCTGCTGAACGCGATCGCGGGGAAGCGGCCCTTTGAGGCGCACCAGACCGGCTGGGGCGCAATCGCGGATGGCGCTAGCCAGCGCCCTGTGCTGCTTTTCCGAACCTCCGCCATAGATGTCGAGAATCAGCCCCGGACGTTGATCGGCGACCGCCGCGGCCGCCGCCGCGAGGGTGTCGGCGCCCTTGTCCCGCCACGAGTCGAGATGGAACAACGACACTAGACGGACTTCATCGGACACCGTGGGCGCAAGCAATCGATCACATGTCGTGCCCACGGGCAGCACCTCGTAGCTCAGCGGTGTGCCCAGGATGCGCTGCATGGCCGGGCCGCTCCAGGGCGCGAACGAGAGGATTCGCTCGCAGGCCGCAGCGAGTTCCCGGTATGCCGGCCGGACATCGATGCGTCTGGTGGCGATATAGGTGTCCGTGTTTCCCTGGATGTTGCAGATCACCGGACAGCCCAGGCTCTCCTTGAGCCGTAACGCGACGAGCCCTTCGATAGTGAATTTGTGCGCGTGAACGACATTCGGGTCGATCCCACGGGACCGAAGGTCGCCCAGGATCCACTCCGCCACATCATTCAGGCGCGTTCGTAACATCAACCCCTTCGGTGGTGCCCGATAGATCAGGCTCACTTGATCTTTGGCGAACTCGACCCCGTTGATCCCGAAGAGACCGTCGATGCGGTTCAGTGAATACACGACGTGGCGGAAACCCGGCGACCCATCGATGAGGTTCGCCACTGCCGCTGTCTTGTCGGGCGCGAACGCGTCAGGATAGTCAGCTGAAATATGCACGACCGTTTTCATGCGAAGTACCTGTAGAGAAGGGAGCCCGCACGCGCGGTGATCTCGTCCGGAACAGATTCGTCGGCAAAGAGATTCGTCAATCCCGTGAGAAGAGAACCCATCTCCGATGACTGCCGCGCGGTGTGAGTCGTGGTGCGCAGGGTATGAATCCGGGATTCGCCGCTCGCCCACTTTCGTTTGAATGCGACGAGTCCGGGCTGATCGAGATCGCTGAGCCCCCAGTCCACCCGGCGAAGCCCAAGCCCCGACGCCAATTGGATTGTGCGCCAATACACCGCGTAATTCGGCAGTAGATGGAGCGCTTCGAGCCGCGAGGCGGCGAACTTGAAGTACAGGGTGTCGCCCCAGACCAGGAGCATCGCACCGGCGACAGGCTCGGAATCGATGCAGGCCAGAAGCGTGAAAATGCCTTCGCTGTCGCAGAATTCAGCCCAAATGCGGTCAAAGAAGTCCGCCGGCTGAGCGAGCATGCCGTACTTGCCTTTACGCAGACCAACGTGCATGCCGTGAAACTGCCGGACAGCATCGAGGCCGGTACAGACACGAACATCGACACCCCGACGCGCCGAGGATGCGGCGGCCCTCCTCGCCGAGGGTTGCAGGCTCTGCCGAATCTCTTCCAGCGGCCGATCCACCGTGGTTTCGTGCCAGGCCGCGACACCGATGTTCACGAGTCGCGAATCGGATGCCGGCGCGGCACCATCCAGGCAGCGAACGGTCATCGAAACATCGCCACTGAACGCGTCTTCGGCCAGCAACGGCCATATCGACGGATCTGACAGAATCGGCTCCGCCCGATCCGAAAACGGCAGGCTCACCAGCCGTTCGCCGCGGATATCCTCGATCTCCACCCAGGCGAATCCGCTTCGCGGGATGCCTTCGGCATCGAGTGCGACACGGGCCTGGGGCGCGAAGCCGTAGCTCTCGCTGACCGCCCGGATCCAGGGCGATGAGGTGAACAAGCTGCCTGCGTCGGACGCGAGCACATCCCACCGGACGTCGTCGCGGGGATCCACCGCGACGATGGCCGCGGCGGGATGTGGTGCCTCGAGGGGGGAAATCGCGGCGGCCGTGGTCATCGCGCACCATCCACTCGAAGCACGGCCTGCGGGGTCTTGGCCAGAATGGCGATGTCAGCCAACAATGTCCGGTGCTGGACGTATTGGATGTCGAGAGCCAGCATCTCCCGCGTGCCGACGGTGCTGCGTCCGCTCACCTGCCATAGGCCGGTAAGGCCGGGCCGCACGGTGAAGCGTTCGCCGAACTCGGGTGTGAACAACTCTGCCTCCCAGGCTAAACAGGGTCGAGGGCCTACCAGGTTCATGTGACCCTGCAGAACATTGAGCAGTTGGGGAACTTCGTCGAGACTCCAGCGGCGAAGGAGCGACCCGACGGGAGTGATCCTGTTGTCATCCAGCTTCCAGCTGCCGCCACTCGACATGTCCTCGCCGAGCATTTCGCGACAAACCTGATCACGCAGCATCGCCTCGTCCGAGCCGATTCGCATCGTGCGGAACTTCAAGAGCCAAAACAGTTCTCGATTGATCCCGGCCCGCTGTTGCCGGAAGAGCACCGGGCCCGGACTGCTGATCTTGATGGCGACCGCAACGCACGCCATCAACGGCGCGAGTACGCAAAGCGCGAGACTTGCGATGATCACGTCGACAACTCGGCGTAATCCGCTCTGCCACCCAATCATCGCCCCCTCCGATCATCCATCAGCCCCCCATCGACCAGCCTCTCCTCGGCCTGACCCTGCGAACGGAGCGCACGCCTAACCTCGGATGCCACGCAATCGCCTGCGGCGCCTTCCACAATGTCGAGATGCCCGGCGTGGACGTGTACCCGCCGGAGGCGACCGTGAATCACATCGGTCCATCCGTTGAATGCGTGCTGCCTGAGCGGGATCCCGCTTATCGAGCCGAGATCCGGATCGCTCTGGAACAACAGAACGTCCCCCGGGTAAGGCTGTGGCACATATGCTGCCGCCGCTCTGCGCGCCGCGGCCTCGACCGCATCCAGCCTGAAGCGATACGGGGCGAATGCCGCCAGTTCTGCCCGCACGCGCTTGCGGGTCCGATATGCGGTCTTGGCGGTCTTGGCGGCAACGCGATCGGCAACGTAGGCGAGGCCATCCTTCTTGGCGTTATCCCAATGCCGTTGCATGCGTTCGGCCAGCGGCCACCCGCCCAGCCCAGGACGGACGGTGTCGAAGAGGATGAGGAGTCGCACATCCTCGCCGGCTCGGATCAGCCTTCGGGCCATTTCGTAGGCGGCCAGCCCTCCCCCGGAGTATCCGGCGATGACAAATGGTCCGGTGTCACACACCAACCGGACGTCGTCGGCGAATCCCTGCGCCATTGCCTCAACGGAGTCCCAGGGGCGTGCCGACCCGTCCACTCCCCGGTACTGCAAGCCGTAGAACGGCTGTTCGGGACCAAGCGAATCGGCGAGATCGCGAAACGCGAGGGGATTGCCGCCGACCCCCGACACACAGAAGATCGGCGGACGTGAACCGTTCGGCTGAATAGGGACGACGCTGGACCAGGTGGTATTCGCTGTGCCGCTGCGCAATTCGTCGACGAGTGCGGCGAGCGCCTTGACGGTTCCCCTTTCGAGAAGCACCGATACCGGCAAGTCCACCGCCAATGCCCGATGGATCCGGTCGCAGATTCCCACCGCGAGGATCGACTGCCCTCCTAAGTCGAAAAAGTCGTCGTCCACCGCGACGTCTCGACGTTCGAGCACATCCGACCAGATTCTCGCCAGTACAGCCTCCGTGTCGGTGAGGTGCGCGGTCAAGGTGCGGCGATCCGGGACAACTTCTACGTTCTTCGGGTCAGGCAGCTGCCCCCTGTCGATCTTGTTGTTGATCGTCAGGGGGAACGCGGACATCGGGATGTATCGTCCTGGCACCATGTAGACGGGCAGGCGATCCCGCAGACATCTCGAAAGTTCGACCGGCTCGAACGCCGACCCATCTCTCAACACCACATAGGCCACGAGGGACGCCGCGCCATCAGCCGGCTCCCACTTGATCACCACGGCTCGGCTCACGCAGTCGAGTTCTTCGAGCGCGTGTTCTATCTCGCCCAGTTCGATCCGGTACCCGCGGATCTTCACCTGGTGGTCGACTCGGCCCAGGTATTCGCACTGACCGTCTTCTCGCTGCCTGACCAGATCACCGGTTCGATACATCCGGCTTCCCTGCGCCCCATAGGGATTGCAGACGAATCGCTCCGCGGTCAGCTCGGGCCGTCCCAGATATCCGCGTGCGAGCCCGGCTCCTCCGATGCCAAGCTCGCCCACCACACCCGGTGGCACAAGGCTGCCATCGTCGTCGAGCACATACAGCTGGGTGTCGTCGATCGGATCACCGATGGTGATGTCGTCCGCGCGTTCGATACGCCTGCATGCCGACCACACCGTGGTCTCCGTCGGGCCGTACATGTTCCAGAGCTCTCCCCGGCTCATCAGCTGCCGGGCGAGGTTCGGACTCAACGCTTCGCCGCCGGTGAGTATCCGCAGCCGGCCGTCGCCGGTCCAGCCGGCCTCGACGAGCATGTGCCACATGGTGGGCGTCGCCTGCATCACCGATACGGGCTCGGTCTCGAGCGCCGAGCGGAGCCGACGCCCATCCTTGACCACGTCCGAATCAACGATTCGCACTGTGCCGCCGACACACAGCGGACCGAACAGCTCCAGCACCGCGATATCGAACATGGTGGTCGAAATAGCAAGCAAGACATCGGATTCCCGCAATCCGGGCGTCTTGGCCATCGAAGCCAGAAAATTCGACACCGCGAGTCGCGGTATCTCGACCCCCTTTGGCCGACCGGTCGATCCAGATGTGAAAAGCACGTATGCCAACGCATCCGGATCGGCGGCAGGGTCCCAGGCACTTCCGGCCGGTATGGCGAACCGCTGCGTACCGCTATCGATCACGACCCGGGTGGACGAGTGGGCTTCCTGGAATGACGGGCCGTTCGCCTTCGTGATGATCGCACTGGGTGCCGAGTCGGCAAGGATCATCTCCAGACGCGCCAGGGGCTGCGCTGGATCCAGCGGAACGTAGGCCGCCCCTATCGTCAGCACCGCCAGCATCGCTGTGAGTTCATCCGCACCGCGGGACATGCAGATGCCGACCAGCGAATCCGGCTTCACACCCGACTGAGATAGCCGTCGCGCCAGTCCAGCTACCCGGCCGGCTAGTTCGCGATACGTCAGGCAGCCGTCCGACGCGATCACGGCGGAATTCTCCGCGTGCTCGTGGCATCGCTGAGCAATCAAAGTCACGAAATCTGTTGCCACCGAACATCGTCGGCGCTGCAAGAGAACCGGCACTACGCCACCTCCATGGCGTCTTCGCGATTCGGCCGCTGCGCCACGGCGTCCTGCAGCGCCCTCCAGTAGGTGAGATCGCGGACCACGCTCATGGCGTAGAACGACAGCCGGTCTGCCCGCGCCGCATGCAGCGCAGACCCCATGGCCAATGCAGCCCAAATCGCGCATCGCGCCGCGATCGGACCTCCGAAGAGCCGCCGAGCCATGCGGAGGGCCGGGTGCCTGGAGCGCAGTTGCTCTGTCACCATCGCCAATCGGTCCGACTCCGGCTCGCGCTCCTCCATCTCGACGTCAGACCTCGCAGCTGCAGCCGCTATTCCCAACCATGACCGAAGCGAACGCTGGCTGTCATGAAAGACGACGGCACCGGAATCGAATACGAATCGGCAACCCTGCACGGCCAAGCGATAGCCGAGCTCAGTGTCCTCTCCGCGAGGGAACCGCTCGTCGAACCCGCCGACGGCCAGGAAGTCCGACCGACGCAGCCCGACGTTGCCAGTGAACAGATGCCCCCACCCGGCATCGACGGCACCGTCCCTCAGCTTGCTGTACTCGCGCTCGAGTTGATAGGCGTCCCAATGCGACCACACCGGCAGGCGGCGGTCTTCGACGGTAAGGATCGGGCCCAGTGACACCACCGGGGAGTCCATCCGCGACAGCACGTCACAGTGCTTCCGGACGAGGTCCGGCGTCGCGATGCAATCGTCATCGATGAAGATCACGTACCGCGCCTGCGAGTTCCGGACACCACGATTTCTGGCCGGCCCCGCGCCGATCGAAACGGCATTGCGCACGAACCGAATTCGCAACGCTGCGCGCAGCCCGGGAGGACACACCGACTCGACTTCGCACCGCGAGCCGTCGTCCACCACGATCACGCCGAAGTCGGACCGAGATTGACAGGTCAGCGCCTCGAGCGTGGCAACCAGCTGCCCCGGCCTGTCGCGAGTGGGTATGACGACGTCAACCGCTGTGCCATTCGTGAACCCAGCGTCATTGGTGAACCCTGCGTCATTCGTGAACCCTGCGGAATTCGTGAACCCTGCGGCATTCGTGAACCCTGCGGCATTCGTGAACCCTGCGTCATTCGTGAACATCGTGCAGTCTCCATTCCTGTGGTGGCGACATCGCGACATCGGATGTGGATTGCTGATCGGGATCGCGAGCCGAGAAGCACACGGCCACAAGGAGACCGATGGCCGCGGTGATGTTGAGGGCATTGAAGACGCCGAAGAGAGCCGCGATGATCAGCAGTGCCAGCAGCGCTCCGCGGGCTCCCATCCGTAGCGCGCGCCAGTCGGCTCTCTCGGCTCCGCGGGTTCGCCGAAACACCGCACACAGGATCAGCACCACGATGAGGACTGCCAGCGGAAGGCCGATCTTCCACGCGAGCCAGTGGTATCCGAGGTCTGCGAATGTCGTCGTGCCGGAAGCGAATTTGCTCTGTCCCGCCCAGCTGACGGCGGCGCCGAACCCGGATCCGAGAATCGGATGGTCCGCTATCTCAGTGCCCACGAGGTTCGCTTCGATGACGCGATGGGTGTAGGAGTTGTCGCTTCCGAGGTTTCCGATCAACGCCATGCGGTCAAGCGCGCTGCGCGTGTGGGTCTGAGCGACAACCGCCCCCACCACCAGCAGGCCGATCATGCCTGCGCCCCACTTGAGCGCGGGGCCCCTGGCCCTCGCGCCGGCGATGATCACCACGGTTCCGCATCTGGAGATGCCCGCGAGTACCAGGTCGCGGCTCAAGGCGCCGGCGATGCACCGTTGAGTACACAACGACCAGGTCAGACCTACGTGGCCTACGTGATCGTCACCAGGGCCGCCCAGGAGATCGAGCACCGCGACCGGATGCTGCACATCCTCGGCCTCAGCAGTTGCTCGATCCAGTACCACCAACGCGCAAGCTCGACGTCAACCTGGTGGAGTTCACGCCGAACAGGGGACGACGACCTCGGCCCGCCAGGCCAGGACTACGCCCACCGTTACCTGCTGATGACCTCCTCGGCCGCGCAGCGGCATCTCGCAGCAGCGGCCAGGCCAGCAGGAAAGTCCCGGAGGCGAACAGGACTCTTCGTCCCTCATTCGCGGCGTCGCTCACGTTCGCACCGCGAGCTATCCCCCACAGCGTCGCGGCCACGAGTGCCCCGGAGACGATGGTGCCCAACAACATCGGCGCGTCGAAGTCCGTCCGACGGCGAATGAGCATCCACCCGGCGCGGACCAGTGCGACGAGCAGCAGCGCGTCGACGAACGACATGCCGCGTTCTCCCGGCCCACCACCAAAGACCTGAAACTGGTCCTGAATGTTCCACGGCACCAACAGGGTGATCGCCAGGATGGTTCCGACCGCTGCAGTCGGGGCGGCGAGGCTCAGCAAGATCAACAACAGCACCGCCGCCGCGTCCCAGGGCGATACCGGCACGGCCAATCCGAATCCCGCCGCCGCCAACGCCGATGCCAGCACGATCACCGTCGACCAGGGCTCCGTAAAGCTCTGGCCCGCAAGCAGATTCGTACCTTGCCCGCGTTGCGTGACCATGTGGTTCATGCCGACCGCATCCCGGCCAACGTCCGAACCACGGCGGGCACTCCGGCCGCCAGCCCCGCCGCGGCCGCCCAGCATCCGGCCGCGGCATCCGACAACCCGCAGGCCATGAGGACTGCGAGAACGAGCGAACTGACAGCCACCTGCAGGGCCAGCACCCCAACCGCCGGACGAACGCTGAGCCAAAGCCTGCGCAGAGAGGTGTCAGCTCGACGAGCACCCGCAGTGAAGTACAGCGCACCGTAGGGCAGGAACACCACCAGTTGAGCCAATGCGGCACCGACGATTCCGTCGATCGGTACCAGCAGCAACAACGCCACCAGAGTCGCCAGGGATTGCACGATCATGATCCGCGTCCGAAAAGGCATATGACCCATTCCGGTGAGCGGTTCGGCAATGCAGTTCACGATCGCGTTGCCGACCCCCACCACCAAGAGCAGTTGGAACACCGGCACTACGGGGGCCCATTCCGGACCGAAGACACCGGGCAGCACCGCCGGTGCGACAAGAACGCCGACGGGCAGCATCGGCAGCATCAGCAGTGCCATCAGACCAGTGGATTGGTCGGTGCGGCGCGAGAAGTCGTCCGGGTGCGATGCCGCGGCCGCAAACAGCACCTGACCGGCCTGCGCGGAGAACTGTGTCCAGGGCGCCATCGCGATGGTGGCCGCCACGGAGTACAGGCCCACAACGGCGGCACCGCCGAAGAGTCCGACGACGAACTTGTCGAGACTGCCGGTCAGCGCATACACGACGGAGAAGCTGAAAAACCACCGTTCGGCACGAGCTCCGCTGCGGGGCGGCACGGGCTCCGTCGAGACGGGTGCATGCGAACGAAGCGCCGGAAGGCACAGGCCGGCCGAAAGAATCGCTATCAGCGCGTACAGGACGAGTTGCCGTGAAACGAGGGCCCACACCCCTGCGCCGTACGACGCCAGGACCACCGCGACCAACGCCGATGCGATGTTCGCAACTCCGTTGACGCCTGCCAGGCGACGAAACTGCATGGAGCGCTGGAGCAACGCCGTGGGCACCACCGCTATCGCGTGCAACGGCAGACAGAAGGCGATCGCCACGACCGCACCGGGATGCCCGCCCGCGGCGAAGTGCTCGACCACGGTGCCCGACACTGCCGCCATGACGGCCGCCAGAACCACCGCGGTTCCGAGGCAACGCCGAAATGCCTGCGCCAGTATGGATCGGCTGAGCCGGCGCTCGACGATCACCGCGCCCCAGGTGCCCTGGTCGACGAACAGCACGCCGACGGCGACGATCGCGGTGGCGACCGCGACCGTTCCGAAGCTGGCGGGCTCCAGCCATCGAGCGAGGGCAACCAGTGATCCGTAGGCGAAGGCCTGCGCGATCAGGTTGCTTCCCGTCATCCACCCTGCCGAACCCAGGAGGCTGCGGCCTGTGGGGGCCACAACCGGGATATCAACGCGGCTTGACATCGACGTGCTCTCGATCGACTGATCCGGGTCCCGAACCAGGCCGGAATCCGTTGCTCGGCATATCCATTGACGCGGGCGATCGGTCCTTGCGCAGCCGCAGCATTTCGATGCCGACGATGGCGACGACTCCCACCAGGAAGCCCCCGAGTGCGGCGAGAAACAACGTCGCCGCCAACGGCATTGCGGACACCTTTTCCGGCGGCCCGGTTGCGCCGACGCGCAGTGTCGGATCGACCTGGCTGTCGCGCACCATGGTGAGGGTCTGCAGCCGCGCTGCTTGCTCGCTGGCGGTGGGGTTGGTGCCCTGCGGATCGCCGCCCGACATCAAGCTGCCGCTGGAGAGCAAGGAGATGCGGGAGTCGAGTTGGGCCGAGATCCGCTGCCAGCGGTCGGCCATCATCGCTGCGGCAAACCCTGCCGCGAGCCTTTCGGCCTTGTCCGGGTCGTTTGAACGGGCAGTTATCTCGATGATGTTGGTGTCGCCCGCGGCCAGCACCTTCACCGCATCGGCTACCGCGTCGACTGACCAGCCGCCGCCGAGGTAGTCGGCCGTGGCTTTGACATAGCGGTCGGATTGCAGCTCGGTCGCCTCGGTCGCAGCGGTCCGCGTAGCGTCCCCGGAGTCACGAACCAAGTCTGTGCCGAGGAAGGTTTCGTCCCACTGCGGCAGTGGAACCACGACAACCTTGGTCGTCGCAATGTACGTCTCCTTCGCGTGCTGGTGTGACCACCAGGACGCGCAGACGGCAACCACAATGGTGGCGAGCAACAGCGGCCACCATCTGAGGATGAGCCGGACGCGTTGCGCAACGCCGCTGTTCGCCTTCATTGCTCACACCGGCTCTCGCCAAAGGACTTCGCACACCCGATCGATCTGCTCGACGCTGATGGTGGGTGATAGAGGAATCGACAGGATCTCGTCGGCAGCACGTTCCACGACGGGAAGCGACGCGCTGAATTCCTCGTAGGCTGGTTGACGATGACAGGGCACCGGATAGTGGATTCCGAACCCGATCCGGTGGCGCTCCAGGTGCGACACCACTGCGGCGCGATTTCCGACCCGCACGACCGCGACGTGGAACACACTCTCTGCGCGCGGGTGGACGGCCAACGGCCGCACCCATGGCGGCAATTCCCGGGCATACCGTTCCATGGCGCGCCGACGTGCGTGGTTCGCCCGATCGAGGTGCTGGAGCTTCACACTCAGAACTGCGGCATGCAGGGCGTCGAGCCGGCTGTTGCGGCCGCGCACGCAATGGCTGTAGCGATCGTCGTCCGACCTTCCGTGATTGGCGAGTCGCCGAATGTTGCCGGCGAGCGCGGCATCGCGAGTGACCACGGCCCCGCCATCGCCCAGCGCGCCGAGGTTTTTCCCCGGATAGAAGCTGAATCCCGCTGCTAGGCCGACACTTCCGGCCCTGGTGCCCTCAAATCTGGCGCCGTGCGCCTGGGCCGCATCTTCAACCAGGGCAAGCCCGTGCCGGTCGGTCAGTCTGCGCAGAGCGTGAATGTCCGGCATCTGGCCGAACAGGTGTACAGCCATGACCGCCGCGGTACGCGGTCCCACGGCGGCGGCTACCGCGTCCGCATCCATCAGCAGTGTGTCAGGGCGGACATCGACGAATGCCGGGTGCGCTCCCACCGCGCAGATCGCCTCGACTGTGCCGACGAAGGTGTTCGCAGGCACGATGACTTCGTCGCCGGCACCGATGTCGAGCGCGGCCAGGATCATCTCGAGTGCATCTGTCCCGTTGGCGACTCCCACGCAATGCGCGGCCTCACAGTATTCCGCGAAGCCGGCCTCAAAGCGTTCGACCACGGGACCGCCGACGAATTGGCCATCGCGCAGGATGGAGCTCCAGGCATCGTCGAGTTCGGTGTGAATCTCGCGATGGCCCGCGCCGACATCGAGTAGTGGAATCGACTCGGCGGGAGGGGATTCCGTGACGGCGATCACGATGCCACCCCGCCCCTCCGCCTTCCCGGTAGGCCCCGGGACAGCGATTGCGACCCCACCCGGGAAGTCGTGCCCGTGAGTAGCGCCTCATCCGTCGCCTCCAGGACCCTGACGACGCCAAGACCACGTTGCCCGTCGGTATCCGGCGTGCGTCCACTGCGAACGCAATCAACGAAATGCGAGTCCTGAACCATGAGCGGCTCGGGGAATTCGACATACGGAGACGTGATGTCCCCGGTGCGATAGGTGACAGGTATCTCGAATGGCGCCGGGTTTTCGCCCATCTGGACGGTGGGCGTCACGCCGACGTCGAACACCCTGATCCGTTCGTCGGTGGCGAGGTCGTCGTAGACCGCCATCTTCCGTTCGCCGATCACGGTGACTGTGCGGACTTTGTTCGGATCGAGCCAACTGACATGGACGAAAGCGGCAACCGAACTTCGGGGGAAGTGCAACTTGAGATACGCCACGTCAGGCGGGAGCTCGCCGACGTTTCGATGGGTCCACGCCGCTGCGACGTCTGGGTATTCGTCGAGCAGATAGGAGATTATCGAGATATCGTGCGGCGCCAGGTCCCAAATCACGTTGCAGTCGTTCTGATAACGGCCCAGGCTCAGCCGCGAGGTGTGGATGTAGAGGATCTTGCCGAAATCCTTTGCCGTGATCAGCTTCTTGAGCTTCCAAACGGCGGCATTGTATTCAAAGGTGTGCCCGACCATCAGCGTCAGTCCCTCGCGTTCGGCGGTGTTCACCAGGGACTGAGCATCTGAACTCGCAGTGGCCATCGGCTTTTCGACCATCGTGTGCAATCCGGATTCCAGCGCCTGCTTGGCTACCAGGGCATGGCTGCATGGCGGCGTCGCGATAACGACAGCGTCCAATTTCGAGGATGCGTCCGCGAGGCTTGATGACAGACGCGCACTGGGAAAGCTTGCGGCAGCATCCTTCAGCCGCTGGGGCCGGTTTTCGACTACGGTCACCTCGACATTCGGCATGCCGGTGAGCACGCGAACGTGTTTGGATCCCCAGTAGCCGTATCCGACGACGCCAACCCTCAGCTTTCCATCGCTGTTCGAAACCAAGGAGGAAAGGTCCTGAGCGGACGCTTCTTGCATGCAATCAGTCATGTGCTGGGTCTCCGTAATGGGATGTCGTCGCTTGGAAGGACCGGCCTAATCGTTCTGGCCCAGTGCATGTTTCGCTCTCAGTCAACGATCACCCAGATCCACGACCAACCGCGCCGGCGAAATTTGCTCGCGTTACTCCAATCCATGCCCCAACTATGTAGGCGGGATGACTGCCCATCAATGGGAAGAACGACCCAGGTTGATACGGAACGAAAGGGCCAGTTTGAGGTTGCCGGAATCTGGCAACAGACAAGATCCGATCAACGGAGCGAAGATCGATCCCTACGCAATTCGAAGCCGAATGTTAAACGATCATCGGTTGATACTGAAAAATAGCTGATAGACAACGGATTTGACAATGCCGCCGTGTGGTGCCGAAGCAATCGGAGTCCAAAGCCACTGTGCCAGATCGGATTCAGAGATCCAGATCGCACTAGTTCTGCGCCATCGAATCTCGCCTCGGCGCATACTCCCGATAGATCGCGACAGCTTCCGCCCGGGATCGAGCTCCGAGCTTGGTCAACAGATTGTGCACGTGGTTCTTCACGGTGTGTTCGGTGATGAACAGGCGGCCGGCGATCTCACGATTCGACAAACCCATCCCGAGCATGGTGATCACTTCTTCTTCCCGAACGGTCAGAAGCACATCGTTGGGTGGCGTCCCGCGCTCCGCGGCCAATTGCGACACCCGGCGAAGGAGGACCGCCGAAACCACCGGCGGACAGACCGATTCGCCGTCGAGCACGGTCCTGGTGGTGGCCACCAGTTCCTCGAAGGTCTGGCATCGCAAGTGATACCCGTCCACCCCGGCCTCCACGCAACGGACGATCGTCGTCTCATCGACTTCGCGAATGCCCCACGCGATCACCTTCGACGCACCGCAGTTGTCGGTACTGCGACGCAGAAGCGCATCGGCGTCATGGCATGACATGTTCAACAGGATGACGTCGGGCCGACGCCGCTCCAGTTCGCCGCAAAGGGACTCCAAGTCCCACGCACATCCGACGTCGGCGGCTGACTGGGCGAGGTATCGCTCGGTGAGATCCCGGCGAACCCGGCAGTCGTCGACGACCAAGACGGAACCCCGGTTCAGCGGGGCACATCCGTCACACTCGTCGGCACCGCGCAGAGTCGCTGTCACTCGGCGACTCATACCCCAGGACATCCGCGACAAAACCGCTACCGCATTAGATTGCCCACAGACAACGGGCCCTCGGTAAGAAGGTCAACGGCCGGAAGGTGGTCGGCCAGAAGGTCGTCCACGGTTCATCGTCCGGACCTAAGCCATCAGGCAGACGCTGTCCAACGCGCGACCCTGGTGGCCATCGGAACACCAATCAGCCGGCGCCACCATCATCACCGCAGCCGCAAGGATGGCCGCAAGAATCAACCTCATGCCAGGTCAAGCACGCTGGGTTCGAACGATATTCCCATCGCCGAATTCGGATTCACGTCCCACAAGAATCATGTGCTCCTCGGCGACCGGCAGGTACCACTAGGGTGCAGATCGTGACCGTGCCCCCGAGCGGCGTACCGGCGGACAAGACCAGCGCGGTCACGATAGCCGGCTGGGCTGCACTTCTGGTGATTCCTCCGGCTGTCTACCTCCTGGCTCTGGCGTCGCGGCTGAGCACTCAATCGTCGATCTTCGCAGCACTTCTGAGCGCAACGGTGCTCATGTGGATGTTCTCCCTGGTCGACGAATTCGTACCGCCACTCGTCGCGATCGTCGCCGCGTTGATCATCGGCTTGGCGCCGCCGACAGTGGCGCTGGCCGGGTTCTCCTCGCCCAGCATGCTGCTTCTGCTGGGCGTATTCGCACTCTCAGCGGTGATCAGCTTCTCCGGGCTGAGCTATCGGTTGATCCTGCGATTGTTGCTGCGGCTTCCCGACCGGCCCTTCTGGCATCAGGCCGCATTGCTGATATCCGGCTATCTGCTCTCGCCGCTCATGCCGTCTGCCAACGCTCGTTTGTCCCTGCTCAAGCCGGTCTACAAAGACATGGTCGCCGGCCTGCAATTGCCTCGCCGGGGGCCCGCGATCACCGCACTACTGGCATCGATGTTCGGTGGTGCCGTGCTGTTCGGGCCGATGATGGTCACCAGCAAGTCATCCAACATCGCCGCAATCACCTTCCTGCCCAGCCAGCTACAGGCTGAGTTCGGTGGCTTCTTCTGGCTGGTCGCGGCCGCCGTCGCCGCCGCCACGATCACCGCCGCGCACCTCATCGTCGTCAGGGCCCGCTTTCCGACGAACTCGCAAGCCACGATGTCGCGGGGCGACGTCAGGCAGCGCCTCGCCGACATGGGCCCGGCTTCTCCGTCTGAATGGGTAGCCGCCGGCAGCTTCGTGTTCTTTCTGCTGGGAATCGCCACAGTGCCCTGGCATCACGTAAAGCCGCCGTATCTCGCCGGCTGCGTTCTCCTCGCGCTACTGGTGACCGGAACACTCGGAAAGCGCGACTTCCAGCGCCGGGTCGACTGGCCGATGATCTTCTTCCTACTCGGTATCGACAGCCTGATGCGCGTCATGGATCATCTCGGGCTGGCTCAGGCCCTAGCCCGCGTGATGCGGCGCTGGTTCGACTTCATCGACGGCGAGGTCGGACTCCTGCTACTCGCGACACTGCTGGTCACCGCGACGCTCCGACTGGTTTTGCCCGTATCGGCTGGAATGCTCACGTCGATCGCAATTCTCCTGCCCATCGCCACAGCACAGGGAATCAACCCGTGGGTGGTCGTCTTCGGCGCGGCAGTTTTCAGCGACATGTCGTTCCTACCTCACCAGGGAACCAACGGCATCCTCCAGATGCGCAGCGGAGGTTTGTTGGACGACGTCGATCAGCGCGGCTTCCAGCAATACAACCTGCTCATGAACGCCGCGCGGGTGGCAGCGGTGTATGCATCGATCCCCTGGTGGACATTCCTGGGCCTGCTGCGATGAGGCGTCTGAGAAACGCGCTGATCGGAGCTTGCCTACTCAGCTTCGTCGTGTGGCTCGGAGCGTTCAACGCCACGAAGCCTCGCATCCTGGTACTCCATTCGACCTCGCAAGACTCCGCTTGGGCGCAACAGATGGACCGCGGGATGAGGCAGGCGTTGCAAGTGAACCGTCGACCCATCAGCGTTGACTGGCTCTATCTGGACGCCGGATCGCCGATGTCCGCGCGCGAGACCGAAGAGACAAGGGCCGAAGCGCGCCGCAGCATAGACAGAATCGATCCCGACGTTCTGATCGCAGTGGACGACGAGGCCAATGCTCTTGTCGCTCAAGACTTCCTGGGCCGCGAGCGTCGGATCCTCTATGTCTCCCTCGATCGCTCGCCGAGCGACTACGGTTACACCGACGCGCCCAATGCCTCGGGAATCGCAGAACAACTGCCGTGGCCGGCGATCCGCGATGCGGTGATCGACTTGCTGCCCGACCGCAGCCCGCGGCTCACGGTGATCGGGGTTGACAACCCGACGGGGCGAGCGGAACTTGCCCAGGTGCAGTCGTTCGACTGGGGGCCGGTACGGATCGGTGACGCTTCGTTGGTGTCGACGGCGCAGCAGTGGCGGGACTTCGTCCTGCATGACGGCAATTCCGACATCTTGTTGGTGCTGAGCACGCAGAACCTTCCTGACGCCGCCGGCGTGGTAACCGCCGCAGAAATCGCCGGCTGGACGCAGAGCAACGCCCGCTCACTGCCGATTGGCACACAGGTGGATTTCGTGACCGACGGGGGCGCCTTGAGCTTCTCCCCATCGCCAGACGATTACGGGGAAGAAGCGATCCGGCTCGCGCTGAACTGGCTGGATGGTCGAACATCGCCGGGCCCACCTCCCCCGACGGTCTCCCCTCATTTCGAAGTGGCGATACGACAGAGCTTGCTCGCACAACGGGGCTTGGCCCTGTCACCGATCTACTTGGAAGCCGCAAGAGAGAACGGCACCTTGCTCGACTGATTCGTCGGCCGGCGGCGTCGCAGATCACCCATCAGGCAAACGAGGTGATTCCGAGCGCGACGACACACGACACCACCAACGCTGTGGTCACGCCATAGACGACCAAGCCCGCTCGCCCGATTGCGAACTGCCCCATGAGGTTTCGGTCCCGCCCGATCCCCATCATCGCGAACAGGAGCGGCACCAGCAGGACGGCGTTGAGAACCTGAGTCGCTATCAAGATCGTGACCAGTGGGGCGTCAGGGACCAGGACGATAATCGCAGCGACGAGCGTGACGAGTCCGAACGTCACGTAGAAGAGCTTGGCCTCACCGAAGCGGTCATCCACCGCGGATTCGGTTCCCGCGTACTCGCATACGGAATAGGCCGTCGACAGCGGCAGAATCGATGCAGCGAGAAACGCCGCACCGATCAGCCCGACACCGAACAACGTCGAGGCCGCGGATCCCGCAATGGGTTGCAGCGCCACTGCCGCGTCTACCGCATCTGCGACCGAGCGACCGTCGCGGTGCAAAGTGGCGGCGCAGGCCACCGCGACAAAGAGTCCGATAACCCCCGTGAGCACCGCCCCGGTGAACACGTCGACTCTGACGAATCGAAGGTCTTCGGTCCGAAGCTTCTTATCGACGACATAGGACTGCATGAACGACAGGCCCCACGGGGCAAGCGTCGTCCCGAGCGTGGCCGTCACGATGACGACCGCACTGCTGGTGAACGGCATTGTCGGAATCAACATTCCGTGCACCGCGGCTCCCCAATCCGGGTCGGCCAGCACCCCGGAACCGATGTAGGCCAAGAAAACCGTCGAAAGCAAAAGGAGTACGCGCTCGACGCGATGAAAGCTGCCACGCAGCACCAACAACGAAACGACGACCGCCGACGCGGGCACACTCACGTAGCGGCTGACGCCGAACAACTCGAAGCCGGCCGCAATCCCGGCGAACTCAGCGCACGTCGTTCCAAGGTTGGCGACGACAAGCGCGGTCAATACCGCAGCGCCGATCCGCACGCCGTAGCGTTGACGCACGAGGCCCGCGAGTCCCTGCCCCGTGACAACACCCATGCGTGCCGCAAGACCGTGGAAAACAACCAGCGCCACAGTGGAAAGCAGAAGTACCCACAGAAGTTGATAACCGTGGTCGGCTCCGAGGACCGAGTACGTGGTGATTCCGGCCGGATCGTCGTCGGAAAGACCCGCCAGCAGCCCGGGGCCGACCACTGCCAGCAACCCGCCGAGCGTGAATCCTCTCTTCATCGGCGACCGCCGAGCAGAAGGTGCCTACGGCGCGGCCACACGGTGAAGCGCAGGAAGGCCCTGCCCAGAAACGCCGGCGCGGCCCTCAGACTGGCCCGCCAGCGAGTCGCATTCTCGGCCGGCATCGCGGCGATGATCTCCGCAGCCTGGGCGTCGGACATCGCGCGCAATACCCGCTCACCGACCAGCGGAGGGGCAGCACGGATAGCGTCTGCAGCGGCACCCGCACCCCTCGCAGCAAGAACCTCGGTCGCCGAGTCGGTGTCGAGCTTGGCGACCAAAGCCGCGAGCCCCCGCGCGTCAAGACGATGGACCGCCGAGCGGGGAGCTCCCAACTGAACGACGTGACCCCGTTCGGACGCCAGATGCACATCGCCGAACGCGATCAGATTTTCACCGGCGCGTGCCGCAAGAGTGCCCAGACCGAGTCGTCGAAGCACCCCGCCGACGCCGACGTCCACCCCGACCAATTCGAGCCCTTTTCCAGGAACCCCTGTCTCAGGAGCTCGGGCCCCGGGAACTCGAGCCCCGGGAACTCGAGCCCCGGGAACTCGAGCAAGGACCACGTCTGCGACCCGCGCCAGCCGCTGCCCGACGACATCTATTACCTGCGTGTCGAGCACATCGCGCTTCACGAGGATTTCGGCGGCCTTCAGCCCATCGGCAATCGAGCGGACCTCGAATTCGGGCAGATCATCGGCCTTGTACGCCAACACAAATGCCCTGTGCAAACCGGTCGAGTCCCTATGCCAGAAACTGGCCACAGCGGCCCACGGCACCAGAAGATCTGGCGCTCCGCGACGCTGGACCAGCAACCCGTCCACCAGAATTGCGGTGTCCTGCCTGCCCAGATCCGCCGTGAGATCAGCGATGCGGCCGACCACTCGGCCGTCAGAATCCAGCACGTCCCGATGGATCATCTGGCTGAGCAAAAGCACCACAGCAGGATGCCCGAATCACGGGCAACCATGACGTTTGGGTCACCGACTCGGGCGGCAAAGTCGACAAGGCTGACTATTCACCGTCGCTGCTGACGCCCGCGATCACGACGGCCGACGACCGGACTCGGGACGTCGGACTATCACTGCATGGTCCTGACGACCGCAAGGCCGGCACCGAACGCCACGGCCGGAATGCTCATCCCCGCGAGGAATGCGAAGCCGAAACGCCGGTCGCCCAGGGTGAACGCGAGCACCACTTTGACGAGCAAGTTGGAACCGAGTGCCGCAGCAACCGCCATCAACGCATCGTTGACGGTGATATCACCCTGCGCCGCCAGCGTGGCGGCGGCCACCGACCCGGCGTGAGCGTCAGCCAAGCCCGTCGCGAGCGCGGTCAGCATCACCGCTTGCGGTCCAAGCACCGCAGCTGCCCAGCGCGCAAACAGCAAAGCCAAGGTCAATACCAATGCGAGTAGGAGCGCTGGCCGTAGGGCAAATGGCCTACTCGGGGACATCGCCTCGGCGGGTTCACCGGACGCGGCGGCATCTTGTCGAGTTCGAAACGCACTCCGGTAGACGGCGGCTGCGACACCCACGAGCACAACAGTCGCGGCTACCGCAGGCAGCCACAAACGGCGGAGCACTTCGACATCGACGAGCCCGATCACGATGAGCAGCTGCACAAAAGTGGCGACACTTGCCAGTAGCGCTCCTGCCAGCGGCGACCGCCACCCCGCCGCCGTTCTACTGAGCCGCCCCATCGAAGCCGTCGTCGCCGCCGCCGACACGAAACCGCCGGCCAAACCCGTGACCAGGAAGCCCCGCTCGGGCCCCAGTGCCCGAACGCCGATGTACCCCACCCAACTGATCCCCGTCAGGAGCACCACGATCAACCACAGCTTTTCCGGATTCAGCACACCGTAGGGGCCGAGTTGCCGATCAGGCAGCAATGGGAGGACCACAAATGCCACCACGAAGAATTTGATGGCGTCCTCCAACTCGACTTCGCTGACGATCTCGCGAGCGAACCGATGGATCCGGGTCTTCGAAACCAGAAGCAGCGCAACGACCACGGCGAGACCGACCGCCAACGCGGGACGGCTGTATGCGAGCGCACCGAGCAGATAGGCGGCGAACGCCGCGATCTCGGTGGTGGCACCAGGATCTTCATCGCTGGTCCGAAAGTACGCCAACACAACCAGTGCACCGATACCGAGCAAACCGGCCGCCACTGTCCACGGTCCGAAGCCGACTGCGATTGCGCCGCACAGCGAAAGCAGTGCGAAGGAGCGTGAGCCCGCCGCGAGATTGCGCCGATGACTTCGCTCGCGCTCGAAGCCGAGCAGCAACCCAATTGCCAACGCCACCAGGAACGGCTGGATCTGCTGCAAATCCACAGCGAACTCCTATACCCCACGAGCGGCCATTGGCGGGACGGATTCGAGGCTCGGCACTGTCCAGCCGTGACCCGACCGCTCCGAAAACAATCCGTGCCGAAATGATCTGCGGAACGACGATGACAGTACTGCCACGCGAATGATCGTTTGTGTTCCATCATTTCTGTCATGCACACCATGCAGATCACCGAATTGACCCGCGACCTGGCCAAGCACGAAGAGGCCGGTGAATATCTGCAAGTGATCGAGGGCGTTCGCGAACTCGTCGCCCTCAACCCGCAGACGTTCAAGGATCAGTGGATCAAGGGATGGATCGGTCGCCGCTGGCGCGACCTCTTCCTGCAGGAAGCCGTCAAGGACGAACAAGCCGTCGAGTTCGCGTCGAAACCACCGCTTCTCGCGCCGGTGCCGCTGCCCTCGAGGTTCAAGAAGACGAATCCACGGCAGGCGATTGCCGAGCGCTTCCTCAAGGACGTCCCGAACAGCGAGTGGCAAGCCGAAATGCCTGCCGCACAGTACGACACGATCGAGAACACGACGTTGATGCTGTGCGGCGGACTGGTGACCGGCCTGCTGCATTCCGAGGCGCACGTCTTCCCCGTGGAAGCCGAACGCCTCTACCAGGAGCGAGGCTGGCGAACCATCCGCGCGGATGTGCACCCGATGCGTTCCTGCGAAGCCAACGAAGCCGACATCGTGGCCGCGTTCCGGGGTGAAGGTCTCGACGCCCAGATGCGACCGATCGAAAACCCGGTCCCCCCGGGCAACGTCTTCATGCTCGGGTACAGCAAGGGTTCGCCGGACATCCTGTCTTTCCTGGTGCACCATCCCGAGTACTTGGACCAAATCAAGGGTGTGTTCACCTGGGCTGGTGCCCTCGGCGGCTCGCACACCGCCGACGGCGTCCACGACCAGATCAAGGACCTCCCCACCGAGGGCTCCTTCGAGTACCTGAGCACACTGCTGGCGGTCATCACGGGCGCCATGCTCAACCAGGTGGGACTGAAACGCCTGGACGAGTACGACGTCGTGGGCGCAATCTACGATCTGCGCACCGACGTACGGGAAGCCTTCAACAAGAAGCATGCGGAGTACCTCGACAGTCTGGAGATCCCGATCTTCGCGCTGACGGGAGCCACCACTCCGTTGGAAGTGCCGAGTGTCCAGTTCATGGACTGCGTGCGACTCAGCGCCTACGACGCCAACAACGACATGCAACTGACCCAGAAGCAGTCCATTCTGCCGATCGGCATGAACACGCATATCGCCATGGCCCACGCACACCATTGGGACGTCGCCTATACGCCGTTCCCCCTCGCGATGCGCGCCGTCACGCCCAATCTCGAGCATCGGTGGCCGCGGTACGCCGCGCTGGTCGCCAACTGGGAACTGCTCGCCGAACTAGGCCTGATCGACTAGCCGCGAGGACGATTCGAGCACCGGCTCGGAGCGCTCGAATTCTGTTCTACGACAATCGATTAACCGCCGGCCCAGACATCCTCGACGTAGTGGTCCGATTCGATGAGTCCGTTCAGCCACTCGCGAGCCCGAGCATCGTCGGCGCCTGTTCGCGCCCGATAAATGTCGAGGAAGGACACGCGTACCGCCGGGGCCATCTTCGCGCCGTCGCCGCACACATAGACGTGGGCGTCCTTGGCCGGATCACCCAGCAGGCCCCACACGTCGTCGGCGTCGGCGGCGATCCGGTCCTGCACGTAGCGGACCCCGCCCTGCGGGGCGCGGGAGAACGCCGGGCGCATCTGGACGATGCCGATGGCCTCAGCCTTCTCGAACTGGTCCCGGAAGATGTAGTCGACCTCCGGGTCACGTACCCCGAAGAAGCACAACGCCGGCTCCACCGGCGCCCCTGCCCGCTGTGCGGCGAGCCGGTCACCGAGAAAACCGAGAAACGGCGCGACACCTGTGCCCGCGCTGACCAGGATCACGTTCTTCGCCGGATCGGCACCGGCTCGGAATGCCTGCCGGGCCGGGTCCACGCGTGCCCGGATCACTTGTCCAGGTTGGACTGTCGCGAGGTAGTTGGAAGCCACACCCTTGAACAGCCCGTGACCTGAACGAGCCGGCGCATCGAGAACGCTGACGACCAACCCGACCGTGCGCGGTGAGAGCATCGACGATGACGCGATCGAATAATGTCTCGGCACCATCGGGTCGAGTAGTTCCAGGAGTTCCGCGCCGGTGAGATCGCAAGACGGATATTCGTCGAGGCACTCGAACACGCTCAGCGGGCAGCCCTCTGGGGCCTCGGCCAATTCGGTGAGCCGCTGACGCTCGGCAGGACTGCTATTGGCCGCTGCAAGGCGGCGCAATTGACTGCTCGTCACCGGCTTGCGCAATTCGACGAAGTGCGTGAGCAGCTCACGCGCGCTGACCTCTCGGTCCAGCGCGATGAGCCGCCGAGAGCTGCGCCGAGGGTTGATGGCCAGCCTCAGCCCAGGATCGATGCCGAGTTGCGCCAAGACTGCGTCGACGACCTCGGGCGGGTTGTCTGCCATCACCGTGAGGTGGTCACCCGTCTGGTAGTCCACGTCATCCGGAAGGTCAACGCGGACATTGGCTTTGGCTTGACCCAGCCCCGGACTGACCAGTTGCGTGTTCTCCACGATGGTCATCGGGATGACCGCCGACCGGGCGTCCATCGCCGCCGTCACCGGACCGACGATCTGACGCATCTCGTAGAGCGGTTCGGCCGCATCCGTCAGCGGTACCGCGTCGGGATCCCCGTAAAGTTCGGCCAGCGACGATCTAAGCTCGCTGGCGAATTCCTCGATGGTTCCGACGATGTCCCCGGACGTATCGGCCGCGGCGCGTGCGGCCAATCGGTTAGCGCCCAACTCGCCAAGGCGCTCATCGATACGCTGTGGTATCGCCTGATATGTGTCGGCCCAATTGTGGTCGCCCACACCGAGAACCGCCACGTTGGGTGTCGGATTCAGCGTGGTATCGGCATCGAGCAGCCAGTCGAGGAAGGCACGCGCATCGTCAGTCGGCTGTCCGTTGTAGGAGGACGCGATGATCACGATGGCCTCCGCTTCGGGAAAGCCGCCAACCGCGTCGTCGAGAGGTCCCACCGTCGCAACGCAGCCCAGAGTCGTTGCATCGTCGGCGAACTGGCGGGCCAGCGCTCGGCACGTGCCGAGGTTGGAGCCATGCAGAATGGCCACCCGGGTGCCGGCCATGATAGCCGTCGGATGCTGGGATGCGTTCTGCTGGGATCCGTTCTGCTGGGCGCCGGCTTCAACACCGGGTGCGGCGACCTGACGGTCCTGCGGCGTACGCCGAAGGACATCGAGCCGGAATCCAACCGGCCGGCGGCTGTTCGGGGCCTCCCACTGCGGCACATAGTGCTCGGCGTCGACGAGACGGTAGCGATGCACCAGCCGGGCCAGCGCCATGGCCGCCTCATGCAGTGCGAACTGCCGCCCGATGCACGATCGCGCACCGGTTCCGAAAGGTTTGAACAATGCGGTCGGTCGGTCCGCTGAGCGTTCGGGAGCGAAGCGGTCGGGATCGAAGAGCTCCACATTGTCGCCCCACTGCGGCTGGCGGTGCAATGCGCCGGTGAGCACCGTGACCGCCTCGCCGCGCCTGACCGGATACTTGCCACCGATCACGGTGTCTTCCAAGGCCATTCGATCGAATTGCAGCACCGGCGGCGAAAGTCGCAGAGTCTCCTCGATGGCCTGTCGCAGATAGGTCAGCTTACCGATGTCGTCGTAACCGGGAAGGTAGTCATCGTCGGCTCCGAACACGGAGTCGACCTCGGCCTGCACCCGATGCAACACCGTCGGCTGGCTGACAATGTTGTACAGCGTGTTGGGCATCAATTCCGAGGTGGTGAGCTGACCGGCGATCAGGAAGGTCAGGATCTGGTTCCGGACGTTGTCCGTCTCCAGCACGGGTTTGCCGTCCGGGTCGCGTTGCAGCATCAGCGACAGCAGGTCCTCGAACTCGCGATCGCCAGAGCTGTGCTCGGCCATCAGCCCGTCGATGAACGAATACAGACTGGCCAATTCCTTCTTGAACAACGCCGTCTGCGTTCCGGATATCAACTCGCCCATAGCCGTTGTGAAGCTCTGCGGTACCGGCGCCAGACCGTCATGCTCGAAGGAGTCGAAGCGCGACCCGAATCCCGCGAGGGCAACGGTGTCGATCGCCAACTTCTGCAAATCGTCGGACACATCCACCTGCCCGACCCCGACGCTGGCGTCCCACCGGTCGATCAGTTTGCAGTTGATGTCCAACATCGCGCTGTGATAGGCGCGCAAACCGGCGTAGCTGAAACCTGGTAGGAGAACATCGTGGGCGCGCTGCCAGTTGGGCTCGCCGTGGTAGGCCGTGAACAGGCCATCGCCGGCCAACGGCCTCACCCGGGCGAGCGTCGCCGTGAGGTTCTTGGCGAAGCGGCTTTCGTCGCACAGCTCGGTGACGAGTTCCAGGGAGCAGGCGTATAGCTTGCGGATGCCACCGGCGAAGTCCGCGTAGAACAGCGGCCCGTGCATTTCGCCCAGTACGTCCACGGGCAACGCTCGGGGGCGGCCGACCAATCGCTCTCGGCCGGGCAGTGGCCCCTCTGCCGAGGGGATACCGGGAAGCTCAGGCGGGGGCGACGCACGAAACTCACTCATGCGGGCAGCATAGGTTTCAGCGCGACAGTTTCATCTGCGATCCGCGGATACCGAAGCGAGAGATCGGCATCCGCCATCTACTCTGACGATCATGAGTTTGCGCGTCCACCATCTCAATTGCGGCACGATGTGTCCGCACGGCGGCAAGCTGATCGGCACGCCGGGGGGCTGGCTCAGTCCGGGGCGGATGGTCTGTCATTGCCTGCTCGTGGAAAGCGATGACGGCCTCATACTGGTCGACACCGGCATTGGGACAGCCGACATCGCCGAGCCCGGTCGACGACTCGGGCGTCCGTTCGTCGCAGTGACGCGGCCGAAACTCGACCAGCGAGAAACGGCGCTGGCCCACGTGACCGCACTCGGCTACAGCGCGGCCGATGTCCGCCACATCGTGGTCACCCACCTGGATCTCGATCACGCAGGCGGACTGCCGGACTTCCCCGATGCGCAAGTTCATGTCCACGCACGTGAACACGCCGCTGCGATACGGCCCTCGCGCCGCGAACGGCCGCGGTACCGGCGTGCCCATTTCGCGCATGATCCGAAGTGGGTGTTGCACCGCGAAGACGGTGAGAGCTGGCTCGGATTCGACGCAGTACGGGCGTTGCCTGCGGGCGGTGACGACGTGCTGCTGGTTCCGCTGCACGGCCACACACGCGGTCATTGCGGCGTCGCCGTGCGCGCCGCCGATGGCTGGCTGCTGCACTGTGGTGATGCGTACTTTCATCACGGCGAAATACAGACGCCGCCCCATTGTCCGCCCGGGCTCAGGGCGTTCCAGAACCTCGTTCAGGTCGATTCCAAGTCGCGTATCAGCAACCAGCAGAGGCTGCGCGAACTGGCCGAGGCGAATTCCGGGCTGGTGCGCCTGTTCAGCGCCCACGATCCAGCCGAACTATGAGAGGCGATTACTCGCATCATCTCCAGAAACGCGAGTGATGTCGGTCCGTGCGGCAGGCATTTCAGGCCACTGCAATTTTGATGAGCCCAGTGGCACGACTGGCCTGGCCCAATACGACTTGGTTTGCGAGTACTGGCCAACCGGAGCCATATGAGTGAGGGTTCCTAAAGGCGTCTCGGTTTCGATGAGGATGGCCGACTCGTTGACTTTGTCGCGGATGACGGACGGTTTCTGCGTCGCCATCAGCTCCTCCATCAGTTGGCCGTCCAGTGCGCCGTCGCGATCGACGGTGCCCAGGTCTTGGAACCACATGCCGGTGCGGGCAAGCGACACGTGAACGTGGTAGCTCCCGCCCTCATTCGCTCGTCGAATCAGCGCAGCAAGCGTGCCGAGCGCGCCTAGGTATCCGGTCCCGTAGTCGGTGAGCATCTGTACCGGCGCGTACATCGGTGAATCCGAACTGCCGTGTTCGAAGGTGATGCCGGTCGAGGCTTGCGCTCCGTTGTCGAATGCCTTGCGCATCGCCCATGGCCCGACGTGGCCGTAAGCGCTGACACTTGTGTAGATGAGCCCGGGGCGGATTTGCGCGAGGCGACGAGCCCCGAGTGCCCGCTTGTCCATCGAACCGGGGCGGTATCCCTCGGTGACGACGTCGCAGCCGTCCTTGACCATTTCCACGTAGCGAACCAAATCGTCTGGCCGGTCCAGATCCAGCCAGGCCGCGAACTTGCCGAATCCTGTGTCTATCGCGTGGCAGGTGATGTCTTCTTCGAGGCGGTTGCAGTTGAACCGGACTACATCCGCACCCTGCTCTGCCAAAACACTGCTGATCATCGGGCCGGCCAAGACATGGGTGTGGTCCAAGACTCGCAGACCCGACAGCGGGCGATCAGCTTCGCGGAAAGGAACGGGCTCGGACTCACCAATCTTTTCGATGGTCACCGCGGGGATCGCGCCCAGGGCGATGCCTTGCGGATGCTGTCGCCATTCCTCGCGGCTGCGGTGCACGGTTCCGCACTGCCCAGCGCTGGTGAGGGCCTGCTCAAGCTCCGCCGCCGTCCAGCCCATACACGCTTCCCGAACAGCCGCAACCGTGTTCGCGCAACGCAGCACCTGCAGGACGCCCTGCTCGAGATGGTGCAGCGAGCTCGACATCTCGATGAACCGACCGTCGCCGCAACGATGCGCCAACGCGGTCGCGTTGAACAGCTCCGTGTGCTCGACCGGATAACCGTTCTGGCGCAGAAACGTCACCCGATGCAGCGACTGCACGGCGTGCAGTCGGTCGATATCGACCGTTTGGCTCTCGCCGCTTCGTCGACGCCAGATCTCCGAGATTGCGGCACCGATCGCCCCGTGAAGCGCGGCTGCTCCCTGGGCTAGATATAGGGGCGAGTCATACAGCGGATCACCGGGTCCACTGAATCGGACGCCGTTCCCGAGCGCCTCGGGCAACCCCACCATCGACAGCAGATCGCGCATCATCCGGTTTTGTTGTTGCTCAAGCTGTTCCATGTGCCGCTTCCCTAGATGTGATTCGCGCCGGTCTGTACCGACGGGTGGTGCATCGGCGTCAAGAGTGATCGGCCAGCCACGAATAGAGTTCGCGCTTCACGTCGTCGCGATGCTTGTCAAAGAGCAGCTCGTGCCACCCACCGGATATTTCGATGATTCGCTTGTCGGAACTGCCGAGTCGCGAATAAAGCTCTCGACTTCCATCGGAGTCGGCGAATGCGTCTCCGGTCCCGTACATGACCAGGACCGGCTGACGTATCGACGGCGCATCGGCAAGCAGAGCCTCCGCCGCAGACATCATCTGGACGCCCGAGCGTAGCGGGACCCGGCCGTGAAAGATAAACGGATCGGCGACGAAGTCCGCGATGGTCTGCGGATCGTTCGAGATCTGCTCGGGTACAACAGAAGTCGTCGGAAATGTCGGCACGAGTGCCGCAATGGTGTGCACTGCCGGCATCACCGCCTTCGGCGGGCTGGCACTGACCGCGATCAAGGGACTCAGTCCGATGCCCGTGGTGATCACCTCCCGGCAGCCGTGCATCGACAACATGCTCACGGCGATCACACCGCCGATGCTGTGACCCATTGTGTGGATGGGCCGGGCGGGGCGGCTAGCGGCAATCCGGCGCACAAGCACCGCAACATCGCTTCGCAGGTTTTCGAAATCGGCTATCAAACCGCGGTCGCCGCCGCTGCGCCCGAAGCCGGCGAAGTCGATCCCGTAGACGTCGTATCCGGCGCTGTTCAACTCTCTCGCGAAGTCGCGGTATCGGCTGCTGTAGTCACCGTATCCGTGCAGCAGAACAACGTCGCCGCGCGAATCAGTCGTTGACCAACGAATGACATGGATCGGATCACCGGTCGCCCCGCGAAAGCCGCCGATCAGCTCGGTGGCCGACTCATGGGGGAACATCGCATCGATTGAAATTCCCTGCCTCCTTTTGCATCTGACCCAGGTTCTGCATCCGACCCAGCAGACTGGGCAGGGGAAGGGCGATGCTACCGCGTCTGTGGGGCCGTATCGGCCCCCATCGAACCGTCGCTCAATGCTCTTGTCACCCGGAACTGAATCTCTCGGCCATCCAGGGCGTAGGTTGGCCCAGATCACTGCAACCGGGAAGGTCGATTGGATTGCGATCAAAGTCGGGGAGCCCAGTGGAGGTCGTGACCAGCACGGGCACGCTGAGCGGCGAGGTCGTCGACGGCCTGAAGGTGTTTCGCGGCGTACCGTTCGCCGCCCCGCCGATCGGCGAATTGCGCTTCAAGGCACCACAACCGCTGGCGCCCTGGCAGGGGGTCCGCCCGGCGAGGGAGTTCGCGGCGTCGCCGATGCAGCCCCCGGGACAGTTGGCCGCCGGACCCGTGAGCGAGGACTGCCTTTATTTGAATGTCTGGGCGCCCCTAGCCGACGGCCCGCACCCCGTGCTCGTCTGGATCTTTGGCGGCGGCGAGATAAAGGGCTCGCCCTCAGACCCGCTCTACGACGGGTCGAATCTTGCCGCGCGTGGGATCGTCGTTGTGAACGTCACGTACAGGCTCGGATCGTTGGGCTTCCTCAAGGTCGACCACCTGCTCGGCCGCGACTACCTCGGCTCCGGGAACAGCGCCCTGCTGGATATCGTGGCGGCGCTGGACTGGGTCCAGGCCGAGATTTCGGCGTTCGGCGGTGATCCGGGCCGGGTCACGATCGCCGGGGAGTCCGCGGGCGCCAAGAACACCTGCTCGATGCTCGGGCTCGAGGCCGCGCGGGGCAAGTTCCACGGCGCCATCGTCGAGTCGGTGCGTTACGAATCCACATTCACCCCCGAACAAGCGGAAGACAACACTGCCACGATGCTCGCAGCCCTCGGAATCGCTCCCGGGAATGCCGAGGACCTGCTGACGGTCGATGCAGCCGAGCTCATCGCAGCGGAAAAGGCGCTGACAACCCCCGCGGCGCCCTTCTTGTGGCGTCCGGTCCTCGACGGAATCGTGTATGAACGCTCGGGCTTGGACGCGATCCGCGAGGGCCGCGCTAAGGAAGTTCGCCTGCTGATCGGCAACAACCTGAACGAATACGATCTTTTCGCGATTGGTGCCCCGTTGACCGAGGACCCGACGGCTGAGCAGATGAGCTACGTCGACTCCGAGGCCCTCGCCGACCAGATCAACACCACGTACCGGCGACATTTCCCGCAACTGTCCGACAACGAACGCCGACTCCGGCTCATGACCAGTCAGGAGTGGTGGATCCCGGCGCTGCGTATGGTCGAGGCCCAGGACCAGATCGGCAGCGACGTGTGGATGTACCGCTTCGATTGGGCACCCACCAATGGCAAGCTTCCGGTCCGGGCCTGCCACATGATGGAGCTCCCGTTCGTCTTCGGCACCTATGACTCCAGCGTCGAGGGAAGGCATTTGAGCGGGGACTCGACAGATCGACCCACGATTGCGAAGGCAATGGGCGATGCCTGGGCCGCATTCATCAACGGCCGTCCCCCAGGTGAGGGGCTGGGCATCGAGTGGCCCCGATACAGCACGCAGCGCCGCTCCGTGATGGTGTTCGACACCGCTCCCGAGTTGCAGATCGATCCCGAATCCGATGAGCGGCAGCTATGGGACGAGTACACCCTGCGCACCGGGTGAGAAGCGGTTCGTCCGCCTTTCTCCCCCGTCGAAATCTGCTTGGCCACAACAGGATCGGCTTTCCGGCCAAGAGATGCGGGTCCCCGACGTTCAGCCGCGCCTCGTCGTTGCCGACGCACTTCGGGTGTAGAGGTTGGCGCGAAATCATGTGATTACCACGCAAGCGAATGTGGCCGCGGCATCAGTCTGTCTTTAATAGTGTCTGTCAACACCACCCACTGGAGCGACCATGGCCTTGCCAGAACCAACACCGGAATCCACCTGCCTGATTACCGGTGCGTCATCCGGTATCGGCGTCGAGATTGCTCGCGCACTCGCCAAACGCGGCCACGGCCTCGTTCTGCTCGCGCGGCGCGTCGACCGTCTCGAAAGCCTGGCGTCCACGCTGTCCGGCGAGTACGGCGTACGCGTCGAAGCGCTCGGCTGCGACGTGAGCGACCCAGCGGAACGCGCCGACGTACCCGAGCGTCTCGCCCAACTCGGTCTCACCGCCGATGTGTTGGTCAACAACGCCGGCTACGGCACGATCGGCAAGTTCATCGAACTCGACCCCGAGCGTGAGGTCGGCATGATCCGCGTCAACATCGAGGCCGTCACCGCGCTGTGCAGTACGTTCGTCCCACCGATGGTCGACCGTGGCCGTGGCGCCGTGCTCAACGTCGCCTCCACGGCTGCATTCCAACCAATGCCGGGCGGGGCCGCCTACGCGGCGACGAAGGCGTACGTGCTCTCGTTCACCCAGGCATTACACGCGGAACTGCATGGGACCGGGGTCACCGCCACAGCGCTGTGCCCCGGGCCGGTCAAGACCGAGTTCATGGACGCCCCCGGGATGGACGAGGGCACAGCGGTACTGCCCAAGCCGATGTGGCTCGCCCCGGGCGAAGTCGCCGAGGCCGGTGTCCGTGGGTTGGAGAGCGGCAACGGAGTCGTAGTTCCCGGCCTGGCCAATGTCGCCTCCACGCTGATCGGACAGCACACACCGCGGTGGTTGCTGCTCAGCACGCTTCGTCGCATAGCCGGCATCGGTTAGACCGCAAGACCAGCTGACGGCGGCAGCGGACACGGCCACGAGCGCCAACCGCGTCGCTGACGAATCACTGTTTACCTGGTGGAGCTGCCGGGAATCGAACCCGGGTCCAACGGCATTCCCTCAAGGCTTCTCCGTGCGCAGTCCGCTGTGTCTCTACTCGGATCTCTCAGTCACGCGAACAAGCCGAGATGACGATCCCAGTCGCTGTGATTTGTCCCGATGAGTCCCGCGACCGGACTCATCGGTGGATCCCTCTAGCTGATGCCAGGGTCCGGTCCGAGGGCGCTACCGGTCTGACAGACACGCCGTCGCTTAGGCAGCGAGGGCGTAGTCGCGCTGATGAGAATCGGCGCTTAATTGGTTGCAACGACGCTTACGGTGGTCTCTTGCCTGCACCGGCACGCTTCCCTTGATTCGATGCGCGATGTCGAAACCTTTCAGCCCCTCGCGCTCCGGCCGAACTTCAGCCGGACTCCCCAATGCTACGCCCGCCCGGCGACAACCCTCGAGTCTGCGCTCAGATCGTGATGTGGACCGGAGTCACGATCTCACCGCAGACTCGACGCACCAGAACAAGTCAGGGCATCCCCTTCACACGCCGGCCCAGCTCACGGATCACCTCACGCCGCGCGTCGCGCTTGGCCAGGTCCTGCCGCTTGTCGTGCGCCTGCTTACCGCGCGCAAGGGCCAGTTCAACCTTCACCTTGCCCTCGATGAAATACAGGGACAGAGGCACCAGTGTGAGGTTCCCGTCGCGGATCTTCCCCACCAGAGTGTCGATCTGGCGCCGGTGGAGCAGCAGCTTGCGGTTACGGCGCGGGGCGTGATTGGTCCAGGTCCCGTGGTGGTATTCGGCGATGTGCAGGTTGCGCAGCCAGATCTCGCCGTCATCGACGGTGGCGAAGGCATCCGCCAGCGAGGCAAGCCCCTCTCGAAGGCTCTTCACCTCGGTTCCGGTCAACACCACACCGGCTTCGAAGACTTCCAGCACCGCGTAGTGGTGCCGTGCCTTGCGGTTGCTGGCGATGACACGCTTACCGCCACCCTTGGCGTCGGACGCCTTCTTGGCGTCCACCTTCTTGGGCACGGCTATCTCCGCACGTAAATGCGCAACGTCACGTACGCGGTGACGCCGGCCATGGCAACACCGAGCGCGAACAGGACCGGCGAGATGTAGAGGATGTCGGCGTAGTCCACCCGGGCTATCAAATTGGCTTGGTAGAACTGGTCCAGCGCGCTTTCGAGGAACAGCGCCCGCACCAGTATCAGCCCGACGATGGCGATCAGAACGCCCAGTGTCGCGGCCAGTACAGCTTCCAACATGAATGGCAGCTGGGTGTACCAGCGGGTTGCGCCGACCATCCGCATGATGCCGATCTCGGTTCGCCGCGTGTAGGCCGCCACCTGGACCATGTTGGCGATCAGGAGCACGGCACCGATGGCCTGAACCAGCGCCACCGCAAAGGCCGCCTTCGAAAGCCCGTCGAAGACGGCGAACAGCCGGTCGACCAAGTCCTTCTGGTTCTGCACGTTGAGCACACCGGGCTGGCCGATCATCGACTGGTCGAAGTCGGCGTGCTGCTCGGGGTCTGCCAGTTTGACGATGAACGACGCCGGGAAGGCATCCTTGCTGGCCACGTCCTTGAACTGCGGGATCCGCCGGACCGCGTCGTTGTAGGCGTCCTCGCGGTTGAGGAAGCGCACGGACTTGACGTCCTTGCGCGCCTCGATCTTGGTGCGCAACGCCTTGCAGACGTCGCTATCGCAGCTGAGGTCGTTTGCCGAGACGTCGTTGGTGAGGAACACCTGGCTCTCGACACGGTCGAGGTAGATGGCACGCGAGTGGTCGGCCAGCCGGACCACCAGCAGACCGCCTCCAAACAGCCCGATGGAGATGGCGGTGGTGAGAATCATCGCCACCGTCATGGTGACGTTGCGGCGTAGGCCTACGAAGACCTCGTTGAGCAGGAACCCGAAGCGCACTTACCGATCCATTCCGTAGACGCCACGCTGCTCATCGCGGACGAGCCTGCCCAGGGACAGCTCGACGACTCGCTGTCTCATGGAGTCGACGATGTGGTGGTCGTGAGTTGCCATCAGCACCGTGGTGCCGGTGCGATTGATCCGCTCGAGCAGATCCATGATGTCCTTGCTGGTGTCGGGGTCCAGATTGCCGGTGGGCTCGTCGGCCAGAAGTACCAGTGGCCGGTTGACGAACGCCCGCGCGATTGCCACCCGCTGCTGTTCCCCGCCCGAAAGTTCCCCGGGCAGGCGACTCGATTTGCCCGACAACCCCACCATCTCGAGAACCTCCGGCACCACCCGGTTGATGGTTTCGGGCTTCTTGCCGATCACCTCCAGCGCGAATGCCACGTTCTCGAACACCGTCTTCTGTTGCAGCAGGCGGAAATCCTGGAAAACGCAGCCGATCACCTGGCGCAACTTGGGGATCTGGCGCCCCGAAAGCTTGTTCACGTGGAACTTGGAGACTTCCACCTGACCGGATGTGGGGGTGTCCTCGGCCAGTAGCAAACGCATGAACGTGGACTTCCCGGATCCCGAAGGACCGATGAGGAAGACGAACTCACCCTTGTCCACCTTGACGCTGACGTTGTCGAGCGCTGGACGCGCCGACGACTTGTACTGCTTGGTGACATGGTCAAGGGTGATCATCACGGCACGCCAGTCTAGCCCTGCACCACGCTCGCATTGCTCTTACTAGCTCGGTATCGCCGGTGTCGAGCGAGGCCCCGCGCCGGGAACCACGCTTGGCGTGACCGTTGGCGTCGGCGGTGCGGGCGATGGAGTCGCCGGAGCGGAGGTAGTTGGCGCCGGCGACGGCGGCGGCCCTGACGTCGGCGACGTCGGGGATGTGGACGACGTCGGAGATGTAGGCGACGTCGGTGACGTAGGCACAGATGGCGAGGTTGTCTCCGGCGGGGTCGTCTCGGTCGTGGTGGGCGTCGTCGACGTCGGATCCCTCTGGACATCGGTCCTTGGAACCCAGGTGTACGACGGGTCGGGAATGAAGCCCGGAGGCACCACCTGAGTCGCGGGCGACGGCGGCTCTGTCGGCGGGCGGTAATTCTCGTAGACCCACCAGAAGCCGACGAAAGCGATCAGAAGCACGGCGGTCGACGTGCGCACCTTGCCCCACAGCATGTAGCGGGGCCAGGTACGGACCTCCTTGGACGGTGCGGTCACTCTCATTTCTGGCTCACCGGCCCTTGCGTTCCTTCGGCGCCACTGGTGGTCGCCGGGTGAACGATTGCCTCGACGAACGGCGTGCTGTCCCCCGCGGTGACTATGCCTGCGCGCGCCAGTGCCGCGATCACGAGTACACGCAACTGCCGGCCGACTTCGAACTGCTTGCCGGGCAGGGTCCGCGCGACCATGCGCACGTTCACGTTGTCGATTTCGATGCTTTCGACGCCCATCAGTTGTGGCGCGTCGAGCAGCAGATCGTGCAGGTACGCATCCTTGGCGGCCGTTTCGGTCACTTCGTGCAGCACCGTGTAGACCTTGCTGAGGTCAGCCGATGTCGGAACCGGGATGTCGATTACCGCGCGGGCCCAGTCCTTCGACAGGTTCACGGACTTCACGATCAGCCCGTTCGGGATGGTGTAAAGCTCACCTTCTGAGGAGCGCAGTTTCGTCACCCGGAGCGTGACGTCTTCGACGGTGCCGGTCGCCTCCGCGGCAATGGCGGTGACGGTCAGCGACACGAGGTCACCGAATCCGTACTGCTTCTCCGTGATGATGAAGAACCCCGCCAGCATGTCCTGGACGACGCGCTGCGCGCCGAAGCCCAGGGCTGCGCCGATCACGGCCGCCGGCGCCACCAGCGAACCCACCGGGATGGCGAGAATGCTGGTGATCTGGACAACCATCATCACGCCGAGGATCGCGATCGTCACGTAGGAGATCACCGAAGCGACAGCTTGCCGGTGCTTGATGCTCTCGGAGCGGACGAGCGCGTCGCTCTCCTGGAACCGGGCATCGATGCGCCGGGTGATGGTTTGGGTGAACCAGTTCACGAACCGGGCGAACAACAACCCGCCCAAGAGCAGGAGGGTTATCGGCAGCCCACGCGTCACTATCCATTCGCCGATGTGGCCCTGCCAGAAGGCATGCCACTTTTCGGCGAATGGAAAAGCCAGAATGTCAGTTGTCGTCATCTCGTCGGTTACGCCACCGGATCCCAGCCTCTAAGAATCCGTCGATGTCCCCATCCAGTACCGCCGCAGGATTGCCGACCTCGTGCTCGGTGCGCAGATCCTTGACCATTTGGTAGGGGTGCAGAACGTAGGACCGCATCTGGTTTCCCCAGGAGCTGCCACCGTCCCCCTTGAGGGCGTCCAGCTCGGCGCGTTCTTCGATGCGCTTGCGTTCCAAAAGCTTCGCCTGAAGCACTCGCATTGCCGAAACCTTGTTCTGCAACTGCGATTTCTCGTTCTGGCAAGTCACCACGATACCCGTCGGAATGTGGGTCAGTCGAACCGCTGAATCTGTCGTGTTGACCGATTGGCCGCCCGGGCCGCTCGATCTGTAAACGTCAACCCGGACGTCGGTTTCGGGGATTTCGATGTGGTCGGTGGTGTCGACCACGGGTAGCACCTCGACTTCGGCAAAAGATGTCTGCCTGCGGCTTTGGTTGTCGAACGGGCTGATCCGCACCAGGCGGTGCGTACCCTGCTCCACCGAGAGGGTGCCGTAGGCAAACGGGGCGTGCACGGCGAAAGTCGCACTCTTGATGCCCGCCTCTTCGGCGTATGACGTGTCGAACACCTCAACGGAGTAGCTGTGTTGCTCAGCCCACCGGATGTACATCCGCATGAGCATCTCGGCCCAGTCCGCGGCGTCCACTCCCCCGGCGCCGGACCGGATGGTGACCAGCGCCTCGCGCTCGTCGTATTCGCCGGACAGCAGGGTACGGACCTCCATCGCCTCGACGTCGGCCTGCAATGCCTTCAGTTCCGCATCGGCGTCCGCCAGCGCTTCGTCGCGGCCGGCGCCTTCTTCTTCCTCTGCCATCTCGTAGAGGACGGGCAGATCGTCGACGCGCTGCCGCAGACCTTCGACCCGGCGAAGTTCGCCCTGGGTGTGTGACAGTTCACTGGTGACTTTCTGCGCCCGGGACTGGTCGTCCCACAGATTTGGGTCGGAGGCTTCGTGTTCCAACTTCTCGATCCGGGCGCGGAGACCGTCGACGTCGAGCACTCGCTCCACCGTTGTCAGAGTGGTGTCCAGGGCTGCGATATCAGACTGACGTTCGAGGTCCACGGGTCCTCAGGTTACCGGCGCGAAGCGGGCGCCTCGACCACACGTTTAACATTCACGTCTAAATCAGGATGTGCGATCGACAGCCCCGCACGACAGCCATGACGCACGACAGAAAGCTCAATTCAATGCGCCCTTATTACGTCGCGATCGTCGGCTCCGGCCCGTCGGGATACTTCGCAGCCGCGTCGCTGCTCAAGTTCGCGGACGCGTCCGTGAACGACGGCGGCCCTGACGTCCGGGTCGACATGCTGGAGATGCTGCCCACCCCGTGGGGTCTGGTCCGTTCGGGTGTGGCTCCGGATCATCCGAAGATCAAGTCGATCAGCAAGACGTTCGAGAAGACCGCACTCGATGGGCGTTTCCGGTTCTTCGGCAACATCGAGGTCGGGCGCCACGTCGAAGCGGCCGCGTTGGCCGAGCGCTACGACGCGGTGGTCTATGCGGTGGGCGCGCAATCCGACCGGGCGCTGGCCATCCCGGGCGAGCAGTTGCCCGGGAGCGTCGCGGCGGTCGACTTCGTCGGCTGGTACAACGCACATCCGCATTTCGAGGAGATGGCACCCGACCTGTCGTCCGGGCGGGCCGTCGTGGTGGGCAACGGTAACGTCGCGATCGACGTCGCCCGCATCCTGGTGACGGATCCTGACGTCCTGGCGGCCACCGACATCGCCGACCACGCGCTGACGTCCCTGCACGAGCGCGGTGTCGAGGAAGTTGTGATCATCGGTCGCCGAGGTCCCCTGCAATCCGCGTTCACGACGTTGGAACTTCGGGAGCTTGGCGAACTGGAAGGTGTCGACGTCATCATCGATCCGGCCGACCTCGCCGATATCACCGACGACGACGCGGAGGCCGCCGGCAAGATCGCCAAAGCCAACATCAAGGTGCTGCGCGACTATGCGACGAGGGAACCTCGGCCGAACCACCGGCGCATCGTGTTCCGATTCAAGACTTCGCCCATCGAGATCGGCGGCACCGACCGGGTCGAGTCGATCGTCCTGGGTCGCAACGAACTCATCACCGATGGCTCCGGCCGGGTTTCAGCCTTGGACACCGGGGAGCGGGAAACCCTGGCCGCTCAGCTGGTGGTCCGCGCCGTCGGCTACCGCGGTGTGCCGACGACGGGTCTGCCCTTCGACGAGAACAGCGGCACCATTCCGCATAAAGAGGGCAAGGTGTTCGGCAGCACCAATCAATACGTGGTGGGCTGGATCAAGCGCGGTCCGTCGGGGGTGATCGGCACCAACAAGAAGGACTCGCAAGACACCGTCGACACTTTGATCGCCGATCTGAGTGCGGCAACCCTCGCTGAGCGTTCCCCGGAGCACTCCGACGTGTTGGCTCGCTGGCTCGGGGACTGCCAGCCCCACCTGGTGACCGGGGAACACTGGCAGGCCATCGACACCCACGAGCGCACGTCCGGCGAGCCCCACGGCCGTCCCCGTGTCAAATTGGCCAGCGTCGCCGAACTGCTACGAATCGCGCACGGCTAGAACGGATTTCGACGATTCAGGGGACGTGCGCCTGGCCCGGCTGAGCGAAATACCAGTTGTCGGGGTTCTTCGCCGAGTAGACCACGGGTATCAACTGGCCCATTGACGGCCAGAGATGCACGTCGACGACCAGCCGTTGGTAGACGAGGTGCTCGTCGACAGTCGGACCCTTGATGACACCCGCGATCGTGACGTACTGCTGGCCCTCGGCGTCGGGCCGTGGGCTGACGCCGGTCACCAGCAGGGTGCCGTGCGCCATGTCAGGCCGCGGGCGGTTCTTCATGAAGCGGGGGCCCAGGATCAATGCCAAGGCCCCCACGATCATCACGAGCGCGGCGAATTCCCACATAGCGCCATGGTAGGACTGCACCCATGGCCTGCGAGGGAAGAATCGACTCGGATTTGTCTGTTGCATTGACGTTGGCCGACGAGGCCGATGCCATCACCCTGAACCGCTTCGGCGCGCTCGACCTCCGGATCGACACCAAGCCCGACCTGACGCCGGTCACCGACGCCGACCAGGCCGTCGAGGAGCAGTTGCGCCGGTCCCTGACCAGAGAACGTCCCCGTGACGCCGTCCTCGGCGAGGAGTACGGCGGAACCGCGGTCTTGGAGGGCAGGCAGTGGGTGATCGACCCTATCGACGGGACGAAGAACTTCGTGCGCGGCGTTCCGGTGTGGGCGAGCCTGATCGCTCTGCTCGACGATGGCGTCCCGGTGGTGGGCGTGGTCAGCGCGCCGGCGCTGAACCGACGGTGGTGGGCCGGATCCGGACTGGGTGCTTTCACCGGATTCGGTGGCGGGACACCTCGTTCGATTTCGGTATCGGGAGTTGCCGACCTAGGTTCAGCCAGCCTTTCCTTTTCGAGCCTGTCGGGGTGGGCGGACCTAGGTCGCCGTGAGCAGTTTCTCGGTTTGACCGACTCCGTATGGCGCGTGCGCGCCTACGGTGACTTCCTTTCGTATTGCTTGGTGGCCGAAGGCGCCGTGGACATCGCGGCCGAGCCCGAGGTCAAACTCTGGGATCTGGCACCGCTGGATCTGCTGGTCCGTGAGGCCGGCGGGGTCTTCACCAGCCTCGATGGGCGCCCCGGACCCCACGGCGGAAGTGCCGTAGCCAGTAATGGACTGCTTCATGACGAGGTGCTGGGCCGACTGTCCGGCGTGTGAACTATCTAACAGGCACCCCTATCTTACTCTGGAGTAAGATAGGGGTAGATCAAGCATCTGATCAGCCCCCTGCACCGATGAGGTTGCCGACATGGCCAGAACAGCACCGTCCACCCAATCCGCTACAGCCGCTCACGAAAGCGCGGTGGGACTTCAGCGCCACAAGCGCACCGCCACCGATATCGGCCTGGCCCTGATCACACCGCTGGTCGGCCAAGAGTTCCTGGACCGCTTCGGACTGCGCGACCCACTCAACCGCGGGCTCAAATACGGCGCCAAACAGATCTTTTCGGTCGCCGGCGCCTCGACGCGGCAGTTCAAGAAGGTCCAGGGCATGGGCAAAACGCCCACCCGGCTGTCACCAAGCGACGCGGGCTACTTCGATCTGACCCCCGACGACGACCAGAAGATGATCGTCGAGACGGTCAATGAATTCGCCGACGAGGTTCTGCGGCCGGCCGCACGCGCGGCGGACGATGCCGCCGCCTACCCAGCCGACCTGATCGCCAAGGCCGCCGAACTCGGCATCACCGCGATCAATGTTCCAGAGAATTTCGATGGCATCGCCGAGACGCGAACCACAGTGACCAACGCCCTGGTGGCTGAGGCGCTCGCCTACGGCGACATGGGTCTCGCGCTACCCATCCTCGCGCCGGGCGGCGTGGCGTCGGCACTCACCCACTGCGGCAGCGCCGACCAGCAGGCGACCTACCTCAAGGAGTTCGCCGGGGACAACGTTCCGCAGGGCTGCGTGGCCATCGCCGAGCCGCACGCCTTGTTCGACCCGACTTCGCTGAAGACGACGGCGGTGCGGACTCCCAGCGGCTATCGGCTCGACGGCATCAAGTCTCTCGTTCCCGCGGCGTCCGATGCCGAATTGTTCATTGTCGCAGCACAATTCAACGGTAGACCCGCCCTGTTCATCGTCGAAGCCGCCACAGCCGGCGTCACCGTCACTGCCGATCCCAGCATGGGGCTCCGCGCTGCGGCACTCGCCCGGGTCGAGCTCAACAAGGTGTCTGTTCCGCTCTCGGCCCGGCTGGGCGGGGAAGACGCCACCGCTGCCGAAATCGCGTCGTCTTACTCCGAAGTTATCGCACTGTCCCGATTGGGTTGGGCCGCTTTGGCCGTCGGCACCAGCCACGCCGTTCTGGACTACGTCATCCCCTACGTCAAAGAACGCGAGGCATTCGGCGAGCCGATCGCCCGTCGTCAGGCGGTGGCGTTCATGTGCGCCAACATCGCGATCGAGCTGGACGGCCTGCGTCTGATCACATGGCGTGGCGCGGCCCGCGCCGAGCAGGGCCTGCCGTTTGCGCGGGAGGCCGCGTTGGCTCGAAAGTTCGCCTCCGACAAAGCAATGCAGATCGGTCTCGACGGGGTGCAACTGCTCGGCGGACATGGATACACCAAGGAACACCCGGTCGAGCGCTGGTACCGCGACCTGCGTGCCATCGGTGTCGCCGAAGGCGTCGTGGTTTTGTAAAGCCGGTCTTCTCCAGCCCGGCGTTCCCAAACCCCCACCCACACGAACGGAAATCGGCTCATGGCAATCAATCTCGAAATGCCCCGCAAGCTGGAAGCAGTTATTCAGAAGGCGCATCAGGGCGCCGCCGAGATGATGCGCCCGATTTCGCGGAAGTACGACCTCAGCGAGCACGCGTACCCGGTGGAGCTCGATACGCTCGCCACCCTTTTCGAGGGCATCTCCGAAGCCAAGACATTCTCTTTCGCCGGCGCTGAGGCCTTCCGCGACAGCACCGACGAGTCAAAGGGAAACATCAACGGCGGCAACATGTCTGCCATGCTCAATGCGCTCGAGATCTCGTGGGGCGATATCGCGCTGCTGCTGTCGGTTCCCCGTCAGGGACTGGGCAACGCGGCCATCTCGGGAGTTGCCACCGACGAGCAGCTGGAACGTCTGGGCAAGGACGTCTGGGCGGCGATGGCGATCACCGAACCATCGTTCGGATCCGATTCGGCCGCAGTCAGTACCACGGCCACGCTGGACGGCGACGAGTACGTCATCAACGGCGAAAAGATCTTCGTCACAGCGGGTTCGCGTGCCACACACATCGTGGTCTGGGCAACGCTGGACAAGTCCCTGGGCCGTGCGGCGATCAAGTCGTTCATCGTTCCGCGACAGCACCCTGGCGTCACCGTCGAACGACTGGAGCACAAGCTCGGGATCAAGGCGTCCGACACCGCGGTCATCCGCTTCGACAACGTGCGGGTCCCCAAGGACAACCTGCTCGGCGATCCGGAGATCAAGGCGGACAAGGGCTTTTCCGGAGTGATGGAGACCTTCGACAACACCCGGCCGATCGTGGCCGCCATGGCGGTCGGAGTCGCTCGTGCGGCCCTCGAAGACCTCCGCAAGATCCTGACCGACGCGGGTGTCGAAATCTCCTACGACAAGCCCGCTCATGCGCAGAGCGCGGCGGCGGCCGAATTCCTTCGCATGGAAGCCGACTGGGAGGCCGGCTATCTGCTGACGGTGCGTTCGGCGTGGCAGGCGGACAACGCCATTCCGAACTCCAAGGAAGCGTCGATGGGCAAGGCCAAGGCAGCCCGCGTCGCCACCGACGTCACCCTCAAGGCGGTCGAATTGGCGGGCACCACAGGCTATTCGGAGCAAAGCATGCTGGAGAAGTGGGCCCGCGATTCGAAAATCACCGACATCTTCGAGGGCACCCAACAGATCCAGCAACTCGTGATCGCCCGACGACTGCTCGGGCTGACCTCAACCGAACTGCGGTAGCGGCCGCTCCCTAAGCTCCCGATTGGTCGCCGAGCAGCTCGTCGGCGGCCAGCTTCAGGAGCGAATCGGGGCTGTCGCTGTTGCGGACGTCGCCGTCGAGTTCCCAGAACATGACGCCGCCCAGTCCGAGATCCTTGATGTAGTCGAGCTTGTATTGCAGCGACTGCGGGTTCTCATAGGTGATGAACGTGCCACCGTTGATCGGACTGTAGATGTAGGGCACCTTCGCCTTGTCGTCCCAGTACACGTGGTACATGTCCGGCTGCTGCTTGGTCAGATCGACGATCTGCCAATAGTCGACCACGCCCGCCTCATAGGTGCCGAATCCGGCGCCGGTACCCACCTGGTTCAGTCCGTGGGTGCCACCGTCCGGCACACCCTGCCAGCTCCGCCCATACATCGGGCTGCCGAGGACGATTTTGGACGGATCGACACCCTGCGAGAGGTAGAGCTGAACCGCGGTGTCAACGTTGTAGAGAGGTTCGTCGGACTGCGGATTCGCGTACAGCCCAGCCTGATTGCCGGTCTTCTTCTCCCAGGTTCCGCCGTGCAGGTCGTACGCCATGAGGTCGAACCAGTCGAGATAGGGCGCCATGCCGTCCAGATCGAAGTTCTCGATCTTGTCGTAGCCCGCGGGGGCGGCGATAGTCAGCAAATAGTGCTTGTCGACCCCGTCGGTCGCCTCCAGTGCGGTGAGTTGCTTGCGGATTTCGGCGACCAGCAGGGTGTAGTTCGCGCCGTCCTCAGGCCGGTAGGTGTTGCTGTCAAGACCACCTTCGACCGGGTACTCCCAGTCCAGGTCGATTCCGTCGAATCCGTAGGTGGTCATGAACTTGATGGCCGACGCCGCGAACTTCTCCCGGGCCTGCTGGGTGGCGGCCACGTCGGAGAACTTGCCGGACAGCGTCCAGCCGCCGATGGAGATCAGCGTGTTCACACCCGGGTTCTGCTCCTTCAGCTTGGCCAGCTGATTGAAGTTGCCCCGCAGCGGCTGATCCCAGGTATCGCCCGGGTAGGCCCGGTCCGTTGCCGCGTACGAATCGTAAAGAACGACTTCGCCATTGGAATTGATGTTCGCGAAGGCGTAGTTGATGTCGGTCAGCTTCTCGGCCGGGATGTCCGAGACATGGTAGTTCCGGCCGTAGATTCCCCATTCCGCGAAATAGCCGACCACGTGGTACTCGGGTGCGTTCCCGGCGTTGGGATTGGCATCGTCGTTGACGACCAGTCCGACACCTTGGGAGGTGCTGAATTCGGCCCCGCTGGCTCCGGACAAGACCAGTAGCAGCGATTCATTGCCCTCATAGGTGGCGTCACCATTGATGGAAACCCGAACCTGCTTGGTGGTCTCACCCGCCGCGAACGTCAAAGTCCCTTGTACCGCTTGGTAATCGGTGCCCGCCGCGGCCGTGAAGTCCTGCGTCTTGTAGTTGACGGTGACCACGTGATCGGCGGGCGCCGAAAGGGTGACATCGAAGACCATGTCCCTGCTGCCGCTGTTGCCCTCCTGCACACTGGTGTTCGCCACCGAGAGCTTGGGCTGACTTGTCTGCGGCGTGCCGCCGGTGCCGCCCGTGCTCGTACCCCCACCCGGCGCTGTCACGGGTGTGCCGTTGAGAACGAAGTTCGTCGGAGCTGGGGTGGACGCGGTCGCGGTGAAGCCGAATGTGGTCGAGCTGCCGGCGGCGATGTTGGTGTTCCAGTCCGCCGGCTTGATCACATAGGTGTTGCCGGTGTGCGACACGATGCTCGCGTTCCAGATCGACGAGATGTTTCCGCCGTAGTCGAAGGACAGCCGCCAATCCGAAATGGCTTGGGTACCAGTGTTCGTCACGGTCACATCGCCGTTGAAGCCGGATGTCCAGTCATTGGTCTTGGTGAAACTCACGGCCGCAGCGGAGGTGGTGCCGCCGGTGGAGCCACCACCCGTTGTGCCGCCACCCGTTGTGCCGCCACCCGTTGTGCCGCCACCCGTTGTTCCGCCACCCGAGGTGCCGCCTCCAGCGGGGGCAGTCACCGTGTTGGCGGTGCCGTAGTCCATCCATACATTGCTGAAACTGCCGGCCGGTGCATCCAACCCCGACGTGTTTGGAGTGGAGTGGCCAAGCGTGCCCGGGGTGTCCCGCCTCTCGGACCACATGGACAGCATCCCGATGCCCTTGGTGCGGGCGAAGTCCTCCAGCGCCTGCGCATCGGCAAGAGTGAACACCTCGCTCTCGATGTCGTTGACGCCGATCATCGGGGTCACACCGATCTGCCGCCAGTTGAACGTCTGACCGTACTTGGCGAACAGCGGCGTCATCTGGTCATAGGTCGACTGCGCCGACTGAATCGCGTACGCACCCATGGTCTTTGCATTCGGACCGCTGGTCGGCGCCGCCGACTCGCCGTAGTCCATCGCCATCACGTTGACACCGTCGATCTTGACGCCGGCCTTGAGGGCCTGATCTACGACATTGATGCCGTCGGAGGTCAAACCGGTGGGCAGCACCGGGAGTGTGTACCAGATCTCCAGATCCGGATGCGATGTCTGCAGCAATTTCAACGCCTGCGAATTCAGGGTCATCGCAGCCTGATTGGCTACCGCCGCGCCTTCAATGTCGAAATCGATCCGGTTCAGGCCATAGGCGTCGACCACGCCCGCATAGATGTCCGCCAACTGCTGTGCGGTTTTCCCGTGTGAGGCAGCGTATTCCGCCAGGCTGATGCCGGCGGCACCGCCGAATGACACCATCACGTCTCCGCCGGCCGCCTTCAGGGCGGCAATCGAGGCGTCGATGGACTGGGCCTGGCTATCCGTACCGCCCGGCGCCAGCACCGAGTAACCGCCCCAGCCGGCCTTGCCGTCGGAAGTGGACTGGATGAAGCCGAGATTGAACAGCGACACCCCGCGCGCTTGCGCGATCGCCGTCAAGTTCGGCACCGGCCAGTTCGCCATGTCGACATAGGGCGAGTAGTACGTCTCACCCCAACGTTGGTCGCCGGAGTTTCCGGAGTTAAGTCCACCGCCGGTGCTTCCGGTTCCACCGCCGCTCGAGGTGTCGTCGTTCGTGATCGTGCCGGTGGCCACCGCGGTGGCAATGGTGATGCCGGACGGATTCGACAGCGTCACGGTGAACGTCTCGTCGGACTCGGAGGTCGCGTCGCCGTTGACCACGACGTTGACGGTCTTGGAGGTCTCTCCCGCCGCGAAAGTGATTGTCCCCGAAGCCGCCACATAGTCCTGGCCCGCGGCTGCGGTCCCGTTCGACGTGGCGTACTGCACCGTCACCGGCGCGGTCGCCGCCTTCGACAATGTCACAGTGAAGCTCATGTTGGACGTTCCCGAGTTGCCCTCGGCCTTGGACGCGTTCCCGATCGACACCGTCGGCGATGTCGGCGCGACGTCGTCATTGGTGATGGTCCCGGTAGCCGACGCTGCGGCAATCGTCGCCCCCGAGGGGCTCGACAGCGTGAGGGTCAGCGTTTCGTCCGACTCCACGGTCGCATCGCCGTTGACCACGACGTTGACGGTCTTGGAGGTCTCGCCCGCCGCGAATGTGACTGTGCCGGAAGCGGCCAGGTAGTCTTGGCCGGCCGTCGCCGTGCCGTTGGAGGTGGCGTACTGCACCGTCACCGGTGTGGTCGATGCCTTCGACAGGCTCACCGTGAACGCCAGGTTCGAGGTGCCGCTGTTGCCTTCGGCCTTGCTGGCGCTGCCCACGGACACCGTCGGAAGCGCGGGCGTGGTCGGCTGAGAGGCATTGCTGATCAACGTCTGCCACTTGGCGGTCGTATTGCTGTCCAGCGCGGTGATGTTGCCCATCTGCAGCTGGTTGAGCTTGACGCCGTTGAGTGTGTAGGTCTGGTTGTTGTCGGTGATCGTGATGACCGTCGATCCGCTGGTATCGCTGACGGAGAAGCTGGTGGGCTGCATCCAGACGAAGTCGAGCTTGTCCTTCGTGGGGTCGAAGTTCAGCACTGTGTTGGTACCCCAATGCCAGCCGATGACTGTTGTGGTACCGCCGGTGACCGGTGTTCCTCCGGTACCTCCTCCCCCGGAGGGGAAGGTCATCGTGTTGACGGTGCCGTAGTCGTTCCAGGTCTTGCTGAAGGTGCCCGCCGGATCGCTGAGCCCAGATGCGCTGGGCGATGCCGTTCCCAAGCTGCCGGGGGTGTCACGCTGGATGGACCACATCGACAGCATGCCAATGCCTTTGGTGCGGGCGAACGTCTCCAGCGCCTGTGCGTCGGCTGCGGTGAACACTTCGCTCTGGACGTCGTTGACCCCGATCATCGGAGTCACACCGATCTGGCGCCAGTTGAACGTCTGACCGTACTTGTTGAACAGCGTGGTCATCTGGTCGAAGGTCGACTGGGCGGCCTGAATTGCGTACGCACCCATCGTCTTTGCATTCGGCCCGCTGGTCGGCGCCGCCGACTCGCCGTAATCCATGGCCATGACGTTGATGCCGTCGAGCTTCACCCCGGCCTTGACCGCCTGGTCGACCACGTTGAGACCGTCGGCGGTCAACCCGGTCGGCAGCACCGGAAGCGTGTACCAAACTTCGACATCGGGGTGGGCCTGCTGGAACAGCTTGAGCGCCTGGGCATTCAGCGCCGACGAACCGTCGGCCACTGCGGCTCCTTCGATGTCGAAGTCGATCCGATTGAGCCCGTAGGCGTCGACGATACCGCCGTAGGCATCGGCAAGTTGCTGCGCGGATCCGCCGTGCGTGTAGTAGTACTGCGCCAGGCTGGTGCCGTTGGCACCGCCGAACGACACCAGCACATCGCCTCCGGCGGCCTTGAACGCGGCGATCGACGCGTCGATGGTCTTCGCCTGCTCATCGGTCGAACCCGGGGTCAACGTCGAATACCCGCCCCACGCGGCCTTTCCATCGGTGGTCGACTGAATGAAAGCCAGCGTCAAGAGCGACGTGCCGTTGGACTGCGCGATCGCCGACAGATTCGGCGGCGGCCAACCCGCCATGTCCACATACGGGGCGAAGAAGGCCTCACCCCACTTGGCATCGGCGGCATCACCGGAGTTGAGCCCGCCACCCGTGCCACCGGTTGAGACGTCGTCATTGGTGATGGTGCCGGTCGCGGTCGCCGTGCCCAGGGTCGCGCCCGTGGGCGCCGACAGGGTCACCGCGAATGTCTCATCCGACTCGACCGTCGCATCGCCCGCAATCGCGACGCTCACCGTCTTGGACGTCTCCCCCGCGGCGAACGTGATCGTTCCGGTCGCGGCCGTGTAGTCCTGTCCCGCAGTGGCTGTCCCGTTGGAAGTCGCATACTTCACCGTCACCGGCGATGTGGCCGCCTTAGACAGCGTGACGGTGAACTCAAGGTTCGAAGTGCCGCTATTGCCTTCGGCTTTCGACGCATTGGCGATCGACACCGTCGGCGCCACCACGACGGCATCGTCGTTGGTGATCGTGCCGGTCGCGGTCGCTGTACCGAGCTTGGCACCCGAGGGTGCGGAGAGCGTCACGGTGAACGTCTCGTCAGGCTCGACGGTCGCATCACCGGTGACCGCCACATTGATCGTCTTGGACGTCTCGCCCGCGGCGAACGTCACGGTCCCGGTCGACGACGTGTAGTCCTGACCCGCAGTGGCTGTTCCGTTGGAGGTCGCGTACTTGACCGTGACCGGCGTGCTCGATGCCTTCGACAAGGTCACCGTGAACGCCATGTTCGCTGTGCCGGAGTTACCCTCCGCCTTCGACGCGTTGCCGATCGACACCGACGGCTGAGATGCCGAGGAGAACAAGGAATTCCATTTGCTCACCGTGGCGGTGTCTTTGGCGACGATGTTGCTCGACGACAGCTGGCTCAGGGACACACCGCTCAATGTGTAGGTGTGGTTGTTGTCGACCACGCTGATCACGGTCGAACCCGACTTCTCCGACACGTTGAACTGCGTCGGGCCCATCCAGCCGAAGTCGAGCTTGTCGGTCGCCGGATTGAAGTTGATGACGGGGTTCTTACCCCAGTCCCAGGTGATCACCGTCGTCGTCCCGGCCGCGACCGCCGCGGCTGCGGCCCCTCCCGAGCCGCCCAGCACGCCACCCGCTCCGGACTCGGTTCCACTGACCACCACCGTCACCGGCGCCAACGTGGTCACCGGCCCGCCGAACAAGTGAAATCCGGTGTCGCGCACCTCCACCACAAAAGAATCCGTGCCGCCGGTGGCGGCCAACTCCTCGTCCGCCACATAGGTGAACGAGCCGTCCGCGCCCACCGAGACCGAGCCTGCCTCCGGCCCTTCGACCACCGTGTACGACAACGGATCGGCTTCGGGATCGGAGGCGTTGACGGACCCCGTCACCGTGCCCGGCACCGTCTCGGCAATCACGTACGGCGAGGCCGACGGCCCGTGGTTGGCGAACAGTCGCGTGATCTCGCGCCGGATCAGCGACAGCGCCGCCGTGATGAATTCCATCGGCGCCCCTGAACCCCCCGACCCGCCCAGGCCGAACAGCGACAAGAAGCCCGACACAATGCCCGACGGTGATGCCGATGCCATCGCTGCGGCCTTCGGAGCCGCGGACGGCGTCTCGGCATCGGCGGCTTCGGCAGCAGGTGCGACGGCGCCAGCCGCGCGGGCACCATCCGACGCCGCCGAGGATGCGCCCACGTCCGCGACGGCGGTCAGTCCGGAAATGTCGGTATCCACGGCGTCGCGTCCGGAGCCTGAATCGGCCGAGGGTGTCGACTTCGGTGCAGAACGGCTCGGCGCATCCGACTCAGCCGAGCGGGATGAAGTGTCTGGCGCTGACGGCGAACCGGCGGCCGACTCGTTCGAACTGTCCGACGAGGCGGCGTGGCCAAGCGTGTCGAGATCTGGCGTTTCGGCATCTGGATTCGCGATGGGCTCGGTGGCGCCCGCACCGCCCGGAACCCGAACGTGGACTGAAGGTCCCGATCCGATGACGGCCCGCTGCCGAACCCGCGGTCCTGCGGTTGACTTCGACGGCCCGGCGGACGCAGTGGATCTGTCTGCCGGTGACGAGGCCGTGTCGGCATCGTCGGCGGACGCCACTCCAGATGTGGCCGTGAAGGCCAATCCCATCCCCAGCGCGAACGCTGCCGAACCAACTCGCACACCAATTCCAGCCGAATCCATGACGCCCCCGTCGCGATCGGATTGTTATGCCAACGGCTTGAGTATTCACCCGGAACAGGCGGCCCGCGCAGCAATCACGCGAAAAATTGGCGAACTATTTGCCGACAGCGTCAAAGTCCCGGTACAGACGGGTTTTCAGACCCGGAAGAAGTTGCACCGGGGAATAAATTCCTGCGCCCAGCAACCACGCAGTCTGATCTGATCAGGGCATCTCACGCGTTGGCTAACCGGTACAGTTCGGCCGAAAAGTCACGCTGGAGAACCGACAAAAAACCCGGGGCGCAGGACCTCTCGAGATCGAGAGGACTCCTGCGCCCCGGGTTCTTGGAGATGAACCTCTTACGAGGACGGAGTGGCGCCGAGGACGCGCTGCAGGTCAGGCTTCATCGCCTGCAGCTCGCGGCCCCAGTAGGCCCAGTTGTGGGTGCCGTTGTCCGGGAAGTTGAACACACCGTTCTTGCCGCCGGCCGCGAGGTAGTTGTCGCGGAAAGTGACGTTGGTACGGATGGTCAAGCCCTCCAGGAAGGTGGCCGGCAGGTCGCCGCCGCCGAGCTCGTTCGGCTTGCCGTTGCCGCAGTAGACCCACAGACGGGTGTTGTTCGCGACGAGTGTCGGAATCTGGACCATCGGGTCGTTGCGCTGCCAGGCGTTGTTCGGGTCGCCCGTCGAGCCCCACATGTCGTCGGCCTTGTAACCGCCGGCGTCACCCATGGAGATGTTGATAAGGAACGGCCACCAGCCCTCGGAGGGGTTCAGGAAGCCCGACATCGAACCCGCGTAGACGAACTGCGTCGGGTGATAGACCGCGAGGGTCATGGCCGAGCCGCCAGCCATCGAGAGGCCGATCGCCGCGCTGCCGGTGGGCTTGACGCTCCGGTTGGCGGACAGCCACGCGGGCAGCTCGCTCGTCAGGAAGGTCTCCCACTTGTAGGTCTGGCAACCCGCCTTGCCGCAAGCCGGCTTGTACCAGTCGGAGTAGAAGCTGGACTGGCCGCCGACGGGCATCACGATCGAGAGACCGGAGTTCAGGTACCACTCGAACGCCTCGGTGTTGATGTCCCAGCCGTTGAAGTCGTCCTGCGCACGCAGGCCGTCAAGGAGGTAGACGGCGGGCGAGTTGTTGCCACCGCTCTGGAACTGGACCTTGATATCGCGACCCATCGAGGGCGACGGCACCATCAGGTACTCAACCGGAAGGCCGGGACGCGAGAACGCTCCTGCCGTCGCGGACCCGCCCGCCAGGCCAATAAGACCCGGAAGAGCCGCCGCTGTGACCAACGCCACCGCAAATCGGCGCGGCCAACGTGACGCGATTCCGCGCACCTTGTCGAACATGGACTTCACCAATCCACCCTGCTTTCTGGTACCCCGCTGAATACGGACTTATAAGGGATGAGTAAAACACGAGTTCATGGGCCAATAAAAATCGGGGCCGTTACCAATCCGTGATCGAAGGGCTCTCATGACAGCGGACGAACCGGGTCTGACCGGCGCACTCGACGGTATTCGGGTCATCGAGGTCGGCACCCTGATTTCGGGGCCCTTCGCGGGCCGGTTGCTCGGCGATATGGGCGCCGATGTCATCAAAATCGAGCCGCCGGGCGCGCCCGATCCGGTCCGAAACTGGGGCCAGGCGGAGGTCGACGGACATCGTGTCTTCTGGACGGTGCACGCCCGCAACAAGCGGGCTGTGACGCTGAATCTGCGCGAGTCCGAGGGCCGCGATCTGTTCCTCGAGCTCGTCGGACTCTCGGACATCGTGGTCGAGAACTTTCGGCCGGGCACGCTGGAGAAGTGGGGCCTGGGCTACGACGTCCTGCGCGAGCGCAACCGCGGCATCATCCTGGTGCGGGTCTCCGGCTATGGGCAGACCGGCCCGGACGCGCACAAGGCCGGATACGCGTCGGTCGCCGAGGCTGCCAGCGGTCTGCGTCATATGAACGGATTTCCCGGCGGCCCGCCGCCTCGGCTGGCGCTGTCCCTGGGCGACACCCTGGCGGGGATGTTCGCCGTCCAGGGCGCCCTGGCGGCGCTGTACCGGCGAACCGTCACCGGCGAGGGGCAGGTCGTCGATGCCGCGCTGACCGAGGCCTGCCTGGCCGTCCAGGAATCCACCATCCCCGACTACGACGCGGGCGGTGTGGTCCGTGGCCCGTCGGGAACCCGACTCGAGGGCATCGCACCTTCGAACATCTATCGATCCGCCGACGGGAGTTGGGTGGTGATCGCCGCGAATCAGGACACCGTGTTCCGCCGGCTGTGCTCGGCGATCGGGCAGCCCGACCTGGCGACCGACGTCCGGTTCGTCGACCACGGAGCGCGCGGACGCAATCAGGACGCGCTCGACGAGATCATCGGTGTGTGGGCGGCCGAGCGGGGCCCCGGCGACATCATCGAGACGCTGAGCGCGGCCGGGGTCATCGCCGGCCCGATCAACACGGTCGCCGAGGTGGTGCGTGATCCACAGCTGAGGTCCCGCGGGATGCTGGTGGAGCATTTCGACGAGCGTTTGGGCCGCGACGTGCTGGGGCCCGGGGTCGTTCCGCTTCTTTCCGCCAGCCCGGGCAGCGTCCGTAGCGCCGGGCCGGCACGGCCCGGTCAGCACAATGGTGAAGTGTTCGGCGATCTGCTGAATCGGACTCCGGACGAGATCCGGGAGCTGGCAGAACGGGGTGTGCTGTGAGCGCGTTGCCGGCGCACGTCACCGTGCGTGAGGTCGCATTGCGCGACGGACTTCAGATCGAGACGCCAGTTCCGTTGTCCGCCAAGCTCGCACTGCTCGACGCCATTGCCGCGACCGGGGTGCGCGAGGTGGAGGCGACTGCCTTCGTGTCGCCGTCGAAGGTTCCGGCGCTCGCGGACGCGCCCGAATTGGCGGAGCGGCTGTCGTCCTATCCCGGCATCGAGTTCTCCGCCCTGGTCGCCAGCCCGAACGGTGCGCGCCGGGCAATCGCGGCGGGCTTCCGCTCCCTGGAGTACGTCGTGTCGGCCGCCGACGGACACAGCCGTGCGAATGTCGGGCGTAGCAGCGCCGAGGCCACCGAGCAGATCGCCGACATCGTGGCGATCGCGCATGCCGTTGGGGTGACTGTCGAAGTCATCGTCGCGACCGCGTGGGACTGCCCCTTCGACGGCCCGACAGACCCCACTCGCGTTGCCGGCATCGTTGACACGGCTTGCTTGAACGGAGCAGACCGGATCGCCATCGCGGACACCATCGGTACGGCGACACCTGGGCGGGTCACGTCATTGGTCGACGCGGTCCTCCCCCGAATCGGGTCCCGGGAACTGGGCGCGCATTTCCACAACACCCGGGGATCCGGCCTGGCGAGCGCCTACGCGGCCGTCGCCGCGGGTGTCACGCGGTTGGATTCGTCGGTCGGAGGGCTCGGTGGTTGTCCGTTCGCGCCGGGAGCGAGCGGCAACATCGCCACCGAAGACCTCACCTATCTATTGCGGGACAGCGGCGTGGCGACCGGGATCGATCTGGCTGCCGCGATCGACGCCGCACGAGTCGCCCGCGACATCGTGGGCCACGACCTGCCCAGTGCGCTACTGCGCGCAGGTGACCGGATCGGTGCATCGTGACTGAGCAGCTGGACCAGATCGCCGACAACATGTTCGCCGCCGTCGAGCGCGGCGACATCCCCGCCCTCAACGCCATGTGGTCCGACGACGTCACCGTATGGCGGCTCGGCGGCGGCGGAACCCGAGACAAACGCCGCGCCCTGAAAGTGCTCGACTGGTTTGTCGGCGCCACCCGGGACCGCCGCTACGAACTGCTGGATCGCGAAGTATTCGAAGGCGGCTTCGTCCAGCAGCACGTGCTGCATGCGACCACCCATGCGGGTGGGGAACTCTCGCTGCGGGTGTGCATGGTGGTCAAAGTCGCGGCGAACGGTCTGATCACTCGAATCGAGGAATACTTCGACCCGGCCGAGCTTGCACCCCTGTCGGCCTGATTGCGCAGTAGCATCGGCTGCGTGGCACAGCAGCCCCTGCGCGTACTCGTGTACAGCAGTAACGCGCGCACCCGGGAGCAGGTGCGAATGGCACTCGGTAAGCGTGTCCACCCGGAGTTGCCTGAACTGACCTACACCGATGTCGCGACCGGGCCGATGGTGATCCAGCTGATGGACGCCGGCGGGTTCGATCTCGTGATCCTCGACGGTGAGGCGGCACCCGTCGGCGGACTCGGAATCGCCAAGCAGCTCAAGGACGAACTCGACGATTGCCCGCCCGTCGTCGTGCTCACCGGCCGTCCGGACGACGCGTGGCTGGCCAACTGGTCACGGGCCGAGGCGGCCGTTTCCCATCCGCTCGATCCGATCCGACTCGGTGATGCCGTCGTAGGAGTCCTCCGTGTCCCCACCCCGACGCCCCATACCGTGATGCCCCATACCGTGATGCCCCGGTGACGTGATCGAATGCTGACATGAACCTCTATACGCCCATCCTGGTACTGGGGGTGATCGCGGCGTTGTTCGCCGTGGGATCGGTCGGCATCGCCGTGGTGATCGGCCCGCGCCGGTTCAACCGGGCCAAGCTTGAGGCCTACGAGTGCGGCATCGAGCCGATGGCCGAGCCGGTGGGCCAGCGGTTTCCGATCAAGTACTACCTGACCGCGATGTTGTTCATCGTCTTCGACATCGAGATCGTGTTCCTCTATCCATGGGCTGTGTCGTTCGACAAGCTCGGGGTCTTCGCGCTCGTCGAGATGCTGATTTTCATGGCGGCGGTGTTCGTCGCCTACGCGTATGTCTGGCGCCGGGGTGGTTTGGAGTGGGATTAGAAGAGGCTTTGCCGAGCGGCATCCTGTTGTCGACGGTCGAGAAGGTCGCCGGGTTTGTTCGCAAGGGCTCGCTGTGGCCGGCGACGTTCGGGTTGGCTTGCTGCGCAATCGAGATGATGGCGACGGCCGGCCCGCGGTTCGACATCGCCAGGTTTGGAATGGAGCGTTTCTCGGCAACGCCCCGGCAGGCCGATCTGATGATTGTGGCGGGGCGGGTCAGCCAGAAGATGGCCCCGGTGCTGCGACAGGTCTACGACCAGATGGCCGAGCCCAAATGGGTGCTGGCGATGGGTGTCTGCGCCTCCAGTGGCGGAATGTTCAACAACTACGCGGTGGTGCAGGGTGTCGATCACATCGTGCCGGTGGACATCTACCTTCCCGGCTGCCCGCCGCGACCGGAGATGCTGCTGCACGCAATCCTGGCTCTGCACGCCAAGATTGGCGAGATGCCGCTGGGAGTGCACCGCGCCGAAGCCGTGGCAGCCGCTGAGCAGGCCGCGCTGTCAGCGGTTCCGACCATCGAGTTGAAGGGTCTGCTCCGGTGAGCGACTGTCCCAATTCGAGTGCCCGTGAGGTGATCGACGTACGCCGCGGCATGTTCGGTAGCTCCGGCAGCGGTGACACCTCGGGCTACGGACGGCTGGTCCGCGAGGTCGCGTTGCCGTCCGGCACGCCACGCCCGTACGGCGGATATTTCGACGAGGTCGTCGATCGCTTGGCAACCGTCCTGGGCCAACAGGTTTTCGACGCGTCGATCGAAAGGGTTGTGGTGCATCGCGGCCAGTTGACCCTCGAGGTACATCGGGAACACCTTCTGGAGGTTTCCCAGGCTTTGCGTGACGATGCATTGCTGCGGTTCGAACTGTGTGCCGGAGTTTCAGGCGCGCACTATCCCAACGACACCGACCGCGAACTGCACGCCGTGTATCCACTGATGTCGATCACCCACAACCGCCGAATCCGTCTCGAAGTGTCATGCCCCGACACCGATCGGCATATCCCGTCGCTGTTTCCGGTGTATCCGACGTGCGACTGGCACGAGCGTGAGACCTACGACTTCTTCGGGATCGTCTTCGATGGGCACCCAGGGCTGACCCGGATCGAAATGCCCGACGACTGGGAGGGCCACCCGCAGCGCAAGGACTATCCGCTGGGTGGAATCCCGGTGGAATACCACGGAGCTCAGGTGCCGCCGCCGGATCAGCGGAGGTCTTATCACTGATGAGTGAAGAGACACTGGTGAACCTGGGCGGCCAGGATTGGGATGACATCGTCGCTGCCGCGCGCCATGCCGAGGCAGGCGAGCGCATCGTCGTCAACATGGGTCCGCAGCATCCGTCGACGCACGGGGTCTTGCGGCTGATCCTGGAGATCGAAGGCGAAACAGTCATCAGCGCCCGGTGCGGAATCGGCTATCTGCACACCGGAATCGAAAAGAACCTGGAGTTCCGCAACTGGACGCAGGGCGTCACGTTCGTCACCCGGATGGATTACCTGTCGCCGTTCTTCAACGAGACGGCGTACTGCCTGGGCGTCGAGGCACTGCTGGGCATCACGAACGCAATCCCCGAGCGCGCCAGTGTGATTCGCGTGATGATGATGGAGCTCAATCGAATTTCCTCGCACTTGGTGGCGCTGGCCACCGGCGGTATGGAACTCGGCGCGATGACCCCGATGTTCTTTGGATTCCGCGAGCGCGAAGAGATCCTTTCGGTGTTCGAGGCCATCACGGGGCTTCGGATGAACCACGCCTACATCCGCCCCGGCGGGCTTGCTGCGGATCTCCCCGACGACGGGCCGGAACGGGTGGCAAGGCTCGTGGATATCCTGCCCGGCCGCCTGAACGAGCTTGCGGATCTGTTGACCGAGAACAGCATCTGGAAGGCCCGCACCGTCGGCATCGGATATCTGGATCTCACCGGATGCATGGCGTTGGGGATCACCGGGCCGGTGTTGCGCTCCACCGGTTTGCCGCACGACCTTCGCAAGGCGCAGCCGTATTGCGGTTATGAGACTTACGATTTCGACGTTCATACCGCCGACACATCGGATTGCTACGGGCGGTATTTGATCCGGGTGGCGGAAATGCACGAGTCGGTGAAGATCGTGGCTCAGTGTCTTGACCGGCTGAAGAAGCCGGGGCCGGTGATGATCGAGGACAAGAAGCTGGCCTGGCCGGCCGATTTGGCCATTGGACCTGACGGCTTGGGCAACAGCCCGGCTCATATCGCGAAGATCATGGGCACATCCATGGAGGGGCTGATCCACCATTTCAAGCTTGTGACCGAAGGCATTCGGGTGCCGCCGGGGCAGGTTTACATCGCGGTGGAATCACCACGCGGCGAGTTGGGTGTGCACATGGTGTCCGATGGCGGAACCCGCCCGTATCGGGTGCATTATCGCGACCCGTCGTTCACCAATCTGCAGGCCGTGGCAGCCATGTGCGAGGGCGGCATGGTGGCAGATGTCATCTCGGCGGTGGCGTCGATCGATCCGGTCATGGGTGGGGTGGACCGATGAGCGCCTACGCGAAGAGGTCAAGTGCAGAGGATGACCGATGAGCGCCTACGCGAAGAGGTCAAATGCAGAGGATGACCGATGAGCGCCTACGCGAAGAGGTCAAATGGGAGGGTGACCGATGACCGTTGATCTCGCCCTGGGGCCTCGCCCGGAAGAGCCCGGACCCCCGATCGGTGGTGGAACCGCTTATCCCGCAGATGTTCTCGCACAGCTCGATGCCGACGCCGCGATGATCGTCGCGCGCTACCCACAGCCCCGTTCTGCACTGCTGCCTCTGCTGCATCTGGTGCAGTCTCAGGATGGTTACCTCACCTCGGCCGGAATCGGTTTCTGTGCAAGACATCTCGGCCTCAGCGACGCCGAGGTGACCGCTGTCGCGACCTTCTATTCGATGTACCGCCGCGCTCCGACCGGCGAATATCTTGTCGGCGTCTGCACCAACACCCTGTGTGCGGTGATGGGTGGCGACGCGATCCTGGAGCGACTGGAGGGCGTCCTCGGCATTCACCCGGGTGAGACGACCCCCGACGGGATGGTCACGCTTGAGCACATCGAGTGCAACGCCGCCTGCGACTATGCGCCCGTGGTGATGGTGAATTGGGAGTTCTTCGACAATCAAACGCCCTCCAGCGCAGAGGGACTCATTGCGGCGCTGCGGTCCGGCGAGCAGGTGACACCGACCCGGGGGGCGACGCTGTGTTCGTTCCGCCACACCGCGCGCACGCTGGCCGGACTACCCGATCCGTGCGAAAGTGCCGACAACGCTCTGCCCGGCGCGGCGACACTGGCCGGACTGCGGGCCGCGACGGATGCGGGGTCCGAATGACTTCGCTGACACCGGTGCTGAGCCGCTTCTGGGACGAGCCGCAGCCATGGACGCTGCCCACCTACCTGCGTCACGACGGCTACCAGGGGTTGCGAAAAGCCTTGCGGATGAGGCCGGATGACGTCATCGCCACGGTCAAGGATTCCGGCCTGCGCGGCCGAGGTGGCGCAGGTTTCCCCACCGGGACCAAATGGTCCTTCATCCCGCAGGACGCGACCGGCGCGGGCGCCAAACCGAAGTACCTTGTAGTCAACGCCGACGAGTCTGAACCGGGCACGTGCAAAGACATTCCGCTGATGTTGACCACTCCGCACTTTCTGATCGAGGGTGTGATCATCGCGGCGTATGCGATCCGGGCGCGCCACGCCTTCATCTATGTCCGCGGCGAGGTGGTGCCGGTGTTGCGGCGACTGCAGGACGCGGTGGCGGAGGCTCACGGCGCCGGTTACCTGGGATCCAACATATTGGGCTCGGGTTTCGACCTCGATCTGATCGTCCATGCGGGGGCGGGCGCCTACATCTGCGGTGAGGAGACCGCACTGTTGGACTCTTTGGAGGGCCGCCGCGGCCAGCCCCGCTTGCGTCCCCCGTTTCCGGCGGTGGCCGGCCTGTACGCCTGCCCGACGGTCGTCAACAACGTCGAGTCGATCGCCAGCGTGCCGCCGATCCTCACCTACGGTGTCGACTGGTTCAAGTCGATGGGCACGGAGAAGTCGCCGGGCTTCACGCTGTATTCGCTGTCCGGGCATGTGACCCGGCCCGGACAGTACGAGGCGCCATTGGGCATCACGCTGCGCGAACTGCTGGAGTATGCCGGTGGTATCCGTGAAGGTCATGAGCTGAAGTTCTGGACACCGGGCGGGTCGTCGACACCGCTGCTGACCGCCGAACATCTCGACGTGCCACTGGATTACGAGGGCATGGCCTCCGTCGGCTCGATGCTGGGCACCAAAGCACTCCAAATTTTCGACGAGACCACGTGTGTGGTGCGTGCGGTGCGCCGGTGGACCCAGTTCTACGCACACGAGTCGTGTGGCAAGTGCACGCCGTGCCGCGAGGGCACTTACTGGCTGTCGCAGATCTACGAGCGGCTCGAAACGGGGCGCGGCAGCGAAGAGGACATCGACAAGCTGCTCGACATCTCCGACACGATCTTCGGGAAGTCCTTCTGCGCGTTGGGAGATGGTGCGGCCTCGCCGATCATCTCGTCCATCAAGCACTTTCGCGAGGAATACGAGGCGCACCTGGGCGGCAACTGCCCGTTCGATCCCTATGCCTCGATGCTGGCGTCCCCCGAGGGGGTCTCCGCATGAGCCTGTCCGGTGACGTTTCTTGCGCGAGCAGACGTGAATGTCCACGAACGCTCGGCGATTCGGGGACATTCACGTCTGCTCGGCCGGGGGAGGTGACCGCGTGACCCAACCGAACGACCTGGTGAACATCACCATCGACGACGTCGAAATGGCGGTGCCCAAGGGAACTCTGGTGATTCGTGCGGCTGAGATCATGGGTGTTCAGGTGCCGCGCTTCTGCGACCATCCCCTACTGGATCCGGTCGGCGCCTGCCGGCAGTGCCTGGTCGAGGTGGAGGGCCAGCGCAAGCCGATGGCCAGCTGCACCATTACGGTGTCCGAGGGCATGGTGGTCCGCACCCAGCAGACCTCCGAATCCGCGGACAAGGCCCAGCGCGGCGTGATGGAGCTGCTGCTGATCAACCATCCACTGGATTGCCCGGTCTGCGACAAGGGCGGCGAATGCCCCTTGCAGAACCAGGCAATGTCGAACGGCCGCACCGAAACCCGCTTCACCGACGTCAAGCGCACCTTCCCCAAGCCGATCAACCTGTCGTCGCAGGTGCTGCTGGACCGTGAACGTTGCGTGCTGTGCGCGCGCTGCACGCGGTTCTCCAATCAGATTGCCGGGGATCCGTTCATCGAACTGCTGGAACGCGGTGCACTGCAGCAGGTCGGCATTGCCGCGGGTGAGCCGTTCGACTCCTATTTCAGCGGCAACACCGTTCAGATCTGTCCGGTCGGGGCGCTGACCGGCTCGGCGTACCGGTTCAGGGCACGGCCGTTCGATCTGGTGTCGAATCCAAGCGTGTGCGAACACTGCGCGTCGGGCTGCGCCCAGCGCACCGATCACCGTCGTGGGACTGTGCTCAGGAGACTGGGAGGTGACGATCCGGACGTCAACGAGGAGTGGAACTGCGACAAGGGCCGCTGGGCGTTCAAGTACACGACCGTCGGCGACCGCATCAGCACCCCGCTCATCCGCGAAAACGGTGAGCTTCGCCCCGCCTCGTGGTCCGAGGCCATCGAGGTTGCGGCCCAAGGCCTCCGAGATGGTCAGGCCGGGGTCCTCGTGGGTGGCAGAACCACTCTCGAGGACGCGTACGCGTACTCGAAGTTCACCCGAATCGCATTGCACAGCAATGACATCGACTTCCGCGCCCGCCCGCACTCCGACGAAGAGGCGCAATTCCTGGCGGCACTCGTCGCCGGGCATCACAACCCGGTGAGCTACGACGACCTGCAGAACGCATCGGTGGTGCTGATGGCCGGCTTCGAGCCGGAGGAAGAGTCACCGATCGTTTTCCTCCGCCTGCGCAAGGCCGTCCGCAAGTCCGGCCTGCGCATCGCGACCCTGGCTCCGTTCGCCTCCCGCGGCACCACGAAATTGGGCGCGCGCCTTGTCCTGACCCCACCGGGACAGGAAGCCGGTGTCCTCGACCAACTGGCCGACGAACCTTCACTTGCCGAACCCGGCGCGATCATCCTCGTCGGCGAGCGCTTGGCAGCCAGCCCGGGCGCGCTGTCCGCCGCGGCCCGACTCGCCAAGAACACCGGCGCCCGACTGGCCTGGGTACCGCGCAGGGCCGGGGAACGCGGCGCGCTGGAGGCCGGGTGTCTGCCCAACCTGCTCCCCGGTGCCCGCCCAGCGTCGGATCCCGTTGCACGCGAAGAGATTCGCCGAGCCTGGAACGTCAATGACCTGCCCGAGAATCCTGGACGGGACGGCACCGGCATCCTGACCGCAACACTGGCGGGAGATCTGGACACCTTGCTCATCGGCGGCGTGGAGCCCGGAGACCTCCCGGACCCGGACGCCGCGCTGGCAGCGATCAGGACCGCGAAGTTCGTCGTCAGCCTGGAGTTGCGCGAGTCCGAAGTCACCCGACTTGCGGACGTCGTTTTCCCGGTGGCGCCCGTTGCGGAGAAGTCGGGCTCATTCATGAACTGGGAGGCCCGGATTCGCCCCTTCGAACCGGCCCTACAGACCAACGCGGTGTCCGACCTGCGCGTGTTGCAGATCCTGGCCGACGAACTCGGCATCGACTTGGGCTTCAAGACGGCCGCCGACGCCCGCCGGGAACTCGACAGTCTCGAAGCGTGGGGTGGACCGAGAACCGCGCCCAATTCCCGGCCGGCACCGCCCACCATGATCCAGTCCGACGAGGCAGTACTGGCCGGCTGGCGAATGCTGCTGGACGACGGGCGCCTTCAGGACGGCGAACCGTATCTCGCCGGCACCGCGCGGCCGATGACCGCCCGCACGTCCAAGACCACCGCGAAGCGGATCGGCGCCGCCGACGGTGACAGCCTCACCATCACTACCGGGCGCGGATCGGTTCAGGCTCCACTGGAGATCACCGTCATGGCCGACGATGTCGTCTGGCTGCCGCTGAACAGCAACGGCAACTCCGTCCACGAGCGACTCGGAGTCACCAACGGTGCAGTCGTCAAGATCAAGCCGGTGGCCGGACGATCGGGGGCAGCACGATGAACCACCCGGGGAACTACCCGGATCTGACGATCTTCGGCCACGATCCGCTGTGGCTCGTCGCGGTCAAGGCCGTCGGCGTATTCGTGTTTCTGGTTCTCACTGTGCTCGTTGCGATCCTGGTGGAGCGCAAACTGTTGGGCCGCATGCAAGTCCGCTACGGACCGAACCGGGTGGGTCCATTCGGGCTTTTGCAATCGCTGGCGGACGGAATCAAGCTCGCTCTGAAAGAGGGCCTGATCCCTGCGGGCGTGGACAAGCCCATCTACCTATTGGCGCCGATCATTTCGGTGATCCCCGCAATCCTGGCCTTCGCCGTCATCCCGCTGGGACCGGTTGTCTCGATATTCGGCTACGACACCCCGCTGCAGTTGACGGACATGTCCGTGGCGGTCCTCTACATCCTGGCCGTCACTTCCATCGGCGTGTACGGAATCGTGTTGGCCGGCTGGGCATCCGGATCCACCTACCCGTTGCTGGGTGGTTTGAGGTCCAGCGCTCAGGTGATCTCCTATGAGATCGCGATGGCGCTGTCGTTCGCGGCGGTATTCATCTATTCGGGCACCATGTCGACGTCGGGGATCGTTGCGGCGCAAGAGAACACGTGGTACGTCTTTTTGCTGCTGCCGTCGTTCGCGGTGTATTTGACGGCCATGGTGGGCGAGACCAACCGTGCGCCGTTCGACCTCCCGGAGGCGGAGGGCGAACTCGTCGGCGGATTCCACACCGAATACTCGTCGCTGAAGTTCGCGATGTTCATGCTCGCCGAATACATCAACATGACCACGGTGTCGGCGTTGGCCACAACGCTGTTCTGGGGCGGCTGGCGCGCACCGTGGCCGATCAGTCTCTGGGAACAGGCCAACACCGGCTGGTGGCCGCTGATCTGGTTCGTCGCCAAGGTGTGGACTTTCCTGTTCATCTTCATGTGGCTGCGCGCTACCCTGCCCCGGCTGCGTTACGACCAGTTCATGGCGTTGGGGTGGAAGCTGCTGATTCCGGTGTCGCTGGTGTGGATCATGGCGGTCGCGGTACTACGGACCGCGGACCTGGACGGCGTCGTTCCGAGTTTGATCGCCGCGGCGGCGCTGCTGCTCGTCTTGATCGGGGTCGTCCGAATCCGGCGC
>JAXLRY010000014.1:0-105609 GCA_046330895.1 Mycobacterium sp. | reverse complement strand
CCGCGGCTGCTGGATTGGCTGTCGAACACCGCGGACCCGGACAGCGGTCTGCTCGCCTATCGTCAGATCAGCGACGCGTTGGTGGAACAGCGCTGGTTTCTCAGCACCTTGCGCGATGAGAGCGCTGTCGCCAAGCGGCTGATGCGGGTGCTCGGGACATCGGCGTATGTTCCGGAGCTACTGATGCGAGCCCCGGAGGTCATCCAGCAGTACGCGGACGGACCGTCGGGCCCGAAGCTCCTGGAGGTCGAACCCGCGGGCGTGGCCCGTGCGCTCGTGGCGTCGGCCGGAAGGCATCAGGATCCGGTGCGGGCGATCGGGGCTGCCCGCACGTTGCGGCGCCGGGAGCTGGCACGGGTCGCCTCGGCGGATCTACTCGGCATGCTGGACGTGACGGACGTGTGCTCGGCACTCACCTCGGTGTGGGTAGCCGTGCTGGAAGCCGCGCTCGACGCGGTGATCCGGGCGAACACCCCGGCGGGGGAGGAAGCCCCCGCCAAGATCGCGGTGATCGGGATGGGACGACTCGGTGGCGGCGAGTTGGGTTACGGCTCCGACGCCGACGTCATGTTCGTCTGCGAACCCAAAGACGGCACCGATGAGACCCGTGCCGTGAAATGGTCGGTGACGGTCGCCGAGCAGGTCAGGTCGCTGCTCGGCACACCGAGCGCGGACCCGCCCCTGCAAGTCGACATGAACTTGCGGCCCGAGGGGCGACAGGGGGCACTGGTGCGAACGCTTGCCTCCTACACGGCCTACTACAAGCAGTGGGCCCAGGCATGGGAGATCCAGGCTCTGCTGCGGGCGCACCGGGTGGCCGGCGACGAGGACCTCGGTCAGCGGTTCCTGCTGATGGTCGACAACACCCGGTATCCGGAGGGCGGGGTGTCGGCCCAGGCGGTTCAGGAGATCCGGCGCATCAAGGCCCGTGTCGACGCCGAACGCCTCCCGCGCGGAGCCGATCCGAATACGCACACCAAGCTCGGCCGTGGCGGCCTGGCCGATGTGGAATGGACTGTGCAGTTGTTGCAGCTGCGGCACGCCCACCAGGTGCCCGCGCTGCACAACACCTCCACGCTGCAGGCGCTGGACGCCATCGACACAGCGGAGCTGATCGAGCACGACGACGTCGAAAGGTTGCGCGAAGCCTGGCTCACCGCCACCCGCGCCCGCAACGCGCTGGTTCTCGTACGCGGCAGGCCCACTGATCAGCTGCCGGGCCCCGGTCGTCAGCTCAATGCCGTCGCCGTCGCGGCCGGCTGGCCGGTAGACGACGGCGGCGAATTCCTCGACCACTACCTTCGGGTCACCAGAAGGGCAAAAGCCGTGGTACTCAAGGTGTTTGGAGGCTGATGTGAAGCGCAGCGAAACGGGCTGGGATTGGGACGTCGTCAGTGCCGAGGAGCACGACCGGCTGGAGGGACTTTACGCGCCGCTGGCGCAGGCCGTGCGGAACCTTATCGCGGCCACCGCGCAGACCGGCGTCGACGAGGCCACACTGCGCGCCGCGCAGGCGGCCATCGAAGAGGTGACCGAAACATTGGAAGGCCGGCCGTATGACGGACCGCGCGCGCTGCTGCACGAATCCACGGGCCGCCCGGTGCTGCTGACGAATCCCGCTGTGGGGTGGCGCAACCCGGTTGCCCCGCCAATGCTGATCCACCACGACGAGGACGGCCGCTGCTGGAGCGACTTCACCCTCGGCATGGTCTACGAGGGTCCGCCCGGCCTGGTCCACGGGGGCATCTGCGCGCTGGTTCTCGATCACATTCTCGGCGAGGTCGCGAGCGGGGGAATGGTCGAGCCCAGATTCACCGGCACGATCACGCTGAGGTATCTGCGCGGGACGCCGTTGGGCCCCTTGCGTGCCGAGGCCTTCGTGGAACGGACCGAGGGTTACAAGACCTACGCGCGTGGGTTCCTGAAAGATGCGCAGGGGACGACCGTCGAGGCGGACGGGGTGTTCATCATGCCGTCGTGGGCGCGCGAGGCAGAGGTGACCGCTTAGCTTCGGCGCATCTGAATCGCCCATGCTCCACCGCCGATGAAGACTAGGAGGAACAGGGCGAAGCAGTACACGACTGCGAGTTCGCCACCGTTCTCGGCCGGCCAGAAGCCCTTTGACTGATGCGCGGTGAAGTAGGCGACCGCCATCTGCCCCGATCCGATGAATGCCGCCGCCCGGGTGAAGAGGCCGGCCATGAGCAGCACACCGACCACCAACTCGATGAGTCCAGCCCACCACACCGGCCATGAGCCCACCGGGATGTCGCCCACGGAGATCGGCCACTCGAACAGCTTGATGGTCCCGTTCATGCCGAACAGCAGTCCGATGACGATCCGGAACAGCCCGACAACATAGGGGGAGTAGCTGTCCAGTCGCGCTTCCAATCCGTGGGTCATAGTTCGACCCTAACGAAAGGGAGCCGAGGCGAAACGAAACCGGAGCGAAACGAAACCGGCCCCACCATGAGGTGAATCCACGTGGAGCCGGCTCGGACGCGGCGCCGTACTACGGGCGAATGGGCGCGTCTTCGAACGGGTTGTACCGCTCGCCGTGCGCTGATACCCGACGCCGCACGCGCATAATCTGGCATTTTCGGGCCCCTGTGCATCCGGGGACTGTCACCTGGGCGGAGGGCCCTTCTCTGTCGCCGTTCATTCCACTGCTTGCTCAATCGTTCTGGCACTACGTATGAACAACCGCGACGCCGCCGCCGGCAGGGGCTTCGAGGTTCTCGATGAAATCGTCGAGGGCAATCAGAAGTGGCCCGTCATGGCTGCGAAGTGCGGCGTCGAGAAGCCTCTACCACCGTGGAAGACGAGCCTTGACGGGCTGTGTGACGTCTTGGACAAGTCGTGCGAAGAGGCATTCATGACCTCTAAGGAAAGACGGAACGAGGAGGGCTCGCTCTGCGCCGCCCGCTGCTGGCCTGTGGAAACGACTGAATTTGGTTAGGGAGCGCTTAGATTGGGAATGAATTGGGAGTGAATTGCAACACAGTGAGAAATGAATGTGCCAGATGATTGACCGATGGCCTGCGGCCCGGCAAAATTAAGAATAAGCTCCAGGTCATTGACTTTAGAAGGGGCAGGGGGATGTCGAGAGCTACGCGCGTTGCACGTGCCGGGGCGACGGCATTTGTGCTGGGCTTGACCCTGATCGGCCCGCAGGCCATTGGCGTTGCGTCGGCCGACACCTCTTCCGATTCGGGTTCGACTTCGGTTTCGGCTGGCCCCGATGCCCAGTCCAGCGGTGGGGCCGAGGCCACATCCGGGCGGGGTCCGACCGCGGCCACCCGGACCGGTCCTCGGGCCGCAACCACCGGTGAGGCCCGTCCCCGTAAGACGTCATCCTCCGACGCCTCGAGCCGTAAAGCTCGGGCCGCATCGATCGCCGCGTCCAGGGCCGCGGCTCCGCAGTCCCGCCCGGTGCCCCCGGCTGCGGGCGCGGTGGTTCCCGGATCTGGATCGACGTCGTCGGACTCGGTGACACCGTCGCCGAGTCCGAGTCTGCCGTCCTTCGATCCCATTGATATCGCGAGTGCGGCCGCACGGAGCGTGGGGCCGATCCTGACGGCGGTCCTGAACCGGCTGGACCTGCCCATCTGCGAGACATGCTCGGAAATCCGCCCGATCCCGCCGACGCAGGACGTGCAGGCGACAGGCTTCAGCCTTCACGACTTGATGAATACCGTCGGCACCGGCTTGTCCACCCTTCCCGGCAATCCGGTCGGCGATTTACTTTCCGGAGCTTTGTGGCTGACTCGGCGTTCCATGTCGCCCGTTGGCGTCGCCGTCGATCAGTGGGGGCCCGCGGCCTGCCTGATTGCCGGTGAGTGCTCGGGGCGTGACATGAGCGTCGCGCCACTGGCAGGTGCCGCGCTGGCCTGGTCCACCCTGACGGGCGTCACGTTGAACCTGGCCGGCTTCAACGGAACGTCCCTGACCGGCGACGACATCACCGACGCGTTCCTCGTGCTGGTGTACTTGACGCTCGCGTACCTGGCGCTCTCGAATCTGACCGGGTCGACGCTGACCGGCACTGATTCGAAAGCGATGAAGCTCGCCTACGCGGACCGGACCGGGGTCGCCACCGCACGTGACGACCTGAAGTGGCCGAGCCATTTCGTGGCCGACCTGGTGTCCAACGACCTGTACGGCACACGACGCGCCAGCGTCGCGTGGGAGCCGGACTTCTCCGCTGACGGTACGGCGGGGCTGCCCTCCGCGTCGCAGAACATAGTGCACAGCTCGCGGGGGATCGTCCCAACGTTCACCGCGTGGATTGCGGGGATGCTGCACATGCACAGCCCCAGCCGTGCTGCCTGAAGGCACGAAGGATCAGCGGAAGAATTCGCGCAGTTTCACTGCGATCGTGCCGAGCGGCCCATCGCGTCATTACAGGCCTATCAGGTCGTGGAGATTCCGAGACGCCGGGGGCTTGGAGTCAACCTTGGCAGCAGGGGCGTGCCCATTCTGGACACATTCGCAGCGTTCACATGGGTGGGAACGATCACGGGCGTGGCGACGCCGACGTAACTGACGTCCAGGCCCAGAACTACCACACAGCTTCGAAATGCTGCGGGATCGATAGCGAAGGCGACGACGGTAACGCTGCCTTCTCGGCCCTGCAACGGCGCACCGCTCGCTGTGCTCACCGGAGTCTGGCCCTGAACCGGCCTCTTCACAGGAGCATCCGCGTTCTAAGTCGTTGTCGCTGAGCCGGGAGACCTCACTGTCCACCAACACCAGCACGACCAGTGTGACTAGGACGAGAATCCCCAAACTGGAGACTGGAATCCGATCCAGCACTCCACCCTGCTGCCAGAAGAGCACGATGTCCTCAAACGTCGTCGACAGGTGCGTTGGGAGAGTCATTTTAGTAATCCGCCCTATTCGTACAGGCGAGCCGCCATCCGACAAATTTTCTTGCCGTCAAGATAATAATTCGACCCGCGCCGGCGTCGCGGCATCCCAGCAACGTGAGGACTATCGGCCCCACCCAGATGCCAAAAGTCAACCGAACCATCAGCCGGGCTCGGCCCGGAAGGGTCTGTCGGAACAACGGTGGCGCCGGCCCGATCTTGCTTCGGTGGCTTGATTAGAAGCCTGCCCGACTCGTTACCGCGATTCGGGCCCGTTACAGAACTGCCTCGAAGTGCTTTTCCGGGCTGACCGCATCTGGTTGACCTCACGGTGTTCGCCGTAGCGCAACGCCACCCAGGCGCGCCGGAACCCATGGCAAGGGTACTTTCCCCGGGCCACCTCCTGCAAAGGATCCTCTTCCAGCTCCGCCTCGGCCACTAGACGCCTAACCAGGGCATTCTGCTCACGCAACTGCTTGAGCTCCTTGGCGGCAGCGGTATCCATACCGCCATACGCCCGCCGCCAGTTATACAACGTCGCCGGCGACCCCAGCTCGGCAGCAATCGCCAATCATCCTGTTCCGCACAATTAAGCCCGGCGAAAGAAGTCGCGGTACACAATCGGATTCACCCGGGCGACCTGTCGAAAGCGTCCGTCGAACCGTAATTTCCTACGAGAGGGCGGTCTGCGAGATGCAGGACAAGACAAAAAGGATCCGGACTGTCGGCACGGTTCTCGCCATCCTGGCGATCTACATCACCTCGGTGGCCTGTTACTTCTGGCTAGACAGCGCCGCGCACGAGGTGCTGCCCGGCGATCCGGCCAATGCCAAGGAAACGCTCGTCCTCTTGGACATCACCGCGATACACCCGACGGACAACAGAGCCGATGTGAGCGTTCTGGTGATACCTGACAAGGCATTTTTGGATCCCCGATTCGGCGTATTGAACACCGACATGACCGTGCGGATTTTTCCGTCAACAGATTTCGGTGAACACAGCTACCCCGCGGGTCAAACACCGAAAAGTTCGACCACATCGATGCTCGCGTCGGGCAGCGCGGACAGGTGGCCGTTCGATAGGTACACCACAAAGACGATCAGCGCCGAGGTGTTCGTCGGAACAGGCGAGTCGCGACGCTTTGTGCCGGCTCGAATCGAGGTGTCCGGCTCGCTGTACGGATGGGACGTTCGCGCCGATCGGTCTACGTCCTCCGGTGAGGCGGTTGTCCCCGACGACGATGCGACGATCTACTTCTCGCGCTCACGCGGACCGCTGGCTCTGATCATTGGGATCTGTTTGGTGCTGATTACCCTGCCGGCTTTGGCGCTGTTCGTCGCCATCGAAATGCTCACCGGGAGAAGGAAATTCCAGCCGCCATTTGGTACCTGGTTCGCGGCGATGCTCTTCGCGGTCGTCCCACTGCGCTCGGTTCTCCCAGGCAGCCCACCACCTGGATCTTGGATCGATGAAGCCGTTGTTCTGTGGGTACTGATAGCGCTGGCGGTGGCGATGACCTTGTACATCGTGGGCTGGCATCGCCGATGCGAATAAAGCCACCTGACGGCTTGCTCGGTCGGTGTGTCCCACGGCGTGGGATTAACTCAAGACGTGGAGACCGAGGTAGCGCTGGGAATCACCTATGGGCATTCGCCGCCAAACGCAGACGAGTCCACCCGCTCGATGATCGGCGATGCGATCTCGAAGCGGATGGACTCGTCTGGTGAAGCTGCTGGCGGTGACTGTCCGCCCCGCCTACACGTCGTAGTGCCTACACGTCGTAGTAGAGCGAGAACTCGTACGGGTGAGGGCGGATCTGCACCGGCATGATTTCGTTCTCACGCTTGTACGAGATCCAGGTCTCGATCAGGTCGGTGGTGAAAACGCCACCCTCGGTGAGGTATTCGTGATCCTCCTCGAGCTTGTCGATCACCGCCGCCAGCGACGTCGGCGCCTGCGGGATGTTGGCGGCCTCGTCCGGCGGCAGCTCGTAGAGGTCCTTGTCGACCGGGGCCAGCGGCTCGATCTTCTTCTTGATGCCGTCGATGCCGGCCATCAGCATGGCCGCGAACGCCAGGTACGGGTTGCCCGAGCTGTCCGGGCAGCGGAACTCGAGGCGCTTGGCCTTCGGGTTGTTGCCGGTGATCGGGATGCGGACACAGGCCGAACGGTTGCGCTGGCTGTAGACCAGGTTGATCGGGGCCTCGTAGCCGGGCACCAGACGCTTGTAGGAGTTCACCGTCGGGTTGGTGAACGCCAGCAGCGACGGCGCGTGGTGCAGGATGCCGCCGATGTAGTGGCGGGCGAGGTCCGACAGGCCGGCGTAGCCGGACTCGTCGTGGAACAACGGCTTGCCGTCCTTCCACAGTGACTGGTGCACGTGCATGCCGGAGCCGTTGTCACCGAACAGCGGCTTGGGCATGAACGTGACGCTCTTGCCGTTCTGCCACGCGGTGTTCTTGATGATGTACTTGAACAGCAGCACATCGTCGGCGGCGGCCAGCATGGTGTTGAACTTGTAGTTGATTTCGGCCTGACCGGCGGTGCCCACCTCGTGGTGACCGCGCTCGAGGGTGAAGCCGGCGTTCTGCAGGTTTGTCGACATCTCGTCGCGCAGGTCGACATAGTGGTCGTACGGGGCGACGGGGAAGTAGCCGCCCTTGGGGCGGACCTTGTAACCCAGGTTGGGGGAGCCGTCGGCCTCGAACGGTTCGCCGGTGTTCCACCAGCCCGACTCGGAGTCGATCTCGTAGAACGTGCCGTTGATCTTCGAGTCGAAGCTCACCGAGTCGAAGATGTAGAACTCGGCCTCGGCGCCGAAGTAGGCGGTGTCGGCGATGCCGGTGCTGGCCAGATAGTTCTCCGCCTTGCGGGCGACGTTGCGCGGGTCGCGCGAGTACGCCTCACGGGTGAACGGGTCATGCACGAAGAAGTTCAGGTTCAGCGTCTTGGCGGCCCGGAACGGATCGATCTGCGCGGTGTTGGGGTCGGGCAACAGCATCATGTCGGACTCGTGGATCGACTGGAAGCCGCGAACCGATGAGCCGTCGAACGCCAAGCCGTCCTCGAACACGCTCTCGTCGAACGCGGAAGCCGGGATGGAGAAGTGCTGCACGACGCCGGGCAGATCGCAGAACCGAATGTCGACGTATTCGACGGACTCGTCCTTGATCAGCTTGAAGATGTCGCCAGCGGTCTTGTCTGCCACTTAGTTACTCCTTTTGGTGCAGCGTGATGGTGCAGCCTGTTTGGTGCAGCTTGTGTTGAACCCGCGGCTGACGCTAGGTAGCCGATGTTGCACGCCGGTCAACCCAATGTTGCGCCGACGTTACGCATCCCTGCTTTGCGTTACACCTCGGGGCGTGGTTTGTCAGCCCCTATCCTGGGGCCATGGCACGCGAAATCGGATCCTGGCTGTCGGGTCCTCAGTCGGGCGCGGCATCCGCAGATTCCCCATACCCGGGTCACGCTCTGGGTTTGCCGGAGAGCGGCTCCCGTTCCCTGGCGCGGATGGGGCGGCGGTTTGCGGCGCTGACGGTGGATTGGTTCATCGCCTACGGGCTGGTGGCGCTGGCCCTGGCGGCCGGATGGGTGACGGTGCAGACACAGTCGACCTGGGTTCTGGCGGCCTGGTTTGTTCTCGGGGTCGTCTCAGTTCGGCTCTTCGGCTTCACGCCCGGTCAGTACGCACTGGGGTTGATGGTGATTCCGGTCGACAATCGCCAGCATGTCGGCTCGGGCCGGGCGATCGTCCGTGGGCTGCTGATCGCGCTGGCCGTCCCGGCATTGTTCACCGATGCCGACGGCCGGGGCATGCAGGACCGCGCAACTGCGACGGCCGTCGTCCGCCGCTAGCCCGTGGGATCAGCGGCGGCGCACGGTGCGCTGCACGCCGCGCATCTTGGCCTGAGCGGGCATCGGGCCCTTCGGCATTGAAGCCGGACCTGATCTGGTGCCCAATGCGGCCAGCTTGGACTCCAGCACATCCATCTGCTTGACCGTGATGTTGGCCGGCAGCTTGGTCAGGTGGCGCTCCAGCTTCGACAGCGGCACTTCGCCCTCGCCGCTGCCGACGATCACGTCGTAGATCGGCACTTCACCGATCAACCGCGCGGTGCGTTTCTTCTCCTGGGCCAGCAGTGGCTTGACCCGTGCCGGCGAACCCTCGGCGACGAAGATGACACCCGGCCGGCCGATCACCCGGTGCACGGCGTCGAAGTGGCCGGTTGCGGCTACGCCGGGGGTCACCCGCCACTTGCCGCGAAGATTGTCCAGCGCCCATGCGGCCGCGCCGGTCTGGCCCTCGGCCTTCTTGAACACGGACTTCTGTGCCCGCCTGCCGAACACCACGAAGGCCACCAGCGCGCCGAGGACGACGCCCAGCAGAATCATCGTGTACATCGTGAACCCGCCGATGACCACGCCCACAGCCACCGACGCGCCGACGATCAACAGGAACGCCAGAGCCATGTAGGGGAGCAGGCGCTTGTCTTCCTTGCGCTGCATCTGGAATGCCTGCCACAGCTGGGCTCGCCGCTGCTTCGAGGCCGCCTTGCGGGAGGCCTTCGCCTCGGCTTTGGCCGCTTTGGTCTCAGCGGCAGTGCGGGTTTTCGCCATAGCTAACGAGGATACGGCGCTAGCCGGTCTGATCGGTGCGCGCCCGAGAGGCCTCGGCGTACAGGCGCCCCGCACGGTAGGACGAGCGGACCAGCGGGCCGGCCAGCACACCGGTGAATCCGAGGCCCCGGGCATAGACATCGAGCTCGTTGAATTCGGACGGCTCCACCCACCGTTCCACCGGGTGGTGACGGGCCGACGGCCGCAGGTATTGGGTGATGGTGACGATGTCGCACCCCGCGTTGTGCAGATCGGCCAGGGCGGTGTGGACCTCGTCGATGGTTTCGCCCATCCCGAGGATCAGATTGCTCTTCGTCACCAGACCGAACTCGCGCGCCGCGGTGATGACGTCGAGGCTGCGCTGATAGCGAAACGCCGGACGGATGCGCTTGAAGATCCGCGGCACGGTCTCGAGGTTGTGCGCCAACACTTCTGGCCGCGTCTCGAACACCTCGTGAAGCAGGGGGATCTCGCCGTTGAAATCGGGGATCAAGAGTTCGACGCCGGTCGACGGGTTCAGTGCCTTGATGGCGCGGACGGTTTCGGCGTAGAGCCAGGCGCCGCCGTCGGGCAGGTCGTCTCGCGCGACCCCGGTGACCGTCGCATAGCGCAGTCCCATCGCGGCGACGCTTTCAGCGACCCGCCGGGGCTCGTCGCGGTCGAGTTCGGCCGGCTTGCCTGTGTCGATCTGGCAGAAGTCGCAGCGACGCGTGCACTGTTCACCACCGATCAGGAAGGTGGCCTCACGGTCCTCCCAGCATTCGTAGATGTTGGGGCAGCCGGCTTCCTCGCAGACCGTGTGCAACCCTTCGCGACGAACCAGGCCCTTCAGCGCCGTGTACTCCGGGCCCATCCGGGCCCGGGTTTTGATCCACGGGGGCTTGCGCTCGATGGGGGTTTGCGCGTTGCGGACCTCCAGGCGGAGAAGCTTGCGGCCTGCCGGAGCCGCCGGGCCGGCGACATCGGAGTCCGGAGGTGTCGTCACTGGGCCAATGTTACGGGCAGGCGACCGTCGAGTGCGTCGATCACCGCATCGGCAACCTGGGCCCGTACCCCGTCGACACCGACGTGCCGGGCCAACTCTGCGGTCATCGACGTCACCCCCGCGTCGGCGATGCCGCACGGCACGATCGCCGAGTACGCGCCCAGGTCGCAATCGCAGTTCAGGGCGAAACCGTGCAGTGCCGTGCCGCGCGCCACCCGGATGCCGATCGCCGCGATCTTGCGCTGCGGTCTGACACCGGAGGCGGCCAGCCAGACACCCGATCGGCCTTCCACACGCCCGGCGGCCAGCCCGAACTCCGCGCAAACCCGGATCAGTGATTCCTCAAGGCGCCGAACATAATTCACCACATCCATCGGCTCGGCCAGCCCTATCACCGGATACCCGACCAGTTGTCCGGGACCGTGCCAGGTGATCTTGCCGCCCCGGTCGGTATCGACAACGGGCGTCCCGTCGACCGGGCGCTCGTGGGCTTCGGTGCGCTTGCCCGCCGTGTACACCGCGGGGTGCTCGAGCAGCAGCAACGTGTCCGGTCCGCCGGCGATCCGGGCATCGGCCAGTTCGCGCTGCATCCGCCAGGCGTCCAGATAGTCGACCGAGCCGAGATTGCGCACCGTCACCGGCGCGGAACTCGATCGGATGGACGGGTCCACGGCCCTAGTTCCGCGACCGGTCCGTCGCATAGGCCAGTGCCTCGCCGATCGTGTTGTGGTGGAACGTGAATCGGGCGCTTTCCAAAACGGCGGGGATGGCCCGCTGGCCGCTGAGCAAGCCCTCGTCGGCGAACTCGCCGACCAGCGCGCGCAGCGCGAATCCCGGCACCACCATCGGCGTGGGCCGGCCCAACGCGCGGCCGAAGGCCGTGGTGAATTCCGAGTTGGTCACCGGTGCCGGTCCGGTGAAGTTGACCGGCCCGGAGATCCCGTCGTCGTCGAGCGCGAACATCAGCGCGCGCACCTGGTCCTCGAGGCTGATCCACGGCATGTACTGGCGGCCACTCCCGAGCCGGCCGCCGAGGCCCGCGGCGAACACTGGACGCAATCGGCTCAGAACGCCACCGGAGGGAGCGAGTACCAGGCCGGTCCGAACCAGAACGACGCGCGCTCCGGCGTCGTAGGCGGGCAGCGTCGCGTTCTCCCAGTCGAGACAGAGGCGAGGCAGGAAACCCGCACCGGCAGGAGCGGATTCGTCCACGATTCGGCTTCCGGTGTCGCCATAGAATCCGACCGCGCTGGCGTTGACCAACACCGGAATCCCGGCATCGGCGACGGCCCCGGCGAGAACTTCGGTCGGCGAGATCCGGCTGTCCCGCAGGCTCTGTTTGAACGCGCCGGACCATCGCTTCTCGCCGATGCTGACCCCGCAGAGGTTGACTACGGCATCGACGTCTTCGAGCAGCCCCGGGTCGAATTCGTCGCGATCGGGATCCCAGCGCAACTCGTCGGTGCTTGCCGGTGCGCGACGCACGATGCGCAGCACCCGATTATCGGCCGCGCGCAGCGCTGTCACCAACGCCGTACCGATCAAGCCGGAGGAGCCGGCCACCGCGATTAGTCGCTGCTGGCTCACTCCGTCACAGCCCCAGGTCGGCCTCGAAGGCTCCTTCTTCCAGCCGGCGCTTCACCGTGGTGAGGAATCGGCCGGCGTCGGCGCCATCGATAAGGCGGTGGTCGTAGGTCAGCGGCAGGTAGCAGACCGACCGCACACCGATCGACTCGTTTCCGAATTCGTCGGAGATGACACGCGGCCGCTTCACGATTGCGCCGGTGCCCAGCATCGCGGCCTGCGGCGGCACCAGGATCGGGGTGTCGAACAGTGCGCCCTGACTGCCGATGTTGGTGATCGTGAACGTTCCGCCGGACAGCTCGTCCGGCTTGAGGTCACCGGAGCGGGCACGCGCGGCGATGTCGTTGATCGCCCGTGCCAACCCACCCAGCGACAGATCGCCCGCGTTGTGGACCACCGGGGAGAGCAAGCCCTGATCCGTGTCGACGGCGAACCCGAGGTGTTCGGCGTCGTAGTAGGTGATCTCCTTGGCGTCTTCGTTGTAGCTCGCGTTGACGTTGGGATGCGCCTTCAACGCGTCGATCACGGCGCGGGCGATGAACGGCAGGTACGTCAGGTTGACGCCCTCGCGTTCGGCGAAGCTTTTCTTCGCCTTGGCCCGCAGCGCCACGATCTTGGTCATGTCGACCTCGTGAGTCTGGGTGAGCTGCGCGGTCTGCTGCAGCGACTCGCGGGTCTTGCGCGCGGTGATCTGCCGGATCCGATTGGCCTTCTGTGTCGTCCCGCGCAGATGAGCCAGCGGCGACGCGGCAGCCGCGGCGGGTCTGGGTGCTGCTGCCGCCGCCGATGCCGCCGGTGCGCTGGGAGCGGCGGGGGCCGCGGGCGCCTTTTTCGCCTCGGCCGCGGCCAGGACATCTTGCTTGCGGATACGCCCGCCGACACCGGTGCCCTTGACGGTGGAGAGCTCGATCCCGTTCTCGGAAGCCAGCTTCCGCACCAGCGGGGTCACGTAGGGGCTGCCGTCGTCGTCGGACGGTGCCGCCGCCGCGGCGGCGGGTGCAGGGGCGGGCTCCGGCTTGGGTAGGGGCTCGGGCTTGGGTTCCGGCTTGGGTTCCGGGGCCGGCTCGGCCTTCGGTGCGGGCGCCGGTTCCGGCTTGGGCTCGGGTGCCGGAGCGGCGGGGGCAGGGGAGCCGGCTGCGCCGATCCTGCCCAACTCGCCGCCGACGGACACGGTCACGTCTTCCTCGGCGGTGATGCTGAGCAGCGTGCCTGCCACCGGTGACGGGATCTCGGTGTCGACCTTGTCGGTGGACACCTCGACGAGCGGCTCGTCGACTGCCACCGAGTCGCCGACCTTCTTGAGCCAGCGTGTGACGGTGCCCTCGGTGACTGACTCGCCCAGCTCCGGCATCACGACCGACGTCGACGCGCCAGCTGCGGGCGCGGCGCTTTGGGCCGGTGCGGCTGCGGGCGCCGGGGCTTCAGGTTCCACCGGTGGGGCTTCCCGGGCTGGTGGGGCTTCCTGGGCCGGCGCTTCCTGGGCCGGCGCGGGAGCCGCCGCCGGGGGCGCTTCACCGGCCTCGCCGATGATCGCCAGCTCGCCGCCCACCTCCACGGTGTCGTCTTCCTGGGCGACGATCTTCGTCAGCACGCCCGCGACCGGCGAAGGGATCTCGGTGTCGACCTTGTCGGTGGACACCTCGAGCAGCGGCTCGTCAACCGCTACGGTGTCGCCCTCTTGCTTCAGCCATCGGGTGACGGTTCCCTCGGTGACGCTCTCGCCGAGTGCGGGCATCTGGACGGACACGGCCATGCTTGTTGGCTCCCTCGAACGGTCGGTCGTGCGGGTCGACCTCTGGCTTACCACAGCGTCGTGTCCCAATCCTGGCATTGGCCCGGTCTGGGCATGCAGTCAGGGCGAATCGTGATCGCTCTGGCACCATCGAGAGAGAAGTCGACCTGGAAGGAGACGGCGACGTTGGGGCTGTTCGACCGATTCAAGGCCCGCCGCCGTGGCGACAAGAGTGCCACCGCCGACCTCAAGTACCTGCGCGAATGGGCGTCGCAGCGCACAGGTGTCGAGGCTTTCGTCGAGCCCGAAACCCGTGTCACCCCGATGACGGTCGTCCTGGTTGCCGCCGACGGGGAGTGGACGCGACGCCCCTCCGGTGGTGCGGCCGGGGCGCGCCGCGTCGGGGAGCGGCTCGGCATCCCCATCTACGACGTGCAGAAGGTGGGCTATCCGCAACGGATGCGCGACCACGACGCGCGGCTCCGCATCGAGCGCCGCAACGCGTCGCGAGAAGAGCTGTAACAGGAGCGCGACGAGCTGTAACAGGGAGGTCCCATGACGCCGGAATTCACTGCGTCGACAGTGGCTAATGTCCGGCACGTCGAAAGCGACGACGGAACTCGGCTCGCGGTGTACGAGGAGGGCCTGCCGGACGGCCCGACCATCGTTCTCGTCCACGGCTGGCCCGATTCCCATGTCTTGTGGGACGGAGTCGTGCCGCTGCTCGCCGACAAGTTCCGGGTGATCCGCTACGACAACCGGGGAGCGGGCGCGTCGTCGGCACCCGACAGCTGGACCTCGTACACCATGGCGCATTTCGCCGACGACTTCGCCGCGGTAGTGCGGGAGTCGAGCCCCGGCCGGCCAGTTCACGTCCTGGCACACGATTGGGGTTCATCAGGAATGTGGGAGTACGTGACTCGGCCCGACGCGGCTGATCGGGTCGCGTCGTTCACGTCCGTGTCGGGCCCGCTGGCCGATCATCTCGGCTGGTTCGTCCGCGATGGCCTCAGGAGGCCGTACCGGCCAAAGTTGTTCTGTCAGGCCCTGTCTCAGGGGGCGCACCTGAGCTACATGGGCTTGTTCTCCACTCCGGTGCTGGCGCCCGCCGCCGTCCGCGCGTCGGCGAAGCGTCTGAAGGCCATGATCTCTCGCGGCGTCGGACGGGGCCGCGTGCACCACGGCGATACGTTCGCCGGCGACGCCGCCAACGGGCTGAAGATCTACCGGGCGAACTTCTTCCATTCGCTTCGCTGTGCCCGGTCCGACAGGTATGCGCGGGTGCCCGTTCAGCTGATCGTCAACACCGAAGACCCGTATGTGCGGCCCTACCTGTACGACGCCATCGGGCGATGGGTGCCGCGGCTGTGGCGACGTGACATCAGCGCCGGACATTGGTCGCCGATGTCGCATCCGCAGGTCCTGGCGACGGCGGTCACAGAACTCGCCGACCACATCGAGGGCGGACCGGCCGCCCGCGCACTGCTGCGAGCCGAGGTCGGCAGGGTGCGCAAGGAATTCGGTGACACCCTGGTCGTCGTCACGGGCGCGGGCAGCGGCATCGGGCGGGCGACCGCCCTGGCCTTCGCGGGCGAAGGCGCCGAGCTCATCGTCAGCGACATCGACGATGCCACTCTGAAAGAGACTGTGGCGCAGATCGTTTCCGCCGGCGGCGTCGCGCATCCCTACGTTGTGGACGTGTCCGACGCGAGCGCCGTCGAGCAATTCGCCGAAGCCGTCTCGGTGGACCACGGAGTTCCCGACGTCGTGGTCAACAACGCCGGCATCGGCGTGGCGGGCAGCTTCCTGGACACCCCGGCCGAGCAGTTCGATCGCGTCCTGGACGTCAACCTGGGCGGAGTGGTCAACGGCTGCCGCTCGTTCAGCCGCCGAATGGTCGACCGGGGAACCGGCGGGCACATCGTGAACGTCGCGTCGATGGCGGCCTACGCACCGCTGCAGTCGCTCGGCGCGTACTGCACCTCGAAGGCCGCGGTGTACATGTTCTCCGATTGTCTTCGTGCCGAATTGGATTCCGCCGGAATCGGATTGACGACGATCTGCCCGGGGCTGGTCAACACGAACATCGTGTCGGCGACGCCGTTCGTCGCGTCCGGCGAGAAATCGACCGGGGCCCCGAATCGGCAGGCTCAGCTGGAGAAGATGTTCCGGCTGCGGGACTACGGCCCGGACAAGGTTGCCCGCGCCATCCTTACGTCGGTGCGCAAGAACAAAGCGGTCCGGCCCGTAGCGCCCGAGGCCTACCTGCTCTACGGCACCTCGCGCTTGCTGCCCCAGGTGTTGCGCAGCACCGCGCGCGGCAAGGTCGTCTAAGGCGGTCAGCCTTTGGGCGCCGCTTGGAAGCCGCTTGGGCGGGTCCAGATCGCCAATTTACGTAGCAAACATAAATTTGCTTATGCGTGGCCTCACCGGGGGGTAAGGTGCCGACGTGAAAGCCACGTTCCAATGGAGGTGCGAACTACTGTGACAGTTCGGGGCAACGTTGACAGCCGGGTGGATATGGGTGTGGCCAGCAAACGTTTGCATCGATCTCGGCGGTGGCGGCCACTGGCTGTGTCGGCGTGGCTCGGTATGGGTGCGGTGACGGTGGGTTTGGGTGCCACGTTGGTCGGGGCTGCGGGGGTCGCCGCTGCGGACACCGGCTCCGCGGCGGCTGGGGCCGCGTCTTCCGACGGTGGTGCCCATCGGTCTGCTGCAAGCCGGGGTGCTGGAAACCGCCGGGCATCCGCGTCCGCGGAGGTGTCTGGTTCCGGTGCGTCGTCTGCGGCATCAACGGCTGGCTCGCTGTCGCCGGAGTCGGTGGGTGCGGCGATGGACGCGATGCGTTTGCACCGGGCGGCGTTGCGGACGAGTACATCGTCGGGCGGTGGTGTGGAAGCGGTCTTGCCGGCAACGGCTGTCGGAGCGGCGCCGCGTCCGGTGCTCAGGGCGTCGGCGAGGAGTCTTCCGGGCACAACATCGTCGTCGACGGTGCATCCGGTCGTGGACATCCTGTCGTTGTTCATCGGCGATGGCACGGCCGAGCATCCCGACGGGGGGATCCTGATCGGCAACGGCTACTCGTACGACTCTGACTCGTGCTCGACCGTGTGCGATGGCGGGCGAGCGGGCCTGCTGGGCAACGGGGGCAATGGGTACAACGGCGGCGATGGCGGCTCGGCAGTGTGGTTCGGAAACGGTGGCGCAGGTGGTGCCGGGGTCACTGGGGGCGCGGGCGGTCGGGGCGGCGACGGTGGGCTGTTGGGCGGCAGCGGTGGTGCCGGCGGCACCGGGGGCGTCGGCGTGACAGGCGGCCGCGGCGGAACCGGCGGTACCGGTGGAAATGCCAGTGCCGTCGCGGTTTTCGGCGACGGCGGGCTCGGTGGCGCTGGCGGGGCGGGCGGTGTCGGTGCCGACAATGTCCGCGGCGGTGACGGTGGTTTGGGCGGCGACGGTGGGCGTGCGGCCCTGTGGTTTGGTGACGGCGGTGTTGGCGGTCGCGGCGGTACCGGCGGTACGGGAGGGGTGGGGTCGAACGTTGCGATCGTGGCGGTGCCTCCCGCTCAGGACGGGCTAGGGTATTCGGGTATCGACGACGCGGTGAAGACGGTCGACGGTCGCACCGGCGGTGCCGGTGGCGATGGCGCCGACGGTGTTCATTCGCAGCAGGGCGGCGGGGGCGGGACTGGTCAGGATTCGTATGGGGTTGGTGGCGAAGCCCGTGCGGGGCATGGGGGTGACGGCGGCGACGGCGGCGCTAATGCTGGTGGTGGCCGCGGTGGTGACGGCGGGTCGGGTGCTTCGTCGATCGGGGTTGCCAACGGCGGCGACGGGGGTCACGGCGGTGGTGGTGGCGCCGGAAACAAGGGCGGCGATGGAGGTAGTGGCGGCCTAGCGGTGTATCGCGGCGCCGGTACGGGTGGAACGGCCGGTGTCGGTGGTGACGGCGGCGACGGCGGTGACGGCTCTGATGGTGCGGCCGGCGGTGACGGTGGCTCCGGTGGCTCTGGCGGCGGGGGTTCGTTGCTGGGTAAGGGTGGTCAGGGCGGCGACGCAGGAGTCGGCGGGCGCGGCGGTAAAGGCGCTTCCGGTGGTGACGGCGGGCGTGGCGGAGATGGTGGTGTCGGTTATTTCGATGCCGACGGCGGCGCCGGCGGGGCTGGTGGTCAAGGTGGGCGCGGCGGGAACGGCGGCGGTGGTGGGGCGGCAGGCAACGCCGGCGTGGGCGCGCGTGGCGGATTGTTCGGCAGCACAGCGCAATCCGGGGCGAGCGGGGTTGCCGGGTCGAGTGGTGACACCGGGTCCGACGGCGCTACCGGGGCTTCGGGCGCTACGGGTGCGGGCAATCAGAACGAGCTGATTGTCAACGGGGTGTTGATCATCGGTGATGGTGCCAATGGCGCGACGCCCGGCGCTGACGGGCAAGACGGTGGTGTCTTGTTCGGCAATGGCGGCAACGGTGCGGGTGGTGCCTCGAGTGAGTGGAGTAGCGGCCAGAACGGCGGTAACGGTGGCAACGCCGGGCAGGTCGGCAATGGCGGTAATGGCGGTGATGGCGGGGGTGCCTACAGCTACTACAACGGTGGCGCCGGGGGTAACGGCGGCAGTGGCGGTCAATTCGGGGGTAACGGCGGAATTGGTGGCGCCGGCGGTGCCGGTGGTGTCGGAGCCGACGATGGGGGTGGTGCCGGTGGTGCTGGTGGTGCGGGTGGCAACGCCGGCTCGATATCCGGTGACGGAGGCGCCGGCGGCACCGGCGGCACCGGTGGCGCCGGGGGTCGGGGGCGAGGAGGACAGGGCGGTGGCGGCGGTGCGGGCGGCAACGCGGGTGTTTCGTCCGGTGAAGGTGGTGCTGGTGGCGACGGCGGCGCGGGCGGGGTCGGCTCAAGTCACGGACCGTACGGAGGTGCGGGCGGTGCCGGCGGTGCGGGTGGTGAGGGGTGGGCCGGTACCGCAGGCAAGGGCGGGAACGGCGGCACCGGCGGAGGCAACCCGGCTTCGTCCGGTAACGGTGGCGACGGAGGTGCCGGTGGTGCGGGAGGTACTGGTGGCGCTGGTGGCGCCGGGCAGGGCGGTGCCGGTGGTGATGGCGGCGTAGGCGCAGGCGCATCCGGCGGTGGCGGGGGTGTTGGTGGTACCGGCGGCGCAGGACGGGGAGGCGCCGCAGTTGCGGCGGGTAACGGCAACGATGGCTATTCAGGGGGGCTGGGCGGCAACGGTGGCGCCGGTGGTGCCGGGTTCGTCGGCGGTGTCGGTGGTGTCGGTGGCAACGGGGGCGCTGGCGGTACCGGCGGTGACGCTGCATCGAACACCGGCGGAGCGGGCTACAACGGGGGTAACGGCGGTGCGGGCGGCAATGCCGGTCAAGCCGGTGCGGCGGGCGCAGCCTTGGCGGTCGAGCGAGACCATATGACGATTCCCGGCACCGCCGGAAGAGTTGGTGTCGGTGGTGTCGGAGGTAGCGGTGGTGTGGGCGGCAGCGGCAGCGCGGGTGCGGCCGGCGGGCCCCAGGGCGACGGCTACACCGGCGGGAATGGCGGCAACGGCGGAACCGGCGGTGGCGCTCTCGATGGTGGAACCGCCGGCGTCGGTGGTGCGGGTGGTGTTGGTGGGGCTGGCGGCACGGCCGGGACGGGTGGTGTCGGTGGTGTCGGTGGTGTCGGGGGCAACGGCGGCGACGGTGGTAACGGACAGACCTCGTCCTTCGCGGGTGGGACTGGTGGGCACGGGGGCGACGGCGGAATCGGTGGAGTCGGTGGCGCTGGCGGGGCGTCGGGCGTGGATGGTGTCGAGGGTGCCGGCGGCAAAGGCGGTGCCGGGGGGTTGGCCGGAAACGGTGGCCAAGGTGGATCGGGAGATGTCAACAGCCGGAACGGTGGCGAGGGCGGCGGCGCGGGCATCGGCGGTACGGGAGGCCGCGGGGGTGCCGGGGCCGTCATCGGAGCTTCGGGTGAGAGTCACGTCACCACTCCCGGTGCCGGCGGAACCGGCGGGGCCGGCTACAGCTGGACCGGCACCGGGACCGGTAACGCCGGCGGCAACGGCGGCAGGGGCGGCAGCGGAGGCCACTACGGAAACGGCGGCGCCGGCGGCAGCGGAGGCAACGGCGACAGCGGACGAAACCAAGACGGCAATCCCTACTACGGCACAGGTGGAGTGGGGGGCAACGGCGGAGACGGCGGCGCGGCCGGACTCGGCGGAGCCTGGGGCAATGGTGGTAACGGCGGCAATGGCGGCGCCGGACTGAACGGCGTGGATGGCGGCAACGGCGGGGCCGGCGACTGGCAGAGCATGAATCATCCGGGAAATGGTTACAACGGTTCTTGGGGGTATTCGGGCGCGTTGGGCGGCGCTGGGGGAGCCGGCGGAAACTCCGGGTTGGGCGGCGTGAACGGCAACGGTGGTAACGGTGGCACTGGTGGCAACGGCGGCGCAGGCGGGGCCGGCGGATCCGGCGCGCATGGCTACGAGGGCAGCGGTGGCGGCGAGGGCGGCGACGGCGGCAATGGTGGCGCTGGTGGGGCGGGCGGCGCAGGCGGAGCTAGGGGAACCGGAGGCGCCGGCGGCACTGTCGGCGTAGGCGGCAATTTCGGAAACGGCGGCAACGGGGGCGCCGGTGGTGCCGGTGGAGCCGGCAACGGTGCGGATCCAGACAACGTCGTACTCAACGGCACGGACGGCGGAAGCGGTGGTCGGGGCGGACAGGGCGGCGGGTCCGGGGTGGGCGGCGTCGCCGGCAACGGCGGCGCCGGCGGCAGCGGCGGCACTGCCGGTAGCGGTGCCGCCTCGTCATACCGCGGCGGTGCAGACGGGGGTTACGGCGGTGTCGGTGGAAACGGCGGCCAGGGCGGCACCGCCGGTTCCGGCGGACAGTCGGGCGTCGGCGGTTCGGGCGGGCAGGGCGGCGGAGGCGGCAACGGGGGCGACGGCACGAACGCTCAATACGGTTCGAGTTATGACGGCGGCGCCGGCGGCATGGGCGGCCGGGGCGGTGCGGGCGGCACCGGTGGCGACAGCGTCCCCGGCGGCATCAATGGCGCCGGCGGTAATGGCGGGGCGGGCGGATCCGGTGGCGCCGGCGGCGTTGGAGATCCGGGGAATGGGTACGGCGGGGGTGTCGGTGGCCTGGGCGGCGCCGGTGGCTCAGGCGGCGCAAATGGTACTGGCGGCAGCGAAGGAGGCGGCGGCCAAGGCGGTGACGGCGGGTCCGGCGGTGCCGGCGGTGCCGGCGGCGACGATCCCCACTTCAACGGTGACGCGGGTGACGGCGGCCTCGGTGGGACGGGCGGCGTCGGTGGCGACGGCGGTGACGGTGGCGGCAGCGGTGTCGGCGGTGGTGGAGGCCACGGTGGTTCCGGCGGGTCCGGTGGCGTCGGCGGCGCCGCAGATGATGACTACGGCGACGGCGGCGACGGCGGCTTCGGCGGCGCGGGCGCCGCAGGCGGCAATGGCGGCGGTGGTGCGGAGATCGGACCCGGCGGGGACGGCGGCGATGGCGGTGACGGCGGGGGAGGCGGCTACGGCCACGACACCAACGGTTCCGCCGGCTGGGGCGGGATTGGTGGTGTCGGCGGCTCTAATGGCGCTGGCCAGACCGGTGACTTAGGCACCCTGCCCTCCTTTGCCAGCGGTGGTACCGGTGGAGCAGGGGCCCTCGCCACCTGAGCTGAGTCGCGTCGCGTGACGACCAGTGGGTGTTCACTCACCCGTCCTTGGCAATGTCCTCCAATACGGCGAACATCGTCCGTACCGGCACCCCGGTGCCGCCCTTCGGGGTGTAGCCCCACGGCCCGCCGGTGTTGTACGCCGGTGCGGCGATGTCGATGTGCGCCCACTGCACGCCGGCAGGGACGAACTCGCGCAGGTACACCCCCGCCACCAGCATTCCGGCGAAGCGCTGCGAACTCACATTGGCCAGATCGGCGACGGTGGACTTGAGGTCGTCCTTCAGCTCGTCAGGTAGCGGCATCCCCCAGCCGTTCTCGCCCTCGCGCTGCGAGATCGCGGCGACCCGGTCGCGGAACTCCTCGCTGCCCATCACGCCTGGAGTCCGGGCGCCAAGAGCGACGGTCTGCGCGCCCGTCAGCGTGGAGGTCTCGATCAGGTAGTCCGGCTCGTCCTCGCCGGCCCGCACGATGGCGTCGGCCAGAATCAGCCGGCCCTCGGCGTCGGTGTTGAGAACCTCGACGGTGACGCCGCCGTATTGCGTCAGCACGTCGCCGGGGCGCTGCGCGGTGGACGACGGCATGTTCTCGGCGATCGGCACGGTAGCGATCACATCGATGGGGAGTTCCAGCGTGGCTGCCAGCACCACGGTGGCGATCACCGCGGCCGCCCCGCCCATGTCGGAGGTCATGTGGTGCATCGAGGCGGCGGGCTTGATCGAGATGCCACCCGTGTCGAAGGTGATTCCCTTGCCGACCAGCGCCACCGTTTTGACTGCCTTCGGGTGCTCGGCGAACCGGGAGCCGCGATGGACTAGACGCACGAGACGCGGTGGACGCGACGAGCCCTGGCCGACGCCGATGATCCCGCCGTAGCCCTTCTCGGCCAGCGAGTTCTCATCGAGGACCTCCACCTCTAGTCCCGCGGCTTCGCCCAAAGCCTGGGCGCGCCTCGCCAATTCGGCGGGAAAAAGATGGCTCGGCGGGGTATTCACGAGATCGCGTGCGGTGCAGACCGCGGTCGCGATCGCCGTGGCGCGGGCGGCCGTCTGCTGGGCTGAGGCCGACGTGCTGACGGCCAGAATCCTGGCCAGCCCCGGCTCCTTCGGAGCGGTCTTGGCGCTGCGGAACTCGGTGAACCGGTAGGCGCCCAGAGCCAGTCCCTCGATCGCGGCCGCCAAATCGAGTTCGCTCAGCGTGGTCACGACGGTCTGTACACCCGAGAGCGAGCGGGCCGCCGAACCGGCCGCACGCCGGATCGCATCGGCCGGCCATTCGTCGCGCACAGCGCCCAGCCCGACAGCCAGCACACTGGCGACCGGTAACGATGGCGCCACCAGCCGAGTGACCTGCTCGGCGCCGCCCTTGGCGCCCAGCGCGCGCAGAGCGCTCTCGATCTCGTCGATCGCGTCGGCGGACAACGCTGCGTTCGCGACAACTTTGGGTGAGCCATCCGTATCGGCTTCCGTCACCACCGGCACGATCAGGACCGCGGAGTCCACCTCACTGGTGGGAAGTGACGTGACGATCGAGACGGACGGGGCCGAGAAGGAGTGGGGCGTCGGGTAACCGGGATCAGTGCTCACGCCCTCCGAGAGTAGTGACGGGATTAATGTGGTTCGTCGTGACCGACACATCCGAGCTGTTGCAAGGGCCACTCGATAGCCGCCATCGCGAGCTGGGCGCAAGTTTTGCGTCGTTCGGCGGATGGTCGATGCCGGTCTCGTACGCGGGCACGGTCGGCGAGCATGTCGCGACGCGGGAGGCCGTCGGCCTCTTCGACGTCAGCCATCTCGGAAAGGCTCTGGTCGCCGGCCCGGGCGCCGCGGAGTTCGTCAATTCGGCGTTTACCAACGATCTGACTCGCATTGGTCCTGGCAAGGCGCAGTACACGTTGTGCTGCACCGAGGACGGCGGCGTGATCGACGATCTGATCGCCTACTACGTCAATGACGACGAGATATTCCTGGTGCCCAACGCGGCCAACACAGCCGCGGTGGTTGCGGCGCTGCAAACCGCCGCCCCGCAAGGCATTTCGATCGCCAACCAGCACGACAAATACGCGGTCCTCGCCGTTCAGGGCCCGAAGTCCACCGATGCGCTGAGTTCCCTGGGGCTTCCCACGGACATGGACTACATGGGCTTCGCGGATGCCGATTACCGCGGAGTGCCGGTGCGGGTGTGCCGAACCGGATACACCGGGGAGCACGGCTACGAGTTGCTGCCGCCCTGGCAATCCGCGCAGATCGTGTTCGACCCGCTGGTCACCGCGGTGCAGGACCTGGGAGGTCAGCTCGCCGGTCTCGGCGCGCGCGACACCCTGCGGACCGAGATGGGCTACCCGCTGCACGGCCACGAGCTGTCGTTGGAGATCTCACCGCTGCAGGCACGCTGCGGCTGGGCCATCGGCTGGAAGAAGGACGCGTTCTGGGGACGCGAGGCACTGCTCGCCGAGAAGCAGGCCGGCCCGAAGCGCCTGCTCCGCGGGCTGCGAGCCCTGGGGCGCGGCGTGCTTCGGCCCGGGCTGACGGTGCTCAACGATTCCGGGCCCGTCGGCGTGACCACCTCGGGCACGTTCTCCCCTAGCCTCAAGACGGGCATCGGGTTGGCACTCCTCGACGCGGCAGCCGAAATCGCCGCCGGAGCCATCGTCAACGTCGACGTCCGCGGCCGTCAGCTCGAATGTGAGGTGGTCACGCCACCATTTGTCGAGGTCAAAACTCGTTAGCCCGCGCCTATACAATCGCTGCATGAGCCGGTCCACGGGTCAACAGACCCTCGATTTCACGGTTGAGCGCAACCCGAACCCGTCCAGCGACAAGGCCCGGGGCCAAATCCTGGCCGACCCGGGCTTCGGCCGATTCCACACCGACCACATGGTGTCCGTCCAGTACACCGAAGGGGTGGGCTGGCATGACGCCCGTGTCCTTCCGTACGGGCCGATCGAGCTCGACCCGTCGGCGGTCGTCCTGCACTACGCGCAGGAGATCTTCGAGGGGCTCAAGGCGTACCGCTGGGCCGACGATTCGATCGTCTCGTTTCGACCGGAAGCGAACGCCGCGCGGCTGCGTGCCTCGGCCCGCCGGCTGGCCATCCCAGAGTTGCCCGAGGACCTGTTCATCGAATCACTGCGGCAGTTGATCGCCGTCGACGGCCAGTGGGTTCCGGCCGCAGGCGGCGAAGAGTCGCTCTATCTGCGGCCGTTCGTCATCGCCACGGAGCCGGGCCTCGGGGTGCGTCCCGCCTCGGAGTACCGCTATCTGGTCATCGGTTCGCCGGCCGGCGCGTATTTCAAAGGCGGACTGAAGCCCGTCAGCGTCTGGTTGTCCACCGAATACGTCCGCGCCAGCCCCGGCGGGACCGGCGCGGCGAAATTCGGCGGCAACTACGCGGCTTCACTGCTGGCGCAGGCCCAGGCCGCCGAGAACGGCTGCGATCAGGTGGTGTGGCTCGACGCGCTGGAGCGTCGCTACATCGAGGAGATGGGCGGTATGAACCTGTTCTTCGTGCTCGGTAGCGGCGGCTCGGCCAGGCTGGTGACACCGGAGCTCAGCGGTGCCCTGCTACCGGGGATCACTCGGGATTCGCTGCTGCAGCTGGCCACCGACGCCGGCTTCGCCGTCGAGGAGCGCAAGATCGACGTCGACGAATGGCGCAAGGGTGCCGCTTCGGGCGACATCACCGAGGTGTTCGCCTGCGGTACGGCCGCTGTCATCACGCCGGTCTCACATGTGAAGTTCAACGACGGCGAGTTCACCATCGCTGACGGCGAACCCGGTGAGGTCACCATGGCGCTACGCGACACCCTCACCGGCATTCAGCGCGGCACGTTCGCCGACACCCACGGCTGGATGGCGCGCCTCAGCTAGAACGTCCCTCAAGCGATTGGCGCCATCGCTCGATGATGGGAACCGCGTTGTCGTGGCTGTCCAGCACCACCACGAGGTCACCCGGGTGCGCCTGCGCGAGTGCAGCCTGAATCAGGTCTGACGAATCCTGTTCGTCCCCTGGAATCGTCGTGACGTCCCCGGCATGCATGCCGGCGTCCAGGAGATGCCGGCGGTTCGTGGAAAGCATCGTCGCCACGGGGTCGGGGCCGTGGGGATCCGAGCCGTAGTCGCCGCCGGCCAGAATGTACGGCGGATCGCACCCCAACACGATCGCGTCGAAGGTTTCGGCCAGTGCCGGCGCGACGGCCGGGAAGTGGTGTGCGTGGCGGTTCCCGAGGTTCCGAATGCACACGATTCGGCGGCCCTTCACGGGCAACCTGCGTGCCACGGAGCAGACTTCGCGCACACCGTCGGGATTGTGCCCGAAATCGACCAGCACTCCGAACGGCAGCCCGTCGATGAAGTTGTAGCGCCCCGGGTTCTGCTCGACGGAATTGTGAAACGACGCCAAGCCCTGCCGGATGGTCTCAGTGGCGATGCCCTGCGCCCAAGCGAGCGCGGCCGCGAACATCGCATTGCTGACGTTGAAGCGCAGCAGACCGTTCATCGTCGCTGGAATGTCATCGACCGGCATCAGGTGTTGTTCCCGATCTCCTGTCGCGAGGACGATCCACGCCGCACCGCAGTGCCGTCCGACGTAAACGGTTTCGCCGCCCGCCCGACGATGGTCCGATACCGCCGAGTCGGAGGGATTCTCGGTGACCAAGATGTGTCGGTTGGTGCCGGCCCGCGATCGCATCGCCATGCACAGCGGATCATCGGCGTTGACGACGACGGCATGCCTGGCGCGCTGCAGCACTTCGGCTTTCAGTTCGGCCATCTGTTCCACGGTGTCGATGCCGTCGACACCGATGTGATCGTCCTGCACGTTGAGCAGGGCGGCGACGTCATAGCGGTCACATGGGTGCCCGAACATCATCAACCCGCGTCGAGGCATCTCGAACACCGCAGCCTCGACACCGGGGTCATTGAGAATGATCCTTGCTCCTGGCTGGCCGGAGAAGTTGTAGCCGGTGATGACTTCGCCGCCGATGCGAACCGCGTCGGTGGTACAGATGCCGGTCACCTTTCCGGCGGTGGACCAGATTCGGTAGAGCATCTCCGCCGTGGTCGTCTTGCCGTTGGTCCCGGTGATGGCGGCCGTCGGGATCCGGGCTGGACGCCCGTCGAACAGCGCGTCCAGCACTTCGGCGTTGATATCGCGCTCCGGGGCCGCCAGCCAGTGCGGGCGGAATCCGGGCTGGCCGTTCACCTCGCAGACCGCGCCCCCCACGTCGCGCCATGATCTGCTGACATCCGGGGTGATGAAATCGATGCCGGCGATGTCGAGTCCGACCACCCGTGCCACGCGCTCTGCCAGCATCCGGTTGTCGGGATGCACCGCATGGGTGAGATCGTCGGCCGTCCCCCCGCTGCTGATGTTCGCGATGCGGCGCAGCGCCACCGTCTGACCGGCCGGCGGAATCGATTCGACGGTAAGCCCATGCACGGCAAGACAATCGAGCGCCTCGTCGTCGATCACCAGCTTCTTGAGCAGGCTGTAGCGTCCCGTGCCCCGGCGCGGATCGGCATTGACGAGGTCGATCAACTCGCGCACCGTGTGAGTGCCGTCGCCGGTGATCTGTCCGGGCATCCGCCGCGCCGCGGCGATGAACTTCTGGTTGACAACCAGAAGCCGATGATCGTGGCCCTCGATGCACTCCTCGATGATGACGCTGCCCGAACTGTGCTCCGCGGCTCTGCCGAAGACACGGCGCAGGGTTTCCGCGTCCCTAATGTTGACCACGACGCCCAACCCGAGTTCTTGGTTCGTCGGCTTGATCACCACCGGCCAGCCGATGTCCGCCTCGACGGCGTGCAACGCCTGTTCCACATCCCGCACGATCCAACCCCGTGGCACCGGCACAGCCGCGTTGGCGAGCACCTGCTTCGACTTCCACTTGTTGTGAGCCAATGTGCTTGCCATCCAAGGTGTCCGGTCCGTGAAGGCCATGTCGAACCGGATCGCGTTCGCACCCCAGCCGACCTGGGCACAGTTGGGGAGAATGTCGAAGGGCATACCCCGGACCACGCCCGCCTGAACCAATCGCTGCGAATTCGGCGCCAGCCCGTTCGCGACGATCGCGTCCCAGCGATCGCCGAAATGCAGACCGAGCCGCACCGGCTCCGGCGCCGAATTCGTCGCGAGCCACTGGCCCAACGCACCCGCTACCCCGCCGGAGGCCGGGGCGACACTGCGGCGCAACAGTTCGAGCGACAAGTTCAGGGCTTCACCGAAGAACTGTTCCCGATGCCACGGGACGGCCAGTCGGATCCCGTGCGGTTCAGCCTGAATCACCCGGCCCCGCCACACCGGATCGCGGCCCCAGCGCTGAATTGCCACGGTCAGCGCCACCACCCACTGGGCCAGCCGCTGTTCAGGTGTGTCGACTGGGCCATCCGCCTGCACCAGAAATGCTGTCGGCCAATCGGATTCGGCCACTTGAAACAGTGGTTGTTCCGGACACAGCGCCTGGGCGGTGGTGCGGAGCTGGTCGTCGGTCACCGCAGCGAAAGCAGCCGCGCCGGCCACGCTGATGTCGACAAGTGCGGTCGGCTGGTCGATGCCGCCCGAGCAGCCGTTGAGAAGCCGCTGGTCCCGGACCGTCAGCGCAAAGGTGTTGGGGTGCATCGTCGTTTCCTCACGCAAGCAGACCGATGACCAGCCCGATGGCCGTCAAGGTGGTTGTCACTTCGATGATCGCGCCCAGCAGGTCACCGTTGACACCGCCGAAACGGCGCGTGCAGTGAGCGGCCAGCGCTACGGATACGGCCAGTGACGCCAGCACCACGACAGGGCCCTGCCAGGGATGCGCCGCGGCCGGAATCGACATCCCCGCCACAGCGAAGACCCAGACCATGATCGTCGGCACGGCCTGTGTCCCGGCAACCCCGCCGCCGAGGACGCTTCCCGGCGCCGCTGGCACACCCCGGCGGCAGGCCGCGACGGCGGCCACTCTGCCGGTGGTCACGGCGGTGACGATCGCGGCCAACCCGGTTGTGTCAGAAGGGAATTGACTGAAGGCGAGAACCTGGGCCAGGATGGCGACCGCCACGGCGGCCACCCCGAACGCTCCCACGGAGCCCCCCCGCATCACCTGCAGCGCACGCTCGGGCGGCCCGTAGCAACCCAGCCCGTCGGCCGTGTCCGCCAGACCGTCGACGTGCATACCGCGGGTGGCCAGAAGGAGCACCGTCACCATCAGGACCCCGGTCAGCGGATTGTGCGGCCCGAACATGTGCAGCCCGAGCCATGAAGCCCCCGCCGCAATCAGGCCAAGGGCGGCCCCGACGACCGGTAGGGCCGCCATCGCCCTACCGTCGAACCGATCGTCAGGGCGGGCAATCGGTAACACGGTCCCGAAGGCGAAGGCAGCAGAAAAGCGCCGAGTCACGATGAATCGCTGCGGCCGGACACTCCAGCGTCCTCGAAAGTGGCCATCGAGCCCAGGACTGCCACCGCGGCGCGCAGCACCGGCAAGGCCACCGCTGCGCCGGTACCCTCGCCGAGTCGCAGGCCCAAGTCGACGATCGGATCGAGATCCAGCCGGGCGAGCGCCAGCGTGTGTGCCGGCTCGGTGGATCGATGCCCCGCGCGCCACCACGCCCGGGCCCCCGGCGCCAACATGTCCGCGACCAGCGCGGCGGCGGTGACCACCACGCCGTCCAGAAGTAGCGGGGTGCGACGCGCCGCGGCTTGAGCGCAGAAGCCGGCCATGGCCGCCAGGTCGGCGCCGCCGCAGGTCCTGAGCAGCCCGACCGGCTCGGATTCGAGCCCACGCGCGCGATACAAGGCGTCGCGGATGGCCGCCGTCTTACGGGACCAGCCGTCATCGTCGATGCCCGTGCCGCGCCCGACGATCGCCACCGGTTCGGTATCGGTAAGCGCCGCGATCAAAGTGGTTGCCGCCGTGGTGTTTCCGATCCCCATGTCGCCGGCGATCAGCAGGTCGGCGCCCGCATCGACTTCCTCGTCCGCAAGCGCGCGCCCGGCCCCGACGGCGGCGATCACTTCGTCGGCGCTCAGCGCATCCTCGGTGGCGATATTGCCACTGGACCGCCGGACTTTGTGCGCGCCGATTGCCTCCGTCAGGGGTGTTTCGCAATCCACCCCGATGTCGACGACACGCACACTGGCGCCCGCCTCACGGGCGAGCACGTTGATGGCCGCACCGCCGGCGTCGATATTGGCGACCATCTGGGCGGTCACCTCGGGCGGAAACGCGGACACCCCCGTGCGGGCAACACCGTGGTCGCCCGCGAAGACGATCACCCGCGCCCGCGTGAACTGTTTCGGTGGGCAGAGCCCCTGACAGGCGGCCACCCAGATCGACAGCTCCTCGAGGCGGCCCAGCGCACCCTGCGGCTTGGTCAGAATGTCCTGGCGCCGCCTGGCCGCGGCACCAGACCTGGAGTCGGGTGGCGTGATCGGGGGAAAATCCGTCAACTCCGGCACGTGGGAGCCTCCGTGTTCATAGGTTGCTTCAGCCAAACCGGCAATCCGGCCACCACCAGGACAACCCGATCGCAGTGCTGCGCCAGCCGCTGATTCGTCGTCCCCAATTCGTCGGCGAAACGACGACCCGATTCCGATGCCGGGACGAGCGCCATCCCGACTTCCGGACTGATCAGCACCAGCGGTGCGGTGAAATCCGCGACGGCGCAAAGCAGTTCATCGACATCCGCGGAGGACGATTCATCCTGCCAGCCACGCCGATCCAGGGCCGCGACCAGCCAGCCGCCGATGTCGTCGACCAGCGTGGGCGTGTCCGGGACCGATCGCAATTCGCCCGCCACGTGGGCGGATTCGACGGTTGCCCAGTGGTCCGGCCGCCGCTTTCGATGTGCGGCGATTCGACGGGACCAGGCCTGGTCCGACGAATCCGGACGGCCCGTCGCGATGTAGCGCACCACGGGTTCGGCCGAGATGAGTTCTTCCGCCCAACGGGATTTTCCGGACCGTATCCCGCCGAGAACAAGTGTGCGCACCCGCGCGGCGCTACGTGACCTTGGCGCCGCGCTCGACCATTGGTCGCGGCGCCCGCATCTTGCGGATCTGAGATGCCCGGCCGGCGGCGTAAAGCCCCAGCTTCCAATGGCTTTCGGCATTCTCCGGGAACTTCTCGTCGACCGCGCGATTGACCTTGCGGGCCAGCAGGAAACCGTCGATCGCCATGACGGCCATCAACACCAGCATCGCCGGCGAGATGTAGAGCTGAACCTGGGGCAACGCGAGCATCACGAAGATCAGGAACAGGGCGGTCGGCATGAACAAGCCGAGGACGTTGCGTCGGGCATCCACGAAATCGCGGATGAACCTCCGGACGGGGCCGCGATCACGGGGGAGTAGATAGCCCTCCTCGCCCGCCATCATGCGTTCGCGGCGGTCGTTCATCCGGCTGCGGCGTTCGGCCTTCTCGGCGCGGCGTTCCTCTTTGGTCAGCGTTCTGCGCATCTCTTTACGGCGCTTGCGCGCTTCGGACGCCGTCAGCGGCGCGGGCGCGACGGGCCCGCGCCGCTTCCCGGACTCACTGCGCTTCGGAGTGGGCCGGCCTTTGCGGGCGGTCGTGCCGCTTGCCGCCGCTTCGGCGACGGACGCCTCCGCTGCCGTTGTTGCACCGGTCTGCGATTCGCCGTCGTTGTTCTTGCGGCCCAGCAACTTCACAACCGCCAGGTTACTTCGACGCGACCGATCGTCGAGCATGCGCCCGGGCGAACGTCGTCTTACTCTGCAGCGATGACCCGTCCCGAGCCCGGTGAGCGGTCGCTGTGCGTGCTCGTCGCTCCGGACTGCTACGGCGACACCCTCACCGCGGTCGACGCCGCCAACGCCATTGCCGCAGGCTGGAAACTGGCCCGCCCGGGCGATGAACTCGTCCTCGCACCGCAATCCGATGGTGGGCCCGGTTTCGTGCGGGTGCTGTCCGGCAGGGTCGGAGAGATCGAGCGCAGCCGGGTATCGGGCCCGCTGGACGCCCAGGTCGAAGCCGAATGGATCTTCGATGCGAACACCCGAACGGCATACATCGAATGCGCGCAGGCCTGCGGACTGGCGCTTCTCGGCGGTCCGCCCACGATCCGGACAGCCGTGGCGGCACACAGCGGAGGAGTCGGCCAGCTGATCGACGCCGCACTGCGTTCCGGCGCCACCAGGATCGTGGTGGGCCTGGGCGGCAGCGGGTGCACCGACGGCGGACGCGGGATGATGTCCGCACTCGGGGGACTTTCCGCGGCGCGGGTCAGGCTGGCGGACGTGGTGCTGATTGCGGCGACCGACGTCGACCACCCGATGCTGGGTCCGAGCGGTGCCGCGCGCGTCTTCGGGCCACAGAAAGGCGCCGACCCCGACACCGTGGAGTTGCTCGAGCGACGGTTGGCCGAGTGGGCCGTGGAACTCGATGACAAGGCCGAACACCCGGTCAGTTCCCGGCCCGGCGCGGGCGCGGCCGGCGGACTCGGTGCGGCGTTGCTGGCGCTCGGGGCCCGGCGTGAATCGGGTGCGGCCGTAGTCGCCCGGCACACCGGGCTGACCGGCGACGTCGCCCGCGCCGACCTGCTCATCACCGGTGAGGGGCGTTTCGACGATCAATCGCTGCACGGCAAGGTGGTCAGCTCGCTGACCGCCGCGGCCCGGGACACCGGCATCCCGGTACTCGTGCTCGCGGGTCAGGTGGCATTGGATCCGGCGGCGTTGTCCCGAGCCGGGATCACGGCCGCACACTCGCTGGCCGACCATGCGGGCTCCGTGCGGCTCGCCATCTCCGACGCCGCCAACCAACTGACCGGACTGGCCCGGCGAACCGCGGCCGGACTGTCGCTGACTCGGGAATAACGCGTCCACCAGGTACCGTTAACGGTGCAAGCCCGAATTCATCCCCCGGCATTCATTGGCCGACGAATTCGTTCAACGACGCGTTCCACCTGAGGGAAGACACAATGACTGTTTCCGACGAGTCGACGACAACCACCGAAACCCACGGTGTCACCCTGTCCGACGCCGCGGCCGTTAAGGCGAAATCCCTGCTGGACCAGGAAGGCCGCGACGATCTCGCGCTTCGCATCGCCGTTCAGCCCGGCGGTTGCGCCGGTCTGCGCTACAACCTGTTTTTCGACGACCGTGTCCTCGACGGCGACCTCACCGTCGATTTCGGCGGCGTCGCTCTCACGGTCGACCGGATGAGCGCTCCCTATGTCCAGGGCGCCACGATCGATTTCGTCGACACCATCGAGAAGCAGGGCTTCACGATCGACAACCCGAACGCCACCGGGTCCTGCGCCTGCGGCGATTCCTTCAACTGAGAACCCTCAACTGAACTCAGTACTGGGCTGCCGTGCGTAACAGGTACGAGCAGACCAGCAGGTCGTTGTTCTGACGCAGTAGCTGCGCAACGCCCTGTTCCTGGCTGCGCGAGCTGCGGATACCGGAAGCCGGCGTCACCTTCATGGTGAACAGCACCTGGGCCTGGTATGACGACGACAGCACGATCTTGTCGATCGATGTCACCTCGGCGCTGGAGAACTGGCGGCGAAAGGCGTCGCTGGACAGACGCGCCAGCGCCTGATCGGAACGGCGATCCTTGATGCCGTCGTATAGGCCGCACAGCGAATTACGCGCTATCGCGTCCGTGTCGCCCTTGGACAGCGCCGTCAGATAGTTCTGAATCACCGTCTGTGTCGCGCCGACGGTGAACGCACCCGCCGGGTTGGGACGGTCGGCGCGAATCGTCACCACCGCGGCCACGATCGCCCCCACCAGCATCAAGACCAGCAAGCTCAGCCACAACGTCCGCCGCCGCTTCGACGGTCCATAGGGGACCGGCGGAGGCAACATGCCGGGATACCTCCCGAACCCACTCTCCGGATACGGCCCCTCTGGATACGGTTCGGGATAGTTCTGCCCCATGCCCCCGGCGTGGTGATGCGGCGGATTCGGGCCGGCCATCGATACGTCTCCTGGTGGTCATCGGACCCGGTTGACGGGCCACCGGACGCGTCGGTTCACGCGGCGCGCCATATAGTCGGGGTTTGAAGGCAGGCTAGCGCACTGAAGGGCGGACGTTTTCGTGACCATCGCGGTGACCGGATCCATTGCCACTGACCACCTGATGCGTTTTCCGGGACGCTTTTCCGAGCAACTGCTCGCCGAACACCTGCAGAAGGTGTCGCTGAGCTTCCTGGTCGACGATCTGGTCATCCGTCGTGGCGGAGTGGCCGGCAACATCGCCTACGCGATAGGCGTTCTCGGCGGCAGCGCGGCTCTGGTCGGCGCCGCCGGAATGGACTTCACCGACTATCGCGAATGGCTGGAAGGCGCCGGGGTCAACTGCGACACCGTGCTGATCTCTCAGTCGGCGCACACCGCCCGCTTCGTCTGCACCACCGACGTGGACATGGCACAGATCGCCTCCTTCTACCCCGGCGCGATGTCCGAGGCGCGCAACATCAAGATGGCCGACATCGTCTCGGCCGTAGGAACCCCCGAACTGGTGATCATCGGCGCGAACGCCCCCGACGCGATGGTTTTGCACACCGAGGAGTGCCGTGAACTGGGCCTCGCGTTCGCGGCCGATCCGTCCCAGCAGCTTGCCCGGCTTTCCGGCGACGAGATCCGCCAGCTGATCGACGGGGCGACCTACCTGTTCACCAACGACTACGAGTGGGACCTGATGAAGTCCAAGACCGGCTGGACGGACGCCGACGTCCACGCCCAGGTCGGACTGCGCGTCACCACTCTGGGAGCCAAGGGTGTCGACCTGGTCGACGCGGACGGCACCACAATCCATGTCGACGTGGTCCCCGAGAAGGAACAAGTCGATCCGACCGGCGTCGGCGACGCCTTCCGCGCCGGATTCCTCACCGGTCGCAGCGCGGGCCTGAGCCTTGAGCGCTCCGCGCAGCTGGGTTCGCTGGTGGCCGTGCTGGTCCTGGAAACCACCGGTACCCAGGAGTGGACGTGGGACCTCGACATCGCCAAGACCCGCCTGGCCGACGCCTACGGACCTGAGGCGAGCGCCGAGATCGCCGCCGCCCTGGCGTGACGCTGGACGGGCCCTGGCCTAAAGCTGGACGGGGTAGTGCGGTTCGCTGATCTTCGGGGCCACGCTGCGCTCCACGAAGATCGCGTGCCACAGCATGAAGATCAGCACCGTCCACAGCCGGCGGCTGTGATCGCCAACCCCGAGTCGGTGTTCGTCGAGCATGGTCTGCACCGCAGCCCTGTCGATGAACTGGTCGGTCTGCGACTCCCCGATCATGTCGGAAGCCCAGTCGAGTAGTTCACCGGTGCGCAGCCAATGCCGAATCGGCACCGGAAAGCCGAGCTTGGCCCGGTTCAGCACGTGTGCCGGGACGATCGGCTCCAGAGCGCGGCGCAATGCGTATTTGGTGGTGGTTCGGGTGATCTTCTGGTCGTAGGGGAGCCGTGAGGCCACCGCGAACACTTCGGGATCCAGGAACGGCACCCGCAACTCCAGCGAGTTGGCCATCGTCATCTTGTCGGCCTTCACCAGAATGTCTCCGCGCAGCCAGGTGAACAGGTCCACGTGCTGCATCCGCGCCACCGGATCCCATCCCGACGACTCCGCATAGACCGACGCCGTGACGTCGGTATGCGTCCAATCGGGATCGAACCCGGGCAGCACCGCGCGAAGGTGTTCGTCGGAGAAGCTGCGGGCATTGCCGTAGTACCGCTCCTCAAGCGTCAGCGATCCGCGATGCAGCAGGCTCTTGCCCCGCATTCCCTCGGGCAACGGCTTGGACATCCGGCCCATGGACTTGCGGACCTTGCGGGGCAGGAAGTCGAACGGCTTGAGCGACAGCGGCTCCCGATAGATGGTGTAGCCGCCGAACAGCTCATCGGCACCCTCACCGGACAACACCACCTTGACGTGCTTGCGCGCCTCACGAGCGATGAAGAACAGCGGCACCAGGGCCGGGTCGGCGACAGGCTCGTCGAGGTACCAGACGATTTCGGGCAGCGCGGCGACGAACTCGGACTGACTCACCACCTTGGCGACGTGACGCGCCCCGATCGCCTCCGCCGACGCCACGGCGACGTCGACCTCGGAGAATCCTTCACGTTCGAACCCGGTGGTGAACGTGATCAGCCGCGGGTTGTGCCGGATCGCGAGAGCCGCGATTGCGGTCGAATCGATACCGCCCGACAGGAACGCTCCGACGGTCACGTCGGCACGCATGTGTTTGGCCACCGAGTCTTCGAGGACCGCGGTGATCTCGTCGTAGCGGGCCTGTTCGCCGCCCACGCCGAAGGGCACGGCCGCGAAGCGCGGCACGAAATAGCGATGCTGTTCAGGCGCGTGCCCGGGGCGGATGACGGCGTAGCTACCCGACTCGAGCCGGCGGATTCCGCGGTGCAGCGTCTCCGGCTCGGGCACATATTGAAGGACGGTGTAGTGCTGAACGGCACGCTCGTCGAGGCTGAGGTCGATGCCGGTCTCGTCGGCGAGCGCCAGCAGACACTTCTTCTCGCTGCCGACGGCGGTCCCACCGGGGCCGGTGGCCACGAACAGAGGTTTGATCCCGAACGGATCGCGTGCGCAGAACAGCTCCTGCTTGACCGTGTCCCACAGGGCGAAGGCGAACATGCCGCGCAACCGGGTCAGCGCATCGGTGCCCCAGAAGTGGTAGGCCGCGACAATCGTCTCGCCATCACCGTCGGTCGCGAACTCCGCCCCGAACTCGGTGCCAAGCTGCTCGCGAAGTTCCAGATAGTTGTAGATCTCGCCGTTGAACACCAGGACGTAGCGGCCGGGTTCATCGGCGGGCCCCCAGCGCAGAGGTTGATGGGAATGCGCGATGTCGATGATCGACAGACGATTGAAACCGAGGACGACGTGATCGTCGGACCACGTGCCCGGCTCGTCGGGACCGCGGTGGCGCATCTGATGCGACGCGCCCGCGACCGCGTCGACCGTCGTCTGCGTGATGCTGGAAATCCCGTCGCTAACGTCTCCTACCAGGGCCAGCAGTCCGCACATTGGCCCAAGTATGCCCCAACCCGCCACCGTCAACGCACGTCGGTTGGGTCTCTGACACAACTGAATTGGTGGTGTGCCAGGCTTGGCGTTCCCACATGCTCTACGCTGCGTAGTATTCGGATGGCGGTGCGTGGTGGGCGAGAAATCCCAGCGTGTGAAACAGGAGGCGCCAAGGTGACACCCGGCGGGCTAGGTCGTTCTCGAACCCGCACACGCGGGCCGCGTGCGGTGGCTCTGACCATCGCTTTAGGCGCTCTCGCGCTGACACTGAGTGGCTGTGATTACCACCACGCCTTCGGGCTGGGCTGGCCGAAGGGGATCACCCCCGAGGCGCACGCCGCTCGCGAGTTCTGGGTCTACTCGGTCATCGCCGCGCTGGTCGTGGGCGTCATCGTGTGGGGCCTGATGTTCTGGACGTCCACATTCCACCGCCGCAAGGGAAAGACCGAGCTGCCTCGCCAGTTCGGCTACAACATGCCCCTGGAACTGGTCTTGACGGTCATCCCGTTCGTGATCATCTCCGTGCTCTTCTACTTCACCGTCGTGGTGCAGGAGAAGTTCCTGGACATCGAACCGAATCCCGAGGTCGTCGTCGACGTCACCGCCTTCCAGTGGAACTGGAAATTCGGGTATCAGAAGGTCGACTTCAAGGACGGCACCCTCAAGTACGACGGTGCGGACAACGCCCGCAAGGCCGCCATGGAATCCAAGCCCGAGGGTAAGGACGCTCACGGCGAGGAGCGGGTCGGCGCACTGCACGGCATCAACCCCGAAGACCGCACCTACCTCAACTTCGACAAGGTCGAGACGCTGGGAACCAGCAACGAGATCCCGGTGCTGGTGTTGCCCGCCGGCAAGCGGATCGAATTCCAGCTCGCCTCGGCCGACGTGATCCACTCGTTCTGGGTGCCGGAGTTCCTGTTCAAGCGCGACGTGATGCCGGAACCGGAGGCCAACCACTCCGAATACAGATTCCAAGTCGATGAGATCACCGAGACGGGCGCGTTCGTCGGCCGATGCGCGGAGATGTGCGGCACGTACCACTCGATGATGAACTTCGAGGTTCGCGTGGTCTCGCCCAACGACTTCAAGGCGTACCTGGATCAGCGCATCGCCGGCAAGAGCAACTCCGAGGCGTTGGCGGCGATCAACCAGGCGCCGCTCGCCGTCACCACCCGCCCATTCGATACGCGTCGCGGCGAACTCGTCATGCCGCAGGCAAGTAAGTAGGGGAGTACCCATGCATATCGAAGCCAGGTTGTTCGAGATCGTCTGCGCGTTCTGCGTGATCGCCGCGATCGTGTACGGCGTTCTGACCTCGATGTTCGAGCCGTATGGAATCGAATGGGCAGGCACGACCGCCCTGGTGATGACGGCCGGCTTGGCGCTCATCATCGGCACCTTCTTCCGCTTCATCGCCCGGCGCCTGGACACCCGGCCCGAGGACTATGACGATGCGGAGGTCGCTGACGGCGCGGGCGAGCTGGGCTTCTTCTCGCCGCACAGCTGGTGGCCGCTGCTGATCGCGCTGTCCTTCTCCACGGCCGCCGTGGGCACCGCGCTGTGGCTGCCCTGGTTGATCGCCGCGGGCATCGTCTTCGTCCTGAGCTCCGTGTGCGGCTTCGTCTTCGAGTACTACGTCGGGGCCGAAAAGCACTGACCTCGCGGCGTCGCCGAAGGTCACAATCGAAGCACTACTTGCGGTTCCCGCGATGTGCCGGCATAGCCGGTGTGGGCCGTTGGGTAGGGTTCTGCCAGAACAAATCGGAACTGCCCGCTGCGGCGATGCGGTTCGGAAGAGGATGGCCATCAGATGAGCGGGTCGATTCCGCCAGATCGGAACCCGGGCGGTGAGCTTCCGGACAAATCGTCTGGTGCCACGGCCGACGACGACGGCTTTCCCGCACATGCCTACTCCGCGCCCGAAGCCGAGCAGTACACCAGCAGTCCCTACATTCCCGTCGACCCCGGGCTGTACGACTTCGACGCCTACGAGGCCTACGAGGCCGACACCGAGTTGGTCGACGAGCCCACCCAGCCGCCGAAATGGCCGTGGGTAGTTGGCGTCACCGCCATCGTTGCCGCGATCGCCCTGGTTGTCTCAGTGTCACTACTGGTGACATCCACTGACACCAACAAGTTGGCCACACCCGCGACGACGACGGTCAAGCCGCCGCCGGTACAGGACGAGATCACCACCCCACCGCCCCCACCGCCACCGACCGAAGAGCCGCCTCCGCCTCCACCTCCGACAGAAGAGCCTCCGCCACCGCCGCCCGAAACGGTTACGGTGACCCCGGAGCCGCCCCCACCACCAGCAACCACGGAGGCCCCACCACCCATGACGACAACCACCGCGCCGCCGCCGACGTCCACGACGCCGGCCGGCCCCCGCCAGGTCACCTACACCGTGACGGGCACCAAGGCCCCGGGTGACATCATCTCCGTCACGTATGTCGATGCCTCGGGCCGGCGCCGTACCCAGCGCAATGTCTACATCCCCTGGTCGTTGACGGTCACCCCGATCTCCCAATCCGATGTCGGCTCGGTCCAGGCGTCGAGTCTGTTCCTGGTGAGCAAGCTCAACTGCTCGATCACCACCAATGACGGCACGGTTTTGTCGTCGAACAACGGCAACGCCGCGCAGACGAGCTGCTGATGGAACACGAATCGAATGCCGGCGCGCAGGACGCTCGGTCGCCTGAAACCGTCGACCGTCTGCTGGTGGGCGTGTGCGGTGCCATTTGGCTGGTACTGCTGGCTGTGACGGTCACGGCCATCGTTGCTTTGGTCGACCTTGGCCGCGGACACGTGATCGACGATGGCGGAAAGTCGACGCCGTGGCTGCTCTACGGCGTGATCGTGGTGTCGGCACTGGTCATCGTCGGCGCGATTCCCCTGCTGATCAAGGCCAAGCGCACGGCAGCGTCCGCGCCCGCCCCGGCACCGGCCGCCAAGCCACGTGTCGAGGGGACAGGGGAGAAGGTGCGCGTATTCGGCACCACAGTCGACCCGTACGAGCGCTATCAGCCCGACTTCGCACAATCGTCGCCCTCGCGGCGAGCAGACGCTCTGATCCCCGCGACGGAACTGGACCGGCTGTGGCTGCGTGGCACGGTCTCCATCGCGGCGGCTATGGGCCTGGCGTTCGTCGCTGTTGGCCTCGGCACCTATCTGCTGGCTGGGGCTGAGGACACCGCGGCCTGGATTGCGCTCGGTTTTGCCGGCCTGATCACCGTGCTGATGCCCGGCATTCCCGTGTCTTACCTCCGCCAGCTGCGAGGCGTGCTGGACGAGGAGCCCACCCAGTAGAGCGCCTCTCCTGGGCCTGGGCCTGGGCCTGGGCCTGGGCCTGTGACTGGGGGCCTGGGACTGGGCCTGGGCCTGGCATCGAGTGTGCGTGCAGGGCGGGGTTTCGGTCCGTTCATGCGCCGTATGCGCACACTCGAAGCCCAGGATTCACACTCAGATTCGCACTCGCACGTGGTAGGGGTGCCCGACCATGCGCCCCACCGGCCTGCCGCTTCACCGACCTACCGCCTCACGTGCCCGCCGCCATACCTGCCCGACGAGAGTGCAGTGGTGGCGGAAAGTCAAGCGACTTCCCGCCGCAGAGGCAGAGGCACGCTCGGTGGACGCACACGACAGCGCAAAAAGCAGTGGGCCCCGCGGCGCGATGCCGCGGGGCCCACTGCTTTTTGTTAACTAGTGGTGGCCGTTCCCGTTCTCGTCCTGACGCTCCCGCAGGGCCGTCAGTGCGCGGTGCTCGGCGGCATGCTCGGCCTGGTTGAGCGCAGCGTCCTCGGACGCCGGATCGGGGCTGAGGAAGCTGCCACGGCCGGGCTTACCGCCGGAGCCCAGCTTGTTCATGCGCTTCGGCAACGCAGCACCACCGTATTCCAGCGGAATCGGATGGCCGTGATCGTCCACCGGTCCGAGCGGCTGGTGCAGCTCGATGTAGGCGCCGTGTGGCAGGCGCTTGATGATGCCGGTCTCGATGCCGTGCTCCAGCACGTCGCGGTCGCTGCGCTGCAGGCCGACAGCCCATCGGTAGGCGATGAAGTAGACGATCGGCGGCAGAATCACCATGCCGATGCGGCCGATCCACGTGGTCGCGTTCAGCGAAATGTGGAACTTCAGCGCGAGGACGTCGTTCATGGCGCAGAGCGTCAGCAGCATGTAGAACGCGATGGCCATCGAGCCGATCGCCGTGCGAACCGGCACGTCGCGCGGCCGCTGCAACAGGTTGTGGTGGGCGTCGTCGCCGGTGAACTTCCGTTCCAGGAACGGGTAGGCGATCAGCAGCCCGAACACCAGACCCATCACCAGTGCGACCCAGAATGCGGCCGGAATGGTGTGGTGGCCGATGTAGATCTCCCACGGCGGGAAGATACGGGCCAGGCCTTCCGTCCACATCATGTAGAAGTCCGGCTGCGAACCAGCCGACACGTGCGACGGCTTGTAGGGCCCGAGCTGCCAGATCGGGTTGATCTGCAGCAGTCCGCCCATGATGCCGAGGATGCCGGTGGTCATGGCGAAGAACGCACCCGACTTGACCGCGAACACCGGCATGACCCGCACACCCACGACGTTCTTCTCGGTGCGGCCGGGGCCGGGGAACTGGGTGTGCTTCTGGAACCACACCATCGCGAGGTGGACGCCGATGAGGGCGAGGATGATGCCCGGGATCAGCAGGATGTGGAGCGCGTACATACGCGGGATCCAGGTCCCGACCTCGTTGCACTGGTATCCGAGGCCGCCGCAGGGGAAGTCGCCGCCGAACAACGCCCAGTGCATCCACGTGCCGATGACGGGAACGCCGAGCGTGATGGACGACATCGCCGCGCGAAGACCGATGCCGGACAGCAGGTCGTCGGGCAGGGAGTAGCCGAAGTACCCCTCGAACATCGCCAGGATCAGCAGCAGGCAGCCGATGATCCAGTTCGCCTCGCGAGGCCGGCGGAACGCGCCGGTGAAGAAGATGCGGGCCAAGTGCACCATGATCGACGCCGCGAACAGCAGCGCAGCCCAGTGGTGGATCTGGCGGACGAACAGGCCGCCGCGCACCTCGAACGTGATGTCGAGCGCCGACGCGTAGGCCTTGGACATCTCGATGCCACGAAGCGGCTGGTAGCTGCCCTGGTAGGTCACCTCGGCCATCGACGGGTCGAAGAACAGCGTCAGGTAGACCCCGGTGATCAGCAGTACGACGAAGCTGTACAGCGCGATCTCACCCAGCAGGAACGACCAGTGGGTGGGGAACACCTTGTTGAACTGACGCCGCAACGCCGCCGACGGGTGATACCGAGAGTCGATGTCGTCGCCCTGCTTGGCTGCGAGGTCGGCAAGTTTCGGACTCATGATGTGCGCTCCCAGAATGCCGGTCCGACGGGCTCGATGAAGTCGCCGTTGGCGACGAGGTAGCCATCCTTGTCAATGGTGATCGGCAGCTGAGCCAAGGCTCGCGCGGCCGGACCGAAGATCGGTTTGGCGAAGTGCAGCGCATCGAACTGCGACTGGTGGCACGGGCAGAGGATGCGGTACGTCTGCTGCTCGTACAGCGAGGACGGGCAGCCGAGGTGCGAGCAGACCTTGGTGAACGCGAACAGGTCACCGAAGTTGAAGCTCTCCTGACCCTTGCGCTTGACCACCCTCGGCATGTCGACGGGCCGGATGCGGATCAGCATCACCGGGTTGCGAACACCCATCGCGATGGCGCTGAGGTGCTCGTGGCTCTCGATCGTGGTGCCGTCACCGTCGGACTCGCGCCAGGGGAACACCGTCTCCATGCCGCCGGCGTCGAGATCCTCCGGGCGCATCTTGACGAAAGGAGATTCACCCGGCAGGCCGGTCGCGCGGCCCAGGAAGATGGTTTCGCCCGCGTAGCGAGGGGTCCACCCGGAGGTCCACAGGACCGCCTTCTTGCCTTCCGCGGTGGGAACCACCGGCTTCCACGGGTTCTTGATCAGCCCGCCGATGAAGGCCACCAGAGTGCCCGCACCGAACGCGCCCAGGCTGATGCCGAGCGACAACCCGACCATTTTGCGGCGCTTGATCGTCGACCCGTCAAGCGCATCGCCGAGGTTGGCGACGACCGTCTTGCGGTCCAGTTCCGAAGAGCGCCCGTCGTGGCGATCCTGGATCGAGATCTCCTCGGGAATGAACTTCTTCTGATAGAGCACCGCCCCCACGCCGATGGCGAGGATCGACAGGCCGAAGGTCAGGCCGTACAGCGGTGTCGACAGGTCGTACCACCAGTGTCCCTCAGCGGTTCCCGGCAGGTACTTCCACGGCCAGAAGATGAAGATCAGCAGCAGGGCGAGCCCGCTGAGACCGCCGAGCAGCAGCCAGTAGGAGACAACCCTTTCGGCACGCTTCTCCGCCTTGGTGCCTTCGACGGGCCAGCGCGGTTCCTTGAAGACGGTTTCGACGCCGTCGAGCTTGCCTCCGAGCTCACGGAGCTCGTCTTGCGACATGGACGCGAGCTGTTCGTCCGTCGGCCGGTTTATGTCTGCGCTCATGACCTCGCTCCGATCCACATCGCCACCCCGATGCAGGCCACCATGCCGATGATCCAGGCCGCCATGCCCTCGGACGAGGGTCCGAAGCCGCCGAGGCCGTAGCCGCCGGGATCCGGCGCCGTTGCCGCCATGCGAACGTAGGCGACGATGTCCTTCTTCTCCTCCGGCGACAGCTGTCGGTCGGAGAACTTGGGCATGTTCTGCGGTCCGGTCAGCATCGCGGTGTAAATCTGTGCCGGTGTCGCAGGGCTGAGGTCGGGTGCGTACTTGCCCGACGACAACGCGCCGCCCTTGCCGGTGAAGTTGTGGCAGGACGAGCAGTTCAGCCGGAAGAGGTCGCCACCACGAGCGACGTCGTTCCCGAGCAGAGAGTGATCGGCCACCTGACCGTTGGCGTCGCGCGGAACCATCGGGCCGCCGCCGATGGACTGGACGTAGGCGCCGAGGGCATCGATCTGGTGGTCGTCGAAGATCGGTTCCTTGCGGGCGGCCTGAGCCTCGCCGCGCATGGCCGGCATGCGACCGGTGGAAACCTGGAAGTACACCGCCGCGTCGCCCACGCCGACGAGGCTGGGCCCGCGGCCTTGCTCGCCCTGGAGGTTGGCGCCGTGGCAGGTGACACACGAGGTGTCGAACAGCTGCTTGCCGGTGCGCAGCAGTGCTGACTGGGATTCGTCCGCGACCGCGACCTGCGGTGTCGGCGTCAGAGTGGCTGCCATGCCACCTGCGAGACCCAAGCCGATAAGCAGCAGGAAGGCGCCGGTGACGCGCCGGCGAAGTCGACGGCGGGACTTGTCGTCGCGCCGTGCCGAGCTCTTGAGCATCGAACCCCTTCTCATCAACGGATGAAGTAGATCGTCGCGAACAGAGCAATCCACACGATGTCGACGAAGTGCCAGTAGTACGACACCACGATCGCGGCGGTGGCCTGCGCGGGCGTGAACTTGCTCATCTTTGTGCGTGCCAGCAGCAGGATGAACGCGATCAGGCCGCCGACGACGTGCAGCCCGTGGAACCCGGTTGCCAGGTAGAACACGCTGCCGTAGGAGCTGCCGGGGATTGTCGTGCCGTGGCTGACCAGGTGGTAGTACTCGTAGGCCTGGCCGAACACGAAGAACAGTCCCATCAGGAACGTGACCACGTACCAGCGGCGAAGCCCGAAGACATCGCCACGCTCGGCCGCGAACACGCCCATCTGGCAGGTGAACGACGAGGCGATCAACACCAACGTCACCGGTACGGCCTGATAAAGATTCAGTTCTGTCGGGGGAGGCGGCCAGACCCCTCCTGCTTGTGAGCGCGCGGTGAAGTACATCGCGAAGAGTCCAGCGAAGAACATCAACTCGCTGGAAAGCCACACGATGGTGCCGACACTGACCATGTTTGGCCTGTTCAGCGAATGTACGCGCGACGTGATCGCAGTTCCCGAAGTTCCTACAGCGCTCGTCACATGAAGAAGTATGACGCGTTGTAGTTGTTGTGGTGCGCCTAGGGCCAGAATTGGTCAGAAGTCTCTTTCTCGCCGCTGGGAACTTTGGGCCCCGCGTGCGACGATCTGCGCGTGAATGTGCCGCCCCCGGAACCCGCTCAGGCGCCCGCGACCGACCCCCGAAATACAACGTGGCCGCAGGTCCTGGGCCGTTTGACCAACTGCGCCGAACTCGATCCCGGGCAGGCCGCCTGGGCCATGGAACAGATCATGACCGGCGCGGCGACACCGGCTCAGATCGCGGCCTTCGGCGTGTCGATGAGAATGAAACGGCCGACTGCGGCCGAGGTTCGCGAACTTGCGGACACGATGTTGCGCTACGCCCGCCATTTCCCGGCGGATCGGACCGGTACCGACGCGGTTGACATCGTCGGCACCGGTGGCGACGGCGCCAACACCGTCAACCTGTCCACGATGGCCGCGATAGTCGTCGCTGCCGCGGGCGTACCGGTGGTCAAGCACGGAAACCGGGCTTCGTCGTCGAGGGCCGGGGGAGCCGACATGCTCGAAGCGCTCGGGGTGCGGATCGATCTGGGCCCCGACGAGGTGGCGCGTTCCGTCTCGGAGGTCGGCATCGGATTCTGCTTCGCCCCGGTTTTCCATCCCTCGTACAAGCACGCGGGGGTTCCCCGCCGTGAAATCGGGATCCCGACCGTGTTCAACCTTTTGGGGCCGGTGACCAACCCGGCGCTGCCGCGCGCCGGACTGATCGGGTGCGCCTTCGAGGATTTGGCGGATGTGATGGCGGGCGTATTCGCGGCGCGCCGATCGAGTGTGCTCGTGGTGCACGGGGACGACGGACTCGATGAATTGACGACAACGACCACCAGCACGATCTGGCGGGTGCAGGCCGGGACGATCGACAAGCTGACGTTCGATCCACTCGGATTCGGATTTCCCCGGGCCCGCATCGAGGAGTTGGAGGGCGGTGACGCCGAAGCCAATGCAACGGCGGCGCGAAAGGTGTTCGGCGGAGAGTCCGGGGCTGTCCGTGACGCCGTGGTCCTCAATGCCGCCGGCGCCATGGTGGCGCACGCCGGGCTAACCAGCGCCGGGCTAACCAGCGACGGGCTAACCAGCGACGCCGAATGGCTGCCGTCGTGGGAACGCAGCCTGAGTCGTGCCGTCGAGGCCATCGACTCTGGGGCGGCCGAGAAGCTGCTTTCGCGTTGGGTGCGGTTCACACAGCGTCTCTGAGTCGTCGAATCGGGCGGCCTCGTCGAACTGGGCGGCGGCCAGTTTCGCCGACTTGGCGGTCGCCGCCCATGCGATCCAGGGGCCCGCCGATCCCAGCGGCATAGCCAGCCCGGTGGTGGCCGCAACGATGCGTATCCCCGGGGCGCCAAGCCAGCGAGCTATCAGTGCCGTCTCCTCGACGAGCGCGCCGGATAGAGGCGCGGCCCGCGGCAGAATCGTCTGCGCTGCAGCGCGCAGCGCGTCGACTACCGGCATGGGCGGCACACCCCGCCGGGCGCACCCCGCCGCAGCCAGTTGGCCATGACGAATGACGGCGAATTGCCACCCACCCGCGCCGTCGGGTTGGGCGGCCACCAATTCTCCGACGGCCACGAGTGCCCGCAGGCGCTGGCCGCCGGCAAGGGACTCGATCAGCGCGGCCGTCTGGTCGCGCAGTCGCGCGGCCCTTTCGTAGCGGCCCGCACCGGCCAGTTCGTTCACGCGTGCAACCGCCGCGGCCAGGGCCGAGTTGTCGTGGCCGTCGATCAGCGCCGCCGCCCGAGCGGGCGCCGCTTCGTATTCGGCGGCGGTGATTCCACGCGGTGCCGGGCACGGGGCGACCTCGCGTTCCGGACAGGACGGTCCGTGCACCGATCGCTTGCCCAGTCGCGCCGAGCAGGTGCGGACACCGGTGAACTTCGCCACGAGTGCCGCGGCGTCGACCGCGTCCGCGCGGGAGCGGAACGGGCCGATGGCGCGGTCGTGGCGGGGTTCGCGCACCACGGACAGCCGTGGAAAGGCTTCGTCGGTGAGCACCACCCACCACCATCTGTGCGGAAACCGGGAACGCCGGTTGTAGGGCGGGGCGTGGGCGGCCAGCAGGCGGAGTTCGCGCACACCGGCCTCGAGGGGGTGTGCGCACTCCACATGGTCGACCGAGGCCGCGAGACCCACCATCTCCTTGATGCGGCCGCGCGGATCCGTGCCGTTGAAGTACTGGCCCACCCGGCGGCGCAAGTCGGAAGCCGTGCCGATGTACAGCACTTCGGAGCCGGGCCCGCGGAACAGGTAAACGCCGGGTCGGCGCGGGAGCGCCGAGGCCAGATGCCGCTTGCGGCGCTGAGCGGGGGTCACATTGGGCAGGTATCCGCGAAGGTCGCCGTAGGTCTCGATGCCCTGGTTGCCCACACGCTCGATCAAGGCGTGCAGGACGTCGACGGTGGCGCGGGCGTCGTCGAGGGCGCGGTGCGTGGGCTCTACCGAGGCCCCGACCAGGCGCGCCAGGCTGGACAGCCGCACGCTGGGCGCCTCGTCGCGAGTCAAAACTCTGCGGGCCAGCCGGACGGTGCAGAGCACCGCGGCCGGTCGCCATGGAATGCCGCATCGGTCGGCGGCCGCCTTCAGGAAGCCGATGTCGAATCCGGCGTTGTGGGCCACCAGCACCGCGCCGTGGGCGAATTCCAGGAACGTCGGTAGGACGGCCTCGATGGTCGGGGCGTCGCGGACCATCGCTGTCGTGATCCCGGTCAGCTCCACTATCTGTGGAGGAATCGCACGTTGTGGATCGATGAGCGTCGCGAACTCGCCCAATACCTCACCGCCACGAATCTTGACCGCGCCGATTTCTGTGATGGCGTCGAACGCGCCGTCGGGGCCCGACTTGGCCCGCCCACCGGTGGTTTCCAGGTCCACCACCACGAAGGTCGTGTCGTGCAGGGGCACCTCGGCGTCTCGATCGCCGGGTTGCAGATCAAGGCCGGCGAAACTCAGCTGAGCGTCGGCTGCCAGGGGTGTCACATCTGCCGACGTTAGGCAGTCGCACCGACAGGTCGGGGTTGCCGCTCCGGGAATGGGGTGAATCGCGGATGTCGGTGGTCCCGGCTAGCGTCCCGAGCCGGAAACCCGAGAATCCCGGAACCCGAATCCCGGAACCAGAATCCCGGAGCCCGAAACGTCGGCGGCACAGAGCCCACTGATGAGAGGAACGCAGATGGAACAGCCCGGCCATCCGAGTGACGGATCGATGCTCGTCGATGCAGGCGACCTCGCGCCCGCTGTTATTGAACCCGCTGTTATTGAACCCGCGGTTATTGAACCCGTCGTCATCGACTGCGACAGCTGCGTCCTTCGGGATGTGGGCTGTGGTGACTGTGTGGTCAGTGTGCTTCTCGACGCGCCCGAAAATTTGCTCGGAGACGAGCGCGCGGCACTGGAAGTGCTTGCCGATGCCGGTTTGGCGCCCCGGTTGCGGCTCATTCCGATCCGGCGTGGCGGGTCGAATCTGGCCAGCTGAACCTGCTACCTTCGGATATCAGGTTGCAGTTGGTAGGTGGCCGGCGTAGTCCACCCGACTGAGATTTAGCTGAGTATTTATCTCAGGTTTGGACAACCCCGATGCCATTTCGTAACCTATTCGAGATCAAAGGCAGTTCGACGCGGTCCGTCGAAGGCACTCTGAAGGATGCGCAATCTTGAGGTTTAACAGCACATCCCTGGCTCAACGCGTCGTCAGACGCCCGATTTTGGGCTTCATCGCCGGCTTGACAGTTATTTCAAGTGTTATGGCGGGCACGGTGCAGGCCGACCCGGCTGAGGACGCGGTAGCCAAGCTCACTGAATTGTCACGGCAGGCCGAACAGCTGACCGAGGCCATGCATTCGGCCCAGATCGACCTCAAGAACAAGATCGCGGCGCAGGCCGCGGCTGAGAAGCGGCATGTCGATGACACTGCCTCCGCCGACGCCGCCAAGGCGCAGTTGGCGACGTATCAGGGTGATGTCGATAAGTTTGCTGCGGCCATGTACATGGGCGCTCGAACCGACGGGTTGAACGCCATTCTGACCGCCGATTCCCCGCAGGGATTGATCGACAAGATGGCTGTGCAGAAGGTCATGTCGATCCAGATGGCCGCGCAGATGCAGAACTTCCGGCGGCTGAACGAGGAAGCCGCCAAGGCGGAGGCCGCGTCGGCGAAGTCGGCTACGGATGCCAAGACGGCCGCTGAGCAAGCCGCGGCGATCCGCGCCGATCTGCAGCGCAAGCAGTCGCAGCTACAGATCCAGATCGCCGCGGTCAAGTCGCGCTACGTCGGGCTGACTCCCGAGCAGAAGACGGCGCTGGCCGGGCCTGGTCCGCTTCCGCCGGCCGAGATTCTCGCCGCGCCGGCGCCAGAGGCGCTGCCGCCACTCGACGCACCCGCCCCCGAAGCCGTTCCGGCGGGGGATGTGGCGCCCGCACCCATGGCAGCGCTGCCCTCGATGCCGTCGGGGCCCGGTGAAGGTGAGGGGGTCGTCGCGGTGCAGGCGGCACTGACTCGTCTCGGCGACCCCTATGTGTGGGGCGGCTCGGGCCCGGGCGCGTTCGACTGCTCAGGGCTTGTGATGTGGGCCTTCGGGCAGGCAGGCGTAGCCCTGCCGCACTCGAGCCAGGCGCTTGCCGCGGGCGGCCAGCCGGTGTCTTTGGACGACATGCAGCCGGGAGACGTCGTCAACTACTACTCGGATGCATCCCATTCCGCGATCTACATCGGTGACGGCATGATGGTGCACGCCTCGACATTCGGTGTGCCGGTCGCGGTTTCGCCGGTGAACAACGCGCCGATCTTCAACGTCCGTCGGTACTGACTCCGTCGGTACTGGGTCCGTCGGCACTGGCCGGCTGAGACGCCCTCGGCTGATCCCGGTTCTCGCCGTTGTTCTTGCGGCCGAACTCCTCACCGCCGCAACGCTTGTCGCCGCTTCAGATCACGCCACCCCTGACATCGCGGCTCCCCGGCCGACAACGTCGCAGTCCCCGAACCACACGGCCGCCGGCGATGACCGAACGGTCCGCTACGTCAGCCTTGGCGGCACTCGCACGGACCGGCTGCTGTCACGTGTGGCAGCCGGGATCGATGACGCGGTCACCGCGGTCGAAAGATTCTGGGGGACCGACTGGAGCCGAGAGATCACCGTCGTCGCCACCGCCTCCGAAGCGGAGTTCGTCGCACAAACAAATCTCGATCCCAGGCAGAACTGGTCGGACATCGCCGCAGTCGCCGTAGCGGATTCAGTGGACGTCGACCGCCGGTCGGCCAGTGGGCAGCGGATCGTGTTCGGGCCCGGCGCCGCCACCATGAACGATGGGGCGCTGCAGCTGGTTCTGACCCATGAGTTGTTCCACTTCGCGGCGCGCGCAGACACCGCCCTCGATGCGCCCCGCTGGCTTCTGGAGGGCGCGGCGGACTTCGTCGCCCGACCTGACGAGCCGTTACCGCCTCGCAGGCCACAGTCCACCGAATTGCCCACCGACGCCGGTCTTGACGCGGACGGCGCCGCGCGCTCGGCTGCCTACGATCGGGCGTGGCTGTTCACCCGATTCATCGCGGACACCTACGGGGCCGACGGTCTTCGCCGGCTGTATGTCGATGCCTGCGGGCCGCGCCACGGTGACTTCGGCACGGCAGTCAACCAGGCACTCGGCACCGACCTGACCGGGCTACGCGCCACTTGGGCGCGATGGCTCACCGGATAGGGTAGCCGCTGATGACGCGAATCCTTCTGGTCACCAATGACTTTCCCCCTCGTCCGGGTGGCATCCAGTCGTACCTGCAGCAGTTCGTCGACCGGTTGGCGTGCGATGCCCGCCATCAGCTGACGGTGTATGCGCCGCAGTGGAAGGGGGCTGACGAATTCGATCGCGATGCCCCGTACCGGGTGGTGCGTCACCCCGGAACGCTGATGCTGCCCGAGCCCGGCGTCGACCGCAGGATGCGGCGGCTGATCGCCGACGAAGGTATAGAGACGGTGTGGTTCGGTGCCGCCGCACCGCTTGCGCTCTTGGCGAATCGGGCCAGGAAGGCCGGCGCCACGCGAGTCGTCGCCAGTACCCACGGGCACGAGGTCGGCTGGTCGATGCTGCCCGCTGCGCGCTCGGCGCTTCGCCGAATCGGGGACACCACCGACGTGGTGACGTTCGTCAGCAAGTACACCCGCGGGCGATTCGCGTCGGCGTTCGGGCCGCGGGCGCGGATGGAGCACCTTCCCCCCGGGGTCGACACCGAACAGTTTCGTCCCGATCCTGAGGCCCGCGAACAGATGCGGGTCCGCTATGGGCTGGGCGATCGCCCCACCGTGGTGTGCGTGTCTCGGTTGGTACCTCGCAAGGGCCAGGACATGTTGATCAAGGCGCTACCGGAGATCCGCAAGCGCGTCGACGGAGCCGCGCTGGTGATCGTCGGTGGCGGCCCCTATGGGGAGCACTTGCAAAGCCTCGCCGAACGGGTCGGGGTAGCCGGCGACGTGGTGTTCACCCGGGGCGTGCCCGCCGCCGAACTGCCCGCGCACTATGCGATGGCGGATGTCTTCGCGATGCCGTGCCGAACCCGAGGTTCGGGTCTAGACGTCGAGGGCCTCGGCATCGTGTTCCTGGAGGCGTCGGCGACGGGCGCTCCCGTCGTGGCCGGCAACTCCGGGGGCGCCCCGGAAACCGTCCGCGACGGCGAAACGGGCCGCGTTGTCGATGGCCGGTCTCGCGACGAGATCGTCGAGGCGATCAGCGGTCTGCTCGCCGATCCCGAACTGGCACACCGGATGGGCGCGGCCGGCCGCCGATGGTTGAGCCGGGACTGGACGTGGGCTGCCCATACGGCCCGGCTCTCGCATCTGCTTGGCGGCGGCTCCTACTTGGTGTAGATCGCCGCGATCTCGTCGGCGAACTTCTGGGCGACGACGGCACGCTTCACCTTCAGGGTCGGTGTGAGCTCACCGGTCTGAACCGTGAAGTCGCACGGCAGGATCCGGAACTTACGGATCGATTCGGCATGCGAGACATGCTGATTCGCGCTCTTGACGGCCTGCTCCATCTCGGCGATGAGGTCGGGGTCGTTGCGCAGGTCGGACACCGACGCCGCGGCGTCTTTGCCTTTGTGCTGCTTCCACGATTCGATGGCCTCCGGGTCGATCGCGATCAACACACCGATGAACGGCTGCGCGTCCCCGACGGCCATGGCCTGGCTGATCAACGGGTGGGCGCGCAGGGCGTCCTCCAGAACCGCGGGTGCGACGTTCTTGCCTCCCGCGGTGACGATGATCTCCTTCTTGCGCCCCGTGATCGACAGGAACCCGTTTGAGTCGATACTGGCCAGGTCGCCGGTGTGGAACCAGCCGTCGACGATGGCCTCGTTGGTGGCCTTCTCGTTCTGCCAGTAGCCACCGAACACGACACCGCCGCGCACCAGAAGTTCGCCGTCGGCGGCGACCGCCATCGTGTTTCCGGGAACCAGCTTGCCCACCGTGCCGACCTCGAGTTCGCCCACCCGGTTGATGGTGATCGCGGCACTGGTCTCGGTCAGGCCGTAGCCCTCGTAGATGGGCAGGCCGACGCCCCGGTAGAAGTGGCCCAGACGTTTGCCGAGTGGGGCGCCGCCGGAGATGGCGGCGCGGCACTCGCCGCCCAGCGCGGCCCGCAGCTTGCCGTAGACCAGTTTGTCGAACACCGCGTGGGCGGCGTCCAGGCCCAGATTCGGCAGCATCGACAGCGGGCCGGAGTTCTTGGCGTCCTGGGCCTCGCTCCAGGCGATGGCCGTCTTGACCGCCAGTTCGAAAATCTTGCCCTTGCCGCTGTCCTGTGCGTTCAATTCGGCTGTGTTGTAGACCTTTTCGAAGACCCGCGGCACGGATACGACGATCGTGGGCTTGAACACCTGGAGCATTGGCACCAGATTCTTGATGTCACTGGTGTAGCCCAGTGTCACCTTGTTGGTGAACGCGGTCATCGACAGCGCCCGGGACAGCACGTGTGCCATCGGCAGGAACACCAGGAGGCGTTCGTTCTTGCGGAGAAGCGTGGGGAAGCAGGCCGAGTTGCCGCGGATCTCGCTGAGAAGGTTGAAGTGCGTCAACTGACAACCCTTGGGCCGGCCCGTGGTGCCCGAGGTGTAGATCAAGGTTGCCGCATGGGAGGAACGCAGCCCGGCCAGCCGGCGCTCGATCTCCGTCGGATCCGTTGCGGCACCGGTCTGTGCCAGCACATCGAGGACGTTGACGCCACCCGTCTCGATCTGCAGGACCTTTCTCAGTGCGGGAAGGTCGGCGTGCATCTCGTTGACCATCCGGGTGTGGTCATCGTCTTCGGTGAACACCAGAACCGCACCGGAGTCTTCCAGCACCCAGCGAACCTGCTCGGCCGACGAGGTCTCGTAGATGGGCACCGTGACCGCGCCGACGGCGAGAATCGCGTAGTCCAGGATCGGCCATTCGTAGCGCGTCGCCGACAGGACGGCGACACGGTCGCCCGCGGCGACGCCTTCCGCGATCAGGCCCTGCGCGGCGGCCCGGATCTGGGCGGCGGCCTGGGCGCACGTCACGTCGGTCCACTTGCCGTCGACCAACCGACGCAGAATCACGTAGTCCGGATCCTCGCGTTCGTGCGCGAAGACGGAGCCGACGACGTTGTCGTGGTCTTCGATGGTGAAGGTTGCCGGAACGGTGTACTCGCGCACTTGGGACCCTCTTCTTCGGTGTCGGGGAATCCGATCGGTGGGCTTCAGGGTAGCGGGGCGACCGCAGCGGGCATTCGGGTGTGTGAAGCTTGGGCGATGAACAGCATTCAGGTCGCGGACGAGACGTTCGTCGCCGCAGATCCCGGGCTGATCGGCGCCGCGGTCGCCGATCCGGCGAGCTGGCGGCGTTGGTGGCCGGATCTGCGGTTGGAGGTTGTCGAGGATCGCGGTGCGGCGGGACAACGATGGACCGTGACCGGACCACTGACGGGCACCATGGAGATCTGGCTCGAGCCGGTGCTGGACGGCGCCGTGCTGCACTACTTTCTTCATGCCGAACCCTCCGGTGCCTCGGCCGCCGAACTCGCGAAGATGAATCTGGCCGGAATGACGCACCAGCGGCGGGTGGCGGGCAAGCGGATGGCCTTCGAGGTGAAGTCGGTTCTGGAGGCGGATCGCCCGGTGGGTGTGGCACCCGCGGGGTGACATCCGGACGGCCCGTCCGCCTGCGGGTACGGTTTGTCACACCGAAGCAATCACGGACCCGCGGTCGGCGGGCCTCAGTGGGAAAGCGGCAAAAGTGGCTGACAAAACATCGCAGACCATCTACATCGATGCTGATCCCGGCAGTGTCATGGATGTCATCGCCGATATCGGCTCCTATCCGGAATGGGTCTCCGAATACAAGGAAACCGAAATTCTGGAAACCCATGGCAACGGCAATCCCAAGACGGCGCGACTGGTCCTCGAGGCGGCTGTCCTCAGGGACGCCATGGTCCTGAGCTACGAGTGGCCGGCCGATCGTTCGTCGGTCCGATGGACCCTGGTGTCCAGTTCGCTGTTGAAGGCGCTGGAGGGTGCCTACACCCTGGCGCCCAAGGGCGACGGCACCGAAGTCACTTACGAATTGGCGGTCGACCTGATGGTTCCGATGATCGGTTTGCTCAAACGCAAGGCGGAGCGCCGGCTCACCGATACCGCCCTCAAAGACTTGAAGAAGCGGGTCGAGGCCCGCAAGGCGAAGGCATAGTGGGCTGAGTGGAGATCGGGGACATCCCCGGGGACGGGGCGGGTTCGGGCGCCCGGGCCCGAATCGGTTTCTTTGTGGGAAAGGGCGGAGTCGGAAAGTCGACCCTGGCCTGCGCCACGGCGGTCCGCGCCGCCCTGAGCGGCGACCGGGTGCTGGTGGTCTCCACCGATCAGGCCCATTCGCTCGGCGACGTTCTCGGCGTTCCGGTCCCGGCGTCCGGGCGGCGTGAACCTGTCCGCATCTTCACAGAGGAAGAGACATCGGGCGGCGGGCATCTGGAGGCGCTCGCGCTCGACACGCTCGCGCTTCTCGAAAACAGATGGCGCGACATCGCGCCGATCCTCGCGATGCGGTATCCCAGTTCGGACTTCAAAGATCTTGCGCCGGAAGAACTTTCCGCTTTGCCAGGGGTTCAGGAAGTGCTCGGTCTGCACGAGGTGTCCGAGCTCGCGGCCTCGGGGAGGTGGGATTACCTGGTGGTCGATTGCGCGTCGACCGCCGATGCGCTGCGGATGCTGACCATGCCAGGAACGTTCGGGATGTACCTGGAACGCGCCTGGCCGCGTCACCGCCGATTGGGTTCGGCCGCCGGCGACGTCGCGAGTATCGCGGTCGTCGCCGTCGTCGAAAGCCTCGCGATGAGCCTCGAAGGGCTGGCAGAGTTGCTGGCCGACGGCGATCGGGTGGGCGCTCACCTGGTACTGACACCTGAGCGCGTGGTGGCTGCGGAGGCGGTCCGCACCCTGGGGTCACTGGCCTTGATGGGAGTGCGGGTCGCCGAGTTGATCGTGAATCAGGTTCTCGTTCAAGACGATTCATTCGAGTACCAAAATCTGCCGGCCCATCCGGCCTTCGACTGGTACAGCGAGCGCATCGTCGAGCAGCGGGCCGTTCTCGATGGGCTGACCCGGACCATCGGCGATGTCCAACTGGTGTTGGCGCCGCATCTGGCCGGCGAGCCGATCGGTCCGAAGGCGCTCGGTCAGCTGCTGGACAGCGTGCTTCGTCGGGACGGCTCGAAGCCCCCGGGCCCGCTGCGGCCGGTGGTGGACCGCGAATCCGGTTCCGGGTTGGATGCGATTTACCGGATGCGGCTAGAGTTGCCGCAGGTCGATTCGGGCGCGCTCGCTCTGGGCCGTGTCGACGACGACCTCATCATCGGCGTCGCGGGTCTGCGACGGCGGGTGCGGCTCGCCTCAGTGCTGAGACGCTGCACTGTGATGGACGCCGCCCTGCGCGGCAACGAGCTGACGATCCGATTTCGACCTGACCCGGAGGTGTGGCCCGCTTGAGAGGACCCCACCCCGACATCGGACCCGAGCTACGGGCGCTGGCTCAGGCCATCCTGGATCGCTTGGACCCGGCTGTGCGCACCGCGGCGGCAATGGCTTCGGCGGCCGGCAGTGGTCCAGGGAAATGCCAGCAGGTGTGGTGCCCGGTCTGTGCGCTCGCGGCGCTGGCGACCGGGGAACAGCACCCACTGTTGACCCTGGTCGCCGAGCACAGCGTCGCGCTGGTGGCGATGATCCGGGCGATGACCACCGACGCGGCGAGCGCGCCGGCCGATCCGGGATCCGAGGCCCCGGATCCGTCCGATGGCGGCGGACCGGGTGGCGGGAAGGCCCAGACGGGCAAGAACCAGGGCAGATACCAGCACATCCCGGTGACAGTCGAAGACTGAGGATGGCCCGGGCCTGCCCCGGGCTGAGTAGAGTTGGCGCAAAGCACGCACCCGAGCGGGAGGGTACATGTGGTACTGGCTGTTCAAGTTCGTCTTCATGGGCCCGCTGCTGTCGCTGCTCGGCAGGCCGAAAGTCGAAGGGCTCGAGTACGTTCCGGATTCCGGCCCGGTGATTCTGGCCAGCAATCACCTCGCCGTGGCGGACAGCTTCTTTCTCCCGCTCGTCGTCCGTCGTCGCATCACCTTTCTGGCCAAGGCGGAGTACTTCACCGGCAAAGGCATCAAAGGCTGGTTCACCCGCTGGTTCTACACCGCCGCCGGTCAGGTGCCGATCGACCGCGCTGACGCCGACGCGGCCCAAGCAGCGCTCAATACCGCGGAGCGACTTCTCAACGACGGCAAGCTGCTGGGTATGTACCCGGAAGGCACCCGTTCACCCGACGGCCGGCTCTACAAAGGCAAGACCGGACTCGCCAGGCTGGCGCTGCAGACCGGCGTCCCCGTGATCCCGGTCGCGATGATCGGCACCGACACCGTCAACCCCCCGGGTTCCAAAATGTGGAGGTTCGGCCGGGTCGGTGTCCGGTTCGGAAAGCCGATGGACTTCTCGCGATTCGAGGGAATGGGCGGCAATCGCTTCATCGAACGGGCAATCATCGACGAGGTGATCTACGAACTGATGCAGCTGTCGGGGCAGGAATACGTCGACATTTATGCGGCAACCCTGAAGAACAACCCCGACAAGAAGCCCGAAGCGGGATCGGAAACCTCCGGGTCCGACACCTCGGGGCAGGATGCACTGGGAAAAGCCGTTAAGCCGGGCGGAGCAGGTCAGCCACCGGCGCGGATCCCGGAGACCGCCGCGGGCTAGCCGCCTGTGAGGCGGTGGTCAGCCCGACGACGACTATGGCCGCCAGGGCCCACCACACGTAGGACATTCCCAGTAGCTGGCGCCACCACGACGCGGTCTCCTCGTGGTGTTTGGGCAGCAATTCCAGCGGGATCCAGATCATCAGCGCGGTGCCCGCGGCAGCGATCAGGGCAAGGGCGGCGCTGCGCAGGCGGTACGCCAGCACGACGCTGACCAGCACCGTCGGCAAGGCCCACACCCAGTGATGTGACCATGACACCGGTGAGACGACCAGCCCGAAGAGCGCGACGCAGATCAGCGCCGACATGTCGTAGGCCGTTCGCCGGGCCGCCCAGATGGTCAGCCCCAAAACCGCGAAACAGGCGATTGTCCACAGGATGAAATGCGTCCCATGTGACATCCCCAGCCGCGCGAGCGCGCCCGCGATGTTCTGGTTGGTGTTCAGCGCGGCGCTGCCGATCCGATCGGTGTGGTGAACGGTGACCGTCCAGTACTCCCAGGAGTCTCGCCAGGCGAGGACGAAACCCACAGCGGTGCACACCAGGAATGACGCGAATGCGGTAAGGGCCGCGCGGCGGTCGCGGCGGACCAGGAAGTAGACGAGGAATACCGCGGGCGTCAGCTTCAGCGCGATCGCGATGCCAACCAGCACTCCGCGCGGCCATGGTGTCCGGCGCGGGACGCAGTCCGCGATCACCAAGGTCATCAACACCACATTGATCTGGCCGAAGGCGAAATTGGCCTGAATGGGTTCCAGGTACATCACCGACAGTGCGACGCACCCGGCGGCCAGCCAGCACCGTCTCAGCCAGGGAGGCTCCGCGGTGACCTCGGTCGTCGGCCACACGTCGAGTCGGGTGAGCACGAGCCAGGTGGTCAGCAGCAGCAGCGCCAGCGTCAGCACCGTGATCGCCACGCTGGCCGCGGGAAACGACAGCCAGGCGAACGGGCTGAACAGGATCGCGGCCAGCGGCGGATAGGTGAACGGCAGATCCAGGCCGATTCGCGTATGGAAGGTCACGTCTCCGGCGTAGAGCGGGTGATCGTCGAGCCAGGCGCGGGCGCCCATCCGGTAGACCTCGATGTCGATCCGGTAGGGGAGGTGTCCCAGAAGACGCCAGCCGGCGTACACGAATCCTGCGGCGATCAGCGCCTGCGCCACCCGCCAGCCGATGACGAGCGTCCGATCGACTTGCCGTGACTTGCCCATTTCGTCCTCAGCCTAACTGGGGGTTAGCGGTAAGTTTTGTCCCCATGCACTTCGCCGTCGTCGCTCCGGGGCGCGTACCGCTGATGTGGTGCCTGGTCGCCTTCATCGTGACGTTCTTCGTGACGCGGACGATCGTGCGCTACATCCGCCGCAACGCCGGCAACGACAAGCCCCGCAAGTGGTGGCAGCCGCGCAACATCTCCGCCGGTGGTGGGTTGCACATCCACCACGTCGTGATCGGCGTGGTCCTGGTGATGATTTCCGGGATCACGATGGTGACCCTTGCGGTCGACGGGGGAGTGCCCGAGTTCACGGCGGCGGCAATCGTTTTCGGTATCGGCGCCGCTCTGGTTCTCGACGAGTTCGCCCTCATCCTGCACCTGGAGGACGTGTATTGGGCGGAGGACGGACGCACCTCCGTCGATGCGGTGTTCGCCGCCGTCGCGGTGGCCGGGCTGTTGATCATGGGGTTCAACCCACTGTCGTTCTTCGATGTCGGCATCTGGCGGGACGACCATTCCTTCGTCGCCCGCGCCTCGGTGGTTGCGATGGCGCTGGCAACTTTGGCGCTGGCGGTGATCGTCCTGCTCAAAGGCAAGGTGTGGACCGGGCTGGTCGGAATGTTCATCACCCCGCTGCTACTGGTCGGGGCGATTCGGCTGTCGCGGCCGCACGCACCGTGGGCGCGTTGGCGCTATCACGAACGGCCCAAAAAGATGCATCGTGCACTCGAACGCGAGCGCTATATGCGCAGGCCCGTAGTCCAGGCGAAACTGTGGTTGCAGGACGTCGTCGCCGGCGAGCCGCGCTTTCCCGATGACGACGCCGTCAACGCCGAACTGGATCGCGAAATCCATGCCGCGCCCGCGCCACGGCGTGCCGATGCCAAGCAGCAGACCAACGCCGGTGTGGCGGGATAGGGACCGAAGCCGACAGTGCGCTACTTCTACGACACCGAATTCATCGACAACGGTCGCGTCATCGACCTGATCTCCATCGGGGTGGTTGCCGAGGACGGCCGGGAGTTCTACGCCATCTCCACCGAATTCGACCCGGAATCCGCCGGTCGATGGGTACGTGCCAATGTGCTGCCCAAGCTGCCGTCGCCGTCGTCCAAGCTCTGGAAATCGCGTCGGGAAATCCGCGAGGGGCTGGAGAGCTTTTTCGGCATCGACGGCGACGAGCCCATCGAACTGTGGGCGTGGGTCGCCGCCTACGACCACGTCACGCTGTGTCAGCTGTGGGGTCCGATGACCAGCCTGCCTCCGCAAATTCCGCGTTTCACCCGTGAACTTCGCCAGTTCTGGGAGGAGCGTGGCTGTCCGCGCATGCCTCCGCGCCCGCTCGATACCCACGACGCGCTCGTCGACGCGCGGCACAACCTGCGCCGGTATCACCTGATGACCACGGGATTCGACAACCACGGAAACCAGGCGGGCTCCATTTCCGCCGGTAACTGAGCCTGTTTCACCCGGTTACCATGGACGGGTGAACTGGACAGTCGACGTACCCATCGACCAGCTGCCGTCGCTGCCGCCGCTGCCCGCCGAGTTGCGGGCCCGGTTGGACGCCGCGCTGGCCAGGCCTGCGGCGCAGCAGCCGAGCTGGGACAAAGACCAGGCGCAGGCCATGCGGACGGTTCTGGAGAGCGTGCCGCCCGTCACCGTTCCCTCCGAGATCGAGAAGCTTTCCGCGCAGCTCGCCGCCGTCGCCCGCGGCGAGGCATTCCTACTGCAGGGCGGCGATTGCGCCGAGACGTTCGCCGACAACACCGAGCCCCACATCCGGGCCAACATTCGGGCGCTCTTACAGATGGCGGTGGTGCTCACCTACGGGGCGAGCATGCCCGTCGTGAAGGTCGCCCGCATCGCGGGGCAGTACGCCAAGCCGCGTTCGTCGGACATCGACTCGCTGGGCCTGAAGTCGTATCGCGGGGACATGATCAATGGCTTCGCCCCCGACGCGGCGTCACGGGATCACGACCCGTCACGGCTGGTCCGCGCCTACGCCAACGCCAGCGCCGCGATGAATCTCATGCGGGCGCTGACCTCGTCGGGCCTGGCTTCGCTGCATCTGGTCCACGACTGGAACCGCGAATTCGTGCGGACCTCCCCGGCGGGCGCCCGCTACGAGGCGCTGGCCGGGGAAATCGATCGCGGCCTGCGGTTCATGTCGGCGTGCGGGGTCAACGACCGCAACCTCGACACCGCGGAGATCTTCGCCAGCCATGAGGCGCTGGTGCTGGATTACGAGCGGGCGATGCTGCGGCTGAGCGAAGACTTCGGCGAACCCAGGCTCTACGACCTGTCGGCGCACTACGTCTGGATCGGGGACCGCACCCGGCAGCTGGACGGCGCGCACGTGGCCTTCGCCGAGGTGATCGCGAACCCGATCGGTGTCAAGATCGGTCCGACCATGACGCCCGAACTCGCGGTGGAATACGTGGAGCGGCTTGACCCGCACAACAAGCCGGGGCGTCTGACACTGGTCAGCCGGATGGGCAATCACAAGGTTCGCGACATGCTGCCGCCGATCATCGAAAAGGTGCAGGCATCAGGACACCAGGTGATCTGGCAGTGCGACCCGATGCATGGGAACACCCACGAATCGTCCACCGGCTACAAGACGCGGCACTTCGACCGCATCGTCGACGAGGTGCAGGGCTTCTTCGAGGTGCACCGCGCGCTCGGCACCCACCCGGGCGGCATTCACGTGGAGATCACCGGCGAGAACGTCACCGAATGCCTTGGCGGGGCGCAGGACATCTCCGACTCCGACCTGGGCGGCCGATACGAAACCGCATGCGATCCACGCCTGAACACCCAGCAGAGCCTCGAGTTGGCGTTCCTGGTCGCGGAGATGCTCCGCGACTAGCGTTCAGCCGATGAGTGCCTGGAGGTTCGCTCCCGCCATCCACCCCGCAGCGGCGGCGAGACCGGTGACGATCAGCACCGTCAGCATCCAGATCAGCGTCGCCCGCCGAGCACGCTGACGCGCCAGCGCGAACTCGGCGAGGGCGATGCCTGCGAATTGCGCTGCCGGATAGGGTGATTCGGTGCCGTACGACTGATGGCCGGGAGGCGGATCTGCCGGACTGGTGGCGGCGGGTGCGGGACCTTCCGGCTCCCGCATCAATTGCAGCGTCGGGTGTTTGGCCGTCGCCCGGACGTCGGTGGTGTTCTCGGACATCGGTACAACCCCTGGCGCCGAAACCCCTGGCGCCGAAACCCGGGGCGCCGAAACCCGGGGGGCCGGAACCCGAAACGGCGGCAGCTGCAATTCCTCCGCGATGTCTGCCAATTCCGCCCGCATGTCCGACGCGTCGGCGAACCGCGCGTCGGGGTCGCGTGATGTCGCGCGCGCGATGAACTCATCCAACTGCGGCGGTACGCCACCGATCACGGAACTCGGTGGCGGCACGTCGTTGTCGATCCGCTGATACGCCACCGTCAGGGCGCTGTCGCCGGTGAACGGCGTTGTCCCGGTGAGGAGTTCGTACGCCAAGATCCCCACCGAATAGACGTCGCTTCGGGGGCTGGCGCTGCCGTTGCTGACCTGTTCAGGCGACAGGTACGCCGCCGTGCCGAGGATCACGCTGGTGGAGGTGATTCCGGCTTCGGCGAAGGCGCGCACCAATCCGAAATCGACGAGCTTGACCGCGCCGTCCTCGGAGATCAGTACGTTCTCCGGTTTGATGTCGCGGTGCACCAGTCCCGCCCGGTGAGCCACCGCAAGCCCGCCGAGGACGGGTTGCAACACCGCGACCGTCGCGTACGGGGGCATCGGTCCACGCTCGCGCAACAGTTCGCGCAGGGTTCCGCCCTCGATCAGTTCCATCACCAGGTATGGACGCGCGGCGTCCATACCCTGGTCGTAGACCGCGACCAGCCCTTGGTCCTTCAGCTTCGCCACGGCACGGGCTTCCAATTGGAATCGCGTCAAGAACTGCGCGTCGTTGGCGTACCGGGAGTCCATCACCTTCAACGCGACGGGACGATCCAGCCGAAGATCCAAACCGCGATAGACCGTGGACATTCCGCCGGTGGCGATCACGGCCTCGACGCGATACCGGCCTTCCAGTAGCGCGCCGTCCAGTGGATCCGCCGTCACCGGTCCCGGAGAGGTCACGCAGGACATGCTATCGGCGCAGACGCTGGTCGTCCGATGCCTCGTACGACGGCATGTCGACGACGGGGAGTGCAGTTCTAGACTGTGGCTGTGAGCAGCATCCCGGCCGGAGACGACGTCCTCGAACCCGATGAACCCGTCTACGACCTGCGAAAGGTCGCCGAATTGTTGCACCTGCCGGTGACGAAGGTGCAGCAGCAGCTACGCGACGGCCACCTGGTGGCGGTCCGGCGTGACGGAGCGCTCGTGATCCCCAGGGCGTTCTTCACCGACGACGGCCGCGTGGTCAAGGCGCTGCCAGGTCTACTGGCGGTGTTGCGCGACGGTGGATTCCACGCCACCGAGATCCTCCGCTGGCTGTTCACGGCGGACCCGTCCCTCGAACTGACGCGAGACGGGGTTCGGGAGACGATCACCAACGCCCGCCCGGTCGATGCGCTTCAGGCGCACCAAGCACGTGAAATATTAAGGCGCGCACAGGCCCTGGCTTACTGAGCGAGGGGCCTACTGAGGTTCGCGCCCGTCCTCTCGGTGCAACGCGTACCACGCCGCCAGGGCGCACGCCGTGGCCAGCGGAACGTGGATCCACGAGTACATCCCATGTGACCCGTCGGGCTTGAAGATCACCATGATCCACGTCGAGAATCCGGCGATCAGCGCTATCGAGGATCGTGACTGCGCCAACGCCGACGCGACCGCCAGTGGCCACGTGTAATACCAGGGCAGCGCTGCCGGCACGAACAAAACGACCACCGCCATCGCCCACGCGATCCCCAGCAATGCTTCGCGGTCGTCGTGGCGGAACCTCCACCACAACACCGGCAGCGACACCGCGATGATCCCGATGCCGACGATGCGGGAGATCTCCAGGACGGCATAAAAATTGACCGGCACGAACCATCCGCCGATCGCGTTGGTGAGATTGGCCACCGCGGTGGGGATCGTCAGCCAGTTGATGATCTTCACCGAGCCCGCCAGCGCCGTGAGCCAGCCCAAGCCGACCCCGGCGAGCAGCGAGAGCACTGCGAACACTGCCAGGAAGATGCCGATCGAGGCCGCCGCGGCCGCTGCGAAAGCCGCTGGGGCGGAAAGGCTCCCGTCTTTTCGGCTGCGAAGGTGGCGCATCCAGACCCACACCATGAACGGCAACGCCAATCCGGCGGTCGCCTTCACGGCCGTCGCGATCGCGATCAACGCGACCCCGACGGCGTGGTGCCGCGCAAAGGTCAGCGCGATGCCGGCCATCATGAGGCCGACCATCAGCATTTCGTTGTGCACGCCGCCCATCAGGTGGATGATCACCAGCGGGTTGAGCGCGCAGATCCACAGCGCGACAGCACCGTTCGCACCGACATGCCGGGCGGCGCGCGGCGCGGCCCAGATGAGCAGTGCCAGCCCTGGCAGCATGCAGAGCCGCAACAGCATGGTGCCGGCGATCACTTGGTCGCCGACGATCATCGTCACGAATTTCGCCACCAGGATGAAGGCCGGGCCATAGGGGGCGGTGGTAGTGGTCCAAATCGGACTCACGTTGTCCAGCAAAGAATTCGGGTTGTCGACCGGGCCGACCGCGTAGGGGTCGAAGCCGTCGCGGAGCAGTGCGCCCTGGGCCAGGTAGGAGTAGGTGTCGCGGCTGAACAGCGGCACGCTGACCAGAAGTGGCGCCAGCCAGAAGCCGGTGGTGATGATCAGCGTGCGCTCGGTGGTGCCCTCGGGGTTGTCCACCAGGCGGCGGCCCAGCCACAGCCAGGCGAACACCATCAATGCGACACCGCCCCACAGCAACACCGACGACACGACGAGTCCATGACCGAATCGCATCCAGGACAGGTGCATCGCCTCGAGAACGGGGTCGTGCAGTTTGGTGCTGCCCGCGCCCAGGCCTCCGACTGTGATCAGCACGGCGCCGAGCAGACCGACCAGTGCCGGCCGGCCTTCTTCGGTGCGGGTGAACGACTTCAGCCGATCCAGGCCCTTGGCTGGGGGCGGCGTGGGAGCGGTTGTGCTGGACATGTGCTTACGCCGACCGGTTGGCGGCCAATCTGGCGAGTTCAGCCAGGCCTGCCTTTGCCGGTGCGTGAATCGAAGCGCTTTCCAGTGTCCGCAGCGCGCGCGCGGTGAGGGTACCGATGTGTTCCTCTACGGCGGCGAGGGCGCCGACGGCGGTGATCACATCGCAGAGTTCGGCGACCTGGGCGTCAGTCAGGTCGGTGCCGATCGATGTGCGCAGCAGTCCGGCCGCGGCCGCGTCGCCGGCGTCGGCTCGTTGAACGGCCTCGGCCAACAGCACGGTGCGTTTCCCAGCTCGAAGATCGTCACCGGACGGCTTGCCGGTGACTGCGGGATTGCCGAAAACGCCGAGGACGTCGTCGCGCAGTTGGAAGGCCACGCCGAGGTCATTCCCTACCTCGTGGAAGGCCGCCTGCACGTCCGGCCTATCGGCGGCGGCGGCCGCGCCGAGCTGAAGTGGCCGGGTGACCGTGTACGAAGCGGTCTTGAAACGGTTGACGTTCATCGCCGACGCGATGGAGTCCGCCCTGCTGGATTCCGCGACGATGTCGAGATATTGACCCGCCAGTACCTCCGTCCGGATGTCCGCCCAGACCTGCCGGACTCGTCGCAGGGCACCTGGCTCCAGCGGGGCGTCGGCGACGATGTCGTCCGCCCAGACCAGTGCCAAGTCTCCTAGCAGGATCGCTGACGATCTGCCGAACTGATCCGCCGAGCCGCTCCAGCGTCGGCCGCGATGCAGCGAGGCGAACTGGACGTGTGCGGTCGGCATGCCGCGTCGGGTCGCGGAATCGTCGATGACGTCGTCGTGAACCAACGCGCAAGCGTGCAGCAGTTCCAGCGCCGAGAACAGCAGGAACGCGGACTCGTCGACCGCGCCGTCGGCTGTGGGGGCGACCGCGCGAAAGCCCCAGTATGCGAATGCCGGCCGCAGCCGCTTACCGCCGCGAAGCACGAAGTCCTCAAGGGTGGCGATCAGTTCGTCGTAGTCGGCGCCGATGTAGGCGGCATCGCTACGACGCCGGGCCAGGTAGTGGCGCAGTTGATCGGTGACCGCGCCCGCGAGCTCGCCGGCCGACGGCACGGCCGGTTGCACGCGCAGCGGAGCATCCCCTTCGGCTGTCACGGTGTCATCCGTCATCCGTCATCCGTCATCCGTCAGCCGGATCGGCATGGGCGGCGGCTCGGGGGGACTGGTCCCGGCTAACCCAGGCCAGACCGCCGATGATCCCCGCGACGGCGAAGGCGCCCAAAGCCAGCCAGAGGGCGGCGGCGGTGAAGGAGCGCGTGCTCGGGTCGGTGTAGCGGGCCTGTGCGCTCATGGTGGAGACCACGCCGGGTTTGAGTTTCCACTCGACGACATCGGTGGAAATCCGGTCGCCGTTGGTCGATGTGACCTCGCCGGGAAAAGCGACGGTGAACACCACGTCGGCGTCGGGATCGTCGGCGCTCGTCAGGTCCACCCGGCCCTCGAGGATCACCAGTTCGCCGGCCCGGCGCAGAGTGACGTCGACACCGCTGGCCTCGCGGCTCAGGCTGGCCAGCTGCGGGAACTCGGAGAAACTGAGGTTGGAGAACACCGCCTCGGATCCGACGTAACCGTCCTGGCTGTAGCTCGAGACCGCGACCTTCTGGCTGAACGGCACATTGGTGTCGAACTGCGGACCCTGATCGTCGGGGTCGCGTGGCTTGGCGGCGGCGATGATCTGACCGGATACCTGGTCGTCGGGCGACACGGTGATCGACGTGTGGATGCGAACACAGCCGACGAGCAGCGGCGCCATCACCACCATCAAAAGCGCCAGAGTTCGCAGCCGCGGGCGGCGGGTTCGGTCACGCACGTGGGTCATCGTGCCAGACGAGCGGTGTCACAGCGGGAGGGATCGACCCAAGATCGCAAAGGGTCGCGGGTCGCCGGCGAAGTGATAGTTGCGAATGATGTCGTTGAAGCCCAGACGTCGATACAGCCGCCAGGCCCGATTGGTCTCGCCGTTGATCTCGGGGGTGGAGAGCAGAACATTCGCTTCGGCGCGGTTGGCCAGCAACCGCCGGGCGAGCGCTTCGCCCAGACCGCGGCCCTGCGCGTGCGGACGGATGTGCAGTTCGGTGAGTTCGAAGTAGCTGCTCATCAGCCGCGAGATCTCGCCGCCCGCGATGCCGACGCGCCGCAAACCCTGTGCGACCTGCTGATGCCACCATTGGTCGGGCGCGCCGCAATACCCGTATGCGATGCCGAGGATCGCCGCAGCGGGTACCTCGTGAAGACGCTCCGGCCGCGATTCGAATTCGCAGTCCGGCGGGGTCTCGACGGCAGCCACGGCCTGCCATCCCCGGCGCCGGATGTGTTCGAGCCACATGGATGCCCGCTGATCTTCGGTCCCGCGCGGGTAGCGCATCGCATCGACGTAAACCGTGAGCGCCTCGAATAGGCGGCGCTGCATGTCGGATGGCGACAGGTCGATCAGGAATGTCGCCACGGCCATGGACATTATCGGTCGGTCAGACAACCACCGGCCCGGACGCCGGTTTCCGCTCGGCGGGGTCGGCCGTGGCGATCGGCAGGCCGCTACGGCATGGCTAGAATCGGGTATATCAACTTCAGTGGTATGGCGCGGAATCACCTCGTATCATTGGTTGGTTGCCCAGACTGAGTCGGGTAGTCACCAGATACTGGAAAACATCGGTCACCGGTTCGGCAAGGAGGGACGAATGCCACTCTCCGATCATGAGCAGCGCATGCTTGACCAGATCGAGAGCGCGCTGTACGCCGAAGATCCCAAGTTCGCCTCGACTGTTCGGGGTGGAAATCTTCGCCCGCCGTCGGCGCGGCGGCGACTTCAGGGAGCCGGCCTGTTCGTCGTAGGTCTGGCGCTTCTGGTGGCTGGTGTGGCGTTCAAAGCCACCATGGTCGGTAGTTTTCCGATCTTGTCGGTCATCGGTTTCGTGGTGATGTTCGGTGGGGTCGTCTTCGCAGTCACCGGGCCGAGAGTGGCTGAGGGCCGTAACGCGGGCGCGCGCACGTCCAACGCGTCGCGGCAACGGCGTGCCAAGGGGGCGGGCGGCTCCTTCACGAGCCGCATGGAGGATCGTTTCCGTCGTCGCTTCGACCAATAGCGTTTCGCCGTACCAAAGGGCAGCCGGATCGGCTGCCCTTTTTGTTTTGTCCTGTCTGGCTCCCGGATAGATCGCCGACAGTAAAGCCGCGGCGGAAATCGGGTCGGAATTTCGCCGCGGCTTTACTGTCGGCGGCTGGATGCCCCCGCGCCGCTCCCCACGGGTCCCCACTGCTCCCCACGACGCTCCAGCAGTTCTGAACTGGGCGTATATCGACATTTCCCGTCGCCGCCACCACCAATGACCGCTGTTGTGGGTGAAAGGTGGGGGATAGGCCTGAAACACACCATCAAGGTGGAGCAAAGTGGGGCATTGTGGGGTATGGTGGCAGCTAACGGGGCGAAGGAGGCCCCGGGGCGGTAGGAGGTGGAGTGCTCTTCCTCGGCACCTACACGCCCAAGCTCGACGACAAAGGGCGGCTGACGCTGCCCGCCAAGTTTCGCGACGCGCTGGCAGGAGGTCTGATGGTCGCCAAGAGCCGGGATCGCAGCCTCGCCGTCTACCCGCGCGCCGAGTTCGAGCAGCGCGCCCGCACCGCCGTCGAGGCTGCGAAGACGAACCCGGAACGACGTGCCGAACTGCGCGTCTTCGCCGCCGGCGCGGACGAGCAGCATCCCGACGGGCAGGGCCGGATCACCCTTTCGTCAGACCTTCGTCGTTACGCGGGTCTCTCCAAGGAGTGCGTGGTCATCGGTGCTGTCGACTACTTGGAAATCTGGGACGCGCAGGCCTGGCACGACTACCAAGAGACACACGAAGAGAACTTCTCCGCGGCCGGCGATGAAGCACTCAGCGACAACAATTGATCCGGCCACGCAGCCGCGGACGGCCCTTGCATGGTGGTCTCTGCCCGAACCGACCCTGACGTACTTCCCCAACGCCAGGTTCGCGCTTTCGGACAGGGACCTCGATGCAGGGACCTCACCGGCCCCTCGACCGGGAGGCCATGTCGTGGCTGACACTTCCCCCAGGCACGGGCACGTCCCCGTCCTGCTCGATCGCTGCGTCGAACTTCTCGAACCCGCCTTGACGCGTCGAAGCGCCGACGGATCCGGTGCGGTCCTCGTCGACGCCACGCTCGGTGCCGGCGGCCACACCGAAAGTTTCCTCACCCGGTTCCCGGGACTGCGCGTGATCGGTCTCGACCGGGATCCCGCCGCCCTGGCGTCTGCTCGAGATCGCCTCGCGCCGTTCGCTGCTCGCCTCACCCTGGTTCACACGCGTTACGACGGGATCGCCTCGGCGCTGCACCAGGCTGACCTCCCGGAGTTCGGCTCGGTCGATGGCGTGCTGTTCGATCTCGGGGTTTCCTCGATGCAACTCGACCAGCCCGAGCGCGGCTTCTCCTACTCGCAGGACGCTCCGCTAGACATGCGGATGGACACCGAGGCCGAACTGACCGCCGCTGAGATCATCAACTCGTTCGATCGTCGGGAGTTGACGGACATTCTGCGGCGGTTCGGCGAGGAGCGGTTCGCTCACCGGATCGCCGGGCTGATCGTCGAACAGCGTTCCCGCGCTCCGTTTTCCACCACCGCCGAACTTGTCGAGCTGATCTACCGTGCCATCCCGGCGCCGGCACGACGGACCGGGGGGCATCCCGCCAAGCGGACGTTCCAGGCGCTCCGCATAGCGGTCAATGCGGAGCTCGATTCGCTGGAGGCCGCTCTGCCCGCGGCTTTGGATGCCACCCGTGCGGGTGGGCGAGTTGTGGTCATGGCATACCAGTCGCTGGAGGACCGGATCGTCAAGGCCACATTCTCCGCGGCCACCGCTTCGCGCAGCCCGGAAGGACTGCCCATCGAATTGCCCGGATACGAACCGGAATTCGCCGCCGTCATCCGTGGCGCAGAGAAGGCCGACGCCATCGAGATCGAACGCAATCCGCGTAGCGCGCCGGTGCGACTCCGGGCAGTAGAGCGTGTTGGGCCTGTCAGTCAGGGACGGGGAGAGGGTCGGCAATGAACGTTGGGCGCAAGGCAGCTTCGGACGCTCGCAAGCCTAAAAAGGAGTCGGCCACCCGCCGGCGCACCGCGGACACGCGCGGTTCGGGCACCCGGAATACCGCTACCGATGCCCGGAGCGCCGACGCCGGCCCGCGTGTTCGCCGTACCTCGGAATCCACTCCCCGCGCAGCACGTGGGCGCGCTTCGTCACCCGCGCGTCGGCCCCGGGAGGCTCGTGGATCGAAACAGGCGCCACAAACCGCGCCGATGCCGCGGCCGGTCGAACGGCCCACCCGCGCGAAGAGCGCCGGTCAGGCGAAGGCGCGATCGAAGGCGCGTAAAGCCAAGGCTCCCAAAGTTGTTCGTCCCCCACTCCGGGAACGGCTGGCTCTGCGGATCGCCGCGCTGGATCTGCGCCCGCAGCGGTTGATCGCGAAGATTCCGTTCGTGGTGGTGATCATCAGCTCGCTCGGGGTCGGCCTCGGCATCACGTTGTGGTTATCGACCGATGCGGCGCAGCGGTCTTACCAGTTGGGCAGTGCGCGCTCCACCAACGCCGCGCTCAGCCAGCAGAAGGAAGCTCTCGAGCGTGACGTGCTGGAGGCCGAGTCGGCGCCGGCGCTGGCCGAATCGGCTCGCAATCTGGGCATGATCCCGTCGAAGGACACCGCGCACCTGGTACAGGACCCGGCAGGTAATTGGGTTGTCGTCGGTCAGCCGAAGCCGGCCGCGGGCACTCTTCCTCCGCCGCTGAATTCCGCGCTGCCGGACGAGAAGCCGCCGGCACCGGCCGGTCCGGCCAAACCTGCCGTCCCGGCGCCGGCGCCGGCGCCGGGTGCGTCGGCCGAGGTTCCGGTGCGGGTCACGCCGCTGACGGCGCCGCCTGCGGTGCCGGCTCCCGGCGCCGACCATGCGCCCGCAGGCGGTGTCCTGCCCGGCCCGGCGGGGATCGTCCCTCCTGCCGTGTCGGTCGCACCGCAGGAGCCCCTTGTGGCCCAGACTCCTCTTGTGCCACAGATGCCTCAGGTACCCCAGGCGCCTCTGGCGCCTCAGGTTTCACAGCTGCCACCCGCGGTTCAGACGCCCCTCTCACCGCTGGCGCCGCTGGTAGCGGGAGCTCAAAACCTGACGGGTGTGCTCGCCGACATCCTGCCCGCACCCCCGGTGGCCGCTGTGCCGCCGGCCGACGTCGTGACCCCGCCCGGGTCACCGCAATGAGCCGGGAATCCCGGTCCGAAAGGCAGAGTCCGGGGAATCGGCGTGCGGCGCGAACGGGTGCCAAGCAGAGCGTGACCGACCGCCGATCCAAGCGTGTCACCAGTCGGGACGCGAATCAGGGCGACGGTCGGGGGCATTCGGCCAAGTCACGGCGCACTCGGACCGCAACCGAGGCGGGACCGGTCAAGACGGGGCTGCGTACCTCGACCTTTGTGTTCCGGCACCGCGCCGGCAACGCTGTGATCTTCCTCGCGCTCCTGGTCGCCGCCGCTCAGCTGTTCAATCTGCAGGTACCCCGCGCGGCCGGCCTTCGTGCCCAGGCGGCAACTCAGCTGAAGGTCACCGACGTGGAAAAGGCCGTGCGCGGCAGCATCGTCGACCGGAATATGGACAAGCTTGCCTTCACCATCGAGGCGCGGGCGTTGACGTTCCAGCCGCAGAAGATCCGCAAGCAGCTCGCCGAAGCGAAGCAGAAGTCGTCATCGGCGCCCGACCCGGACCAGCGGCTCGCGCAGATCGCCAAGGACCTCGCGGCCAAGCTGAACAACAAGCCCGATGCCCCGACACTGCTGAAGAAGCTCCGCAGCAACGAGACATTCGTCTACCTGGCCCGTGCTGTCGACCCCGCGCTGGCCGATGCCATCACCACGAAATTCCCCGAGATCGGCGCCGAACGCCAGGATCTGCGCCAGTACCCCGGTGGCGCACTGGCCGCGAACATCGTCGGCGGCATCGACTGGGACGGACACGGGCTGCTCGGTCTCGAAGACTCGATGGATTCATCGCTTTCCGGTACCGACGGCTCCATCACCTACGACCGCGGCTCGGACGGCGTGGTCATCCCCGGCAGCTATCGCAACAAGCATGACGCGGTCAATGGTTCGACGATCGAACTGACTCTCGACGACGACATCCAGTTCTACGTCCAGCAGCAGGTTCAGCAGGCGAAGGACCTTTCGGGCGCCAAGAACGTGTCGGCAGTCGTCCTGGACGCGAAGTCGGGCGAGGTTCTGGCGATGTCGAACGACAACACCTTCGATCCCTCGCAGGACATCGGGCGGCAGACGGACAAGCAGATGGGCAACCTGGCGGTGTCCTCGCCCTTCGAACCGGGGTCGGTCAACAAGATGATCACCGCCGCGTCGGTGATCGAGTTCGGCCTCTCCAACCCCGACGAAGTGCTGCAGGTCCCCGGCTCGATCAACATGGGCGGGGTCAACGTGCACGACGCGTGGGAGCACGGGGTCATGCCGTACACGACGACGGGTGTGTTCGGTAAGTCGTCGAACGTGGGCACCCTGATGCTGGCTCAGCGGGTCGGCCCGGAGCGTTACTACGACATGCTCGGCAAGTTCGGCCTGGGCCAGCGCACCAACGTCGGACTGCCCGGCGAGAGCGCCGGCCTGGTCCCCCCGATCGACCAGTGGTCCGGCAGTACGTTCTCCAACCTGCCCATCGGACAGGGCCTCTCGATGACCCTGCTGCAGATGGCCGGGATCTATCAGACCGTGGCCAACGACGGTGTTCGGATTCCGCCGCGCATCATCAAGAGCGTCGTCGCAGCTGACGGAACGCGTGTCGACGAGCCCAAGCCAGAGGGAATCCGTGCCGTGTCGGCAGACACCGCACGCACGCTGCGCAACATGTTCCGGTCCGTGGTGCAGCGTGATCCGATGGGTTACCAGCAGGGCACCGGCCCGGCGGCTGCCGTCGAGGGCTACCAGATCGCCGGTAAGACCGGCACGGCCCAGCAGATCAACCCGGCGTGCGGCTGCTACTTCGGTGACGTCTACTGGATCACGTTCGCCGGGATTGCTCCCGCCGACGATCCCCGCTTTGTCATCGGCATCATGTTGGACAATCCGCAGCGCAACGCCGATGGCACCCCGGGACATTCCGCGGCACCGCTTTTCCACAACATCGCCGCCTGGTTGTTGCAACGGGAAAGTGTGCCGTTGTCCGCGGACCCGGGAGCACCGCTCGTCCTGCAAGTCACATAGCCGTTCAAATACGCGCCCGATCTGGGTTGCTCGGTAGGGTGACATCCCAATCGAGCGGACGTTTCGATGCCGCCGGGGCGCCGCGGCGCTGAGCCGACAGGAGGTGACGGGTTGTGACGGATGTCCTGCGACCCCGATCCACGCCCGGCTCGAGCCTGACTGAGTTGGCGTCGTCGGTCGGTGCCGTGGCAGTGGGGGAACCGGGGGTGGGGGAACCGGGGGCGGTTCCGGACGTATCCGTCGCGGGCGTCACCCTGCGCGCCCAGGACACGGGCTCCGGTGACTTGTTTGCAGCGTTGTCCGGAGCGAGCTCGCACGGCGCGCAGTATGCGCGGGCCGCTATCGATAACGGCGCGGTCGCCATCCTCACCGATCCCGACGGCGTCCGCATTCTGGACAGCGTCCTGGGCGGTTCGGTGCGGGTCCCGGTCATCGTGCACCCTGCGCCGCGATCGGTGTTGGGAAGCATCGCCGCGGCCGTGTACGGCAGGCCGTCCGACCGAGTCGGCGTCATCGGGGTCACCGGCACATCGGGCAAGACGACGGTGACCCACTTGGTCGAGGCGGGATTGCGGGCCGCCGAGCGGATTCCCGGCCTCATCGGCACCGTGGGGGTCAGGATTGCCGGTGAAGACGTGCCGAGCGCGCTGACAACGCCCGAAGCGCCCGCGCTGCAGGCTCTGCTGGCGGTGATGGCGGAGCATGGCGTGGACACGGCGGTCATGGAGGTGTCCAGCCACGCGCTGGAACTCGGCCGGGTCGACGGGATGCGCTTCGTGGTGAGTGGATTCACCAACCTCTCCCGGGATCACCTGGATTTCCACCCGACCATGGAGGCCTACTTCGAGGCGAAGGCGCGGCTGTTCGACCCGTCATCGCCGCTGCACGCCCGCACCGCCGTGGTCTGTGTCGACGACGACGCCGGACGCGCGATGGCCCGGCGGGCGGGCAACGCGGTCACCGTCAGTGCCGAAGGGCTGCAGGCGGATTGGCGGGCCGAGGACATCGAAGACCTGGACCGGGGCGCCCAGGAGTTCACGGCCGTGGATCCCGCCGGAGTGCACCATCGACTGCGCATTCCCATCCCGGGCCGCTACAACGTTGCCAATGCTCTTGTGGCGTTGGCGATTCTGGACGCGGTCGGGGTATCGCCGGAGCAGGCGTCGCCGGGTATCCGCACCGCATCGGTTCCCGGGCGGCTGGAAGCCGTCGACCGGGGCCAGGACTTCCTCGCCGTGGTCGACTACGCCCACAAACCGGGTGCGCTGCGGGCGGTTCTGGAGACTCTGCGCCGGCCCGAGGGCCGGCTGGCGGTGGTGTTCGGAGCGGGAGGCGATCGGGATCCCGGGAAGCGGCGGTCGATGGGTGAAATCGCAGCCGAGTTGGCCGACCTGGTGATCGTCACCGACGACAATCCCCGCAGCGAGGATCCGGCGCTCATCCGCGGTGAGATCATGGCCGGCGCGTCCGGCATCGGCTGCGGCGCGGAGGTGATCGAACTGGGCGACCGGCGAGCGGCGATCGCGTACGCGGTGTCCTGGGCTCGCCCGGGTGACACCGTGGTGATCGCCGGCAAGGGCCACGAGACCGGGCAGACGGGTGACGGTCACACCCGTCCCTTCGATGACCGCGCGGAGCTGGCGCAGGCATTGTCCGCGTTGGGGCGGCCCGCATGATCGACCTCACCGTGGCTCAGGTCGCCGACATCGTCGGTGGCCGCCTCGTCGACATCACACCGGAGGAAGCCGCGTCCCGGCGCATCACCGGCACCGTCGAATTCGATTCGCGGGCGGTGACTCCCGGTGGGCTGTTCGTCGCGTTGCCCGGCGCGCGCTCCGACGGCCATGACTTCGCCGTGGGTGCCGTGCGGGACGGCGCGGCCGCGGTGCTGGCCGCCCGGCCAGTGGGTGTTCCGGCGATCGTGGTTCCGCCGGCGCCCGCCGCCGACGCCCAGTCGGGTGTGCTGGAGCACGACACCGATGGGGCGGGAGCCGCCGTTCTGGGTGCGCTGGCGAAGCTGGCCGCCGCCGTCGCCGCCGAATTGGCGGCCGGCGGCATGACGATCGTCGGCGTCACCGGATCGTCGGGGAAGACGTCGACCAAGGACCTGATCGCGGCCGTGCTGCGGCCGCTGGGCGACGTCGTCGCTCCGCCCGGGTCGTTCAACAACGAACTCGGACTTCCCTGGACGGTATTGCGGGCAACCCGTGAAACCGACTATCTGGTGTTGGAGATGTCCGCGCGGCATCCGGGAAACATCGCCGCGCTGGCCGCGACAGCCCGGCCGTCTATCGCGGTGGTGTTGAACGTCGGCACCGCGCATCTCGGTGAGTTCGGTTCCCGGGAAGCGATTGCCGCGACGAAATCTGAACTGGTGCAAGCTCTTCCGCCGGACGGCGTGGCGATCCTCAATGCCGACGACCCGGCTGTGGCGGCCATGGCGACCCTGACCGCCGCCCGGGTGGTTCGGGTGGGTAGGTCTGAGCAGGCCGACGTCGGGGCGGGCGATGTGGAGCTCGATGAACTGGCCCGGCCACGCTTCACCATGCGGGCCGGCAGTGGGCGGACCGGCGGCGACCAGGTCGACGTTCAATTGGCCGTGCACGGCGAGCATCAGGTCGGCAACGCGTTGTGTGCGGCCGCTGTCGCCCTCGAGTGCGGCGCTTCGCTGGAGCAGGTGGGCACCTCGCTTGGCGGTGCCCAGGCGTCGTCGCGGCGCCGGATGGAGGTGCATACCCGCGCCGACGGCGTGACCGTCATCAACGATGCCTACAACGCAAACCCCGACTCGATGCGGGCTGGACTGCAGGCGCTGGCGGTGATGGCCCGCGGGCGCGGAGAACGCAGCTGGGCGGTGCTCGGCGAGATGGGTGAACTCGGGGAGGAATCGGTAATCGAACACGACCGCGTCGGGCGGCTGGCGGTGCGCTTAGATATCAGTCGACTTGTCGTCGTCGGAACCGGGAGACCTATGAGCGCCATGCACCACGGGGCGGTCATGGAGGGATCGTGGGGTTCGGAATCCACAATGGTCCCCGACGCCGATGCCGCCATCGAGTTGTTGCGTTCCGAACTCCGCCCCGGCGATGTGGTGCTGGTCAAGGCATCGAACGCGGTCGGCCTCGGCGAGCTGGCCGACACGCTGGTGCAAGCCGGGGATGAGGGCCCATGAGACTCATCCTCGTCGCGGTCGCCATTTCGCTGGCGGTGTCGATCCTGCTCACGCCCGTACTGATCAAGCTGTTCATGCGGCAGGGGTTCGGCCACGAGATCCGTGAGGACGGCCCGCCAAGCCACAAGACCAAGCGCGGCACGCCCTCCATGGGCGGGGTCGCCATCGTCGCGGGAATCTGGGCCGGATATTTCGGAACGCATCTCGTGGGTCTGGCTCTGGATGGCGACGGCCCGTCGGCGTCCGGTCTGTTGGTTCTCGGATTGGCCACGGCGCTCGGATCTGTCGGATTCGTCGACGATCTGATCAAGATCAGGCGGTCCCGGAATCTCGGGTTGAACAAGACCGCCAAGACCCTCGGGCAGATCACGTCGGCGGTGCTGTTCGGGTTGCTGGTGCTGCAATTCCGAAATCCGGACGGCCTCACACCGGGCAGTCCGGAGTTGTCCTATGTCCGGGAGATCGCCACCGTCACCCTCAGTCCGGTGCTGTTCGTGCTGTTCGTGGTGGTGGTGGTCAGCGCGTGGTCTAACGCGGTGAACTTCACCGACGGACTGGACGGTTTGGCGGGCGGCAGCATGGCCATGGTGAGTGCCGCCTACGTGCTGATCACCTTCTGGCAATACCGGAACGCGTGCGCCACCGCGCCCGGCCTGGGGTGCTACAACGTTCGCGATCCGCTGGATCTGGCGCTGATCGCGGCTGCGAGCGCGGGCGCCTGTATCGGATTCCTGTGGTGGAATGCGGCGCCCGCGAAGATCTTCATGGGTGACACGGGGTCGTTGGCGCTCGGCGGCATCATCGCCGGGCTCTCGGTCACGAGCCACACCGAGGTGCTGGCCGTGGTGCTGGGCGCGCTGTTCGTAGCCGAGGTCACCTCGGTGGTGGTGCAGATCGTTGCCTTTCGGACGACGGGGCGCAGGGTCTTCCGAATGGCGCCGTTCCACCATCACTTCGAGCTTGCCGGCTGGGCTGAAACCACGGTCATCATCAGGTTCTGGCTTCTGACCGCCATCGCCTGCGGGCTCGGTGTCGCCCTCTTCTACGGTGAGTGGCTCTCGGCCATCGGTGCCTGACGTGTCGGCGGAGTTGGTGCCGTTGCGTCCCGGGGCGACCGTCCTGGTGACCGGCGCAAGGGTGACGGGCCGGGCCATCGTTCACGCACTCATTCCGCTGGGTGTTCAGATCCGGGTCTGCGACGACAATGCCGGCGAGTTGCGAACGCTCGCGGGCGGCGGGGTCGAGACCATGTCTCCCGACGAGGCCATCGCGCGGATCGCGGAACACGACCTTGTGGTGACCAGTCCAGGTTTCCCGCCGAGCGCCCCGGTGTTATCCGCCGCGGCCGGGGCGGGAATACCAATCTGGGGCGACGTCGAGTTGGCGTGGCGGCTGGATGCGGCGGGTCACTACGGTCCGCCGCGGCGCTGGCTCGTGGTGACCGGAACCAATGGCAAGACCACGACGACGTCGATGCTTCACGCGATGCTCGTCGCGGACGGTCGTAGCGCGCAGTTGTGCGGCAACATCGGCGATCCGGTGCTCGACGTGCTGGCGCGGCCGAGCGAGTTGCTTGCTGTCGAGCTGTCCAGCTTTCAGTTGTTCTGGGCGCCTTCCCTGCGGCCCGATGCGGGCGTGGTGCTCAACATCGCCGAGGACCACCTCGATTGGCACGGCAGTCTTCGGGCCTACGCGGATGCGAAGGCCGGAGCGCTGAGTGGCCGGGTCGCGGTGGTGGGGCTCGACGACGAGGCCGCGGCGTCGTTGCTGCCCGGGGCGCCCGCGCCCGTGAAGGTCGGGTTCCGGTTGGGCGAGCCGGCAGCCGGCGAACTCGGGGTGTCCGGGGGAGAGCTCGTCGACCGGGCGTTCGGTGAGGCTCTGGCGTTGGCGCCCACATCGACCATCTCGGTTGCCGGACCGGTCGGTGTTCTGGACGCGCTGGCCGCCGCCGCGCTGGCCCGCGCGGTAGACGTCTCGGCCGGGGCGATCGGCGCCGCGTTGTCGGCGTTCCGGGTGGGACGCCACCGGGCGGAAAGAGTCGCCGAGTCAGGCGGAGTCGCCTACATCGACGATTCGAAGGCGACCAATCCTCACGCGGCGGAGGCGTCGCTGTCCGGCTATCCGCGGGTGGTGTGGATCGCCGGGGGGCTGCTGAAGGGCGCTTCGGTGGACGACCTGGTGGTGAGGGTCGCCGATCGCCTGACCGGAGCGGTGCTGATCGGTCGTGACCGCCGGGTGGTTGCCGAGGCGTTATCGCGACACGCGCCCGATGTCCCGGTCATCCAAGTGGTGACGCGGGAGGATGCTGAGATGCATGTGGCTGATGGGTCTGGTGTTGCCCCTGGGACTCGGGTGATCGAGGGGTCGGCCTCCGGAGCTCGGGTGATGACCGAAGTCGTCGCCGCTGCCGCAAGCCTCGCCCGGCCTGGAGACACCGTCCTACTCGCCCCCGCCGGTGCATCCTTCGACCAATTCGCCGGCTACGCGGACCGCGGCGACGCATTCGCCGCCGCCGCAAGGGCATTGGCCGACTGAGCGCATGGGCAAGCCCGCGGGGAAGATGCTGTCCCGGCTGAAGCGCCGGGGCGGCGGCAAATCGGACGGATCCGGCGAGGCCGTCGTCGATGGAGAGCCCGGCGATACACCCGTCGTCGATTCGGCGGGCGCCGAGACCGAAGCCGAGTCGGATGTGAGTGGTGTTTCCGGTGTCGAGTCGGCGGCTGCGCCGAAGGCCTCCCGGTGGCAGCGCCTGAAACTTCCGCAGAACAAGATGGGCGCTTGGCTGGATCGGCCGATGACGTCGTTCCACTTGATCATCTCGGTTGCCGCGCTGCTGGTCACGCTCGGTCTGATCATGGTGTTGTCGGCGTCCGGCGTGCACTCCTACGACGAAGACGGCACCCCGTGGGCCATCTTCGGTCGCCAGGTGATCTGGACCGTGCTGGGCTTGTTCGCCTGCTGGATCGCGCTGCGGATGCCCGTCCGATTCCTGCGGCGCACCGCATTCTCCGGTTTCGCCTTCACCATCGTGTTGTTGGTTCTGGTGCTCATTCCGGGCATCGGCCACGAGTCGAACGGCACACGCGGGTGGTTCGTCGTCGCGGGCCTCTCGATGCAGCCCTCCGAGCTCACCAAGATCGCGTTCGCGATCTGGGGAGCGCACATTCTGGCCACCCGCCGAATGGAGCATGCCTCGCTTCGCGAGTTGCTGGTTCCCCTGCTGCCGGCGGCGGTGATCGCGCTCTCGCTGATCGTTGCTCAGCCAGACCTCGGCCAGACGGTGTCGCTCGGGATCATCCTGCTGGCTCTGCTGTGGTACGCCGGGCTGCCGCTCAAGGTGTTCGTCAGCTCGCTGTTGCTCGCGGTGGGAGCGGCGGCGGTGCTCGCGGTGTCCGAGGGCTATCGGTCCGACCGCGTGCGGTCCTGGCTCGACCCGAGCGCCGACGCCCAGGGCTCCGGATACCAGGCCCGACAGGCCAAGTTCGCGCTGGCGAACGGCGGAGTGTTCGGCGACGGCCTGGGGCAGGGGACGGCGAAATGGAACTACCTGCCCAATGCGCACAACGACTTCATCTTCGCGATCATCGGCGAGGAACTCGGGTTCATCGGCGCGTTCGGATTGCTGGTCCTCTTCGGTTTGTTCGCCTATACGGGCATGCGGATCGCGCGGCGCTCGGCCGATCCGTTCCTGCGGATGCTCACCGCCACCGCGACCATGTGGGTGATTGGGCAGGTATTCATCAATGTCGGCTACGTCATCGGTCTGCTGCCGGTCACCGGCATTCAGCTCCCGTTGATTTCGGCGGGCGGAACGTCGACGGCGACGACCCTTTTCATGATCGGCCTGGTGGCCAACGCCGCGCGAAACGAGCCCGAGGCGGTCGCCGCCTTGCGCGCGGGCCGCGATGACCGGATGAACCGGCTGCTGCGGCTTCCGCTTCCACTGCCGTATTCGCCCAGCCCCACCGAGGCGCTGCGTGACCGGCTGCGGACCAAGCCGGCGGCCGCGGCGAGTCCGGCGAAGAAGCCCGTGAAGCGGACTGCGGGACGTTCCGATCCGCAGCGTCAGCGGGCGGCGGTTGCGGCACGGTCACGATCGACCGACCGGACCGCCACTCGGTCGGCTCGCGGCTCAGGGCATCATGGAAGCGCAACCCGCGAGGGGCGCACCGATGGCGCGCAGCGCCGTGGGCGGAGCAGCGCCGGCCATTCGAGGCGAGCCGGCACGTTGGAAGGTCAGCGCTACGGGTGAGTCTCTCGGTCGTCCTTGCCGGCGGTGGCACCGCCGGGCATGTCGAACCTGCGATGGCCGTTGCTGACGCACTGACCGAGCTGGAACCCGGCATCCGCATCACCGCACTGGGCACATCCCGTGGTCTCGAGACCCGGCTGATACCCGAACGTGGATACGACTTGGAATTGATCACGCCGGTGCCGATGCCACGTCGGCTCAACCGCGACCTGGCCGGGCTTCCGATGCGGGTTCGGCGTGCGGTTCGGGAGACGCGGACGGTGCTCGACGACGTCGAAGCCGACGTCGTGATCGGCTTTGGCGGCTATGTGGCCGTTCCCGCCTACCTGGCGGCTCGTGGTGGGCTGCTGCGCAGGCGGCGCGTTCCGGTGGTCGTGCACGAGGCCAACGCACGTGCCGGGCTCGCAAATCGGATGGGTGCCCGTACGGCGCGCCGGGTGCTGTCGGCGGTGCCGGCTTCTGGTCTGCGCCGCGCAGAGGTGGTGGGTATGCCGGTTCGCGCATCGATCACGGCCCTGGATCGGGCGGCGTTGCGCGCCCAGGCGCGTGAGTATTTCGGCTTCACGGCTGCCGCCCGCCACTCGGACGGGCCGGTTCTGCTGGTGTTCGGCGGATCCCAGGGTGCCGCGTCTCTCAACCGGGCGGTCTCACAGGCGGCGCCGGACCTCGCGCGAGCCGGGATCGCGGTCCTGCACGCTCACGGGCCGAAGAATGCGCTGGAACTGCCGCCATCCGAGCCCGGCGACCCGCCGTACGTTGCTCTGCCCTATCTGGATCGGATGGATCTCGCCTATGCCGCCGCGGATCTGGTGATCTGTCGAGCGGGTGCGATGACGGTTGCCGAAGTATCCGCGGTCGGGCTCCCGGCGATCTACGCGCCGCTGCCCATCGGGAACGGCGAACAGCGTCTCAACGCGTTGCCCGTGGTCGATGCCGGGGGAGGGATGCTGGTTTCCGACGCCGACCTCACGCCGACGTTCGTCGCTCGGGAGGTGATCGGATTGTTGACCGACAGGGACCGGCTGGACTCGATGGCCGAATCAGCCGCACGCGTCGGGCATGCCGATGCGGCGCGCCGAGTCGCCGAGGTGGCGTTGGACGTCGCCCGTGGTCGGAATTCGGCCCGGAAGGCGCGCCGATGACCACCCCTTTGCCGCCCGAACTCGAGCGCGTCCACATGGTGGGTATCGGCGGAGCAGGCATGTCCGGTATCGCACGCATCCTGCTGGATCGCGGGGGAGCGGTGTCGGGTTCCGATGCCAAGGAATCCCGTGGCGTGGTGGCTCTGCGCGCGCGGGGCGCGCAGATCAGCATCGGGCATGACGCGGCGAACCTGGACATGCTTCCCGGCGGGCCGACGGCGGTGGTCTCCACCCACGCAGCCATCCCGAAGACGAATCCCGAACTGGTGGAGGCAGGCCGCCGCGCGATCCCGGTCATCATGCGGCCGGTGGTGCTGGCCAAGCTGATGGCCGGGCATCGCACGCTGCTGGTCACCGGTACGCACGGCAAGACCACCACGACGTCGATGTTGATAGTTGCCTTGCAGCACTGCGGATTTGATCCTTCGTTCGCGGTCGGCGGCGACCTGGGTGAGGCGGGCACGAATGCGCATCACGGCAGTGGCGACTGCTTTGTGGCCGAGGCCGACGAGAGTGACGGCTCGCTGCTCGAGTACACCCCCGATGTCGCGGTGGTCACCAACATCGAGGCCGATCACCTCGACTTCTTCGGCGATCCGTCCGCCTACACCGCTGTATTCGACCGATTCGTCGAGCGGTTGGCGCCCGGGGGCGCGCTGGTGGTGTGCGTCGACGACCCCGGTGCGGCCGAGCTTGCCGAGCGCAGTGCCGCCAAGGGTGTGCGGGTTCTGCGGTACGGCAGCTCCGCGTCCTGTGCTGACGGTTTGGCGGGAGCGCTCGTCGGCTGGGAGCAGCACGGGACTGGTGCGATTGCGCACATCGAACTCGCCGGTGAATCCGGTTCGCGGGTGATGAATCTGGCTGTGCCGGGCAGGCATATGGCGCTCAACGCGCTGGCCGCGGTGCTGGCCGCCGTCGATGCGGGGGCACCCATCGATGGTGTGCTGGAAGGACTTTCCGGTTTCGAGGGCGTGCGCCGGCGATTCGAGTTGGTGGGTACGGCCAACGGCATTCGGGTGTTCGACGATTATGCACACCACCCGACCGAGGTTCGGGCCGCACTGACTGCCCTGCATACGATCGCGGCCCAGGAGTCCGGCCGCAGCATCGTCGTGTTCCAGCCGCACTTGTATTCCCGGACAAAGACTTTCGCGCGTGAGTTCGGTGAGGCGCTCGATATCGCCGATGTGGTGTTCGTGCTCGATGTCTATGCCGCGCGTGAGCAGCCACTGGTCGGTATCAGTGGCGCGTCGATCGCCGAGCGGGTCAGTTTCCCGGTGCACTACGTTCCGGACTTCTCGGCCGTCGCGGCCCGGGTCGCCGCTGTCGCGCTACCCGGCGATGTCATCGTCACGATGGGTGCCGGCGACGTGACAATGCTTGGGCCCGAGATCATCTCATTGCTGCGTGCCGGGGCAGGCCGGTGACCGAGGCGGATTCCCCCGCGCCCAAACCCGCGCCCGGGCGGGAAAGTGCGAGCGCGGAAGACCGCAACGTCGATCTCGACGACGGAATGGAAGCCGACGCCGCCCCCGAGGATGCTCGGCCCGATCCCGTAACGCCCGAGGACCCCACTCCGCCCGAGGACCCCGATACGCCCGAGGACCCCGATACGCCCGTCGATGACGAGGGCCCGCGTCGTCGGGCCCGTCGCGAACGCGCCGAGCGCCGTGCGGTGCAGGCTCGCGCCACGGCGATCGAGGAAGCCCGCCGGGAGGCGAAGCGCCGTGTCCTGAAGGCGTCTGCCGCCACCCCGAAGACATTGGGCAAGAGCGCGGTTCGGGGACTGCGATTGCTCACCTGGGCGGTGGTTCTCACGGTGGTCAGTGTCGGACTCGGCTTGATCCTTTACTTCACTCCGCTGATGTCGGCGCGCGACCTCGTCGTCGTGGGCACCGGTGAGGTGACCCGAGATCAGGTGGTCGACGCGGCCAAGGTCGTGACCGGGACTCCGTTGCTGCAGATCGACACCGACGAGGTTGCCGACCGTGTGGCGGGTATCCGCCGGGTGGCCAGTGCGCGGGTGCAGCGGGAGTACCCGTCGACGCTGCGGATCACCATCGTCGAGCGGGTGCCGGTGGTGGTGAAGGACTATCCCGACGGGCCGCATCTCTTCGATCGTGACGGGGTCGACTTTGCGACGGCGCCGCCACCCGCGGGTCTCGCCTATATCGACGTCGACAATCCGGGCCCCACGGATCCGCCGACCAAGGCCGCCCTTCAGGTGATGACTGCACTCCTTCCGGATGTCGCGGCACAGGTCAGCCGGATCTCGGCGCCGTCGGTCGCCGCCATCACACTCACGCTTCTCGATGGGCGGACGGTGGTGTGGGGGACGACCGACCGCACGGAGGAGAAGGCGGAGAAACTCACCGCGCTCTTGACGCAGCCGGGCCGGACCTACGACGTCTCCAGCCCGGACCTTCCCACCGTCAAGTAGGTGGCCGCGTCGAGCGGTCGGGGAAATTCGCGCGCGACATCCCGGCGCGCCTCCCCAATCCGGCGCACCCCGGTCCTACCGTTCTGTTTGCGCGAATCAACTTGACATAACTCTAAGCCTGAGGTTGAGGTTGAGGGTTTGGCCAGGAGTCGCAATTCTCTAAAGGCCCACCAGGGAGGAAGACCAGACGATGACCCCGCCGCACAACTACCTCGCCGTCATCAAAGTCGTCGGCATCGGCGGCGGAGGCGTCAATGCCGTCAACCGGATGATCGAGCAGGGACTCAAGGGTGTCGAGTTCATTGCGATCAACACCGATGCCCAGGCGCTGCTGATGAGCGACGCCGACGTCAAGCTCGACGTCGGCCGGGACTCCACCCGCGGCCTCGGCGCCGGAGCCGATCCCGAGGTCGGGCGCAAGGCCGCCGAGGACGCCAAGGACGAGATCGAAGAACTGCTGCGTGGCGCCGACATGGTGTTCGTCACCGCGGGTGAGGGCGGCGGCACCGGCACCGGCGGCGCGCCCGTTGTGGCGACCATCGCCCGCAAGCTCGGTGCGCTGACCGTCGGCGTTGTGACCCGGCCGTTCTCCTTCGAGGGCAAGCGCCGGTCCAACCAGGCCGAGAACGGCATCACTGCGCTTCGCGAGAGCTGCGACACACTGATCGTCATCCCCAACGACCGGCTTCTGCAGATGGGCGATGCCCAGGTGTCCCTGATGGACGCCTTCCGCAGCGCCGACGAGGTTCTTCTCAACGGTGTGCAGGGCATCACCGACCTGATCACCACTCCCGGCCTGATCAACGTCGACTTCGCCGACGTCAAGGGCATCATGAGCAGCGCGGGCACCGCACTGATGGGCATCGGCTCCGCTCGTGGCGACGGCCGCGCGCTCAAGGCCGCCGAGATCGCCATCAACTCCCCACTGCTGGAAGCCTCGATGGAAGGTGCGCAGGGCGTGCTGATGTCCATCGCCGGCGGCAGCGATCTGGGTCTGTTCGAGATCAACGAGGCGGCCTCCCTGGTTCAGGAATCCGCGCACGCTGACGCCAACATCATCTTCGGCACCGTGATCGACGATTCGCTGGGCGACGAGGTTCGGGTGACCGTGATCGCGGCGGGTTTCGACACCTCGGGCCCCAGCCGTAAGCCGGTCACTCCGGGTGTGCCGGCGTCGACGGCGACCGGTGTCTCGGCCGGGCAGCCCATCGCGGCCGCACGGGCCGGCAAGGTTTCTTCGTCGCTGTTCGATCCGATCGAGACGATGAGCTCCCCGGTGCACACGAACGGCGCGACGGTCAGTGTCGGCGGAGGTGACGACGACGATGACGTCGACGTTCCGCCGTTCATGCGCCGCTGATTTCCTACCGGATTTTCCTGCGCGAGCAGACGCAAGGGTCCCGACACGCCGAGCGTGTCGGGACCCTTGGCGTCTACTCGGTCCGAGACGAGACGTGACGGGATACTGAGGGTTGTGACTGTTCGCATCCGACGAGTGACCACCACGAGAGCCGGGGGGGTTTCGGCGCCCCCGTTCGATACCTTCAACCTCGGTGATCACGTCGGCGACGATCCGAAAGCCGTTGCGGCCAACCGCAAACGACTTGCCGCGGCGATCTCGCTGCCCAGCAACCGCGTGGTGTGGATGAACCAGGTGCACAGCGCCCGGGTCGTGACCGTCACCGAACCGCGCACGCTACCGGTCGATGACACCGATGCGCTGGTGACCGCGATACCTCGACTCGCCTTGGCGGTCATCACCGCCGATTGCGTTCCGGTGCTGCTGGCCGACGCGCGAGCGGGGGTTGTGGGCGCCGCGCATGCCGGCCGGGTCGGCGCGGCGGACGGTGTGGTGCTGAGGACCGTCGAAGCGATGCTTGCCCTCGGTGCGAAAGCCGAAGACATCTCGGTGTTGTTGGGGCCGGCGGTCAGCGGACCGAATTACGAAGTGCCGGAAGACATGGCCGCCGATGTCGAGGCGCGGTTGCCGGGAAGCCGTACCACCACGCCCAAGGGGACGCCGGGGCTGGATCTGCGGGCCGGCATCACTCGGCAACTCAACGACGCCGGCATCGCCGCCGTCGAAACGGACCCTCGCTGTACGGTGGCCGACCGTTCGCTGTTCAGTCATCGCAGGGATGCGCCGACGGGGCGCCTCGCATCCGTGGTGTGGCTGGAATGACTACCTCCGCGCGCCAGGACGAGCTGCGGAATGCCTTGGGGGCCTTGCGCTCTCGTGTCGCTGCCGCGGCAGCGGCGGTGAATCGCGATGCCGCCGAAATCGAGCTGCTCCCGGTCACGAAGTTTCACCCCGTCTCCGATGTGGCGATCCTGTGGCACCTCGGCTGCCGCAGTTTCGGTGAATCGCGTGAGCAGGAGGCGTCCGCGAAGATCGCCGACGCGCACGGGCTGATCGGGCCCGACGCCGACGGCATCCGGTGGCACATGGTCGGCCAGATTCAGAGCAACAAGGCCAAAGCCGTTGCAGCATGGGCGGATACGGTGCATTCGGTGAGCACCGCCAAGGTTGTCGCCGCGTTGGACAGGGCATGTGTGCGGGCGCTGGACGAAGGACGTCGCGCACACCCCCTGCGTGTTTTCGTGCAGATCAGCCTCGACGGGGATTGCGCACGCGGGGGAGTCGACATCGGCGACCCGGGCGCCGTGGACGCCGTCTGTTCGGACGTGGCCGAATCGACCGGACTGCAGCTTGCGGGGCTGATGGCCGTCCCGCCGTTGAATGCTCAACCCGACCAGGCGTTTTCGTCCTTGGCTGCGGAGCATCGCCGGGTCATGCGGAACCATCCGACGGCCACGGGTCTGTCCGCGGGCATGTCTGGAGACCTCGAAGCGGCGGTGCGACACGGTTCGACATGTTTGCGTGTCGGAACGGCGCTTCTGGGAGAACGTCCTCTAACGTCTCCCTGAGTAGTCACTCCAGTCACATCTTCATCACAAGTCACCGAATTTCACTCGCGTCAGAAGGGTCCCGCGATGAGCACACTCCACAAGGTCAAGGCCTACTTCGGTATGGCGCCGATGGACGATTACGACGACGAGTACTACGACGACGACCGCGAGTCCGGCGGTACGCGCGGACGTGGTGGTTACGCACGTCGCAACGAACGGTTCGAGGATGAGAACTATGACCGCGGCGGCCGCTACGAGGACCGCGATCGCGGCCGCGAATACGACGACCCGCGTGGCGAGCCGGAATATCCCCTGCCCGGTGGTGGCTTCCGCGGCTACGACGACGAGCCGCGCTTCCGTTCGCGTGAGTTCGACCGGCCGCATGACATGCCGAGGTCGCGGTTCGGCTCGCTTCGGGGGTCGACCCGAGGAGCCCTCGCCATGGATCCGCGCCGGATGGCCGAGCTGTTCGAGGCCGGCAGCCCGCTGTCGAAGATCACCACGCTGCGCCCGAAGGATTACAGCGAGGCCCGCACCATCGGTGAGCGCTTCCGGGACGGCCAGCCGGTGATCATGGACCTCGTGTCGATGGACAACTCCGACGCCAAGCGGCTCGTCGACTTCGCGGCCGGTCTGGCGTTCGCGCTGCGCGGCTCATTCGACAAGGTGGCCACCAAGGTGTTCCTGCTGTCGCCGGCGGACGTCGACGTCAGCGCTGAGGAGCGGCGCCGGATCGCCGAAGCCGGCTTCTACAGCTATCAGTGAGGGAGCCCGGCATCCGGGCCAATAGGTAGGCTGACGGGCGGCTCACCGGTTCAGGCCGGGAAGCCGCCTTTCACATCCGCTGACATGTTAGGACCGGCTCCAGTTGTCGCTGTTCTTCAACATCCTGGGCTTCGTGCTGTTCATCTTCTGGCTGCTGCTGATTGCCCGGGTTGTCGTGGAGTTCATCCGCTCGTTCAGTCGGGACTGGCATCCGCGTGGCGTGACGGTCGTGATCCTCGAAGCGATCATGACCGTCACCGACCCGCCGGTGAATCTGCTTCGACGCTTGATTCCCCAGCTGACCGTGGGTGCTGTCCGCTTCGATCTGTCGATCATGCTGCTGCTACTCGTCGCCTTCATCGGCATGCAGCTGGCGTTCGACGCCGCGGTCTGACCGGTTGCGCGAGGGTTCCGCACCCTACCCTGTTTGCTTTGCATTCGGGCTGCGCCACGCCGGTGAATAGATCTCGATTTCTCGAAAATCGCGCCTGATTCTGGTGCCGAGCCGCAACCTACGGTTCTGGTGTGACAGGATGGACGCCAGTTACAGTACTGACTAGCCATTCGTGTGAAGCGTTTTAAACTGTGAGACCGAATTTACGGTCCAGACCCTGAAGGGGCAGACAAATGCCACTGACACCTGCCGACGTGCACAATGTGGCGTTCAGCAAGCCGCCGATCGGCAAGCGCGGCTATAACGAGGACGAGGTCGACGCCTTCCTCGACCTCGTCGAGAACGAACTGACTCGCCTTTTCGAAGAGAACTCCGATCTGCGTCAGCGGATTGGCGAACTCGACCAAGAGCTCGCGGCGTACCGCGCCGGTGGCGCTGTGGTCCAGCCTACTCAGGCAATCCCGTTGTACCAGCCGGAGCCGGAGCCCGTCGCGGCGCCAGCGCCCCCCGCCTCCGCGGCTGCCAACGAAGAACATGCAATAAAGGCCGCGCGGGTGCTGAGCCTGGCGCAGGACACCGCCGATCGCCTGACCGAAACCGCCAAGGCCGAGGCCGACAAGCTGGTCGCCGACGCCCGGGCCAACTCCGAGCAGATGATGGCCGAGGCACGCCACACAGCCGAGACCACTGTCAACGAAGCACGGCAGCATTCAGACGCCATGCTCAGTGACGCGCAGAACCGCTCGGAGACACAGCTGCGTCAGGCGCAAGAGAAGGCCGACGCGCTTCAGGCCGACGCGGAACGCAAGCACGCCGAGATCATGGGCACCATCAACCAGCAGCGCACCGTGCTGGAAGGCCGCCTCGAGCAACTGCGCACCTTCGAGCGTGAATACCGCACGCGGCTCAAGACGTACCTGGAATCTCAGCTCGAGGAGTTGGGGCAGCGCGGTTCGGCCGCACCCGTTGACTCGGGTGCCTCGGACGGTAACCAGTTCAACCGAGGCAACAACTAGATTCACCGATCATGCTGATCGTTGCACTCGTGTTGGCGGTGGTTGGCCTCGCCGCGCTGGTCACCGCTGTTGTCACCAGCAACGAATTGGTCGCCTGGGTGTGCATCGGAGCCAGCGTGCTCGGTGTGCTTCTGCTGGTGGCCGACGCAATCCGTGAGCGGCAGACCCGTCGGCAAGATGGTGAGCCGGCCGTCTCGGAATCCTCGGAATCCTCGGAATCCTCGGAATCCTCGGATGACGAGTCAGCCGAGGCCGCCGAGCCGCCGGTGGAGTACGAACCCGAGCAGTCCATCGAGACCGTCGGCGATGTCGATCCGGATCAGATCACCGAAGTTTCGGGCGAAGATCAGGATCGCTGACCGCCACCGAATTGGTGACGACCGCATCGAGAAAGCCGCGCACCAGAAGCCGTAGCCGCCGCGCCGCGTCATCCAACTCGAGCGTGGTTCGGGTACGAAGGTCGTCGTGACCGATGCCCAATCCGGCGGCTTCGCCATCACGGTCGTCGGCAATCCACATGTCCAGCACCTCGTGATCGAGCTCGGGGTGGAACTGCAGGGCCAGCGCGCGGCCGCGCACGAAAGCCTGTGAGGCGCAATCGTTTCGGGCCACTTCCAGAGCACCCGGCGGCAGCGTCCAGCGATCGAAGTGCCATTCGAACCAGGGGCCGGACGGAACTATCGAGCTTGTGCTGTCCACCTCGCGCCAGCCGATCTCCGGGTCCTGAGAAGGGCGTACCGCACCGCCCAGTAGCTGAGCCAGCAGCTGACCCCCGAAGCACACCCCCAGGACGCCCACCCCGGCGGCGAGACCCCGCCGCACCATGTCCATCTCCCCGGCAACCCACGACTTGGCGAGGCGTTCGTCGTACACCGACCACCTGGCGCCGAGCGGCACGATCACGTCGAAGCGAGTCGGTTCGGGAAATGTGACGTCGATAACCGGGTCGTGGATCAGGTGAGCCGGGACCACTTCGAAAGTGCTTACGTCAAAACCGAATTCAGTGAAGGTCTCGCCCAGAAGGGCTTCGGGAGCAGTCGGATCGTTGCGGAGGAACAACACCTTGCCGGGCATCTGAATAATGGTCCCATGGGCGTCTCGTTGATGGTGTGGGTCGTAACGTGCGTGGTGATTCTCGGGCTCTTCGTATTCGACTTCTTCGCCCACGTGAGAGTGCCGCACGATCCGTCATTTCGGGAATCGGCGACCTGGTCCGCGATCTACATCAGCATCGCCGTGGCGTTCGGGCTGTTCGTGTGGTGGCAGTGGGGTGGCGAATTCAGCGGTGAATACTTTGCCGGCTACGTCACCGAGAAGGCTTTGTCGGTGGACAACCTGTTTGTGTTCACAGTCATCATGGGTACTTTCGCCGTTCCCCGGGCGTATCAGCAGAAGCTACTGCTCATCGGGATCGTGCTGGCGCTTGTGCTGCGCGGGGCGTTCATCGCAGCCGGCGCGGCGGCAATCACCGCATTCAGTTGGGTGTTCTACCTCTTCGGCGTGTTCCTGTTGTTCACCGCGGCAAAGCTGGCGATGGAGAGCGGGCACGAAAAGGAGGTGGAGGAGAAGCGAGACAGCCGGATCATCGCGCTGACGCGACGGATCATCCTGACGTCCGACAAGTACGACGGCGACAAGTTCCTCACCACGCTCGACGGTAAGCGGGCGGTAACGCCCATGCTGCTTGCACTGATCGCGATCGGCTTCACCGATGTTCTCTTCGCCCTGGACTCGATTCCGGCGATCTACGGGCTGACGGAAGAGCCCTACATCGTGTTCACCGCGAACGCATTCGCCCTGATGGGGCTGCGGCAGTTGTACTTCCTCATCGGGGGGCTTCTCGACCGGCTGGTCTACCTGTCCTACGGGTTGGCGCTCATTCTCGCGTTCATCGGTGTGAAGCTGGTGCTGCACGCCCTGCACGAAAACACCCTGCAGTTCATCAATGGCGGTGAGCACGTTGCGGTACCGGAGATCTCGACGGGGACATCCATGGTGGTGATCGGTGGGGTGCTGCTGGTCACCGTCGTCGCCAGCCTGATGCGTACCCGGGCGCAAGTCGCAGGGGCGCCACTGGAGCCGTGACGACCACGCGAAGAAGAACCACTCAACAGTGTCCGAGGGGGGACTTGGCCACTTACGACACGGGTTCTGACCTGGCGAATCGGTACCTGATCGTCATCCATGCCGGGGTCGACCCACCTCTGACGTCGAGCGGTCGGATTAGCGGTCGAGTTGGGCGGGGGCGAGTCGGCACCCGGCGGCTTGGGCTCCGGCGTGCAGGCGTCGGTCCCAAACGGCGACGATCAGGCCGGGGTCGCCGACTGCCAACGCGCTGGCCAGATGGACAGCGTCGGCTCCGCGCAAGGCATGGGCGCGGGCGAGGCGGCCGGCGTGCTGTTCAATTGTCGCGGTGAGTTCGACTGGGCGGGTGGCGGCCCAGAAGTCCTCCCAGTCACGCTCGGCAGCGGCGAGCTCGGATTCAGTTAGGTCGTGATTGCGGGCTGCTGCAGCGAGTGCGGCGCGGACTTCGGGGTAGGCCAGACGGCTGGACAATGCGGCGTCGCAGCCGTCCCATAGCGCGGACGCCAGCGAGCTCCCTGTCTCGGTGGTGAGAAGTTTGACGAAGGCGCTGGCGTCGAAGTAGACGAGCGGCACCGGTCAGCGCCGCTGGTCGCTGACCTGGTCAGACACCGGCCGCCGCGGCCTGGGCCGGGACCGTCCCGCAGCGACGGGCCGCTGCGCGGTGGCCCTGCCAATCACGCCTTCGGCCGTGAGACGCTCCAAGGTGCCTGCGCTGTCCAGCGCAGCGAGTCGCGCGACCGGAATCCCGCGGTCGGTGATGACGACCTCACCACCAGCCCGAACTCGATCGAGCCAATCGCTAAGGTGCGCGCGCAACTCGGTCACGGATACCTCCACACCGTGAACTGTACACTCGCTGAACCGTGATTTGTACATGTCACTCCTGAGTGTGGCAACGACGACCTGAGAGATTGACCTGCGCAAGCCGGAGGCGAGGTGGCAACGGGCCGGTACACCGATTCGTCCGCGGTGCTGGCGACGCCGAGACGGTCGATATCATGGTGGCTGGTGGCCTTCCGTCCAAGCTGCATCCGAAGGTGTTGCGGCGGAAGGTGTTTGCCGTCCCCGGTGGGACTTCGGCGCAGCTGGCGTTCGTGGTCAGCTGCATGGAGGCGGCAGCGCCTCGGTGTCGGACGCCGGGTCTAGCTTGCAGCAGCGGGCTCTTGAATTCTCTGCTTGAGGTGCTGTGTGCGGTGACTGCTGGCGATCGCCTTCATTGGCGTTCTGTTGCCAGCGACCCGATTGAACGACTCTCCCAGTAGTAACAGTTGGCCTGAGTCGCGAAGAACCTCGACATGCCTTGGATCGTATTCGTATGACGGAGCGTGCTTCAAGCTGGTGTAGGCGTCCCAGAACAGTTGGCTCCACATGTTTAGTTGGTGGCATTACCCCGAGACCGTGGCTATGAGACCGAAATCACAACTACCCGTTTGAAATTCAATAGCCCACAACTGACTAGGAACATAAGGGGTAACCGAGCTTCAACTTGGGTGCGATTGCTGAACAACCGGTTTTTACTCAATCGTCACGTCGAGGGGCTCGCCCATCGGGCGGCCAGGAGTCGGTACCCGACTCAAGCGGAATATTCAAGGATCGAAGCAGGATCGAAAAGAGCCGCCAATTGGCGATCGCTCCGACAAGTTCGACCAAAACCGCGTGATCGCCATTGAATGCCTTGTGGCACGCGGCCCAGTTTTCCTCGGCAATGACCCCGTCACGTACCACATCATCGGTCGCCGCCAGGACTGCACGCTCGGCATGGCCCAGACGATTGGAACTTTGCCAGTCACGCACCGCCAGAAGGTCATCCGAAGCCACACCGAGCAGCGTCGCGATTCGCCAATGCTGTGTCCACTCATATACCGACCCCGTTACCCAGCCGATGCGCATGATGATCAATTCGCGTAGCCGGGCGTCGAGCACACCGTTAAATAGCAGCGCCTCGAGCATTCCGTACAGGGCCACTGCGAGGCTCGGCTGGTGAAGTGCCACGCGAAATACTGACAGTTCTGCCATCTCTTCGGGCAGCCCACACTCGGCAGCCCGCAGCCGGGCCTGCTCAAGGTCGAGCATCGGTACGCGTTCCGTCCTCGTCACGTGACCTTTCTCTGTTGAAGCTCCGCATGCTGTGAGGGCGTGGGCACGAAGACGTTGTGCAGGGCCGCACTCGATTTGGCATTTTCATCTGCAAGCGAACTGAGCAGCGGCGCGAGACCAGCGAATCCGGTTGATTCTCTTGTGATCCGGTCGAACGGCCAGCGGCGCGTGGCCAGAATCTCGAGGGCTGCCCGGTAGGCGGGATACTCCACGCCGAGTGCACCGGAGATGTGTAATTCCTTATACACCAGCGTGTCTGGTTCAAAGCCGGGCGCGCCGCCTCCGCCGCGGGTGCCGGCAACCACGACCGTGCCGCCAGGCCTGGCAAGGGCGACGGCGTCGGCGAACGCGGAGGGTGCTTTGGCGGTGACATCGACGACCACGTCGGCAAGCTGTCCGCCTGTCTCACGCTGGAGCGCTGTCACTGCATCGTCCTGCGATACGTCGATGGGCAGGTCGACACCGAATGATCTGGCTATGGCCAGTCGCTGATCGTCGCGTGGACCGATGCCGGTCATCGCGACGAAAGCGGCTCCCGCCTCTTTCGCCGCCACCGCCGCGCAGATCCCGCGGATGCCCGGTCCCAGTATCGCTACGATACCCCCCGCCTTGGTGTCGGGAAGAGTTTTCCCCCATTGGATACCGGCCCCGAGAGGGTTGAACAACGTGGCGAGAACGGGGTCCATGTCTTCGGCAATCGGGAGTAGCATCGCGTCCCACGGAAGCTCCACATGGGTGGCGTATCCGCCCCATAACCCGGCGCCGATCTCCACGTCGACGAACCCGAACATGGTGGCGATGCCGTTCACCGCACATCGCCGGTATTCGCCGCGGCGACACTCCGGGCAGTCTCGGCAGGACCGGAACACCTCGACGGCCACGCGCTGGCCGGCCTGGACGCACAAGCGTTCGCTGGCCGCATTGCCGACATGTTCGACGATGCCGACGATTTCGTGACCTGGAACGAATGAGAAGCCGGCAGGCAGGTGTCCGGTGAATTGTTCGTGATCTGTACCGCATAGACCACATGCTTCAACTCGCAGGATCGCACCGCGGTCACCGACGTCGGGGATGGTCATCTGGCGCCGCTCCAGATTCCGCGGTCCGGTCAACACCATGGCCTCGGCGATCATGGAAGCTCGAATCCCGTGGACGACCCTGTGTTTCGGAGGCAAACCGTTCTGCCAACGTACATCTCGCCCGCCATCGCCTCGGCAATCTGCGGATCGTCGCTGCGTGCGACGACTCTTCGCCCGTCGGACAGGTGCGCGATGATCGGTGTCCATCGAGGTCGCCCGTCTCGGTCGTATTCGACCGTGTACCCGTCCACTGTCGCGCGACCGGTCGCCTCGTCGACGCCTGCGACGGCCAGCCGCGATGAATCGATCTGAGCTTGTTCGTCTGCCGTGTCGATCAGTCGCCACCCGGTTGGTGGAGGGGTGGCCGACCACACACCGACCGAATGTTTCGTCGAATACCAACCGAGGCCGGTGACGACGTCGTCCCCGCGATGGGTTACTTCGCCTACGCCGACCACCACCGGAGTACGCGCTTCTACCGACAATCGATCACTCGCTCAGGGCCACGGGCTGTTGTGAGACACGAATGCGATGGTGTCATATCTGCAGTCAAGCCACAATGGTGTGCGCCCGCGGCATACTGGCTGTTGTGTCGACGAAGTTGGTGCGATGGGGTGCCGCCGCGCCGTCAGATCGTGGTTCCGCTCGCGACCGATTGCTAGATGCTGCCGAGCGGTGCCTAGAGAGTTGCGGCGTGGTAGGCACGACCATGGAGGACATCGGCAGAACAGCGGGTGTCTCCAGGGCAACGGTGTATCGCTACTTCCCTAATCGGGAGGCGGTGATGTCGGGCGTCATCATTCGCGCCGCCGAGCGCTATCTCGATCGCATCAACCCCCGGATCGCGGAGCACACCGATCTGGGCTCCGCTCTCGTCGATTTCGTGGAATACACAGTTGAGGCCGCGCGCCGCGAAGAGATCATCGGATTGTTGTTCGGCAGCGACGAGGAACTCGCCGGCGTTGGCCTCGCGGCGGGGACCTCGACGTCACTCTTCGAACTCGTCACCGAGTTTCTCCGTCCCATCTTCAGGAGACACTGGAGTTACGTAGAACCGGGCGTCTCCGTCGACGACGCCGCCGAGTGGGTTCTCCGCACGATACTGAGCCTGCTGACTGTTCGAGGACCGCGGGAGCGCAGTCGTGACGGGCTCCGGACATTTCTTTCAAGGTTTCTCCTTCCCGCAATCCTGGCGAGCGACCATTGTCGACCGATGTGACAGACAAGGCGTAATGTCTCAACCACAGCTGAGGTAGGAGGCCGGACATGTCTGTGCAGTTCACCACGTTCAACCAGCAGGTCGCTGAACAACTGCAGAGCGCAGCAGAAACCACGGGCGGGTTGGCCGGTTACCTCGGCTTCCGGCACACTGACTTCACTGCTGGACGGCTCGTCGCGGAGATGGACGCACGCGACGACCTGAAGACGCCTTTCGGCAACTTGCATGGCGGCTGCTTGTCGGCCATGGTCGACCATTGCCTTGGAGTGGTGTTTTATCCCGTGATTCCGATGGGATCCTGGGTCGCGACGACGGAGTTCAAACTGAATTTGCTTCGTCCAGTTTCCAGCGGAACCTGTGTAGCCACGGCTGAGATCATCTCGCTGGGCAGAACCAGCGGTGTGGCACGTATCGACATCTGCAACGACGGCAGAGCGGTGTGTGCGGCGCAGGGCACCGTCACCGTCGTCGCACCGAAGGCCATCTCTTGATGTCTGCAAACAGAGCACATGATTTGTCCGCTCCTGTCGTCGAGCGCGTGCCCACGGTGGATGGGCTCTCGCTGGCGGTCGACTTCTACCGCTGTGACGGACCGCGGGCGGTCGTGTTGCTCCTTCACGGCGGTGGTCAGAGCCGGCACGCCTGGGATGTCACCGCCCAACGATTGCATCAGCGGGGCTACACCGTTGCCGCCTACGACGCAAGGGGACATGGTGACAGCGACTGGGATCCAGACGGACGCTATGACATCGAACGGCTGGGGTCCGACCTGTTGGCCGTGCGCGCGTACGCCGGCTCCGCCCGCCCAGTTGCCGCGATCGGGGCATCGTTGGGCGGTTTGACCATCCTCGGCACGCACTTGCTCGCCCCATCGGAGCTATGGCAGGCCGTCGTCCTGGTTGACATCACTCCGCGAATGCAGATGCACGGCGCCCGCCGAGTCCTATCGTTCATGTCGGCCCATCCCGAAGGTTTCGACAGCCTAGAGTCGGCCGCTGACGTGATCGCCGCCTACAACCCGCACCGCCCTCGCCCCGAAAACGTCGACGGCCTTCAAAAAGTCCTCCGCCGACGTGGAGACGGTCGCTGGGCCTGGCGATGGGATCCGGCGTTTGCGACGTCGAATTTTCAGTTCCTGCAGAGTGATTCAGACGACGGCGCAGAGGAGTTCGAGATGATGAGCGCATTCCTTGTCGATGGCGCGCGACAGGTGTCCGCGCCGGCGCTGCTGGTCCGCGGCCTGCTGTCGGACATAGTCTCCGAAGAGACAGTGAAGGATTTCCTCACCTTGGTTCCCCACGCGCAAACCGTTGACGTGTCAGGCGCGGGCCACATGGTTGCTGGCGACAACAACGACGCATTCTCGACGGCGGTCGTCGACTTTCTCGACCGTACCGTTTGACGCCAGTCGTCGGGCTGCGCGGGAGATCCCAGTTCGCCACCTATTCTGCTCGTATGCCAACTGATTCGGCGCGGATGTCGTTTCGCCGACATATCCGCGAGCAGGTCTTGAGGGCGACACGGGAACTCACCATTGAGAAGGGCTGGGAACAAGTCCGAGTGAGTGAGGTCGCCGAACTTGTCGGCGTCTCCCGACCGACGCTATACAAGGAGTTCGGCGATAAGCAGGGACTTGGTGACGCGCTCGTGGTGGCCGAGGGTCAGCGCTTCCTGGAGGGTATCCACGCCATTCTCGCCGAACACACCGGCGACGTTCAGGGCGGCATCACCGCAGCGGTGCGGTTCACCCTGCGTGAAGCAGAAGCCAGTCCGCTCCTGAAGTCGGTGCTGACGTCCAACCACTCAGGGGATGATCGCGCCGGTGCGCCGACGACGGGCGTTCTTCCTCTCCTGCCGACATCGGCGTCCCTGCTCCAGCTCTCCTCCGCGGCTTTGGTCGCGTGGTTTCACGACCACTTCGCCGATCTCGACTCCGAAGACGTCGAGGAGGTCGCAGACGTTCTGGTGCGGCTCACCGTGAGTCACGTCGTTCTTCCCTCCGCGGACATCGCCACCACGGGTGCGCGGATCTCGCGGGTGGCGCTCCGCTACCTCGGCGTTGGCTATAGATAGCTGTGACTTGAGCGGTCTTGGCCTCGATCCACTGACAATGGACTGTTTGTCGGGGTGTCGGGATAAGGAAAGTGCGTTCTGAGCTGGGAAGATTGATATTGTTCAGGCAACAATCGGTCCAGTTCGAGAACGGCACTTCCGGCGCGAGTGTCCCACACGTTCACCCCGCGGTCCGATGTGTTCGATGAGGATATCTGGTGTCGTGCGCGGGCCTGGTGCCGGTGATGGCGCTGGCTGAGCAGGCAGGCCTATCGGAGTTGTTGGCCAACAAGATTCACATCGCAGCTCCCAGGGTCAAGTCGAGGTCGGCCAATCCGGCTCCGAAACTGGCCACCCTGATCGCGAGCATGTAAGCGGGCGCGGATTACATCGATGATGTCGACCTGGTCCGCGCTGGCGGCATAAATCCCTTTTTCCGCCGGGTGTATCCCCCGTCAACGATGGGAACGCTGTTGCGGGAGTTCACTTTCGGTCATGCCCGCCAATTGGATTCGGTGCTGGCCGAGCATCTGGCCGGCTTGTGTGACCGGGTGAATCTGCTGCCCGGCGCGCAGGCTCGGGCCTCCATCGAACACCCGGGGAGAGGCGACGCTGCAGAAAGACGCCGCAAAGGTCGGATCTCCGGACCCGCCGGGACAGCTCAATGTGGTGAGAGCCGGAACTCGCTCGGAGAGCGGCCGGTCCATCGCTTGAAGGCGTGTGAGAAGTTGGCGAGGTCGCTGTATCCGAGATCCGTGGCTATCTCACTCACCGATAGGGATCGGTCGAGTAGCTGCAGCATCGCGCGCTCGCGCAGGAATGCTTGGCGCAACTCGCGAAAGGTGGTCTCCTCTTCGGAGAGGCGCCGCTTGAGTGTGCTGGTGGACATTGACAGCTCATGTGCGAACCAATGTTTACTTCGGCGTCCGGGCTCCTTCTGCAGCAGCCGTCTCACCTTCTCCGAGAACGACGTGGTTTCGCTCCGCTGGTCGAGAGTTCGCTGCAGATCGACGATGGCGAGTCGGTATGCGACGGGATCGGAGAACCGGCACACCTCGTTGAGCGTGTCCGCGGGAACATGGAGGAAGGACATCGGAGCGTCGAAGAACAGGCGCCCGGCGGTAAGGTCGTCCTCGCGATCTTTCAAGGCGGCGGGCGCTGGCCAACTCAAGTGGAGTGTGAGGGTCGGCGCCGCACGGACGAGCATGTCCAGCAGTCGCAACAACGCCAACCCGGCGTACGTGACGGCGAGGCAGTCCAGGGCCCGATCGCTGGTGTGTCCCCAGAGCCCGACGGTGAGGCCTTGGTCATCTGGATGAAACTGTGCTTTGACAGCCGTCGTGATCAACGGCAGATAAGTCAGCAGCTCTACGATCTCGGCCACTGAGCCCGCGCTGACCAGCGGAACACTCAGCGGGCCGAAGGACGTCAACTGTGCCTGTTCGGCTAACGCAAATCCGAGCAGCGTTGCCTGATCGATGTCTAGACCGGGGTACGCCTCACGAAACCACCGTAACGGGGCCTGGACATCACGCTGAATCAGCGTCGCCTCGTCGGTTCCTTCGCGAGCCATGATGTTGCGAAGCCGCGCGACGGCGTCTGGGTCAAACGCCGGGCTCTCGAGCATTTGCACGAATGCGAGTGGGGGCACACCCGCGTCATTGGGGTTCACTGACCATGGCCCCTTTGAGCCGAAATCACAAGTTTCTGACTCCGGCGAACATAGCCGCAGCGCTCATCTGGCGCAAGACTTGTGTCAAGTAACTGAGGACACGCAAGGAGCCTGGCTATGGCAGTTGTCACATTTGTCTCCCACGGCGGCGAGAAGTATGAGGCGCCTCTCGAGGAAGGTCAGTCACTGATGCGGGTCGCGACCAACAATGCGGTGCCCGGCATCGACGGCGACTGCGGAGGCGAAGCCGCGTGCGGCACCTGCCATGTGATCGTCGATCCGCAATGGTCCGATCGGGTCGGCCTCTCCGGGGCCAATGAAGAGGAGATGCTCGCGATGAACCCCGAGCGTCAGCCGACCTCCCGGCTGTCCTGCCAGATGCAGGTCTCTGAGGCGTGGGACGGTTTGATCGTCCATCTGCCCGAGTTCCAACTGTGATGACGAAAGAGAGGTGAGACGTGAGCAATATTCGCGAGGCAGTCACTGCCAAGGCTCAGGCAACAATTCCGATGGACCGAATAATCCAGGGCGCCCACCTCTACGACAGAACGCGGCGCTGGGTCACCGGCACCAACGGTGAAAAAATCTTCATCGAGCGACCGATCCCGCCGGCTGACGAGGTTGAACTGACCGACATCGACCTTAGCAATCCTTTCCTCTATCGTCAGGGTCGCTGGAAGTCCTATTACGAGCGCCTACGCAACGAGGCTCCCGTGCACTATCAGGCCCACAGCGCGTTCGGCCCGTTCTGGTCGGTGACGCGGCATGCCGACATCGTGGCCGTCGACAAGAACCACGAGGTCTTCTCCTCCGAGCCGTTCATCGTCATCGGGAGCCCGCCGCGCTTCCTCGACATTGCGATGTTCATCGCGATGGACCCCCCGAAACACGACCGGCAACGGCAGGCTGTCCAGGGTGTGGTCGCACCGAAGAACCTGCGTGAGATGGAGGGCCTCATCCGCGAGCGGGTGGTAGACGTGCTCGACGCTCTGCCGCTTGGCGAACCGTTCAACTGGGTGCAGCACGTCTCGATCGAGCTAACCGCGCGCATGCTGGCCACGCTGCTGGACTTCCCGTACGAGCAGCGGCGCAAGCTCGTCCAATGGTCCGATCTCGCCACCTCCATGGAGCAAGCCAACGGTGGGCCCTCGGACAACGACGAGATATTTCGCGGCATGGTCGATATGGCTAGAGGTCTCAGCGCTCACTGGCGGGACAAGGCAGCCCGGAAAGCTGCCGGAGAGCTGCCCGGCTTCGATCTGATCACCATGTTGCAGAGCGACGAGAGCACCAAGGACCTGATCGATCGCCCGATGGAGTTCTTGGGCAACTTGGTATTGCTGATCGTGGGTGGCAACGATACGACCCGCAATTCCATGAGCGGTGGTGTTCTGGCGCTGAACGAGTTCCCTGACCAGTTTGAGAAGCTGAAGGCGAACCCCGAGCTGATCCCCAACATGGTCTCGGAGATCATCCGGTGGCAAACCCCGCTCGCGCATATGCGCCGGATCGCCAAGGCCGACACTGTGCTCAACGGGCAGTTCATCCGCAAGGGCGATAAGGTCCTGATGTGGTACGCCTCGGGCAACCGCGACGAGCGCGTGTTCGATCGGCCCGATGACCTGATTATCGACCGGGCCAACGCCCGTAACCACATCTCCTTCGGTTTCGGCGTGCACCGCTGTATGGGTAACCGGCTGGCCGAGATGCAGTTGCGGATCCTGTGGGAGGAGCTGCTTCCGCGGTTCGAGAACATCGAGGTCGTCGGTGAGCCCGAGTACGTGCAGTCCAACTTCGTGAGGGGGATCAGTAAGCTGATGGTCCGCCTCATCCCGAAAGGTGGCGCATGACCGTGCAGCGAGCGGTCATCGCGGGGGCCAGCCACGCGGGCACCCAGCTCGCCGCCAGTCTTCGCCGAGAAGGGTGGGACGGCGAGATCGTCCTCGTCGGCGATGAGTCGGCGTTGCCCTACCAGCGGCCCCCGCTGTCCAAGTCGTACCTGGCCGACAAATGCGAACTGGCCGAACTCGCGATCCGCAACTCGGATTTCTACGCCAAGCAGCGGATCCGACTCCTGGATGCGACGGTGGCGGCGATCGACCGCTCGGCTGGTCATGTCGTGCTGAGTACCGGCGACGCACTGCCCTACGACAAGCTCGCGCTGTGCACTGGCGCCCGGCCTCGTCGGCTCCCCACCCCGGGAGCGGACCTGGCCGGAGTCTTCTACCTACGCACCGCCGCGGACGGCGAGATGATCCGAGAGGCCGCCGGCCCCGGGCGTCGGGCGGTGATCGTGGGCGGCGGCTACATCGGACTGGAGACAGCCGCCTCGTTGCGTGCACTGGGTCTGGAGGTCACCCTGCTCGAGGCGACCGGGCGCGTCCTTGAACGGGTCACCGCCCCGGAGGTATCGGAGTTCTTCGACCGGATCCACCGGGAGGAGGGCGTCAACATCCGGACGGGCACGCTGGTCGAGGCTCTGTCCGGCGACGGCAGGGTCCGCGAAGTAATCCTGGCCAGTGGCGAATCAATTCCCGCCGACCTCGTCATTGTCGGCATCGGCGTGGAGCCGAACACCGAGCTCGCCGCCACCGCGGGCCTGGTCGTCGACAACGGCGTCGTGATCGACGATCGGGCCCGGACTAGCGACCCCGACATCGTGGCCGCCGGGGACTGCGCCAGCCACGACATGGCCCGTTACGGCCGTCGCATCCGCCTGGAGTCCGTGCCGAGCGCGGCCGAGCAGGCCAAGGTCGCCGCCGCGACCGTCTGTGGGAAGTCCAAGAAGATTGCGGCCCTTCCATGGTTCTGGTCAGATCAATACGACCTCAAGCTCCAGATCGCCGGTCTCAACACCGGGTACGACGAGGTCGTCCTCAGCGGCGACCCGACCCGGGACCGCGACTTCACCTGCTTCTACCTCCGTGCCGGCGAGCTCATTGCCGCCGACTGCATCAACCGTCCCCGCGACTTCATGTTCAGCAAGCGGGTCATCACGCAGCAAGTCGCCGTCGAACGGGCCGAACTGGTGCTCGCCGGCTCGGACTGAGGTGCCGGCGGTGCGTAGGCGGTGGGAACGACGACGGCGGATGCGACGCGTGTCTTGGAGAGGTACTTCAGTGACAATTGCCATCCAGCCCCGCTGGCAAAGGAACGCTAGCGGCTGCCCGGCGGTCGCCTTGGCGCAGCGCATCAGGACCTAGTGGGGTTTCCCAACGAGCATGACGATTCTTTCCGGAGGAGCAGCGTCAGAAGTCGGTGCCTGTTCTGTTCTGTTCTGTTCTGACAATGAGGTTAGTTGAGGTTGACGGTGGCGGTATTTAGGGACGAGGACGAGGTCTATGCCTTCCTGGGCGGGATCTTTCGGCGGGGTTTGGAGAAGGAAGGTCTGGCGGACAAGCTCGCGAATTCGGGTGTGGTGTTGCGGGTGCATTACACAGATCCGGATGCGGTTGTGACGGTGGACATGCCGAACAAGGTGGTGGAGACCGGAGCGGCCAGTACCGCGGTGCCCAACGTGGAGTTGTTCATGTCGGCAGACACGGGGAACAAGTTCTGGTTGGGGAAGGTGAACTTGACGATGGCGATGGCCAAGGGAACGGTACGTGCGAAAGGTCCGGTGCCGAAGTTGATCAAGTTGATCCCGCAGGCCAAGAACCTGTTCCCCGAGTACCGGTTGATGCTGGAGAGCCAGAATCGGCAGGACCTCATCGATGCGTGACCCTCGCCTCACCGCGGGCTGTAGGGCGGGTGTGCGATGAGGAGCACGATGCAGGACGTTGCGTTGACTGTGCCCGCGATCGTGGCCCATGCTTCGGCAGTTCATGGCGATCGCGAGGTGCTGACTGCGCGCGGACCCCGGCAGATCTCTGGGGTGTCCTATCGCGAGGTGGGTGAGCGTGCGGCACGGTTGGCAAATGCTCTGCGCCAGATCGGCATCCGTGGAGATGAGCGTGTCGCGACGTTACAGTGGAGCAACCAGGAGCATCTGGACTGTTACGCGGCGGTGCCGTCGATGGGCGCGGTGCTGCATACGTTGAACCTGCGGCTGCCGCCGGAACAGCTGACGTGGATCGCCAATCATGCCGAGGATCGGGTGATCATCGTCGACAGTACGGTGCTGGCCCTTTTGGCGGCGGCGTTGCCGTCGATGACCTCGGTGCGCACGGTGCTAGTGACCGGAACCGGCGATCTTGCCGCGGTCGAGGGGTGCGGAAAGGACGTCCTACGGTACGACGATGTGGTGGCCGCCCAGTCGAGTACGTTCGACTGGCCCGACGTCGACGAGCAGTCGGCCGCAGCGATGTGCTATACGAGCGGTACCACCGGGCATCCGAAAGGTGTTGTCTACAGCCATCGTTCGACGTGGTTGCACTCGCAGGCGGCGTGCACTTCGAATGCCTTGGGCATCGGTCATGACGACACGGTGTTGGCGATCGTTCCGATGTTCCACGCCAACGCGTGGGGGTTGCCGTATGCGGCGATGATGGCCGGCGCGCAGCTTCTGCTGCCTGACCGTTTCCTGCAGGCGGGGCCTCTAGTGGAGATGATCGAGGCGGTGCGACCGACGATGGCGGGGGCGGTGCCGACGATCTGGACCGATGTTCTGCACTACCTGCGCGACAATCCCGGCCATGACGTGAGTTCGCTGAAGATGGTGGCCTGCGGTGGTTCGGCGGTTCCGCGGTCGTTGATGACCGCCTATGACGAGCTGGGCATCCGCATTGTGCAGGCTTGGGGGATGACTGAGACTTCCCCGCTGGCCTCGGTCGCTCTGCCGCGGAGTTCTGATACCCCGGAGAGGTCGCTTCACCTGCGCGCAACCCAGGGCCGGGTGGTGGCCGGTGTGCAGGCCCGCATCGTCGATGACAGCGGTGCAGAACAACCGTGGGACGGAAAATCGGTGGGGGAGATTCAAGTCCGCGGCCCGTGGATCACTCAGTCGTATTACGAGAATGACAGTCCGGCGGCGTCGCCGGACGGGTGGTTGCGTACCGGGGACGTCGGGACGATCAGCGCGGACGCGTTCATCGCGCTGACCGACCGCTCCAAGGATGTCATCAAGTCCGGGGGCGAATGGATCTCCTCGGTGGAATTGGAGAACGAGTTGGCCGCTCACCCTGCGGTGCGCACCGCCACGGTGATTGGAGTGCCCGACGACAAGTGGCAGGAACGGCCGCTGGCGGTGGTCGTCCTGGCTGCCGACCGCACCGCCACCGCGGCGGAGCTGACCGAATTTCTGCGTGCGCGGGTGGCCAAGTGGTGGCTACCGGAACGGTGGGCGTTCGTCACCGACATTCCGCTGACTTCCACTGGCAAGTTCGACAAGAAGAAGCTGCGCCGCCAGTTCGGCGACGGTGACCTCATCATCGAGACGCTGGCGTGAATCATCAATCCACTGCGACCGAAACACTGACGTTAAGGAGACACATATGAAGACACGTGCTGCAGTGCTGTGGGGCCTAGGAGAAAAGTGGGAAGTCGAGGACATCGAGTTGGATCCTCCCGGCCCCGATGAAGTGCTCGTCCAGCTGACCGCGACCGGGTTGTGCCATTCCGACGAACACCTCGTGACCGGCGACCTGCCCATTCCGCTGCCCGTCGTCGGTGGCCACGAGGGTGCCGGCACCGTGGTCGAAGTGGGTGCGGGTGTCGAGAACGTCGCCGAGGGCGATTCGGTGATCCTGACGTTCCTGCCGTCGTGTGGGCACTGTTCCTATTGCGCGCGGGGGATGGGGAACATGTGCGACTTGGGTGCCGCGCTCATGATGGGACCCCAGATCGACGGCACTTACCGTTTCCATGCCCGGGGTGAGGACGTCGGCCAGATGTGCCTGCTGGGCACGTTCTCGGAATACACCGTGGTCCCCAAGGCGTCTCTGGTCAAAATCGACCAGGGGACACCGCTGGACAAGGCGGCGTTGATCGGGTGTGGTGTGACGACCGGGTACGGGTCGGCGGTGCGCACCGGTGAGGTGCGTGCCGGGGATACCGTGGTAGTGATCGGAGCCGGTGGCATCGGCATGAATGCGATTCAGGGTGCCCGCATCGCGGGCGCGTTGAACATCGTGGCTGTCGATCCGGTGGCGTTCAAGCGTGAACAAGCCGGCGGTTTCGGTGCGACGCATGCCGTTGCCACGATCGACGAGGCCTGGTCACTGATCAGTGACATCACCCGCGGCAAACTCGCCGATGTCTGCGTCTTGACCACCGATGTCGCCGAAGGGTCCTACATCGGCGAGGCGCTGTCCTTGGTCGGTAAACGCGGCCGTGTGGTCGTTACCGCGATCGGGCACCCCGAAGACACCTCGATGTCGGGTTCACTGCTGGAATTGACGCTGTATGAAAAGCAGATCCGCGGCGCTCTGTACGGTTCGTCGAACGCCGCCCACGACATCCCGCGGCTCGTCGAGCTCTACAACGCCGGACACCTCAAGCTGGATGAGCTGATCACCCGTGAGTACACCCTCGATCAGATCAACGAAGGCTACGCGGATATGCGATCGGGCCGCAACATCCGAGGACTCATCCGATTCTGATAAAGCAGCCGAAGCGCGGGAGCGCGACCACGGGAGCAAGCGAGCTGAGTACAACGGTTGAGTGCTGCGCGTCTGTGGCTCTTACCGTTGACGTGTTGATGCAGGACTAGCGATCGAAAGTCAATGTGCCCCATCGCCATAGGCGGTCGAGATGCGCGGCTGAGGTTGGCTGCGGTCACGCGTGTTGGTGTTGGCACCTACTGTCAGCCGGGAAGCCGTGATGAAACGTAGCTTTTGACGAGTCTCAACAGTGCTACTGACAAGAGAGGAAGCGGCGATGACGAGGATTCAAATTCCCTATCCCCATAGGAGGGGAGGGCACTGTGGTTCCGGTGCGCTTCGTGACCTTACTGAATGGGCCCAACTCGGATGGGGGACAGAAGCACTCAGTGAAGGATTGGTCTTCACCCTCGGCGGAGCCTTGGACTTCTCGTACGTCCGCTCTACGCAGTTGTTCCCCCAGGT